>NZ_NPBF01000578.1 GCF_002272135.1 Virgibacillus sp. 7505 | reverse complement strand
ATAAGCGGCGAATTTCTTCGTCCAATTCGTGTCTCTCAGTCAGTCACGTACGTTTGTACGCTCCTTTCCTCGAGCACTTCTTGTCCTCGAACTTCTTGCTTCTCTTTGTCAAACAATAATGCAGATAAGCGGCGAATTTCTTCGTCCAATTCGTGTCTCTCGGTCAGTCACGTACGTTTGTACGCTCCTTTCCTCGAGCA
>NZ_NPBF01000577.1 GCF_002272135.1 Virgibacillus sp. 7505 | reverse complement strand
CGTATACGTTAACCAGCACGGCAGCTGGTCTGTAATGAATTTTGTCGTCTCGTACGAAAAGGCGCGAGGTTTGTCATCTCCAGGCTGAATTTCTGTTTTCTTGTAATCAATCGTATTTCCATGGACACGAGGAGGCGTTCCTGTTTTAAAGCGAACCATGTCGAAACCGAGCTCTTTCAAGTGGTCTGACAGCTTAATGC
>NZ_NPBF01000576.1 GCF_002272135.1 Virgibacillus sp. 7505 | reverse complement strand
CCATATGGGCGCCGCCATTGTCGGCTACCCACTGAAGGGCGTCTACTATCGTGGTGCGTCCGTCTTTTAACGCTTGCAACAGGCTGTATGAACTCAATCCTACTTTCATATGCTTTTACACACTCCTTCGAATGGTTAGCGCTTCCCTCAAAGTCCGCTACATGTCCCTACCAACTCCGGCATTGCTCGATAGCAGGTAT
>NZ_NPBF01000575.1 GCF_002272135.1 Virgibacillus sp. 7505 | reverse complement strand
ATCTTCATTGATATATTCTGTTGCTCGCAAAAGAGCGCGCAAAAGGGCTTTGACGGTATTCGGGTTTTCCTCTAAAAACTCTTCTGTCACCTGGAACGTCGAATAATACTGCATCCAATCAACTTCCCCTTCTGCTCCAGGAAGTTCTGAAACGTTTCCGCTAAATAAAAACGTTGCTCCTTGTTCTACTCCTGTTGTAA
>NZ_NPBF01000574.1 GCF_002272135.1 Virgibacillus sp. 7505 | reverse complement strand
ATTGTGAATGTGCCGGTGTGGACTAAGTCTTGGATCGAGGCGCACGCACTGTTAATTGCCTCTGTGCTCGCTTCGGCATTTTGTTTGATGCGGTTGATGCCATTTGGGATTGTTTCTGTTAGAAAATCTTGGCGAAGCAACGCGTTGCTTGCTTCGAAGTTTAATAGATTGTTTTTCATTTTCCCGAGTTGCTCGATGTA
>NZ_NPBF01000573.1 GCF_002272135.1 Virgibacillus sp. 7505 | reverse complement strand
TGTCGAAAAGCGCCCCATCGACGTCGGGCCTTGGACAACCATTCGCCGCTGGTAAGGCTGCCATTCACCATTTACAAGCTCTGCCCTTGTTGTATCAGAATTGGCAATGTTGCTTGCTGCTACATCCATGCGCAACCGCTGTAGTGTCAGTCCTGATCCAGATACGTTCATGCTTGAAAACATCGTCATATGCCTTTCCT
>NZ_NPBF01000572.1 GCF_002272135.1 Virgibacillus sp. 7505 | reverse complement strand
ATAGAGTGGAACGTAGTTTATCAATGGAGCTTGTCCGAGTAACTGAAGCAGCAGCGCTAGCTTCTGGTCGTTGGATGGGCCTTGGCAATAAGGAAGAAGCTGACCGTGCGGCTACGGAAGCGATGCGCGATGTGTTTGACACAATCCCCATGAAAGGAACAGTCGTAATTGGGGAAGGAGAAATGGATGAGGCGCCGATG
>NZ_NPBF01000571.1 GCF_002272135.1 Virgibacillus sp. 7505 | reverse complement strand
ATACAAACAACCTGTGGCTGAGTTGTATGGAAATGTAGCGACTTGCCCAGACGAATTGTTATTGTTTTTTCACCATGTTCCTTATACCCATATGCTAAAAAGTGGAAAGACCGTAATCCAACATATTTATGACGCCCATTTTGAAGGTGTAGAGGAGGTTGAAGCGTTTCTAGAAGCATGGGAGGGACAAAAGGAAGCAG
>NZ_NPBF01000570.1 GCF_002272135.1 Virgibacillus sp. 7505 | reverse complement strand
TAAGGAAGTCATAGCCTGTAAAGATGATCACATTGCTCCCAAACAGTGCCTGCTCAACTACGTCTGCTTCAGAGCCTAGCTGTGAGCTAGGATATAACCGTATGTTCAAGCGTCCGTTGCTCCGTTCTTCGGCAAGCTCCTTCCACTTCCGCGCCATTTGGTCTACTGGTTCACCTGGCTGATTTCCATAAGCGATATTC
>NZ_NPBF01000569.1 GCF_002272135.1 Virgibacillus sp. 7505 | reverse complement strand
CCAGGAAGTATGGACCATATGCAGTTTGTCTTATTTGCCGATGCAGCTGGTGTAGATATTACAAAAATTCGTTACGTGTCTGATCAGGAAGGCGGGGCAATGACTTCTGTTTTAAATGGCAGCGTTGATGTTGTGTCAACAGGTGTGTCAGAAGCTGCTGAACAGGCTCGTGCCGGCAAAATGAAAATTCTTGGCATCAC
>NZ_NPBF01000568.1 GCF_002272135.1 Virgibacillus sp. 7505 | reverse complement strand
GCAAGAAGTGAATAAGCGCGTATTCACAACCCGTTTCACCGACTTCTAACTCTAAGCGCATTTGATAGCCGCCAATGATTGCTTTCCCTTGGCTGACTTCGATTGAATTAGAACCATTAAAGGTAAAGCGTGCGCTGCCACGAAGCCCAAGAATAAGCCCGCCATAAGCCGTTGGCTGGTCAACATGGCCACGATAAAGG
>NZ_NPBF01000567.1 GCF_002272135.1 Virgibacillus sp. 7505 | reverse complement strand
ATGGTACATTTCTAAAAACGTCGTTGTCCCAGATTCAATCATCTCCACCATACTTAAAAGGCGGGCTGCTTCTACTGCTTTTTGGTCAAGTTTTTGTTCCAGTGGCCAAATGTGTTCTGCAAGCCACTTAGACAGAGACACGTCATCGCTAACGCCACGGAACAAAGACATGCCTGTATGGCCGTGCGTGTTGATTAGCC
>NZ_NPBF01000566.1 GCF_002272135.1 Virgibacillus sp. 7505 | reverse complement strand
CGGGCGGATAAAGAAGCAGAAATTGTCGGCCTACATATTGAAGGGCCTTTTATTAATGAAACGAAAAAAGGCGCACAGCCTCTCGAATACATTGTAGAACCATCCGTACCAATCATGAAAAAATGGATGAATTTAGCAGAAGGCATGATTAAACAAGTAACCTACGCACCGGAAAAACGAAATGGCAGCGAGTTGGCAGC
>NZ_NPBF01000565.1 GCF_002272135.1 Virgibacillus sp. 7505 | reverse complement strand
TCGACCAAATGCCGCCAATCGGGTTGGCGCTTCCAGCCCCTGTTTGTACAGTGGTGACGCCGCCACGCACGGCATCTTGGAAGGAAAAGTGGTCTAAATGAATGCCGTCCGTTGCCTCCATGAGAGGGGTAAACGGTTCAGAATATTCATTGGCGTCGTTTACGTCCTCTGTCACTTCAGCCCAGATGCCGACATGGGTGT
>NZ_NPBF01000564.1 GCF_002272135.1 Virgibacillus sp. 7505 | reverse complement strand
TCGGTAAAAAGTGCGTAGTCACCAAATAACTCAAATTGGATTTCATTTTTCATGCGTTGGATTCACCTCCTTTTTAGGGTGTGCGCAGCCTGAAGGTGTACCTCTAAACAGGCTGCGTTTGAGTTAAAATTCTTTTTTTACTGTCCGCAGTAAAAAAGAGAATTTCATCTTGTTTTCCTCCTTCCTGCCACATATATATGC
>NZ_NPBF01000563.1 GCF_002272135.1 Virgibacillus sp. 7505 | reverse complement strand
CCCGTACACCTGTCGTATTTTGCGCCACTAAAGAGGTAATCACACTCATTCCATACACTTCTAGTTCTTGAAAAGTTTTGAGATCGGCTTGAATGCCAGCTCCTCCTGTAGGATCGGTTCCTGCGATCGTTAAAGCGCGATAAATCGTTGACAACACCATCATCCTTTCTATCTAAATTGAACTACCCCCCACTTCGCTTA
>NZ_NPBF01000562.1 GCF_002272135.1 Virgibacillus sp. 7505 | reverse complement strand
GGAAAGAACAAAACGAAAGCAACTAAACAACGCGGCTCCTGCCGCCAAAGAAGGAGGATGCAAGAATGGACTCTAAAGCAGCAAAATTGATTTACGCAGATCGGGACCATTGGAAGAATTTAAGTGGTGAATTGACTGATCAGATACACAAAAAAGATCTCCTAATAAAAAATCTTCGGGAAGAAAATGCAAGCCTTCAAG
>NZ_NPBF01000561.1 GCF_002272135.1 Virgibacillus sp. 7505 | reverse complement strand
CAGGCAACGAATCATTTGCGAAAGCTGGTTCGTCATGGAAGACGAGGGCCAGTCCGGGATAAGCTGCCAATCCTTTGCCGCTGACTGAACTAGCAAGCCAGACGCCAGATAAGTCAACTGGAACAGAGCCGATGCTGCTGCATGCGTCAAGGCATAAACGAACGCCATGTTTGCTGCAAATCTCTTTTAGGCGGTCAAGAG
>NZ_NPBF01000560.1 GCF_002272135.1 Virgibacillus sp. 7505 | reverse complement strand
CTTTAAAATACGGAATTAGCGAGCAACGGATGTTGGAGGCGATTACTGTACGGGCGGCAGAACATCTCGATATCGACGACCGTCTTGGCACGATTGAAGCAGGCAAAGATGCGGATCTTGTTATTTGGAGCGGTCCGCCATTGCAAGCGGGTACGGTTGTAAGAGAAACGTTTATAAATGGGGAATCAGTCTATACTAATT
>NZ_NPBF01000559.1 GCF_002272135.1 Virgibacillus sp. 7505 | reverse complement strand
TTTTTACAATGTTCTTTAGCGGGGGAATGGTGCCGACCTATTTGCTCGTCCGTGATTTAGGAATGTTGAACACGATTTGGGCTGTGATCGTGCCTGGGGCAGTATCGGTGTACAATGTCGTTATTATCCGCACATTCTTCCAGAATATCCCTAATGAACTGCGGGAATCGGCAGAGTTGGATGGCTGTTCCAACATCCAAT
>NZ_NPBF01000558.1 GCF_002272135.1 Virgibacillus sp. 7505 | reverse complement strand
CTACTTGATGAATCTGGTTTTCAAATCCAGTTCAAAGGCGAAGAGATGGAAATTCTCTCCGACCGCAAAGGGTTAGCGTTTATTATAGAACAGGTTATTGCCAATAGTACAAAACACGTTACACAACATCAGGATAATCCATTGATCACATTTGAAACCGTGTATGACGAAAACAGAGACCAAACGATTTTGCATATTCGT
>NZ_NPBF01000557.1 GCF_002272135.1 Virgibacillus sp. 7505 | reverse complement strand
GCTCCAAGCATAACAAACCGAGAGGCGGTATCGTTTTTGAATACATTACTTGCTTTTATTGCGATATTTAGTGTGCTTGTCTTTGTCCACGAATGGGGCCATCTCTACTTTGCCAAAAAAGCGGGGATTCTTTGCTATGAATTTGCCATTGGCATGGGGCCAAAACTGTTTGCCTTTGAGCGAAATGACACGATTTACAC
>NZ_NPBF01000556.1 GCF_002272135.1 Virgibacillus sp. 7505 | reverse complement strand
TACAGTCGTACGAGCATTTCTTATGGTCGCAGCTCATTCCTTACCTCCATGAAGAATTATTTAAAGCGTGGAGCTTTATAAGATAACGTATGTTAAGAGCTGAATGCTCGTACTGGTTGGCTTTCCCATTTACGGAAAAATGGCTAAAACGTGGATCAGCGAATAGGAAGCTTCTGAAGAATTGTAAAGAAACGACTATGT
>NZ_NPBF01000555.1 GCF_002272135.1 Virgibacillus sp. 7505 | reverse complement strand
AAAAAAAGAAAAAGGGGGATGGCTATGACCATACGATTAGGGGCTGCCTTTGTAGCAAGTGCTGTTCTCGTCCTCGCAGCTTGTAATAATAGTGAAACAGGGGCGAGCGACCATACAGGCGGGGCGGATGGTGACAATGTTGAGACTTACCAAGTGGCTACCGATAATAATTTTGTCCCATTTGAATTTATTGATTTAGAG
>NZ_NPBF01000554.1 GCF_002272135.1 Virgibacillus sp. 7505 | reverse complement strand
TGCGTGGATTGAAATCAATCTTCTTTTTCGTTATACCCGTAATAAGTCGCACTCTATGTGAGTGCGTGGATTGAAATCAGATGTCCATGTTGATTTGACCTGTCTGTAAAGGTCGCACTCTATGCGAGTGCGACGATTGAATCTCTTTAACAGATGCTACCGATTCCGCATCTAAAGGTCACACGTGTGTAAGTAGTAGAG
>NZ_NPBF01000553.1 GCF_002272135.1 Virgibacillus sp. 7505 | reverse complement strand
CACCAAGACACACTTGCATTCATTAAAGCGATTCACTTAAGCTCCAACGAAACCGTGTATGAAGGGCAATTTGTCAATACAAGCGATACCCCCGTCTCATTTAACTGGCTAGATGTCTATTACGAAGGCCCGCTATAACACAACAAACCGTTAGGCAGTTGGGAAATTCGATTTCTCAACTGTCTACTTTTCCTCCCTGAC
>NZ_NPBF01000552.1 GCF_002272135.1 Virgibacillus sp. 7505 | reverse complement strand
ATCGCATCAAACCCTAAAAAGGAAAAGCAAAGAATGGAAGCACCTGTAAAAGCGGTTTGGAATGCGAATGTTTCACTAAAAAAGGGCACAGGCGATAATAGCTCGCCAGTGCCTAAGCCATTCATCAAACCACGAATCATAAAAACAACAAATACGGCAGCAACTAGAACTTGGAACGCGACGAATAACCCTGTTATATTT
>NZ_NPBF01000551.1 GCF_002272135.1 Virgibacillus sp. 7505 | reverse complement strand
TTTCCTTCCATAACTGGCATAGCTGCTTCTGGCCCAATATTGCCAAGGCCGAGCACTGCAGAGCCATCCGTAACAATGGCGACAAGGTTGCCCTTAATGGTATGGTCGTATACTTCGTCTTTATTCTCAGCGATGCGCTTGCATGGCTCAGCTACGCCTGGCGTATAAGCGAGGCTCATATCGTATTCATTTATTAAAGGG
>NZ_NPBF01000550.1 GCF_002272135.1 Virgibacillus sp. 7505 | reverse complement strand
AAGCATTGCTTATCGTGTTGCACCCATCTAGAATCGGCTTCATGTTTCTTGGCATATTTATTGGTATTTTTGTAGGACTTCTCCCAGGTTTAAGCGGAACGGTAGGCATGTCCTTGCTGCTGCCCTTTGTGTTTGGCCTCGACCCATTTGTCGGCATGGCCTTGCTGATTGGCATGGTTGCTGTTGTCCATACGGGCGATAC
>NZ_NPBF01000549.1 GCF_002272135.1 Virgibacillus sp. 7505 | reverse complement strand
AAGAGCGAATTCCCAAGAAATTTGATAATAAGAAGAATCGATTGATTCGACGAGAAGGCAGACGGCCTCAAGTACATCATTGGTGATCACAGGGTCGTCTTGGGCATAAATGGTGATGTGGGAGAAGGTGGAGTACAGATAAAATTCAAATGTTTCTTTTTTAATAATGACGCGCAGGTCGTTTTTTTGATCAGTCAAGTAA
>NZ_NPBF01000548.1 GCF_002272135.1 Virgibacillus sp. 7505 | reverse complement strand
ACCCATACGTGGCCGAAGCGTTGGATACGTATGCAGCCGACATGGTTCACGGAAACTTAGATATCGAAGAAGGCCTGGAGACAATGCAAAAGTTTGTTGAAGATAAAATTGCAGAAGGGGTCAATTAAACGAGCTAAGTATGAGAATGTTTGTATATTGCCTCATAAAAGGGGAGGGGAAACGATGAAGCTCAACGGCCGTT
>NZ_NPBF01000547.1 GCF_002272135.1 Virgibacillus sp. 7505 | reverse complement strand
CCAAGGAGCTATTGGAAGAAGCCGGTTATGGGGATGGGCTAGAACTGACGCTGCATTCCCCAGATGGGCGCTACTTGCAAGATCGGGAAACAACAGAAGTGATTGCCGGGATGTTAAGCGAAATCGGAATTGATGTAAAAATCGATTTCATGGAATGGAGCGCCTATGTCGACCTTCGTGATGCCCATGAACAGAAAGATCT
>NZ_NPBF01000546.1 GCF_002272135.1 Virgibacillus sp. 7505 | reverse complement strand
CGTTTTCTTTTATTACATGTTCGATGTATTCTTTTTTTGGCTGGCCCAGTGCGATAACGCCGTCGGCTCTGTTTTCTAGAAATGCTTTCGGCAGCATGAGCCGCTCTTCATCATCCGCACTCAATATTTGCAAGATCCCATAGTAATCATAGGATTCAAGCACCGAGATGATTTGCCTGTAAAATTTTAAATAAAATGCTTG
>NZ_NPBF01000545.1 GCF_002272135.1 Virgibacillus sp. 7505 | reverse complement strand
TACACGTTTAGCTCAACCATTTTGGGATCAATCATCATCAGCTTCACTTCATGGGGTTTTGCTTTCATTAAAATGCTTGTAATGATGCCGTTGATGCACACACTTTTGCCACTGCCTGTTGCCCCTGCCACAAGCAAATGGGGCATTTTATTTAGCGGCGCCAGCACAGGTTCCCCTGAAATGTCACGGCCAAGTCCAACGG
>NZ_NPBF01000544.1 GCF_002272135.1 Virgibacillus sp. 7505 | reverse complement strand
GCCGTCATACGCTTCGTCATAAATTGCCAACAATTCTTTTTTGGCGTCAAACTCGTCTGACTGGATGCCCGCCTGCTCCAAATTGGATAGCTCGCTAATAAGCTCTGATAGCCCTTCCTCGGTTTTAATTTCGTTTGTGGCATCTAAGTATGCCTGCACCTTCAAACGCGCTTCTCGACGCTTCCAGGCGCGTATAATCGCG
>NZ_NPBF01000543.1 GCF_002272135.1 Virgibacillus sp. 7505 | reverse complement strand
CATCCACGGGGGGAAGCAAACGCCAACATCGTCCTTTTAGAAGGGACAAAGGGTGGCAAGCCAGGGCTTGTTTGTGAACCGCCGTTAATTGTTTATAATGAAGACGAGTATACGCCAGCCTTTCAAAGGGAGTATTTTGGAAGATGACACATGTGATGTACGTGCTTGAATGCAAGGATGGCAGTTGGTACACCGGGTATAC
>NZ_NPBF01000542.1 GCF_002272135.1 Virgibacillus sp. 7505 | reverse complement strand
TCTCTGAAGAGGAAGAGTAAAACCACAAACCCGTGCTGAATGTGGCACGGGTTTGCTTTAGAATAAAGGGCGAATGCTGTAAAAATGAAGGCGATAAAGGATGACTTTAGCATTTTTTGTAGTATAATGGGACGGGTAAGGAGGCAATAAATGACAAAGCAACCGAAACAGCATTCAGAGCTTTATCAGGAACGTGCATCCC
>NZ_NPBF01000541.1 GCF_002272135.1 Virgibacillus sp. 7505 | reverse complement strand
TACATAGCCACTGCCAAGGCATTACACCCGTAGGCGTTTTTGCCCACTACAGTGGTGATCGGAAAGAGGAAGTACGGAACGCTTTCAAACGGGTCCATGAATGCCGCTGTTATGTGAAACAATTGAAAGGAGGATCCCTTGATGCAAACGCTTAAATTTGAAGAGGCCTGGCAACGGACGATTTCGGAGAAGGATGTACAAG
>NZ_NPBF01000540.1 GCF_002272135.1 Virgibacillus sp. 7505 | reverse complement strand
GTATTGCTCAAGTGGATGTGGGCAATGCAGACGGATGCAGCGTTTGTCGGAATCGACAAGGCGCTGCATTTGCCGTTAGGAAGAAAAATGGCAGGAGGAACGCTACCTTGTTACCGCAGCGCACATTGCAACGATTCTTAAAAACGCATAAAATCGCCGTTTACGCTGGAGCGATAGCGATCACTCTGTTTGTAGTGATTGC
>NZ_NPBF01000539.1 GCF_002272135.1 Virgibacillus sp. 7505 | reverse complement strand
ATCGGCTCGTTGATTGGCATGCGCTTTGACCGGAAAACACTTAAGGAACTTAGCCGTATCGGCGCAGCAAGTGCAGCAGCATTGGCGCTTTATGTTTTGATGAGCGTCGGGCTAGCGCTGATTTTTTTCGTGCTTACACCGCTGCCGTTTTTTACAAGTTTGCTAGCGATTGTGCCAGCTGGGGCTGCGGAAATGGCTTCGA
>NZ_NPBF01000538.1 GCF_002272135.1 Virgibacillus sp. 7505 | reverse complement strand
AACCACAATGATTTCAATCCACGCACTCACGAAGAGTGCGACTAAGATACACGGGCGGCATTAACGACCGTTAAATCAATTTCAATCCACGCACTCACGAAGAGTGCGACCCCTAGTGTTGCTTCCGGAGCCCCTTCGCCTGTATATTTCAATCCACGCACTCACGAAGAGTGCGACGCCTCGTAAAGGATCGAGTCAAATAA
>NZ_NPBF01000537.1 GCF_002272135.1 Virgibacillus sp. 7505 | reverse complement strand
ACCGGCTTCGATTCTTGGAAAGCAAAATGTACATTTCTCCGCTTTATTCGTTTTCCAGTTGAAATACACTTTTTTGTAAGGACAGCCTGTCATACAGTACCGCCAGCCCCGGCAAGCTTCCTGGTCAACTAGCACAATTCCATCCTCATCGCGCTTATACATCGCCCCTGACGGGCAGGAAGCAACACAGCTCGGATTGAGAC
>NZ_NPBF01000536.1 GCF_002272135.1 Virgibacillus sp. 7505 | reverse complement strand
ACGGATTGCTAAAATCGACCGGATTAAATGCTGGTTTGTGCCCATTCTCCCGGTAACGCCATTCATAATAATGCCAATTGGATGCGTAGCCATTCTTATATGCCCCTTTCATCTAAGTTCGCTTTTAATTGAATGAAAGCGATTTTTGTCGACTTTATCGCCAACCTCTTGCTCTCAGTTTAGTGAAAGCGCATCCAATTCGT
>NZ_NPBF01000535.1 GCF_002272135.1 Virgibacillus sp. 7505 | reverse complement strand
TATACTTCTTCGGCAATTTTATGACAGCAATTTGCCAATAGAGCCAAATTCGACATGTATTCCAATTTATGCGTGTTTATATTTCTAGATGGTACAGTCATCGGATACATACCAACTAACGCAGCCACACGGTTTTGCACGTTAATCCCTATCTCCGGCATTGAACTGAACGTGCCGACTGCCCCGCCCATCATCACTTGAAA
>NZ_NPBF01000534.1 GCF_002272135.1 Virgibacillus sp. 7505 | reverse complement strand
GATGCCCCTTATATTACGTTAACAGATGACTATATCGAGTCCGTTTGGCATATTTTAGCCGCCATCCATAAAAAAGGGCTGTTGTACAAAGGCCACCGGGTTGTTCCCTATTGCCCCCATTGTGAGACGTCACTTAGCTCTCATGAAGTCGCACAAGGGTATAAACAAGTAATGGACTTATCGGCAACGGCCAAGTTTCCAAT
>NZ_NPBF01000533.1 GCF_002272135.1 Virgibacillus sp. 7505 | reverse complement strand
ATGGGGCGGTGCCATGGATACTGGTGATTATGCGACATTGCTTGGCCCAGCTTGGATGATTGCTGTTATTCAAGGGAACGCGCCAAACGCAGCCGGCAACTGGTCGATTGCTGATATGCCTGAAGGAGCAGGGAACTGGGGCGGTTCATTTGTGACGATTCCAACAGAGACGGACCACCCGGAAGAAGCATACGATTTTGTAA
>NZ_NPBF01000532.1 GCF_002272135.1 Virgibacillus sp. 7505 | reverse complement strand
CTCTTGCATAGACTCGATCATCCACAAGCGCCTTCACTTCATCATTTGTTTTTAAAGCTTGTATTATCGCCTTATTGACAGCCCGTATCGCTAGTTTTGTTGTCATATACGTATTGCCGCCACCCTTCTTTTAAAGTAGGCATGGCCTAAGTCAAGCGCTGGATTCCAATACGGTTGCGCTTGCTGTCCTCGTGTGGCGTAAA
>NZ_NPBF01000531.1 GCF_002272135.1 Virgibacillus sp. 7505 | reverse complement strand
TTTCAAACGGGAAAACGATACGAGCGGGGCCGTTTCCGTTAAGCCATAGGCATGGTAAAACGGGACGTTCAACTTACGTTCAAAGCGCTCGATCATGCTTTGCGGTGCCGCAGAGCCGCCACAAATGACAGCACGCAAGCTGCTCAAATCATAATGACGATGTTCAAGCACTTGCAAGAGGCCGAGCCAGACAGTTGGCACAC
>NZ_NPBF01000530.1 GCF_002272135.1 Virgibacillus sp. 7505 | reverse complement strand
ACACACCATTTTATCAAGCCCTTGTAATAAAAGATGTTAAAATCGGACCATCGCCTTCATGGCTGCAAAACCGGCTAATGGCAGCAGGTATCCGTCCTATCAGCAACGTTGTTGATGTCACCAACTACGTGCTTCTCGAATATGGGCAACCATTGCATGCGTTTGACTACCATGCCCTTGGCTCGAAATCAATCCATGTGCGT
>NZ_NPBF01000529.1 GCF_002272135.1 Virgibacillus sp. 7505 | reverse complement strand
GAGCAAATCATGCGAGCAGGCAACGTTCGTATTAGTCGAAATGGCCAAGAAGCATCATGTCAAAATCGTGTTTGACCCAAATATACGCAAAAAATTGCTGACGGAGGAGAAACAGAAGCGTTTGTTGGAGCGTTTGATTGGCATGGCTGATATCGTTTTGCCAGGGTCTGGGGAAGGCCGCTATTTATTCGGCACAAACAATAG
>NZ_NPBF01000528.1 GCF_002272135.1 Virgibacillus sp. 7505 | reverse complement strand
TCTTCAAACTGGTCGATTCCCCCAGCCGGCGGACCTCCAGAATTGTTAATTAAGACATCGATAGCCCCGTGTTTTTCGTTTGCAAAAGACAGCGCTGCCTCAATATCTTCTGCCCTAGTCATATCGCATCGGCAACACGCAATTTGGGGATTTCCTGTATGCGCCTGTATTTCTCCCACTACTGTCTCCAATGCGGCGATATCA
>NZ_NPBF01000527.1 GCF_002272135.1 Virgibacillus sp. 7505 | reverse complement strand
TTTTTAAAGGTTTGTAATTGCGCATCCATTTCTGATAACTCTAACTCCCGCTGTCCTAGCCTTTCCGCTAAATACTCAACACGGGCATTCGCTTTTTGTACTTCATACTCAAGTGATTGGATGTATTGTTGTTGTTCAGAGGATAACTCTTGACTCACATCAGCGACCTCCTTTCAGAGCATTGACTTGCTTTTGAATCTCTTT
>NZ_NPBF01000526.1 GCF_002272135.1 Virgibacillus sp. 7505 | reverse complement strand
GTGCCAGGACAAGACCCAATTGACATATTGGAAAAAATCGAAGCCCATATTCAAGCACATACGCCGCCTGGAGTGACAGTGGCAACAGAACGTCATGATACAGGCAAGCCTTTTGTAGCTCCTGTGACAGATCCTGTATTTGCTGCATGTGCCCGCGCTTACGAGGAAGTCTATAACACAGAAGTGGCGTATACGAGGATGGGT
>NZ_NPBF01000525.1 GCF_002272135.1 Virgibacillus sp. 7505 | reverse complement strand
TCTCCACTGCTGTTATCCCTCTTTTCTCTATTCATTCTAGTTTACAAAGCTCCACTTAGCGCTATAACCGAATTTTAGCGACGTCAAAGTGAGGGACAAGCCCTTGTTTCATCGCACGGCCTAACAAGTTCTCAATCGCTTGATAGCCATCTTCTCCAAGTGACTTCGTAAACTCATTTACGTAAAGTTCAATATGAGCATTGG
>NZ_NPBF01000524.1 GCF_002272135.1 Virgibacillus sp. 7505 | reverse complement strand
GCGGAATCGACTTACCAGGAGGGACAAGGCTGCCGGCGCCAATAAATGCGCCTTCGCCAATTTCGGCGCCGTCTAGAATCGTGGAGCCCATGCCAATCAGTGCTTGTTTACGGATGATCGCGCTATGTAGCATTGCTTGATGACCTATTGTGACATCATCTTCAATAATTAGTGGCGAATTGGGGCTTTGGTGGAGCATTGATT
>NZ_NPBF01000523.1 GCF_002272135.1 Virgibacillus sp. 7505 | reverse complement strand
TAGGTGTGTATTAGTAGCTTCTTTGAAAGATTGTTAAATTACTGAGAGTAATAGAAAACACATGGCAGGATGGCCGTGAGCAAACGACGAGGTATGCGAGCATTTGTTTATTCTAGGGCGTACTCTAGCCGAAGCGGTAACGCGAAAGGGGGTAGGTGAAGATGCATGCATTTGAAAACCTAAAACAGCAGTTTTTGCGGCCAG
>NZ_NPBF01000522.1 GCF_002272135.1 Virgibacillus sp. 7505 | reverse complement strand
TAATTGGATTATTCATATATATATTTATGTTAAATAATGAAGCAACTTACTGGAATCAAAGTTTAGTTCTTAAATCAGTTAAGTCTTCAATATATCTACTAGAAATATGTTTGTTTTTAGTTATAATTGAGAATCTGCAAATAAATCTTACATTAAAACGTATATATTTACCATTTGTGGTAACTTATTTTACACTTTTTATAA
>NZ_NPBF01000521.1 GCF_002272135.1 Virgibacillus sp. 7505 | reverse complement strand
CGGGTGGGACCGATCTGCTGGCACAGATTGTGCAAAAATTTACAGGGCTTTCAGCTGGCATATGTGTCGGCATGATTGACGGCCTCGTTGTCATCACGTCGGCGTTTGTCTTTCATATCGAAATGGCCTTGTATGCATTAATTTCGCTGTTCGTAACGACAAAAACGATTGATCTCGTGCAAATGGGGATAGGCTATTCAAAAG
>NZ_NPBF01000520.1 GCF_002272135.1 Virgibacillus sp. 7505 | reverse complement strand
CTCCGAAAGCTAAAAAGGAAAACGCGGTTTACGCATTTTCCCGGTGAATTTTGTCAATCACGCCGCCACCAATGCAACGATCTCCTTCATACAACACAACTGCTTGTCCTGGCGTAATCGCGCGTTGTGGCTGGTCAAACTGAATAAACGCACGGCCATCTTCCTTCGGAAATACGGTAACGCCTTGGTCTTCTTGACGATAC
>NZ_NPBF01000519.1 GCF_002272135.1 Virgibacillus sp. 7505 | reverse complement strand
CCCTAGCATGGCGCAGCCAGAAGCTAAAATCGTCGTGCTGACAATATCTGTAGGCGCCGCAGAACCGTACGACATACGAATGGAAATGACCGTTGTCGGCACAAGCGTTAAGCATGCTGTGTTTAACGCAAGCAACGTGACCATAGAACGGCTCGCCTCTTCTTTGCCGCCATTTAGCCGTTTCAACTCCTCCATCGCCTTGAT
>NZ_NPBF01000518.1 GCF_002272135.1 Virgibacillus sp. 7505 | reverse complement strand
AAATTGTACGTAAATGAATCATAATTGTCGATCATTAAAATCATCTCTTGCTCCTCCTAAGCTCTACTCGTTTTTGTTAAAACTCTCTGCTCTGCTAATTCAAGCGCACGCCATAGTGCCTGCGCCTTTTTCATTGATTCTTTGTACTCGTTTTCGGCATTGGAATCAATCACTATTCCAGCGCCTGCCTGGACATGGGCGTTCC
>NZ_NPBF01000517.1 GCF_002272135.1 Virgibacillus sp. 7505 | reverse complement strand
GTCCCCATCTGTAAAAGACGACAGAAAAGCGTTTCCCCCGACCTCAACTGTGACATTGATGCCAAAAACAGTGTTATCCTGAACAGTAAATGCCGATTCAGGGATCGGCTGAAGCCCGCTTAACGGTTCCATAAACGTTCGGTAGGCAAATACATTCCCTTTTCCATAAGACATTGTCCGTTTATTTTCCACTTCTACACCAACC
>NZ_NPBF01000516.1 GCF_002272135.1 Virgibacillus sp. 7505 | reverse complement strand
AAGTTGACAGAAACAGCTGCCACCGTCCATCGTCCACATACTGTTCAAGGTATTTGCCATGTTTGCCAACGCTGACGCGAAACTCGTTGTCGATGCCAACTGTCCATTCCAGCATGCGCAAAAGCATGGCCCGGATGACATTCAAGTGATCGTATGCATACGTAAACTCTTGCCGCCACAATCCTTTTGCGACATAGGTGGACAC
>NZ_NPBF01000515.1 GCF_002272135.1 Virgibacillus sp. 7505 | reverse complement strand
CATGTGTGAAGTCATTAACCAGCTTTCTTTTCAAGTTATCGGCAATGACCATACGATCAGCCTTGCTTCAGAAGCGGGCCAACTTGAACTAAACGTGATGGAACCAGTACTCGTTTTTAATTTATTGCAATCATTAACAGTGCTACAAAACGGCATGCGCGTCTTTAAAGATTACGCTATTGCCGGCATTACCGCTAACGTGGAA
>NZ_NPBF01000514.1 GCF_002272135.1 Virgibacillus sp. 7505 | reverse complement strand
ATCACCTTTCTGAATATGAACCGAGTTGGGATCAGGAACGGATTCCGACTTTACAAGAAGTGCTTTGCTTTCTTGCGCCGTTCGGTACCGAAGCCAATATTGAGCTGAAGCCACATTTAGCGAAACACCAAGGAATTGAGCGCCGTGTCCTCGAAACCGTCCAGGCCTGGGGAAGTCAAACGAAAATCATTTATTCTTCTTTTCA
>NZ_NPBF01000513.1 GCF_002272135.1 Virgibacillus sp. 7505 | reverse complement strand
AATCTTGCTAACGCTTGCTTATGAATTGAAGCGCAACGGTGGTGGTTATGGGATCGCTGCGATTTGCAGCGGCGGCGGCCAAGGCGATGCCGTATTGCTGCATGTGAAAGGGGAATAAGCATGAAAACGATGATGGTCATTGGCGCTGGGCAAATGGGAGCGGGCATTGCCGAAGTGTTTGCTGCAAAAGGGTTTAACGTGCTCC
>NZ_NPBF01000512.1 GCF_002272135.1 Virgibacillus sp. 7505 | reverse complement strand
CTTTTCTTGCCATTTCACCTTATCAGCAACTGACCGAACAGATCGACAAGCTGCAGCAGGAGCGGGAAGCGCTTTATGGTTGGACTGATGAGGAAGGACACATATGGCCGTTTGTCCACTTGCAAGCGCCTAAGAAGCAGGCTGACCAGTTTCTGGAACAGCTAAGCGCCGATGGTTTTTCGTTTGTGACGTTAACGAAACAAGG
>NZ_NPBF01000511.1 GCF_002272135.1 Virgibacillus sp. 7505 | reverse complement strand
AACTTGTTTGTTTTCTTTGAAGTGATGCTGTTGTCATCCTATGCGTTAATCGTTATTGGAGGAACAGGCTACCAATTGCGAGAGTCGTTTAAGTATGCAGCGATCAACGTATTTGCTTCCATACTCTTTTTAGTTGGCGTCGCCTACCTTTATGGGATTACAGGCACGTTAAATATGGCCCACTTAGCGGTTCGGATCGGGGAAAT
>NZ_NPBF01000510.1 GCF_002272135.1 Virgibacillus sp. 7505 | reverse complement strand
AAATCTGAACAACAGTCCGTTCATTTACACCGTCGCCATCGTCATCAATACGGTCAAACCGCTGAGCCGTGCCGTGGTAGTGCCCGCTCAGGACAAGCTGAATGGAAGGGTTTGGCTTAATTAATTCATTAAACAGTTTGTCTCCATCCTCAGAGCGTTTGCCATTCACTTGCAAGTAACGGTGCGTAGCAACAATTGTTGCATGG
>NZ_NPBF01000509.1 GCF_002272135.1 Virgibacillus sp. 7505 | reverse complement strand
GTATGGGGCAAAGCGCCGCAACCGCTGTTCTGCTTCCTTTACGTCCTCTTCCTTTAAAGGAAGGCGTGCTAGCCCTTTGCTTGCAGGCTGCCTGTTCGGATTGGCCCACCACACTTCCTTTGTTGATACAATCTGTTGTAAGAGTGGGTAAGCTTCCAACCATTGCTCTCGGTTTTTGCCTGCTATGTCCACGTTTATCCCTCTCC
>NZ_NPBF01000508.1 GCF_002272135.1 Virgibacillus sp. 7505 | reverse complement strand
CGCCAAGAGAGAACGGCGACAAACGAGTCCTTTGAAAACTGAACAAAAGCCAAGCGTAAAAGAGATACAAGGTATCTCGTCAATGATAGTGAGCCACAACTTCGGTTGTGCAATGAGCTAATCGAACTTTTTAACGGAGAGTTTGATCCTGGCTCAGGACGAACGCTGGCGGCGTGCCTAATACATGCAAGTCGAGCGGAGTTTCA
>NZ_NPBF01000507.1 GCF_002272135.1 Virgibacillus sp. 7505 | reverse complement strand
CTCTTTAGTTAATGTCCACTCCAGCTCGTTTTCACCAAAGAGAGGAAAAATGCACAAAAAAGACCTCTGCCTTGGTTTTAAAAACGAGGCAAAGGTCTTGCTAGACATTTATGTATCATGCCAACAACAAAGCCGGTGGAAATCCACGTAATGACGACTTTGGTTCAAGTTATGTAAATAACTTGCAGCTACTCCCCTTTGAAGGAA
>NZ_NPBF01000506.1 GCF_002272135.1 Virgibacillus sp. 7505 | reverse complement strand
AACTAGATAAAACGAACGCTATCAGTGTGTTCGGAAATAAAGTGTACTGCTTTGACGGTGCAAATGCGGACGCTTGGAAGAAGGCGCGGGGCTTCACGTCTGCCGGGGCCTTCTTAAACGAAGCAACTGCGCTTCATGATATGTTTGTCAAGGAAGTCATATCAAGGTGTTCGTACAAGGGTGCAGTTGTCATGATGGACACCAACC
>NZ_NPBF01000505.1 GCF_002272135.1 Virgibacillus sp. 7505 | reverse complement strand
AATGCTTTTTTATCAAGCTCCAAGCTGTTCTTTTACGACATCGACAATTTGGTTGGCGTATTGTTGGCACAACTCATCGGTTTTGGCTTCGACCATCACCCGCACAAGTGGTTCGGTGCCAGACGGGCGTACGAGGATCCGGCCTTCGCCAGCCATTGCCTCCTCCACACGTTGGATTTCTTGTTGGACGAGGGCATTGTTTTTAAC
>NZ_NPBF01000504.1 GCF_002272135.1 Virgibacillus sp. 7505 | reverse complement strand
CCCCTTCAGATACACCAAGAATGACTGGTGATTTTTCCTCTTCTGCCGCCTGCAAAATCGCTTGCGTAAATTCTAGGTTGTTCACATTAAACTGCCCGACCGCATACTTTTCTGCTTTTGCTTTGTTCAGCATTTCTTTCATAGATACTAAAGGCATGGTTGTCCTCCTTAAATTCGTCTGCATAGGGGTGGTCGATCATATAAAGC
>NZ_NPBF01000503.1 GCF_002272135.1 Virgibacillus sp. 7505 | reverse complement strand
ACAAATGCGGCCGCATGTGGATCGTGTTGAAATTGGTCAATGGCCATACGCCGTTGGCTACGGGATAGGCCACCGTGTAAAAAAGGTACAGATATCCCGTAGCGTGCCTGCAATTCTTGGCTAATCAATTTGCCCATCTCTTTATACTGCGTAAAGATCAAGACACTCTCGCCTTTTGAGAAAATGCTGGCGACAATGTCGAGGAAA
>NZ_NPBF01000502.1 GCF_002272135.1 Virgibacillus sp. 7505 | reverse complement strand
CTTTCACAGCTATCCGTGTTGGGTTTTTCATAAACTTGCTGGCAAGAGATTCCATCCGCTTTGGCATTGTTGCTGAAAAAAGCAATGTTTGCCGTGTTTCTTGAGGTGTCTCCGCCAAAATCGTTTCAATGTCCTCGATAAAACCCATGTTCAACATTTCGTCCGCCTCATCCAATACGACCGTCTCAATCGATTCAAGGCGTATTGT
>NZ_NPBF01000501.1 GCF_002272135.1 Virgibacillus sp. 7505 | reverse complement strand
CATGAACTTGAATCCAGAGCGGGCCATCTAGTTCAAATTCGTCCCTGTCGCTTGCTTCGTGCATCATATCATAAAAAAGTTCTTCACCACGTTCACGGTTATACCAAATTTCTTCACGCTCAAAACCACGTGCTTCAATATCCTTATACGTGATGAAAAACCGAATAGTTGAGTCATTTACTCGTTCGATTTCCATACTCGCTCCCCC
>NZ_NPBF01000500.1 GCF_002272135.1 Virgibacillus sp. 7505 | reverse complement strand
CCCTAAAAAGCCTATAATGAGTACGATAAGGAATAAATTCCATAATACTTGGTATGTAATGCCGACTTTCCGGAAGAACTGAATGTCATCTAGCTTTGCAATAAAAGCATTCCAGTTGTTCTTCCACTTCGAAAGAAAGTGCTTCATCGACTCCCCCCTTAGTCGTCTTAGTATATCATAAATTGCGTGATGCGCATACGTGTGTTCG
>NZ_NPBF01000499.1 GCF_002272135.1 Virgibacillus sp. 7505 | reverse complement strand
AGTGTCTTTAATGAAGGCAAAGCAAAGGCAACGGCAGCAGCTAGCAAAAAAGACCCCATATATTGGAACCGGTATTGAGGAGCTGAAAAGCCATTAAAGACGCTACCGATCATCGGGCTATAATGGAAAGCGACAAACAACAATGCCATAAACGCAAAAAAGCGAAAAGGCTTTTGTTTATAAAGCGAGCGTGCAAACAGGCAAAAGA
>NZ_NPBF01000498.1 GCF_002272135.1 Virgibacillus sp. 7505 | reverse complement strand
CAAACCGAAAAGCGCAGCTGTGTTGGCTGACGGAAGGACGCTTCTTTATCCAAGTGACAAAGGGGCCATCCATTATGAAGCTGAAATTGTATTGAAAATTGACAAAGACATGGAGGATGGGGATACACTTGATGATGTTGTCACGGAGATGGCCATAGGTGTCGACTTAACGTTGCGAGACTTGCAAAGCAAGCTAAAGCAAAAAGGG
>NZ_NPBF01000497.1 GCF_002272135.1 Virgibacillus sp. 7505 | reverse complement strand
ATAGGCTTTCTCTTGCTCTAAAAAATCAACTAACACCATCCGCTTTGTCATCTGGTTGAAATACATTCCCATCACTTGTCTGCGTTAGGTCTTGAAATCCAGTAAACGCAAATACCATCACTAAAGTTAAAAAAGTTTTTTCACGTCTGTATACCCCCAATGCATTTTTCGTGCTTGGCTTTGTAAACTAAACCGTGGTATCTTAAGA
>NZ_NPBF01000496.1 GCF_002272135.1 Virgibacillus sp. 7505 | reverse complement strand
CCAGCAAGTCCGCTGCATAGCCATGGAAAAATACGGCTGATGAGAGAGCAGGTTGAATCCGTTGCCGGGCAACAAGTGCAGCGACCATCCCTGTAAGCACGTCGCCTGAACCGCCTTTGGCAAGCCCGGCATTGCCTGTTACATTGACAGAAATACAACCGCTTGGTTCAGCAACAATTGTGTTCGGCCCTTTCAAAACGACATACAC
>NZ_NPBF01000495.1 GCF_002272135.1 Virgibacillus sp. 7505 | reverse complement strand
GGAAATGATTGCTCCAAAATAAACAAAAAAGCAGGCAGACATGCCTGCTTCAGCCTGTCGACAAAGTCTCGGTTTTACCGAGACAGTCGACAGGCTTTTTTGTACAATAAAAGAGAGAAAAAAAGGTACAGGGTGAGGAAGAATGTTGTCCAAACAGTTGGAAGATAAGCGAATGCAAATGGAAATGGTCTGGATTGAAAAGCTGG
>NZ_NPBF01000494.1 GCF_002272135.1 Virgibacillus sp. 7505 | reverse complement strand
TGTCACCTGCTTTTTTCACTATGACCGTATCGCCAAGCTTGACGTCTTTCTCGCGGATCAAATCTTCGTTATGCAAGGAAGCCCGTCTCACGGTTGTCCCTGCGACAAGCACTGGATCTAATATCGCAGTAGGCGTTACCACACCTGTGCGGCCGACATTTAGTTCAATATCGCGTAAAACCGTCAGCACTTCTTCGGCAGGAAACTT
>NZ_NPBF01000493.1 GCF_002272135.1 Virgibacillus sp. 7505 | reverse complement strand
TTTGATTACGAGCCACTACGCATTACCATTGCTCATCAAAAACGAAGGTGGACTTGTCATAGAAATGACCGATGGCACAAAAGAGTATAATAATGAGAACTATCGCTTACCAATGTTTTATGATCTAGCGAAAACCTCAGTCATCCGTATGGCAGAAGGGCTCGCACACGAATTAGTACAGCATCATTGCACAGCTGTCTCCTTAACC
>NZ_NPBF01000492.1 GCF_002272135.1 Virgibacillus sp. 7505 | reverse complement strand
CCACACCTGGAAGTTGATACAGAAAGGGGTTGCTTTGATGGACAGCCGAATTAAATGGATCGATGCGGCGAAAGGCCTTGGCATTGTTCTTGTTGTCATGAGCCATGCGCCTATCGACGAAACACTTAAAGCCTTTTTGTTTGCCTTTCATATGCCTTTATTTTTTTACTTGTCTGGAGCTGTATTTCGTCCTCATTCTATGAGTATTT
>NZ_NPBF01000491.1 GCF_002272135.1 Virgibacillus sp. 7505 | reverse complement strand
ATTCAGAGAAACGAATTGGGAAGAGGCGCTCGACGTTATTGCTCGTAAATTTAAGGAAGCGATCGATCAGAACGGACCTGATTCACTCGCCTTTATTTCTTCATCCAAATGCACGAACGAAGAATCGTATTTGATGCAAAAATTGGCCAGAGCTGTAGTTGGCACGAATAACATTGATAATTGTTCCCGCTATTGCCAGTCTCCAGCGA
>NZ_NPBF01000490.1 GCF_002272135.1 Virgibacillus sp. 7505 | reverse complement strand
AAAGCCCTCTACAGGCTCTCCTTCTTGAATGCGGTCCGCATAGTTTGTTGCCCGCTCGACAAAATCAGGGTTAGAAGACACATACACATTGCGAATGTTCTCATCCGTTTCCCTAACCTGTTCGGAAATTTTATCTTCAACGTCATCAGTGACTTCGTCTTCTGAGCCATTGGCAAGCATGACCGCCACATAGGCGTTTTCATTTGTGA
>NZ_NPBF01000489.1 GCF_002272135.1 Virgibacillus sp. 7505 | reverse complement strand
GTTTTTGTAAGCACATGATACAAAGTAGAGTAAGCTGCCTTTTTGTCTTCATTCATCCCGCTAGCCCAAAACCGCTGGCGCGTTCGACGGATATACCAGTTGCTCATTTCATCAAGAAAAGTTGCCGTTAAACGCGCCCCTTTTGTTAAATCATAGGCCTCTAAACTGGAGGTTACTTCTTTTATGAGCGAATGCAGCCTAGATAGAAT
>NZ_NPBF01000488.1 GCF_002272135.1 Virgibacillus sp. 7505 | reverse complement strand
AATGCTTGAAGGCGAAGGCGCTTACTTGAATGATCCGACAAGGAAAAAGGCCCCGTACCGATTGGAAAAGATGTCGTTTCGTCTTTATAGACAATGGCCCCGCCTAATGAAGCAGCAAACGCCAGAAAATGGGGAGTAGGCTTAGAAAAACAAAACTCCACTGTGTAAGGATCAAGTGCAGATAGGCGATGCAAATGTTGGATTCCCCA
>NZ_NPBF01000487.1 GCF_002272135.1 Virgibacillus sp. 7505 | reverse complement strand
ATAGCGCCTTTACTTGTAATGCCGTTGTAAAGCAAACGGCATCGTACTCTTTTTTTTCGAGCAACTCCTCTAAAAACAAGTCAATCGTTTCTCCTTTAGGAGCATAGTGGATATAGGGGAGCCATGTGGACACCATCGCCTTCCCCTCTGTCAAAAACTGCTCCAATGTCGGTGAAGGCAGACCGTACTGCTGAACAATGACTTTTTGG
>NZ_NPBF01000486.1 GCF_002272135.1 Virgibacillus sp. 7505 | reverse complement strand
CTCATTATCATACAAGGCTCGATCCAGTCGCAACAAATCGCCAACTGTACTGTTGACCATCCCATCCCCTTGCAAGCCGTCTAAATAGTGGACGTAATTTAGTTCAGGCACTTCATCAGGCAGCACATATCCGCCATGTCCAATCCGATAGACGTAACCCCAAGCATAATCATCAGGCACAGGACCCGGATCCACCCGGCGATTATACA
>NZ_NPBF01000485.1 GCF_002272135.1 Virgibacillus sp. 7505 | reverse complement strand
TACTAGCCCGAACGATCACGATGCCGATTCTTGACATGCGTCGGCAAGCGCTCCGCATGAGCCATGGCGATTTTTCGAGGCAAGTCCGTGTCTACAGTACCGATGAGTTAGGCCAGCTTGCCACTGCGTTTAACGAGTTGACAAATAGGCTCCATGATACGACGTTAATGAGGGACAGGGAGCAGAAGCGTTTGCGTTCGGTATTGGCCC
>NZ_NPBF01000484.1 GCF_002272135.1 Virgibacillus sp. 7505 | reverse complement strand
CCTCCTTTCTTCTTTTAAGAAAGCCCTTACATTCATTGTAGCAAGGCATTTGCGTCGCATATACTGAACAATGTTTACATTCATTGGACGAATTAAGGGTTTTCACTTAGCCGTACAACATGCCTAAATTCATTAGGGGTTACCCCGACTTTCTTTTTAAATTGCTTGTAAAAATAAGTAGCATCCCCGTAACCGACATCTTTTGCAATT
>NZ_NPBF01000483.1 GCF_002272135.1 Virgibacillus sp. 7505 | reverse complement strand
CTTGCTGGCATCTTGCTGTTATTCGTTTTATTTGCAGGACCAACCATTACACTGCTTGAAAGCATGGTGACGACTTTAGGCGGCTATTTGTCCAATGTCGTGTCAATGTCATTAACGATGACGCCTTTTTCAAATGATGAATGGCTTGGGTCAAACACAATTTTCTTCTGGGCTTGGCATATGTCATGGTCGCCATTTGTCGGCTTGTTT
>NZ_NPBF01000482.1 GCF_002272135.1 Virgibacillus sp. 7505 | reverse complement strand
CTTTGGCAACCAGGGCATTTGCCCATCCATTTTGCCGATTCATAGCCGCACTCTTGGCAGACAAACTTCGTTTTTTGTTTCGCCATGTATCCCATTCCCCCGTTTGGATTCACTACATGTAGTGTACCAAAAAGCAAAAAGAAACGCTTGGTTTTTAAGAAAAGCTCCATGAAATCGTGTCACTGAGTGCAAAAAAACAAAGTGAAATTA
>NZ_NPBF01000481.1 GCF_002272135.1 Virgibacillus sp. 7505 | reverse complement strand
TTGTCCCAACTTTATCAAATCCGCGGGCGTGTTGGTCGCTCGAACCGGGTGGCATACTCGTATTTTACGTACCAGCCTGACAAAGTGTTAACCGAAGTGGCTGAGAAGCGCCTACAGGCAATCAAAGAATTTACTGAGCTTGGCTCAGGCTTTAAAATAGCGATGCGTGATTTAACGATCCGCGGTGCCGGAAACTTGTTAGGGTCCCAA
>NZ_NPBF01000480.1 GCF_002272135.1 Virgibacillus sp. 7505 | reverse complement strand
ACAAACCGAACGCTTCATCGCCGAGCTCTCTTGCCAATACAACGTTGATCATAAACTCCAAACATTCCCCTACAAACGCCGCAGCGCTCAGCACGAGAACCCCTCGAAAAAACGTATTCACCGTTCATCTCTCCTTTTTCTCTCTATACAGGCTATGAGACAAGTTTTTAAAATATGGGTATGTTTTTGAAAGCATAAAAAAGGACTGCG
>NZ_NPBF01000479.1 GCF_002272135.1 Virgibacillus sp. 7505 | reverse complement strand
TCCTCAAGATTGTTCGTTCTTTCTTCTATATTTTGTTTCTTGCATTTCTGGTATACTAGAGTGAACAACACTTACTTTGTATACCGTGGAGGGAATACTATGTCCATTCTCGTTACAGGTGGTGCCGGCTATATTGGCAGCCACACTTGCGTTGAACTTTTAACGGAAGGCTATGATGTTATCATTGTTGATAATTTTTCCAACAGCGGT
>NZ_NPBF01000478.1 GCF_002272135.1 Virgibacillus sp. 7505 | reverse complement strand
GGGCAGACAATGTGCCGTCAACTGTCCGCGCCGTCCAACCGTTAGCATCAAGCGTGCTGTTGTACTTGCCGATGTTTACCATCGGTTCGATCGTAATGACCATTCCTTCTCGTAAGCGCAGTCCTTTGCCTTGAGCACCAAAATGGAGCACTTGTGGCGGCTCATGCAACGTCGGTCCGATTCCATGGCCAGTGAAGTCGCGGACAACGG
>NZ_NPBF01000477.1 GCF_002272135.1 Virgibacillus sp. 7505 | reverse complement strand
CATCAGGGCTTGCTACACAGCCCGATTGGTTTATCTTTACGACTGGCATCGGTGTCCAGACGCTGCTCGCTTTTGCAGAGGAAGCAGGGGTAAAAGAGGCATTTTTAAAGCAAGTTCGTTCTGCTCGCATTGCTGTGCGCGGCTACAAAGCGAAAAACGCGTTGTTGAAAGAAAATATAGCAATGGATATCGTGTCAGAAGATGGGACGAC
>NZ_NPBF01000476.1 GCF_002272135.1 Virgibacillus sp. 7505 | reverse complement strand
CTGTCCAAGCGGCGATTGACACTTCGGCTGCTGGTATTGATATGCTCTTTGGCGGTGTCCTGCAAGCGGAAGGAGTCGGCAGCGTTTTCGCTTTTCAAGTGTTGCCTGTGATCATTTTTTTCTCAGCGATTATTAGTATTCTCTATCATTTCGGCATCATGCAGTTTGTTGTCAAATACTTAGGAGGCGGCATTGCCAAGTTGCTTGGGAC
>NZ_NPBF01000475.1 GCF_002272135.1 Virgibacillus sp. 7505 | reverse complement strand
ATGACAAACAGTACCAATAAGCATTATCAACAACTAATGGCTGTTGATGGACCAAATGGAGCAGCGCAGGGAGATATCATGGTGCAAGCTTCCATATACGGAGTGAATGATGCTTATTTTGTGATCATCATCATTGGGATCATGAGTTTGCTCCTTTCCTTCATCATCAAAAATGATAAACAAGTACTTACGGAAGTGCCTGACGTAGCGT
>NZ_NPBF01000474.1 GCF_002272135.1 Virgibacillus sp. 7505 | reverse complement strand
TAGCTGTTTTGTAAAATGATATTTGTAATATTTAACGGCTGCAGCAAAATGCCATCCGTTAACAGCTGGAATAAGAGCATAATAAACAGCAACGCACAAGTCATGCTATATTGGCGCACGTTGTTTTGGACAATATTAAGAAATGCTTTCATGGTGATCCTCCATTTCCATTGTCATTCGCCTCATCAAACGCTCTTGGGAAAGGTCTTTC
>NZ_NPBF01000473.1 GCF_002272135.1 Virgibacillus sp. 7505 | reverse complement strand
CGCCCAATAATTCCGGACAACGCTTGCCACCTACGTATTACCGCGGCTGCTGGCACGTAGTTAGCCGTGGCTTTCTGGTGAGGTACCGTCAAGGTACCGCCCTATTCGAACGGTACCGCTTCTTCCCTCACAACAGAGCTTTACGACCCGAAGGCCTTCCTCACTCACGCGGCGTTGCTCCGTCAGACTTTCGTCCATTGCGGAAGATTCC
>NZ_NPBF01000472.1 GCF_002272135.1 Virgibacillus sp. 7505 | reverse complement strand
ATGGGTCAACCCCTTGGCACGGTCGTACCTGGCGTAGCTTCTGCATTAGCGACAACGAAGCTAAATGTCACGTTTACAGGAAAATCGGCCCATGCAGGAGGCAACCCAGAAGAAGGCAGGAATGCATTGTTAGCCGCAGCACAGGCTACCGTTCAACTTCACAGCATCCCTCCACACTCACAAGGTGCAACACGTTTAAATGTTGGCACGT
>NZ_NPBF01000471.1 GCF_002272135.1 Virgibacillus sp. 7505 | reverse complement strand
GGCTTTACGAATATTGCCTTTGTTTCTGGACCGATGAACACATCGACGACGCGTGACCGCCTCATTGGCTTAAAGGACAGCTTGCAAACAACGTCCGTCTCGTTCAGAGAGGAGTCCGGCCATTATACGTATGAGGGCGGGTATGAAGCCGCTTTGCAATTGACGGAGTCAAACAGGCCTGATGTGATTGTTTGCGGCAATGATATTATGG
>NZ_NPBF01000470.1 GCF_002272135.1 Virgibacillus sp. 7505 | reverse complement strand
GTACAGCGGCAATCGCTGCGCCACTTTGAGCCGCTTCATCGACCAGTTTTGTCAAAATAGGTTTAGCGACAAACGGCCGGGCGCCATCGTGAATAAGGACGATTTCTGCCTCTTCCATTCCTTTTAACCCGGCATAAACGCTGTCTTGCCGTTCAGCTCCTCCATTTACAAGCCCTTTTACTTTACCTATCCGGTACTCTGCAACAAGCTT
>NZ_NPBF01000469.1 GCF_002272135.1 Virgibacillus sp. 7505 | reverse complement strand
AACGATTGTCGAGGTAGAGGAACTCGTCGACTTAGGCGAACTTGATCCAGACCAGATCCACACCCCAGGCATCTACGTGCAGCATATCTTTGTCGGTGATTCCTTTGAAAAACGGATTGAGCGCCGTACTGTGGCGACGGTAGAAGGAGGAAACGGACAATGAAGGAAACAAGAAAACGCATTTTGAACAGGGCGGCAAAAGAAGTAAAAG
>NZ_NPBF01000468.1 GCF_002272135.1 Virgibacillus sp. 7505 | reverse complement strand
ACATCGGTTACTGGTGCAAGCGTGGCCTCACAGCTTACGCACCCGACAGCCGGAAAATCTGGATCAACGCCTCGGGACAGCTGGATGGTTGGCTATACACCACAGCTCGTTACTGCTGTGTGGGTTGGTTTTGATAAAGACAAAGACATCAATCAATCGGTTGAAGGGCAAATCTCAAAACGGATTTGGGCTGACTTTATGGAAACAGCGAT
>NZ_NPBF01000467.1 GCF_002272135.1 Virgibacillus sp. 7505 | reverse complement strand
AAAGCCTTCTTTTGATTCGATTGCCCCGTTTTTGGCAAGCAATTCGATTAACTCTTTAATTGCTTCTTCTTTTGAGGTGGCGCTTAAATCAAGCTTGATCACATCTTTATGCAATAACTCCGCTAGCTTCATTGGCCTATTTCCCCTTTCACTCACTGAGCTTGTACAACGGTGCTTTGCCTGTTGAACCGAAAAGCGCCATTTTTTGACGC
>NZ_NPBF01000466.1 GCF_002272135.1 Virgibacillus sp. 7505 | reverse complement strand
CCCGTTATGGGCTTAATCGAGTACGTGCACTCGAATGGCTTGGCAAGCAGGAAACTCTATGTGGCTGGTTCGAACATGATTAGAGAAGAGCTCTCTGAACTAGGTTTGCATATAGGTGACCGTGAAAAGGGCAACGGGCCGGAGCAAATAGCTGTAGTGCTTGGCATGTCGCCTGATTTGACGTACCGCCAATTGCAAGAAGCACTTTGGCT
>NZ_NPBF01000465.1 GCF_002272135.1 Virgibacillus sp. 7505 | reverse complement strand
ACAATGTTAGGCTTGATTGCGTGAATGTGGTTGATTACTTCTTCTTCGCTAAACACAGTGCCCCACGTACATTCGATTTTGTGGACATCGGCCCCGTAACGTTCGCAAATTTCTACAAGCAAATGGCCGAAACGCCCGTAAATCGGCACAAGCACACGGTCTCCTCGTTCAATTAAACTGGCGAGAACAGCCTCAATCCCTGAACGTGACGT
>NZ_NPBF01000464.1 GCF_002272135.1 Virgibacillus sp. 7505 | reverse complement strand
CGCCTATACAACAACGGCTTATGCTGTATCGTATACGCCAACGACGGGGGAAGCACCTGTTGAAAACCATAAATGGGTCATACATGAAGAGTTGGAAGGTTATAAAGAGGAGGCTTATGCTCCTGGCGATACGGTTGTAATAAACGCCGATCATATGGAAGGGATGGATGGAGCCGAAGCAGTCATTGATTCAAGTGAACAAACAACGGTT
>NZ_NPBF01000463.1 GCF_002272135.1 Virgibacillus sp. 7505 | reverse complement strand
TTGCATGTTTGCAATGCCCCGTCCCCTGCTGCTACGGCTTCGCTTGAAATTGGCAAAGCGATCGTAGAGAAGGTTTCCCAGTATAAATGAAACGTAGGAGCCGATAAATAGCATCGGCTCCTACGTTTATAGCAACGCTTTCTTTTCCAGCAACAGTGGACGAATCAAGAAAGCAATGCGCAAACGCAATGTTTCATCAGGCTTTTTTAAAT
>NZ_NPBF01000462.1 GCF_002272135.1 Virgibacillus sp. 7505 | reverse complement strand
CGGGCAAATGACAGCTGGAAGTTGGATTTATATTGGTAGTCAAGGCATTGTTCAAGGGACTTACGAGACGTTTGCCGAATGTGCACGACAACATTTTGGCGGTTCATTAAAAGGGACGATTACCGTAACGGCTGGATTAGGCGGCATGGGCGGCGCCCAACCGTTAGCCGTCACGATGGCAAATGGCGTGGCTATTTGCGTTGACGTGGACC
>NZ_NPBF01000461.1 GCF_002272135.1 Virgibacillus sp. 7505 | reverse complement strand
GTCCACATTGCCAGAGCCGTTGACATTTAAGTAATCAGCAGAAACCCAACCTGTACGGTTGCCCGCTTTAACTTGGTACCAACCACCTTGCTTTTTGAGCAACTCAACTTTCTGTCCTTTGGCAAGAGTAGTGATGATGCTATGGTTTGTACCTGCACCAGAACGCAAGTTAAGGCGTGCCGTTGTTGTGGCAGAGCCGATAGAAGGAGCATT
>NZ_NPBF01000460.1 GCF_002272135.1 Virgibacillus sp. 7505 | reverse complement strand
ATCAATTTTTGGCAAACATGTCAGAGGAATTTAAGAATCCGCTCCATGGAATCCTTAACATGTCCCAATCCGTTTTAAAGAGAGAACGGCATATGTTACAGGAAAGAAGCATTAAAGAGCTTGAAACCGTTTTGTCAATCGGACATCGGCTGACATTGCGTTTGAACGATTTGATTGACATGATGAGCCTGCAAGAAGGATCCCTACGTCTAC
>NZ_NPBF01000459.1 GCF_002272135.1 Virgibacillus sp. 7505 | reverse complement strand
TGGTGAACGCCACAGGCTTCGCCTTACCACTCCACCAGGCGTTGTGACCACAGCTGATGTGTGACTCCCACGGACTCTAGGGAACCAGAATAGTGCGGCGATCAAAGCGAGTATGCCCCAAACTCCAAGTGCGCCATTCCAACCGAAACCGAGATTACGGGCGAGCGGAACGCTGATGCCAGATGCGATCGCACCGCATAAATTCATCGACAC
>NZ_NPBF01000458.1 GCF_002272135.1 Virgibacillus sp. 7505 | reverse complement strand
GCTTTGTTAAGTCATAGCCGGTCACGTTTTTAACCGTTCTTCCCCCTGTACGAATAATTTCTCCTTCTGGTGTTACTACTTCTAAGCCGAGGACATAATCTTTCGTGACGCCATACTTCAATCCTCTTGGCCCTCCTGCATTTTCAGCAAGATTTCCGCCAATGGTTGATACATGAGAACTACTTGGATCGGGCGGGTACATAAAGCCAATCT
>NZ_NPBF01000457.1 GCF_002272135.1 Virgibacillus sp. 7505 | reverse complement strand
AGCATCACTCGCACTGCTGCAGAATTAGCCGGCATCTCAAACCGCGTCGGCTCACTCGAAGTAGGAAAAGACGCTGATCTAGCGGTTTGGACAGGCCATCCATTTGCAACAAAAACAAAACTTTGCGCCACTTACATTAATGGTAGCTGCGCTTACCATTCTAATCCACAATAGACGCTAAAAAGCCGCCAAGTGATCCTTGGCGGCTCAGAC
>NZ_NPBF01000456.1 GCF_002272135.1 Virgibacillus sp. 7505 | reverse complement strand
AAAAACGGACAGAAGTAACGGCAGCGAAAGCGAGATTGCCATTAAAAAACAAACGGGCGATTTTAGTGACATTGTTTTTCGCGTTAATGTCCAGCATGTTTTACTCAGTAACGGCTTGGATTGCGCCAATTGTCCAAGATATGGGTTATAGCAAATCGACTGCTGCAGCGATGCTCACTGTGTTTACATTTATTCAAATTCCGACTTCAATGG
>NZ_NPBF01000455.1 GCF_002272135.1 Virgibacillus sp. 7505 | reverse complement strand
GGAGCATCGGGCGCACCTTTTTTGTATTTGATTCGTGTGTCATTGCCATCTCTCTCGTCTATCTTGATTTGCGTGAAGCAATGTACACGATTGTCTATGTGTTTATTGCCGCCAAAGTCATTGACTTTATCCAACAAGGATCCTACAATGCGAAAGCAGCCTTTGTCATCTCCGAGTCGATTACGGAGATCTCAGAAGCGATTTTACGTGAAAT
>NZ_NPBF01000454.1 GCF_002272135.1 Virgibacillus sp. 7505 | reverse complement strand
TATCTATGTAGGATTGGTTTTATACTATGTATGGCGGATTAGTGAGAAGAGAGATGTTGTCAAGCAGGCAAGGCAACACCATCCAAATGCTACCCATATCTTTGTATCGCCGACAATTCGCTGGAACAAATGGCATCTTGTTATTCGGACACCTGATATGCTTTATGTAGCCCAATCAAAAAATAAAAAGATCACTTTCTTTGAACGTTATGCC
>NZ_NPBF01000453.1 GCF_002272135.1 Virgibacillus sp. 7505 | reverse complement strand
CCTGCCTGAGCGAATGCTTTCGTAAATTCGACAAAACGGTCATCCCCGCGAAGTTGGTCTGGGGAAAAGCCTCCAGGAAGCAACAACGCGTCAAAGTCGTCTACATGAACATCGTCAATGCTTTTGTCAATTGTTACTTTTGCGTCGCCTTGCTTGCCTGTCACCGTTTTACCTGCTTCTTTTTCAATTGTGACCAATTCATGGCCTGCTTCCG
>NZ_NPBF01000452.1 GCF_002272135.1 Virgibacillus sp. 7505 | reverse complement strand
CCAAGGGTATTAATAACATCAACAAAGCCGTCCATATCAACCGCAATATAATGGTCGATAGGAATATGAAGCAGCTCCTCAACCGTTTGCACCATTAAATCGGGCCCTCCATAAGCGTGAGCATGGTTCAGCTTATCGGCCATACTGCGGCCAGCAATCTGTACTTTCGTATCCCGTGGGATGCTTACAAGCTTAACCGATTGTGCTTTGGCAT
>NZ_NPBF01000451.1 GCF_002272135.1 Virgibacillus sp. 7505 | reverse complement strand
GAAAATGTCGCTTCAGGTTGGGTAATGCCTCGTTCAGTTCCTGCTAGTTTGCTCGTGTAGCCAGATAGGAAATGGTACATCGCTTGTTCTTTTGTCAACTTGCTGATTGGCGGCAATACGCCAAATGCATCAGCAGTCAAGAATATAATCGCTTTTGGAGGCCCGGCAACACTAGGCAGCAAAGCATTTGGAATCGCTTCAAGCGGGTATGCAG
>NZ_NPBF01000450.1 GCF_002272135.1 Virgibacillus sp. 7505 | reverse complement strand
AATAGAAGCCCTTTTGTACGAATTTTATTGACTGGGTCACGTGCATTTGGCGCTTGCGAATGTGTAAGCTGGTAGGCAATCGGTACGAATAACGCCATAATGATTAAAACGATGAGCAGATACAGAATACCTCGCCCGACTGAATCCAATTGTACATATTCTAACGCCACCATAAGTGACAATGGCATAGCTAAATACACAGGGAGCGTTGCTC
>NZ_NPBF01000449.1 GCF_002272135.1 Virgibacillus sp. 7505 | reverse complement strand
CCAAAGCGAGCAGCTAGCTTTAACAGCTCATTGGCAATCGGCTCCGTTATTGGCTGCACCACATAATAGAGCACCGCCACAATGATCGCGACCGCAGCGCCATACGAAACGAAAACACCGGCAGTTTGCCCAATTGAAAGCTGCTTGAACGTTTCTTTGTTTTTCTGATAGGCATACCACAAAACAGCGATCAATACGAGCAGAAGCACAAAAG
>NZ_NPBF01000448.1 GCF_002272135.1 Virgibacillus sp. 7505 | reverse complement strand
GGACCTGCTTACTATATTGAAAAAGGATTAGGCGTAAAATGGTTTGCGATTCTGTTTGCAGTCGCAGCCCTTGTAGCGATGTCTGTGCTTATGCCTGGCGTCCAGTCCAATTCGATTGCCGCCGCTGTCAACAATGCCTTTAGCATACCGACTTGGGCAACTGGGTTGTTTCTTGTATTGGTTTTAGGGCTGATTATTTTTGGCGGGATTAAAT
>NZ_NPBF01000447.1 GCF_002272135.1 Virgibacillus sp. 7505 | reverse complement strand
CGCGCTTTGCAAGATCAACGGCGCGCTGTCCATCAACAGTCCCGCCGCCATACGGGTTGCCGTTTTCATCGTAAGGATCTACCCAAATGCGGATACGGACAGCATTTACGCCCTTTTCCTTTAACAACACGAGTGGATCAATTTGTTCTCCATCTGCATAATAGCGCCCGCCGTTTTCCTCGATTTCTGGCAACATCGAGATATCGGCTCCTTT
>NZ_NPBF01000446.1 GCF_002272135.1 Virgibacillus sp. 7505 | reverse complement strand
TTTTTGCGGAGAAGAAACATCCGTTTGTGACTTCTTGAAACTGTTGTACCCTTTGTTCAACGCAGGCGAGTCAGACTTTTTCACTTTGTCTACACGGCCTTTGCGGATTAACTGGTTAATAGTAGGCATGTTGTGTTCCTCCCTTCCACATTTTTAAGACCACTGATCCAGGTGGTTCATGTTTAGGCAAAAGAATATATTGTAAGGCGTAAGCG
>NZ_NPBF01000445.1 GCF_002272135.1 Virgibacillus sp. 7505 | reverse complement strand
AATCACATTCGCGTAAACCATCGCTTCCTTCATTAATCCAGTCGCGCTCGTCGTATCAATGGCAATCGCATTAATCATTACCGTTGGCATGTTGTTCATCATCGAACTTAAAACAGCGGCAACAAACCCCATTCCCATTGTAGCAGCAAAAACACCTTGCTCCGCGGTCCTCTCAAGTCCCAAAGCGAGCAGATTAGTTAAACCGACATTTTGTA
>NZ_NPBF01000444.1 GCF_002272135.1 Virgibacillus sp. 7505 | reverse complement strand
TTTTGCTCCTCCTTCAATGAAGTTTCTTACTGGTGAATGGCTCGTTTACTAAACGCCAGTGCACTTTCGCCAATACCTTCAGCAATGGTTGGGTGTGCATGAATCAATGTTTGTAATTCTGAAATGGTCCCTTCTGATACTCGGACGGCCAGCAATTCTCCTATTAGCTCAGTTGCATGTTTCCCAACAATCACTGCACCGAGCAGTTCACCGTA
>NZ_NPBF01000443.1 GCF_002272135.1 Virgibacillus sp. 7505 | reverse complement strand
ACATTTAGCTCTTTTACAAGGTCAATGACATCTTGGCGAAACCCATCTTCTCCAGCATCGTGATGCCCAGGTTCATAAATACCGCCATAAACAGCTCTGCCTAAATGCTCAATAAAAGAACCGTAAATTCGCTCGTCGACTTTGCCAATTTGAAATAGCGGATCAATAGACATCTTCCCTTTTTTCAATTGATTCATTTTGCGCCTCCTTGTAAG
>NZ_NPBF01000442.1 GCF_002272135.1 Virgibacillus sp. 7505 | reverse complement strand
ATGAAGAAGTCGCAGCGATTCAAGCGTACCTGGAAAACAAACCTCCGGGCGACGGTCCCCTCATAGCCGAGGTTGACGAGGAAGTATACAACAATGGACGTTATCCTGGGCCGACGATGGATGCCCGTGTCGGCGCCGACGGGATCGCGTATAAAAACAACATCATGACCTTTATTGTTCCAGTAGCTGACTTTTTCTTCGGTGACTTCCTCACGT
>NZ_NPBF01000441.1 GCF_002272135.1 Virgibacillus sp. 7505 | reverse complement strand
CCGCTCGTTTTGTTCTTCTTGGCGCAAAAATACTTTATCCAAGGTGTCGTGATTTCAGGGACAAAAGGGTAATGATTCAGGGAGAGAGCTGGCCTTACCGTTTCGGCCAATCGCTCTCCCCTACTTTTTTAAGCAATTCGATATTAATAGAACACCTATTCCATTAGGCGACAAGCCTTCTCCTTTTCCAACATCTACATTCCTCGATTCGCCAGT
>NZ_NPBF01000440.1 GCF_002272135.1 Virgibacillus sp. 7505 | reverse complement strand
AAGACACACGAGGGCTCTAAGCTCTATTAAAAAGAGATCTATTCGCTCACCTCGGCAGGATATTTAAGCTGATGAAGCACCTGCTGTCTACGGTATGACTATTCTATTTCCAACTACCAACATAACACAAGTTATATTGCTAGCGCAACTTTTATTTTGCAAAAGCAGTCGTAGTCACACGGATCCCAGGACCCATCGTTGAGGCTACTGCAATGT
>NZ_NPBF01000439.1 GCF_002272135.1 Virgibacillus sp. 7505 | reverse complement strand
TTACAGGAATCATCCCTGAAAATCCAGGAAACGTCAATCCTGGGTAAATGTGCATAACGGCTGTGGCAGCTGTTAAAATCGTAATGGTGCTCCCTGAGAGATGGATATTCGCGCATAATGGCACGACAAAGTTCGTGATCGAGTCACGGATGCGGTTTTTTCGAACAGCTTCCAGTGTAACAGGAATGGTTGCAGCACTGCTCATTGTCCCAAGGG
>NZ_NPBF01000438.1 GCF_002272135.1 Virgibacillus sp. 7505 | reverse complement strand
AATGTCCCCAAAGAAATGACTGTCAATCAATCGTTTTAGCTTTAACAAACCAGGCAAAAACAGTTTATCTTGGACAACGCCGTTCTTCACTCCTGCTTTATTGGCAAGCTCAGCTAATTCAAGGGCTTCGTCTAAGCTTGTCGCCGTTGGTTTTTCGCAATAAATATGCTTGCCTGCTGAGATGGCTTTCTTAATTGCGGCAGCGCGGCGGCTCGT
>NZ_NPBF01000437.1 GCF_002272135.1 Virgibacillus sp. 7505 | reverse complement strand
CACCAAAACGGGATTAGGCCTTAAGCTTGGCAACGGCATTGTAAACATGGCTGGCACTTTAACTACTTCTGTCGACATTCAACTTTTGTTGACACTTGTGTTCACGATGATCACTTCGATTATTCTTGGGATGGGTTCACCTACCACCGCCAACTATATCATCACATCAACAATTGCCCTGCCCGCGATTATCGCCTTAAATGGGCAATTGGAGGC
>NZ_NPBF01000436.1 GCF_002272135.1 Virgibacillus sp. 7505 | reverse complement strand
GCCCTTTTTGGGTAATAATGCCGAGGCGGGCACTCATTTCTTGTAAGATGATTGTGGCAATAATCGAAAAAATGACTGCCCAAAGAAGGGCGAAGCCAAAGGAAGCTCCTGCCCTTGTCGCAGTTGTAACGGTGCCAGGACCAATAAAGGAAGCTGTGACAATCGCCCCTGGGCCTATTGCTTTCAATTTGTTTTTTAACATTGATGTTTTCATGC
>NZ_NPBF01000435.1 GCF_002272135.1 Virgibacillus sp. 7505 | reverse complement strand
TTCCACTTCCGGTCACTTCCCAAAAAAAGCAAAAATAAAAAATGCGGATATGATGTTCTTTGCCAATAAGTTTAAACGTCCTCGGCTCAAATCGTAGATGGAAAGCATGAAGCAAAGGTTTGATTTTATGGAGCTTACGGAAGAATGTAGAACGGCTTAAGAAATGTTTTTGAATAAACGAATCCACACTTAAGCGGCCAGATAAAGAGCAGCCAAT
>NZ_NPBF01000434.1 GCF_002272135.1 Virgibacillus sp. 7505 | reverse complement strand
CTCGGCGTCATCATTTTGCCGATTACATCTGGCGACACCGCTTTCCGTAGTGCACGAATGATTATTGCAGATTATATCAACGTGCCACAAAAGAAAGTGATGAACCGCATTTGGATTGCCGCGCCATTGTTCATTACGTCCATCATCTTAACGACAGTAGATTTCACAATGCTGTGGCAGTACTTTAACTGGGCGAACCAATCGACCGCCGTCATCG
>NZ_NPBF01000433.1 GCF_002272135.1 Virgibacillus sp. 7505 | reverse complement strand
TTTTAGCTGGGAAGAGATAGAAGCGGCTTACCTATCAAAGAACAAGATTAATCACGAAAGGCAAGCGAATGGATACTAATGGCACGCCGTAAGTGGGCTGACGCGGTGAGGGAGCAGAGATACGGCCCTGCTCCCGCCCCTGAGAAAAAGACACCAGTCGGGCGCTGCAAGTGCGGGGCTGGCTCATTTAAGTTAAGAGTAGTTGATAAGGTATGGA
>NZ_NPBF01000432.1 GCF_002272135.1 Virgibacillus sp. 7505 | reverse complement strand
CTGTACTGCGTCGTAAAGGGAAAAGCCAAAAACCCTATGAAACCCGGGGGCGCTTCACCGTTGGTACTTCGATTAAGCAGAGGCCTAAAGAGATCCGAAAACGAGAGACATTTGGCCATTGGGAACTAGACACGGTCGTATCGGGTCGTGGAAAAAGCAAAGGCTGCCTAGCGACCTTCATTGAACGAAAGACCCGTTGGTATTGTGCCATCCCCAT
>NZ_NPBF01000431.1 GCF_002272135.1 Virgibacillus sp. 7505 | reverse complement strand
ATTATGGACCGGACGAAAAACCGGCCGACGGTAACAGGCAGGATGCAGCCTGCCAATGCGTTAGTGCTTGGCATATCTTTATCATTGCTTGGGTTGTTGCTTCTCGGAGTCGCTTCGCCCCGCGCAGCATTGTTTGGTTTTCTCGGCCTCTTTTTATATGTTGTGCCTTACACAATGTGGTCGAAACGACGTACGATTTATAATACCGAAATTGGCA
>NZ_NPBF01000430.1 GCF_002272135.1 Virgibacillus sp. 7505 | reverse complement strand
AAAGATGAAAAATTAAAACCGAAAGAACGCCATTTCATAAAAGAATTGAAAGTCGGCTTTACAATTGCAAAAAATAAAGTGTTTATCCGCTATGTATTGTTATTTGCGCTAACCGGAGGGTTAATAATCGGCTCCTTTAACTTGATGTTACAGCAGATGGCCGTAATAACTTACGATATGCCGGCGATTGGATTAAGTCTGTTGTATATCGCAGAAG
>NZ_NPBF01000429.1 GCF_002272135.1 Virgibacillus sp. 7505 | reverse complement strand
GATATGGTTAGCTTATTCCAAATACGGACAAGTTGTTTTAGGCAACCCAAGTGAAAAGCCAAGGTATACGTTGTTTGAGTACGCTTCGATTTTAGTGGCAATGGGCGTCGGCGCAACATTGATGCGGACAGGAATGGTCCAATGGAGTGAAGTGGCGGTCGATCCCCCATTTGGCTTGCAAGCTGGATCTAGCGAAGCGCTCCTGACAGGCAACGCC
>NZ_NPBF01000428.1 GCF_002272135.1 Virgibacillus sp. 7505 | reverse complement strand
CCTCTTCTAGCACTTGTTTCGCTTCCGCAATCGTTGACTCGTAAATCGCTTTTGCTTGGCTTTCACCCGCTGTAAAGCCAGCATCATACCCTTCTTGTTCTGCTTTCAAGCGCGCTTTTTCCCATTGTTGCTCTAGCTCCGCTTGTTTGCTTTCCATCTTTTTTTCGATTGCCGTCGCTTGTGCTTGTGCTTCCTCGATCAATTGGGCTGCCTTTGCT
>NZ_NPBF01000427.1 GCF_002272135.1 Virgibacillus sp. 7505 | reverse complement strand
TATTACTCACTTCTCCTTTTTCGAAAACCTCTCCAAAATACGACCCAAGCAAAAATAGCTGCTAAAAATATTAGCAATGTCCAGTTAAACTCCCCCACATATAAATTATGACCCACTGAAAAGATAAGCATTAAACCGACTAGAATGACAAAACCGTTCAACAATTGCATTTCAATAGAGTTCTTTGATTTTGTACTCATAACCAAACCCTCCTATGC
>NZ_NPBF01000426.1 GCF_002272135.1 Virgibacillus sp. 7505 | reverse complement strand
GAATTAGATCGGATGCAGATGGCTGCTTTTAGGAGAAAGGGGGATCAGGGCTTTTCCATTCCGCGTTCATTAAACTAAGGGAAACGTTAATTGAATATAAACATTAAAACCTTCTAATAGCTCTATTAGGGGATTTCATGTTGAAGACGATGTGATAGATGAAGGGGAGAATAGACATCGAGCAGCGAGAGTGCTGCTCTTTTTTGCGCGGGTGGTCC
>NZ_NPBF01000425.1 GCF_002272135.1 Virgibacillus sp. 7505 | reverse complement strand
CATTCCTGTCCTCTACCTTGGGTGTCACTTTTATGCCTGTTCCTCCGTAATAGCCCAGTTCAAAATGAGTCGACGGCACAGTGATCATAAACACATCACGGTAAATTCCCCCATAGAATGTGAAATCAGCTTTTTGGGGATATACCGTATGATTTTTGCTATTGTCGACGGCAACTTCGAGGATGTTGGATGCACGAATAACATCCGTTATGTTTACG
>NZ_NPBF01000424.1 GCF_002272135.1 Virgibacillus sp. 7505 | reverse complement strand
AATGCTAGCCTCACAGACGTCCACGATGTTTTCATTGCATCTGCTCTGGCAATACCGGCGGCAGTATAGGACGCTAAAGCTACAGGCGGAGTTATGTTGGACAATGCCCCAAACCAGAAGACAAAGAAATGGGCGGCAATTGGATTTACCCCTGCTTCAACTAATGCTGGAGCTGCTGTTACCGCAACAACGATGTAAAGAGCAGTCGATGGAAGCCC
>NZ_NPBF01000423.1 GCF_002272135.1 Virgibacillus sp. 7505 | reverse complement strand
GGTACCAAGTGATCGTTAATCAAGGACCTCAGACGACAACCGATGAAGCATTTCTCTGCACATACCCTTATTTTATGGGAATGACGGAAAATGCGATTCAATTTGCTGTTGATACTCAATTAGATGTTAAAAAGGAGCTGCATGACGAACCAACGATTTGCCATCGTCGTTTTGGAGAGACGAGTTGGCTTTATATGTCTGAACGGGGCCACATTGTC
>NZ_NPBF01000422.1 GCF_002272135.1 Virgibacillus sp. 7505 | reverse complement strand
AATGTTCCGACTCGCCTGGACAACCAGAGAAGGTAACAACAGTGTCTACACCTAGCCTTGCAGCCAATTGTACAGTGTGTTCGAACACACGGTCATGGGCGTTGCTCACTTGCGGATTAGGATGTAGCCCATTGCCATGACAACTAAGGGCGCTAATCGTTATACCACGCTCGTCAAAAGCAGCTTTAAACGCCGCAAGCTTATCTTCATCGGTTAAAA
>NZ_NPBF01000421.1 GCF_002272135.1 Virgibacillus sp. 7505 | reverse complement strand
TTTTCCAGTAAGCTAGCGTGCCGAACATGCCTGAGGCGACACCGAGCAAAATCGCACTAACGAGGACCCATTGAAAGTTAATGGATGATAGCACTGACATTGCGCCCATCCCCTTTCATGAAGTGGATCGCGCCGCCATATGTTTTTTCAATATTAGCAGCGGTATACACTTCTTCCGTCGGCCCATGGGCAATAACCGTCTTGTTTAGAAAAAGCACG
>NZ_NPBF01000420.1 GCF_002272135.1 Virgibacillus sp. 7505 | reverse complement strand
CATCGCCATGGATAAGGATCGAATAAGCCCTCGTTGTGTCTTGCTTAGGTTCGCCTTTGCTGCTGCGATCCTCTTGGGCTGCCCTTGCATATCCTTCAACAATCGGCGAAACAAACTCCAAATGGCTTGGGTTGTTAGCAAGGGACACAATCGTTTGCGCGCTTTTGTCGTCGCTAATTTGCCGGTCGGCCCCTAAATGGTATTTTACATCGCCAGTCC
>NZ_NPBF01000419.1 GCF_002272135.1 Virgibacillus sp. 7505 | reverse complement strand
CCATATAATTTTATTTAAGTCATGGCGGTTGTGGCGAAGTGGTTAACGCACCGGATTGTGGCTCCGGCATTCGTGGGTTCAATCCCCATCAATCGCCCTTTCATACTTAAACCGGACCCTTAGCTCAGTTGGTTAGAGCTATCGGCTCATAACCGATCGGTCGCAGGTTCGAGTCCTGCAGGGTCCACCATTTGAAGAATTTCATATGAAACATCGCGGA
>NZ_NPBF01000418.1 GCF_002272135.1 Virgibacillus sp. 7505 | reverse complement strand
CGTTAGGATTGTTCAATTTTGTCAGTGATCAATTTGCAAACAACTTTACACGCTTTGCTGCAGGTTCTGTACTCATTGCGGTGCCAATCGCCGCTGTATTCTTATTTTTGCAGCGTTATTTGATTACAGGCTTGTCTTCTGGCGCGACGAAAGGGTAAGAAAAGCGTATACCAAACATGTTGAGCAAGTTCTACAGTAGACAAATACGAGCCGTTCATTC
>NZ_NPBF01000417.1 GCF_002272135.1 Virgibacillus sp. 7505 | reverse complement strand
CGGCAATCGCCGTAAGCACGCCTTTTGGAACAAGGACACTAGCAAAATCTTCAGGGCGAACCATCGCCGATTCAATATGGACGTGGCCATCAATAAGCGGAGGGCATACATATTTGCCTTGGGCATCAATCACTGTTTTGCCTTCTTTATAATCGCCAATGCCAACAATATGGCCATCTGTGATTGCGATAGAAGCTTCATAGATGGTTAACGTATAAAC
>NZ_NPBF01000416.1 GCF_002272135.1 Virgibacillus sp. 7505 | reverse complement strand
CGTTTATCGATATTCGGCGTCCCCACTAAACATGCAGATTGATCAGCTACTACGGCTTTAACATGGTAAAATCCTCGATAATAATGGTAAACGAGCACGCCTGCCTGCAGGGCTTCAATCACATAAGGAGTAGCCCCGTGTTGAACAAGGGGATGATCTGCTTTTTCAGGGAGGATTAAGGAAACGAGGACGCCTCTTTGCGCCACTTCAATGATGGCAT
>NZ_NPBF01000415.1 GCF_002272135.1 Virgibacillus sp. 7505 | reverse complement strand
CTCTAAGCCAGCAACGCCCCGTTCTACTTGGAAACCTTCTTTTTCTAAATAAGCAGATAACCATTCTGCTGCTTTGTATTCTTTAAAAGACAGTTCTGGGTTGGCATGAATCATGAGCGCCAGCTCTCGAAGTTCCTTATCCCGTTGATCCAATGCCGTTAAAATCTCTTGTTTTTCCGCCAATATTGTTGTTGCCATTGGAAACATCCACCTTTCTTAC
>NZ_NPBF01000414.1 GCF_002272135.1 Virgibacillus sp. 7505 | reverse complement strand
CTCTTCTCTTTCGGTACGAGTTTCAACCCCGCAGCTTGAGCAATTTCAATCACAGCCGTACGTTTCTCACGAGTGCCCAAAAAACCAAATATCGCTGTCACTTGTTGGTTTATTGGTCCGGTCACCTCCACTGAATGCAATGTGCCGGCCGTCCACGCTACCATCGTTTCTGTAAACCCTTCCCCTCCATCGACTAAAGGGACAGAGATCACCTTCGCCT
>NZ_NPBF01000413.1 GCF_002272135.1 Virgibacillus sp. 7505 | reverse complement strand
CGATAAACGTGGAGTGCCTGTTTTGCGTTCGACATTAACGACAACGCAACTGAGCAGTCGAGTCACCAATTTCTTGGAAAGCGAATTGGCGCCTGTGACCGCTGTCCATGGCGTGCTTGTTGACATTTATGGGATTGGCGTGCTGATTACAGGCGGAAGCGGCGTTGGCAAAAGCGAGACTGCACTTGATTTGGTTCGCCGCGGCCACCGCCTTGTCGCC
>NZ_NPBF01000412.1 GCF_002272135.1 Virgibacillus sp. 7505 | reverse complement strand
TTGCCTTGTTCATTCATCACTTACTGGTCTAATGCTTCAACGGTGCGGTCGATCAACGTCATTGCCGACAGAGGGCCACCGTACGGCCACGTGTCACCGCCAAGGGCATAAACCCGGCCCTCCTTTACAAAATTCAAATCATTCCATACTGCATTGTTTGCCAGCCCTTCCTCAAATAAGCCATCATCGTCTTGGACGATATGGAGGAAGTTTGCGTCCT
>NZ_NPBF01000411.1 GCF_002272135.1 Virgibacillus sp. 7505 | reverse complement strand
GGTTGAACAGCCTCACGAAACGGCTCTTGATCGACTTCGATTTGCTCGACACCTTCATCGAGCATCATTTGCAAAGCGCTCTCTTCTTCTGCGGAAACGATTTCATTTTGGTACATACGCGCTTCTTCAGCCGCTTCCATAACCGCTTGCTGTTCGTCCTTTGTTAACTCTTGGTACGTTTTGTCACTCATTAATAATTGCACATAACCAAAAACGTGGT
>NZ_NPBF01000410.1 GCF_002272135.1 Virgibacillus sp. 7505 | reverse complement strand
TGACCCACACGTGTGGGTCAAGCGTTTTTTTTGTTTAAAGCGGTGTGCTTAAAAATGCTACACAAACAGGATATGGCACAGAAATATTGGCTTTGTGCAGGCTGAGTTTGCCTGTATCTTTGTTTCGGGAATAGACGGTTAAATCCCCTGATTCTTGGTTAGAAGCAACAACTATTGATTCGGTTGGATCAAGGCGAAAGTCCCGCGGCCAATTGCCTTC
>NZ_NPBF01000409.1 GCF_002272135.1 Virgibacillus sp. 7505 | reverse complement strand
AAAAGGTCATCTCTGTTTTGCTACCATAACTAGAAGGACGCTCTACAGTTACGCCCTGCCATAAAGTAAGAAAGCCAATCACAATCATCGCCTTTAATGTTGTTCCAAACCAAAGTGGTCGAGGGATAGAACGAGCATCGGCGCTTATTTCTTCAGTCGGCCTTCCCTCCATCGCAACCGCTTTTTTCCAACGGTCGGCAAGTAGTTGCCGATTTGCTGC
>NZ_NPBF01000408.1 GCF_002272135.1 Virgibacillus sp. 7505 | reverse complement strand
GATCCCTACGTCTACAGAAAAAAGCGATAGCGATTCAACCTATTGTCACTGGCGTCCTTGACATGCTGCAATACAGCACGGAAGTCAAGCCTATTAAAATGGTCAATCAAATTGCTGAAGACTTCCCGCCTGTCATCGCTGATGAAAGTCGGCTCGTTCAAATTGTTTACAATTTATTGCATAATGCGGTCAAATATACGGATGAAGGGGTTATTTCCGTC
>NZ_NPBF01000407.1 GCF_002272135.1 Virgibacillus sp. 7505 | reverse complement strand
CTTTTGACTTTCAATAATTTGGCGCACAAACGCCATTGCTTTTTTCTCCCTATCACGGTCTGTGCCGAGCAAGCGGTTGCAATGCATATGGATCAAGCTCCCGACAACTCTTTCCTCTGTATTGGTCATCGGCGTTTTCTCCATATTATGGGATAGCTCGTGTATGATTGCTTCGTTTTTAGAAAACAGCTTAAAGAGAAAGCCTTTCTGCTCCTTTAGAG
>NZ_NPBF01000406.1 GCF_002272135.1 Virgibacillus sp. 7505 | reverse complement strand
TTGGCGCATTTCTAGTTCTCGTAAACGAGAGCGGCTTTCAAGATGTTTGGTAATGACTGGTACCAGAATTGCTGCAAGGGGGATGAGTACCCACCATGGAATCGTCATTGTTTTGCCTCCTCATAAAACACAGTTGATTTAGTTACGGTTGGTAGCTAGTAAAAGATTCGGTTACTTGATAAAATAGGAAAAATCGTGCTACATCCGTGAGGAGGCCATTA
>NZ_NPBF01000405.1 GCF_002272135.1 Virgibacillus sp. 7505 | reverse complement strand
CATAAAAAATCGTCCCAGCGGTATAAAAAATCCCACCAAGCACCAACAGCCATATGCCTCCACTAGGCAGGGTTGACATAATCGGACCCATTGCAAACACAGCAATCCAGCCCATTGCCACATACATGACCGTCGAAAGCACTAAAAACTTCTTAACGTAAAAGACTTTAAAGATAACGCCGACAACGGCAATACCCCAAACAATTCCAAATAATGTCCAG
>NZ_NPBF01000404.1 GCF_002272135.1 Virgibacillus sp. 7505 | reverse complement strand
CGGCTGCCAAATCATCTCCAAACGTCTCAAATACATAGCGGACGCTCTCTAAATCATTGTAATGCACCGTCAATGTATTTTGGGCTACACTTTCTGGAACACCTGGACTATCAGGGAGGCCCAGTGTTGCCACACCAGAACCTGCTTTAATTAACATTGAGTCGCCATGTCCATGGTAACAGCCGACAAATTTTAAAATTTTGTTACGTCCTGTATAGCCC
>NZ_NPBF01000403.1 GCF_002272135.1 Virgibacillus sp. 7505 | reverse complement strand
GCCATATGGCGATGTAAGCCGTACTTTTGTTCCGTCCGTAATGCCCCGGTCTTTAGCAAGTTCCTTCGATACTTCTAAAAATACTTCTGGCGTTTTTCCGCTGATCGCTTTCGATTTATACGTCAGATTGCCTTCATGGAAATGTTCAAGCAACCTTCCATTGTTAACGTGAATGTCATATTCATCCCCGAATTCAAGCGGTTTCGTCCATGTAACAGGAT
>NZ_NPBF01000402.1 GCF_002272135.1 Virgibacillus sp. 7505 | reverse complement strand
CGGTTGGACTAGCCCGTCAAATTCAAGCTGCTTTAATGCGCTGCGAATAGGCGTCCTGCTCACATTCCAGTCAATTGTAAGCGCTTCCTCTGTTAGGCGCTCCCCTTGTTTGTAGCGGCCAGTTATAATCGCTTCTTTCATTTGCTCGTATACGTTCATTGCCACACCTCTTACAATTTAGTGTAGCCGATGTTCCCAATGATGGCAACGCTTAAATTGTA
>NZ_NPBF01000401.1 GCF_002272135.1 Virgibacillus sp. 7505 | reverse complement strand
CACTTTCGTTGGCGCACAAGATCCGCGCAAAATTATAGAAGTGTTTGGTCTTTCTGACGTGGACTTTCGTGAAACGACTGGCCAAAATGGTTATGCATCTGCTTTGCGATATGGTCATATATCTTTTAACTATGCTGGTCGTGCTGATATGGGTGTCAATGTTGATATTAGCGGTCAAGGTTGCCGAGAATTGGAACAGTTGAAAAGTGTAAGTTGGCAGG
>NZ_NPBF01000400.1 GCF_002272135.1 Virgibacillus sp. 7505 | reverse complement strand
ATAGTAAATATGGTTGCCTTTCGTGTTGATTTCGTAGCCAAAGCAAAGCAGATTTTCAGCATGCTGCACTTGTACAGGTACAAGCTCGATCCCGCCGCAGCCTTCGTACATATAGGCATCTTTTATTTCTTGCCAAAAGACATGGGTATCGTCTACTCCATTTCCTTTCAACACTGCCTTTATCGCTGGCAGCAATGCTTTAGGCGCTAGCACTGTTACTT
>NZ_NPBF01000399.1 GCF_002272135.1 Virgibacillus sp. 7505 | reverse complement strand
TCGACGAAGCACGGTCATACTCTAATTTCCAAACACATCCAGTTTGGGCGTTAGGATGGTCCACGCCCTGTAAAAAATTAAAATTTGTGCTAACTATATCCAAGGCATGTTATCTAGTGGGGGGGGGGCAGCTGGTTAGCTTGTATATGAAATTCTAAGAATACGTGAGTATTCGAAAGAAAATTAAACTTTATTGAGGGAGGATATTCTCACGTGAAAAAAT
>NZ_NPBF01000398.1 GCF_002272135.1 Virgibacillus sp. 7505 | reverse complement strand
CTTCAAGTCCGCTTGGATGCCGGCACCACCGCTTGTATCTGAGCCGGCAATCGTTAACGCTTTATAACGTTCCATTTTTCTCTCTCCTTCCTTGTCCGTGCTTTCCATTATACTAAAGCATGGGCATCCTTAAAAGCAGTGGCGCTTTTGGAAATGATTTCCCTTCACTGAGATAGACCTCCTGTAAAAAATGTAATAGCCTGGAGAGGGATAGTTGTGTAT
>NZ_NPBF01000397.1 GCF_002272135.1 Virgibacillus sp. 7505 | reverse complement strand
CAATGGAGCAAATCAAACGTTCCGTACGTAATTACTTTTTTCAAGATGCTCTCCTCCTATGGTCACTGTAGCGGTTCTTCTATCGTTCGAGTCGATTCTACACTTAGTTTGCAATAGTATCAGTATAGCATATTTTACAGGCAAGCATTTTGTAATTTCTTGGGGAAATCCGGTAGAATTAAAAGCTTCGTACCGTCAAGAAAAAACGGGCACATACTTTTA
>NZ_NPBF01000396.1 GCF_002272135.1 Virgibacillus sp. 7505 | reverse complement strand
TGCACAAGAGGCGTTGTTCCGAAGCGAGTCGCTTTTGCTAAACTATGCACAGACAGTTCAGACGGAACAATTGGTCCGGAGTGGAGCAGAAGTTCCTAATAGCCCATTAAAGCATGAAACACAGGTGTTTTATAATCCTTCCATGGACAGTATGGAATTTAATATTCCAGCTTTAATTGGTCTCATCATGCAAGAGGTCACATTAATTTTGACTGCATTTGC
>NZ_NPBF01000395.1 GCF_002272135.1 Virgibacillus sp. 7505 | reverse complement strand
TTCGATTCAAACATCAAGAAAGCGACGAGAAACAGAGAAGTGGCAATCAACATGCCTACAAGATAAATGAAGGCAATGTAGCCAAGAAGCCACGCCATATAGCGTAGTGGCCGGGCGATAGAAACGACCACTCTTGAACTTGATGCGTTTTCTTTTCGATAACGGATAATTAAAACAACTAAGTAAATCGCTGTACAAACGGTTCCAGCAATCGAAACATAC
>NZ_NPBF01000394.1 GCF_002272135.1 Virgibacillus sp. 7505 | reverse complement strand
AACATGGATACGCCTAAACAAGCAAATTGCAGCGTTAAGGAATGGGTAGATATGGCCCAAATCGCCGCCATGCTCCCGAGCAACAACGCCCCGCTTGTACCGAAACAAGCTTCACGTTCTCCCTCCAATACAAAAGCAATATAAAACACCGTGACAACGTATAGTACGTCGGCGAATTGAGGCGTCTCGATGACGAAAAAGACAACAACAAGAAAACAGAAG
>NZ_NPBF01000393.1 GCF_002272135.1 Virgibacillus sp. 7505 | reverse complement strand
TCGGCAAGATGCTTGCACCGTTTTCCGTCAAAAGGATCGCCAATGTTTGGCCTTGTGGCTCTTCCAGAAACTTCAATAAACTATTTGCAGCGCTGGCGGTCATTTTGTCCACGTGGGAGATAATATACACTTTTGCAGCAGACTCCATGCCCCTGTACGTAAATTCTTTTTGTAAGTATTCGATCTGTTCTTTTTTAATCGATTGTCCGTCCGGTCCGACTT
>NZ_NPBF01000392.1 GCF_002272135.1 Virgibacillus sp. 7505 | reverse complement strand
CGGTATACGTACAATAAGGAGTGAACATTACCATTTGCATGAATGTAGTATGATGAGATTGCAGAATGAGTAAATGGATATTCTAAAGGGGAGATGAACTGCCGTGAATCGAATCATTCCAATCATGCCTTGCCAATCCATTAAGGAACAAGCCGCATTTTACGAAGCGTTGGGCTTTACGACACTGCAAATGTCTACACGTCCCAATCCGTACCTTTCGAT
>NZ_NPBF01000391.1 GCF_002272135.1 Virgibacillus sp. 7505 | reverse complement strand
ATCGCACACATGGCAGCCACTGGGTAGATCCCGCGATTTTGACGGATCACGTCTATTTTCGTCCCATGATCAGCGCCGCTTGCTTTAAAATATCATTTTCCATAGCGAGCTTCTGGTTTTCTTTTCGTAGGCGGATCAGCTCTTCTTGTTCAGGCGTACGATTTTCTTTCTCGGTGAATGCGCCACTTGTTTGGTATTGACGAACCCATTTATCAAAAGCAG
>NZ_NPBF01000390.1 GCF_002272135.1 Virgibacillus sp. 7505 | reverse complement strand
GCCATTGCCGTTGATGTCGGCGGCATCCGCACCAACTTCCGCATGCCAGATATTCTCTCAGTTGGCTTAGGAGGCGGAACAATCATCCGTATAGACGAACAGGGAGCAATCACGGTTGGCCCTGATTCAGTCGGCTATCGCTTATTGCAGGAAGCGCGCTCTTTTGGAGGCGAAACATTGACGGCAACGGATGTGGTGTTAGCTGTGACAGACACAACGATT
>NZ_NPBF01000389.1 GCF_002272135.1 Virgibacillus sp. 7505 | reverse complement strand
TTCACGGCAATCTGCCATTGCGCCAACACCAAAACCATCCAACACGAGCAACGTTGCTTTTCCCATATAGCTACATCCCCCTTTTTTGCTGATGGACAATAACCGGCTTGCCGTTTGCCACACCTCTGACAAAGGCAACGTGGGAACGGGTCACAAACACTTGTGAACGGTAGGCGTACACAACCGTATCACCTGTCTGCATTCCCTGTTCACGCTTCAATGC
>NZ_NPBF01000388.1 GCF_002272135.1 Virgibacillus sp. 7505 | reverse complement strand
GTTTTTTAGTGAGCTAATCTTACTCCAATTAAATATAAAAGTCAATTTTTTGCTAAAAGGGTAACGGTCAACTAATAACGTAGGACAATGTTTTATTTTCATGGTTAAGGGTATAAACACATAAACCCAATTTTGAAGCAGGAGGGGGATTCTTATGGAAAAGCCATTTAGGTTAGACGGCGACGTGTACAGGCAATTAAGCATTATTAACCGTTTGGAATTG
>NZ_NPBF01000387.1 GCF_002272135.1 Virgibacillus sp. 7505 | reverse complement strand
TGAAAGTCCATGTGAATATGTTCGGGCGCGAAACGCCAGTGGAGCTTGAGTTCGGTCAAGTTGAAAAGATTTCTTAAAAAACCTTGCTTCTTGGCGGTATTGGTGATAGAATTTCAATGTTTAGTATAGATTTCACTATGCTTGTCGGATGCATGTGCATCCGTCTTTTTGAGTGGGAGGGTACAAGTTGTGTATCCGGTAACCACATCACGGACTTAAGGAG
>NZ_NPBF01000386.1 GCF_002272135.1 Virgibacillus sp. 7505 | reverse complement strand
AACGGAGTCTGCTGTTATCGCTTCAACCGTTTCCGCCTCCCCTTCTTCTCCAGACAGTTGATTGTGCTCCTTTTTATCGCTTTCTAATGCCGTTTCCTGATTTTCATTTGTCTCATTATCCGTTTTTTGTTTCGATGTTTCTGTATCTCCTGCACAGGCAGAGAGAATGGCAAGTGCCGATAACATCGCCATCCACTTCATTTTCATTCAAGAAGGCCTCCTC
>NZ_NPBF01000385.1 GCF_002272135.1 Virgibacillus sp. 7505 | reverse complement strand
CTTAATGAACTGGCAAGCCAATAAGCGGCCAATAAAGAAATGCAGCCAGAAGGGTTATGACAATGACCGATAACGTTAGGATCGCTCCTACTTTTAATAGTTCCTGGCTTGTATAGTAACCGAGAGCATACGTCATCATTGTCCCTACAGACTGGGAAGGGAACAGAAAGCCTGTGCTGCAAGCAGCAAGGCAAATCATTCCCAGCCACACCGGGTTCACATT
>NZ_NPBF01000384.1 GCF_002272135.1 Virgibacillus sp. 7505 | reverse complement strand
TATAATCCTCAATCATCAGCAAGTCATTATCATCAAGCTTTTGCAAGCCTTCATTTATAAATTCGCCAACCTTATCTAGATCGCTACCATTGGCATAAAAAACCGCTGCAAAGCTTTTTTGTACACTATGATCTAGCCAAGACATTTTCCTCTCAATTGTTTGATCTGGTGCTTTTTCAGCTATCTTTAATGGCTCAATATCTCCTAAAAACTTATCCCAAAA
>NZ_NPBF01000383.1 GCF_002272135.1 Virgibacillus sp. 7505 | reverse complement strand
GATTAAGTCGATGACGCCTTCTGCTTGCGACAAATCAATACGGCCATTCAAGAAAGCGCGCTTTGTGAATTCTCCCGGCTCAGCCAATCGAGCTCCCTTTGCCAGCACAGCTTGAAGCACACGGTTGACAGACACAAGCCCGCCGTGGCAATTGATTTCCACAATGTCTTCACGTGTATAGGTCCTCGGCGCTCTCATAACCGTGACCATCGCTTCTTCAATT
>NZ_NPBF01000382.1 GCF_002272135.1 Virgibacillus sp. 7505 | reverse complement strand
ATCACCCGAAACAAGAGCGCTCGCAAGCGGCGTCTGCCTCGTTTGGAGATTCGTTTTTGACCCGTGTGCTGGCCAGATGAGCTTTCTTTTAACGTGAGTCCCGCTAATTTAAGAAGTTGGCGTGGATGCTCATAGTTGGTTAGATCACCAGTTTCCGCTAACAGGTCGGTGATGGTCGCATCTCCAAGACCAGGGACGGTTTGAAGCACCTCATACGATGTCG
>NZ_NPBF01000381.1 GCF_002272135.1 Virgibacillus sp. 7505 | reverse complement strand
TAGGGGTATAGTTCAATGGTAGAGCAACGGTCTCCAAAACCGTAAATGTGGGTTCAAATCCTGCTACCCCTGCCATAACATACTCATCATGGCGGTCGTGGCGAAGTGGTTAACGCACCGGATTGTGGCTCCGGCATTCGTGGGTTCGATTCCCATCGATCGCCCTCTATATAGCTTAGGCTATAGCCAAGTAAACAGGCTGGGATTCCTAAGGAATCCTTCAA
>NZ_NPBF01000380.1 GCF_002272135.1 Virgibacillus sp. 7505 | reverse complement strand
ATCATGTTGTCTTCTGATTTTTTGCCAAATCCTGCAAGCGCGCGAATTTGCCCGGCTTTGGCTGCCTGAAGCAAGCTTTCTGCGTCAGTAATGCCAAGTTCTCGGTAAAGCTTGCCAACCTTTTTGCCACCAAGTCCAGGAATCGTTAGAAGCGGCAATAATCCTGCCGGCAATTGTTGTGCCAATTCATTTAGCAACGATGACGCTCCTGTTTCCTTCAGCTC
>NZ_NPBF01000379.1 GCF_002272135.1 Virgibacillus sp. 7505 | reverse complement strand
AACAGGCCAATTGCTGTAATGTATTGCAAACAATGATCCCGATCAGCAGGATTGTAAAGCGGCCCTTTTTTGTCAATGATGCGGATTGCCGATTCATGGGTATGGATTTCAATACGGTCAATCTCATCCAGACGGTCACGGACTGACTCATGTAACGTGACTGCCGCTTCAGCTGCCGTTTGCGCGTGGAATTCAGCTGGATAAGACACTTTAAATAACACATT
>NZ_NPBF01000378.1 GCF_002272135.1 Virgibacillus sp. 7505 | reverse complement strand
CTCTTCCTGGCTTGGCCAATTCGACTGTTACATCATAGTCGCGGGCAAAGCTTGCAAACTTGCGGGTAATCCGTTCTAAATAAGAATCGAGATCCACTTCTTCCCGTTTCAAGTCAATATAGCCTGCTTCCATACGTGCCAAATCGAGAAGCTCATTGACGAGCCTGCCCATACGTAGCGATTCATCGTAAATGATTTGCGCGACTTCTTTTCGTTCCTCATCA
>NZ_NPBF01000377.1 GCF_002272135.1 Virgibacillus sp. 7505 | reverse complement strand
AAAGCAATCTTCAGTAACGCGTGCCTGCAAAATCCCGTAAGTTAAGCATTCCTTAATGCGGGCAATGTCTTCTTTTGTGATGAAATCGCCTTCAATATACAATGTCTTATGCTGTGTCTTGAGCTCCTTGGATGTTGTCAGTACAAACGCGGCATCGCGGGGCACTGCAGAAGGAGCATAAGGAATATAGATTTCCTGAATCGACACTTGCGGATACGCTTGTT
>NZ_NPBF01000376.1 GCF_002272135.1 Virgibacillus sp. 7505 | reverse complement strand
AAATGGCTTGGATGTTGTTGCCTACTTCTAGCACTCCAGCTGCACCAAGCGCCTTCAGTTCGTCTTTGTCGACTGCTTTAATATCATTTACCGATACACGCAATCGCGTAATGCAGGCGTCAAGATGAGCAATATTGTTTTTTCCACCCATCGCTTGCAACACTTGTTCTGCTAACTCGCCTGTTTTTCCTTTGCCTTTGTGATCATCAGCTGTGTCGTCTTCC
>NZ_NPBF01000375.1 GCF_002272135.1 Virgibacillus sp. 7505 | reverse complement strand
ATGCCCGCCTAGCAGAGACTTTAAACGTTTTAGCATCTGGATGCTCGGTAAGCATAAAGAGTGCCCCTTTTTGCATGGCTTCTAACTCATTCTCCACTCTTAAGGCAAGGCTGTATGATTGAATGCCAAATACATTGGCTAGTGCTGCAGCAACTGGCTCATGGTCGGTGCCGTTTAGTTCGACGACAATCCGCCCAAACGTCCGCTTCGCTTGTACCTTTGGA
>NZ_NPBF01000374.1 GCF_002272135.1 Virgibacillus sp. 7505 | reverse complement strand
ACGGTTCGGACAGTAAGCGGCATTTTCGCTTTTCCGCCAAACATATAACGCATTTTCGCTCCTTGGTTTAAAATCGGATCTAACGCAAAGCCAATAAAATCATTGAACATAAGCTCCGCAATCGGACGAAGACCTGTCGCGGCTGCTCCTACCGCTGCACCAAAATAACCGTGTTCTGCAATCGGTGTATCAATAACCCGTTCCCTACCAAACTCTGTAACAAG
>NZ_NPBF01000373.1 GCF_002272135.1 Virgibacillus sp. 7505 | reverse complement strand
CAGGGGTATAGTTTAATGGTAGAACAACGGTCTCCAAAACCGTCGGTGTGGGTTCAACTCCTACTACCCCTGCCATAACATATGTATCATGGCGGTCGTGGCGAAGGGGTTAACGCACCGGATTGTGGCTCCGGCATTCGTGGGTTCAATTCCCATCGATCGCCCTCCATATAGCTTTAGGCTATAGCCAAGTAAACAGGCTGGGATTCCTATGGAGTCCTTTTA
>NZ_NPBF01000372.1 GCF_002272135.1 Virgibacillus sp. 7505 | reverse complement strand
CCAATGGGTACCAGAAAATGTCGAAGCATTCCAGACGATCATGGAAGAAAACACAGTCGTGCAAAGCATGTTTCCAGACAAGTTAGAGGCTGTCTCTAACATTCAGCCTGTGATCGACCAGATCATGGATGAAACCCGGGATGTGGATGCAGAGGGAGCTTTAGAGAAACTAGCAGACCGGCTTCGTACAGAATTTGAGATGGACTAATATCATTGGTAAGGAGG
>NZ_NPBF01000371.1 GCF_002272135.1 Virgibacillus sp. 7505 | reverse complement strand
TGGTGCTTGCTCTGGCAATGATTTTTATGTGGCTCGAGCCGATTCCTGGCTGGAATCCAGGCGTGTATGGAACGATTGGGATTTTGTTTATTGCCTATATCACTCGGTTTATGGTGTTGCAAGTCCGGGGCAGCTATACAGCGATGGTTCAAGTCGATCCGTCGATGGAAGAGGCGGCTAGCTTATTCGGAGCACGGCCAATGGCGAAGTGGCGCCGCGTGTTAG
>NZ_NPBF01000370.1 GCF_002272135.1 Virgibacillus sp. 7505 | reverse complement strand
AAGAAAGGCTCATGCGATTGTAAAAAGCCTGAGCGCCCTTGCTACGAAACACTTCCGACAAAGGTGAAAAAATGTGATCCCATCATTCACCCTACAAAGCACCGCGTTGTAGAACAAACGGAAGTCGTCATTATCCCAGAAGTGTATCCGACCCATACGACTTATGTCAATAACCAAGTCGTACGCCGCGAGTACAGTTTTCCGCAAACCGAGTCAGTCGAAGAG
>NZ_NPBF01000369.1 GCF_002272135.1 Virgibacillus sp. 7505 | reverse complement strand
ACACAAGAGAAGAGCAACAATTCCGTGATTCTGTCGGCGCCGACCTTGAAACATTCATCAACGAAACAGAAGACGCTTTCATCACTGGCAGAAAACCACTAAGCGAATGGGAAGATTATGTCGCCCAAGTTGAAGCGATGGGCTTGGAAGAATACATGTCGATCCAGCAAGCCGCCTATGAGCGGTACCAAGAAGTCGATTAAATGACCTAGACTAATAGAAAACG
>NZ_NPBF01000368.1 GCF_002272135.1 Virgibacillus sp. 7505 | reverse complement strand
TCGATCGAGGACTTAACTAAAACGAAAAGCGGAGGGAACCGCTTAGAAACGCAAGTATAAGTGAGAGGCCGGAAAGGGTGGTTTTACCCTTGCAGGGCTATCGCTTAGGCTGGAGTTTCTGGTTCCCGGAGCTGGATCTGACGAGTAAGTCAACGCCAAAGTCCAAGCACTCCGGTGCTTGGCCGCATGAAATGTCTGGCAGGACATGTTTCTTATCTAGTTTTG
>NZ_NPBF01000367.1 GCF_002272135.1 Virgibacillus sp. 7505 | reverse complement strand
CCTCTTCCCTTGATCAAATTGGGCCGATTACGCGCACGGTCGAGGACAACGCCTATTTGCTTGAGGCGATTGCCGGCCACTGCCCGTCTGATTCAACCTCTGCTGACTTGCCAGTTCCGCCATACAGAGAGTCGCTTACAGGCGAAATAAAAGGGCTTCGCATTGCCGTCCCGTCTGAGTACATTGGCGATGGCGTATCAGAAGAAATGCGCAAAGCCGTGTTTGA
>NZ_NPBF01000366.1 GCF_002272135.1 Virgibacillus sp. 7505 | reverse complement strand
CCATAGTGAATACATCACCATTTCCAATTGCTATGCCTATGAACCTAACAGTAGAGGAAATGCAAATGGAATTGAGATCGATGACGGAAGTCGCCATGTGCTTCTATCAAACAATTACTCTATGGGTTGTTATGGCGGTATTGAAATTAAAGCCCATGCCAACTCGAGTGCAGCGAACAATGTCCATATTCTTGGGCACATTTCTAGGGAAGACACACGTAGCTAT
>NZ_NPBF01000365.1 GCF_002272135.1 Virgibacillus sp. 7505 | reverse complement strand
ATAAATACGGCGGTTGCCAAAAAAGGGAAGCTTGGCGAAAACGCAATCCCAAGCATGCCGACGATAGCACTCATGCCAGCAGCCAACATAATGCTGTATTGCCCGAAATAACGGATCAAACGAGAAGAAGCAACTAACGCAAGCGTGTAGGAAGCAAACGCAAGTGCGCCAATAAAGCCGCCATCTGCTTCGCTTAGATTAAGAGAAACAGCAATGTCTGGCAGAA
>NZ_NPBF01000364.1 GCF_002272135.1 Virgibacillus sp. 7505 | reverse complement strand
GCCAGTAGTCATGCCACCTGTAAATTCCTATTTGCTTGCTTTTGAGAACGGCCGTATCGTTGCAGGTACAACCCATGAGGATTATCCACGCTTTAATACAGCTGTCACTGCCGGGGGTGTGCACACGATACTGGCCAACGCTCTTAGTGTTGCCCCAGGGTTACAAAAAGCGGAATGGCTAGAAACGCGAGTCGGCTTCCGCCCTGTCGTCCCACATTTCCAACCGG
>NZ_NPBF01000363.1 GCF_002272135.1 Virgibacillus sp. 7505 | reverse complement strand
CATAAGAACCGTACGCTGTTTTAATGTCATGCTCAGCCGCAAATGCCTGCGCTTTTTCAAGTGAACGGCTCGCGATTGCTACCACTTCGCCGCTTTCGGATGCAGCGATTCCAGGGATAATTGCTCGTTTTGCAATTGAAGCTGTCCCTAAAATGCCCCATTTCAAAGCTTCTGTATGCAAACTGCCATTCCTCCATTTCATACAAATCTAAAAATTCTCCACTAGC
>NZ_NPBF01000362.1 GCF_002272135.1 Virgibacillus sp. 7505 | reverse complement strand
CTTTTAAACCATTTGTTTCATTAATGATCGCTTGCGCTTGCTCCTGGTCATTCCAAAAATCAGGATCAGCCATTTTTTCTTCTAACTCCGCGATCCGCTCTTCCTTTTCTGCGACGTCAAAGAGACCCCCTAAAATCAGATAGTCGCTTCTCGAGCGCCACTAGTTCTTGCTTCATTTCTGTCATGTCCATCGTTTACACCTCTACATAAGAGGGCCCCTTATCGGT
>NZ_NPBF01000361.1 GCF_002272135.1 Virgibacillus sp. 7505 | reverse complement strand
TTCTCAAATCATCGGGACTCGTAACCTCGTCCCTCCTTGAAGGCCAGTTCCTGGCCTGATTACATCGGTGCAGCTAGGATACGTTTTGCAAAGCTAGTTTCAATATGTTAATGGCTGCATTTTCGTCCCGATCTGCGATGTACCCGCAAGAACATTGATGGACACGAACAGCAAGTGATTTGGGGACAATTTCGCCGCAGTTAGAGCATTGTTGTGAGGTGTGGTAT
>NZ_NPBF01000360.1 GCF_002272135.1 Virgibacillus sp. 7505 | reverse complement strand
CACTTGAACGGCTGTTGTTTGGGCTCGGCATCCGGTTTGTCGGTGCCAAGGCAGCGAAGACGCTAGCATATGAGTTTGAAACAATGGAACGGCTCCAAGAGGCAACGTTTGAACAATTGCTTGCCGTAAATGAGATTGGCGAGAAAATGGCGGACTCGATTGTCTCCTATTTTCAAAAGCCAGAGGTGTCAACGTTGTTAGAAAAACTAGCCAATGCTGGTGTAAAC
>NZ_NPBF01000359.1 GCF_002272135.1 Virgibacillus sp. 7505 | reverse complement strand
CCACATTAAACGCAATCATGTGTGGAAAAATGTCCTTATTGCTCCAGCTAAGCTTATTCCCTTTTTAGCACAAGCGTATAGTCGCTCATGTGAGTATACATGCGACCGTGCTGCTGCTTACTTTACAGGAAATGTTGTTGCAGCAAAACGGGCTTTAGCGATTTTTAGCATTGGCAAGCGTTTAGCGCCAGAGTTAAATGAGGAAGCGTTCAGACAACAAATCGAAA
>NZ_NPBF01000358.1 GCF_002272135.1 Virgibacillus sp. 7505 | reverse complement strand
GGAACGGCGTGGACTGCAAGGATGTGGCTGTGATCGTGATTGGCACAGGCATTGGCGGAGCGTTGATCAAAGATGGCCAGTTGCACCGGGGATTTGATCTCCTCGGTGGTGAATTAGGATACACACTCTTATCCATTGACCCTGTTCAGAGAACAGCTGTGCCATTTAGTGAGATGGCCTCCGCTTCTGCCATTGCCCGCCGCTACGCAACGTGGACAGGCCAGCCA
>NZ_NPBF01000357.1 GCF_002272135.1 Virgibacillus sp. 7505 | reverse complement strand
TCGCTTGGAAAACGGTGGCGGAACGTTCCACAATTTGAGCCAGTTCTTCAGGTTTGTAATACTCAAGCCTTGCCATTACGCCAAAACGGTCGCGTAATGGGGATGAGAGCATTCCTGCACGCGTTGTCGCGCCCACTAACGTAAACGGCGGCAAATCTAATCGAACCGATCTAGCAGTTGGGCCTTTGCCAATGACGATATCTAGACAAAAATCTTCCATGGCCGGAT
>NZ_NPBF01000356.1 GCF_002272135.1 Virgibacillus sp. 7505 | reverse complement strand
TGATCTTGGAGTGATGACGGCTCCATATCTAGTAGACGACGTAGAGGATTTATTCTACTTGACGACAACCGATTGGTTTAAATCGCTTGAGGATGACTTGAGGCAGGAGGGTTTAGAGATTGTAACCACAAACACACTCTATGGTGAGCGCCATCTCATGACAACGAAAGAGGTTCTGACACCAGAGGATTTAAAAGGGCTAAAAATCCGGGTTCCAAACAATCAGAT
>NZ_NPBF01000355.1 GCF_002272135.1 Virgibacillus sp. 7505 | reverse complement strand
GTATATGAATGCTGCCCAAGCCGGCGTTAATGCGCTTTGCATTTTGACGGTAAGCGACCACATATTTAAAGAGGAAGAAACAACAGCTGAAGAGCGGGAAACCTCGTTCACGAACATGATGGAAATCGCCCTAGAACTAGCCTAGTCGTACAAAGCCCGAGGCACAAGCCCCTCGGGCTTTTTTAGTGTTTAACAAAGCAATTATAGGAGCGTGCTGTCTGCAAGACG
>NZ_NPBF01000354.1 GCF_002272135.1 Virgibacillus sp. 7505 | reverse complement strand
TGTCCAAACAACTGAACTTGTTTACGAGGACATTCACACGATTCTTGGCAACGCGCTGTCAGACGGGCACCATAATGACTATGTCTATAACCATCTTTCTAGCCCTGTTGATATAAGCGGCGAGCAAGTAACAGGACCTGCAGAAAGAATGACGCCGCCAATCATTGTTCTTGTGATCGTACTATTGTCGAGCTTGCTGATCGGCTTTTTGACACACCACTATAGCTC
>NZ_NPBF01000353.1 GCF_002272135.1 Virgibacillus sp. 7505 | reverse complement strand
TCAAGCCCGTCTTTCATTTCTAGCAATTGGTGTTTTAAATGAGCAAGTTGTTTCTCTGTTAGTCCCATGTTTGTTAAACCTCCCTGGTACATCCTTATACTGCCTTTTTCCCGAAAAGACGGTTATGCAAACAATGAGAGGGCAATTGGCAGATTAGCAATTTCGTAGATTACAGGCAAAGCGACCAGCCATCAATGCCATCTGCATCATTGCCTGAATTCAATCAAT
>NZ_NPBF01000352.1 GCF_002272135.1 Virgibacillus sp. 7505 | reverse complement strand
CTCTGCGCCGAAAATGTACCGGGGCTAAACGTATCACCGAAGCTATGGCAATCCCGTATGGGATTGGGTAGGGGAGCGTTCCAAGGACAGCGAAGCCAGATCGTGAGGACTGGTGGAGTGCTTGGAAGTGAGAATGCCGGTATGAGTAGCGAAAAGATAGGTGAGAATCCTATCCGTCGAAAGCCCAAGGTTTCCTGAGGAAGGCTCGTCCGCTCAGGGTTAGTCGGGA
>NZ_NPBF01000351.1 GCF_002272135.1 Virgibacillus sp. 7505 | reverse complement strand
TTATTTAACACATTCAGACTTTGGGTGTGTTTTTTTATTACCCAAATTTAAAAACAAAGGAGACATTCACATGTCAGAAAACAAAACAAAAGTACACAATCTATCATTCTTCCTACCAAGTGCAGTTGAAGAAGCAGAGGAAGTAACTGCGCCCATCTCTAAGTGTTTCAAAGATAAAGAAAACAATATCGTTCCATTCATCTTCAAAGCAATCCCTACTGAGCGGATT
>NZ_NPBF01000350.1 GCF_002272135.1 Virgibacillus sp. 7505 | reverse complement strand
GCAGCGACATGCCTTATGGCTGCTTTCTTTCTTAACGATCTACAGTACTGGCGGAGTTTCCCATTAAAAAAAGCTAGAAGCGCTTTGCTCTAGCTTTTTAGCTCGATTCGTTCTGGCACCGTATAGACGTTCATCGAGCGATTGCGGATAAAACCGACAGTTGTAATGTCCAATTCCTCGGCAATTTGCAGCGCCCTATCGGTTGGGGCTGATTTGGACAAAACTAGCT
>NZ_NPBF01000349.1 GCF_002272135.1 Virgibacillus sp. 7505 | reverse complement strand
ATCAAATGCGCGGCCGGGCGCTGCGAATTGAACGAGATAATCCAAATAAAACCGCCAATATTTGGCACATGGTTTGCATAGACACGGAACAGTATGATGGTGGCCATGATTGCCTCTCGCTCCAACGCCGCTTTAAGTCGCTTATCGGCCTTGGCACAGAGGACAATATCATCGAGTCAGGCATCAACCGCCTTGCTTTCCCTAAACCACGTTATCGCCGCCGTTTATT
>NZ_NPBF01000348.1 GCF_002272135.1 Virgibacillus sp. 7505 | reverse complement strand
CCTCGCCATTAAAGTCGATTGAAACGAGGGGTTCATCTGTAATTCCTAAAATACCTTTAAGCGTCCCTTGTGAAGCTTCCCAAAAGGCATTGTTAATGGCTTCTGCAGTAGTTTCTGTTTTTAAATTCACAACTAAATCAACTAACGAAACATTTGGCGTTGGCACACGGAGCGCCATTCCTGTTAGTTTGCCGTCCAAATTCGGCAACACTTTCGATATGGCCTTAGC
>NZ_NPBF01000347.1 GCF_002272135.1 Virgibacillus sp. 7505 | reverse complement strand
TTGTAGATGCGACCGAAAAAGAAGCAGAAGCGGCGTTTCAAAAAGCACTAAACCAAGAAACGCTTACGCCGCAAGAGGAAGAAAAATACCAAACATACGTATTGTTGTTTTTGGCACGTCTGTACAACAAACTCGGCTGGACCATGCAATTTCATCTAGGGGCATTGCGAAACAATAATTCGCGGATGGCTGAGCAAGTTGGACCAGACTCAGGTTTTGACTCTATGGG
>NZ_NPBF01000346.1 GCF_002272135.1 Virgibacillus sp. 7505 | reverse complement strand
TCCGTCTCTGGTTTACATAAGCTACATGGACTAAATAAATACCTGACGCAGCAACCCTGAAGAGAGCAAGGAGGGGTTAACTTTTGAAGGATAATGACTACAGGCCAAAACAATTACTCACCAAACGAGAAAAAGAAGTCTTTGAACTATTGGTTCAAGATAAGACAACCAAGGAAATCGCGCAAGATCTGTTTATTTCAGAAAAAACAGTGCGGAACCACATATCGAAT
>NZ_NPBF01000345.1 GCF_002272135.1 Virgibacillus sp. 7505 | reverse complement strand
TTGCTATTAATGCGCTCTCAGATGCAGCCGTGGCGATGGTGATCATCCTTATCAGTATGCTGATGGTTGTGATTGCTTTTCTATGTATCAGGCTTACGTTTCTGGCCACGATTGATGAGGATGTTAGAGAAATTGGTGTCATGAAAGCAATAGGTATATCCAAAAAGGAGATAAGGAAGGTGTACCTGACGAAATACAGAATCATATCAGTGATTGCAGGCATGACAGG
>NZ_NPBF01000344.1 GCF_002272135.1 Virgibacillus sp. 7505 | reverse complement strand
CGTTTGTGTTAATGCTCCAAATAGGGGCGAGACAGGTTCCCGCACTTGAAAATCCATTGGGCCGTTTTTAATTTGCAAAATGACATTGTCTGCAAATGTCCCATCCAAAGGAGCAAAATGCTCATAGGCCGCCTTAGCCCTATCGGTCGAACGATCACGCCAATCTTGCAAGCAATCATAGACAAAGCAACGCCAAAACACAACGCCACCATATGGTTTTAACGCATCAG
>NZ_NPBF01000343.1 GCF_002272135.1 Virgibacillus sp. 7505 | reverse complement strand
ACGAGCCCCATCATGTACTGTTGGAAAGTGGACAGACAGGGCGGTATAGCATAATCGGCTTAACGCCTGTTGCTGTGATCGAAGGCAAGGGCCACACATTAATGGTCAGCGACCAAAACGGCAACCATCTTTTTAAAGGCCCACTGTTATCTTCGTTAGAAACGGCGCTTGCCCCCTACCAAACAGAGGACACCTTAACAGGTCCACCAATGCAAGGTGGGGCGATTGGA
>NZ_NPBF01000342.1 GCF_002272135.1 Virgibacillus sp. 7505 | reverse complement strand
TTGTCTGGAGACTTGAAGCTTCTCGGCAAATTCTTCTTGGGACCATCCTTTTTGCGCTCTCAGTTTTTTTAATTTTCGATAAAATTCCATTCTCTTCACCTCAACCTTATCGTAAACAAGTCGCTCCTTTACGGCCACCTACTTATGGTTGCAAAGGTGTCAGTTTGGGGTTGCAATTGCCGTTATTTTGCGTAGCATCGCGGTTTATCCCCTTGCATTCGATGTTTTAC
>NZ_NPBF01000341.1 GCF_002272135.1 Virgibacillus sp. 7505 | reverse complement strand
CTGTTACTTCCCAGCTCAATATCCATTACCTTCGCCCTGGAAAAGGCTCATTTATGCGATGCATAGCCAAAATTGTCCATAAAGGCAAACAGCTCATTGTTTTAGAAGGGGAAGCGTTTGATGACCAAGAACGTTTGCTTGCCAAAGCAACAGCTACGTTTTTTGTCATCCCTCGCCGCTAGTCCGCATAAAAAGCCAGTAGGCGCATTTGTGCACCTACTGGCTTGTTG
>NZ_NPBF01000340.1 GCF_002272135.1 Virgibacillus sp. 7505 | reverse complement strand
TTTTTTAACACATTCCCAGACTTTGGGTGTGTTTTTTTATTGCCCAAATTTAAAATCAAAGGAGACATTCACATGTCAGATAACAAAACAAAAGTACACGATTTATCCTTTTTCCTACCAAGTGCAGTTGAAGAAGCAGAGGAAGTAACTGCGTCCATCTCTAAGCGTTTCAAAGATAAAGAAAACAATATCGTTCCATTCATCTTCAAAGCAATCCCTACTGAGCGGTTT
>NZ_NPBF01000339.1 GCF_002272135.1 Virgibacillus sp. 7505 | reverse complement strand
CGCTGCGCCGAAAATATACCGGGGCTAAACACACCACCGAAGCTGCGGATTGACATCTACGATGTCAGTGGTAGGAGAGCGTTCTAAGGGCAGTGAAGGTCGATCGTGAGGACGGCTGGAGCGCTTAGAAGTGAGAATGCCGGTATGAGTAGCGAAAAAAGAGTGAGAATCTCTTTCATCGAAAGCCCAAGGTTTCCTGAGGAAGGCTCGTCCGCTCAGGGTTAGTCGGGG
>NZ_NPBF01000338.1 GCF_002272135.1 Virgibacillus sp. 7505 | reverse complement strand
TCGTAATTGGTTGTTTGTTCAGTTTTGAGAGATCAATCTCTCTTGTGAACCTTGAAAACTAGATAAGAAACAACATGCCAGAACATCAAACTTTAAAGCCGACAATTTATTGTCGCGATTTATAGATTTATCATGCGTTATTAGTTAAGTGAAGAAGGGCGCACGGTGGATGCCTTGGCACTAGGAGCCGATGAAGGACGGGACTAACACCGATATGCTTCGGGGAGCTGT
>NZ_NPBF01000337.1 GCF_002272135.1 Virgibacillus sp. 7505 | reverse complement strand
AAGAAAACCCGACCATTGATGGCCAGCCGACGCTCGGTTTGTCGTTATTGGCTGATGATTGGCGGATTATGATATCGACCACAAATCCGGCTTTCTATGCAACTGGAGCTCCAGATGACGGTGAGTTCTATATTGACCCGGACACCTATGAAGCGACGATGCATTACCGCCGCGCGGAAGAAAAGGAATATTTCCGCTGGCTGAACCATATGAATGACAGCGGTTTACTAG
>NZ_NPBF01000336.1 GCF_002272135.1 Virgibacillus sp. 7505 | reverse complement strand
AATAAGGGTCGCGCAGCCCGTCCGCTTTTGTGTCCGCATAAATCGAATAAAGGGAGCGGATAAGCGGCGAGTTTGGCGGCAGTGAAACAATCGGGCCTGACTTTTGGATCAGCCGTTGCCAAATGTCTTGCACAGATGCTCCTTGCAAAGAAATGTAAATGAATTCCCATGGTTCTTTCGCATTTTCAGGGTAGTAGTAGCGATGGTTACTTGGTACAGAGACAATAAACG
>NZ_NPBF01000335.1 GCF_002272135.1 Virgibacillus sp. 7505 | reverse complement strand
AAAACGATGCCGAATCTGACGATTGTGGAACGGGACTATACACAAATTTACAACAAATATATTTCACTGGGGCCAGCGCTGGCCAACGGCAAGGTAGGAGCACACGGAGTCAGCTTCCCGGTGGCCGAGGAATACGAGGAACTGAAGCGGATCAACGGCATCTATGAGGATGACACGATCAAACAGGGACTTCCGAAATTGTATACCGCCAGTCATGCGGCAGAGATCATT
>NZ_NPBF01000334.1 GCF_002272135.1 Virgibacillus sp. 7505 | reverse complement strand
ACGATCATGAACCGCCTTGTCGATGCCGGCAATACAGTAATCGTCATTGAGCATAACCTCGATGTCATTAGCCAAGCGGATTGGATTATTGATATGGGACCAGACGGAGGCAGCAACGGCGGCGAGGTCGTGTTCGAAGGCACGCCTTCACAGATTATCCACGCAGAGCAGTCGATCACAGGAAAATATTTGACATAGAGCAGGAAATCGTTTAGAAAAGCCCGCTATTCG
>NZ_NPBF01000333.1 GCF_002272135.1 Virgibacillus sp. 7505 | reverse complement strand
CTGGCGCAAATAAGCCCGTGCTTGCTTGTCTTCTTCAGACAAGGCAAGGCGTGTCACGCCATTGTTGCCTGTTGCCCCGAATGCTGCGAACGCCTGGAGCGTTTGTTTAAGCCGTTCGCGATTGATTGCTAACTTATTGGTGTTCATGGGCATTGCCTCCTTGGCTAGTAACGGTTTGCCAGGCTTGCCCTTTACAAAAAAGGGTTGAAGCATATTTACGTGCGTTGGCGT
>NZ_NPBF01000332.1 GCF_002272135.1 Virgibacillus sp. 7505 | reverse complement strand
TCCAGAGTCAGGCCTTTGGGACGAGGGCAAAGCGGCGGAACTGTTCACATCTGGGCGAGCCGGCATCATTGCTGGTCCTCATTGGATGCCTGACTGGCCTTTAAGCGAGCTAAAGCAAAATGTAGAGGGCGCTGAGTACCAGGCTTACGACATTCCAAGTGGTCCAGACGGGCAAAAAGGGCGTTCTACTGGAATTTCATCTCACAATGGTGCAGTGATGATCAATGCGAA
>NZ_NPBF01000331.1 GCF_002272135.1 Virgibacillus sp. 7505 | reverse complement strand
GGCCATAGTCATGCAGAGGAGGAAAAAAGAATGAAACTAGAAGTAAGGGAGAGGACAGGACGAAATCATCCAAAACGAGCACTCTGTTTGTCCATCATCCCTGGGTTGGGGCAACTGTATAATAGGCGTTATGGAAAAGGGTCGGTCTTTTTCATTCTCTTTGCTGCCTTCATCATTGTCTTTTATGACATTTTAAATATTGGTTATTGGGGGATTCTAACGTTAGGGACA
>NZ_NPBF01000330.1 GCF_002272135.1 Virgibacillus sp. 7505 | reverse complement strand
CTGTGCAAAAAGGCCAATCGATTGAAGCCTATACAAATCAGCAAATTAAGCAACTTCTCGGCGCTTATCTCGTTAAGCGGTAGCGCACGACGTAAGACGTAAGCGAGCGTTTGCCTACAGTCTGATGCCGCCATCATAGACGTGGCGGCTTTTACTCGTTCATTCTGTTCTGCTCGATTTGCTCTATTCTTCTCCTATCCATCAGATTGGCGCTAGCATTAACAGGGAAATA
>NZ_NPBF01000329.1 GCF_002272135.1 Virgibacillus sp. 7505 | reverse complement strand
CTTTTCTACATTGTACACTTGGTTGTTTTCGATGCGATTGGCGAACCAGGCAAACGCTTCTCGTATTTTTTCGGGAGCAAACCGCGACCCGGGCCGTCCGAGGGAGGCCCCTCCATCCCAAGGGAAACCGACTATGCCAAAAGTAGAATATAGTTTCATGCTTGATGCACTCCTTTGTCTTCTAGATGTGTAACTTCTACTTTGTTTGGAACACTGCGGCGTGTATAGCAAA
>NZ_NPBF01000328.1 GCF_002272135.1 Virgibacillus sp. 7505 | reverse complement strand
TTTTGATTGCATGGCTTTTTTCTTGTTTTGTCTTGGACCACAACATGAGAGCAAAGATGTGATTACACCATTAATAGTCCATTTGTATCGCGCGGTGAGCGTTGGTAATGTCGTTTTCCAGCAATTGGCCAAGGTTGTAAGACGGGTAATAACTGCGCTCGTTCATATAAGAGTAAACATTGGCATGCCACTGTATTGCCCCTTGGAGTTGCTTACTTAGCACATTCCGCAG
>NZ_NPBF01000327.1 GCF_002272135.1 Virgibacillus sp. 7505 | reverse complement strand
GATTAATTGAAAATGCCCTGTTGCAGTCAGCTGGCGAATGATTGTATCACGTAGTTCCGCTAGCTCAGCCATCCTTGTTTTCCGAATTGAAAGAGCGTGTTCGACTGCAGAGGCAAAGGCAGCAACTGCTGGCGTGTCCACTGTGCCTGGACGAAATCCTGATTCATGACGGGCTTGTTCGTAAAAACCCCGCCAATGGAGACGTTTCGACAAATACACAGCACCTGTCCCT
>NZ_NPBF01000326.1 GCF_002272135.1 Virgibacillus sp. 7505 | reverse complement strand
GACGGGGCCTGGTTTGTTTGGACGCTAGTAATAAAGTCGCGGATAAGCCCGTCGTCCATGTCATCTCCCCAATACGTGTAGCTGAGCCCGCTGCCATGGAACACATCAAACTTTTGCCCTTGGGCATCCACTTTTAATGTCCCTTTCGTGCCAATAAACTCAATGGTCACGTCTCCCCAAATTGGGAAATGATCATTTCTCGACCAACTGCAGTCAAGAGTGGCAAACACGCC
>NZ_NPBF01000325.1 GCF_002272135.1 Virgibacillus sp. 7505 | reverse complement strand
CTAATAAATTGCCTAACTGGGCTACCGCCTCATAATCGAGTTCGATCTGTTTGGCCCCGCCACTGTATAGCGGTTTTTCTGTCATGAGGCTTGTCTCTAGTGAACTTGCTTCGTAGCCCCTCTCTTCCTGGCCTCCAACAATTAAGACTTGCCTTTTGTCGCTTCCAATATATTCTTGGCCTAGCTCAGCAAGCTTGCCCCTTTCGTTTTCTCCATTCATCGGTGCATCCTCC
>NZ_NPBF01000324.1 GCF_002272135.1 Virgibacillus sp. 7505 | reverse complement strand
TCGCGATCTAGCGGCTTATCCTGATCCAATTCTTCACGATCTAGCTCTTTATCCTTATCAAGTTCGTCTTCAGGTCGAAAACCTGGCCAATGTTCAACGTCCGGCCCTTTGGGTAATGCTCCAGGACTCCCAATCCTGTCACCTTCCTCAAAGTATTTATTTTTATCACTAAACTTTCTATTTCCTAAATCAGGATCAACAAAATCTGGATTCGATCCAATGCTAGGCATACT
>NZ_NPBF01000323.1 GCF_002272135.1 Virgibacillus sp. 7505 | reverse complement strand
CGAGATGATTCAAGAAGCAGCTATGTGGATAAAACAAAATAAGCTGATTGCTTTCCCAACCGAAACGGTCTATGGGCTTGGCGCCAATGCTCTCTCATACGAGGCGGTCGCACAAATATTCGCGGCAAAAGGGCGCCCTAGCGATAATCCACTGATTGTCCATATTGGCGACAACAGCCAGTTGGACAAGCTGGTCAAATCGATTCCGGCAAACGCCAGCAAACTCATGGCAG
>NZ_NPBF01000322.1 GCF_002272135.1 Virgibacillus sp. 7505 | reverse complement strand
ACGAGAAAAAGTCATTAAAGCAAAGATCACTCGAAACATCCTCCAAAAAAGGTTGGGCCTCGCATCGATTGAGACAACCAATCGAGGAAACCCCGTGCGCCATTCAGGAATCAATGACGTGCCGGTTGAACTCGCCCATTCCTTTTTACAATGGTACAGAGGACGAAAAAATGACATTACCGTTGAATAGAGAGCAAACATACGGCGGGGAACTCCTGCAAGGAATCAATGAG
>NZ_NPBF01000321.1 GCF_002272135.1 Virgibacillus sp. 7505 | reverse complement strand
GACAAAGCGCCATAAAAATTCGCCCATTCAGGGTGCGTTTCATCTAAAGGTTGATTATCGGCAAGACCAGAAGCGAGCACAAGAACCATGTCATTTGTTGACGTGTCCCCGTCTACAGTAATACGGTTGAACGTCTCATCCGTGGCCTTGGCTAGCGCCCGTTTTAATGCGGCAGGCTCGACATTCGCATCAGTTGTAATAAAACCAAGCATTGTCGCCATATTTGGATGAATC
>NZ_NPBF01000320.1 GCF_002272135.1 Virgibacillus sp. 7505 | reverse complement strand
AAATGGTACGAGCGGATCGTTTCATCGTTTCCCTTCCTCTTAAAATGTTATGTTAATGAGTTTTTTGATCGTTTGGACTCAGTTCAACCTAGTTGAAGGCCTTATCTCGCTCAAAAAGTAAACGCTTTCCTTTGTTATCACTCTAAAGCAGCCCGTCTTCCCCCATTCTTTTGGCGACTCGGTCTGAGGCTAACACAAGGATAAGTCCAATAACCGCTTGAAAGAGCCCAAGTG
>NZ_NPBF01000319.1 GCF_002272135.1 Virgibacillus sp. 7505 | reverse complement strand
TCCTTGTTCCATGGAAAACTGTGTCACGAGCATACTTTTAATTCGAGAGCGAATCGCCCCTGCCCAGGTAGTACCAGGAATAACCGCCTTATGATCGACTTTGAGTTGTTCGTAATCGGGCTGCTCTGCTTGTAATTGTTCATCTCCCGAAACACACTTAAGTTTACTATACGTACGGATCATAAGCGTCTGATCAAGAAGAAGAGGTACACGCAGACTTGATTCCTCTTGGGG
>NZ_NPBF01000318.1 GCF_002272135.1 Virgibacillus sp. 7505 | reverse complement strand
TCGACGGTGTACTTGCTGAAAATCTTGCTGTGGTAATCGGTGAATTTGGCCATAGGCATCATGATGGCGATGTCGATGAAGATGCGATTTTGGCCTATACAGCAGAGCGGCAAGTGGGCTGGCTTGCCTGGTCATGGTATGGCAATAGCGGGGGTGTTGAATACTTGGATTTAGCTGAAGGCCCATCAGGTCCATTAACGAGTTGGTGCGAACGGATTGTCTATGGGGAAATGG
>NZ_NPBF01000317.1 GCF_002272135.1 Virgibacillus sp. 7505 | reverse complement strand
AACAAATCAAGGGTCTGGAAACTACTGTGACGGTCATCAAAGACACGTTCCTGCACAAAGATGACAATTGGCGTAAGTCGATTAACCGCATGCTTAATCAAGCTGTAAGTGACTCAAACTACGGCTATCAAGAAATTAGGCGCAAGAGTTATCAACAGTTAGAGGAACGGGCGCGGTGCAAGCTCAGTGTACGTCTACAGAATTTGAAAGACAGATTAGAAGAAAGTGGCGCCAC
>NZ_NPBF01000316.1 GCF_002272135.1 Virgibacillus sp. 7505 | reverse complement strand
AAGCCACTCAAATTCATGTGGCAACCAGTTAGCAGCATTTTCCCGAGTAAGGCTTTTTACTTACAGTGAGGGAGTGACTTTTCTAGGGACAAAATAGCACGGTCCCATTGTATATTGTTGCCCATGAAGGAGAGCCATGTATTCTGCAAAGTACTTTGGCTTTGCTGGGAACTCACTTATGGAGGGCTCTTCTAAAGACAACTCTTGTAAACGCTTAGCAGTCTTGTCTGCTACA
>NZ_NPBF01000315.1 GCF_002272135.1 Virgibacillus sp. 7505 | reverse complement strand
AAGCCTATCAGGGAAAGATGATCAATATCCATCCATCGCTTTTGCCTGCGTTCCCTGGTTTGGACGCAATAGGCCAAGCATTGGAGGCAAAGGCAGACACCACAGGCGTAACCATCCACTATGTCGATGCAGGCATGGATACAGGTCCGGTAATTGCCCAACAGCAAGTAGCAATTGCCAAAGGAGAAACGCGGGAGACGTTAACGGCAAAAATCCAAGCCGTCGAGCACACGCT
>NZ_NPBF01000314.1 GCF_002272135.1 Virgibacillus sp. 7505 | reverse complement strand
CATATCGACTTGCCGCCTGAAAGTCTCTAGCGCCAATGGCTGCGCGCATGTTCGCTACCGTTCCTTTCACAGGCGCTTGGCTCCTTTTAGCAGGCGGCCCTGACCAAAGGCTGTCAATGTTTAAAGCGATTTTTTCGTGTTCAACACCGCCATAAACCATCGCCCCTAGCCGCCCATTTCCAATCGGATAGGCTTCGGTCCACGTCCGCGCTGGTTGCTGTTCGGTCAGTTGCAT
>NZ_NPBF01000313.1 GCF_002272135.1 Virgibacillus sp. 7505 | reverse complement strand
ACTAGAGAGTGAGTGAATGGCTGTCAAGACAAAAAAGTTTCATTTTTATCAAACACGCTTTGTTGGAGACGTTTTTTAAAGCGTAAAGGTGAGAGGTGCTTCGCTTGTTTAAAATGCTGGATAAAATAGCTTGTGCTCGAATAGCCGACGCTCACCGCTACCTCTGTAATGCTTAAATCGGTCGTCGTTAACAGCTTCTCCGCTTCTGTGATTCGAATGTAGTTTAGGAGTTCAG
>NZ_NPBF01000312.1 GCF_002272135.1 Virgibacillus sp. 7505 | reverse complement strand
TTTGCATGCGATCAATGATGACATAGTCGGCTGGATTTTTATTGGCGGAACCAATATTGATTATCCAGTCTTGCAAGGGCGCGATAATGAATATTACTTAAATCGCAACTATAAAGGCGAGGAAACGAGAGCAGGCAGTATTTTTATGGATTACCGCAACCACATTGGGGGAGAGGAGCGAAACCGTATCTTATATGGGCATCGTATGAAAGACTCGTCTATGTTCAGCGACCTTA
>NZ_NPBF01000311.1 GCF_002272135.1 Virgibacillus sp. 7505 | reverse complement strand
TGATTCACAAGAAGAGGAAATAGAAGCACTCATTGACGGCGAAGATACGATGCCTCGTCCGGTTGGTGGCGATGTCGGTCAGTTAAATGACTATTTTGAGGGCGCCCAGAAATACATGCAGTTTTTAAAACAAACGGTTGAGGGCGGTTTTGAAGGAATCCACGTCGCCATTGACTGTGCCAACGGTGCTGCCTCATCGCTAGCTACGCACGTACTGGCTGATCTGGACGCAGATA
>NZ_NPBF01000310.1 GCF_002272135.1 Virgibacillus sp. 7505 | reverse complement strand
AAAATTGGGCAAACGATTGGGATCGTTGGCGGCATTGTAATCGGAACAGCCGCTGTCGAAGCAGGGCTTACAAGCAATATTCTCTTAATCATTGTTGCATTGACTGCGCTTGCTTCCTTTACGACACCTATTTACCAAATGGGTAATGCGATCCGCTTGATTCGTTTTCCTTTTATTCTTGCCGCCCAGTGGCTTGGCTTTTTAGGAGTAGCGGCTTGTTTCGCCCTCATTCTAAG
>NZ_NPBF01000309.1 GCF_002272135.1 Virgibacillus sp. 7505 | reverse complement strand
GTCAATCATCTGTTGCGCTTCTTCGATCGAAGTGGCCATTGGTTTTTCGCACAATACATGGCAACCAGCGTTTGCTGCATCAATCGACACTTGTGCATGGTCCACATTTTGTGTACATACACTAACTGCATCAATCTCTACCTCTTTAAGCATAGCTTCGTGGGAATCGTATACAAGTTTGACTCCATATTGATCAGCGAGTTTTTGAGCGACTTCGATGTTTAGATCACAAAAAG
>NZ_NPBF01000308.1 GCF_002272135.1 Virgibacillus sp. 7505 | reverse complement strand
TTTGCTGTTACGGCAAACAGAGCAGCATAATCGGCCTTGACTTTTTCAAGCAGCGGATTATGGATCTTCATTCCTTGCCTCACCCGGTAGAGAGCAGGTTTAAGATGAGCGAGCAACCCTTGGAATAAGGACGGTTCGGCTAAAGAGACAGATAAATCTTGTTCCATTCCGGCAATAAACTGCTTTAATCTGCCTGCCAATTCTGCATTGGACTGCTCAAACGGCTCTCCTTGTAT
>NZ_NPBF01000307.1 GCF_002272135.1 Virgibacillus sp. 7505 | reverse complement strand
GTGTCAGCAGTAACCGGGGGGCAATATCTCTTCGGCGCTGTGCTTACTTGGCTTGCAGTGTTCTTTACGAAAAAGAAAAAACTGACACGGATACAAATTTTAAAGCTTATCCTATCTGGCGTTCCATTCGGGTTAACAGGAATATTTTATTATCAAGCCTTGCAAACGTTAAACGCCTCTCTAGCGATCGTGTTTTTGTTCCAATTTGTTTGGATCGGAGCCTTGTTAGAGTGGGT
>NZ_NPBF01000306.1 GCF_002272135.1 Virgibacillus sp. 7505 | reverse complement strand
GTCCTGGCGACCGTGTAGCGCTTGAGCCCATTTCATCATGCGGCGTATGCTACGCTTGCAAAAAAGGTCGCCCGAATGTTTGCGCAAAGTTGGAAGTGTTTGGCGTACACCGTGATGGTGGGATGCGTGAATGGATGGTAGCTCCTGAAGCTAACTGGCACAAAGTAAAAGGGAATTTGCCTTTTGAAGCAGCTGCTCTTGTCGAGCCAATGACAATCGGCGCCCAAGCTGCATATC
>NZ_NPBF01000305.1 GCF_002272135.1 Virgibacillus sp. 7505 | reverse complement strand
TAATAGCGAAAGCCATTCCCTTTGCCCAGCCGGATCTAGCATGGAAGTGGCTTCATCGAGAACGAGAATGTCTGGGTCAGGTGCTAGCACACCCCCAAGGGCAACTCGTTGCTTTTGACCACCTGATAAGCGGCTCACATCCCGCTTTAGCAATGTTTCAATGCCTAGTTCCTTTGCCACTGCTGCAACACGCCGTGAAATTTGCTCAGGTGGCCACCCACGGTTTTCCAGCCCAAA
>NZ_NPBF01000304.1 GCF_002272135.1 Virgibacillus sp. 7505 | reverse complement strand
TATTTCTATAACCCGAAAACAGCAACAAGCGGTTGGGTAGCGACACGGGAGCAAACACTCGTTATCGGCGACCATATTTTTGCCAAGTAACGCCTTAGACAATAACCGAATAAATGAAACTTATACAATGTCTAAGTTTCTTTAGACAAACTGATAGAAAGCGCTTCTCAGCCACGGCAAACAACGAAGGATGTGCGAGCGTTTGACTACAGTTTGAAAGCTCATGCCATTTATGGT
>NZ_NPBF01000303.1 GCF_002272135.1 Virgibacillus sp. 7505 | reverse complement strand
ATTCTGCTCCTTCTGCAAACTCTTCAACTTTGGCTAGATAAACTGTTGCTGCTGTATGACGCAACACATCTTTGTAAAATTGTTCAGCATATTCTTTCGTGTCGAATTTATCGACACAAACATCGTTATCATGCCAGTAGCGTACGACTATCCACATGCTGCTTCCCTCCTATACAGTAGTGGCCTTATCAGCCTTATCTTTAAGCTCGTGGATATAGCTTAAACATAATCTAATAG
>NZ_NPBF01000302.1 GCF_002272135.1 Virgibacillus sp. 7505 | reverse complement strand
ATCGTCCCTTGTGTTTCAATCTTTACTTCGTGCCCTGCTTCTTGTGCCGCTTTTACAAGCTTTTCTTTCGCTAAAAATGTATGGGCAATCCCTGCCGTACAAGCCGCAACACCAACAATTTTCATGATTCTCCCTCCTGTTCATCAAAAGGAAATGCCTGTATAATGTCTTCTTTTGAGTTTGATTCAAGCAATGCCGTACATACCTCATCACGGGCAAGCGCCCCGGCCACTTTAG
>NZ_NPBF01000301.1 GCF_002272135.1 Virgibacillus sp. 7505 | reverse complement strand
CTACAGTAGCAAAACACAACCGCAGATGATTCATGGCAGGTTCTTTAGGGTAGCAAGCAGATCCAGGGAGAAAGGAGATGCCAAATTTCTTTGCTTCAAACAGCATTTCATTGGTATCGACCCAAGGGGGCAGCGATATCCAAATATTGACTCCTCCTTTTGGGACAATCCACGTTACTTCCTTCGGGGCATATACAGTGAGAAGGTCGATAACACGATCCCTTCTTAATTTTAAAG
>NZ_NPBF01000300.1 GCF_002272135.1 Virgibacillus sp. 7505 | reverse complement strand
ATGGATTGCTCTGCCAAAGACCGGGCGGCCGTCTTATGTTCGTCTGACAAGATGCGCGTTGCCGGCAGCTGACGGCTGGCCTTTAAACCGCGGAATGGGTCCTCAAACAGTCCTAAGTCGTTCTTCAGCTTTAAGACGCGGTACACAGCGTCATCCAGAAGCTGCTGCAATTCCTCATTACCGTTTATTACGTTCTCCAACTGATTGGCGTAAACGGCTGTCTTCATATCGATATCA
>NZ_NPBF01000299.1 GCF_002272135.1 Virgibacillus sp. 7505 | reverse complement strand
GCCAAGCGACGTCCCAAAAACAAAACGTAATAACACTTGTAAGGAAATGACGATAACCATTGCTGCAAGAATAGAAACGATCAATACTTCTTCTAAGTAACGTTCGATACCCCGGATAACGTTCATAAGTACATCCCCCATACGTTTACACCCATTTACTTGTCCCTTTCCTGAATGATTCGCTCAAGCAACTCATTGCCGTATTCAAACCGGAACTGTTCGAGAACTGGCTCTGTTG
>NZ_NPBF01000298.1 GCF_002272135.1 Virgibacillus sp. 7505 | reverse complement strand
TCTCCGTAAAGGACATCGCCTGTACGCGCATCGCGTAAAGCGAAACCATACGGCGCATACTGGGCCCCTTCAAAAACCATAAATGATTCCAACCCTGGCCTGTCTGGATCAATATCGGCAACATGAAGGGCATCGCCATGGCCTAATCGTGCCATTTCACCTGGAGCTGCACTTTCGGGAGGCAATTCAGCAAACGAGCTATACAGGAGCGTCCCGTCATCGTCAATCGTTGCAGCAC
>NZ_NPBF01000297.1 GCF_002272135.1 Virgibacillus sp. 7505 | reverse complement strand
AGCACATGCTGCTCGCCTTTTTTTTGAACATCGCCCGTTAAAATCGCTCCATACATATCATCAAGTTTGCGCCTAAGTTGTTTGCGATTGCTATAGTTTTTAGTGCCACTTTGCAAAATAGAAGGTATAAGTGCTCTTGCTGTCAATGTACGTTCATTCAATGGCGCTTTAGCCATTAGTAAAAATGTAACGGTTTTAAATTTGTCCGTTTTCCAATAATGAATATTCATGCCTGCCCG
>NZ_NPBF01000296.1 GCF_002272135.1 Virgibacillus sp. 7505 | reverse complement strand
CTCGGCTTGCTACTATATAAACGTTTTCAAGGACGAACCCATTAACCCACCTGCCTTTGTAAAAAATAGGGTTCGTTCTAGTGTATGTCCCTCTTCCCCCTCTTTATGCATGGCCCTTGTTTAGATGGAAGAGTTGTGTTTGCTTGCATTTTGATTTACGATGGAGAAGAGTGACAAAACAGGAGTTGAACGTATGCAAACCGTTTTTTCTGGAATTCAACCGAGCGGCACGTTGACGC
>NZ_NPBF01000295.1 GCF_002272135.1 Virgibacillus sp. 7505 | reverse complement strand
CCTAAACTCCATGGCCCAGCACGGAATCCACTCGATCTAGACTATTCGCCAGGTGGGTCTAGCGGTGGGGCTGCAGCGGCTGTCGCTAGCGGCATTGTTCCTTTGGCGGGAGCGAGCGACGGAGGAGGATCGATTCGCATCCCTGCTTCGTTTACCGGGCTTGTAGGCTTAAAGCCGACACGTGGCCGTACGCCAGTTGGGCCAGGTGTCGGCAGACAATGGCAAGGAGCGGCGATCGA
>NZ_NPBF01000294.1 GCF_002272135.1 Virgibacillus sp. 7505 | reverse complement strand
CTTTTTGACGACATGCTCATACACAAAGCGGCCATACTCGAACTTGATATGGTTGACGACGGAGAGGGCGGACAAATAGAGAAGTGGGTTGATACCGGTAATCGTTTTTCGTGCTTATTTGATACGCCGTCCAGTGCGGAGCAGTATCGATATGCCAAATTAAACAAACAGATCAGCCGCAACATGTTTTATTACCCAACCGATCTTGTCACGCCAAAAGCACGTATACGGGATGAGGA
>NZ_NPBF01000293.1 GCF_002272135.1 Virgibacillus sp. 7505 | reverse complement strand
CAAAAGTGCTTGTCTATTCAGGAAAGCCACTGCGCGAACAGGTCGTTGCCCATGGTCCGTTTGTCATGAATACGATCGAGGAAATTGAAGAAGCCTATGCTGATTTTCGCGCTGGGAAATTTGGCCCGTCCTCGCAATAATGTCTATTTCTGTTGTTGCGCCGCCAGATAAGCATGGTGTGCTTTGCCCCATGCATGCAGTTGCCGCAAGATCGGCTGAAGTGTTTTGCCGTGCTCTGA
>NZ_NPBF01000292.1 GCF_002272135.1 Virgibacillus sp. 7505 | reverse complement strand
CAAGCCGGACGCCTGATGATTTGCCAGCTTTCAACCGTGAATCGTTAAACGTGTTGGCAGATTAAAGCTACCAAAAAAGCGAACCGTTTCCATATACGGTTCGCTTTGTTTATGTACGTTTTCTTGAGAGGTAACAAGGACCTAGAACAATGCTTTGAGAAATAGATTTACAAGAGTCAAATACCGCGAGCGCTGTAACCGTGGCAGCCATCAGGGCTTCCGAATCGACAGTTGTGGAA
>NZ_NPBF01000291.1 GCF_002272135.1 Virgibacillus sp. 7505 | reverse complement strand
TTGCTGGTATGCGTGGTTTGATGGCCAACCCATCTGGACGGATCATTGAACTTCCAATTAAATCGAGCTTCCGTGAAGGGCTGACAGTCCTTGAGTACTTTATTTCAACGCACGGCGCCCGGAAAGGTCTTGCTGATACAGCGCTGAAAACAGCTGACTCAGGTTACTTAACGCGCCGCCTTGTTGACGTAGCCCAAGACGTCATTGTTCGTGAAAATGACTGTGGCACAGACCGAGGT
>NZ_NPBF01000290.1 GCF_002272135.1 Virgibacillus sp. 7505 | reverse complement strand
ATCCGGAAGAGATGGAAGTTTGACTTTGTATCCCTAGCTCTCGTCCAGCCGGCCGAAGATCGGTTTGTATTAACGTGGCAGTATGTGTCCGGGAACATGAATGACCGGTACAAGCGGATTGTGCTCCATTCAGGCAAAGGCGTTGCCGGGATCGTTTTTAAAACAGGAAAAGCGATACTGCTCCAAAATGTGAACAGCGATATCGGCACAAGGGACTTGTTCAATTATCCTATTATTGTG
>NZ_NPBF01000289.1 GCF_002272135.1 Virgibacillus sp. 7505 | reverse complement strand
ACACCCAGCCGTGTGCTTTTGTAGGGTCACCGATAAAACAAACATTGACAATTTGTGTTGTTAAACAAAAAAGTTTTTCCGTCACTTTTTGCATAAGCCCGCTCGTTGCCGAAGTCATCGGCAGTTTGACCGTATTCGGAGCTGTGTGCTTCCAGTCAACAATATCCATTGCTTTCCCTCCACAATTGTGATGCCTCTAGTGTGTACAAGAAAACAAAAACCATGTATCAGACTGTGGGT
>NZ_NPBF01000288.1 GCF_002272135.1 Virgibacillus sp. 7505 | reverse complement strand
TGCTAGTGTACCACGTTTTGTGGTCAAGCAGTGTGAAAGTCGAACGTCAAAAAATGTGGTACACTTAAGGGAGTAAATGAGGTGAAATGAGCAGAGGAGGGAGACTGCTGTTAAGCAGTATGCGATGAACGAATTTGATAAAGTAATCGAACGCAGAGGAACCAATTCGATGAAATGGGATGGAACAAAAGCACGGTTTGGCGAAGAAGATTTGTTGCCAATGTGGGTAGCAGATATGGA
>NZ_NPBF01000287.1 GCF_002272135.1 Virgibacillus sp. 7505 | reverse complement strand
AAAAGCAGCGCGAACGTCTGACGCGGTGCGGTTGACATTGTTTGTTAAGGCGTCGACAATCACCATTGCCCCGTTTGGCCCAAACCCTTCATAACGACGTTCCTCATAACTTTCATCAGAGCCGCCTTTCGCCTTCTCAATGGCGCGGTCAATGATTGACTTCGGGACATTGTACGTCTTCGCCCGTTCTAGTACTGCTTTTAAAGCTTGGTTTAATTCAGGATCAGGCTCCCCTTGTCT
>NZ_NPBF01000286.1 GCF_002272135.1 Virgibacillus sp. 7505 | reverse complement strand
TGTCGTTACGGAAAAGCGAATTGGAGAAGTTGCAGTTGCAAAAGCGTTCAATGGAAGCGATTCGCAACAACATTGGCGATTATTTTGAACAGGCCATAGCACCGTGGCTGTCCAGTAAAAAGAGCACTTTTGAAACCAAACAACAGCTAAAAAGCTACGGCTTGCCAACGGATATAAACGTAAAAGCACTATGGTTATTCGTTCATATTCATAAGGAGCCGTCAACGGACGATGTTGATG
>NZ_NPBF01000285.1 GCF_002272135.1 Virgibacillus sp. 7505 | reverse complement strand
ACCTAGCTTTGCTTTGGCAGAAGACGAGATGGAAGTCGGCATTGGCATACATGGTGAAAGAGGGATGTACCGAGAAAAAGTCGCTTCTTCGCAAGAAATTGCGAAATTGCTCGTGTCGAAAGTGGCCGCTGAATTGCCTGGCTCTGATCCACTAGCTGTCCTTATTAACGGCATGGGCAGCACGCCGTTAGTAGAGCAGTACAGTTTTGCTCGTGACGTGCTAGCTGAACTAGACAAGCA
>NZ_NPBF01000284.1 GCF_002272135.1 Virgibacillus sp. 7505 | reverse complement strand
CACATACTCTAACCCAGCTTTTTCAGCCAATTCGCTATTTATTTGTTCGGTAACGGTCTTGATTTCCTCGTCAGTGTACTGCTTGGCATCTTGCTTTAATTGCTCGCGGGCCGACTCTTCCAGTTGATCCAAATTAATTGACCCATCGGCAATAATTTGCGCTTCCTTACTTAGTTCGCGAAGTTTGGCAGCCAAGTCCTCGCCAAAGAAAATGTCCTCTGATACGATTCGTGCTGTCGT
>NZ_NPBF01000283.1 GCF_002272135.1 Virgibacillus sp. 7505 | reverse complement strand
CGCCATACATGTGATTTTGATACTGAAAACCGCTTCTGAACGGGATATTATTCTTTAAATGACGAATCCGATAGACTGCTAAATCTTCACGGCTCAGATCATCCCAATGAACCCACATAAACTCGTGCCTTGGGAGCCCTGTTCTGTGGCAAAGTAAATCACGTGTCGTGGCCTGCATGGTAGCGACCGGGTCGAAAAGCTCAAATTCCGGCATATACGTACGGATCGGCGTATCCAAAT
>NZ_NPBF01000282.1 GCF_002272135.1 Virgibacillus sp. 7505 | reverse complement strand
GTAGAAAAACATGTCATGAAAAACCGCGGCTACTACTTGCAGCAGCAAGAAGGCAGCGCCTATGCAATTGTGATGAATCCAAAAACAGGCGAAATATTAGCGATTAGCGGTTTTGTCGATCCCGCCGGAGAAGATGAAAGCTATGTGCACCCAACAGGAGCTGTGAACAATGCGTTTGAGTTTGGCTCTGTCGTCAAAGGGGCATCCGTGTTAACCGGCATGCAAGAGGGAGTTGTCACTC
>NZ_NPBF01000281.1 GCF_002272135.1 Virgibacillus sp. 7505 | reverse complement strand
ATTTGGTTCGCTTGCTGTTGGTCAATGACTTTTGCATCGGACACTTTTGATTGGCCAGCGTTAATGGCAACGTTCCAATCAATGACATTGCCATTCTGTTTGCCACCTTTTTCAACATAGCTGCCGCCATGTTGAACAGTCACATGGGCGTTTAAATCAACTGGCTCTCGCCCTTCACTGCTAAGGGTAGCGGTGTTGTCATAGCGGTCGACGATCAACTCGCCTTCCACACTTGTTTTGT
>NZ_NPBF01000280.1 GCF_002272135.1 Virgibacillus sp. 7505 | reverse complement strand
CAAGATGAAATCCCTAATCCTTATTGGATTAGGGATTTTTCTTTCTTTTTTTGTTATAAATTGTTGCACACTGCCCTAAATCATGATATACTATTCAAGTCGCTTCGGAATGGAGCTGACAAAAACGAAAAACATGTTGACAGTGTAAGTTAAAACATGATATACTAACTTAGTCGCCAAATGAGCGGCAGAATGAAATTGATCTTTGAAAACTGAACAAAACAACCAATTACGAACTAAA
>NZ_NPBF01000279.1 GCF_002272135.1 Virgibacillus sp. 7505 | reverse complement strand
TCGGTTGCAATTCCAAGTTTTCATCTTGTTCAATTAAGCGGTCGTATATATTGGCACCGACACGCCAATTGATGACAATGTTCTGTGTATGGGGGTCAAGTGGACGAATGTCGGTTGCTATGCCGTATTCAATAAAGCGATTTTCTTCACTGGGACTCTGGCTTGCATCATTGGTGCATGCGCCTAAAGCCAATACAGTGGCAATAGACGTAGCTATGGCTAACTTCGTGATGTGTGGCAT
>NZ_NPBF01000278.1 GCF_002272135.1 Virgibacillus sp. 7505 | reverse complement strand
ATCGAATGTGGGACAAGCCGCGGGAGGATCACTTAGCCGAGAGGAAATAGTTGGTCAGTCCATTTGTGTGGAGCTCATATCCTTTTAAAAAGGAGGCGGCTACAGTTGGCGTGGGATAGAGCGGCTTTACTAAAAGGATGAGCACTAGTATGGATGGTATTGTCTGGACGATTGTTGTCTTTTCGAAAGGCAAGCCAAACCGTTTTAAGGGAAGCATACAAACCTACTGCCCCATTGCCAT
>NZ_NPBF01000277.1 GCF_002272135.1 Virgibacillus sp. 7505 | reverse complement strand
TCCTTTTATGACGATCATTATTGGCATGTATTTGCTGATCGCACCACGCCTTTATGTATTATCAAAACGTTTCCAATTTATCACGCCTGCTGATTGGATCACACACCGGTTCCGCTCAAAAAGCGTCACGCTTCTCGCCGTTGCTTTAATGCTTTGGGCGCTTTGCAACTATTTGCTTGAGCAGCTTGTTGCCATCGGCCATGCGGTTGCCGGCCTAACTGGCGGGGCGATTCCATATGAA
>NZ_NPBF01000276.1 GCF_002272135.1 Virgibacillus sp. 7505 | reverse complement strand
TGGGTTAACGCCGAATGGGTAGAAGTAGTCAGCGAGACAGAACTTCATTTTCGCGTATGGGAACGAGGTTCAGGCATTACGCAAGCGTGCGGCACAGGGGCGTGCGCCGCAGTCGTCGCCAGTGTGTTGAATGGGTATGCGAAACAGGGGGTACCCGTAACGGTCCACTTGCTTGGCGGTGATCTAACAATTGTATGGCAAGAAAATGGCGATGTGCTCATGCGTGGGCCAGCAGAGTATA
>NZ_NPBF01000275.1 GCF_002272135.1 Virgibacillus sp. 7505 | reverse complement strand
AAAAGGCGGCACGTTCGTTTTCAACAGTGTTAAGGCTAATGGAACAATTTCCAGACTACCTATTTTTACAAACACAACCGCAGCTCTATGCCTATGTGAAAGAAGACTACCCAGAGCTTTATGAACAAATCAAAGCACGGATTCAAGAAGGGCAATGGGAAGTAGAAGGCAGCATGTGGCTCGAGGCTGATTGCAACATTCCGAGCGGCGAGTCGCTTGTACGCCAGATTGTGTTTGGAAA
>NZ_NPBF01000274.1 GCF_002272135.1 Virgibacillus sp. 7505 | reverse complement strand
CATTGAAGAGGCGCTTTCTCTCGCCAATGATGTTGAATATGGATTAAGTGCTTCCATCTTTACAACTAATATCAGCAACATGCTTTCTTTTATCAATGAGATGGATGCAGGGTTAGTGCGGATTAATGCGGAAAGCGCGGGGGTAGAACTTCAGGCTCCTTTTGGCGGAATGAAGCAATCAAGCTCCCATTCCCGCGAGCAAGGAAGAGCGGCAATCGAATTTTATACATCTATTAAAACCG
>NZ_NPBF01000273.1 GCF_002272135.1 Virgibacillus sp. 7505 | reverse complement strand
GCCAAGGCTTGGTTGGATAAGGGGCTCCTCATTAAAACAAGCAGAAATGCCTTTTAGCGCTTTTTGGACGATCGCTGTCTCAACTGGCGTACGGGAAGGCTCCATTGCCCCTAAAAACGTCACCTTGGCATCAGGCCGGCGTGCTTTTACGTGTGCAGTCACCTTTTCAAAAATGTCTTTAGGGTCCTGGTCCACAACGAGGCGTGCGTCGATTTTTACACTGGCTTTGCTAGGAATAATTG
>NZ_NPBF01000272.1 GCF_002272135.1 Virgibacillus sp. 7505 | reverse complement strand
CCTTCCTACCCCCATGACCACTGCTAAACTTAAAAAGCCTGAAAGCAATAATCGATTATGTTGATTTGCAAACGTATTCTCCATTTGTCGGCCCCTCGTTATGTCCGTCATATACAATTCTCTTCTACACAGATCATACTGAAGTTCTGGACTGAACGTGCAAAGGAGTTTCCTTTAAGCGAGCAAAAAAGATCGTTTTTTTCAGTTTACCATTTTTTTAACGAAAGGGTTGTTGTCCCCTC
>NZ_NPBF01000271.1 GCF_002272135.1 Virgibacillus sp. 7505 | reverse complement strand
ATCGAACTTTTGCCTGGCATTTTGCCCGACTACATTGGCCGTGTCCATAGGAAAACGGGGATACCGGTCATTGCTGGCGGCTTAATTGAGACGATGGAAGATGCAAAGCAAGCCATTAAAGCGGGAGCTCAGGCTGTGACTGCTTCCAATCAAGAATTATGGCTTTGAAGAAAAGGCCCTTTTGGACGATTCGAAAAAAGTCTAAATAGGGCGTTTTCTTTTAAATAGCAAAAAATGTGATAT
>NZ_NPBF01000270.1 GCF_002272135.1 Virgibacillus sp. 7505 | reverse complement strand
ATCATGATTTACAAATTGACATGAACCGGGAAAGCGTCAGCCGTTATTCTGGCTTTGGGGATCGCGCTAACTTGCATAGCTTATTCCAAGTCAAATATAAACTCGCTGATCAACATAAAGAAACGCCGATCCCTTACGGTTTTTCAGAAGTGGCCAACAATGAACGCTATACTCTTTACGAGAACGAAAACGTCCTTCCTTTTGCCCGTGTCTCTTCTTCGACCTATAATGAAGATCAGCTTT
>NZ_NPBF01000269.1 GCF_002272135.1 Virgibacillus sp. 7505 | reverse complement strand
TCTCGTATTATTTTGGCGGAAAGCAGGCTTTGTTTGAATCGTTATTAATCGATTTTTTTGAAGGGTATGTAAAAACGATGGAAACAGCCGCACGGGAACCAAACGGCGATCCCATCGATTCTTTAGTAGAGCTGTTTAACAAAGTGCTGCTTTACCAGCAATCGTGTCATTGGCTAGCGCGCATGGCACACCGAGAAATGACGCTAGACTCGACCCTTGTACGGGAAGTGATGAGCACGTATT
>NZ_NPBF01000268.1 GCF_002272135.1 Virgibacillus sp. 7505 | reverse complement strand
ATTCCGTCCCTTCTTCAATAAAAGGGCGCAACCGGTTTTCAATCGTTTTTTTTACATAGTGGACCCCCTGATGACTTTCCTGGAAAATCCCCAATTCATGGGCTTTATAGCCTGTTACAAGCAGTGAATGGATAGCTCGTCCCTCCTTATTCAATACGTAAGGCAGGCTCACGCCCGCCCAACGTATTAACCTTAGTACTCGTAGCCATTAAATGGCATCATGCCACTAGGCTTCATATCTGA
>NZ_NPBF01000267.1 GCF_002272135.1 Virgibacillus sp. 7505 | reverse complement strand
TCAACAGCAAGGAAGCGACTGCGATTTGACCACCAGACAATGGGTCGACTTTATAAGATTGTGCTAAGTTATAGCCAATGCCGAACGCCACGTATAACGACATGATAAACATGGTCATTCGATAAGGGATTAAAATTTGGTCAGCATTTTCCGTCGCCCATTGAGTCATTCCCCACGATTCGGGCAACGGAGGGAACGCAATAATTAAGAAGAATGAACCGACGATAATAAATGGCAAGGAGG
>NZ_NPBF01000266.1 GCF_002272135.1 Virgibacillus sp. 7505 | reverse complement strand
CACCATTATCGATGGGCCAGTTGTTTCGGACGGTTTTCCCCTGTCCCGGAACCCATTTCCTATAGCTGTATGAGGCATTGTTATTCACTACGTTATTCCAGTGCCCCTCAAGCGACTGTCCGCCGATATACAAGATTCCGACTGTCACATCAATTCCAGCCGTTTTCGCTATTTCATACAAGTATTCAAACCCATCGTCGGAGAACGAGTTCCCGATTGAAAGAAATTTAAATTCTTTTTTAG
>NZ_NPBF01000265.1 GCF_002272135.1 Virgibacillus sp. 7505 | reverse complement strand
TCAATGATGCGTTTCCTTTAGGCGAAAAGGATAAGAAAGGCAAAGAGAACGAAAAGCCTGATGAAAATGACAAAGCCAAGGAAAACGAAAATGATAAAGCCAAGGATAATGAAAAAGACGGTGACTCTAAGAAAGATAAAGACGAGAACGACAAGCCGGCTGAAAATAAGCCAAATGAAATCGAAGAGTAAACCTTTGAGCGCCTAAAAAGGTGCTCTGAGGTTGTCGACAACGTCGACAAAA
>NZ_NPBF01000264.1 GCF_002272135.1 Virgibacillus sp. 7505 | reverse complement strand
CATACAGCTTGGTATATTAAAGGATTGCGCGGCAAAGCGAAAATCCGCGACAAAGTCAACCAATTTGAAACAAGGGATGATGTAGTGAAAGCCCTTTATGAATACGTTGATTACTTAGAGGGGCGCGAACTGGCGGAGAGTTCTGCGATATAGTACACTGTTCGTAGTGATGAACGGCAAAGGGTTTGACCGGTTTACTCGGTCTACCCTTTTTCAGTGAATGAGGACAAGGGGTTGAGAGCGA
>NZ_NPBF01000263.1 GCF_002272135.1 Virgibacillus sp. 7505 | reverse complement strand
GAAAATCATCACACCCGCATCGTCTATCATTTCTTTTCTATACTCCGTCCAAAGCTCTTTTAGCGATTTTTCACCCGAAGCTGATTGAGGAAATGGACGTAATGTTAGATATTCATTAATTTTCTTACCCTTATTCTCAAATATTTCTTCAAGTGCGCCATTAATTACATAACTGCCCACTCCCAAGCCGAACCCCGATATTATATGGTGGTTATTAGCAACAAGAGACTTGGAAAGATTATGT
>NZ_NPBF01000262.1 GCF_002272135.1 Virgibacillus sp. 7505 | reverse complement strand
ACGTCACCGCAAAAATCGTATTGCCAGGCAAGCGATAGGAGCCATCCATAATAAGCTGCAATAAAAGAATGACAAATACAAGCTCGATTGTATACGGTGCAAGGGTTTCATGGGTTTTCACAAGCTGGTTAGCCACTTCCGTCGGTATGTGATCAAGATGAAAACGGATGATTGCCACCGTAATAGCCGGAAAAAAGGTGGCAATAAAAAAATACAAATACCGAAGAGGACGTGCGCCAAAGCG
>NZ_NPBF01000261.1 GCF_002272135.1 Virgibacillus sp. 7505 | reverse complement strand
ATTAATCGCCGGAATGCCTTTTGCTGTTCGACCTAATTCAGGGATTTCATACCCTTTTAGGCGGTAGGCTTTCCCTTTGTTTGTGAAGACTAACACAGTATGGTGCGTGTTGGTCGTAAACAAGTGCTGGACAAAGTCGTCATCGTTCGTACCCATGCCCTGTACGCCTTTTCCGCCCCGTTTTTGAGCACGGTACGTAGAAATAGGCAGGCGTTTAATATAGCCGTTATGGGTAATAGTAATA
>NZ_NPBF01000260.1 GCF_002272135.1 Virgibacillus sp. 7505 | reverse complement strand
CTATATGAGTGCGTGGATTTAAATTACAGCCTCCTTTGTTTTTTGTTTATCTAGCTCTGGTCGCACTCTATATGAGTGCGTGGATTGAAATTCTAATTGAGTTGTCCATTCTAAATTTTGAACTCGTCGCACTCTATATGAGTGCGTGGATTGAAATCCAGGGAATAACCGCCTATCTGATTGTTGCTTATTGTCGCACTCTATATGAGTGCGTGGATTGAAATTTTTTTAGCTCGGCCAATGT
>NZ_NPBF01000259.1 GCF_002272135.1 Virgibacillus sp. 7505 | reverse complement strand
AACAATGCCCGAAAAAAACGGGATTAACTGCATCGTTAGAAAATCTTTTATGACAAGCGTATCATTGGTCATCCGGCTCATCAATTCCCCAGACGAGTGCCTGTCAAAAAAAGGAACAGGCAAGTGCAGCATCCGTTGCCAAGCTTCTTTCCTTAGCGCGAACACGACTTTCTGGCCAATGTACATCATCGTATAAAGGGCAAAACCGGACATCACAAGTTGTGCTAAAAACACAGACGCAAGCA
>NZ_NPBF01000258.1 GCF_002272135.1 Virgibacillus sp. 7505 | reverse complement strand
GTCCATGACCATTGTCCGGAGCAAACCGTAGATGTTGGCTTTTTCCAGGCCTACTGTTGCAATCAATTCGCCTGCGTCATTTTCTACGACAATCAATGGGTCTTCTAACGTTACTGGTTGTTTTGTTTGCATCCGGGCAAATAATGCCTGAACAGCCAGCAGGTCTGTTTCTTCCATTTTTCGAACGGTAAAAGCCATCTCCGCCCCCTCCTTTTACTTCATCCTATGAGAGGGCTTGTACAAAT
>NZ_NPBF01000257.1 GCF_002272135.1 Virgibacillus sp. 7505 | reverse complement strand
CCATTGTGTAGCTGTCGCTCAGGCATAAGAAACGCTTAATGGGCGAGGGAAGATGGGGAATAACGTCTGTTCATAAGAGTATAGGAATGCGACAAAAAACGTACAGTCTGAAACCCGCTCGAAGGAGGAGCGGGTTTTTTTATGATATCAGCATCGACCGTTTCGTGAAAGAACGGCTGGCCTTTTATGCGGAAGCAGCCCGCTTTTTTAAAGGTGGCAATACTTCTTTGGCATCCTGTTGCTTG
>NZ_NPBF01000256.1 GCF_002272135.1 Virgibacillus sp. 7505 | reverse complement strand
CCAGTGGCTGAAGCGCCGAATTGGAGTCCACAAGAAATCCAGGAAGAGCTCGATAATAATGCGCAAGGCATTCTTGGATACGTCGTCCGTTGGGTAGAAATGGGGATCGGCTGCTCCAAGGTGCCTGATATTAACAACGTTGCGCTAATGGAGGACCGTGCGACACTCCGTATCTCCAGTCAGCATATGGCGAATTGGCTCCATCACGGCATCTGCACGAAGGAGCAAGTGCTTGAAACGTTGAAA
>NZ_NPBF01000255.1 GCF_002272135.1 Virgibacillus sp. 7505 | reverse complement strand
CCATCATTAGTTTGCATACAGATGGTCCATCGTGTTGGACCGATTCGCGAATGAGCACGTTCATTTACGTTCCCTCCAAATTTATTTATCCACATAACCCTCATAATTACCCACAGCAATCATTAGTTATCAACAGAAAAACACGATTTTATCCACAGTTGTATACATTCTATGCACAAAAAACGCTTTCCTGCATAGCGAACTGCTTATGGACACATACTACACGTTACGACACGCAGTAGGGGA
>NZ_NPBF01000254.1 GCF_002272135.1 Virgibacillus sp. 7505 | reverse complement strand
AAGCGGCTTTTCAAACACCATTGTTTGCAAATCGTTATGAACACACACTCCAGGAGCGATTGCCGCGTTTGCGGACAGCCTTTTCCGCCCAGTCTCCTGTTGGGACTCCCGTTTCACAAGAGGCGATTACAGCATTGCAACAAGCAGTGGATTGGCTAGAAAAGGCAGGTCATCATGTTGAGGAAGCAGCGCCGCCAATTGATGGCGTCGAACTAATGAGGCATTATTATCTGATGAATGCAGGAG
>NZ_NPBF01000253.1 GCF_002272135.1 Virgibacillus sp. 7505 | reverse complement strand
CAACATCGCTAGTACACAAAGCAAGCTCCGTGCTCTATAAAATCAATAGGAGGAAGGTGATCCTATGGGCAACCACCGCGCCGACCGCGAGGAATTAAACCGGTTAATTGAGGAATACCAACAGATTATGGCGGAGTACATGGATAGCGTATTTCGTGCAAACTCCTTCCGTATAGGCGCACAAGAACTATTGGCAAATAGAGGCTTTTCCCCTCCACACATTGCGGTAGTAGAAGAAGGCGACAT
>NZ_NPBF01000252.1 GCF_002272135.1 Virgibacillus sp. 7505 | reverse complement strand
ATGTGTTTTTAACCATACCTTTTTCAAAACAAGCTTGGCCAAATAAAGCAGCACTTTGGTCACCGGCGACGCCAGCAATCGGTACCTGCTCCCCAAAGAAATGGTATTCCACCGTGTTGGCATATACTTCTGAAGATGACTTCACTTCAGGTAGCATCGCCTTAGGGATATCTAAAATCCGTAGCAACTCTTCGTCCCACTGCAAATCATGAATGTTATACATAAGCGTCCGTGCCGCATTTGAAT
>NZ_NPBF01000251.1 GCF_002272135.1 Virgibacillus sp. 7505 | reverse complement strand
CCCTTGTCCAACTCCCCTACCTACGCTCAGTATAGGCAAAAACAAAAAACCAACGCTTACGAGGCGAAGAAGGGGGGCAAGGCGTTCATCCCCCATAAATTGGGCAACTAACGGCGCTGCTGCTGCGAATCCAATGCTAGCTATGACAGCGAATACGGCCATTCCCACAAACGCTTGTCTGGCCAATTCATTTGCTTGGTTTTCTAGCCCTTGCGCCTTCTTCTCAGCAACTTGCCGGGAAATCAC
>NZ_NPBF01000250.1 GCF_002272135.1 Virgibacillus sp. 7505 | reverse complement strand
ATGCTATAATTAGGGTTTGAGAATACGACTATCCGTTTGCCGTTTCATGAGGCGAACTTCGAATAAGCATGCTACGAACGAAATGAGGGTAAAAAACATGTTAAAGGAATCGATTTACGGCCTTACAATGCCTCAGTTAACTGACTGGCTGATGGAGCGTGGCCATAAAAAGTTCCGTGCCACACAAGTGTGGGACTGGCTCTATCGCAAACGGGTAACGACGTTTGCAGAAATGACCAATGTCAA
>NZ_NPBF01000249.1 GCF_002272135.1 Virgibacillus sp. 7505 | reverse complement strand
CGTTGTTGCCGTATGCGGAGGAGCTAGGCGTCGCTATTGGAATTGAAAACGTCTGGAATCGCTTTTTGTTGTCGCCCCTTGAGATGAAGACGTTTATTGATTCACTGCAATCAGAGCATGCTGGCGCTTATTTTGACGTAGGCAATGTATTGCCATTCGGTTATCCTGAGCAGTGGATCCGCATTTTAGGCAAGCGGATTTTAAAAGTTCATGTCAAGGATTTTAAAGAAACGATTGGGAACATGA
>NZ_NPBF01000248.1 GCF_002272135.1 Virgibacillus sp. 7505 | reverse complement strand
CTACAGTTGTATAGCCCATTTGCATCGATGTAATGTACACAGGAAAGAAAGGAGAACTGCTATCGGCAAAATAGTTATAGTTGACGCTATAAAAGCTATCCGTCTCAACTGTTATGGAAGTACCTTTTGTGTTATCGTGTCCGACCATTTGGTTTGGGTAAAACTGAGCACTTGTGCTGCCATCCATATTGTAAAAATCAATGGCCCATTGACCAAATCCGATTGTCGGCCGTTTGTCATAGTAACT
>NZ_NPBF01000247.1 GCF_002272135.1 Virgibacillus sp. 7505 | reverse complement strand
GACGTAGCCGTTATCATCGATGCATTGTTTAATGGCTTTTTCAATTGGTGAAAGGGGCTCAATTTGCTCCACATGCCCTGCTAAAATCGGCACTTCGATATGACCGTCGTCAATGATCGTTTCGATAAACTGCTTCACCCTTTTTCCACCATATAATGTCGAAGCAATTTCAATCAATTCTGTTGCCGACAACACCCCGCCAATCGCTGCTCGCTTAATATGGGGGCGGACATCTGAAATGCCTCCGA
>NZ_NPBF01000246.1 GCF_002272135.1 Virgibacillus sp. 7505 | reverse complement strand
GCACTTACGCATGCGAGAGACATCGGTAACAAAAAGGCCCACAACACCTGTGTATGCATCGATTTTTTCATTTGATCACGTTTGGCGCCTAACATCGACAGGGTGACATAGCGCCCTCCAGTCTGCTTCATTTGCGTCAAAAATTGTAAAGCCAATACCGTGCAAGCAATAATTAAAAACAAGAATCCCATATACAAGACAGTATAACTCCCCGCAACGACATAGAAGAGCCGGCGCCCGAAGTTTTG
>NZ_NPBF01000245.1 GCF_002272135.1 Virgibacillus sp. 7505 | reverse complement strand
CCAGCGTCGATTGGCTCGCCCCCAGCACAAATGCCATGACCGTCTGGGATGTAACCAAGCCGGGCATAGAGCCGTTGAGCGCTTCCGTAATCTTTATACAAGCCAACGCCAAGGCCAACCGTTTGATAGCCTAAATCACGGCTAAGCTGTTCGAGTGCGTGAATAAGGGCTTGGCCGACGCCCCGGCGCCGATATGGCGGAAAAACAACAAGATCATTTACTTCGGGAATGCGCTGATTGCGGAAATG
>NZ_NPBF01000244.1 GCF_002272135.1 Virgibacillus sp. 7505 | reverse complement strand
TTTTTATGCACGTGTTGCAATCGAGACTACTGTTTATCCGAACTTCCGCAGCAAAGAATTGCGCGAAGCATACAAATCGGAGGATGCGGTTGAGGTAGCTAAAAAAGTCCTTTCTGTTGGAGGAGAATACAATAACTTTATTGCAAAAGCGATGGAAGTAAACGGTTTTGATGACACAATCGAGGATCTTGAAGAAGCAGCAAAAAACTCATAAGAGAGGGAAACCGCGAGGCAACGTATTTCTACTAC
>NZ_NPBF01000243.1 GCF_002272135.1 Virgibacillus sp. 7505 | reverse complement strand
TTTCTATGCGCGTGTTGCTATTGAGACTACTGTTTATCCGAACTTCCGCAGCAAAGACTTGCGTGAAGCCTACAAATCAGAGGATGCGGTTGAGGTAGCTAAGAAAGTCCTTTCTGTTGGTGGAGAATACAATAACTTCATTGCAAAAGCGATGGAAGTGAACGGCTTCAATGATACGATAGAGAATCTTGAAGAAGCAGCAAATAACTCATAAAAGAGGGAAACCGCGAGGCAATGTATTTCTACTAT
>NZ_NPBF01000242.1 GCF_002272135.1 Virgibacillus sp. 7505 | reverse complement strand
TTCCAAATAAACAACTTGGTCAATCGCAAGCAGCTCTTTTGGAATGACCATATAAGCATCAGTCATATAGCCAATCGTCTTTGCCGACATAGACCGGTCTTGCTCCCGAAGTGTATCTGCCTCAATCCCTGTCGCATTAATAATCTTTTTAGCGAACACTTTATAAGCTTCGCCAGTCAACTGATCGATTGCCACCACACCGACAGCTTTCCCATTTTCATAGAGAAATGTCTCTGCTTTCATATAATTG
>NZ_NPBF01000241.1 GCF_002272135.1 Virgibacillus sp. 7505 | reverse complement strand
TGGAAGTTGCTTGGAGAGTGCGGATAGTCTTTTCGGTGAAACATTGGCGTTCGTTTGTTGAAAAGCGAATCTACTTAGAAACGCATAATCGTCATTAAGTCATCTCTTGAGTTTGGAAACACGTCTACTTGCAATGCAAGGCAAGTTTGAAAATAACATCTCGCTACCAGCTATTATTGCCAACAAGGGCGAAACGCTTTTGTTGGCTTTTTTTGCTTGTTCAAGGAACTCCTTTCTCCGACTGCAGATG
>NZ_NPBF01000240.1 GCF_002272135.1 Virgibacillus sp. 7505 | reverse complement strand
TTATCGCGATTGCGACCGGCCGCCCTTACCGGGCAAGCAAACGTTATTATCAAGAACTACAGCTAACGACGCCGATCATCAATTTTAATGGCGCTTCGGTTCACCACCCCTTAGACGCTCATTATCCAAGGATACTAGAATCGATCCCACTTGCTTATAGCAAGGAGTTAATCAAACGATGTGAAACCATCGGCGTCTTTAATATGATGGTGGAAATCGGCGACACGTTTTATATGAAAAAACAAGCTGG
>NZ_NPBF01000239.1 GCF_002272135.1 Virgibacillus sp. 7505 | reverse complement strand
CGGTTAGGAAGCCGCGGCCAAGGGGGCTGTAAGGGACTAGACCGATGCCCAGCTCCTTAAGGACCGGGAGAACCTCATCTTCCACTTCCCTGCTCCATAGGGAATATTCGGTTTCGACGGCGGAAATGGGATGCACCGCATGAGCCCGTCTAATCAGATCAGCTGGTGCCTCCGACAATCCAATAAACCTGATTTTCCCTTGCTTTATGAGGTCAGCCATCGTCCCGATCGTTTCTTCGATGGGAATATG
>NZ_NPBF01000238.1 GCF_002272135.1 Virgibacillus sp. 7505 | reverse complement strand
CCCGTTGTTTTCCTCCGTCGGCTAAAGCGGCGTAAGCATTGGCGATATCAAGGACGGTGACAGGCTGTGCCCCTAAAGCAAGGGAAGGGCGGTTTTCAAATGTGCCAAGCCCTAGTTTTTCAGAAACATTTACTAGTTCGTCTGTACCAATAGACAAATGCGTTTTCATCGCATAAATATTGTCTGAGTAAGCGATGGCTTCAAGCATTGTAATAAAATCATTGGCGTAAATGTCGTTGTAGTTACTCGG
>NZ_NPBF01000237.1 GCF_002272135.1 Virgibacillus sp. 7505 | reverse complement strand
ACCAAGCAGTCTTGATTGATTTCTTGAAAAACGGTCAATCTGACTGAACGTAACAGTACGAAACTGTATCTAAAGGTTGAGCAAGCAGTATAACGCTGCTTGCTACTTTCTGTTTAAGATGCCTAAATACGCATGCCAAGGCCCTACATCATCCCTGTATCGTTCCGCCATAACGCGCGCTATTTGGGCAATATGCGTAAAATCATGAACGACCCACGTCGACAGCAATTCTCTTGCTTTGACACGGCCAA
>NZ_NPBF01000236.1 GCF_002272135.1 Virgibacillus sp. 7505 | reverse complement strand
ATTCCTTGGAAAAGCGGTATGACTTCTTGGTCGAAAGCAAGAAGCACGAGGTCAGACCCCACTACCCATACTATGCTACAAAATAGATAGAGCAATAAAATTTTCGTTCTCTGTTTCATAAGAGCCTCCGGCTGTAGTAGTCTTACCGCATCCCTGAAGGCAACGTAACATCTCAAGGCTGCTTAAAAGCGCGTTCCTAATCACAAGACATAGTAGCTAGATTGTTAGTTCTGCAAACTGAGCGTTGGCGG
>NZ_NPBF01000235.1 GCF_002272135.1 Virgibacillus sp. 7505 | reverse complement strand
ATTTCTTCTGGCGTCATTTTTCGCGTACATGGCACTTCCCCGTAAAAATAGTCTGCATGAGTGGTCCCAAAGGGAGGAAGGGACATGCCCGCCTGTGCCCAACTTGTTGCCCACCGAGAATGGGTGTGGACAATCCCTTGTATATCTGGAAAGGTTCGATATAGAACGAGATGTGTCTCAAGATCCGATGAGGGGTTGAGCTTCCCTTCAACAAGTTCACCATCAAGGTTAACGACAACAATATCTTCTAC
>NZ_NPBF01000234.1 GCF_002272135.1 Virgibacillus sp. 7505 | reverse complement strand
TGTTGTAGAATATGTAAACGGTTTAGCACCTGGGGTGTTTGTCATTGTCAAAAGTGAATTGGAACCTGTAGATGAGGAACTGCGCTACTTGTTAAAAGTCAACGCTAACCATGGCCCGCATTACACGTTATACCGTCCGTACCATCTGGCAAGCCTAGAAACACCAATTACGATTGCGAAGGCAGTGCTTCATCATGATACGTCGATTCATCCCCTTGGCGCACCGGTTTCTGAAACCGTAGCAGTTGCAAA
>NZ_NPBF01000233.1 GCF_002272135.1 Virgibacillus sp. 7505 | reverse complement strand
AAGGAGGATTTTACCTACGTCATACAGGTGTTGGAAACAGGCTCTATCCAACTGGATTCGTACATTACCCATCGTTGCAGCTTTATGGAGATGGTTGAACAGTTTGATAGCTGGCTGTTACCGGAATCAAAAGTGATAAAGGTGGTCGTAGAGCTCTAGGGGATGAGTTAGGAGATCATCCCTTTGCATGAGTCTATTAACGATTTAAATCGGTACAGGCAGAATAACAGGTTGTTATAGCAAAAATGAAAG
>NZ_NPBF01000232.1 GCF_002272135.1 Virgibacillus sp. 7505 | reverse complement strand
CCCTTGGAAGACTTGGTAGCGGAGGGCACGGGCCGCTTGTTGCGTTCCAACATGGCGCTCGGCTTTAAAGGCCGCGACGTCAACGTCTTTCACATTACACGGCACGCCGAGGCGAGCAGAGAAAGCCTGAACTAGTTCGGCATCTTTATTTGACTCTTCGCCTCGAAGTCGGTGGTTAACATGAACAACAAACAAATTGAGCCTCCACTTTTCTCGCAAATTGGCGATAATGGCAAGCAGCGCCATTGAATC
>NZ_NPBF01000231.1 GCF_002272135.1 Virgibacillus sp. 7505 | reverse complement strand
AATGCTGCCTCGACATCTATACCTAATTGTTCATACTGCACTTTAGCGCTTTCAAATCGACTCGTCACGCGCCATTCACTCCTTTGCGGTAGATAGTAAGTGACAGGAAACGCTGTCCGCACTAGCGCACGACCTTCCTCTATACGAGAAAGCTCTCCGTCTGCAATCGCTTGTACGAGCAGATTGCCAACAGCGGTTGCCTCAGTTGGACCAGCGATCACCGTTTTGTTGGTCCGGTTTGCTAAACGTTGG
>NZ_NPBF01000230.1 GCF_002272135.1 Virgibacillus sp. 7505 | reverse complement strand
ATTTTTGAGGGCGGCGAACAAGCAGTTATTGAACTGATGTCACGAAAACATCCTCCTACAGCCATGATTGTAATGGATGACTTAATGGCATTGGGTGTACTGCGTATGTTATTTAACATGAATATTTCCGTGCCTAATGAGGTGTCTATTGTGAGCTTTAACAACGTACTAATGGCAGAGCTGGCGACACCGCCACTGACCACACTGGACATCCATATTCATGAACTAGGCTACCGGGCCGCCGAGCTTTTG
>NZ_NPBF01000229.1 GCF_002272135.1 Virgibacillus sp. 7505 | reverse complement strand
CGTTACATTAATTTTACGGTTGACTCCTTATGGCGTTTTGGCGATTATGACAAGAACAGTTGCAACAAGTGACCTACAGGCGATTTCCACACTTGGGACGTTTGTGCTCGCTTCTTATGTGGCACTGATTGTCATGTTTGTTATTCATTTGATCATTCTAGCTGCGACTGGACTTAGCCCAATTACGTATGTGAAAAAGGCATTTCCGGTGCTCGCTTTTGCGTTCACGTCACGCACGAGTGCAGGGGCGTTG
>NZ_NPBF01000228.1 GCF_002272135.1 Virgibacillus sp. 7505 | reverse complement strand
GTCTTCGATTTGCGGATGACGTTTGCTCACTTGACACCACGCTTTAGACGCGTGTGACCACCGAAAATTGTTTCCTTCCTTTTACAGGCTCTTTCCATTCATGAAAAGCTGTTCCGTAAATATTTTCAAGAGCACCCCGTGTCAAGATCGATTGCGTTTCACCTTGGCATATCACTTTTCCGTTTTTCAGTAACAACACATCATCACAATACAAACTTGCCAGATTAATGTCGTGTAGAATGCACACAACCGT
>NZ_NPBF01000227.1 GCF_002272135.1 Virgibacillus sp. 7505 | reverse complement strand
ATCAATTTGATAACGAACAAGTTCGCCAGTGTCTTCGTCAATCGTTTCCACAAACAAGTCATGGACCAAATCAATCCGTTCCACTTGCACGACTTGTGCTTCTGGATGTTTTGACTTGTTGTTGACGATAATTTCCTTAACGGTATCTTTCTCGTCAAGCACCAGTCCAATTTCATAGCCTGGCCGGATCGTTGGCTGCTCAGGCTCTTCGCCTGCCATACGAACATAACCGCCAATCGGCAATAAACGAATGG
>NZ_NPBF01000226.1 GCF_002272135.1 Virgibacillus sp. 7505 | reverse complement strand
ACACTTAACGACTCAGATGCGTTTACTTCCACATGGGCTGCTTGGAGCGTGGCGGCTGTCACGTTTACGTTCTGCTGCTTGATGTAAAGCAATGCTTCTTTTGTCTGCTGTTCAGACAGTTTCAATGATGCATACGCGTGGGCCACGCCTGCAAATCCCTTTTTTGTCAAAGGCAATCCGGTTGAATCCAACAGTGCAAGCACACGGACATTGCGGTGTGAAGGCATTCTATTCCATGACGTGAGAAGCTGTTC
>NZ_NPBF01000225.1 GCF_002272135.1 Virgibacillus sp. 7505 | reverse complement strand
TCGTTGCGACGGCTTAGTGGCTGTCGGCGGCGGCTCTTCTATGGATACAGCTAAAGCAATTGGCGTGGAAGTGACACACGAAGGCATAGTCCTTGATTACGAAGCAGCAGAGGGCAAGAAGCCGCTTGAACGGCGAATTCCACCATTGGCAACTGTTCCAACCACTGCCGGAACAGGTTCGGAAGTGACGCAATGGGCAGTCATTACGGATGAACAACGGAAATACAAATTTAATACAGGCGGCCCTCTTATTGC
>NZ_NPBF01000224.1 GCF_002272135.1 Virgibacillus sp. 7505 | reverse complement strand
TGTGAAAGGTGAATGTCAGCAATCCAGCATCATCGACGCCGTTGCCGGAAAACAATTGGTCTACTTCTGCGTATACTTGTGCCACCTCATCATCCAGCACCCACCTCATAATATCGATGACATGGACAGTATGGTCGATTACCGCGCCTCCGCCTGCTAACTCCTCGTCATTGAACCATCCGCCTGGATTTTTGCCACGGTTTGTCCCTTTAATCGCCACTATATCCCCAAATTCACCGGCATCAATGCGCTGTT
>NZ_NPBF01000223.1 GCF_002272135.1 Virgibacillus sp. 7505 | reverse complement strand
AAGATGTGAAATTCTCATTGGAACGAGTTGCCAACGATACGACGCTCCAGCAATATGCCACATTTAGCCAAATTGAAAATGTGGACGTAGTGGATGACCATACCATTCAAATTACAACTGCTGAACCTGACCCACAATTGCTCAGTCGCCTCTCTACTCCAGCAGCAAGCATGTTGCCAAAAGACTACTTTGAAGAAGTAGGCGCTGATGAGTTTTTCAAAGCCCCGGTTGGAACCGGTCCATTTCAATTTGAAT
>NZ_NPBF01000222.1 GCF_002272135.1 Virgibacillus sp. 7505 | reverse complement strand
AATTAACGGCGGAATTAGATGCAGAGGTAGACTATGATCATTGGCACTGGTATACAAGAGAAAATGCAGATGATGAATGGGTAACTGTTCCGAATCAAGGAGGACCTGAATTCAACTATGAGGCATCAGGAGAAAGCTTTGAGGTCCGTGCAGTCCTTTTTGATGAGAACCACAATGAATACGCCGAGTCAGACCCAGTAGAAATTGTCATTGATGATCACGGCCATGACCAAGAAGAGGAACATGAGCATGAAC
>NZ_NPBF01000221.1 GCF_002272135.1 Virgibacillus sp. 7505 | reverse complement strand
AGTCAATTGCAGGGATTTCCAGTTCCATTACTGCCTCTAACTGTTCTTTTGTCCAAGAGGATGGTGAATCATCCGTCTTTTCAATCGTTTCTCCCGTTTGGACAGCGGCTAGCGCTTTTTCTAGTTGAGCCACTCCATTTGCCTGCTGCCACTCTTTTGTTAGCGGGACAGCGACAAGCGCCAATCCCGCAATGATGAGCAACATTCCTATAAAAAGTGTCCTTTTTCGCAAGAAATGCCCCTTCTTTCTATCCC
>NZ_NPBF01000220.1 GCF_002272135.1 Virgibacillus sp. 7505 | reverse complement strand
AGTCCAATCAGTGCTCTACCTCCAACCATCATCCTTTGAGGCTAGCCCTAAAGCTATTTCGGAGAGAACCAGCTATCTCCGTGTTCGATTGGCATTTCACCCCTACCCACACCTCATCCCCGCACTTTTCAACGTGCGTGGGTTCGGGCCTCCAGTCAGTGTTACCTGACCTTCACCCTGGACATGGGTAGATCACACGGTTTCGGGTCTACGACCACCTACTATATCGCCCTATTCAGACTCGCTTTCGCTGCGG
>NZ_NPBF01000219.1 GCF_002272135.1 Virgibacillus sp. 7505 | reverse complement strand
GCTAATGTTGGTGCTACTTTAACGAAAGTAAAGGCAGAAAAAAAGCGTTCGACATTAGCCTTTTGGTCGAGCTCAATGCTAACAATCGCCCCGTTTCCTTTTTCAGAGACAAATGGTGGATAGTAAACATGCTTCACACCATCCGTCTCTTGCATCGTTGTAGCTAGTTCGGCTGCATTTTGGCATTGCCTTTCCATGCGCAGAGCAAGCGTTTTAAGGCCACGGCAGGCAAGCCATGCTTCAAAAGGGCTCAAGT
>NZ_NPBF01000218.1 GCF_002272135.1 Virgibacillus sp. 7505 | reverse complement strand
GTCCAAGGGCGGTCGGCTTTCTCATCGGGGATGATTCTCTTGCCGGGAACGGTCTTGTTGGCGTTGACTTCATTTGCCTCAGGCAAGCTGTTTGACTCATTCGGCGGGAGAGCTCTTGGTTTAAGTGGTTATGGGATTCTAGTGTTGGTATTCACTATCTTTATGTTTATGGGAGATCAAACGGGCATTCCTCTGCTAGTTGTCTGTTTTTGTGCGTTTATGATTGGAATTGGCTTCACGATGACGCCTGCAACAG
>NZ_NPBF01000217.1 GCF_002272135.1 Virgibacillus sp. 7505 | reverse complement strand
GTCGCCGGGCGGTTTGTTTTCGAGGTACGCTTGGATCGCTGCGACTTCTTCATCGGTAAAATCATGCTCTCCTGTAGCGACCACTTGCGACGTGTCCGTTTGAATCGCTTGGGTACGGAGCTGGGCTTGGTACCATTGGTATTGGATCGGCACCAGCTGTTGGAGTTGCCGTGTCAGGATCGCCGGCGAGACCGTCGCGTTAGCGGGCAAAGTCGATAGGCGCGCAAACAACGGGAAATACGACGGGGTAACGACA
>NZ_NPBF01000216.1 GCF_002272135.1 Virgibacillus sp. 7505 | reverse complement strand
AAAGGTCACACGTGTGTAAGTAGTAGAGTTTGGCCCCCACTCTTTTTCACGCAAAAACGTCGCACTCTATTTTGAGTGCGACGATGATCACTTCTACCTCTTGTTTGATTCCTTTCCTAACAAACCCATTTTCTTCTTGTAAAAGGTCTTTTGGATAAATGCAACTACCATTCCCGTGTGGAGAGTGCAAAATGGCGTAGCCATTAAAGCGAATGTGCTTTCTGGCGCAATTGGGTTGTAACGAATTGGACAAACG
>NZ_NPBF01000215.1 GCF_002272135.1 Virgibacillus sp. 7505 | reverse complement strand
GATCATGAAGGCACAAGGACTTGTATCCACGTACACGGTGGCCCAATTTAAACCAACGAAATTCGTGTGCAACGAATCGGAAATAGGGAATACCCTTGACCGGAAGTTCCAACAAGAAAAAGCGCTAACCGTAGTCGTCAGCGACCTAACGTATGTGCGGGTCGGTGCAAACTGGCATTATATTTGTATCATCATTGATCTATACAACCGTGAAATCATCGGTTACAGTTCTGGTCCAAACAAGAATAAGGAGCTCGT
>NZ_NPBF01000214.1 GCF_002272135.1 Virgibacillus sp. 7505 | reverse complement strand
GGCCTCGGTCATACACACCCTTTGCCAAATAAGCTTGTTCTTCTTGTAAGCCTGCTTCTTGGAGCAAACGAACGACAGTAAAAACGTCAACCATTTGAAACAGCAATAAGACTAAAGCGTTGATACACACGTACACGCTTTGCGATAAAGTCGATGTACTTTGCCTAAGCGCTGAGCCTATAGAGGCGAAGGAAAGCTTCCATTTTTTCCATTTAATCTGCCTTGTAGCAACTACGACAATGATACAGCCAGCAAAGC
>NZ_NPBF01000213.1 GCF_002272135.1 Virgibacillus sp. 7505 | reverse complement strand
TAGGCCTTGTGCTGATCCAATGGTTCGCATTAGGCAACATCCCATTTATCGGAAAATTTATCGATACGGCTTGGTTTCCTCCTTCTGGGTGGGGCAGCTTTGAACAACTTGTACTACCTGTATTTATGCTTGGAATTTCAGGGGCAGCGATTGTTGCCCGGATGACTCGTTCCAGCATGCTAGAGGTTATTAACCAAGACTATATTCGCACGGCCCGTGCCAAAGGGGTTAGGGAGCGGATTGTTATATATCAACATG
>NZ_NPBF01000212.1 GCF_002272135.1 Virgibacillus sp. 7505 | reverse complement strand
GTGGACGTTTTACGCTAACTGCCTCACCTACTGACGTCGAAGAGGAGTTAGGACTTGACATTCCGTCGTTTCCACCTAGCCATAACATTGCGCCTACCGAAGAGATTCTTGCGATCGCTGCCATTCATACGGCGCCAAAAGCATGCTTTTTTCATTGGGGCCTTATCCCTCATTGGTCAAAACAGAAGAACAAAGGCCCTAAACCGATTAATGCTAGGGCGGAAACCATTGCTGATACGATGCCTTTTAAACACTTGCT
>NZ_NPBF01000211.1 GCF_002272135.1 Virgibacillus sp. 7505 | reverse complement strand
GACAGGTATAATTTCATCAATCAGTGCTTTGTTGCGCACTTGTCCAAGCCATTCTTGGTTCGGATTCTCGACGAGATTTGCCAACTCTACCATCGTTTGTTCCCGGTCTTCGTTCGAAAATGTCTTGCGGATTGTTTCAGCGAATCGTGTCTCTTCTTCCGTATAAGATGGCACGCCAATTGCAGCCAATTCCTCTTTCATTACATCCTCAAGCACGTAGTTGCGTACAAAATTCGAGCACGCTTTATCAAAACGGATCT
>NZ_NPBF01000210.1 GCF_002272135.1 Virgibacillus sp. 7505 | reverse complement strand
AGCAGCAACAGCAGCTGCAAGGGGAAGCTGGCCGCAGCGCCCGCCAAAGGTTTCGACCATAAAAATCCGTCCAGGCAAGTTAGCTGCTGTTTGGCGGAGCCGATGGAGCGAATCGGCAATCGCATTGACGGCTGTGTCGTGGCCAATCGTGTATTCGCTTCCGCCAATATCGTTGTCAATTGTCATTGGTACAACCGCAACTGGCAAACTAGCGCTTAACGCTTTTGCCCCTTGGGCGGAACCGTTGCCGCCGCATACTAT
>NZ_NPBF01000209.1 GCF_002272135.1 Virgibacillus sp. 7505 | reverse complement strand
TGGTTCTTTTTCCGGTTGGCTTACTGGCTCTTGATCTACTGGCTCTTGATCCACTGACTCTTGGCTTACTGTTTCATGGGCCGTTTGTGTCTCAGAGACATATTCTTTTGCCTCTTCTTGTTTTGTTCCAACCGCAATAATACGGTTTTCACTCTCTTCAACCATTTCCGTCTTCACAAGTTGCCTGTCAACCTCGATGCCGTCTTCAAGCGTCACTTCATAGTGAAGAGCTTGCTTGCCTTTTTTTCCTTGTTCTACTACAC
>NZ_NPBF01000208.1 GCF_002272135.1 Virgibacillus sp. 7505 | reverse complement strand
TGCCAGGACTGTTAAGTTTGGATAAGCCTTTTTCATTGCACGTACAGCTTCGTGACCTAAGCTATTAATGATTGGCGTTCCAATTTCTACTACATCAATAGAATCTTGAACTTCCGCTACAAGCTCAATCGCTTCCGGTATGTTAACAAGATCTAATGCTAATTGTAATTTCATGTGCACAATCTCCCTTAGTAAATGTGATTTGACAGAGCGTACCTAGTCTTGCCAATTTCGGTTAGACTATTTACTTCGCTGCCTGGATG
>NZ_NPBF01000207.1 GCF_002272135.1 Virgibacillus sp. 7505 | reverse complement strand
TCCTTGTCCCTTCCGCTGTCAACAAACGCCCTCGTTGCCAATCATCAATCGTCGGTGTCTCGTCAAGCGCGCCATTGACAATTTGTGTGGTCATGTCAGGGGACCATTTAATATTCATGTTTGTGCCTGGCTGCTCGGTGCCTAAACGCTTGCCTGACGCACTGTATAAGCCGACGGCCCACGTTTCGAGGCCGCGCTCGCCAGGGATGACATCGCCAACCATGCCTCGGCCAGTGTCTCGGCCGCTATACTCTCCGTAAAGG
>NZ_NPBF01000206.1 GCF_002272135.1 Virgibacillus sp. 7505 | reverse complement strand
TTCGTTACATCCGCTTGGACAAGCTGCAATTTTTTATGGGCCCACTTTTGTTGGAGTGTTTCAGCCTTTTCCTTGTCACTGAAATAAGTAACCGTTACACTGTACCCCGCTTCCAGCAATCCTTCCACCACTTGTAAGCCCAGCCCTTTCGTCCCGGCCGTAATCAATGCATGCCTCATTGCTGTTCACCTCTTGACTAGACGCTTTTATTCCAAAGATACATGAGTCCCATTGGAAACGCAAAACAAAACCCAGCCTGATTA
>NZ_NPBF01000205.1 GCF_002272135.1 Virgibacillus sp. 7505 | reverse complement strand
TAATTCTGGAAAACTGAAAAGTGAAATCAGGTATATATGGGAAGGAACAGGTGGAAGTTCACCAGAAGGTCCACACCTATATAAAATCAACGGTTTATATTACTTATTAATTGCCGAAGGTGGCACAGAGTATGGCCATATGGTAACGATTGCTAGAAGTGAAAGTCCCTATGGTCCATTTGAAAGCAATCCAGATAACCCAATATTATCTAACAGGAGTACGAAGTTACCCATTCAAGCAACCGGTCATGCAGATCTTGTATT
>NZ_NPBF01000204.1 GCF_002272135.1 Virgibacillus sp. 7505 | reverse complement strand
GGGTGCATGCAGCCGTTGTTTCATTAAAATCATGGCCATCATTGCCAAGCCCTTGTGTGTGGACGCCTAAGTGGGTATGTACGTCAATTAAGCCTGGAGTCACCCAGCCCCCTTTCGCGTCGATCTTTTCAACCCCCTCTGGCAATACAACATCGATCCCAACTTCTTTTATGCAGGCGCCTTCCACCAAAACCGTTCCGGGGACAGCTGGCTGATTCGCAATGCCTGTCCATACGAGCCCGTTTACAATCGCTTTCATTTGAT
>NZ_NPBF01000203.1 GCF_002272135.1 Virgibacillus sp. 7505 | reverse complement strand
AAAGCGTATACGTTCAGATTGTATCCAACAGAAAAACAGGCTTTGCTTATACGTAAAACGTTCGGATGTGTTCGCTTTGTCTATAACAAGATGTTAGCGGAACGAAAAGAGACGTATGAGCTACTGAAAGAGGATAAAGATGCCTTAAAAAAGGGGAAGCCCCCTACTCCTGCCAAATACAAAAAAGAGTATGAATGGCTACAGGAAGTAGATTCATTAGCGTTAGCGAACGCACAACTTAATTTGGATAAAGCTTACAAAGCC
>NZ_NPBF01000202.1 GCF_002272135.1 Virgibacillus sp. 7505 | reverse complement strand
TCGCTGTCTGGAAGTGTTTTTCCGGGCTCTTGATCCTGATGAAATTGTGGAAATTGCGAAAAGAGCCGCTGATAAAGCGGGCATGGCGTTAACAGACGATGCAGCCAAAAAGGTTGCTGACTATGCTACCAATGGCCGGGAAACGGTCAATGTCGTCCAAATTGCGGTAGGAGCCGCCCGAGCAGATAAACGCACTTCCATTGAAAAGTACGATATTGAATGGGTTCTCCATTCGAGCCAAATGTCGCCACGCCCAGAACGGCGC
>NZ_NPBF01000201.1 GCF_002272135.1 Virgibacillus sp. 7505 | reverse complement strand
CATATAGCCTGTATTTTTAGTAAGGCCTACAACAGCATGTTTGCTGGCAGTGTAGGCAGCGCCAGCATGAGCGCCATTAAGACCGCCAGAAGACGCTACATTCACAATCACGCCTTTTCCTTTTTCTAAAAAAAGAGGAAGCGCTTTGCGTGTTGCGCGCATAACACTTTTTGTATTCACGTCAAAAAGAAGGTCCCATCTTTCGTCGCTAATATCGCCAATTGGTTCAAAGCCATCCATAATGCCCGCATTATTCACGAGAATAT
>NZ_NPBF01000200.1 GCF_002272135.1 Virgibacillus sp. 7505 | reverse complement strand
GCTGGTGGTTCGTTAATGTCAATTTCCGCTTCAGGTTTGTCTGGATCGTCAATATTGCCACCGTTTACAGTCGCAACGTTTTTAATCGATGTTCCAGACTCAATTGTCGCTTCAAACGTGACCGTACGCCATTCTGTGTCAGTAACAGTTCCAAAATCAGCTGTAACTGTACCGTCTTCGAAAGTGGCTGTACCACCATCGCTTACTTGTAGGCTACCTTCTACGAATGCCAAGCCTTCTGGAAGTTGGTCGATGATCGTTAAGTC
>NZ_NPBF01000199.1 GCF_002272135.1 Virgibacillus sp. 7505 | reverse complement strand
ACCACAACTACACATTAGAAAGAAGGCGATTTTTTTGCGCAACCCAACGGTCACTTTCCAAGAGTATACCATGAATCAACTCTATCTGCCTATGGATTTTTCCGATCTTATCCCCGAACATCATGTCGCGCGTGTGGTCAGTGACGTGGTGGATGGGTTGGATGACGATTTCTTTATTCGTGCGTATGAAGGTGGGGGCAGACCCGCCTATCATCCGAAAATGATGACAAAGATTGTCCTATATGCGTATACGCAACGTTGGTTCT
>NZ_NPBF01000198.1 GCF_002272135.1 Virgibacillus sp. 7505 | reverse complement strand
TCACAGCCGACTTCGGTAATGTAAATGACACCGAATGGCGTACCGTGACATTCCAAGCGAAGATTGAATCTGGTCAGTCCGGTAAGAAAATCGAAAACGTGGCTGCTGTAACAGGAGACAACGTGGAAACACCAGATGAGCCGAAGACGGATATAACAGTTGATCCAAAGGATCCTAAACTGGAATCCGAGAAAACAGCGACGAACCTAGAAGCAGACAAGGAAGCGTATGAAGTGGGAGACACGGTTGTGTATACAATCAAATCGC
>NZ_NPBF01000197.1 GCF_002272135.1 Virgibacillus sp. 7505 | reverse complement strand
TGGCAGATCTCGATCATGTGATGAAGCCAATCAACTATTACGAACAGGCTTTTCTAAAAGAACTCTGTGTTTGTATTTACGGAACTGATCTTCGAGACTGCTTCGGCCCCTACAAACTTACTGCCGAGATCGCCATAAGTTTTAATGGTGACATTGGTGACGTTTTCGACCGAACCATTGACCGATTACAATCAGCCCCCACAGAAGAATTCAAAAAACTTTCCCAAAATTTCGCCCGGAAGCTTATTCGCACATACTATTCAATGG
>NZ_NPBF01000196.1 GCF_002272135.1 Virgibacillus sp. 7505 | reverse complement strand
CCCTATGATGGAAACGATCTGGTTATGAGGAAACAAATGGGATTGCATGCTTTGTGTAAAATAGTCTTGATTGAAGGGCGAATAGCCAAAAAGCCCTCTTCAAGCATCCATGCAAAACGGGCTGTTCACACATCAAAATAAATGTGGTAGTGTCTAGCGCATCCGGGATTAAAGCGTGTACCACAATGGGCACATTCCCCTTTTTCAAGATAGTCGCTAATCGCCATCGTTTTTCGGCATTTGCCACAGTAAATCGCGTTCGCGCCA
>NZ_NPBF01000195.1 GCF_002272135.1 Virgibacillus sp. 7505 | reverse complement strand
CCAAATTGCACAAACCCTTGGCGTAGCTGGAGAATTGGCTTTGAAAACGCCGTAGACAGAAACAAAGCAAACAGGAGCGCCCCTGCGATCGCTACTAGGCTAATTGCTATAAGCACAGCTGTAATTCGTTTCCCCCCTTTCGTTAGCTCTCCCCATGGCGTCACCTCGACAAGAAACCAGTCGGCACGCTCTAATGCTGACCATACAGCTAGCCCCTGGTCAAGCTCTCTATTTCCATCTTGGTTAAAAGATTGTTCAGCCACGATT
>NZ_NPBF01000194.1 GCF_002272135.1 Virgibacillus sp. 7505 | reverse complement strand
AGATCACTCACCGATTCGTATGCGCTGTTAATGATGTTCGCCGAGTCTCTCGTATAGTTGATGACGCGGTTCAAATCCATCTTCACTTCATTCAGAAACTCTGTCCGGACAAGCGTATTGGCATCGCCGTCATAGGAAAGCAAGTTGTCTTTCACCGTCTCAAGCTGGCTAATATGCGTTTCGATAAACTGTTGGAAGAATAATAGTACAGGCAAGTGCAGCGTTGTGAAGTAGTCTTTGATCGCTGCGCCTCCCTCTCCTTGGAGGG
>NZ_NPBF01000193.1 GCF_002272135.1 Virgibacillus sp. 7505 | reverse complement strand
CCGTGCTTCCTCCCATTTGTTTGCGCTATTAACGAACGAGGATAGGTCTGATGAGAAGGAAGCAGGGATTGCTGACTTTTTAGAGTGGCTCCGGACCAATTCGATGAAGTGGGCAGAAGCAGGGCAAATCGTTGCTAGCAATCAGATATTTGAAAATTCCTCTTATAGCCAATATACACAATCCTTCTTTACGCAAAATCAAAAACAAGTTGATTCGCTCTATATTTATACGTACGAGTATTACCCATACGTGGCCGAAGCGTTGGAT
>NZ_NPBF01000192.1 GCF_002272135.1 Virgibacillus sp. 7505 | reverse complement strand
CCTTGTCACCAATGCTCTACAGCCGGACTTCAATTACCGTGAGACGGTGTCGGTCTGGTTCCGCCAGCTTTTTCTCTTCCGACCGGACGCGGGTTTAATGACAGACGTGCCGCTGTCATTTAAAATTCATATTACCGCTGGCTTGCTCATTTTTGCGTTGTGGCCGTTTACTAGACTTGTCCATGTATGGAGTGTGCCGTTGAATTATATCGGCAGACGATATATCCTTTATAGAAAGCACCGTAAAATATGAACGTAGCTAAGAGAA
>NZ_NPBF01000191.1 GCF_002272135.1 Virgibacillus sp. 7505 | reverse complement strand
TGTTCTGCACTGGAGGTGCAGCAGCTTATTTCCTAGGCGGAGGCGGGTTCGATAACGGGCTTACGGCAGTAGTTCTGTTTAATTTCTTGTATTTTACCGGAACGGTGTTTTTTGTGAAATCCGTGTTTCGTGAGCGGAAGAACAGGCGGTATACATACTACTCGAAGATCTATCATGTTGTCATTTTAGCGGTGCCACTGTTGTGCGGCAATCCATGGATGAGCCTGGCGTATTTATTTCCACTGCTGCGCGCCTACAAGTTTTCAGGTA
>NZ_NPBF01000190.1 GCF_002272135.1 Virgibacillus sp. 7505 | reverse complement strand
CGAAAAGATGAAGAACCAACCAAACGATTTCAATCCACGCACTCACGAAGAGTGCGACTCCATCAAAACGGCATAGGAGGAAATCATGAATATTTCAATCCACGCACTCACGAAGAGTGCGACGCGAAAAGGTAGGGAGTGGAAGAGAACATGAAAATTATTTCAATCCACGCACTCACGAAGAGTGCGACGTCAACCAGTTAGATATTCAGAATGTGAATGTGATTTCAATCCACGCACTCACAAAGAGTGCGACATTACGGACTAGAC
>NZ_NPBF01000189.1 GCF_002272135.1 Virgibacillus sp. 7505 | reverse complement strand
CTCTGTGTGAGTGCGTGGATTGAAATTACAGTTTACGTGGAGCCATTTCTGAATTCGAGAAAGTCGCACTCTGTGTGAGTGCGTGGATTGAAATCTTAGCGACGATATCTCGTATTGCTTGTTCTAGGGTCGCACTCTGTGTGAGTGCGTGGATTGAAATTTTTTCTAAGCTTCCTGATTTATTCAACTGGATTGGGGTCGCACTCTGTGTGAGTGCGTGGATTGAAATAGACTTGGTGACGTTATGCGGATTGTCCCGTCTTGTCGCAC
>NZ_NPBF01000188.1 GCF_002272135.1 Virgibacillus sp. 7505 | reverse complement strand
TAGCAAAAGCCATTAGTGACGCCTCTTGGACTCAATTTAGAACTATGCTCGAATATAAAGCAAAGTGGTATGGCAAACAAGTGGTGGCTGTATCAAAAACATTCGCTAGTTCTCAGCTATGTTCTAGTTGTGGCTATCAAAACAAAGACGTTAAGAATCTGAACCTCCGTGAATGGGATTGCCCTTCTTGTGGAACACATCACGATCGAGATCGTAACGCAAGTAAAAATCTTAAAAACGAAGCGATAAGACTTCTAACCGTAGGAACTA
>NZ_NPBF01000187.1 GCF_002272135.1 Virgibacillus sp. 7505 | reverse complement strand
CAGCAGTCCAATTTGGCATCGGACGGTACCTGTACAACCTAGAAGAAAGCTGGGTGGACATAAAAAAAGAAAAGGGGCGATATTACCACAGAAGCGGCAAAGGAAATGACGAGATCAAGGGCTACTGGGACCCGCCGCAATTGCCAGCGTGGGCGCTGCCTACATTGGAACCTGTAAAAGGAGGTAAGGAGCCTGTAGAAGGAGATAAGCCGAGCCAGCAATTGATGGATAACATCAAAACGACAGCGGCAGAGATAGCAGAATTGCGTCA
>NZ_NPBF01000186.1 GCF_002272135.1 Virgibacillus sp. 7505 | reverse complement strand
TACCGGTCCGTCCACCGGATCATCTTGTTTTTGATCATCCCCAGTTCTTCCGTCATGGACGCTCGAAGGGCCGATCCTGCCCGCAATTCCGCTTCATGGTCATGAAGGATACGCGGGTAGCTGAAGCGCCCGTCTTTGACGAGGCGGCCAATCGTCCGCGCATCTTTGGCATCGTGTTTCGTCGGTAGATTGTCGTCAAGTTCCTTGGCTTTCTTGACATGCATCGGGTTCACCATCACCAACCGAATCCCATGGTCTTCGAGGTAATAAGC
>NZ_NPBF01000185.1 GCF_002272135.1 Virgibacillus sp. 7505 | reverse complement strand
GCCGTCACATTGTTGTGTAGGTCTTCTGTTTGGGCAATAATATCGTCTTGGCGGTTGCTAAGAGACTCAACTGCTGCTCCTAATTGTTGGACTTCGCCTAATGACATTTGTTGATTGGTCACGACCATTTGCCCATTTAACCCTTCGACAGGCGCTGGTTCTGTTTCAATCGCTCCATAGCTTTCAGATAAGTTCGCTCCAATAGCGTTGCCCGTTTCTGCAATCGCCGCCACTTCTTCGCGAATCGCTTGTTGTTCTTCAGCAATTGCTTG
>NZ_NPBF01000184.1 GCF_002272135.1 Virgibacillus sp. 7505 | reverse complement strand
CGTTTACATAGCTTTGAAACTCAGCTGTTAAAAGTAGTTGACCTGCATTTTCACTTACTGAGATTAAGTGATCCTGATCATAGACAATTTCTTCGGTTCGTCCTCCATAGAACTGGAAGGCATGTTCGTGACAACGAATCGCATCTCTTGTGGTGAATGGACGTGCTTGCCATTCCATATATTTTTGTCGCGAGTGAACGAGTACAAAGGCAATAAAGTACAGTTTGATTTCCTTGTTGTTCACTGTTTTCTGTTTTGTTTCTCCCCAGTCT
>NZ_NPBF01000183.1 GCF_002272135.1 Virgibacillus sp. 7505 | reverse complement strand
CTCAATTTTGGCATTACAGAAGGTTTTTTCATTAATGCGGCTTATGTCCTTACTGTTGTTATAATTGCTGCATGTGCTGGTTATTTCTACTATTCTAAGAGGGTTTAATAAGCTGTTGGTCTTTGAAAATAGAGAGAGATTTATTGTTAAATTTGTTTTGCTGAGGTGGACACAATGGAAATTGAAAACGGCGTGCCCCCGGCAACTAACAGGGGGGCACAAAATACATACCGCCCCGACCTAAAACCGCTTGTAGACTGGGTTACAGTCACT
>NZ_NPBF01000182.1 GCF_002272135.1 Virgibacillus sp. 7505 | reverse complement strand
TTTCTATATGGGAGCTTGATTGTCGTACTCATGGCTGTTGTATGGCTAGCAATGGCAAAGATACGAGCACTGCGGCCTGTTGCCGCAGGTATCAATCTTGTGTTCATTGTTTTGCTGATATTTGCAATCAGCCTGTCAAGCCATAGTGCTTCTCTAAACGGTTTGCACGGGATGATTAGCAGTAGTCTCCATATGGTGGCGATGGCTTTTTGGATTGGGCCATTGCTCGTCATCGGTCTTTATGGAACGTCACTTGTCAATGCGTTAAAGTTT
>NZ_NPBF01000181.1 GCF_002272135.1 Virgibacillus sp. 7505 | reverse complement strand
ATCTTTGTGAGCGAAAGCCCGGCAATCAGGCCTACAACAATGCCCATGAAAATAAACAACCCAGACATTTCAAGCATAAACCAGCCAAGCTGTGTCACCCCGTAAATAAGGATCGCAAAGAAAATTGGCAACGTCGCAATCGCAGCCATTTGCCGGCTGTGGATCGGCTTCATTGGTTGATTAAGCGCGTCTTTGTACATGAGCCGTTTCGGTTTGTCTTCTGTATAAGTCAAGCTCTCCTTGGGACGAGTCTTTACTTTTGCCGCATACCGCA
>NZ_NPBF01000180.1 GCF_002272135.1 Virgibacillus sp. 7505 | reverse complement strand
TCGGATTGATTTTCTGGTGCGCAAGACACGTAAATCTAAATAGGATTTATTTTCCACGCTTTCACCCCCAATAACTCAACACATGTAAATTATACTACAGTGTCGATCGATCTGGTTATGACAAATATGGGGTAATTTTCTCCGTAAAAGCTCTTATCGACTTATAGTACAACGAACTAGGAATAGTGCTTCGCTGTCGTATAGTTTGGATAGAGGGTACTAAAAAAGCTGAACTGTACGCCCAGCTTCAGACTGTAGACAAACGCCTGCATAC
>NZ_NPBF01000179.1 GCF_002272135.1 Virgibacillus sp. 7505 | reverse complement strand
AATCTCTTTTGCAAATGTTGGTTCATCTGCTGGAACGCCTTCGCCTATAAACGCTACTACACCAGCTAAACCTAAAACACTCGCTGCCATTATTGCCTTCTTCATTGCTTTCACCTCATCTTCTCCCTCGAGCATAGCAAGACGCCACCTCTTTTAACATGGCATGAAGATGATGCTTTCCTGACGTTTCCCTAATAATGTTCAGAATCTTGCGATGTCCGATTCAAACTTTCTTTGCGCGTCCTTCCCCTAAATCCAGCATATAGCCGTACCTT
>NZ_NPBF01000178.1 GCF_002272135.1 Virgibacillus sp. 7505 | reverse complement strand
ATTATCCGCACGGCATTGGCTGCTGATGCAGCAGGAGTTGTTTTAGGCAGTGGTTGTGCTGATTTATTCAATGCAAAAGTGATCCGAGCAACACAAGGGGCATTGTTTCATTTACCTGTTTATATGGGCGATTTGGCTACCTGGATAAAGATGCTCAAAGAAAGCGACATTCCGGTTTACGGGACATCTTTACATGATGCCACGCCATATGAACAGTTCCAGCCACAAGAACAGTTTGCGCTTTTGCTTGGAAATGAAGGGGAAGGCGTACAAAGC
>NZ_NPBF01000177.1 GCF_002272135.1 Virgibacillus sp. 7505 | reverse complement strand
TTATGGCCCACTTAAATGGGCACCAAAACCATTTTCGAATGATCGGCGGCGCAGAAGGAGCAAGGTCTGCTGTTCATTTGGCAAAGCTATTTATGTTAGCCGACCAAGCAGGCTTGCTCGTTGAGCCTGAGAGAGCGATTAAACGGATGGTGCTAACGCTTGAAGCGGCTGGTATCGGCCAGGAGGTGCGCCTATGAGCGGTGCTCCTGGAATCAAGCGCTTCAGTCTAAACCAGATTACGACTGAACAATGGACGTTGCCAGAAGCAATTGAAGGC
>NZ_NPBF01000176.1 GCF_002272135.1 Virgibacillus sp. 7505 | reverse complement strand
ACCTCCGGGTTTCATTTTGTATGTGAACAGTCTAGAAAATCAATCATTTGATGCCCTCTATGTTTTTAAGTATCACCCCCTCGCACGTTTTTCCATACGGTCTACACGCCTTCTTGACCACGCAGTCAAGAATTTTCCTAAAAAAGACATGCACGCATTCAACGTATCATACATGCATGTTGTTATATGTCACTCACAAGCTTCCATCATTCTCTGGCATCATAAGCGCAAGCGCTGTACGCAATACCACTGCGATCTGTTCTCGGGGAGCACCTGAT
>NZ_NPBF01000175.1 GCF_002272135.1 Virgibacillus sp. 7505 | reverse complement strand
ACCGGTTGTTGATTTCACCGATAAGTCGTCTTGCTTTGCTGCTCGGCTCTTTACTGCAAGATGCATTGACCTTATCCTTTCAGGCTGCGCTTATGATTGGTGTCGCCGCGATACTAGGGGCCAGCTTTAGTGGAGGACTGTTAGGCATTGTCCAGCTCATCTTGATTGCCGTGCTGCTAGGGCTTGCGATGGGCGCCTTATCCATCTCACTTGGGTTGATCGTCCGCAACGAATCTAGCTTAACGGCTGCCGTCAGCTTTGCGACGATGCCTTTATTG
>NZ_NPBF01000174.1 GCF_002272135.1 Virgibacillus sp. 7505 | reverse complement strand
CCCAGAAACTCTATTCTCTTCCTGGTACAGGGATGTATTCAGCTGCACGCCCATATGAAGGGGACAGTAGTTCTTATATGCTGTTTGAAGGATTGTTGGAAGAGTCAATGGAATTGATGACAGAAATTTTGATCCGCTGTGAAGAATTGACCCGTACACTGACCGTGCATAAAGAGAGAATGCTCCATAACGCCAAGCGCAACAAAGGCCTTGATAATAGTGAATACGTGATGATGAAACTAGCAGAGAAATTAGGCAAGGATCAGGCCCATTCCCTC
>NZ_NPBF01000173.1 GCF_002272135.1 Virgibacillus sp. 7505 | reverse complement strand
ATCCAAGACGCAGACGTAGAAACGGTCAATGGCTCGATCACTTATGAGATGGAAGCGTCGACTGATGCAGGCTATGTTGATTTAAAAACAACAACAGGAAGTGTAAAATTGCTTGTTTCCCCTGCTGTACGCATTGAAGCCAAGCTGAAATCAAATGTTGGCTCAATCAATAACCGTTTGGCTGATGTTGAGATTCTCGATGAGAAAAAAGAATTTGCGCAGCGCTACATGCAGTTGACTGGCAACCAGGCGCAAGAAAAGCGGGTCAAAGTCCATGCT
>NZ_NPBF01000172.1 GCF_002272135.1 Virgibacillus sp. 7505 | reverse complement strand
GTCATGGTTGAACCAGAATAGCCAATGCTCCACTTAGGCGGGAGCGCTGTGTTCCCTGTCATCCATGTATAGGTTTGTACGACATCCTTCATCGTAGGACCGGCAATCATGTAATAATCTAGGTCACCTGCTTCAGCCTCAAAATAGCGGTATAGCCCATGGTAGTTATCCAGTTCCTTGCCAAGGTCAAAATAGCCAGGAGCCAAATTGTCATAAAACAAGCCGTAAGAAAAGGCTGATTCAGGTTGGTGTGTGATGTAAAAAGGGATATGTTTGTAC
>NZ_NPBF01000171.1 GCF_002272135.1 Virgibacillus sp. 7505 | reverse complement strand
GGAATAAAGTGCGCGCCATCGGTCTTGCTGTCGCTCATCACGATGTGGCGTATTTTTCCAAGTGTCAGGCGCAAGGCGTGATCATTTGTGGATTGGGCGTTGAGCATAAATAAGCGTTTGACTGAATAGGAGTAATGTTGGTAAAAAAGGGGGCTGAATATAGTTGGTGCAAATGACAGAAGAAAAGGCGATCGAGGCGAAAGGCCTCGTGAAAGTGTTTGGCAAGCATCGGGCTGTTGATGGCGTCGATTTGTCTGTCGTAAAAGGAACGGTCTATG
>NZ_NPBF01000170.1 GCF_002272135.1 Virgibacillus sp. 7505 | reverse complement strand
TCTTGTATGCCGCTCGTCGATTCATCAAAGCTTAAAGGCTGTTGATTAATGTCATCCATGCTCATGCCGTGAATCTCGAGGATCTGTTCAGCATTTACATATGTACCTGATCCTGGAGCTCCAACAGATACCGATTTGCCGGCAAGGTCTTCGACACTCTCAATGCCTGAATCGGCAGTGGTGACAATTTGAATGGTTTCCGGGTATAGCGAGCCGAGCGCAAGCACATTGTCAACAGGCTCCCCTTCAAAAGAATTGACGCCTTCAACCGCATTGGAC
>NZ_NPBF01000169.1 GCF_002272135.1 Virgibacillus sp. 7505 | reverse complement strand
ATCAGGGAGTTGTAGCAAAACAAATTGTCCGTGATCCAACACCGGCCACACTTGTTTATGACCCAACCCATCCTGATGCAAATGAAGATGGGTATGTCGCGAAGCCAAACGTCGAGATCGCAAGAGAAATGGTGGATATTACAAGTGCAACGAGGTCCTATGAAGCGAACGTCACAGCGCTTCAAGCTAGTAAAGGGATGGTTATGAAAGCACTGGAAATAGGTCGTTAAAGGAGGATGAGGAAAGATGACAATTGAAGCGATGCAGCCACTTCTCCAAC
>NZ_NPBF01000168.1 GCF_002272135.1 Virgibacillus sp. 7505 | reverse complement strand
GCTGAACAGCTTTCACATTGATTTGGTGATAATGGATCGCGTGTAAAACGGCTGCGGTAGGTGAAGGCACCCAGGCTGTGTTGCCGCCAGCCTGAAGCTGAGCACCTTTTTGTTGAAGCATATCGGCCATTCGATCCGGCATGGCCCACATGCCCTTGCCAATTTGCGCTTTTCCCCTCAATCCAGCAGCGAGGCCAACCGCTACATTGGCTTGCTCGTAGCCATTGAGCCAAGCGGAAGATTTCATCTCTTGCTTGCGAATCATTGGCCCAGCTTCCAT
>NZ_NPBF01000167.1 GCF_002272135.1 Virgibacillus sp. 7505 | reverse complement strand
TGAGGTTAAGGAAGAGTACGAGAATAGGCCAGATAAAGCGGACAATATCCTTGAAAATGTGTATGCACAAGTTCAATGGCTTCGCCAAATCGGCTTTGACCATGCAGACTGTTATTTTAAATGGATGGAGTTAGCTGTCTTTGGGGGTGTTAAGCCTCGGTAATGGAGGACGGGGTTCTAATCAGGGTGCATTTGTTGGCTATAAGGACTGGCATGGACGGGAAAAGGACGGCCATGCTCGTCCTTCATCTGTTTGCGGATTTGTTGACTCCGTGCTACTC
>NZ_NPBF01000166.1 GCF_002272135.1 Virgibacillus sp. 7505 | reverse complement strand
TCATCATTGATGATCACGAATCACACGATCCGCATATTTGGCTAGACCCTGTATTGGCACAAGAGCAAGTTAATATCATCCGCGATGCCCTGATTGAGGCAGATCCAGACGGACAAGCGATTTATGAGGAAAATGCAGAAGCCTTCAATAAAGAGCTTCAAGCATTACATGAGGACTTTCAAGCTGCTCTTGAAGACGCAGAAAGCCGCGTTTTTGTCGTACAACACCAAGCATTTGGATACCTTGCGCAACGTTATCAGTTAGAACAAGTTGCGATTGGC
>NZ_NPBF01000165.1 GCF_002272135.1 Virgibacillus sp. 7505 | reverse complement strand
CGGCTGGACGAACTAGCCCCGTTTGAAATAGCCAAGCTCGAATACCTGTATTCCCAGGTGGAGCGTGTTGCATGGCGTATAGCTGGTCATTTTAAAAAGCTATACAAATACCACGAAGGCATGGCGGAAATTGCGCAGGGGCAGGCATACAAGAGCGAAAGAAGCGACGGGAAAAAGAACAGCACAGACGGGCAATACCTGTCGCGGATTGCAAAGGGTGAGCAGCTAACGCAAGCCGCCGAGTATGAGGGAGAATTTCTCACTTGGCGCGGTGTGGCTGG
>NZ_NPBF01000164.1 GCF_002272135.1 Virgibacillus sp. 7505 | reverse complement strand
GTATGAATGACATCATCGGCAAATGCCTCCTCCGCATGGCGGGCAGCGTAACCTGCATTCATGTATTGCACATCGCCTGCGTCCAAAATCGAATAACCGCCATGGTTATCGGAATGTTCCAACCTGCCGTCAATCACATACGTGATCGTTTGAAAACCACGATGAGGATGGTCGGAAAACGTCCCCCGTTTAAACCAGTCATCAGCCATCACGACAAAAGGATCAAAATCTTGCTCTCGCCCTGGAGGCAACGCCCATCCTTGTTGCACATGAGGATACCC
>NZ_NPBF01000163.1 GCF_002272135.1 Virgibacillus sp. 7505 | reverse complement strand
GTATACGACGGTTGTGCGTACTCCTTTGACACGTCCAAATTGACGCAATGCCTGCTCGACTTGGTTGGCAAGCTCCCTCGTTGGCGCCAATACAAGACCTTGGACAAGAGAATTGCTAGGGTCTATGCGATTGACTAATGGAATGCCAAACGCACCCGTTTTGCCAGTGCCTGTCTGGGCTTGGCCAATCACATCTTTGCCTGCGAGTACGAGCTCAATCGTCTCTTGTTGGATTGGCGTGGCTTCCGTAAAGCCGATATTCGTTACTGCTTGGACGACAGA
>NZ_NPBF01000162.1 GCF_002272135.1 Virgibacillus sp. 7505 | reverse complement strand
CGTTTGAAGTCTCTCAGCGAAAAGAACTAACGCAGTGTTTTAACGAAAAACGAACCTGTTGTCTATATAACAAAGCGGGCGGAGATACCGCCTGCTCACTAACTAAATTGGAGGAACCAACCATGAGTCTATTGCTTGCAGCATCACTACTTTGCGGAGTCCCTAGTTTGTCGGATGCTCCAACCTATACTCTTACGGAGATCGGCCAGCATGAGATTGGTTACACGACTTACACTTTTGTATCGGAGTCGGATGCGGAGGAAATCACGCTGTCAGAGGACT
>NZ_NPBF01000161.1 GCF_002272135.1 Virgibacillus sp. 7505 | reverse complement strand
TATGCAAGAGGATGGATCCATTCGTATTCTTGACAACAAATGTCCTCATAAAGGCGGACCCCTATCGGAGGGCATCGTTAGTGGGAATTATGTTTATTGTCCGCTGCATGATTGGAAAATTTGCATGAAAACGGGCAGCGCGCAAGGTGGAGATCAAGGAAATGTAGCTTGTTTTACTGTGGAAGTTGAAGGAGACGATATTTATGTGTTTATTTAATGCTTGCTAAAAGGAGTGATTCGATGTGCTCGGAGTCAAGACAGCGCCTAGTCTTTATTGGCAATG
>NZ_NPBF01000160.1 GCF_002272135.1 Virgibacillus sp. 7505 | reverse complement strand
GAAGCACAACCGCGCCGCGGATTTGTTGGTCCGCTTTTTTAGGGTCAACGCCAAGGCGAACAGCAACTTCTACTGTTTCGTCAAACTTAGCGACTGATGTTTTCTTTACTAGTTCAAGCGCTTCTTCCGCTTGGTAAGCCGTATCGCGGTCTACAAGCTTTAAAGCGTCTGCATATTTCTTGCCTTTTTTAGCCATTTTATTTCCTCCTCGTATGTGGTGTTAACGGAAATTCCTCCCACTATTTGAAAGGCTGCGACTCCAGCTCGGGCGCAACCTCTCACAG
>NZ_NPBF01000159.1 GCF_002272135.1 Virgibacillus sp. 7505 | reverse complement strand
CCATAGCGGTATTCAAGCTGGCCTTCGAGGACATAAATGCATTCGTCCCTATCCATAGATACAACTTCCGCCGTGACACGTTCATGAGGAGGGACAGAGAGGCGGAGCACTTCGATTTCCGGAGGCTGGGCGCTCCGCCACGCTAGCGGTGTCAAAACTTCACATTCTTGGCCCAAGTTGAGAAACTTAATGGATGGCCTTTCTTTTTTCCTCAGTACGACGACCTCATCGGTTGCTTCTTCGGCAAAAAGCATTGTTGCCGGAATGCCTAGCTTCTCAGAAAGG
>NZ_NPBF01000158.1 GCF_002272135.1 Virgibacillus sp. 7505 | reverse complement strand
ACACAGACTCGCCGACCGCCGACCCATTTGTTTCAATCGTATCGGCTTCAACAGCCCGTTTAATGGAAACCGTGTCCTTTCTTCCTTCCACAACAATCATTTCATTGATCACTAAAATGTCGTTCACTCCGTTCTCTAAAAAGACCATGACGTTATTGTAGCCTGTTTTCACACAAAAAAAAAGCAAGTGCTTTGCCAGCAACTTGCTTTTTTCGCTTATTAATCAAGTATTGTTACTTTGACGCTTTTGCTTCCATAGTTCGTAGCGTCTTCTTTTGTCGGGACGT
>NZ_NPBF01000157.1 GCF_002272135.1 Virgibacillus sp. 7505 | reverse complement strand
ACCATTGCTTTCCAACCGATCGCCGCAAAATCAGCCCATGAACGGCCTATGGCAATACCGGCATAAGCGAGTATAGGTGTGGCAATAGAAAGCAATTGGATGTGGGAGGTGAGCTCAATGACGAGTGGGCCCCACGGCGTCTCTGGTAAAGACAATATAATGCCGATGACAATGATATAAACGACACTCGGAATAGGGAAAGGCAGCGACTTTCCAAGAGCTTGCCCGACACAGGCAATTACGATTAGAAGAAGCATGCCAAAGGCAGCCTCACCAGAGAATGCTTGGT
>NZ_NPBF01000156.1 GCF_002272135.1 Virgibacillus sp. 7505 | reverse complement strand
GAATGAATGGACGGTGTATAGAATGGAAAAATTACAGAATCAACTAAAAACATGGCGCCGTGATTTGCATAAGCGTCCCGAATTAGGCTGGTGTGAATACCAAACAACGGCTTACATTTATCATGTTTTAAAGCCTCTATGTTTTACCCTTCATCTTGGCAATGAAGTAAGTAGCAAAGAGAAAATGGGTGTCCCTTCTGCTGAAGTGGATCGCCTCCATTTCAAGCGGGCAGAGGAGGCAGGCATTGATGCTAAGTTGCTCGAGAAAATGGCTGGCAATCAAACGGGG
>NZ_NPBF01000155.1 GCF_002272135.1 Virgibacillus sp. 7505 | reverse complement strand
CGGTCGCGCGAAGCCGGGAGATTGCCGGCCCTTATGAGGCGAACCGGCGCAACCCCGTACTGACACAACGCCATCTCGGCCAGGACTACCCGATTACGAATGTAGGCCACGCCGATATCGTCCAAACACAAGACGATGAATGGTGGCTCGTCTGTTTAGGTTCCCGTCCATATGGAGGCATGTACCGCAATATGGGGCGTGAGACATTTTTAGCGCCGATGCGCTGGGAGGACGATTGGCCTGTTGTTTGTCCTGAGACAGGGAAAATCGAAGTCGAGATGCCAGGTCCAT
>NZ_NPBF01000154.1 GCF_002272135.1 Virgibacillus sp. 7505 | reverse complement strand
TAGAGTCGTACGACGCTCTGGTTTTACTTCAATTGGCACTTGATAGTTAGAACCGCCGACACGGCGAGCTTTTACTTCAAGGACAGGCATAATGTTTTTCAACGCTTGATCAAATACTTCCATTGGATCGTTACCGCTACGCTCTTTTACTAGTTCAAACGCATTATAAAGAATCGTTTGTGCTGTTCCACGCTTCCCGTCAACCATGATGCGGTTAATGAGGCGGGTAACAAGTTTAGAATTGTATATTGGATCAGGCAATACGTCACGACGTGCAACTGGACCTTTACG
>NZ_NPBF01000153.1 GCF_002272135.1 Virgibacillus sp. 7505 | reverse complement strand
GTATGACAAGACATTTTCCTTTCACTGCCGGTGAAGACGTCAATCCGATTAATCCATTTGTTGGCATCTTTTTGTCAACACCTGGGAATTACCAACTTACGTACAACCCGGCCATTTGGTTTCTCACTTGCCTATTTGTTGTCGAATTGCTCTTTTTTCTTTACTATCGCCTGTCAAAAGGGAGATTCATTGCCACGTTTCTCGTAGTCGCTGCTATCGCCGGTTACGGGTCGACCATGCTTTCGTTTGCACTGCCTTGGAATGTATTCGTCGCTTTAACGGCTGTTGTGT
>NZ_NPBF01000152.1 GCF_002272135.1 Virgibacillus sp. 7505 | reverse complement strand
AAAACAATCAACATCAATACGATTAACGCGATGAGGTTTACAAAGGATTTTTTCGCTTCCCCTGCGCTCTCAAGCAACAAAATTGAAATTGAATACAGTCACTCTAATCTTATTCGAATTTCTCCTAAAGAGAAGCAGTTATTCATAGAACAAGTGAAAAGGATCAATCCTGGCATACACATAAAGCAAACAAAAAGAAAGTAATAGGATGCTAAAAATCCAGTTCGTCGACGAATCTCTAAGACCGGCTCAACGTTAAAAATCGTTTTCGACTGGGGCGGCTTATCTACC
>NZ_NPBF01000151.1 GCF_002272135.1 Virgibacillus sp. 7505 | reverse complement strand
ACGTACGTCATCCCTGGAATCGATTGAAGCAGCTTTACCGGTTCTTCTATGCGCTTTTGAACATTTGCCATATGGCAGGACGGTTGGTATGTTGCGACTCCGTTCAATTTTTTCACAAATGGAAGTGGAAGCTGGGAAAAAACCACACTGCTGTCGACATTTTTTTCAGCAAAGTGAGACGCCCGTTCTCTCCATTCAGGCTCATCTGCTAAAAGGTCATCGTATTCTACAAGCATGGCCCCGCAGCCGCCAATACTGTTCACCATGTAATCGCAGTCGTATTGTTCAAACG
>NZ_NPBF01000150.1 GCF_002272135.1 Virgibacillus sp. 7505 | reverse complement strand
TTGAACAGATGATGAAGCAAATCATCAAAGAGAACATGGAGATAACACGTAAGGAAGTTACGCGCGAAAAAGCTAAACAGTTGTTCAAACAGGACCCTTTAAAACTTGAGTTGCTTGAAGATATACCGCCAGATGAAACAGTGACTGTGTACGAACAAGGTGATTTTTATGATTTATGTCGTGGTCCTCATATACCTTCAACAGGCAAAATCAAGCATTTTAAGTTAACGAAAGTGTCTGGTGCATATTGGCGGGGCAATAGCGATAATCAAATGCTTCAACGTATTTACGG
>NZ_NPBF01000149.1 GCF_002272135.1 Virgibacillus sp. 7505 | reverse complement strand
GGGAGGTGCTGTCATAGGTTTCATCTCCTTTGTAGACTTGTAGAACCGGCTGCTTTATTGGCTGCTCCAAATTGTTTGATTTTCTTTTTGACCGTAGCCTGGACCATCGCTAGGCCCTCTTGTAAGAGCAGCCGCGGCTCAAATGCCGTTTCCTGCTCGGCAAATGTTGTCCGGCAAGCATCAGACCATGCGATCATGCATTCTGTGTTTATATTGATTTTGGCGTGGCCAAGCTTTATGGCCCGTTGTAGCTGTTCATCAGGGATGCCTGAGGCACCGTGAAGGACGAGCGG
>NZ_NPBF01000148.1 GCF_002272135.1 Virgibacillus sp. 7505 | reverse complement strand
CTTTTATTGCCCTTAGTATGGACAAGCGCCACCAAATGAGCACATGCAATATCTGTAAGCTTGAACGCTGTACGTTTTCATTACCAAAGCTAGAAGAAGCGTTTTATTTGGATCGGAGAACCGCCTTGCTGGAGCGATTACAGATAAAAAAACAAGCAGCTATTGTAGCTGCTTGAAGTCACACAAGCGTTGCCCCTATTTAGGCGTTAGGTCAAGCGCTCTTTGCTTTTCTTTTCTGTTTTCCTTGTAACAACGGCCATTGTCCCATTAACGGAGCTGCATAACGGTCTAGAC
>NZ_NPBF01000147.1 GCF_002272135.1 Virgibacillus sp. 7505 | reverse complement strand
GTTTTTCCCATCAATTGTTGGGAGAGGCGCAACTGCCAATTGATCTCCAAGCGCCTCTGAGAATTCAGAAACGTTCCAAGGTCCTGAAATGACTGCTCCTACTTGTCCATCTCGGAAATAACCTTTTATAATATCGTCGGTGATTCCTACTGGTAAGTAGCCTGCTTCATACCAAGATTGAATTAAATTCGCCCCTTCTACTGTTCCTTCATTTGCCAGTCCAATGTTGGATGTGTCATATACGCCTTCACCATCCTGGTCGAACACGTATCCTCCGTGAGCTTCTATAAACGG
>NZ_NPBF01000146.1 GCF_002272135.1 Virgibacillus sp. 7505 | reverse complement strand
TGGCGCTCGACACGCTTGCAGCGCCTGTTCATTGCTTAGGATGGCACTGACAGGGAAATGGTTCAAGTAATACCAGTTAGCTGCTTTCAGGCTACTGTATAGCGGGGCGTAGGCGCCTGTATACAGAAATTCTAGCGGCAACACGTCTTGGTACAGATCCCCTTCACGGCCTTCGACATGGCTTCGGTCTAGTGGGGCCATTTGGAGCGCTTGTGTCACGACATTTTGGTACAGCTCTTCCATATTGGCATCGATCTCCGCCTGCGTTTCTGGGGAGGCGATCACGCCGCCACT
>NZ_NPBF01000145.1 GCF_002272135.1 Virgibacillus sp. 7505 | reverse complement strand
TAGCCCTTTTGGTTGGCGCAGGTCTTGCTGTTTCTGGCGCGATTTTACAAAGCATTTCCCAAAATGAACTGGCTGATCCAGGTATTTTGGGGATCAATACAGGTGCAGGCCTCGCTGTTGTCTTATTTATCTTTTTTGTACAAGGTTCTTTAACGGGTCTTGGCAGCGCAAACCTTTTGGTGATGCCGTTATTTGCGCTAAGCGGTGCACTGCTTGCTGCTTTCCTCATTTATATACTGGCTTGGAAAAAAGGCATTACGCCAGTGCGGTTAGTGTTGGTGGGGATTGGTTTAAAT
>NZ_NPBF01000144.1 GCF_002272135.1 Virgibacillus sp. 7505 | reverse complement strand
CTCACTAAGAGTGCGACAATCTAAACCTGTACTTACTGGCGAAAGTTTCGAATTTCAATCCACGCACTCACTAAGAGTGCGACTGTTAAGTTATACTCATAGTCTAACCCGTTATCAATTTCAATCCACGCACTCACTAAGAGTGCGACCTGCATATGTACTTCCTACTTATAACAGACGTGGATTTCAATCCACGCACTCACTAAGAGTGCGACCTTTGTTCATGGCAGCTGCACAAAGTTCCGGCGCATTTCAATCCACGCACCCACAAAGAGTGCGACATTCAGATTCATCAT
>NZ_NPBF01000143.1 GCF_002272135.1 Virgibacillus sp. 7505 | reverse complement strand
AGAAAGTATTTCAATCCACGCACTCATATAGAGTGCGACTGTAGTTGCTCCAAGTTTAGGAAATACAACAGGCATTTCAATCCACGCACTCACATAGAGTGCGACTAAATTCCAAGTCCAATCAACATAGAAGTGATAAAATTTCAATCCACGCACTCATATAGAGTGCGACAAGTGGTCTATCGTTTGAGGGAAGTTGACACGATATTTCAATCCACGCACTCATATAGAGTGCGACGATTGGGAGGGCATACATGTCTAACGAGTTGCATATTTCAATCCACGCACTCATATAG
>NZ_NPBF01000142.1 GCF_002272135.1 Virgibacillus sp. 7505 | reverse complement strand
ACCGCGACTTTTTTGCTTGAGCCATAACGGGCAAAATCAGGTGTCAACGTGCCGCCACTTATAAAGGAGCCAATACAAACCGATAAGGCAGCTGCGATGCCGATTCCTTCCGTTGGCTGATAAGCAAACAATTGAGCCGGGCCGCCCATATCATTGACAGCAATGGAACTAGAGATTGTCCCTAATACCGCGATCGCTGGTACGGCGATAAAGCTTAACATCGTCAATGCCTTTACACCTAAATAGGCAGTCGCTGTCATCAGGACGCCGCCTAAAAGGAGAAGCAGCCATAAGTC
>NZ_NPBF01000141.1 GCF_002272135.1 Virgibacillus sp. 7505 | reverse complement strand
CGCGTGCCGCTTTAATGGGCGAACAGCCCAACCCTTGGGACCTACTTCAGCCCCAGGATGCGACGAGCCGACATCGAGGTGCCAAACCTCCCCGTCGATGTGGACTCTTGGGGGAGATAAGCCTGTTATCCCCGGGGTAGCTTTTATCCGTTGAGCGACGGCCCTTCCATACGGCACCGCCGGATCACTAAGCCCGACTTTCGTCCCTGCTCGACTTGTAGGTCTCGCAGTCAAGCTCCCTTCTGCCTTTGCACGCTACGAATGATTTCCAACCATTCTGAGGGAACCTTTGGGCGCC
>NZ_NPBF01000140.1 GCF_002272135.1 Virgibacillus sp. 7505 | reverse complement strand
GGAATTGGTCTTGAGAATAAATGGTGACCCGTACGGGATTCGAACCCGTGTTACCGCCGTGAAAGGGCGGTGTCTTAACCGCTTGACCAACGGGCCATCTATTATGTAATTTTGTGATGGCGGAGAGCGAGGGATTCGAACCCTCGAGACCGCTGTAGCAGCCTACACGATTTCCAATCGTGCTCCTTCGACCTCTCGGACAGCTCTCCGTGGCTCCACAGGCAGGATTCGAACCTGCGACCGATCGGTTAACAGCCGATAGCTCTACCACTGAGCTACTGTGGAATAATCGTGATTG
>NZ_NPBF01000139.1 GCF_002272135.1 Virgibacillus sp. 7505 | reverse complement strand
TCACAATGACAAAAGGCGGAAAAAATTGGGCTTGTTGCTGCTGGAGCTTCGCATCTTTATAAGAGCGTCTTTTTGAATAAAGCGTACCAATGACATAGCTGGAGAACACTTGCAGCAACCAAACAGCCCCTTGGACGACAACGAGCTTGCCACTATGGATGCCGTGCTCAATGGCACGGATATTTTGTTGGAAAAGCCCTGCTTGGTTGAGCCGGTGCAAGCGCCATTGGATCCCTTTTACAGATGACGGCGGCAAACTGCCAAACTGGTCTAACAACTTTTTAAAGGTGCCGTATCTGG
>NZ_NPBF01000138.1 GCF_002272135.1 Virgibacillus sp. 7505 | reverse complement strand
TCTTTATCAGTTTCATAGGAAAATACCTTTTTATTATCGCGGGGTGGAGCAGGGGTAGCTCGTCGGGCTCATAACCCGAAGGTCGCAGGTTCAAATCCTGCCCCCGCAACCATAATATTTCACTTACTACGTCGAGTTTTCTTCTTGTATAGTGAAAAATGGGAGTACCCGAAGGGTGCAACTAAAATTACATTATAAAGTGGTCCGGTAGTTCAGTTGGTTAGAATGCCTGCCTGTCACGCAGGAGGTCGCGGGTTCGAGTCCCGTCCGGACCGCCACTTTTAACTTAATACATATGGCT
>NZ_NPBF01000137.1 GCF_002272135.1 Virgibacillus sp. 7505 | reverse complement strand
GGGTTTCCGCCCTTTAGTGCTGAAGTTAACGCATTAAGCACTCCGCCTGGGGAGTACGGCCGCAAGGCTGAAACTCAAAAGAATTGACGGGGGCCCGCACAAGCGGTGGAGCATGTGGTTTAATTCGAAGCAACGCGAAGAACCTTACCAGGTCTTGACATCCGCTGACAACTCTGGAGACAGAGCGTTCCCTTCGGGGACAGCGTGACAGGTGGTGCATGGTTGTCGTCAGCTCGTGTCGTGAGATGTTGGGTTAAGTCCCGCAACGAGCGCAACCCTTGATTCTAGTTGCCAGCATTC
>NZ_NPBF01000136.1 GCF_002272135.1 Virgibacillus sp. 7505 | reverse complement strand
CGCTGGCGGCGTGCCTAATACATGCAAGTCGAGCGGACAGAAGGGAGCTTGCTCCCGGACGTTAGCGGCGGACGGGTGAGTAACACGTGGGCAACCTGCCCCTTAGACTGGGATAACTCCGGGAAACCGGAGCTAATACCGGATAATCCCTTTCTCCACCTGGAGAGAGGGTGAAAGATGGCTTCGGCTATCACTAAGGGATGGGCCCGCGGCGCATTAGCTAGTTGGTAAGGTAACGGCTTACCAAGGCAACGATGCGTAGCCGACCTGAGAGGGTGATCGGCCACACTGGGACTGAGACA
>NZ_NPBF01000135.1 GCF_002272135.1 Virgibacillus sp. 7505 | reverse complement strand
TCGTCCAGGAGCCTATGAACTGATCGAAACGACAGCGTTAGAAAATTACAAGCTAGACCCAACGCCGATTCCGTTTGAAATTGAAGCGGGCCAAGAGAAAGAACTCACTATTGGCGAGAAAGAGAATGCTCTTGTCAAAGGTGGTATACGTTTGACAAAAGTCGATGGCGATGACAATCGCCTTGCCCTGCAAGGAGCCGTGTTTGCCCTTCTTGATGAAGACGGCAATGTCTTAAGGGAAGGACTAGAAACAGATGAATCTGGCCAGTTGACGATTGAGCAACTCGCTCCTGGCAACTACCAG
>NZ_NPBF01000134.1 GCF_002272135.1 Virgibacillus sp. 7505 | reverse complement strand
TATTACCGCAAAAAAAATATTCCCGGTGGAGATGCCCGTAATCCATTAGGAAGCAGATGGATCGGTTTTGATGCCTTAGGAACGGCAGGCCGGACATATGGGCTACATGGCACTAACCGACCAGGCTCAATCGGGTATAGCGCGTCTGCAGGTTGTATTCGTCTCGCAAATCCGACGATTGAACGACTTTACGAAAAAGTTGACATCGGCAGCAAAATATTCATTGTCAACGAACATCGCTCCTTCCAAGCGATTGCCAAGGAAGCGGGGCTAATAAATTAGAACAGTGCGCTTCTCGCGCACTG
>NZ_NPBF01000133.1 GCF_002272135.1 Virgibacillus sp. 7505 | reverse complement strand
CGGAATTCCAGCCAATAAAGAAATAGGGCAGCAGCGCGTGTTTGTTTTTAATGGAAACTTAGTGGAGAAATACGGCTTTGACACGTCGCAAGTATCCAGCTATGAAGATTTGGAACCGATGCTTGCCGAAATAAAGGAAAATGAACCGCAAATCACCCCGTTTCCAGCCTCGAGCACGTTCCAGCCAATCATGCCATTTGACTATGTGCTTGGAGCAGACATGCCCGTTGCTTTTCCTTTAACAGGGGATACGGAACAAGCCATTAACTTCCTGGAAACGGAAGAAGCGATGGCGGTGTTTAACAC
>NZ_NPBF01000132.1 GCF_002272135.1 Virgibacillus sp. 7505 | reverse complement strand
ACTTGGATGCAGTTTTGAAAATGTCTTCTCAATTGGGACAACGATGTCATGGCGAGCAAGTTCAAGATTGGGCCGTGTCGTCAGCCACTCCTCTTTGACAGTCTTCCCTGCTGTAAGGGCAATAATGGCGGAAGGAACATCAGCACCAGCGTGGTGAGAAAACGCATAACCTCCGCCAAATCGAGGGTTGATGTCAATGACATAGTAATCATCGCCATTGAAAAACACATCGGCATTCATATAGCCAGCATGACCTAAATGCTCGCCCATTTTGCGGGCAATCTCAACCAACTCAGGTTGATGGAC
>NZ_NPBF01000131.1 GCF_002272135.1 Virgibacillus sp. 7505 | reverse complement strand
AATAAGGACACTTGCTTGTTTGCGACGTCTCCTAAAGGCAAAGTATTGAACACGGCTTGTGCTGGCGATGCTTTGTTGGCCACGTTCATTGGCCATATCCAGCAAGGCACACCTGTGGAAGACGCACTAGCGAAAGCAACAGCAACAGGGGCTTCTACTGCCTTTTCAAAAGGGTTAAGCGATTTAAAAGATGTTCCAATGCTTCTCGATCAAGTACAAATCACGCGGAGGGGATTCACATGGCAAAAGTAAAGATTGTCGCTGCAACGGGCTGTCCTACAGGCATTGCTCATACTTTTATGGCAGC
>NZ_NPBF01000130.1 GCF_002272135.1 Virgibacillus sp. 7505 | reverse complement strand
GGACCCATCACTACTCGTTCTCGTCATTGAATTTTGTATGAAATTGCTTTTGATTATATTGAAAACAATCGTAAAAGTCAATCCGCTTATACCTAAGTTTACCCAATGTCCACTCTAACGGCAACGCTGGACAACTTTGCTTCCATGAAACGGTTAACGATAACCGCTCACATCTGCTGGCTTTCCAGCTTCTTGGACTTCGAGCAAATAGCGAAAACAATCTGGCTGTGAGCCATCGACGTCGGTAAAGTGATAGACTTTTGCTAATTCCTCACTTGAAAGCGATTGGCCATTCCAACGGTGCCTGTC
>NZ_NPBF01000129.1 GCF_002272135.1 Virgibacillus sp. 7505 | reverse complement strand
AATGCAGATACTGCGGCTGCTGCGGTCGCTAAAGCGAGCAAAGCGGAGGAGCTCGTATTCGTCACTGATGTAGACGGTGTCCAAAAAGACGGGAAAGTCATTGAGGAAATGGATGAGGTTTTGGCCAAGCGCTATATAGAAGAGGGCGTTATCTATGGAGGAATGGTGCCAAAAGTGAACGCATGTTTAGACAGTTTAAGCGGGGCATTGACGAAAGCACGGATTGTCAGCGGCAAAAAGGCGTATCACCCTTCCGCAGGGACGGCGATTGTCAAACCAAGTAACGTCCTTACATCGGGCGCTTAAAGAA
>NZ_NPBF01000128.1 GCF_002272135.1 Virgibacillus sp. 7505 | reverse complement strand
CACAACGACGCCAATGGGACGAGCAGGTCAGCCGAGTGAACTTGTCGGTGCCTATGTACTCCTCGCTTCAAACGACTCTTCCTACATGACCGGACAGGCGATCCATATTAATGGCGGGGATTATATTAGTTCATGACCAAAAACATGCGGCACTCCTCTCTAGACGGATCGTTTGCAACGTAGAGAGCGTCGTTATCAGCTTATGCACAGAAGTGAGAGGCGCCTGCTAATGGGTCAGGCGCCTCAAGTCTCGTTTACACAACATCAACGTACCATTTTCGTTACAAAGTGGTAGCGATCACCACGGTAA
>NZ_NPBF01000127.1 GCF_002272135.1 Virgibacillus sp. 7505 | reverse complement strand
TCGCATCGGGAATCATTAATGGCGTTGCCAACTTCCTAATTAACTCAGGCATGCAAAAAGAAGAGCATACATGGCTCTTGTTAATGACCATTTTAGGAGGAGGCCTATTTACGTATTTGGCGATTGTGGTCGGATGGAATACGGCTAAAGAATTTGGCGGGACACCGGTGCTAGGAGCAATTGCCGGTATGTTCATTTTCAACCCGGCCCTTGCTGAGGTGACCGTATTTGGCGAAGACCTTGTACCAGGGCGCGGCGGATTGTTTGGCGTCATTTTTGCGGCATGGTTAATGACGTTCTTTGAACGCCA
>NZ_NPBF01000126.1 GCF_002272135.1 Virgibacillus sp. 7505 | reverse complement strand
ATGTAATGTTTAAGCAAACCCGCAATTATTTTTCCTAACTCCATTTCACCAGATGCAATCAAACCTGCTGTTTTATCTGCCCTTTGTTTCCGTAACTGTAATTCTGTTCTGTTCCAGCCTATTATATCTTCTTTTATCTCGTATCCTGCTGCTATTCTCTCGTAATTTTTTTCATAAAACCTAACTTGTATTCTTGAAGATGGTTGTCCGAAATATAATGTTTGTCCACCAACTTCGCCGTTTCCTATGTCAATTTCTTCAATATGTCTAGCACGTTTCATTTTAGATTTACATAACCCTCGCTTTAGCTT
>NZ_NPBF01000125.1 GCF_002272135.1 Virgibacillus sp. 7505 | reverse complement strand
TTTATCCTACCTCCAATTACCAGTGTACCAGCCACACGTCAATTGAAAAAGGAGGACAAACGACTTCTTTCCACACGGATGGGTTCATCCATGGCTATTTGCTCACCGTTAAGAATCCTCATCACGTTTTTCGCGACTTCACCACCATATGGATGTTCAATTCGTTCTACAAAGGGGACCGCTTTCAAAAGCGGGCAATCACTGCCATCTTTTGGCCATTCAAAACTAGCAATCGTATGGGCTAGCTTATGCTTAACGAACTGTTGAGCAAGCTTTTTCGCTTTTTTTCCATTCTCCCCAAGCAGGCTTGCAG
>NZ_NPBF01000124.1 GCF_002272135.1 Virgibacillus sp. 7505 | reverse complement strand
ACCAATGACTGACGTGATTCGCTCACAGGAAGGCCTACAGGCAGAAAACTATTTAGAACAAGCGTATCATTCAGGCAATATCGATGGCGTCCAATATACGATTCCCCTTGATATTCACGCTAATGCGATGTATTACAATCAAGATTTGCTTAGCAAATACGGAGTTGAACATTTTTTAGACGATGATGTGGTCACTTTTGATGAGCTTTTATCGTTGCAAGGCAAGTTGGAAGATGGGGACTATGCTGTCAATGATTCATTAATCAGTTGGGTCATATTGGCGCAAATTCAAAACTTAGGCGGTGACATTGAAG
>NZ_NPBF01000123.1 GCF_002272135.1 Virgibacillus sp. 7505 | reverse complement strand
TTGCTGGAATTGGCTTGTACCGAGAGCTAAAGTGGAGCGATTTATACGGGGTATTAAGAGACTCAGCGCTGTCAACAGCGACCATTCTATTGATTATCGGTGCTGCTACCGCATTTGGCCGTATTATGATCATTGAACAAATTCCTGGCCAAATTGCCAGCGCAATGCTTTCAATTTCAGAAAATCCAATTGTCCTGATTTTGTTAATCAATGTCATGCTGCTTTTGATTGGCTGCATTATGGATACAACGGCAGCCATTATCATTTTTACACCGCTCATGTTGCCAGTTGGAATGGAGCTCGGTTTTGACCCCA
>NZ_NPBF01000122.1 GCF_002272135.1 Virgibacillus sp. 7505 | reverse complement strand
ATGGAGCGGAAGACGGGATTTGAACCCGCGACCCCCACCTTGGCAAGGTGGTGTTCTACCACTGAACTACTTCCGCTCAGCAGTATAGTAATGATGATGCGGGTGGAGGGACTTGAACCCCCACGCCGAAGCACTAGATCCTAAGTCTAGCGTGTCTGCCAATTCCACCACACCCGCGTAATAGAAACAGTTACTGGAACTGATCTATAAAGTGAGCCATGAAGGACTCGAACCTTCGACCCTCTGATTAAAAGTCAGATGCTCTACCAACTGAGCTAATGGCTCAAAAACATTCTATTGAAAAGAAGTAAATGG
>NZ_NPBF01000121.1 GCF_002272135.1 Virgibacillus sp. 7505 | reverse complement strand
CGATTGACTCTGTCCCTAAGCTCCTTCCAAACTGCGATTGGGGCTGTGGAAACTTCCAAATGGCCAACGGCGGCGATGCCGTCGTATTGCTTAACCGGGACAAAGAGCTTGTCGATGCCGTTGTTTTTAAAAATGCCCTTTGTATGGGCCTCTCTTCTCATCCTGGTGTTTTTGCCAAAGGGCACTCCCTTGAACGGGTCAGCGCCATTGACACGAAAAACCCTGCTGTTGATTTTGTGGAACAGCCACATCCAACTCCAGGAAAACTACTTTTCGGCCCTAATGGCGATCCGACACTTGTTCCAAGACCTACTAT
>NZ_NPBF01000120.1 GCF_002272135.1 Virgibacillus sp. 7505 | reverse complement strand
CGAAATAGGAAAGGAGGAGAGAACTGATGCCGGAAATCAAAATCGACGAAGGCTCCGTGCTCAGCGCTTTAAGCGAAACCGGGGAACAGGCCAGCTATTCCGTGTCGGGCCACGAGCCTGCGATCCATACGTCGTCGATGGCCTTTCTCCATTCATTGCTGGAAGTAGAAAGCGGGTATGCCGACCAATTCAATCGCTACTTAGACGTCGTGAAAAACGTACAAGCAGAAACGAAAGAACTCGTTCAAACATACGGAGTCGTGGACAAGATGCTGGCAAGCCGCGGATAACGAAGAAAGGAATAGACGGATGAACAC
>NZ_NPBF01000119.1 GCF_002272135.1 Virgibacillus sp. 7505 | reverse complement strand
GTCCTGACTGGCTCGACGGTTATTATCCCCACTTCAGCTAAGAAACGAGCCGAAAAAGAGGCTGAAAAAGTAGGATTGGAGCTCAAGCTGCAACCGTTGGCCCATGATCCGAATTACTTACTGCTTACCGTTGATGACAACACACGCGCCAACATGGTTAGCATTATCACCGCTGTTTTTACAACTGGCGGCATTCACGTCCTAATCGGCACAACGGCGCTGCTAGGAGAGGGCTGGGACGCACCTAGCATCAATACGCTTATTATGGCATCCTATGTCGGCTCATTCATGTTGTCTAATCAAATGCGCGGCCGGGCG
>NZ_NPBF01000118.1 GCF_002272135.1 Virgibacillus sp. 7505 | reverse complement strand
AAAAAAATATATAGAAAAAGCCCGGCAACGTCCTACTCTCGCAGGAGGAAGCCTCCAACTACCATCGGCGCAAAAGAGCTTAACGGCCGTGTTCGGCATGGGAACGGGTGTGACCTCTTTGCCATTGTCACCGGACTCTACTTGACTTCAGATAAGCGGCGAATCTCTTCGTCTCGTTCGTGATTCTTCTTCAGTCACGTACGTTTGTACGCTCCTTCAGTCGAACACTTCCGATCCTCGACCTTCTTGCTTCTCTTTGTCAATCGCTTTGCTTCAGATGCGGCGAATGGCTTCGTCTGCACTGAAGGGTGTAGAAA
>NZ_NPBF01000117.1 GCF_002272135.1 Virgibacillus sp. 7505 | reverse complement strand
CCATTTTCATAACAACGATCAACCGTCGCAAATCAGTTGCAACTGGCTGCTGCCTAGCAATAATGTCAAACACCTTTTCGTTGATGTCAAGTTCACTCTTATTGATGTCGGCATCATTGTCAATAATTTGCTGGACGGCGGCACGGTTCTTTGTTGACAAACCATCAATAGCAGCATCCAGCTGTTTTAAAACGGCTGTTCCTAGCACTTGAATTCGTTCTGCTACTTCATCAAGCTGTTCTTGAAACATGCTTCTTAACATAGGATGACCTCCTGTTAGCCAAATTGGCCAGATACGTAGTCTTCTGTACGTTTATGC
>NZ_NPBF01000116.1 GCF_002272135.1 Virgibacillus sp. 7505 | reverse complement strand
TATTGCACGGGGCTTGGCAAGGCTTTTTTGACATTCATGCCGGAGGAGCAACGTGTCGATTATTTAGAACATGTATTGCTTAAGCCGATCACCCCACACACAATCACCGATAAAGAGACGCTGCTGGCGCGTTTGCAAGAATATGAACAGCTAGGTTATGCGATTGATGATGAAGAAAATGAGGAAGGGCTGTACTGCGTGGCGGCGCCCATATTTGACGCATCAAAAGTAATGCAGGCGGCGATTAGTGTAGCTGGCCCAAAAGAACGGATGCTGAGGCAAAAAAGCCAAATCGTGAACAACGTTATGGACACAGCAAA
>NZ_NPBF01000115.1 GCF_002272135.1 Virgibacillus sp. 7505 | reverse complement strand
GCTCTATACACTCCTCGCCGATCTCGCTGATGCAGAAGGCCTCTATTTGGAACCATCAGCAGTTGCGGGATTATACGGCCCTGTACAGCTTGAAAAGAGAGGGTTATATACCGGTGCAGCGACTCATCTTGTCTGGGCCACAGGAGGAAGCATGGTGCCTAAGGAGGTCATGGAAACGGATTACCAAATAGGTGTTAACTTACGGACTGAGCAGTAGATGCAATGGGCAAATACTCCCGTCAACGTTTAGAAAAAGCGTTCAAATTCACGTAAGCAAAACGGTACTGGTTTTCTCTCACCTATGCTACACTGGGCACTGG
>NZ_NPBF01000114.1 GCF_002272135.1 Virgibacillus sp. 7505 | reverse complement strand
GTTCAGAACGTCGTGAGACAGTTCGGTCCCTATCCGTCGCGGGCGTAGGAAATTTGAGAGGAGCTGTCCTTAGTACGAGAGGACCGGGATGGACATACCGCTGGTGTACCAGTTGTTCCGCCAGGAGCATCGCTGGGTAGCTACGTATGGACGGGATAAGTGCTGAAAGCATCTAAGCATGAAGCCCCCCTCAAGATGAGATTTCCCATGGCGTAAGCCAGTAAGACCCCTTAGAGATGATGAGGTTGATAGGTCAGAAGTGGAAGCGTGGCGACACGTGGAGCGGACTGATACTAATCGGTCGAGGACTTATCCTATACA
>NZ_NPBF01000113.1 GCF_002272135.1 Virgibacillus sp. 7505 | reverse complement strand
TCAAAACGGTGCTCCAATTGCACCCTTACTTGTCAGGAGACGTAACTTTTTTCGGCGAACCCCTTAAAAAAGTAAAAACGCGGATTGGTTACGTTCCACAGCGAGGCTCAGTTGATTGGGATTTTCCGACAAACGCTCTAGATGTTGTGCTGATGGGTCTGTATGGCCGGATTGGCTGGCTGAAATGGCCGCAAAAAAAACATCGGGAACAAGCAATGCAAGCACTTGAAAAAGTCGGGATGACTGAGTACGCAAATCGGCAAATTAGCCAGCTATCTGGCGGGCAGCAGCAACGTGTGTTTTTAGCGCGTGCCCTCGTAC
>NZ_NPBF01000112.1 GCF_002272135.1 Virgibacillus sp. 7505 | reverse complement strand
CCTCACCTTCCCATGTCTCTGGGCATCATGTGCCGACATTCCTTCGTTCGGTCTAGTCATACGGCAGAGGCTGGCAAAGCTCCTATAGGGACTCGTGGTCGGATGGATGGTATCAGGCCGGCTTCTCCGTGTCACCCGTTTGTTGGACCGTTGAATGCTTGATCAGGTAGCTTGGAATCGCATCACATCTGCGAGTAGCTTGGACCCATTAAATGGCTCCCGTTTGACGACGAGCGCATATAGGACTTTTAACAACTTTCCACACAGAACGACCAACGATTGCTTCTTTCGAAGCGGATTCAGGGGTCGGCTAGTGTAGTGT
>NZ_NPBF01000111.1 GCF_002272135.1 Virgibacillus sp. 7505 | reverse complement strand
TGTGATAGTGATCGAGTGTCGCACTCTATATGAGTGCGTGGATTGAAATATTTGAAAGTAGGGAATTTGAAAACTTTGGCCAGGTCGCACTCTATATGAGTGCGTGGATTGAAATTTCGCGATAAGGACGTAGCGGCGCTCTTTGTCGGGTCGCACTCTATATGAGTGCGTGGATTGAAATGCCAATTATAAAGTCGATCACGGCGCGACTGGCACGTCGCACTCTATATGAGTGCGTGGATTGAAATGCAACCTGACGAGCGGCGCGGATTGGAGATATACCGTCGCACTCTATATGAGTGCGTGGATTGAAATATGCAACT
>NZ_NPBF01000110.1 GCF_002272135.1 Virgibacillus sp. 7505 | reverse complement strand
ATGGCACTTTTTATGGAGTTGACGCATTTTGATGTCTTTGTTTTCGGTTGCCGTGTGCAGTTTAACGGGAATATGAACAAGCCCGAACTGGATGCTGCCTTTCCAAACTGTATGCATGATTTCACCTCACTCTTACTATACGGCGCAAGCGCCATTAATATCACAGGAAAGGTTTGGTTACTCTATAGCTAGGAGGTAGCGCAAAAATGAAACCAATGAAACTGACGGAGACGACCGCATTCCCTAAGTCAACAGGCTGGGTCGGAGAGCCTAAATACGATGGCTATCGTTGCCTAGTTTCCATCACAGACACGAGCGTTGAG
>NZ_NPBF01000109.1 GCF_002272135.1 Virgibacillus sp. 7505 | reverse complement strand
CATCTTGTCCAGGTTCAACGCTTTGTGTTTCCGGGAATACATAAATCCCGTCAACATAGCCCTTAGGCACTAGTTTGCTGTCAACGCCGAGCTCTTGCAAAGAGCAAATCATCCCTTCGGAGTGCTGTCCACGCAATTTCGCTTTTTTAATTTTGATGCCACCAGGCAAGCGCGCCCCTACTTTGGCAACGGCGACATACTGGCCAGAGCGAACATTTGGCGCTCCACAAACAATTTGGACACGCTCTTCCTCGCCAATATCAACTTGACATACATTTAGCTTGTCCGCCTCAGGATGAGGTGCTACTTCAGCCACATAACCGA
>NZ_NPBF01000108.1 GCF_002272135.1 Virgibacillus sp. 7505 | reverse complement strand
GTTCTGCATACGAAAGCAGTCAAACGCGGGGCGCCAAACACATTTGTTGTCACAGACATGCCGTTTTTAACGTACCATAGCTCGTTTTCTGAAACGGCTGGCCATGTGCGTAGGCTGTTGCAAGAGGCAGGAGCCGATGCGGTAAAGCTGGAAGGTGGCGCAGACATTGCCAGTACTGTGCAACGTCTAACGGCAGCAGGTGTGCCTGTTGTTGGCCATATCGGCTTGACGCCACAATCAGTCGGTGTTTTAGGCGGCTATCGCGTGCAAGGAAGGGCGCAAGAGGAAGGCGAGCAGTTGCTTGCTGATGCACAGGCATTGGAA
>NZ_NPBF01000107.1 GCF_002272135.1 Virgibacillus sp. 7505 | reverse complement strand
ATTGTAATGAATGAGAAAGCGAGAACAGGAAAAGAAAGCAGAGAACCACTTTGCGCAAACGAACGTGGCAGAAAGACAAGTCTTGACGAGGAACGGGGTGTTGCTGTGAGTGTTTGGAAAAGCGGGCTTTCATGCCGCCCCCTATCAAGGAAGTTGAGCGGCATAGTAACCGATTTTCTTTAATTGTTCAATGAGCTGGCGTTTTTCCGCCTCGTCAAGGGAAGCAAAGATGGTGTCGATCGCTTCCGCATGGCGGGGAAAGATGTCAGCCATCCAATCATGCCCTTTGTCTGTAAGGGAAACAAATGTCACACGCCGATCCGTT
>NZ_NPBF01000106.1 GCF_002272135.1 Virgibacillus sp. 7505 | reverse complement strand
GCATATTCCAAATCGCCACCGACAGGCAAACCGTGGGCTAGGCGAGTCACTTTAATGCCAGTAGGCTTAATTAAGCGTGAAATATACATTGCCGTTGCCTCTCCTTCAATGGTTGGATTGGTGGCAACAATGACTTCTTTTACGCTCTCATCATCCTGCAAACGTTTGATCAGTTCCGCAATTTTAATATCTTCTGGCCCGATTCCATCCATCGGCGAAATCGCCCCGTGTAAAACATGGTAAAGCCCGGTGTATTCCCGCATTTTCTCCATTGCAATTAAATCTCGTGATTCTTGGACAACACAAATCGTTGTACGGTCTCTATG
>NZ_NPBF01000105.1 GCF_002272135.1 Virgibacillus sp. 7505 | reverse complement strand
CCTGCTCGCATGATTTGCTCAATAATGGCGTAATCCCTGTTAAATATAGAAACTTCGCTTTCTTAACGTAGTCCTCATCAATATCGGCAGACTCTAAACGGCTCGCCGCAGAACCCTTTCGGTAGTAGAGGATATTCGCCGTCTTCGCAGTCATTTGTTCTTTCAAAAAAAGCCCCGTTGGAGCCTGCTCATCCATGGTTACATACGTTGTATCGACGCCTTCACCACGGACAGATTGGATGATTTTCGCTCCTAACTCGTCAGCGCCGACTCGACTAATCCAGCCTGTTTTATGACCAAGTTTCGCTAATCCGATCAACGTGTTCGT
>NZ_NPBF01000104.1 GCF_002272135.1 Virgibacillus sp. 7505 | reverse complement strand
CAAAGGGAATTTTGAAAGTCGGAAAACCAGCCGCATAAGGCGCCAGCTCATATACATCAAAGACAAGATAGAGCGCATGCTCATCAACATAGAAAGGTTGTGTGCTTTTCACCCCTTTGTATGCATTTGGAAAGTAATCATCAGCCTGTTTCTTCATTTGTTCGCCTACCAGTTTGCTTAACACTGCCGCATAGTCACGGCCATGTTTAAATAGTTCCGAAAGGGCATAATCATGGCCATTGCGCACGTCCACATTTGCAAAAGTCCTTGTTGGCATCCCATGCGCTGCTCCAAATGGATACGTATAGCCATTGATTTCCAACACAACG
>NZ_NPBF01000103.1 GCF_002272135.1 Virgibacillus sp. 7505 | reverse complement strand
TTCCCGCATTATTCACGTAAAAAATCGTTAAGCCAACGAACTAGCTCACTAGCTGTCAACTCTAGCTGTTCGCCCGTTTTGCGGACTTTCACTTCGACGATGCCTTCTCCGGCCCGTTTGCCAACGGCTACCCGTACTGGCAAGCCAATTAAGTCAGCGTCTTTAAATTTAACGCCTGCCCGTTCTGGCCGATCATCATACAATACGTCGATTCCAGCTTGGCGAATGTCGCTGTATAGCTGTTCAGCAAGTGTTTTCTGGTCTTCATTTTTCACATTTAACGCTAATAAGTGGACGTCGAACGGCGCCACTGCCTTCGGCCAAACAATG
>NZ_NPBF01000102.1 GCF_002272135.1 Virgibacillus sp. 7505 | reverse complement strand
CATCCGTACTAACCCGTATTTGCTCATTCAGGATGTGGAAGGAGTCGGCTTTCGCCGCGCAGACCAATTAGGGGCGGCGATTGGCTTAACTGGGAACCATCCAGAGCGTTTGCGGGCGGGGCTGCTTTATTTGCTCCGGGAATGTTGTATGCAACAAGGACATTTATACTTGCACAAAGAAGCGCTCATTACAGAAGGGGCTGCATTATTATCGAGCCCCAACGTCCAAATTGAAGCTTCCGAGCTTGATGCCATCCTCATCGAAATGAATGAAGAGGGCATGCTCGTTCGTGAAGAAGATCGCGTCTACATGAAGTCATTGTATTATGC
>NZ_NPBF01000101.1 GCF_002272135.1 Virgibacillus sp. 7505 | reverse complement strand
CCTTTATCCCACGAGTCCTTCCATTAGTTGTACTTACTAGAATGGAGTTACCAGCGTGGTTATTAAAATGGCTTGATTACGTGCCTATAGCGATTATTGCTGCATTACTAGGTCAAGAAATCTTCATTAATCAAGAGGGGAATATATCCTTTTCGTTGTATAATTTAAACATTTACGCCATTATACCGACTTTTTTAGTAGCGATCATTTCCCGTAGCTTATTAGCCACTGTTTTATCGGGGGTGTTCACCATGATGGTCTTGCAATATCTTTTTTAGTCTGTCGACTTATGGTGAAGCATTTCAGTTACCATCCGAAGCACGCTATTTT
>NZ_NPBF01000100.1 GCF_002272135.1 Virgibacillus sp. 7505 | reverse complement strand
GGCCCCGACTGTACCACTCAGATTATTTTGCAAACACGCGTTAACAATCAAAGATGGTACGGACTTTTTTACCGCTATTACGAACTGGCCGGCGAGATTGAAGGAGAATAACGGCTCAACTTTTTTCAACCGTTATGGTAAGATGAAATGCTAAACTGATAACTAGGGAGTGATCTCATGCAGAGTCATTCAAACCCGCCACGTAAAAGTGATGAAGATCTTCAAAAGGTCACAGTTGGTGAGCGTAAACCCCACAATGCGCCCGTTACCCTCCTAGAGTATGATCCAGAGTGGCCTAATCAATTCGATCGAGAGGCTACCCGAATTCGTT
>NZ_NPBF01000099.1 GCF_002272135.1 Virgibacillus sp. 7505 | reverse complement strand
GCTCAGGATAGGCTGATTTAATGAAATACGGATGGTATTCGGCATTGTGCTCGGAAGACTCGGTCACATAGTAGCCAAACCGTTCCATTAGCTGAAAACGTACCATATCGTGGTGTTTTTCTTTGTTTTTCTCTTTGGCGCGCCGTTTGATTTCAGGATATAAGTCTTGGCCGTCTTTTTTCACTTCAAGGAGCCAAGCAACATGGTTAATGCCAGCAATTTTTTCCTCAATCCCTGTATGGTCCATCCCAAGATGTTTAAATAAGTCACGTGTACATACTTGAACGCTATGGCAAAGGCCAACATTTTGCACGTTTGTGTAGCGTGAAAGCGTG
>NZ_NPBF01000098.1 GCF_002272135.1 Virgibacillus sp. 7505 | reverse complement strand
TTCAAAGGCATCATCCTCGGGATTCTCCCAGTTTATTAAAATATTATTTCCTTCATCAATTTCCATTTCGAGATTCTCAACTTCTAACAAGTTTTTAGGCGCTTCTGTCGTTTTAAAAGTCCTAACAACTCCATTACTTTCGTCGCCATCACTGTTTTTTGTCGTTACCCGTACAGTATAAACACGATCAGGCTTTAAATTTTCAAAAGTTACATCATTAGTCTTAGTGGTCAAAACTAATCTGTTATCAAGGTAAATAAGGGTTTCCGCGTATTCAGAACTACTTGGATTCGTAAACGTCATACGGGCGCTATCATAACTTGGATCAAAATTAATA
>NZ_NPBF01000097.1 GCF_002272135.1 Virgibacillus sp. 7505 | reverse complement strand
GGCCAGCACCGGTCAGTGACATTGGCTGAATACTTTTGTGCTCATTACGAAGCTAAATATGATGCGTATACGAGCCACCGCGATATTAACAAACGGAAGGCGAACAGTCGATGAAAAAGAAGGTCGTTGTCATAGGAGGAGGAACTGGGCTTTCCGTAATTTTGCGCGGGCTGAAGACATTTCCCGTCGATATTACTGCGATTGTGACTGTTGCAGATGATGGCGGTAGCTCAGGCATTCTTCGCAAAGAGCTTGATATCCCCCCGCCTGGGGATGTGCGAAATGTGCTTGTTGCCCTTGCTGAAGTGGAACCGCTTGTGGAAGAACTGTTTCAACACC
>NZ_NPBF01000096.1 GCF_002272135.1 Virgibacillus sp. 7505 | reverse complement strand
CAATAAAAAAGGGCGACGGCGACGAAGCCATTTCAGAATTAATGGATATCATCAGCCGCTTTTCAAAATAAGCAGCTGATTTTTTGTGTACCCTATATACCTAACGGGGGTATTGTGTTATGCTAAATAGAACAACGAAAAGGAGTGAGTAGGATGGCAGCAATAACCCTTTCTGTGTCAGGAATGTCGTGCAACCACTGTGTAACAGCGATTCAAACAGCGGTTGGCGAACTAAACGGCGTAAAAGAAGTCAATGTATCTCTCGACAAAAATGAAGTAGCCGTTTCCTACGATGAAACAGCGGTTGCTGAAGACAAAATCAAGGCAGAAATCGAAAACCAGG
>NZ_NPBF01000095.1 GCF_002272135.1 Virgibacillus sp. 7505 | reverse complement strand
TCCGTTACTCTTTGGGAGGCGACCGCCCCAGTCAAACTGCCCACCTGACAATGTCCCTGGCCCGGATCACGGGTCGAGGTTAGAATGCCAGCACCATCAGGGTAGTATCCCACCGACGCCTCCACCGAAGCTAGCGCTCCGGTTTCCAAGGCTCCTACCTATCCTGTACAGATGATACCAACACTCACTATCAAGCTACAGTAAAGCTCCATGGGGTCTTTCCGTCCTGTCGCGGGTAACCTGCATCTTCACAGGTACTATAATTTCACCGGGTCTCTCGTTGAGACAGTATCCAAGTCGTTGCACCATTCGTGCGGGTCGGAACTTACCCGACAAGGAATTTCG
>NZ_NPBF01000094.1 GCF_002272135.1 Virgibacillus sp. 7505 | reverse complement strand
CTATGTATATCAAGAAACCCCATACCATTTAGAGGATTAAAAACCGAGCAATCGGTTTTTTTTCGTGTTCGTGCGAAACACTAATCAAAAAGGGAGGGCTGATTGTGCAAAAGGTTCGGCCAGATCGCGCCTCGTATCTATACATCCAGGGAGCAAGCGTTTATTTTGAATACTACCGTTGCCAAGCGCAAGAAGCTAAAGGAACGTTGCTTTTGTTGCATGGTTTTTTAGCGTCATCAGCCTGTTTTCATCAATTGGTTCCTTATTTACACAAGGATTATCACTTGATCAGTTGTGATTTACCTGTGTTTGGCCGCTCAAGTAAGGCACCAGGAACGGTCTATTC
>NZ_NPBF01000093.1 GCF_002272135.1 Virgibacillus sp. 7505 | reverse complement strand
TGCCAATGCTTTCCCGCTTCATTCCAAGCAGCAAAACGGCAACGGGCAGTGCTAAGAAAATGGTGCCGAAATTGCCGATTTCTTGTAAAAGCAAGGCGGGACCAGCAGCAATCACATTTTTCAAGTCTGGCCCTATAGTGACACCGATTTTGGCGATCAGTAGCGCTACACTAAGCGTAATGATTGGCTCTGCATGTTTGGACTGTGTTTCTTTCACGAGTGGCGTGAAATACAAGGCTAACCCGAATACAAGGGCAAACAGCATCGGCAAGAGCATGATCATTCCTGCTCCTAAGCGAATTTCAATCACGCCAATCATTTCTGCAACGACAACAATGCCTAATAC
>NZ_NPBF01000092.1 GCF_002272135.1 Virgibacillus sp. 7505 | reverse complement strand
GTAAAAGCCTCGTGTGCTGTTCGCCATTGTAAACATTTTCTTGGTCGTTCATTGATAAGAGCTAAATTCCTAGCTAATTCAAATGGATCGATGCAAGCAAAATCCGTTCCCTTCGGGTAGAACTCTCGCAGGAGGCCATTCCCGTTCTCGTTACTGCCTCTTTGCCATGAAGAATAAGGATCGGCAAAATAAAAGGAAATCGCTCCTGATTTTTCGATCGGGCCATAACAGGCAAACTCTTTTCCACGGTCTACGGTGGCTGTTTGAAAGGCGTTTTTAGGCAAAGAGGTTTCTACCTTTCGGATGGCCGCTTCCATCGAGGCGGCCGTTCGGTCTGGCATGGGGAT
>NZ_NPBF01000091.1 GCF_002272135.1 Virgibacillus sp. 7505 | reverse complement strand
CCTTGACCTCCCTCGCAGGATCTTTTTTCGAGGGAGGCAGGGGCTTTTTTCCGTTTTTCACCCGTTCCCCATTGATTTCCTCCTCCAACTGGGCTTGATAGGCCCGCGTCTCAGCACGGACGACCTTTTTCCGATGCTTTCGTTTATTGGCGTTCGCTTTAATCGGGGTCGAGTCGATAAAAGCTACGTCTGGATTCACAAACCCTTTATCCATTGCTTGTTTCAGAATGCGATAAAAAATTTGTTCAAACACGTCACTGTCCCGGAAACGACGAACGTAGTTCTTCCCAAACGTAGAAAAGTGGGGGATCTTGTCCTCAAAGCCAAATCCTAAAAACCAACGGTAGG
>NZ_NPBF01000090.1 GCF_002272135.1 Virgibacillus sp. 7505 | reverse complement strand
GTTTACAAGCCGGATTTTTCCACAGCCCGACAGCAAGGGGATCCGCTTTTTCGTAAACAAAGGCAATGCTCACTTAAAAGTCACCAAGTGGGATTTGATGGTAAACGATATAGAGGGGAATGAATGATATGGCAGTAGATAATCAGGAAATCGCCAAGCAGGTCATTGAAGCCGTCGGTGGCAAAGACAATATTGCTTCCTTTGCCCATTGTGCGACACGGCTTCGCATTATGGTTCACGATCAACAGAAGATCGACGAGAAGAAAGTAGAAAATATCGCCAAAGTGAAAGGCGCGTTTTTCAATTCTGGCCAGTACCAAATTATTTTTGGAACTGGCACTGTCAACCAAGTC
>NZ_NPBF01000089.1 GCF_002272135.1 Virgibacillus sp. 7505 | reverse complement strand
ACACACGTGCTACAATGGATGGTACAAAGGGCAGCGAAGCCGCGAGGTGAAGCCAATCCCATAAAGCCATTCTCAGTTCGGATTGCAGGCTGCAACTCGCCTGCATGAAGCCGGAATTGCTAGTAATCGCGGATCAGCATGCCGCGGTGAATACGTTCCCGGGCCTTGTACACACCGCCCGTCACACCACGAGAGTTGGTAACACCCGAAGTCGGTGAGGTAACCTTTTGGAGCCAGCCGCCGAAGGTGGGATCAATGATTGGGGTGAAGTCGTAACAAGGTAGCCGTATCGGAAGGTGCGGCTGGATCACCTCCTTTCTAAGGATAATTGGAACTACTACTTCGTAGTAGACA
>NZ_NPBF01000088.1 GCF_002272135.1 Virgibacillus sp. 7505 | reverse complement strand
ACTTATTTTACACTTTTTATAATACTCATTATTGAGTTACTGAACCCAAATTTACTTTCAGCATTTCACAGTTCAAATGAACTATATAACAGAATAAGGTTATTAACTACAGAATCTAGCAATACTGGAACTTTAATTGTTGTATTTTTTTCAGTAACTGTGTATTATTTCTCGAAAATAAGTATAAATAAGGCTATGTTAGCTTTAACGTGGATACTTTTCTTTGTTTTTATTATTACTAGTGGCTCTAAAGGCTTAATTAGTGGTATTTTAATAGCTTTGTTTATCTTAATAATTAGGAAAACATCTTTTAAAAGTTTTAAAGGTATTTTTAGTTTATTAATATATGGATGTG
>NZ_NPBF01000087.1 GCF_002272135.1 Virgibacillus sp. 7505 | reverse complement strand
CCCCGACTCATTGATACAGTGTAAGTTCGGACCGATGGCCGCGGCGGAGTTTCTTTCGATTGCTAGGTTTACTGCCGCAATATCGTACTATACCGTAAGCTGCCCGCGGGTGTATCATGCATGAAAATGCATGGAGGTATCATCATGAGCTTACTGTCTTTTCTAGCGTACTGTGTCATCGCTACCTTTACACCGGGGCCGACAAACATTGCGATTTTGTCGATCGCACATCGTGTTAGAATAAAAGAGTCCTTTCAGTACATGTACGGAGCGACGATCGCCTTTGGCATGCTACTAGCAGCATCCGCTCTGTTTAATCAAGCGATGGTTGCCGTGGTGCCGAATATCATCGACGT
>NZ_NPBF01000086.1 GCF_002272135.1 Virgibacillus sp. 7505 | reverse complement strand
GCTAAGCAAGGGTTGGTGCAAGCGGCCTCTGTATACATTGACACTTTGCTTGTTTGTTCAGCAACTGCCTTTATGATCTTATTTACAGGGATGTACAATACACAAGGGCCTGAAGAAGGTACGCATGTGTTTGAAGCGATTCCTGGCGTTGAGGCTGGGCCTCAATTTACACAGGAAGCCATCAACCAGGTGTTCCCTGCTTTTGGAACGGGATTTGTCGCGATTGCACTCCTATTTTTCGCTTTTACAACGATTATGGCTTACTACTATATTGCCGAAACAAACATTGCCTATTTGATGCGCGGGCGCAATGCGGCCTGGCCAATGGTTGTCATTAAGTTGCTGTTGCTTGGAGCGACGTAT
>NZ_NPBF01000085.1 GCF_002272135.1 Virgibacillus sp. 7505 | reverse complement strand
GGCCAATACTTCTGTTAGAACATCAACAAAATTGGGTACACCTAACCTAATGGAAAGATCAATGCATTCAACGCCAGACGGTATTGGTAATCCGCAATCTGCTATGACGATCAGGTCTGTATGCCCTAGTGACGCAAGCACCCTGGCAATATCACGATTTAAGATGCCTAATTTCTTCATGGTTGATCCTCCTGAATGCTTGATAGCCTGCAAAAAGACACTACTGTCTTTCCAACAGAAAAGCTGCCACCTCTTCTTTACTCGGCATCCCGCCCTGAGCGCCAAATGACTGTACCGATAACGCTGCCGCTGCATTAGCGTACATCACCGCCTCTCGCATTGGCTTTCCGCTTGCAAGCGCAACAG
>NZ_NPBF01000084.1 GCF_002272135.1 Virgibacillus sp. 7505 | reverse complement strand
GTGTTGCCGCATGCTTTTATGTTCTAGTATGCATGTGAAGTCATCCTTAAACCAGATAGAGACAGCACTACCCATTAAATCAATCAAATCGAACGGATAGTACACAATGCCAAACCGCTTTCCCGAACGAGTGTTCAAAGGGACTAGCGCAGCAGCGCAAGATATAGAAGTCAGTAGTAAAAGAGGGCCCTTTCTATGATTGAAAATCCTTTTAACAATTGATATTGCCATGCTCACGTTGGAAACAAGAACGAACAGAACAATATGTTTTCCTAGGAAGGGCAAAGCCGCTTTTGGCAAATACCCTACTCTGGCATCCAGTAAATCAGGATTGGCCCCTTCCACAACAGGAAGCCTCCTTTCCAGAT
>NZ_NPBF01000083.1 GCF_002272135.1 Virgibacillus sp. 7505 | reverse complement strand
GAATAAGGTAGCCAAAGGAGTGCGTCGTGATGACGAAAGATATACGGGTCCGGTTTGCCCCTAGTCCTACGGGGCATTTGCATATAGGTGGAGCGCGTTCGGCGCTGTTTAATTACTTGTTTGCTAAATCTGCAGGCGGCGCGTTTGTGCTGCGGATTGAAGATACAGACCAAGCACGGAATGTGGATACAGCAACTGAAAAATTAATGGACAGTTTAAGATGGCTTGGACTAGAGTGGGATGAAAGCATTGACACAGACGCTGGCCAATATGGCCCATACCGCTCAATGGAACGGGTTGATATTTATAAAAACTATATTCAACAGCTGTTGGATGAGAAAAAAGCATACTACTGTTACATGACGGAAGAAG
>NZ_NPBF01000082.1 GCF_002272135.1 Virgibacillus sp. 7505 | reverse complement strand
TTTGCAGAGACCTGTGTTTTTGCTAAACAGTCGCTTGGGCCTTTTCACTGCGGCTTCTCCTTAAAAGAAGCACCCCTTCTCCCGAAGTTACGGGGTCATTTTGCCGAGTTCCTTAACGAGAGTTCTCCCGATCATCTTCGGTTACTCACCGTGCCTACCTGTGTCGGTTTGCGGTACGGGCACCTATTTCCTCACTAGAGGCTTTTCTTGGCAGTGTGAAATCAGGAACTTCGGTACTAAATTTCCCTCCCCATAACCGCCTGGAATAATGTTGAGTGGATTTGCCTGCTCAACTTCCTCACGGCTTGGACGCGCATAACCAGCAGCGCGCTTTCCCTATCCTCCTGCGTCCCCCCATCGTTCAAGCGGATTT
>NZ_NPBF01000081.1 GCF_002272135.1 Virgibacillus sp. 7505 | reverse complement strand
GTGCCACACTTGAGCAAGCTGTTAATAGCGCGACTTCTAGAGGCGTTCTTGTTGTAGCGGCATCTGGGAATTCAGGTGCAGGCTCAATCAGCTATCCGGCCCGTTATGCGAACGCAATGGCAGTCGGAGCTACTGACCAAAACAACAACCGCGCCAGCTTTTCACAGTATGGCGCAGGGCTTGACATTGTCGCACCAGGTGTAAACGTGCAGAGCACATACCCAGGTTCAACGTATGCCAGCTTAAACGGTACATCGATGGCTACTCCTCATGTTGCAGGTGCAGCAGCCCTTGTTAAACAAAAGAACCCATCTTGGTCCAATGTACAAATCCGCAATCATCTAAAGAATACGGCAACGAGCTTAGGAAGCAC
>NZ_NPBF01000080.1 GCF_002272135.1 Virgibacillus sp. 7505 | reverse complement strand
ATATAAAGTTTACCGTGGCATGGGTTCACTTGGAGCAATGGAAAAGGGAAGCAAAGACCGTTATTTCCAAGAAAATAACCAAAAGCTTGTACCTGAAGGAATTGAGGGAAGAACGTCCTACAAAGGCCCTCTAGCTGACACTGTGCACCAATTAGTTGGTGGTATCAGGGCTGGCATGGGCTATTGCGGCACACCGACAATTGATGAGTTGCGGGAAAATAGTCAGTTCATCCGTATTACCGCTGCTGGTTTACGGGAAAGCCATCCTCATGATGTGCAAATCACCAAAGAAGCACCAAACTATACATTGTAAAAAATTCCACATTTTTTTACCGATAGATAGGGACTTCCCTATCTATTTTTTTTGGTGTCACCA
>NZ_NPBF01000079.1 GCF_002272135.1 Virgibacillus sp. 7505 | reverse complement strand
ACTTTATATATTTTGTACCAATAAGCATACACAAAATAAAACATACCTATTATTCCTATATACATAGAATATTGTGCAAAGGAAGACTTAGCTGTAACATTTTCCCCATCTGTGGAGCTAATTAAGGAATAGATTTCTGATAAATTAAAATTGAAATTCAAAAATAAGTCTAGATTATTTTGCAATTGGTTAACATATATAATAGGGTACAAACTAGTTCCAGTGCCAAAGGGATACATTACACTAATGAGAATAGCAACAAAAGTAGTATATGATCTCGTAGCAATCGATGTATATTCATTAAAATCGTTAATGTATGAATCTAAGAAGAGATTGATGAAAATTTGATATGCTACAAAAAAAACACATCCATATAT
>NZ_NPBF01000078.1 GCF_002272135.1 Virgibacillus sp. 7505 | reverse complement strand
GTCATAGAACGTATTAAATTCTTGTAACCTTCCGTCTAAAAGCTGGACATCAATGCCAATGTTTTTCCATTGGGTAATATAGTACTGAGCAAGTGGTTCAGCAGTGTCGCCACCGCTCATAGACGCAAAGTTTAATTGCAGTTTTTCCCCATTTGGATCTTCACGGAGCCCATCACCATCAACATCTTCATAACCAGCGTCATCTAAAATTTGGTTTGCAAGCTCTACGTCGTATGCAAAACCTTCTAATTCGTCGTTATGGAAAGTTGGGTGCGATGGCGGTATCAATGTTGTACCAGCCCATCTAAACCCATTATAAAAACGTTCGCCAACAGCATTGTTGTCAACGGCGTGGGCCATGGCTTTACGCAAGTTGACGT
>NZ_NPBF01000077.1 GCF_002272135.1 Virgibacillus sp. 7505 | reverse complement strand
CTATTCCACAGTAGCTCAGTGGTAGAGCTATCGGCTGTTAACCGATCGGTCGCAGGTTCGAATCCTGCCTGTGGAGCCAATGGAGAAGTACTCAAGTGGCTGAAGAGGCGCCCCTGCTAAGGGTGTAGGTCGTGTAAGCGGCGCGAGGGTTCAAATCCCTCCTTCTCCGCCATCTCAAATGGCCCGTTGGTCAAGCGGTTAAGACACCGCCCTTTCACGGCGGTAACACGGGTTCGAATCCCGTACGGGTCATCGTTTTTCATAACGAGTCTTTAAAGGCTCGGTCCGGTAGTTCAGTTGGTTAGAATGCCTGCCTGTCACGCAGGAGGTCGCGGGTTCGAGTCCCGTCCGGACCGCCATTTATTGGGCTATAGCCAAGCGG
>NZ_NPBF01000076.1 GCF_002272135.1 Virgibacillus sp. 7505 | reverse complement strand
TGCCAACACCCATGTTCATTATTTTGAACAAAATTCGTCAATTCGAACTTTCTTTATACTATCACATAGAATGCTGTTTCTGTCAATTGTCAAATGAAAACTCCTCCTTATCTTTGGAGGGTAGCAGTTTTGATAGAGAAAACAATTTGCATGCCTGGGAAAATAACTGTCGAAATAATTCTATAGAGTGAATGAGGGAGCAATTAAAGCGATCGAATAAAGGGGAGGTGGCTCAAATGGAATGACTTAGTGTGTTCCTTACACGTTATGAGTAGAAAACACTTTTCCGACCATGTTCGGAGGTATTCAACTTTCCATTTCAGAAAAGAGTAACCTCTATACCAACATAAAGACTGGTATAGAGGTTTTTTGAGTTGATGGCA
>NZ_NPBF01000075.1 GCF_002272135.1 Virgibacillus sp. 7505 | reverse complement strand
CAGCGACACTTTTACCAAACTTCAGTGATTGTGACATCCCTTTCATATCTAAATCTTCAATCACAACCGCATCAAAGTTAGCTACTAGTTCCTTTGATTGATGGTGAAGAAAGTTCTTCCGTTGATTAGCGACTTTTTCATGAATATTGGCTACTCGAATCCGTTGTTTATTCCAATTCGAAGAACCTTTTTTCTTACGGGATAGTTTGCGTTGTTCTTTTGCTAATCGATCCAGCATTTGTCGATAAAACTTAGGGTAATTGGCTTTCTTCCCTTCGCTATCAACAAACAGCCCATCCATCGCAAAGTCTAATCCTACAACGTTTTGAATTTCTTTGTCTTTAATTTCTTTTTCGTACTCTGTTAGAATCGAAATAGAATAT
>NZ_NPBF01000074.1 GCF_002272135.1 Virgibacillus sp. 7505 | reverse complement strand
GGTATAAACAAGAGGTTACCCGCCAGCTTTACTGCAAGACCAACAGCCACGGCATAGAGGGGAATATGGATTTTGCCATAGCCTTGCAAAATTGCTGCAGCCGTCAAGTAGAGCGAAGCAGGGAAAATCGAGACAGCAACAACTTGCAAGATGTCTGTTCCTGCACGGTCCGTAAACAGCATATGGTTGACAGGTCCCATTAGTACAACCAAGCCAATCGCGGCCCCTCCCCCTAGCAAAATCGTCATCCGAACTGCTGCATCGCGGTATATCTGCGCATGTCGCTCCTTTCCTCCTGCCAGCGCTTTAGCTAACAGGGGAACAAGGGCGAGAGCGAGGGAAGTGGCAAGCACCGTGCCAAGCTGTATGAGCGGCTGGCCTCGGT
>NZ_NPBF01000073.1 GCF_002272135.1 Virgibacillus sp. 7505 | reverse complement strand
CGTATTCGTTTGAACGATGGGGGGACGCAGAAAGGTAGGGTGAGCGCGCCGCTGGCTGTGCGCGTCGAAGCATGCGAGGCTGGAACATAGGCAAATCCGTGTTCCGTAAGGCTGAGCTGTGACCGTGAAGGACCTTCGGGTCCGAAATCCCTGATCCTCCGCTGCCGAGAAAAGCCTCTAGTGAGAATACAGGTGCCCGTACCGCAAACCGACACAGGTAGGCGAGAAGAGAATTCTAAGACGCTCGGGAGAACTCTCGTTAAGGAACTCGGCAAAATGACCCCGTAACTTCGGGAGAAGGGGTGCTCTAGTAGGGTTAACCGCCCGAGAGAGCCGCAGTGAAAGGATCCAAGCGACTGTTTAGCAAAAACACAGGTCTCTGCGAA
>NZ_NPBF01000072.1 GCF_002272135.1 Virgibacillus sp. 7505 | reverse complement strand
CCTGTAGGAGGTGCTTATAAATGGATACAGTCATGTTGGTTTTGCAGCCAGGGGTTCTTTTTTTTATGCTACTTGGAACGTTTCTTGGCCTGTTTATTGGCGCTTTACCTGGCTTAACCGCAACAATGGGGGTAGCGGTGCTAACGCCGCTAACATTTTGGCTCGCTCCACAGGAAGGATTGGCTATGCTTATTGCGATTTATTGTACGGCGATCTTTGCCTCTGGTATTCCGGCTATTCTTGTGAACACGCCGGGAACCCCTGCTTCCGTGACAACAACGTTTGATGGCTATCCACTTACGCAACAAGGGAAGCAAGGAGTGGCGCTTGGAATTAACGCCCTTTATTCAGGGCTTGGTGGGCTGGTGAGCACGGCGTTTTTAATC
>NZ_NPBF01000071.1 GCF_002272135.1 Virgibacillus sp. 7505 | reverse complement strand
TTAGCAACAGCACCGACAACAACTTCGTATCGTTGACTATTCTTTAAATCCTCAATCTTAAAACTGTTTCTGGTTATCGGTTCAGCATTTACCTTCGTACCATCCAAATAAACGTTATAACCCACTAAATAAGGGTGTCTATTCGGTTGCCAAGTAACTGTTATAGCCGACTCGACACCATTTGCAATAACATTCTTGACTGGCTCAAGTTCAGGCGGTGGCTGTTTTTCCGTTCTTATTGATTTTAACGTTCCAACACTTTCCATGCCTTCCTTGTTTACTGTTTTTACCAATATTCGATAATTGGTATCAAATTTTAAGTTCTCTAGCTTGAAGCTTGTACCAGTCGTTTGCGTAATCAAGGTATCATTCACATATATTTGGACT
>NZ_NPBF01000070.1 GCF_002272135.1 Virgibacillus sp. 7505 | reverse complement strand
CCTTTCCTCTCCTTGCGATCGTTTTCTTTATAACAGCAGGGATTCTGATGAACTATACCGGAATTACGGAAAGAATGCTTAACTTCGCCCAAGTCATGACTGGCCATATGACAGGAGGGCTAGCGAAAGTCAACGTATTGCTCAGTGTGCTGATGGGAGGCTTGTCGGGGTCTAATATCGCGGATGCGGCCATGCAGTCCAAAGTACTTGTGCCGCAAATGACGAAGCGCAATTATCCGCCTGCTTTCTCGACAGCATTAACGGCGGCAACGTCTCTGATTACACCGATCATTCCACCAGGGATAGCCTTAATTATGTACGGCTATATCGGGAACGTGTCTATTGGCAACCTGTTTTTAGCTGGCATTGTACCGGGTTTAATGCTTAGTGTGATT
>NZ_NPBF01000069.1 GCF_002272135.1 Virgibacillus sp. 7505 | reverse complement strand
CGTTCTCGACTGTGTTTAATAGACTTGAAACCCAATGTTCCATTTCTTCACTACTATATACAAATACTTCTGCCTCATTAACAGCCGCTACATCTTGGGCACTTGGTTCATAATGATGGGCATCTTCTCCAGCCGAGACCATTAGTGATACGTCTGCACGATCCCCTGCAACTTGTTGAGCAAATTCATACATTGGATAAAACGATGTTACAACGGATAACTTCTCACTAGCAGTGTTTTCGTCTTCATTTTGGTTACAGCCTATAAGAGTGGAACACACAAGCGAACTAAACAAAATGGTGGCGAACCGATTGCCTTTCATCCTATATTCTCCTCACATTAGTACTAATTTCAGCTATATAATGAATCTTTGCGACAGAGATTAATGTGCTAACA
>NZ_NPBF01000068.1 GCF_002272135.1 Virgibacillus sp. 7505 | reverse complement strand
GTCGTATACCATGCAAACTACTTGAAATATTTCGAACTTGGTCGTACCGCTTATATTGAAGATGCCGGTTACAGTTATGTAAAGATGGAGGAAGATGGCTACTTTGCTCCTGTGTATGATGTGCAAGCAACTTACCGCAAAGCGCTTCGCTACGGAGATACGGCAATCGTGGAGACGCGTCTTTCCCTAAATGACGGCGTTAAAACCGTTTATGCCTACGATATTACGAACCAAAACGGGGAGCTATGTGTAACAGGGTCGACGACACATGTGATTGTGAAAAAAGACACGTTCAAGCCAGTTCCTTTTAAACGGGCGTTCCCTGAGTGGTACCAACGTTATGAAGAGTTGAAGGAGCAATAAAATGGCGTTTGGCATTAACCGTACGGAACTAGAA
>NZ_NPBF01000067.1 GCF_002272135.1 Virgibacillus sp. 7505 | reverse complement strand
ATACGAAGTTGTTGTCGGTGCTGTTGCTAAATCTGATGAATTTGATTATGAAGAAGAAAAAAAATCTGATGCAGTTATCGCTGTGCCTCGTGGAAGTAATTTGCCAAATGTAGACCCTGAATATGATCTTGGTGACGTAGGAAATGGCGTTTCTACTTGGTTTAATGCTTTATGGTTGATAGTTGCCTTTAGTGTATCTATCCCTTTAGCGCTTATGGTATCTAGGCGTATTAAAGAATTATTTTTTGCTTAAAGTAGGTGAACTTATGGAAGTGCAGCCTGTAACCTTGTACGATATTGGCGATTTTATGCAGATGGCATTAGAAGCTTTTGAATCTCCGCTTTTTATGGCGTTTTGTTTGATGATAACGTTAAGCATTTGTATAGGTATTAGAAG
>NZ_NPBF01000066.1 GCF_002272135.1 Virgibacillus sp. 7505 | reverse complement strand
GCGATATCGCGAAAGTCATTCGCATTGTAAAGCTTTTCTGTCGTGCACTTGGCCAAAACAGTATCAATTATAGCCGGGTATTGTTGGCTCACCTTATGAATAATTGTAAACTGATCTCTCCGATACCTCGGGTATCTTTGGCTAATCTCATCTAAATAGGCAGCTGCCTGAACCTGATCTTTAAAGTGAGAGAGGAGACGTTGTTTAAACTCTTCCACACCTTTGGAGCGATCACGAGTATGGTGACGGTTTTGAATCAGCTTTCCCTTTTCAGAGCTGATCCTATGCTCGGCAATCACTTCACCATTTGCTTCTTTGCGGATGATCAGGGCGTTGTGATCTTCTTCCCTTATTTCAATCCACACAAGATTCTCACTCCTATTTTGATAAGTCCCCAGTGGGAC
>NZ_NPBF01000065.1 GCF_002272135.1 Virgibacillus sp. 7505 | reverse complement strand
ATGGTTCACTCGACTATCAATCACCCGTCGATTACAAAGCCTTACACCTTTAAAAATTTGTCCAGTTTTGTGTTGACATTCCAGATAAGTCCCCAGTGGGACAGAGTAACGGTTTGACTTGTACCGGATCGTATTGTCCTTACTAACACTTCTTGTTATACTTTGGTTATGGGTACTTTCATATGAAAGTAACGAAGAGACTGGCTGTAAGTGTTGCTTTTCGAGGAGAAACACTTCTGCTGGTCTTTTTTTCGTTGTCTGGTGAACCTGGTGGTTTCCCGTACGCTTGAGCCATTGCCTTGCCCGTTCATTCCAATCTTCTATATCTCTAAACACACGACTGTCAGCGAAGTTGCCTTTTATGTATTTCACTACATTTTCAATCATCCCTTTAGATTCTGGATCCGCTC
>NZ_NPBF01000064.1 GCF_002272135.1 Virgibacillus sp. 7505 | reverse complement strand
CAAAGACTTGTTCGCAATGTGGCTCCATACAAGAAATGGCATTATCCGCACGTACGTATCAATGTACTTGTGGACTAACTCTTGATAGAGACTACAACTCTGCACTGAACATCAAAAAAGAAGGGATTCGCTTATTAGCCACTGCCTAATGAATCGATAAACTCTTGGAACAAGAGGGTTAGCTTGGTCCATTTCGTCAGCTACCAAAAGTGGCGATTACCCAAGAAGCCCCCACTTCAAGCGACCTGCAAGGGTGATAAGTGGTGGGTAGTTCACAAAACCGCCGCTTCAAGTACAAGTGCACACTGACCGCAAAGATGAAGCAATCGCCCTTCATCGGGCATTAGCCCGTTTAGCAGCAGAAGACCCGTTTTTGCAATATACACAAGACGCGGCTACAGGCGACCACTTTATC
>NZ_NPBF01000063.1 GCF_002272135.1 Virgibacillus sp. 7505 | reverse complement strand
GACTTCGTGTTCTGGCTTGTCTGGATCGTCAATGTTGCCGCCGCCTACGGTGGCAACGTTCTTGACTGTTTTGTTCGCAAAACCTGGTTCGATTGTCGCTTCAAACGTGACCGTGCGCCACTCGGTGTCTGTTACATTGCCGAATGTAGCTGTTACCGTACCGTCTTCGAAGCTTCCTTCGCCACCTTCGCTTACTTTCAGGCTGCCTTCAACAAATGCTAAGCCTTCTGGAAGCTGGTCAGTGATGCGTAAGTCTTCGACTAAGCTGTCTTCGATCGTGTTGCTTGTTTCGATCGTGTACACAACCGTGTCGCCGACTTCATAGCCGTCTTTGCTTTCATCGGCATTTTTCGCTGATTTTTTCGACTCGAGCTTCGGTTGTTTCGGATCAACGTCGACTTCGTGTTCTGGCTTGTCT
>NZ_NPBF01000062.1 GCF_002272135.1 Virgibacillus sp. 7505 | reverse complement strand
CTATAATCTTATCCTTTTAGGGCCTCCTGGCATCGGTAAAACGTATATCGCAATTGGACTTGGACTTGAGGCTGTTTACAGAGGGTTTAATGTTTATTTCGCTACAATGGGTGAACTGGTGCAGCTTCTAAAATCAGAAGAATACCTGAACAAATCTAAAGTTCAGCTTAAGAGAATTAGAAATGCCGACTTAGTGATTATTGATGATTTAATGTATATGGCCATGGACCAGAGAGAAGCAAACCTATTCTTTCATTTAATTAACCATTTATACGAACGAAGTTCGATTATCCTGACATCAAATAAGAGTCCAGATGAATGGGGCAATTTAATCGGAGACCAAGGCATCACCACTGCGATTTTAGATCGCTTACTTCATCGTGTGGAAGTGATCCATGGTAGCGAAGAAGAGAGAAGT
>NZ_NPBF01000061.1 GCF_002272135.1 Virgibacillus sp. 7505 | reverse complement strand
TCGATTGCCGTTACAGATAGAAACTTGGATAGTAAAGGTAACCCCATTCAATGCAACATGTTTAACTGACAGTATCTAAAAGAATCTATGAACAATAGAGACTAATGGCAAGGGAACATGCTATAATTGAAGAACAATAGCATAACGGTTACTCAAGGGTGGTCGGCACACTCCCATGAAAGGGGGTGTTGCTGTATGACAGTATTTGAAGGAATTTCCCTTATGTTGACGTTCGGGCTTCTGATCGTTGCAATGCTGTCATTTCACAACCATAAAAAATAATCCACCCTTGAGTTAGAGGCTCAGGTGGATTATTCCTCCATCGGCCGATCCCCCTTGCAGGGAACCGAGCTATTGTTTGACTGAAGGTGTGATGGCACCTTCAGTCTTTTTACTTTACTCATTTCTTATGATCAGTAT
>NZ_NPBF01000060.1 GCF_002272135.1 Virgibacillus sp. 7505 | reverse complement strand
TTATAAATGAAGGCGACAAGCGCTTTCGTATAACGGACGAGTTCATCAATGTCAAGCTGTTCATTCACGCCATGTGCGTGTGCTAATTTCCCAGGCCCGTAACAAATCGTCGGCATTCCATATTCGGCCAACCAGCCACCATCATTCACACTAGTCGACATTTCTATTTCCAGTGGAGCGTCGAAAACAGTCTGATGAACAGTCTTTAAAACAGATAATGCAGGATGAGCTTCATCGATTGAAAAAGCAGGGAATATTTCCCCTTTGTCTTCAATCATAGAGGCGCCGCCCCAAGTAAAGGTTGGAAGATTGTCTTTCAACCACACATCTGCTTTAGCTGTAGCAAGAAGATGGGCTTCAATTTCGTTGGCCACTTCTTCTGCGGATTCATTTGGATAAAAATGCACAGTTATCCACAACCTA
>NZ_NPBF01000059.1 GCF_002272135.1 Virgibacillus sp. 7505 | reverse complement strand
AAAGCAACCAAACGATCCAAATGGATTAAACAAACTTCAATTTTCTCACGTGGAGTCGGTTCTGGAGGAAGAGTACCATTCTCAAGATATTGGATTGTACGGTACAGCATCCACGGGTTCCCGAGAGCGGCACGGCCAATCATCACACCATCAACGCCATACTCGTCGAGCATCCGCTTGGCGTCTTGCGGTGTAGCAACATCACCGTTGCCTATAACCGGAATGTTCACTGCCTTTTTCACATCGCCAATAATATTCCAATCAGCCACACCCTCGTACATCTGAACGCGCGTGCGACCATGTACGGCCACTGCACTTCCGCCCGCTCGTTCAACTGCACGAGCATTCTCGATTGCATAAATATGGTCTTCATCCCAGCCAATCCGCATTTTGACAGTTACTGGCTTTTTGACTGCATCCACAAC
>NZ_NPBF01000058.1 GCF_002272135.1 Virgibacillus sp. 7505 | reverse complement strand
GCATAATGATTTGGCCATTTTAATTTATTCCGGCTTGACTCAAACGGAGTATGTCAAGGAATGGGAAATGATATATGCACCTCTGTACGACTGGTTTGATGGCATGCTAGCCCGCGCCCTTGACAAGAAAGCAATTCGCGAGACGATCAACACTGCCTATACCGCCAAAATCATGGTCGGTGTGATTGAATCAACAGCAGAACAGCTTTATTTGTACGACCAACATGATCAAGCGAGCGCACAAGCACATAAAAATGAGCTCATATCATTTATTAGCAATGCACTAGGAGCAAGCGGTCTGCACTAAGGCGCTTGCCTTTCTTTGGCGGTAAAAATGAATGAATGTCATTCACTAATTCAAAAGGAGTTTGTTCACAATGAAAAACGGTTGGTTCTATGTCGGCTTAACTTGCCTATTTGAACTTTTTT
>NZ_NPBF01000057.1 GCF_002272135.1 Virgibacillus sp. 7505 | reverse complement strand
GTCGTATCCAAAACAGCTACAAAACGTACGCAATCCAAGCGGTGAATTGCGGCACCGTTTCGATTTGTATGCCAACATTAGGCCAGCTAAGTCAGAGCCATATATAAAAGGAGTGGTGGAACGCGCAGATTTGGTCATATACAGAGAAAATACAGAAGGGTTTTATGTTGACCGCAATATGTATAAAGGAATCGGCGAATGGATGGTAACAGCAGACATTGCTGTAACAGCCGGTGTGTTTACGCGCAAAGCGATTGAACGGATTGCCCATGCCGCGTTTTGTGCTGCCAGGGAACGCCGGAAAAAAGTGTCAATTGTCCATAAGGCGAATGTGATTTCCTTAGGATCTGGTTTGTTTTTAAACGTCTGCAAAGAGGTAGGCCACCACTATCCAGATGTGTCTGTTGATGATTATCACATTGATGCCATGTGTGCCCATTTGGTTAGGCGCGCCGATGAGTTTGA
>NZ_NPBF01000056.1 GCF_002272135.1 Virgibacillus sp. 7505 | reverse complement strand
CGTTATCAGTTGGTGGAAGTGGCACTGTACACTTTTATGGATCGACAGGATCACAAATTGGAACGCGTAGCGTTTCCAATGGTGGCAGTATTGAATTTCCATCAGGTACAAAAGGATTTAGTTTAAGTAGTAGCGGTAGCGAGATTTATGCAATTAGAGCTACATCAGATAATAGCGCGTCTCGTATTGTTAACTTTAAAACTCCGAGTGGCGGAAACGATGGAGGAAGCGACGGAGGAAACGACGGAGGGGGCGACAATGGTTCAGGAGGCGGCGGACTGTGTGGATGCACAGAAACCATCAATCAATTAAAAGGCATAAATGATGCCTTGAGCAAGATCAGAGGTGCTATGAAGGATGACGCTATTTTAGATGAATTAAAAAAGGTTACTGGAAATCTAGGTGACTTAAAAAGTGCTATAAGTGCTTTTCACGGGGAATTTAAAACAGATATGTCGGCTAGTATGCCTAGCAT
>NZ_NPBF01000055.1 GCF_002272135.1 Virgibacillus sp. 7505 | reverse complement strand
GTTTTTGGCTTTTCCCTTTACGACGCAGTACAGCGGCTGTCCGTTGTAAACGCCCTTGATAGACCCACCGATAAATCGTTTTAAAGGAAAGCGTCCGAGAAAAACACCGTCCGACAATCTGCTCAGGAGACCATGTACGATCGAGTTTGTTTGTGATGAACTCGGCAAGCTCAGGCGACCATTTCCCATGTGGTTTCGATTTCCTTCTTCTTTCTTGGGCCATCTCATGGGCGTTCTCCGATTGATAAGGCGTCTTCCCGTTCGCATTTCGGCGTCGTTCCCGAGAAATCGTGGACGGACTTCTCCCAAGGTTCTTAGCGATCTGACGAAGAGACATCCCAAGATGAGTCATCGTTTCAATACGGGCACGATCAAATGTGGTAAGATGATGGTAGCAGCTCATGTTGCCCTCCTTGATGGTTTGTGTAGGTACGAACATCTTACACGAGGGTTCCATGAGCTGTCTTTCTTTAGGTGTTGCACTTCATATTAC
>NZ_NPBF01000054.1 GCF_002272135.1 Virgibacillus sp. 7505 | reverse complement strand
CACTTGTTGAATACACTATTGGCGATTTGCTCAATCAATATTCGTTGCTTGGTCTTGGGTTTACGGTTTTAGTCCTTGGATCATGTGTAGCAAGGTGGACGTTTAAAAATGATTGATTACGTCTTTCAAGATGCTTTGTATTGGTTGTTAATGAATCGGAATATTTTAATTCTGTCGATTGGAGTCATAACAACCCTTACTTGTGTTATTTCAATATTGCACATATTGAGAAAGTGGGGGGATGGCTATTAGTTTTAATCTGCAAATAGGGCAGATAATGCAATACGCCTATAATATATTTGCTTCAGCTCTCCCAATAATATATCTCTTTATTGGCGGCGCGTTTGCCGCATTTGTACTTATGAAACTATTGGGTTTAGCCCGAGGTTAAAGAATGGGGATAACCAATAATGCTAAATAGTGAAAACATACCTGACATTGAATATAGTCCTAATATAGGTGACTTGTTTCACTACTTTACTATAAATTGGACAACTATCACCCCTGTAATATTGCTTTTATTAGGCGTTTTGTTTGGATTTTTTGTAGCCGGAATTTTAGTAAAAACATATCGATCAGAATAAATTATATGAGGTGTTTATATGAATGGTAT
>NZ_NPBF01000053.1 GCF_002272135.1 Virgibacillus sp. 7505 | reverse complement strand
CTTCGGAAAGGCTTCGTCTGAAATCTTACTCCACGTGCCACTGCCAGAGGATATCCTCAAAATGGATACGGAAAAATTGGCTGCTGTATTAAATCGTGTCAGTAAAGGAAGATTAGGCAAATCCCGAGCGTATGACAAAGCCCTTCAACTGAAAGAACGTGCTGAACATACCTTTGGCATTTCAATTGGGACCGATGTGTTTAAAATGCAAATCCAACTCCTGCTGGAACAAATTTTACTGTTGGAAAAGCATGTGAACCAAATGGAAGCGGCGATGATTGACATTTCCAATCGCCAACAACACTTTTTAACAACCATCACTGTGGTCAGTGACGTCACAGCTTCTGTCATCCTTGGCGAGATCGGTACGATTGACCGATTTGAGCGCCCTGAACAACTTGTGGCTTTTGCCGGTTTAGACGCTTCTGTTCATCAATCAGGTGACTTTCATAGTAGCGGGACCCGACTCTCCAAGCGCGGCTCTCCTTATCTTAGACGTGCCATATGGCAGGCGGGTTTTGTGGCAAGTTTTCATGACCCAGCCCTTTCTTTGCATTATCAACAATTACGTAAGCGTGGGAAAGCCCATGGAACAGCTGTTGGAGCCGTTGCCCGTAAGCTCACTCATATTATTTTTGCCATCCTTAGAGA
>NZ_NPBF01000052.1 GCF_002272135.1 Virgibacillus sp. 7505 | reverse complement strand
AAAGACAAGGTGTGCCGACCAAAGGTTGTCGCTGTGGATGCGGGCTATAAAACGCCTGCCATTGCCAAAAAACTTCAAGAAGAAGGCGTTCATCCTGTTATGCCTTATAAACGCCCGATGACCCCTAAAGGCTATATCCGAAAAAACGAGTTTGTCTATGATGAATACTACGATTGTTTTCTTTGCCCACAAAACCAGGTGCTTTCTTACCGAACGACGAATCGAGAGGGGTACCGGGAATATGTCTCCGACCCTCGGATTTGTGAGACGTGCCCGCTGCTCGCTCAATGTACAAAGAGCCAAAACCACCAAAAGCTCGTTCTTCGCCATATTTGGCAAGATGCCCTGGATGAGGCAGAACATCTGAGGCATACGGCAAAGAACCGAGACATCTACGCCAAGCGCAAAGAAACGATTGAGCGTGTCTTTGCCGATCTGAAACAGAAGCATGGTCTGCGTTGGACCAACCTGAAAGGGTTGGAAAAAAATGCAATGCAGGCGATGTTTGTTTTTGCTGCGATGAACTTGAAAAAATTAGCCACCTGGAGTTGGAGGAGGAACACCCCTCCAACTCCAAAGTCTCCAATATCCATCCATCTCTTTTATCATCAACAAAACGCCTTTGAGAATCATTTTCTCAAAGGCGTTTTGTCTACGCTCTGAACGGATTGCATCCGCAAT
>NZ_NPBF01000051.1 GCF_002272135.1 Virgibacillus sp. 7505 | reverse complement strand
CGTTAAGCATTTGTATAGGTATTAGAAGAATCCTTGTAGGTGTCAAACAATCATGAATTTCGTTGAAAAGATTCTTGATGCTTTTAACAAGCTAGGACAATTTTTAAAAGGCATGTTTGAAAGGATAATCGACTTTTTTCTAGTGCCTTTATCGTGGCTTTTGTATATACTCGAGGGAATTTTGCATTTCATCGTTGTGTTGTTTCAAGTTGTGGTTGAAATAATCATGATATTTGTTGCTCTTTTTCAGTTTCTATTTGCTATTACTGCTGGATTTTTACGTACAGTTTTTCAAATGATAAACCCTCGGATTGGTAGCCCTGGTTTTTTTCCATCTGAGTCAGGGCGTGGGTTTAACGTTGTTTTTGATCTTGTAAGTGGAACTGGTTTGCTAACTGTTGTTCCCGCAGTAGCCACATTCTTTCTATGGTTTTTCTTTATCATTAAGTATATTGCCTTGTTTGGTGGCACTATCATGGTAAGACCGTTCGGAGGTGGCGGAGATTAAGGAGCTAATAGATACAATTTTTGATCCTGTCATTGGATGGTTGACTATGATAAGGCAGACTATTTCTAGTATGCAGGTGCCTGCAAGCCGTGGTTTAGATGTTGGTCAATATCTTGGTCCGTTAACTTCGCTGGGTCCCGGATGGACGACTTTTATCACGACAGGTATTTTTCTTGGCATGGTCTATTTAATAA
>NZ_NPBF01000050.1 GCF_002272135.1 Virgibacillus sp. 7505 | reverse complement strand
ATGTTAAATTGGCGCAGTTATAAAAAGTGCGCCGAGTAGAAAGCCACATTCCGTTCGCCGGAAGCAAATTTCAATCCACGCACTCACTAAGAGTGCGACGTTGCTGTTTGGAACACATGAAGTTATCGTTCTTTCATTTCAATCCACGCACTCACTAAGAGTGCGGCGAGGGGCAAAGCTGTGGGTAGCCCAAATTCCTGAATTTCAATCCACGCACTCACTAAGAGTGCGACTGGGTCTTTTGTCAAACGTCCAACTAAATTTACTATTTCAATCCACGCACTCACTAAGAGTGCGACGATTTAGAACGCGAAAAGGTGCCGGGGCGGGTAAGATTTCAATCCACGCACTCACATAGAGTGCGACGGAGGGGCGTCATAATACTGCCACCAACTACGATATTTCAATCCACGCACTCACATAGAGTGCGACAGCAAACGCAAGTCTAGACCCTATTCGTCGTTTAATTTCAATCCACGCACTCACATAGAGTGCGACAATATCCTTGATGGACTACAGGCACAGATTGACGAGTATTTCAATCCACGCACTCACATAGAGTGCGACCACTCCCCTGTGGTTTTATCTTTGTAACGTAAGCGATTTCAATCCACGCACTCACATAGAGTGCGACCAAAATCTTTTGTATTAGGAAACTGCTCGTCTTCTATTTCAATCCACGCACTCACATAGAGTGCGACAGCGAAATTCCCCTATTTTCTGGAAATAAAACCACAGATAATATAGGAAAGTCGCGCTTTCC
>NZ_NPBF01000049.1 GCF_002272135.1 Virgibacillus sp. 7505 | reverse complement strand
CAAGGGGGTCTATTTTTTGTCTATATAAGACAACAGGGCGATGATGAATACGCCAAAAGCTATCATAAGAGATAAACTTTCAAATGTTGTCATTAGCCTCACCCCCTTCCGGGGAATGAGTCAGACCGCACTTGAGTGAGTCGTTAACTTGTACACGGAATATTATACATGAAAAACTTGGTAATCTCTCTTATAATTGAAATAGATTATTGGGAAAGAAGGGGATTATCCTGGAGGAAAAGGACACACACATTACCTTAGTTACTGGTCCAAATTGTGTGTTAGAATCATCTGCATTACGTTCTGTGCTGGAATATTTCGGTGCTAGAGTGGATATGCACTGGATAGGAAGACCAAATGATTTAATCAAGGTACTAATTGGTGAAAATAGAACAAGTACTGACTACCTTATATTATCCTTTCATGGAGAAGGTGGAAAACTTCTGCTTCCAGAGTTGGCAGAAGAAGTTTACGAAGAAAACGAGCCTCGATCTTCATACTTCGGCTATAAGGAAATCCTTAAATATGCAAGATTAGACGGTATTCATGTACTTGCCACTGGCTGCACTTTAGGGGATAAAGAGCTTGCAGATGCTTTTCATAAATCAAATTGTGCTTCTTACACAGCCCCTGTTGATTATATTGACGGAAACGCTGCATTGATGTTTATAATTTCGTTTATGTATGAGCAAATGACGAATTCTAAGCCAATTAAGGAAGCTTTTCAAATAGCTCAATCCATTGACAAAGAAACAAACTTATATCGTA
>NZ_NPBF01000048.1 GCF_002272135.1 Virgibacillus sp. 7505 | reverse complement strand
GGAGATGGAATTGGCCCTGAAATTGTAAGCGCTACAACTAGTATCCTCGAAGCAGCTGCAAAAAAACATGAGCTGCAGCTGGATCTAACTGAATTGCCTATGGGATGGGCAGCGATAAAGGAACATAATGATCCGATTCCACAGTACACAAAAGATGAGCTCGAAAAGTGCCATGGCTGGATTCTCGGGCCGCACGATTCAGCAGCCTATCCGGAAGAACATAAACAGAAACGCAACCCAAGCGGGGAGCTGCGCCACTACTTTGATTTGTACGCAAACGTGCGACCTGCGAAAACGATGCCTGGTACAAAAAGTGTGGTTGGCGAAGCTGATCTAGTCATCTTCCGCGAAAACACAGAAGGCTTCTATACAGACCGAAACATGTATGTAGGAGTCGGCGAATGGCAGATTACACCCGATGTGGCTGTCTCAACAGGCGTATTCACCAGAAAAGCTGTTGAAAGAATTGCACACGCCGCTTTTCAAAGTGCCATGACACGAAAGAAAAAAGTTACCATTGTGCACAAAGCCAACGTGATTAAGCTTGGAACAGGTTTATTCCTGAATGTATGCCGCGAAGTTGCCGAGCAATATCCGGAAGTTGAAGTGGATGATTATCATATCGATGCCATGACTGCCCACTTGGTACGTCGCGCAGGCGACTTTGATGTCATCGTAACGGAAAACATGTTTGGGGATATCCTTTCAGACCTTACTGGTGAATTAGTTGGCAGTCTGGGACTTGCCCCTTCAATCAATTCCAATGATACACAAGCCATGGCACAAGCAGCACATGGGTCTGCGCCGGATATCGCTGGTAAAAATATTGCCAACCCAATCGGTATCATGCTAAGTACGGTGATGTTCTTCGAATGGCTGTATTCCCAGCATAAGGATG
>NZ_NPBF01000047.1 GCF_002272135.1 Virgibacillus sp. 7505 | reverse complement strand
TTTTTTTATTTCACAAAGAGAACCGACGGTTGTCTGACGTGAAAAAGGATAAGTTAGAAAGGGCGCACGGTGAATGCCTTGGCACTAGGAGCCGATGAAGGACGCGACGAACCGCGATAGGCTTCGGGGAGCTGTAAGTAAGCTTCGATCCGGAGATTTCCGAATGGGGGAACCCACCATCCGTAATGGGATGGTACTGGCATCTGAACACATAGGATGTCGAGAGGCAGACCCGGGGAACTGAAACATCTAAGTACCCGGAGGAAGAGAAAGCAAATGCGATTTCCTGAGTAGCGGCGAGCGAAACGGAAACAGCCCAAACCAAGAGGCTTGCCTCTTGGGGTTGTAGGACACTCAACAACGGAGTGATCAAGAAACGGAGTAGGTGAACTGTCTGGAAAGGCAGGCCGAAGAAGGTAACAGCCCTGTAGCTGAAACTTCGTTTCCTCCAGAGTGGATCCTGAGTACGGCGGGACACGTGAAACCCCGTCGGAATCCGGGAGGACCATCTCCCAAGGCTAAATACTCCCTAGTGACCGATAGTG
>NZ_NPBF01000046.1 GCF_002272135.1 Virgibacillus sp. 7505 | reverse complement strand
GTGAAAAGCACCCCGGAAGGGGAGTGAAAGAGATCCTGAAACCGTGTGCCTACAACTAGTCAGAGCCCGTTAACGGGTGATGGCGTGCCTTTTGTAGAATGAACCGGCGAGTTACGGTATCGTGCAAGGTTAAGCTGATGAAGCGGAGCCGCAGCGAAAGCGAGTCTGAATAGGGCGCATAAGTACGATGCCGTAGACCCGAAACCGGGTGATCTACCCATGTCCAGGGTGAAGGTCGGGTAACACCGACTGGAGGCCCGAACCCACGCAAGTTGAAAATTGCGGGGATGAGGTGTGGGTAGGGGTGAAATGCCAATCGAACTCGGAAATAGCTGGTTCTCCCCGAAATAGCTTTAGGGCTAGCCTCGAGTGATGAGTCTTGGAGGTAGAGCACTGATTGGACGAGGGGTCCCCACAGGATTACCGAATTCAGTCAAACTCCGAATGCCAATGACTTTAACTCGGGAGTCAGACTGCGAGTGCTAAGATCCGTAGTCAAGAGGGAAACAGCCCAGACCATCAGCTAAGGTCCCCAAGTATACGTTAAGTGGAAAAGGATGTGGAGTTGCCCAGACAACCAGGATGTTGGCTTAGAAGCAGCCATCATTGAAAGAGTGCGTAATAGCTCACTGGTCGAGTGA
>NZ_NPBF01000045.1 GCF_002272135.1 Virgibacillus sp. 7505 | reverse complement strand
ACACAGCTCACGGTCGCTCACCCTCCCATGTCTCTCTGGATCCCTAGAAAGTCCATACATTCCTTCGTCCTGCGTATCCGTGGTGTGGAGGCCGGATATGCTCCTATACTGGGTCCATGCCCGAATGGGGTAAATATGCTCCGGCTCTGCACTGTTGGTGTTTGTCTTCAAATGATTTTGTTAAGTCAGCGTTTATACAGCCTGTCATGCTTGGTTCTGAGGGATGCCACACAAAAGCTTAGAACCATCAAATGGACACTGACGCTGTCCAATGACAAAAATAACTTTCAGTAACTTCCCACACAAAGCAATCAATGACTGTTGTTTTTTTAACGGCTTATCAGGGCGTTTTGTGTAATAGGAATGCAGGGCTTTAAAGGTGGAATTATGGGCAACGAGCGGGCGAATGGCAAGGTATAAAGCTCTTCTGAGCTTACTGCGGCCTCGCTTCGTTATCTTGGTTTGTCCTTTCCATTTCCCTGAACGATTTTCTCGTAAAGACAGCCCTGCTAAATTAATCAACTGCTGGGGATGGCTGTATTTGGTCAGATCGCCTGTCTCAGCCAGGATGGTTGTCACGGTAGCGACTCCCAGCCCTTTAATAGCCATCATTTTTTTAGCTCCTGGAATGGTCTTTCCCACCTCTTCAAGGTCCTGATCTAGTTCTTCCAGTTGGGTCTTGAACAGCTCGTATTGGTCGAGAAGGCAGCCCATTTCCTGCCTGGCAAAGCGAATGCCGACGGAAAGACCAATGCTTTTCTTTGCGGCTTCTACCAGCTTTGTCGCCCGTTGGATTCCCACTCCCCGTTGGACATAGGGCTTCCATTTCTGAAGCACTTCTTCAGGAGTCATCTGAGAAATGTCAGAAGGAAAAGGAAAGAACTTTAGCGTACAAAGGGCGGCTTTTCCTTCCCAGTCTCCGAATACACCGAAGAATTCCGGGAAGTAGCGCTGAATCAGATTTTGGATTCTGCCTTCTGTGGTCATAAGCTGTTCGACGAGCTGATCTCTTATTTTGGCGCCTTCTCTTAGTTCCGCATAAATGCCTTCTACGAGATTGGGTACGGAGTATCGCCCGTCTTTAATCAGCTGTGCAATCACTTTAGCGTCCTTTGTATCATTTTTCGTTGGTGAATTGTCATCAAGCTCTTTGCTTTTTTTCACGTGCATGGGATTGACGACAACGAACTGGTAATGCTTCGCAACAAGGTAATAAGCGAGGTTTTTCCAATAGTGACCGGTTGGTTCTGCCCCGAAAAGGATGGTCTTCTTTCCATTCTCTTGTGCATATCGTTCGGCCCAGACAATTAGCTGTTCAAAGCCATGAATGTGGTTTTCAAAGATCAGACGTTTCCCAAACTCGATGCCCCGGTCATCCTGAGCGCGGGCTACATGTTTGTCTTTGGCGATATCAATGCCAATGATTAAGGTGGATGGTGTGATTTGCTTGATTTTCTGGTTTTGTGTATAATTCATTGCGAGTCCTCCTTGGGTATCAATTAAGGGTCCTTTTCGCTGATCAGCTTTGGACACCTCGTATCATACCAAGGGGGCTCTTTTTGTTTCAAACCTCATAAACCTTCATTACAGGAATGCTCCTATGCGAAAAAACTTGGCATCAAAGAAAGCGAAGTCGAACAAGTCTATATCGACAAGGTGCCCTTAAGGCGGGGCTGCACGTATGAAGATGTTGCCAATGCTGTCGTTTTCTATAGTTCAGACAAAGCCGCCTATATGAC
>NZ_NPBF01000044.1 GCF_002272135.1 Virgibacillus sp. 7505 | reverse complement strand
GTTAAGTACGCCAATACGGTATGTTGTCATTTTGTATCAAACTCCTTCATAAGAGGTTTACTTTACATTTTAAGTATAAGTCGCTATATGAAATAAATAAAATAAATAATATGAATGAAATTTAATTGTATTTTTCTATATCTAGATGAGTAAGTGATGTAAGTTATTCAAGTATAAGTACTATCTTTGAGAATGGATGTCAGCGGACAATTTAGCTAAACATTATCCGGAGGCAATAGTTTTCTTTCTACATTATCAGAAACAAATATAGAGATATAAAATTTCTTTATGCATTACTATCGAGAATATGTATTATTGAAAAACTAATCACTGTGATAACATTTTTATGAAAAATGTTTGTCGTATAAGTTATATGTAAGCACTTACGGGAGGGTAAATATGAAGAAAAAAATTGGATTGATACACGCTACAATGAACTCTGTGCAGCCTATTTTATCCGCTTTTCAGCAGCATGCTCCTGAAGCAGTTTTGGTCAACTTCATGGATGAAAGTCTCATATATGAGCTGAATGAAAAGAAAGTCATCACAAATGATATGGTTCGCAGACTTGTCGAGTTAATTAGCAAAGCAGAGAGAAGTGGTGTTGACGGGATCCTTCTGACTTGTTCGTCATTTACTCCATGCGTAGAGCAGATTAGTGATCTCTTTGACAAGCCATTGCTTAGTGCAGATATGAGCATGCTTGAAAGAGCAGTTGAGATAGGCAGTAAGATTGGTGTGATAGCTACCGTAGAAGCAGCAGGTCCAACTACAGAAGGATTACTAAAACAAGTAGCCCAGGAGAAAGCGAAAGAGGTAGATATTGAAACTGTAGTAATTCATAAAGCTTTTCAAGCACTACAAGATGGAAGAAAAGAGGATCATGATTACCTTATCCTTGAAAAGATTAAGGAACTGGAATTTAAATCAGACGTTATTGTCTTGGCTCAATTTTCTATGGCTCGTGTCTTGGAACAGGATAGCACCTTCCAAGTCCCGGTTTTAACCAGTCCTGAAATCAGTGTAAAAGCGATACTACAAGAAATTCAAAAGCATGGATCAACACGATTTGAGGAGCAGCAAAACGTCTGATCAATATGTTGTATATCCTATTATTATTAGTGAAAGAATCAAACGAGATGAAATGAAGCAATCCGACATTTAACTAGTAAAGGAGGATTTCAATGTATTCGTTTGAAGATCTGAAAGAGAAAAACATACTGGTAGTGGGAGGAAGCAAGGGGATAGGAAAAGATATAGCTGCTGCCTTTGCAGATAAGGGAGCCTCTGTCGTAATTACTGGAAGGAATAAAGAAGACCTGGAGAAAGCCGAAGCAGAATTGAAATCAATAAATAAGGGTTGCACACACGTCCAAGCAGACATTACCAAGATAGATGACATTGAAAAGATGGTAGCTATAGCTGAGGAACATATGGGTCGTATAGATGTATTAGTGAATAATGCTGGAACAAATATTGCAAAACCTGCTTTAGAAGTGACAGAGAATGATTGGGATACAGTTCTAGATACTAACTTAAAAGGCACCTTCTTCTGTTCTCAAAAGGTAGGAAGACATATGATTGATGAAGGGATACAAGGTAAGATTATCAATATCGTATCGCAAATGGCATTTGTTGGATACGTCAAAAGAGCTGCTTATTGCTCCAGTAAAGGAGGGGCAGTGCAACTCACTAAAGCTTTAGCAGTGGAATGGGCTCACCATCAAATCAAAGTCAATGCAGTAGCACCTACTTTCATAAAAACAGATCTTACCAGCGGTATGTTCCAAGACGAAGACTTCTACAGTGATGTATTAAGCCGAATTCCATTAGGCTCTTTAGCAAAGCCCTCAGATGTTACAGGAACAGTACTCTTCCTTGCATCGAATATGGCTGATTTTATAACCGGAGAGACAATTAAAGTGGATGGAGGATGGACAGCGATTTAGTTTTCATATAAGCAAATAATTGCTTAATTACGATTTAGGTTAGAGTAATTTTGATATGGAGCCTTATGGCTCTTTTTTTGTATTTAAATCTACAGATGGTTTCGGGAGATGTGTTTCATCACTTTTTTTAAAGAATTTTTAACCAACTGGAGTGATAAATATCTAACCGAATGAGGCCTCATAATTGTGTAGCTCAACATTCTAGTTAACACAATTATTTAATTGAAAATTTCAATCACTTTTCATAGGAAATCTATATTTTATTCTTTGCTTTACTTCACATACAGTGTACATATCACAAGAAGCAGAGGGGGCAAGTAAAAGAGATACCTTGCAAAGTCGATTTTGAAAGCGTATACAAAGATAGGAGATGAACTAATGTTATCCATTTTAGGTTTTCTTACGATCATTCTTTTCATGTACCTTGTAATGACAAAGAAAGCATCTGCATTTACTGCAATCGTTATTTCACCTATTATCTTTGCCATTATTGGAGGGTTCGGTTCAAATCTCGGACCTATGATGTTTGAAGGGATTGAGCTAGTTGCTCCTACTGCTGTATTGCTGTTGTTTGCGATCCTTTATTTTGGAATCATGATGGATTCTGGATTATTTGACCCTGTTTCGCGCACGATTTTAAAGATTGCTAAAGGAGATCCAGTCAAAATAGTAGTTGGTACAGCCATACTTGCACTGTTAGTGGCACTCGATGGAGATGGTACAACAAGTTATATGATTATCTGCTCTGCCATGCTGCCCATTTATAAAAAAATAGGTATAAATCCTTTAGTACTTGCTACCATTTCTGTCATGGCCTTAGGCACAATTTCAGGAATGACTCCGTGGGGAGGTGCAGCAACAAGAGGCATAAGTGTCCTAGGTTTGGATGCATCGAACTACTTTGTTCCGTTGATTCCAATGATCTTGTGTGGTTCGTTGTTCATTATTGTACTCGCTTATGTAATGGGCAGAATGGAAAGGAAAAGAATCGGAATAGCGAAAATCAAAGAGGCCTCAGCAGAGATTGCTGCAACTATCACAGAAAATGAAGTTACAGTGTCCTGGAAGATCTGGTTCAATTTCTTGTTGACATTAGCCCTGCTTGTATCATTAGTAATGGGTATAGCGCCTTTGCCGGTCCTGTTTATTATCGGTTTTGTAATTGCCCTGCTAGTTAACAATCCAAAAATTAAAGAGCAGCAGGAACTTATTAAAGTTCATGGAAGTAATGCAATACCAGTGGTTATGCTTGTTTTAGGTGCGGGAATCTTTACTGGGATACTTTCCGAAACAAAAATGGTTGACCATATGGCTTCCGATTTTCTATCAATTGTGCCAGAAGCGTTTTCCCCATTTTTCACAGTCATTGTTGCTGTAATTAGCTTGCCACTCAGTTTCCTTATGTCTAATGACGCATTCTTCTTTGGTGCTTTACCAGTCCTGGCTCAAGCCGCAGCAGAATACGGAATTGATCCAGTAGAAATAGCAAGGGCAGGAGTAATAGGGCAGCCTCTGCATTCAATGGGCCCAACATCCGCCCCGTTATGGGTATTGCTCGCGTTAGTGGGAAAAGATTTAGGCGAATTTCAACGGTTTGCTCTTGGATGGTTGATTTTATTATCCGTTGCACTAATTGTTTTTGCTTTGCTGACAGGTGCAATAACAATAGCTTGGTAGTGTGCAGAAATAGAAAAAAATTATGACCTTCTATAAAAAAACACTATTTTAATAGGAGTTGTAAGTTTTGTATCATTTAAATAGAAATAATAGTTGAAAGAAGTTGGTCTTACATGAAAACAATTAAGGGAGTTTTTGATCTTCATATCCATTCTGCACCGGATATAAGAACTAGAAAACACGATGACTTGGAATTATTGAGCCAGGCAGAATCTTTAGGGGCAGCAGGATTTGTGCTAAAGTCGCATCAGTTTCCAACAACAGAGAGGGCTTGGATTTTAAACAAATTAGCTCGTAAGACCATTGCTTATGGGAGTATAACTCTGAACTATGCTGTAGGCGGTCTTAATCCCACTGCTGTACGCTATGCACTGGAATTAGGCGCAAAGATAGTCTGGCTTCCGACAATTGATGCTAGGAATCATCGCCAGAAAGAGAGCAAGCAAGGCGGAATCACTATAAAAGAAGGCAAACGGATTGTACCGGAACTGCTGGAAATCTTGCGTATTATCCAGCAGCATAATGCAGTACTTGCAACTGGACACATTTCGAAAGATGAAATATATGCTGTTCTGGAAGCGGCGAATGATTTAGGGATTTCTCACATAGTAGTGACACATCCGGAATTTCATATTGTCGACTTATCCATTGAAGATCAAAAAAATATCGTTTCCAATTTTGATAACGTATATTTTGAAAGAACATTTGCACAGCCAATAGGCAATGGCAACTATCAAAACAATCTGCCTGCCAATGTAGAAGCAATTCGTGAAGTCGGATATGAGACAACACTTGTATCCACTGATAGCGGACAAATTGAGAATCCTCCTTGGAATGAAAGTCTGCCAGCTTATATTCAGTTCCTGAGAGAAAATAATATAGAAGAAGATGCTATCGATTGGATGACGAAGAAGCTCCCAGCAAAACTGCTGAACATTTATTAGGAATGAAAGAGGGGAATCTTTTTAGAGAGAACGATACTTATGTCGTAAAAAGGGGCTGAATGGTAATGACAACATACCGTATAGGTGTACTTCAA
>NZ_NPBF01000043.1 GCF_002272135.1 Virgibacillus sp. 7505 | reverse complement strand
GGGACCGTCAATAATTCTGTGTAAATGGCAAACCTCTTGTCTTCCAGTGACTAGTCAGCAGTTTACAAGTCATTACGTTGCAGAAATCTTTGAGGAAAAGATTAAGATCCAAAGTTTCGAGCACATACATATTTCAAACACTACTTAGTATGCTTGGTATACGTTTACGTATACCAAGCATGAATAGTTCATGTTTATTTCAGCTCTCATTGTGGTATAGGTATAACTAAGGCTCACCTATACCTTTTATTCTCCAAAAAAGATCATCATTTAATGATGATCTTTTTTCTATGGATTAACGTTTGATTACCTACCTGGAAACTTACTTCTTCATTGCCTCTTTTTACTTTAGTCATTGCTTGGTATAAGAATAATTATGTCACCAATAAAGATAAGAAGCAGAGAGAAAGTCCTACAAGAAGTCAACTTAGCTAAAAGCTAAACCATAACAAATATTACTTACTAAATATAAGTGCTATTTGTTATGGTTTAAATCTTATCTATACTTCAAAGCTTAAGCTTTGAGATTAAATGTATTTGTTAATATTCTATTAAAATCTTTCTGTTCTTCGAATGTAAAATCATTTTGAAACTTGGGAATCATGAGTGAAGAATCTTTAGTGACATAGATATAAATAAAATTCATCATCATCTGCTTTTAAAAGCTCTTCCCAACGCCAACATTCGTCACTCTCCTTTGTTTGCACTTCGAGAGTTTCTTCAGTGATTGTAACTGTATATGGACCTATTCGCTTTACTATAAAAGGAGGGATTTTGTTGAGGAAAATACTTTTAGTGTCGTTCTTGCTGTTACCATTCTTGTAAGCAGTATTATTGGCGTATCAAATAGTAGTTACAGTGCAGAAAAACAAGGTGATACCGGCGGTTCCTCTATCGACCCTGATTGGACGTTAAAAATCCATTTTTTGATTATTTTTCCTATATATTGAATTCGAAACTAATATCTATTAAAAACCGTATTATATATAAATGGAGGTGTTATTTTGGATACTTTCAGCACAATAGCTACAGTTGTTGCAGGAATATTCATCATTTATTTAGGTTATCTAATAGGTGTAAAAAAGATGTTATCCTTAATAATCGGGTATAGCGATAGTACATTTGACGGCGATAAAGATAGGTATGCTAAAAGAACAGGATTGTTCACAATAATTTTAGGGATTATAGTCCTTGTAATGCCTTTGGCAATTTTAATTTTGGGTGAAGATGCTATACAAATATACGTATACATTATCAAAGTATATGTCGTAATATTGGTCGTTGTTACTAATTATTGGCGTTCTTAAGGATGGCTGGAACCCCATCCTTTTTTTATTTGTCGACACTCTCTGTCTTCCCTTGACAAATTGCAGCACAGACCATATGAACTGAATGACCGTATAAACCATGCCAATGACGCCAAAGAAAAATCCAGTGGCAATCTTCAGTACCCAGCTTATTGCCAACAAGAAAAGATAAACACCAGCAGAGGACAGCCGTTTTTAACTTCACTAAGTCACCAGCACGTAAGCCAGTATTAATGCCGATCCTTACAATGTCGCCAGAGCGCCCACTTCATATCTCAATTTTCTCCCTGTAGCAAATCGGCTGTACATCTTTCTCCTTCATGCTCTCATCCCTTTATTATCAACAAAGAATAGATGTTCATGATGGAAAGCAAGGCCGCTTAAATTTAGCGGTCTATTTTTGGTGGATGAAAGGAAATTTATGTTAAAATTTACAAGAGATTCACTTGCGTCCTAATATAGGATTCTTTAAGCCCATAAAACACATAGAGGGGAAGAACAATGAGAAAGTTGATAAGCACTATACTAAAAACACTTATTTTTTTCATTGGCTGGGCAATATTAATTTCTTTTACTCCAGAAGTAAAGACGGATAATCCAGCCTTTTTAAGATTATGGTGGGAATTGACACCACTTGCTTCAGTTGTTTTGTTCTCTTTTGTATTTGTTTTTCTACTTGAAAAGAGAAGAATAAGAATACCCATAGCAGCAGTACTCTTTAAAAACTCTCTGATTGGTGTCGTAATAGGTTTCATCTGGCTAGGCAGCGTAATAGCAATACTTTTACTCACCAAAACAATGCATATACAAGGTTTTAATCACATTGAATATATCTGGATTTGGATTTTGGCATCATTGTTTAATACTGCAATGCAAGAGTTGTTAATGAGAGGTTATCTCTATCAATTATGGAAACATAAATATAATACGATCACAGCTACGGTAATAACTACAGTCTTATTTACGGCAATGCACGGTGGGGCATTTGAAGCAGGAATCATCCCTGTTCTAAATGTTGTTTCCATGAGTGTGCTTATGACAATTTTATTGGAATACACAGGTACAATAGCAGCGCCAATTATCGTACATTTTATTTGGAACACAATTGGAGCGATTATATTTGGCGGTGTTTCTTTGGCGAATGATTATCCAAATCTATTAAACAGTACATACCAAGGCAATGAATTGCTTTCAGGTGGCGAATATAAAATAGAAGGAAGTATTGTTGTATCCATTATTAATTTGATAATAATTACATACTTGTTCATAAAGGGTAAGAAAAAATCGCACGTATTACGTGGATAAGTTTGCTTCCATATATATGAGATTAGAGAATCTTGTACACAAAAAGGAGCTTGGATTCCCCAAGCTCCTTTTGCTATGCGTATTTTTATTTTTAAAAGTACGATTTACTTCAAGAACTGTTCTTTAAAGAAGTCCAGCTGATAATCGTCGTTGAACAAAATTGCATTCGCATCTGCAGTCAAGACATGACCTTTTTTACAGCAGAAATTTCCTTGTATAGTTCTGTCTCTCGGTAGGAGTTATCTTGGTCGCTGTACTCACTGATGACAAGATAATCACCGACATATTCAGGAAGTACTTCTGAGGAAATCATGGTATAGCCGTCTTTTTCGGTCATTTCCTTCACTTTATCCGGCATAGAAAGTCCCATTGCTTGATAAAGGACTTCTGTACCGCGGCCCAAGCTGTTGCCAAGGACACCCATACCTTTTTTGTAGCTTTCCATTACAGTGACAGTAGCATCTTCATCGATTTTGGCTTTGGCTTTGATTTCGTCACCAGTTGTTTTCGCACGTTCTTTGAAGTCATCGACCCATTGCTGGGCTTCATCGCCCTTATTCAGCATTTTTCCAATTTCAACGTGCTGTGTCAGGTAGTCAACCTTGTTATATGTATACGTGACAGTAGTGCGATTTCTTTGAACTTATCCAATTTTTTTGTTGTGTCTGCAGCGATGATCAAATCCGGCTTCAGCTCGAGAATTTTTCTACATCTTCTTCGCTTACTGTTTCAGCATCTTTTAATCCGTCTGCAAGTACAGGACTGCTTTTCGCCCATTGATCCACGCCGACTATAAAAACCATCATCTTATAACATTAGTAGATGATGGCTTTTTTAATTGCTACCTGCGTGCTTATTTAACTTTTATCACAATCTTACCTTTGGCATGGTGTGTTTCACTTAATTCATGTGCTTCTTGTAAAGCTTCTGCTGAAAAATCGAATACATGGCCTACTTGAGGCTTAATAATTCCTTTCTCAAGTAATTCTCCTAATTCACCTAATTGCTTACCATTTGGCGTTAACCAATAAGAGCTTGCCGTTACTTGATGCTTCTCTGCCAATGCCTCATCAGGTTGTCCGGCAATTGTTACTAGTCTGCCGCCGGGCTTTAGAACTTGGAAGCTCTTGTTTAAGATCTCGCCGCCCATTGTATCGATGACTGCATCATAATCACTTAATTCATCTTCAAATTGCTGCGTTCGGTAATTAATGCATTCATCAGCACCTAACTCTTTTACATATGCTTCATTTTTTTCACTCGCAGTTGTCGCAACATAGGCACCCAAATGTTTTGCCATTTGAATCGCCATACTTCCTACACCACCAGCTCCAGCTTGGATCAATACTTTATCACCTTTCTTGACCTTTGTATTGTCCACTAGACACTGCCAAGCGGTTAACCCAGCTAACGGAATAGAGGCAGCTTCTTCAAATGTGAGATTGCTAGGCTTTTTCGCAAGCAATTCATCATCCACAGCCGTAAATTCCGCATAAGTACCCGCAGCGGTAGTATCAGGTCGCGCGAATACTTCATCCCCAACCTGATAATTCTTCACTTCACTTCCAATCTCAACTATCTTACCTGCAACATCCCAGCCTAGGATAATCGGGAATGACCAATCGAGCATCTGCTTTAAGTAACCTGCACGAAGCTTCCAATCAATCGGATTAACTGAAGTGGCATACACCTCAACAAGAACTTGATTTGGTTTTATTTCAGGTTTCGGCAATTCTTTCTCAACTAATACATTTTTATCGCCGTATTCATTAATTATAACTGCACGCATGAATAACACTCCCTTTTATCAACTATATTTTTAAGCTCTATTCTTCTTTTTTACCTAAAAAGTCATACCTTCTTATCAGAGCTAAACGTTTTCTATATCATAGGTAATACAAGATATATTTTAACTTCTATTATCTTTAAATCAAACTGAACTGCTTATAGGTGAAATTGATAAAGTTACACTATAGAAAACAATTCGCTATTTAGCCTCATTAAGTCCAACTATTTTCCTTGTGCTTATCCATAACTATTGTTTCTAAAATTTAGTGGCCATTTTGTTAGCCTTAAGTATTCATAAAGAAAACATACAAAAAAGACCCTAACTTTACGTTAGAGTCTTGATTTGACAGCTTTGGCATGCTGCCTGATGATACCGGTGGCCGGGGTCGAACCGGCACTCCTTGCGGAACACGATTTTGAGTCGTGCGCGTCTGCCAATTCCGCCACACCGGCATGTTAAAGAGTATC
>NZ_NPBF01000042.1 GCF_002272135.1 Virgibacillus sp. 7505 | reverse complement strand
GCTGGAAGTACTTGCGAAGCAAGCAGCAGACGCCAAGAAAAAATAAAAAATAGAGAGGAGGATAATAGATGGCTAAACTGACAGCAAGATTCGAGCTTCAGGATCGCATCAGCAAGAAGCTGAAGTATATCACTGGTCAGTTGGATCAGATGGAGAGACGTCGAAAGCGATGGGAACGCCCGGTTACAGTCACTCTTGAGGACCGTGTAACAAAAGGTATGTTGAAGTTGCAACGCTTCATTCTGCGAGATTTTCAAAAGAGCTATACCATCCAGATGAAGGTTCAAGATTTGGCGACTAAGCAAATGCGGAAGTTTGATAGCTTCGTTCAAAAACGAATGCCGAAGACTCACGAAGTTGTACTAAAAGCTGTGGATAAAGCAACGCCGATGATGAATAAGCTGCAGCGTTACATGAACAACAGTCTCATGCACTCATATGCATTCGCGATTAGTGCCAAGGATAAAGTAACACCAATTGTACGTAAGGTAGCTACTTACGTACGAAACAACCTGCAACGCTGTTACTCAGTTGATATATCTGTAATCGATAGAGTTACTAAAACCGTCAGCCGTATAGCAAACTACAACCAGAGGTTCGCTTCCAAGTCTTATGAGATCACCTATAAAGCTGTAGACAAGGTAACTCGTACGCTTGGAAGCATTAAGTCTATGATCACCTCTATTCCTACGCTTGTGACTGTCACTTTAGGTTTGGTTGGAGTCGGGAAATTAACCGATGCTACTGTGGGTTCTGCGATGGATTTCGAGCAGTACACAGTTTCGATGGATCATTGGTTAGATGGGAACAAAGACAAGGTAAAAGAGACCATGGATTGGCTTGGTCGTTACGCAGATAATACACCATTTAATATGGATGAGCTATTCCCAGTGATGACGCGCGGTATTGGATTATCTAATGGTGATGTGAAGCAAGCACAGACGCTCCTTACAGTGGCAAGTGACATGGCTGCGCTTACCCTGGCAAAACAGTAAACGACGCTATGGAGGCACTCGCTAATGCCCAAATGGGCGAGTTCGAGAGAATGAAAGAGTTCTCCATGAAAGTAACTGCCGATGACTATGCAAAAATGGGCTGGGACGGCTTCATAAACCAAGCTAATGATAGGTTCTCTGGTGGTGCGGACGCACTTTCTCAAACAGCTCGAGCTTTCCGACAAATGGGTGACGGTATCCTTACCGGGATGATGCCCCAACTTGATGCAATTGTTGGCTGGATTGACAACAATCAGGACAAATGGAAAGAGTGGAAGGAAACCATAGTTTCTGTGGCCACAGATATATCCACTCCTCTTTTCCAAGGCTTAGCAGACGGATTTAATTATCTCAGGGAGAACTACCTTGAGAATGAAGACTTCCGGAACTTGGACTTTGAAGGCAAGGTTAAATTCATTCTGGATGATGTGAAATCATGGTGGAATGACACAGCTAAGCCAAAAGTAGAATCATGGTGGCAAAGTACGGGTGAACCTGGGCAATTGATACCGCCGAACGATGGCTGGCTATGGACATATAAAAGCGCCAATTGGAATGACAAGAGAGTTAAAGTTAAACCTGGCGAAGCTTTCACCATAACGCGTGAATTGAGGGTGAATGGCTCTAAGATGTACCAAATAAAGTCTGGGTTATATATAACTGCTTCCGCAAAATATGTAAAGGTATAATAGCAATATGCCTGCTTCCATTAGGGAAGTAGGCTTTTTTTATTCTAAAGTATTAATGAAAAAAACTCCCCGTAAAAAGAGGAGTAATACTATTAAAAAGGAGTTGTACTAGAATGGCATCTTAAGCTAATAAGCGGATCAATACGAGTTGAGGGGTTCGATGCTTCGAAAAGACGCATACAAAAGCCGGATCAGAACCAAAAAAAGAGAAGCCGAAGCCTCTCTTTACTATATGCATGATTATAAATGCATGGTAATCTTAACCAAGCTGATTACGTATGAAAGTACAATCCATACCCTGTTTTACCAAGGTACAACTCCATCTTCATCGAAAAAGCCTCCAGTTGGACCATCATTATTAATTGTGGCAAGCTTCACTACAATGGAAGCTGCTTGTTCGACTGAACGATAGCCACTGTTACCATTTAAATCGGTTGCTGTAAATCCAGGGCAAACTGAGTTGATCTTAATAGGAGAATCACTAAATTCTTTAGCAAAAAAAACAGTTAAAGCATTTACTGCTGTTTTGGAGCTATTGTAGGCTAGCGTATTCACATTATAAAATTCTGATTTTGGGTCTGTATTCAAGGCTAAGGAACCTAGTCCGCTGGAAAGATTAACGATTCTTCCGGAAGACGATTTTCGGAGCAATGGAAGCATCGCTTTTGTTACAGAAAATACACCAAAAACGTTTGTCTCATAAGTACTTTTGAGAACAGATAAATCCAGTTCACTCTGAGTAATATCGCCTTCAAGAAACACGCCTGCATTATTAATCAAAATATCAAGTAATCCATATTCTTGTTCAATTATTTCTACTGCGGAAAAAATGGAGTTGGGGTTTGTAACATCAAGGCTCATTGTTTTAGCTTTAATATTCTCCTTTTCTAATAACGTTACAGCCTCAAGTCCTCTTTTTTCATTTCTTGATCCTAATAAAATCTCATACCCCATTTTCCCCAATTGTCTTGCTGTTTCTAAACCAATACCTTTGTTTCCACCTGTTATTAGAACAATCTTTGGTTTATTCATGAAGTCTTCCCCCTATCAATTTATTTAACCTGTTGCTGTACAATATGTTTTAATTTCTCGTTAAGATGATATAAATTTGATTAGACATCAACCTCTTTCATTACTGATATAGTAAGTATAAGAAAAATTATTGATGTAATGTAAGTAGGCACATTTTTGTAACTTAATGAGGGAGCTGGAGAATATGGGGAATGGCTTAAAAGGATATGGTGATTGCAGTGAAGAGGTTACAAAGGCTTGTCCTATTGAAATGGCTTTACAGGTTGTAGGTGGAAAATGGAAAGGTATCATTATCGATATATTATCCGAAAGATCAGTCAGATTTAATGAACTTAAAGGATTAATACCAGGGCTGTCGCAAAGAATACTAACTTTGCAACTTAGGGAACTGGAAGCTGATGGGATTGTTAAGAGGAAGGTACATGATACTGTGCCTCCAAAAGTAGAATACTTCTTAACCGAACAAGGAGATGAGTTATCATCTATCATTAATTCTTTAAGAGTGTGGGGGCAAACTTATCTAAAATAAATCTACATACTAATATGACTTTGTCTCTTTAAAACTTTATGAATCGTTCAAATATAAACGCCCACAAGTATGCGCATACACCTTAGAAAAACATTTTATATGGCATGTTGCTCAAATGGACTTGTTTCATTAGCTAGCCTTGTTAGTATTTTAAGTATAAATGGCCTTCACCATATCAACCTGGATAATGAGACACGGGTTGTGCAAATTCAATTTACTGGGATTGGGTACGCCGATACTGATGTTGAACAAGAAGACAATGAAGTAAATGTAGAAGCAGAGAAAGATTATGTTAGTAGAGATGAAGATTTTTTTGGTCTATGGTAAGCAAGGATGGACTGGCAACTGGGCCCTGAAAGGGATATAGCTAACAATTTAGTGGGTCACTTAGCTAAACTATCAGAGGAAAAAATTAAAATGTTTGAGGAAACACTGGCTTATTTATTATACCAATACTGGACACGAAAAAACACGCAGAACAGATTGGTGACAATAGTTATAAGACAGAAGATGAATATTTTTCAGAGGATCTGTTTTTGTATGCCAGATGCTACGTAGTTTCAAAAGGAAAAGATGTTTTCCATAAGGTTTTGCAAAACCCTGCAAAAATGCCAAAAGATAAGGAATTTGAGGCGCTGCTTACCATTGCGGAGGAGGCCTATGATCAAAGAACAGATTTGTCATTCGATTATGTTTCAGAATACGATTACGAAACTTATTCAAATGAAAAAGGATGGACCTAATTTAAAGGTTGATAAAATGATATTACCCCAAAAAACGAAAACATCGTATACGTAAATGTTTATGTTTACGTATACATTTTATTTCTTCTGAATTCTTATTCCACTCAAATAAAGGCTTTGGTGCAGTTAGCGGCTAACTATTATATCCACGTCCAAAATAAGATTAAAGGAATGAACCTAAATGTTAACGAACATAGTTACAGAAGATTTTATTATAAATAGAGAAGCTCTGACCTTAAAAGCTTATAATACAATTTATATGGACAGAATAGAGAATAGCGAGTTTATGAATATACTCAATAATCTACTTTTCGAGAATTCCTTAATATGTATTCTTGGAACCCCTGTATATCCACTTACAAACGATCAAAACAGGGATTATATGATAGATGAGTACAACGAGGTAGATGTTCAAAAAGGTAGTTTGACTAATGATTTGGTTGAAAATATCTATTTGAATGCTGAGATTAATGTTCCTATTTTCATTGTTTTAAACCCTTTAGCAGATAAGGAATACTTTAGCAAAGAGGAAAATAAATTTATTATAAATACTACTTCAGAATCCTTCTTATGGTTTGATTATGACGCTGAATCGCTGTATTTAATAAAATAAGCAAGAGCTGCAGACAATGTGCTGCAGCTCTATTCTATTGACTCCTCATTAGTAGCTATATATGAGTATGATGTATGGGAAAATATCTTAAACGAAGGGCAATCAAAAGACTTAAAAGAAAACAGCATACGTTACTCCCTGCTTTTTGCTGACTTATCTTTTCGAATGAAAGATAATGCTAGAACCTTTTTCATGGTAGCGATTATATCAACTGTTGCATTTAGTGCCATCGGGTCACTGTATGGTTTTCAATCTTATCTTACAAAAGGGATAAAAGAGGTAAATCCATACACGTATACGTATAGTCCATTTTTAGATGAGAGTGACGAAGTGATTGAGCAAGATATGCAACAGATTGATGGCATTTTAGAAGAAAAGAAAATCAACGCTGACATGGAATTCGCGGACTTGACATTTTATGATACATCTTTGGAAGAATCGACTGTATTGATAGTGAAGGCTTCTGATTATAACAGATTCGCAGCATTAATAGATGAGAAGGAACTGCACCCAGAAGAAAATAAGGCAATCATAATAGAACAAAGTGATGCGGTAATCACGGGCGGGCAGAAAGCTAGTGACATATTAATGACATCCCGCGTCCGGCTGAAAGATGGGAAAGAAATTCAACCGAGTAACACAGTAGAGTCTGCAGTAGGGTTAGGGTTAACTGGTTATTATGTTATCAACGATAGTACTTATACTGAACTTGAAACACCAGTAAGGACGGTTTTCACAGCTGCATGGAATGTAGCTGAAGGAAGTGATAATCAAGTAATTGAAGCAGGTAGAAAGTTAGAGGATCAAGTAGAGCATAAGGAGTTTTCTGTTGATTACAATCTTTATGAAATCAATAAAGCATATGGACCGATTTTATTTATCGGTTTGTTCATCGGAATAGTGTTCTTTGTCTCTGCTGGAAGCTTCCTTTACTTCCGATTGTTTACAGATATTGACGGGGAGAAGCGCAAGTTCCAGTCAGTTGCAAAAATTGGTCTGACACAATCAGAATTGAAAAAAGTAGTGAATCGGCAGATTGCTATTTTGTTTTTCTCTCCGATTGTAATAGCACTTGTACATGGCGCGGTAGCTCTTACTGCTTTATCGCGTTTGTTTAACTACAATCTGACAGCTGAATCTGCCCTTGTTTTGGGAAGCTTTGCGGTTATTCAAGTACTTTACTTCATGGTTGTGCGATTTATTTATATGAAGCAGGTGATAAGATCGGTATTTTAATTAGAACCGTTGTTTAAGGGCTGACAAGAAATCGATTATGGAATTTACTATAACTGCTGGATCAGGTGATCCGGCAGTTTTTATGATTGTTTCATCAACAGCATGTTTTCTTTTAAAGTGATAGGGGAGGTACCGTGATTTTAGCTATCCGCTTTATTAAGAAGGAGATTGATTAGATAGAAGCATTATATTATTAACTTGCATTATGCGGGCTTAAAAGTAATTCTGTCGCTAGTTGCCAAATTGCTTTCTATTCATGTAAAATAAGAGTTGCGGATTTATGGAAGAGACCTTAAATCTTTGATGAGTTAGCTATTAAATTTTATGGTAAAAGAAAGTAACGCAAAAAAATCTAGTTATTTTTAAATATGTATTGCTTTTTGTTTCTGTAGCATATATAATCTAACTTGTCCTTAAGAAAAGGGCAGCATACATAAGAGG
>NZ_NPBF01000041.1 GCF_002272135.1 Virgibacillus sp. 7505 | reverse complement strand
TTGCTTCCTTAGCTCAGTCGGTAGAGCACCACCATGGTAAGGTGGGGGTCAGCGGTTCAAGTCCGCTAGGAAGCTTTAAAAAAAGTATTAGAGTTTAATTACTCTAATACTTTTTTTGATTTTATAGATATTTAACTATTGAGCCCTATCATACTAGAAAGGGCTTTTTCTGTAATTTATGATGATAAAGAAGGTCTTACAATCAATTCACTCACATCAATCTCTGCCGGTTGTGAAATTGCATACAGAATGGCTTTTGCAATAGCAGATGCAGGAAGAGCTAGTCGGCGATATTCGAGCATAGCATCACTCGCTTGTTTATCAGTAATATGATCAGCAAGTTCTGATTCAGTAACACCCGGTGAAATTAGAGTTGCACGAATATTATTTGTTGCTTCCTGTCGCAATCCTTCCGTGATTGCACGGACCGCATATTTGGTTGCGCAATAAACTGCTGCTGTTGGAGTTACTTCGTATGCGCCTATAGAAGCGATATTAATAATATGTCCGCTATGCTGTTTCTTCATCAGAGGTAATACAGCACCAATACCATGAAGGACACCTCGGATATTTACATCAATCATACGATTCCATTCATCAATTTTCAAAGCTTCCAATTTTGATAGTGGCATTACACCAGCATTATTTACAATAACATCAATTTTTCCGTATGACTCTATAATCTCTTGTACTGTATCCTGCATTTGTTTAAAGTCTGTAACATCCAGCTGCTTATAATCGGCTATAGATCCTTTTTGGCGGATTGTAGATACAACTGTTTCTAACCTATCTGTTCTGCGGGCTGCTGCGACTACAACAGCACCATTTGCAGCTAACAATTCTACAGTTGCTGCCCCGATACCGCTGCTTCCTCCAGTGACAAGAACAACTTTATTCTTTATACTCATGCTTGTATCTTCCTTTCTAATTCAACTTTGATAGGAGACTCTTTGCGGGATCACATTATTCTTGATCACGATATAGAATCATTCCTGCGTGATATAAGATTCCGTTACGAAAATCTCCATCAGCTGTGAATCCAGTATCATCTTGGTATTCAATGTGGTCACCTATTATTTGATAAGCACCTGTATAGGCGCCTTCGACATTGCCGCGAGCTTCCACATAGCGTCCGTCGGGCAGCAGTTCATGCCGGATATACCGATCTTTGGTGACCCAAAGTCCGGCATAAGAATGAGTAGTAATCTTCAAACGATATCACTCCCTTTTCTGATCTACTATTAGTATCAAGGAAAGTAAGCATGGGGCGGTAGCCGGCATTTCTTTAATTCTTGCCCTATTCTCCAAGCTGATGAGCTCTACAAAGAGGGATGTATTCCATGTCATCGGAAGAACAATTGCAATGGAAAGAACGCGAGCTTACAAAGTTAGTCACAACACTTGCAACCAAGGATGGTACGAATCTTACACTTATCTCTGGTTTGGAATTTATTCGATCTGCAAAGCCGCTGGAACCTGTACATACAATGCATGAACCTGCGTTATGCATTGTTCTGCAAGGAAGAAAATTGGTATCTGTTAATGGGGAGGACTTCTATTACCAGAAGGGTGATTACTTAGTCGTAGCAGTTGATCTGCCAGTTATCGGAGAAATATTAGAGGCAAGTGAAAAGGAACCATATCTATGTCTTCGCTTGAATTTTAATTTCATGCAGATTGCAGAAGTTTCAAAAGAGTATAAGCAGCACGCAACCAATAAAGGTATTTCCGAGAGAGGCATATATGTAGATCAGACAAATGAAGTAATCGTGGATGCATTAATCAGACTCGTGAAACTGCTGCATACTCCTGAAGATACGGAGATACTCGCACCACTTATTATCAAAGAAATCCTTTACCGTATCATGCAGGGGAAGTATGGCGACAGAGTAAAAAACCTCGCTGCAAAAGGGAGTAAGTTATCTGAAGTAGCCGCTGCTCTAAATTATTTAAAAAAGTATTTTTCTCACGAAATAAAGATAGATGAATTGGCTAAACAAGTAAACCTTAGCACGTCGGCTTTATATCATCATTTTAAACGAGTTACAACTATGACTCCTATTCAATACCAGAGAGCATTACGGCTGCAAGAAGCAAGGAGATTAATCATTGGTGAAGATATGAGAGCTGCTGATGCAGCCTTTAAAGTTGGATATGAAAGTCCCACTTATTTTAATCGTGAATACAGAAAAATGTTTGGCAAGCCACCAGGAAGAGATCGTAAAGAGAATCTAAAGTTATATAATACGTAGTACATTCAAAAACAAAAAGCCGCATACTACCGTATGCGGCTTCTGCTTATTTCCTGTACTTCTGATAATTCTTATTCCCACCAGAGAGATTATACACCTCTTTGAATCCCATGTTCCTTAATATATTCTGTGCAGCATTGCCCGTCACACCACTGTTGCAATAGCAGAGGGTCTGCTTTTTCGGATCAAGATCATTTGCTTTCTCCCGCAGTTTTGCTAAAGGTATGTTAACTGCCTCAGGTACGTGCGATGTGTCATATTGGGTTTTAGCGCGTGTATCAATGATCTGGAAAGACTCGCCTTGTGCCAGCCGATGCTGCAGCTCTTTAGGCGTAAGCAGCTTATTATGCTTCTTGATGGCATTATCGAGTGCCATGCCCGTGTACATGACGGGATCCTTTGTCGTGCTGAATGGCGGGGCGTATGCCAAATCGAGATGGAACAGATCCTCTGCTTTGGCTCCGAACGTCATAGCGGTGACAAATACATCAATACGCTTGTCCACGCCTTCCTCTCCGACTGCCTGAACGCCGAGCAGTCTGCCGGTTGCTCGGTCAGCAATAGCTTTTATTGTAATCTCTTTGCCTCCAAGATAAGCGGCGCGGGCAGGCTTGATATTATGCAGTGTCTCGATATCATATCCATATGCAAGAGCCTCTTGTTCGTTCATGCCAGTCTGCCCAACAGCTAGTTCGAATACACGGACAATCCCTGTTCCGAGAATACCGCGATGTGCAGAATTGCCTCCGGTAATGACATCACCAGCTATGCGTCCCATTTTATTAGCGGTGGAACCGAGAGGGCGATAAATGGCGTTATGAGTAATAACAGAAAAGCTCTCTGCTACATCTCCGACTGCATACACATCAGGTAAGTTGGTCTGCATTTTTTCGTTAACTGCAATTGCGCCTGTTTCGCCAATGTTAACGCCAATCTTTTCAGCCAGAGCTGTATTTGGTTTGACTCCTGCAGCTAGGAAGACAATATCAGATGTAATTGTATCTCCGTTTGACGTAATGACATCTGTATCTGTAATGCGAACAGCCTCTTGCCCGAGCAGCAAATTTATACCATGCGCTTCCAATGTATCTGCCACACAGTCAGCTATATCTTTATCCAGATGCCTCATCACTTGATTGCTGCGCTGGATTATAGTTACTTCAATCCCTAATTGGGTGAGCTGTTCGGCCATTTCCAATCCAATATAACCGGCACCAATGATCGTAGCACTTCTCGGCTTCCGGGATTCGATGAATTGGTCGATGGCGCCTGCATGCTGGATCGTACGAACGTGAAAGACATGCTCCAGCTCTGTACCTTCTATAGAAGGTGTTATCGGGCTGGCGCCAGTTGCGAAAACGAGAACATCGTAAGTGTCTGTCGCTGTTTCTTCTGTCTCCAAGTTTTTAATAGTCAAGGTCTTGCTATCATGATCTATATCCACTACTTCATGCCTTGTTTGAATCGAGACATTATAGCGCTTTTTGAACCAAGCTGAATCACGAGGATTCAGAGTTTCCAACTCCTCTACCTCATCGCCGACAAAATAAGGAATACCGCAAACACTGTAGGATATATCATAATCCCTGTCATAAATGCGGATATCTGCTTCTTCATTGTTACGACGTGCTTTTGCTGCCACGGAGGTACCGGCTGCGACGGATCCTATTATGCGGATTTTCATATTATCTCTCCTTTAATGGATGATGGCTAACCATATATAAAGTCCTGCTAGTGTTATAAACAGTGTTGGTATAGTTAATACAATTCCAGTTTTGAAATACGCTCCCCACGATATTTTGACACCTTTCTGGGATAGGACGTGGAGCCATAGCAGCGTTGCCAGTGAGCCGATCGGCGTGATTTTAGGACCGAGATCAGAACCGATCACATTTGCATAAATAAGGGCTTCCCGCATAGCTCCGGACGTGGACGTCTGGGAAATCGCGATAGCATCAATCATGACTGTCGGCATATTATTCATGACCGAAGACAGAATGGCTGCGATAAATCCCATACCTATTGTGCCGATGAACATACCTTGGTCTGCTACATACTGGATCATGTCTGCGAGTATATCCGTCAGACCAGCATTACGCAATCCGTAGACTACGACATACATCCCGATAGAGAAGAAGACGATATTCCACGGCGCGCCTTTCACCACTGCTTTTGCTTCAACTGCTGGGCTGCGCCGTGCAATAAGCAGGAAGAAGATAGCTATTGCCCCGGCTACAAAGGAGACTGGGATATGGAAGAATTCACAGATCAAATATCCGATCACTAATAGAGCGAGTACATACCAAGATAGTTTAAACATTTTCTTGTCTTTAATAGCCGAAGACGGCTGTTTCACATAATTTACTTCATAGTTTTTCGGAATACGTTTTCGGAAAAATAAGTAGAGCACAAGGATGCTCGCCCCGAGTGAAATCAAATTCGGAATGATCATACGCGAAGCATATTCCAGGAAAGTGATGTTAAAGAAATCAGCTGATACAATGTTCACCAAGTTACTTACGATCAGCGGCAGTGACGTTGTATCGGCTATGAACCCACTTGCAATGATGAATGGAAATACGAGTGTTTCGTCAAAACGTAGTGCTCGTACCATCGCCAGCACGATCGGTGTCAGGATCAAGGCTGCACCATCATTTGCGAAAAAGGCGGATACGACAGCTCCCAACACACAGACGTAAATGAACATCTTCACGCCGTTTCCTTTTGCGGCAGCAGCCATATGTAAAGCGGCCCATTCAAAAAAACCGATGCTATCCAATATTAGTGAAATCAATATGATGGCCACAAACGCCAAGGTGGCATTCCAGACGATGTTGGTCACTTCCCATACGTCCGTGAAATTGACCACACCTGCTAAAAGTGCAAGAATTGCACCACCACAGGCTGTCCAGCCGATATTCAGATCCTTCGGCTGCCAGATGATAAGTATAAGTGTGATAAGAAAAATGATACAGGCTAAAACAGTTGTCAACATGTGAATAAAAACTCCTTACTTAACACGTGATTGCTTCTGCTTTGGTCCGCAGCTTTACGAGCTGCTCATCATTCTCGTCTAGCTGACCGAGAATTTGCTCTACCAAAGCGTGCTGTTCACAAGTTTCGTTAAAACGATAGTAGCGCCATTGTCCGCGCCTTTCTTCGTAAACAAGACCTGCTTTTTTATATTTACGCAAGTGCTGGCTGATAGCTGGCTGGCTCACTTCGAACATGCCTACCAGTTCACAGACACAGTACTCCTTTTCCATCAGTAATTTCAATAGCAGCAGACGTGTCGGATCATGAAGGATCTTTAAAGTCTCTGTAAGCTTTTCCGTTGATAAAGCAATTGATGTCGCCATCCAATTCCCTCCTTCTGAAACAAGTATATAAGCAAATTGTTATATAAGGCAATTGTTATATGATATATTTATCAGAGATATGGGAGTGGCGTGACGTCATGCTATCGAAGAGGAGGGTGTCCGATGATTTTAAACAAAGGCGGTAAGTTGAGCCCAGCGTACTTTTTATCGTATATAGAGCTTGTTGCTAGCTTCAGACAATGCAGCAAAGCAGATGTGTATGACATAGTCTTTGATAGGCTATTCGACCGGGATAAAACAAAACTTGGACCAGCTAGCTTTCAAGCATTCGAAACAGCATATGAGCAGTTCAGTAAAAAGCATGAATCCATATAAGGGTCCATGCATTTATTTTATAGAGGACGCTTATATCGATTACCTGCCCAAGTGCCCCAGTTTAAGAAAGCGGCTTTATGCGTTATAATGGTAACAGCAATCATTATTCACAAACAGTTTTAAAATAGATTGAAAGAGAGTGTTCATTAATGGGACGTAAATGGAACAATATCAAAGAGAAGAAAGCTTCGAAGGATGCCAATACCAGCCGGATTTATGCGAAGTTCGGCCGGGAGATCTATGTAGTTGCCAAACAAGGTGAGCCGGATCCAGAAGCCAACCAAGCATTGAAATTCGTCTTGGAGCGTGCGAAGACGTATAACGTACCTAAGGCAATCATCGAGCGAGCGATCGAGAAAGCCAAGGGCGGCGGCGAAGAGAACTACGACGACATGCGCTACGAAGGCTTCGGTCCGAGCGGCTCTATGATTATTGTTGATGCATTGACGAATAATGTAAACCGTACAGCACCTGAGGTTCGTGCTGCTTTCGGTAAAAACGGCGGTAACATGGGTGTCAGCGGATCTGTTGCTTACATGTTCGATGCAACGGCAGTAATCGGAGTCGAAGGCAAGTCTTCTGATGAGGTATTGGAAATCTTGATGGAAGCTGACGTTGATGCACGTGATATCATCGAAGAAGACGATGCGGTCATCGTTTATGCAGAGCCGGATCAGTTCCATGTTGTACAGGAAGCTCTTAAGCAAGCTGGAATCGAAGAATTCTCGGTGGCTGAGCTAACTATGCTGGCCCAAAACGACATCACCCTTGATGCTGAAGCACAAGATCAGTTCGAGAAGCTGATCGATGCGCTTGAGGATCTGGAGGATGTGCAGCAGGTTTATCATAATGTTGATTTAGGTTAAAGCAAAAAAATGCAGTGCCATGATGGCACTGCATTTTTTTGCTTACGGAATAGGGACTCTTTTGTTATTTACATTTGATTTACCAAGAAAAACTGTTATTGCATCAGAGTGCCTCCGTTCACATGGATAGATTGCCCCGTAATAAATGATGCTTGTTCAGAAGCTAAGAAAAGTGCTGTCTCAGCAACGTCAGACACATCTCCCAATCTTTTCAATGGAACGCCATTTATGACTTTTTCTCTGTATGTATCATCCCACTGCTCGGTCATATCCGTTTCAATTGGGCCAGGGCAGACCGCATTCACCCGTATGTTATGACCAGCCATCTCATAGGCCAGGTGCATGGTCAGGTAATTGAGTGCTGCCTTGGATGCACCATAGGCAGGAGTAGCATTTTTATGTGGTGTGTTTGCAGTTGTAGAACTGATATTTATAATTACCCCTTCCTTATTTTCTACCATAAAAGGCAATACGGATTGGCTGATTAAGAAAGCACTGGTCAAGTTCGTTCTAATAACATTTTCCCAATCGTCCAGAGTGGTTTGGAGAGTAGGAGTACGGGTGTTCATACCTGCATTATTAACTAAGACATCAACCTTTTGAAACCTTGAACTAATTATTTCCTTGATTTGATTTGCGGTCTCCGGGCTGCTGGCGTCACCTGATACTATAAAGCATGTGCCGCCTTCCTTTTGAATGTCATGCTGAAGGGCTGCCAATCTTTCGCTGTTTCGACCGTTCACAATCAGTGATGCTCCATGCCTAGCAAAGGTTAGGGCAATTTCTCTTCCGATTCCTTTTGTGGCACCAGTAACTAAGACAACTTTGTTTTGGAATGACAAAATGATCCCTCCGATGTTTTGAGTAAGAAAACAAATATACGTTTAAAAGATAAACAGATATTGAATTAACTCTTAGTAATATAGGATATAATTGCATTTTCGTTGCTAAAGTAAACAAATATATTTACGTTTATTGTAAGCGCTTAATTGAAAGGTTGCAATCGGATATTGAAGAATGTGTTATGAATGGGAAGGAAGTCAGCCGTTAAGGAGGGAGTTCGATTTAGTAAAAGATAAAAAAACACTGATCTTATCCTCTTCTGGAGGTTAAGATCAGTGTTTTACTGGATTTCTTTTAATTTACGCCATAAGGTTGTACGGTTAATCCCTAATCTTTCTGCTGTTTTAGAGTTGTTTTTCTTTTCTTCCAGCCATACTGCTTGGATGATTTGCGTTTCAATATCGGCTAATGTTCCAGTAATATCGATTACTGTTTTACTTTGATCCTGAAGTTCGTCGATTATGTCTGCAATAGTGGAATCCTGGATATAAGCTGCCTCTTCCTTTCGTACAGCTTTGTTGATGATTCTGCTTAGCTCGATAATATTTGATTCAAATGGATTTGATTCAAGAAGCTGTACAGCCTCTTCACTGATGCCTGCGATTTGCACCCCGTATTCACTATTAAAGCTTGAAATAAATAAGCGGATCAGATTTGGAATATCTTCTTTGCGCTCCCGCAGCGGCGGAAGATGGAGCATCTTGAATTTTGCTGGAATCCGATCTGATGTCTTATTGTTCATGGCAAGGATAATACGAAATGGAACTTTCGCCTTTAGCTGCTTTTCTATCCAGTCCTTTGTTGTTTCCGCTATTTTATCTGCATTCACTATATAAAGTGTACCGCCATCCTCCAGCACTATTGCCAGATAGGGAAGTAATACGCTTGGGAATGCTGCTCCGTCTATCCGGATAAAATCAGTAGTATCGTTAGTGTGAATATATCTAGCCAAGCTTTCTTTTCCTGTACCATTTTCACCAATGATGACAATAGGAGCAGGTTGTTCACGTAATGCTTCAGCTTGTTCAATAGCCAGCTGCACTTCTTGATGGTTGGAGCTTAAATAAACAGAAGCATTTGGATCAGCCACTAAAGAAATGGACGGCAGCGATTTAGAAGGTGCTTCCTGTTCCAGTAATTCAATGACTACTTGCTGTGAGCTCAATTGATGCGCATGTAATTGGTAAAATCTATTTTTGTATACCACTTCAACTAGTATTTGTTCAAACTGAAAAATAGCCGCAGCTATTCTTCTGATGAAAGAAGGTGGAAGCGGTATGGGCTGGGTTGAGAGTGAACGAAGCTGCAGATACTTATCAGCTATGATCGTATACTGATTCAAATCTTGGAGGATTTGTGCATACGTATCTCTTTCTTTTTTTATTTTTTCCACAGTACGGTACGTTTCTAGTGCTTGGCGAAGAGCATTAACGACACTTTCTTTTCCAGAAGTCAATAAAAGGCCGTGCATGCCTATTTTTTCGGCTAATTGAACTGTGATTACATCTCCGATAACAAAGGTATAATTCTCTTCTTTCAATAATCGCAGCTGGTTTTCGATATGATGCTCATCATCTATGGCATAAATATCAAGATTTACATCGATCAACTGACTGACACTCGATACCGCATTGGCTATAGCTGGGAAACCGACAAAGGCGACTCTGTTATCTGTATCCTTGATCAGCGTGATAATACGAAGCAGGTCAAAACCAGACACCTCTATATTTATTACCGGGATTGTAACATGTTGCTTAATCCGTTCAGCAGTACCGCCTCGGCTAATGATGATATCTGTGCCTTTCTTCTCAGCTTCTATTGCAAATTTAACCCCCTGCTGTAAATCACCTTGCACTATATCAATGTTGCCAAGTTCTTTTTGGTTGGCAACATCTTGAATTAATTCTCCTAAGCCAGCATAAGGAGCAATGGCTGTAATCTTCATTTCCTTCACCTCAAGTGTAATTAAACGCCTTACTTGTACGTTACCACATTCAGTGTGAATCTAAAAACCTTTTCTACTCTATTATAGCCCTTCATTATGTTATTTTGTTTCATTGTGAAACGAAATAACATTTTTATTTTATATATGGCTATTAATTATTATAAACAGTTGATTTATGAAACAGTTTGGAGTATGCTTTATGAAAGCGCGTACAATGGAGGGGAAGAAAATGAATTTAACAGGTATTTGGCCAGCGATGGTCACGCCTTTTACAGAAAACCAACGTATCAACGAAGATGCTATACAAAAATTAACGAATCATCTTATAGAAGCTGGCGTCCATGGATTGTTTGCTTTAGGCACAAATGGCGAATTTCATATGCTTGATCGAGATGAGAAGCTTGCAGTTGCAAAGGAGATCATCCAAACAGCTAATGGAAGAGTACCGGTAATGGTTGGAACAGGAGGTAATTCCACAAAAGAAGTAATTGATTTATCCCGAGATATGGAAGCATTGGGTGCTGATGCGCTTTCCATTATCACACCTTATTTTGTCGCTCCTGACCAAACGGATCTTGCAGTTCACTACGAAACGATTGCCAGTGCAGTTACTATCCCTGTCATGCTATACAATATCCCATCCAAAACAGGGATGTCGATAGAGGCAGAGACGGTTGCCAGACTTGCAAAGCACCCGAACATTCTTGGTATCAAAGACAGCAGCGGAAACTTCGATAACATCAAAGCTTATATAGAAGCTACTAATAAGGAAGAATTTGCTGTGTTTGCTGGAACGGATTCGCTAATCCTTCAAACATTGCGTGCCGGAGGGCAAGGAGCTGTTGCGGCTACTGCGAATGTTCTGCCGGATAAAGTGTTAGCAATTTATGAAGGGTTCCGGAATAACGACGAACAGCAAGCAGAAGAAGCGCAGTCCAGTTTGCAGCCTTTACGGGAGACTTTCGTGCTTGGGGCTATTCCAAGTTCACTAAAGAAAGCAGTAGAGTTAGCCGGAATTCCGGTCGGGCCGCCGCGACTTCCAGTCACCGAAGCAAAAGGAGAAGTACTGCAAAAAATCGAGAGCATGATGCAAGGATACAACCTACACACTCGTTAACAAAAAGGGGAGAGCGAATTGTCTATTTATAAATTCCAAACAGCAGATCATATTGTCGCAGGTCGTGAAGCAGTAGATAACATTAGTGAACATTTATCTTTACTGCATTTGCCGATTAAACAGGCGCTATTGATCACACAGCCGGCTTTGGTTGCAGCAGGTGCCGCTGAAAAGGTTGAGAAGGCATTGGAGGCTGTAGGTATAACTGTGGATCTGACAACTGATGTAGAACCAGAACCTACACTTGAAAATATCGAAAGAGTCTTTTCAGAAACTGTCGGCGTGAAAGATTATGATGTACTGATCGGGCTTGGCGGAGGAAGTATTTTAGATACAACAAAACTGCTATCTGTTTTAAAAACAAATGATACTGCATTGGAGAACCTGCTTGGAACTGACCTGGTGGAAAAGGCAGGGTTACCAACTATCTTAATTCCAACTACTTCAGGTACCGGAGCGGAAGTGACGCCGAATGCCATTGTCACATTACCTGAACAAGAGCTGAAGATCGGTGTAGTAAGCAGATATTTGCTTCCGGATCTTGTATTGCTTGACCCAACATTAACAACAGGACTGCCAAAACCAATCACAGCTGCAACAGGGATGGATGCATTCACACATGCGCTGGAATCTTATATTTCAAATAAGGCTAATCCGATCAGTGATATGTTTGCACTGGAATCGATTCGGTTGATAACAGCTAATATTGTTACTGCTTATCAGAATGGAGCTGATTTGGATGCCAGGGAGAAAATGCTTATCGGCTCCATGTACGGCGGTATGGCATTAACAGCAGCGGGTACGGCAGCAGTTCATGCAATGGCTTATCCGTTGGGAGGCAAGTACAAGATTGCACATGGCGTGGCAAACTCCATGCTGCTTCCGCATGTGACGCAGTTCAATATGGATGCGATGGTAGATCGCTTAGCCTCTGTAGCTGAGCCTATGGGCATTGATACAAATAGTCTGTCCAGTGAAGAAGCAGCCCAGGCAGTAGTAGATAAAATTAAGGAACTGACAACTGTTTTGGAAATACCTCAGGATTTAGGGGAATACGGCGTGGAAGAAGAGAGCATTGAATCAATGGCAGTTGCTGCTTTGGAAGTGAAGCGATTGATGGACAATAATCCAAAGGTGTTGGATAAAGAAGATGTAAAGTCTATTTATCGCAAGCTGTTAGTCTGAGAGCGGTAAGAGCGATGAAAAAGATAGCGATTATTGCGGACGACCTGACAGGTGCAAGTGATTGCGGTGCAATGCTGCTTCCATATGCTGTAGAAGTGGATGTGCTTTTGGATGGGAAGATGAAAGAGATAGACAGCAACCAAGCGGTCGTTATCAATACGGACAGTCGTTCCCTTCCTGCATCAGCAGCTTACTGCAAGCTTGCTGATGCTGCTGAAGGGGTCGCGTTGACAGCGCCGGACATTATATACAAAAAAATAGATTCCACAATGAGGGGGAATGTAGGGCAGGAGCTGGATGCCCTGTATGATGTTTTGAAGCCGGATGTTATCCTTTTGGCTCCTGGCCTTCCATCACAAGGAAGGGTAGTGAAAGATGGCATTCATTATCTGCATGGTATCCCTCTGGCTGATACGGAAGCTGCCAAGGATCCAAAAACGCCAGTAAAACATTCCGATATCAAGCAGTTGGTTTCTTCTCAAAGCAAGCATCTGGTCCAACATCTAAGTATAGGGGAAATCAGATCTGGCAATGAGAAAAGGGTCGAGCGGCTGCTAGCAGCTGTTTCAGCGGGAGCTAAGATTATTACAGCTGATTCAGAGGATGATGACGATCTGCGTTTGCTTAGCGAAGCTGCTGTAGCTACCAAACTGAATGTCATCTATGCGGGGTCGGCAGGATTGATGGAATATCTTCCAACCGCACATGGCTTGGAACAAAAGGTGATTGCCCCATCTCTCGATCTTGTGGAAGAAACTGTGTTGTTGGTAGTAGGCAGTGTAAGTCCAGTTGGGCGTAAACAGCTTAACTGGTTAATGGAATCAGATCATAGCGTTCAATTTTTGGAAGTCGATCCGGTGATGCTGCTTCAAGACAATCTTGAGGATACAAATGAATGGAAGATAGTAATGGAAGAGGCGCAATACGCACATGCGGCAGGAAAACATATTGTGCTGTTCTCTTCTTCCGAAAAGCCAATCGCAGTCAATGAGGAAGAAGCGATTCAAAATAGTAATAAGATTGCGCAGAACTTAGGAGCAGTGGCTGCGTCAATAGTTAAAGGGATGAAAATCTCGAGATTATTCCTAACTGGCGGAGATACAGCTATTCGTGTGATGGAAGCACTCCAAGCAGATTCTTTTCACATCCTGGGTCAAGTTGAGGTTGGGGTTCCAATAGGGAAGCTTAATGGAACTAACATAATTGCTGTCACGAAGGCTGGAAGTTTTGGATCACAGGAAGTCATGGGGAATGCATTGCAATTGCTTAAAGGAGTAGATAAAGTTGAAGCCAACTATCGGAATTAGTATGGGTGACGCGGCTGGAATCGGTCCGGAGATCATTGTGAAAGCTTTGCAGCACAAAGAGGTTTATGAACAAGGTAACCCCTTTGTAATCGGAGATCTCAGCATGTTAAGGAGAGCGGCAGAGGTCGTTGGTTCAGTTCTGGAATTTCATACTGTCGAAACTGTTGATGCCTGCCGATTTGAGCATGGCGTAATCGATGTAATGGATCTACAGCTGCTTCCGGAGGACCTGGAACAGGGCGTTGTCTCCAAAGAAGCCGGGAATGCAGCATTTCACTACTTAAGTAAGGCAATTGAGCTTGGCAAGGAAGGAGAGTTAGCAGCTATATGTACTGCTCCTTTAAATAAAGAAGCACTTCATTTAGGCGGGCATAGATATCCTGGCCATACCGAGATCCTTGCAGAACTGACCGGAACTAAGGATTATTCGATGATGCTTTCCTCGCCAAGACTTCGTGTCATCCATTTAACAACACATATTGGGTTGTTGGATGCCATATCCGCCATTAATCCGGAGCGGACATACACTGTCATTAAATTGGCGTATGAGACGCTGACAAAAGCGGGATATGATAATCCGCGTATCGCGGTATGCGGTATCAACCCGCATGCGGGGGAAAATGGTTTATTTGGAAATGGGGAAGAAGAGGAGAAGCTGACTCCTGCCATTGTGAAAGCGCAGCAGGAAGGAATCGATGTCAGCGGTCCACACCCGGCAGATACACTATTCTTCCGTGCGGTCAGAGGAGACTTTGATATCGTAGTAGCCTGTTATCACGACCAAGGACACGTTCCGATTAAGGTGCTTGGATTAGAAGAAGGGGTTAACATAACAGTGGGTCTAAAAGGCGGACTGGTGAGAACCTCAGTAGATCATGGAACAGCATTTGATATAGCTGGAAAGAATATTGCGGATGAACGCAGCATGCTTGCAGCTTTACAGACTGCAGCCGATTTAGCTCCGAAACAATCCATTACTAGGTAATAGTTGAGCGGCAAGATGTATTACATGCTAGTGCAAACGATGCATCTTCCGCTGTTCTTTTGAAAGCACAAGATGGTGAATTGATTCAGAATAAGCGCTATACGATGCACCTTAGAGGATTGATAGCTTGCTATTTATTGTAAGCGCTATCAAATTAGGGGGTAAAAGCGATGAATAAGAGCTTGAAGGAAAGTGAAGCACCTGTCAAGGAAATGAAAGAAGCACCGTCTGCATTACCTAAAACATTTATGGAGTACATGCGCAGTCTAGGTCCGGGCCTTGTACTGGCGATGACTTTCCTTGGAACTGGGGATTTGGTCAGTTCTACAGTCTCGGGTGCGAACTACGGGTATGCGCTTTTATGGACATTGGTCGTCGCGCTGGCTGCTCGTTATTTCATGGTTTCCGCGGTAGCGAAGTATAAATTGCAGAACCGTCATGGAGATACTTCGATTCTGCAAGGATTTCAGAGAGTGTGGCGCGGGTTCCCTTTACTTCTGGGTGTTGCAATCTTGTTCCTTGGAATAGTCATTCAGATGAGCTTCCTCCGTGCATGTGCTGTTGCACTTTATAATTTGTTTGGGGGATTCGGCGGTGAGACTTGGGGTGTCTTCCTCTTCAGTTTAGTGGTTGTCGGACTTACGTTCCTATTATTGATCAATCCAAACCAATATAGGTTATTGGAAATGCTGGCTCGCTTTGCTTCTGTAGCAATCATTGCAGCGTTCGTTTTTGCCCTCTTCCGAATTGGTTCATTTGATGTCATCGGGTTCTTGAAGGGACTGACATTCGATATGCCGCCAAACCAAGGGCCATTCAATGCCATATTCATCGCAGTTGCTACTATAGGAGCGATTGGCGGGTCAGCTGTAAATCTGCTGTATCCTTATTTCATGGATGATAAAGGCTGGGATAAACCGAAATACCGGAAGATACAGCAATTGGACCTAATTACGGGAATGCTGCCACTCTTGGTAATCAATGTGCTTTTCTGGGTAGTAGCTGCGGAAGTATTCTATGGAACCGGCATACCAGTCAGCAATGAAAATGACTTGGCGCTTATGATGGAATTGGCTGTTGGTCCAGCGGGTCCGACGATGCTTTGGGTCTGCCTGTTCCTAGCGGCTTTTACAAGTTTTCCAGCTCAAGCTCGCGGCTTTACTTTGCTGATGCTTAATGGCTTTCATCTATCCGCAAAGAAGGATTATAAAAAAACAGATGAAGATCCCAAATTCCGCTACTTATCCATTGGTCTATTTCTTTTGCTTCCTATTCTTATATCGATTCCTGGAGCGCCGGACTTGGTACTGCTGAATGTATTCGGCACTAGTGTCATCACTGCTTTGATCCTTCCGCCTATTGTCGTTGGATTGGTATTGATGACAAGCAGCCGGAAATATATGATGGATGGTTACAAAAATAGATGGTGGGAGACAGGAATCCTAGTAATTATCGCTGCTATCGGAATTTGGTCGACGGTGGAAATCATTCGTAATTTTGTCGATCAGATAAGTAAATTCATATAAAAAGAGGAATCCGGTAAATACCGGATTCTTTTTTTATATGTCATAAGTCTTGTGAAGGATATGAATAGGAGGGTTAAAAGTCCTTTTAATAGATAAGATAGCTGCTGAAGTGGGGAATACGATAAAAGGGGTGTTTATATGTATATATTTCCCATATTGCTCGAGTTTAAGTTCTCTTCTGAGGGTTAGAGTTATAATAGATGAGATTAAAAAGAGCTTAGTTTCACAGCTTTCGGATAAAAGATAGACATGAAAGTGTACTGTATTAACTAAATATAAATCTTTTGAACTGAGTACAAGGTTTTGATTGTACGGTTGATTAATTATAAAATCTTAAATTAACAGAAAATTATTACTATTATCCCGCAGGAAATCCCATCATCTACGCATATGCTCCTCTTTTCTCCCGACACTCTTCCCGTAACCGACAGAATCTCGTAATCTATCTATAACATCTGAGCGATATTACATAATCTGTCATGTAACAGGCGGAGGTGGATAAGGTTAACGGGCAGGACCAAATCAGGGAAAAGGAGAATGAGAAGATGCAAAAACGAATGGCAAAATGGCTCAGTATTCTGGCGGTCGGTGTTTTTCTCTTGTCCTTGCTTTCTCCTACAGCTTCACGAGCACAGTCTTCTGAGCGAACTTCTGTAAAAGCGAGTGAGGGTGTAGCAGCGAAGGTGGACAAGGATGTTACGTCGCAGTTCAAAGCGGATGAGCAGGTGACGTATCTAGTTAAGTTAAAGGAACAGGCGGATACGAAGAAGGCTGCAGAGATTGCTGTCGAGAAGGCGAAGAAGCAGTCTGCGAGTTTGTCTGCCAAGGAAGAGAAGCGCATCCAAAACTCAGCTGTTGTCAGCGATTTGCGGGTGACTGCAGATGCGACTCAAGCAAATTTGCTTGATTACTTGAAGCAGGCAAAGGACAAGGGCGTTGTTAAGGGGTATGACTCTTACTATATCGTCAATGCATTGAAGGTAACCAGCTCCAAAGAGGTGATGGAGGAGATTGCTGCTTCTGAGGAAGTAGAGAAAATCCTGCCAAACAGAGAGCGTAAAATTCTCGAGCCTGCAAAAGCAGAAGAAAAGCAGGTTGCCGCTTTGGCTGAGGAAGTCGAAGCTTGGGGCGTAGAAAGGGTCGGAGCACCTGCGGTATGGCAGGAAACTGGCTTGGATGGAACGGGTGTCGTCATCGGCGGGCTTGATACTGGTGTGCAGTATGACCATCCTGCACTGCTGGAAAAATACCGCGGCTATAATCCAGCTGATCCGGATAATGTTTCCCATGAATTCAACTGGTATGATGCAGTCGATGGGGAAGCAGTACCGTATGATGACTTGGATCACGGTACACATACAATCGGTACAGCTGTCGGTGCAGAACCTGATGGCTCTCAGGATATTGGGGTTGCACCAGGTGCAAAATGGATTGCGGTAAAAGCTTTCCATCCTGATACCGGACAGGGGCAAACAACGGATGCCATCCTGCTTGATGCGGCTGAATGGATGCTTGCGCCAAAGGATGAAGAAGGCAATCCGCATCCAGAGCAGGCGCCAGATATCGTCAATAACTCTTGGGGCGGCGGTCCAGGATTGGATGAATGGTATAGGGAAGTTGTCCAAACTTGGCGAAATGCTGGCATCGTCCCAGTATTCTCCGCTGGTAATGACGGGGACGGAGACGCAACAGTGTCAGCACCTTCCAACTATCCAGAATCGATCTCAGTCGCTGCAACAGATAGTGAAGATGGTTTGGCCAGTTTCTCCTCTCGCGGCCCTTCGCCTTATGAAGGAGAAATCAAGCCGGATATTGCTGCTCCGGGGGTGAGCGTCTACTCCTCGGTAAGCGGCAGTGAGTATAGTGCCTCTTTCAGCGGCACCTCAATGGCAGCTCCGCATATAAGCGGTGTCATTGCTTTGCTTCTGCAGGCAGATAGCTCGCTGACTGTCGATGAGATCGAAACGATCTTGTACGATACAGCTGATCGCCAGACGAGCAGTGAGTATCCAGATGAAATCAATGAAGGATTTGGTCACGGTATTGTGAATGCATACTTGGCTGTATCCACGATTGCGACTGGTGTCGGAGAAATCAATGGTAACGTCTATCAGGACGGCGAGGACGAGGAACCTGCTGTCATTACACATGAAGCAGTGTCAGAAGTGTATCAGGGTGTTGCAACACCACTCACAGCAGAAGTAACAGATAACATCAGCGCAGACGCGGTAACGCTTCAATACAAAAAAGATGAGGGAGAATGGCAATCTGTTGAGGCAGCGCTTGTAGAAGGAAATGCAGCAAGCGGTACGTATCAAGCGGTGCTGCCAGCTGAAGCGACAACAGGTGACACACTCGCATATAAATTCGTCGTGACCGACTTTGGCGGCAATACAACAGAGACGGATACGTACGAAGTGGAGCTCATTGCACCACTGACAGTTGGCTATAGCCAGGACTTTGAAGAGGAGCCATCTGGCTGGACATCATTTGGTGATCAGAACTCCTGGGAGTGGGGAGCCCCAGCTGCAGGCCCTGAGGCAGCAGCTTCTGGCGAGAATGTATACGGAACAGGCGCTTATCCAAACAATGCAGATGCGACTTTGCTAGCTCCGCCGGTAGCAGTGCCAGAGGATGGAGAAGCGTATTTGCAGTTCCAAACATGGTTCGACTTGGAAAGCCGTTATGATTATGGCCATGTGGTCGTTTCGACGGACAAGGAGAGCTGGGAGCAGGTAGGCACGTACAATGGAGCAAATGGAGCTTGGTCTGCTGAACAAATCGATTTGGGTGACTTTGCCGGACAAACGGTTTACGTAGGTTTCCATCTGGAGACGGACGGAAGCATCAGCAAACAAGGCTGGTATATCGATGATGTAGCCATTTCGGATTCCTCTAACACCTCTGCCTCGATTATGAAAGATACAAAGAAGGTGAAAGAGGACGCAAAGCAGACAAAGGATAGTGCAAAGAGTAAGAAGAAGGTAGATGCGAAGAAGCTTGCTCCAACACCGATCAAAAATGTACAAGGTCCAACGCTGCCGGATGGACAAGCAGATCCATCTGATATCAGCCCAGCTGCTTTACCGGTTGATGCAACAGTGACAGTACAAGAAACGGGTCGGAGCGTACAGACGGATCCAGCAGATGGCAGCTATCGCTTGCTACAGGCTGCAGGTGATGTGACATTGGAGGCTTCCGCATACGGCTTCCACTCCAGCACAGCACCAGTTACCGTAACAGAGGGATCTGCCGTTACACAGAATTTCACGCTGGACCCTATTGCGGAAGGAACAGTTTCAGGCACTGTGACGAATGCCCAAACAGGTGAACCGATTGCTGGTGCCAACGTATATGTAGTCGAGGATGCGGCCATACAACCAGTACAAACCGATGAGAGCGGGGCGTATACGCTGACTGTTTATGAAGGAACGTACACACTTAAAATCACGGCACCATCCTTCAAAGGAGCAGAATTCGAAGTCACAGTGAATGCGGCTGAAGCGACAGAACAAAACGTTGAGCTGGAGCCATTCATCGGATTTGCCGGAGAAATCGGCTATGATGATGGAACTGCTGAGAATGCACATGCCTTCTATGATGGCGGAAATGGCTGGGCAGTTAAATTCACGCTGGCGGAAGGGCAATCTTCAGCACAGGTGACAGGCGGATTATTCCGTTTCTGGGATGAAAGCTTCCCGACACCAGGAGGCACGAACTTTGCAGTTGAAATCTATGATGATTCCGGTGAAGACGGTGCACCAGGTAAGAAGCTCGCTGGACCAATCACTGGGGAAGCACTCCGGAATGGAGAATGGACTCAGGTTGATTTGGCGGGAGAAGGCGTTGTAGTGGATTCTGATTTCTATATTCTTTATGTCCAAACAGATCCGAATCCGAATACTCCTGCATTGGCGACGGATGAAGACGGAGAATTCTCCGGCCGCAGCTGGCAGAACGTAGGTGGGGAATGGAGCCCTGTGCCGGAAGAGGACGGGAACTACATGATTCGTGCTCTTGTTGATTACGAAGCACAGTCCCCAGTCATCACGTCGCCTGCACCGGACACAGTCACGAAAGAAGACAGTGTGACAGTGGAAGGGACAGCCGCACCTGGCGGGACAGTAGAGATCAGTAATAACGGTGAGGCTGCTGCGTCAGTAGAAGCATCGGATGAAGGAGCTTTTGCAGCGGAAGTAGAGCTGACAGAAGGGGAAAACAGTCTGACAGCCGTCACAAAACTGGAAAATGGCAGCACAGCCCCATCTGAACCTGTGACGGTAATCCGGGATCAAACGGCACCGGAATTAACGATTACAGCCCCGGAAGATGGTTCCAAGACAAATAAAGAGACGATAACCGTTACGGGGACAGCATCAGATGATTATTTGAACAAGCTGACAATCAATGGTGCGAAAACAGATGTAAATGAAGACGGGACTTTCTCCAAACGTATCCTATTGGATGAAGGCGTCAATGAAATTAAAGTAGTCGCGACAGATGAGGCAGGAAATAAAGCAAGGAAAGTTATCGAGCTGGAAGCAGACTACACTGCGCCTGTACTGGAAAATGTGAAGCCAGATCAGGATGCAGAAGTGCAGCCTGGTGAAACAGTTGTGATCTCCTTCGAATCAGAGCCTGGTCTAGAGGATGCGACCTTCTACTTGAAGGCACCGCTGACCAATTTCCGGACATCATCCCAAGCTACAGAGCTGCCGATGCGGGAAACCGAAGATGGCCTTTATGTAGGCTACTGGACAGCAACGTCATCTGCGAAACTAGATGGAGCGGATGTGGTCGTGAAAGCAACAGATGCATTCGGGAATGAGACGGAAGCAACTGCAGCTGGAAAGGTATTTGTGGAATAACGAAGAAGAGGCTTCTCCGAATTATTGGAGAGGCCCTTCTTTTTATCGTTAATCATCGATACGACATCGCTTTTAAGCTTTCGGGCACAAGATTGAGGAATAGCTTCATGAAAGAGTATGGAAGACGGAACTGGCGCAAAGGGTATGTACCATTAGGATTTACCCTTGTCTAGTTTAATTCACTAATAATAATTCGGCTTACACTTTCCTTAATATAAAGAAGAAAGCTTTATCTGGTAATTGTTCTTTTATATCCATAATACCTAAAAGCGTGTTTGCATCAACTTTTCTAAAAACATCTATTATCCCTTTATTGTCGTAGATCATTGCTGAGGTAACTTTCCCTCTATGTTTTACTTTTCGTAACCTTGCTTTACTCTTATTTGTTTTTAAGATAGGTCGTAATATTGTCATAGATGAGGGGAGGATTTTCTTGGGAATGTTATGCAAGCTTTGCAAAAGAAAATTGATAGGAAGCAAATTTGGATTAATAGTATAGAGAACCTCATTACTTTTTTTGAAAATTAAAGGGTGGACATGTTCTTCATCGATAAATTCTTTTCCATACCAACCTGATGCTGTTAAAAGTCCCTCCAGCGGGTGTCCAGTTACGATTTCTTCTCCTTTCCACATCCCTATCATTTCTTCTGGCTCAGCAATATCCAGCTGATCATAAAAAGCAAGGGCCTCTTCTTGTGACGTACCATTACGCAATATTACGTTTAGAAAATCGATATTCTCCATCTGTCCAACTCCTTTGTGATAAAGATCTTTCAAGACCAATCTAATAGTATCATAGGATTTATTCTGGACATGCTGCAGTCAACTAAAGCTAAAGCTAAAGATAAGAAGAAGGACCCGTCAGTGACGGGTCCTTCTTTTATATACCGATTGAGATATATTTTGTTTCCAGATACGGCTCAATTCCTTCGATTCCACCTTCGCGGCCGACGCCGCTTTCCTTCATACCGCCAAATGGAGCTTGAACGGCAGATGGACCGCCGTCATTCCAGCCGACAATACCATATTTCAGGTTCTCGGCAATATACAGGCCGCGGCGATAGTTTTCTGTGAAGAAGTATGCCGCCAAGCCATATGGTGTATCATTTGCCAGACGAATCGCTTCATCGATTTCTGTATATATGGTAATCGGAGCAACTGGCCCGAATGTTTCCTCATGCATGATGTCCATGTCATCCGTTACGTGATCAAGAACAGTCGGATTGACGAAGAAGTAGCCTTTGTCGGCATCTGCATTATACGTGCCGCCAGTAAGGACTTTAGCGCCTTTGGACTTTGCATCATCAATTTGAGCCACAATTTTATCAAAGCCTTTCTTATTGATGACAGGGCCGATTGCTACACCTTCTTCTGTACCAAGACCTACCTTCATTTCGGATACAGCTTTAGTGAAGGCTGTTGTAAATTCGTCTTTTATGGATTCGTGGACGAGCAGTCTATTGGCACAAACACATGTCTGTCCCGCGTTCCGGAATTTTGATGCCAGGGCATGCTTCACAGCACGGTCAATATCTGCAAACTCATCAACAATAAGCGGAGCATGTCCGCCGAGCTCCATGGATACATGCTTGACACTATCGGCGCTCTGTTTCATGAGCAGTTTGCCGACAGGAGTAGAGCCGGTAAAGGAAATCTTCCGGATATGAGGGTGCTCGGTGAAGATTTTCCCTACCATCTCGCCATCAGCATTTACATATTGGATAACGTCTTCCGGAATTCCGACTTCATGAGCCATTTCGACTAACCGTATGGCTGTCAGCGGTGTATCGGGTGCGGGTTTGATAATGAATGTACAGCCCGCAGCCAATGCTGGAGCAGCTTTTCTTGTAATCATTGCTGCTGGGAAATTCCAAGGTGTGATTGCGGCTACTGGACCGACAGCTTCCCGAGTAACCAGCAAACGCTTATCGGTAGTGGAGGCAGGGATGGTACGGCCGTATACACGTTTTGCCTCTTCTGCAAACCATTCGATATAGCCAGCTGCATATAATACTTCACCTTCTGACTCTTTTAGCGGCTTGCCGTTTTCTTCTGTCATCAATGCAGCAAGCTCTGCTTTGTTTTCGATCATCTTGTCATGCCAAGCGCGGAGAAGCTTACTGCGTTCCGTTGCAGAAGTTCGGGACCAGGAAGGGAAGGCTTGATTGATTTTTTCTATTTTCTCGTTTATTGCTTCTTCTGAATCGATTGTTACTCTTTCGATCAATTCACCGGTGGCTGGATTCGTTACATCAAATGTTTCAGTCATGTCGAATGCCCCTTTTCTTGTTTAATTCATAGTAAAAGCATAACAAGGATTTTTTCTATCAGACAAAAAAATGCTCACAATTTTTGATGTACATGTTTATATTCCTGTTTTGAGAGGAAAATATGCAAGAAGAACAGAAGTGATAAAAATAGCTATAAACGTTGATAAAACAAGGTTTTTGGCAAGAGAGAAGGGGTGTAATCTACCGATTAATTATCTGAATTAAAAGAAATTAAGAAAGTGGGTTTACAAAGCCTTGCATTCCTGTATATAATAACTCTTGTCAGTTTCGAGTTACGAAAAACGTAACGATGAAAAACAGACATCCTGGCCCGTTGGTCAAGCGGTTAAGACACCGCCCTTTCACGGCGGTAACACGGGTTCGAATCCCGTACGGGTCATCAAGTTTTT
>NZ_NPBF01000040.1 GCF_002272135.1 Virgibacillus sp. 7505 | reverse complement strand
AACATTGTATCATGTTTTAACTTGCATTGTCAACATGTTTTTTTGTTCTTGTTTTTCGTGTTTGTCGCTTCGTTTGAAGCAACTCTAATAATTTACCACGGATGTAAAGGCATTGCAATAGTTTTTTTAAATAAATGTAAAACAATCTTACAAACTGTTATAAAGCATTATCCCGCATTCGTTAGCATTCTATGCAAATGCCTATATAAAGGTGAAAAGAAGAAGGGCAATATAGCCCTTCTTCTTTCTATTAGGAACGATTGCGCATCTGCGGGAACAGCAATACGTCCCGGATGGACGGAGCATTTGTTAACAGCATGATCAGGCGGTCAATGCCGATACCCAATCCTCCTGTAGGCGGCATACCATACTCAAGGGACTCCAAGAAATCCTCATCCATTTCATGTGCTTCATCATTGCCTTGTTCTTTTTCTTTCATTTGTGCTTCGAAACGCTCACGCTGATCGATTGGGTCGTTCAGCTCGGAGAATGCATTTCCATGTTCTCTCCCTACAATAAATACTTCAAAGCGATCCGTGAAGCGCTCATCTTCTGGATTCTTCTTCGCAAGCGGAGAAATCTCAACTGGATGACCGAAAATGAAGGTCGGCTGAATAAGCTTGTCCTCTACGCGCTGTTCAAAGAATTCATTTACAATATGGCCGAACGTCATTGTATCTTTAATATCAATACCATTTTCCTTCGCTAGAGCTTTCGCCTCTTCGTCGCTCATTTGCTTCCAGAAATCAACGCCTGTGTATTCTTTGACTGCATCTACCATGTGCAGACGTTTCCACTTCGGTTCAAGGTTGATTTCATACTCACCATAAGGAATCACAGTTTTACCAAGCACGTCTTTTGCTACATGGGCAATCAGGTTCTCTGTCAATTCCATGATTGTATCCATATCACCATACGCTTCGTATAGTTCAAGCATTGTGAACTCAGGGTTATGGCGTGTAGATACACCCTCGTTACGGAATACACGTCCGATTTCGTACACTTTCTCCAATCCGCCAACGATAAGACGTTTCAGGTGCAGTTCAATCGCTATACGCATATAAAGCGGTATATCCAATGCATTATGATGGGTAATGAATGGACGAGCTGCCGCTCCACCCGGAATGCTGTGCATCAGTGGTGTTTCTACTTCCAAGTATCCGATATCGTCCAAGTAACGGCGGATACTTTGGATGATCTTACTGCGAGTGATGAATGTCTGCTTCGATTCCGGATTTACGATCAAATCAAGGTAGCGTTGACGATAGCGCTGCTCGATGTCAGTCAAACCATGGAATTTATCAGGAAGCGGACGAAGTGCTTTGGATAGGATATCAAATGAAGTAGCCTTAACAGAAAGCTCTCCTACATTGGTTTTGAACATTACACCAGTAACACCAACGATGTCACCTAGATCCGCACTGCTGAATAGCTCATACGCTTCGTCACCAACTTGATCTTTACGAACATAAAGTTGGATCTGACCGCTCAAGTCCTGCAAGTGAGCAAAACCTGCTTTACCTTTACCGCGTTTCGTCATTAGACGGCCAGCAATAGTCACTTCCGCTTTCTTCTCTTCTAATTCTTCCTTACTGAAAGCATCAAATGCTGCTACCAGCTCTTCTGATTGATGTGTGCGTTCGAATCTGGCACCGAACGGATTATAACCTTGGTTCATGAGCTGTTCCATCTTATCGCGACGCACCTGCATCTGATCGTTTAATTCTTCACTCATCCTGTTCACTCCCATTTCTTCTATATTCATTATCTAACATGCTAAAAAAACTGCCAGCATGACTGGCAGTATTGTTCGTCCTCGTATAATGCGAGGCTTATCGCATTGCTACCTCGTATAAGTATAGAAAAGCAGCCATGCTGTGTCAATAAAGCACGTCCGATTAAAACGTCGCCATAGAAGCTTCCGCTTGGTCTGCAAAATCATAAAGCAGCTCAGCCATGTCTTCTTTTGTGGTTGCTTCATTTATCAATTTGCGTACTTTCCCAGTACCATCCAACCCTTTTAAGTACCAGGCAGCATGCTTACGCATTTCCATGACCGCTACTCTCTCACCCTTCAAACGAATCAAACGTTCCATGTGCAGCACACATACATCGATCTTCTCACGAGGCCTTGGTTCCTCCAGCATCTCGCCTGTTTCCAAGTAATGAACGGTTCTATATATCATCCACGGATCCCCAAGAGCAGCTCGCCCGATCATAACTGCGTCAACACCCGTTTCCTCCAATCGCTGCTTTGCGATTTGCGGGGTTGTAATATCGCCATTACCGATAACAGGAATAGAAACGGATTCCTTCACTTGGCGAATGATATCCCAGTTAGCAAGTCCTTCATAGTGCTGCTCGCGTGTACGGCCATGCAATGCGACTGCTGCCGCTCCTGCTTCTTGCAGTGCTTGTGCATTCTCTACTGCATAGATCGTACTGTCGTCCCAGCCTGTCCGCATCTTAACAGTTACCGGCTTACCTACTTCTTTTACAACCGCAGATACCATTTCATGAATCTTCTCCGGCTGAAGCAGCCAGCGCGAACCCGCCATGTTCTTAGTGATCTTCGGTGCTGGACAACCCATATTAATATCAATAATGTCAGCTGTCGTATTCTGATCGACGAATTTAGCAGCTTCCACCAGTGTATCCGGGTTAGCTCCGAAGATTTGCAAGCTCATCGGCTTTTCCTGTTCATCTATATAAAGCATGTTCATCGTTTTGGCGTTACGAGTCACGATGCCGTTGTCACTGATCATTTCTGCACATACGATACCCGCTCCGAATTCCTTTACAGTCAATCGGAAAGCTGAGTTACTGATACCAGCCATCGGCGCCAATACTACTCGGTTCTTAATGGTGATATCACCGATTTTGAACAACGTTTCTACCTCCCATTCAGTTTTACTATATATTTAAAGAACCCCAGCTTCTAACGCCTTGCACATCTTGAGCCGGCAATGCATCCAGCCATTCCTGCACTCTTTTGCCCCCAAGGAGCAGTTCAGGAGCTATTTCAGCTAAAGGCACTAATACAAAAGCTCGCTCATGCATGCGTGGATGGGGAAGGATAAGTTCCTCAACATTCATATTTTCAGTACTATAAAGCAAAATGTCAAGGTCTACCGTCCGCGGCCCCCAGCGAATGATCCGCTTTCGACCTAACTCCTTTTCGATACTCTGACAGATATGCAGCAGCTCTAGTGGCTCCAAGCTTGTTCCAACCCCCGCAACCAAGTTCAGGAACTGATCTTGGTCCTCATAGCCTACTGGATCTGTTTCATATACCGTTGATATCTGTTTCAATTCTATTTCCGAGTGCTCCTTAAGCATTTGGATAGCCTGCTGTAAGTAAGCCTCTCTTGGGGCTATATTAGATCCCAGTGCAATCCACGCCTGTTTCATAGACGCTCCCGCCGAATTTCCACCGCCACTGATTCATAATGCCCTGCGATTGGAGGGTTTGGCTTAATAACCTTCACTGTGCACGCTTCCAACAGAGAGAATGAAGCAAACAATTGCTTGGCAATCTCTTCTGCAACTGCCTCTATTAAGTTCTTTGCTCGTCCTTCCACAACATCTTTGATAACCTCAAACGCTTGACCATAATGAATCGACTGTGTCATGTCATCCGATTCACCAGCTTTACGCAGGTCAAGTTCCAATACAGCATCTACGGTGAAACGCTGACCAAGCTTATTTTCTTCCGGAAATAAACCATGATAACCGTAAAATTGTAAGTTGTTCATATATATCTTATCCATCTCTTACTCCTTCCCAACTAACGCATCCATCATCTTTACGATACGTGCTGTCTGTTTCACTTCATGTACCCGGACCATATGTATGCCCTTGGTAATACCAAACGCTGTCGTAGCTGCAGTTCCTTCATCCCGTTGATCTGCAGGCAGATCAAGTACGGTACCGATGAATCTTTTTCGCGATGCACCGAGAAGGACTGGGTAACCCATTGCCGTGATTTTATCTAACTCACGCATAGCAGACATATTTTCATCAAAGGACTTAACAAATCCAATACCCGGATCAAGCCATATATCCTCTGGCTTAACACCAGCATCAAGAGCGATCTGGATACTTTCCTCCAAATCCGCAATCATATCTGGAAGTAAATCGGTATAATTCGCTTCCTCACGATTGTGCATCAAGATGATTGGAACACCCAAACGCGCCGCCACATTGGCCATATCGGGGTCGAACTTCGCTCCCCATATATCGTTTATAATGGATGCACCCGCTTTTATAGCAGCTTCTGCTGTCTTCGCTTTATATGTATCAATCGAAATCGGCAAATCCACCGCTTCACTGATGGCCTGTATGGCTGGTACGACACGTGCGATTTCTTCATCTGCTGATACTGGGTCATACCCCGGCCGGGTCGACTCCCCACCAATATCTAAAATATCCGCTCCCTCAGCAGCAAGCTTTTGCGCTTGCTTAACAGCAGCCTCTACATTCGTATAACTGCCTCCGTCCGAAAAGGAATCCGGTGTCACATTAATGATTCCCATTACAAGTGTTTGCTTAGAAAGATCATATTCTTTATTACCTATTATACGTTTCATATACCGTCAACCTCTCGTTCAACTATCTTTCTAGTGTACACGAATCCGTGCATAAAAAAACACCCCTGCCTATGATGGGCAGGGGCTTTCCGTTCATTAGTCTTCGAATTGGTATAGCGGTGTAGAAAGGTAGCGCTCGCCGTTACTCGGAACGACAGCCAATACTTTCTTACCAGGTCCAAGCTCTTTTGCAACCTTCTTGGCAGCAAAGATGGCAGCTCCTGTAGAAACACCGCCCAGCAAGCCCTCTTTAGCAGCTGTTTCTCTGGCAGTCGCATACGCTTCTTCATTCTCTACTTGAATGATTTCAGAGTAAATATCCGTATCCAGGATGGATGGAACAAAACCTGCACCAATACCTTGGATTTTATGCGGTCCTGGCTTTCCGCCTGAGAGAACAGGAGAACTTGCCGGTTCTACCGCGATGATACGGATATCTTTATTCAATTCTTTCAGGACTTGACCTACTCCTGTAATCGTACCGCCTGTCCCGATTCCAGCTACAAACGCATCAAGGTCGCCTCCGAATTCAGCTGCTATCTCCTTACCTGTCGTACGTGCATGGATAGCAGGGTTCGCTTCGTTCTTGAACTGCTGCGGCATGAAATAGCCATGTTCCTTTTGCAATTCCTCCGCTTTCTGAATAGCACCTTTCATTCCTTCCGCACCTGGAGTCAATACGAGCTGCGCTCCATAAGCACGAAGAAGGTTACGTCGTTCCATACTCATCGTATCCGGCATTACAAGAATTGCCTTATAGCCTTTAATAGCTGCTACTAAGGCAAGACCGATTCCGGTATTACCACTTGTCGGTTCAATGATTGTGTCGCCCAGCTTCAATCTGCCGTTTTCTTCCGCATCTTCAATCATTGCAAGTGCAATCCGATCCTTAACAGATCCGCCTGGATTTTGGAATTCCAGCTTTACATAAATCTCGGCACTATCACTTTCCGCTGTACGATTAAGCTTAACGATTGGTGTATTTCCGATCAATTCAGAAATGGATGATGCAATTGCCATGATTATTCCCCCTAATTCCCACTATTTTAATTGGATTTATTTAACTGTAAGCAAAATATTGCTAAAAGTCAAACCAAATGAGAAGGGTTTATCGAAGCAGTGCTTTCAATTCATCTTCCGTAAACGTATACGTTTCATTACAGAAGTGGCAGTTAGCCTCCGCACCATGATCTTCATCAATCATCGCTTGGATCTCTTCATTACCGAGACTCTTAATTGCATTCTGGATGCGGTCTTTAGAGCACTGACAAGTAAAGCTAACCGGCATAGTGTCCAGGAAGTTGATATTTTCTTCTCCTATCAGCTTCTCAAGGATTTGCTCCGGTGCATTTCCTTCTCTGATCAGTGTGGAGATCGGAGCAATAGAGCTGATCCGCTCTTCCAATTGCGTAATGATTGTATCATCCGCTCCAGGCAGCACTTGCAAAATAAAGCCGCCGGCAGCAAGGATGGTATGATCCGGATTAACCAAAACTCCCGCACCCACCGCAGAAGGTACCTGCTCGGAGTTTGCGAAATAATAGGTGAAGTCCTCTCCAATCTCCCCAGATACAATCGGTACTTGACCAGTAAACATTTCTTTCAGACCAAGATCTTTCGCTACACTCAATGTTCCGACAGTACCTACAGCACGAGAGACATCCAGTTTACCGATGGAGTTCAGTTCAAAGTCGACATGCGGATTCGTGATATATCCTCTCACTTCACCTTTTGCATTGCTGTCTACAATGATAGGTCCGACTGGTCCGTCGCCTTCCACCTTTACTGTCAGCTTGTCTTCTCCCTTAAGCATTACACCCATCATTGTACTTATTGTCAGTGTACGTCCAAGTGCTGCCGATGCGGTTGCCCACGTATCATGACGGCGGCGTGCTTCTTCCACTAATTCTGTCGATTGTATTGCATAAGCACGGATATTACCGTTAAATCCTGTCGCTTTAATTAAATAATCACCCATAAGAGCAATGTCACTCCTTCTATATATATCGACCATATCGGCCTATTTTTTCCACAAGGTATTGCTTATCTTATCATAATCCCGCAGGTAAATCCTTTTATATGTTTACTATACCCAAACAAAGAAAAAGGCCTCCCAAAAGGAGACCTTTTCTTTTATGCTTTTGGACGATTATCTGAATCATCATTTGTTCGCGGATTTTCCTCAGGTATACCTGACTGATCCGGCGATTTGGAAACATCTTCGTCGATAGCTGTGTCATCAGACGGAGCTGCTCCATTTTCTTCCTGCGGCTGAATTGTGACAGTTACATCGTCGTCACTATCCTTCAGCAGGCTTGTTTTCTTCTCTGATTTTGTGCGTTCAGCGGCAACCTCATCCTCCGTAGGAAGGCGTCCTTTATCAAACAATGTTTGAATTTGGAAAGCATCCAATGTTTCGATCTCAAGGAGTGTTTGGGCAATAAGCTCAAGCTTCTCTTTATTTTCAGTAAGAATCTGCTTCGCACGTGCATAACACTGATTGATGAAGTTCTGTACTTCCTGATCGATCTCATAAGCAATTGCTTCACTGTACGTCTGTTCATTCTGAATATCACGGCCGAGGAATACATTTCCGCCGCTGCTTGTGAACTGCAACGGTCCAATCTTATCACTCATACCGTATTCTGTAACCATCTTACGGGCAATACCTGTTGCACGCTGGAAGTCATTATGTGCTCCGGTACTTACTTCACCGAAGATGACTTCTTCTGCAACACGTCCGCCGAGCAATCCGGTGATTTTATCAAGCAATTCGGGCTTGGTCATGAAATAGCGATCTTCTCTTGGAAGCATGACAGCATAACCGCCAGCTTGGCCACGAGGAACGATTGTTACTTTATGCACCATATCAGCATCATCAAGCACCATACCGATCACGGTATGACCGCTCTCATGGTAAGCAACGATATTACGTTCCTTCTTGGAGATGACTCGGCTCTTCTTCGCAGGACCTGCAATGACACGGTCGATCGCTTCATCAACGTCGTCCATGATAATTTGCTTACGGTCACTTCGTGCGGCTACTAGTGCAGCTTCGTTCAAGAGATTCTCCAAATCCGCTCCGGAGAATCCTGGAGTACGCATTGCGATTGTACGCAGATTAACGGACTCATCAAGCGGTTTATTGCGAGCATGTACTTTCAGGACTGCCTCACGTCCGCCTAGGTCAGGACGGTCAACTGTAATTTGACGGTCGAAACGGCCAGGGCGAAGAAGGGCTGGGTCAAGAATGTCTGCACGGTTTGTTGCAGCAATGATGATGATTCCTTCATTTGCACCGAAACCATCCATTTCAACAAGCAATTGGTTCAATGTCTGCTCACGCTCATCATGACCGCCGCCTAAACCGGCTCCACGCTGACGTCCCACAGCATCAATCTCATCGATAAAGATGATACATGGTGCGTTTTTCTTCGCGTTTTCAAACAAATCACGTACACGGGATGCACCGACCCCTACAAACATCTCTACAAAGTCCGAACCACTTATAGAGAAGAACGGCACGCCTGCTTCTCCTGCTACCGCACGGGCAAGCAATGTTTTACCTGTACCCGGAGGTCCTACAAGGAGGACACCTTTCGGGATACGTGCTCCTACTGCAGAGAATTTACGCGGATCTTTAAGGAAGTCGACAACTTCGACAAGCTCTTGCTTCTCTTCGTCGGCTCCAGCTACATCACGGAATTTAACTTTCTTCTTCTCTTCATTGTACATCTTCGCTTTGCTCTTACCAAAGTTCATCACTCGGCTGCCTCCGCCTTGTGCCTGACTCATGAAGAACAAGAAGATTAATACAAGCAGCAAGATAGGGAAGAGGGTTGTCAGTAGAGTCTGCCAGAAACTTGGCTGCGGCTCTTCATCTGCATTCATCTTAACGCCTTGTTCATCTGCCGTATTGAGGATTTCAGTCATCAGCTGTTCATTCTGAGGTATCTCAGTCTGGAACTGCTTGTTATCTTCCGTCTCACCTCTTACCGTATAGATATTGTTAGTAGGCTGGACGGTCATGCTTTGTATATCACCACTCTCAAGCGTGGTTCTAAACTTGTTAATGTCATACTGTTCGATTTCGTTCGTCTGATTCTTGAATAAGTTGATCACACCTATAATGACTACAAAAATAATTATAACCATTAAGGTATTACGGAACACTTTGCTCATTGCCTACCTCCTCCCAAACGAGAAAACTATAGTAAATACTACCATATGCAAAACCTGCTATACAACTAAATACCCTTTACCTTATGTAAAAGGAAGATGATCCATACCGGTACGATTATTCGGTACGGGCGCCGCCATACACTTCCGGTTTCAAAACACCGATATACGGCAAATTACGATATTTCTCCTGATAATCCAAACCATATCCGACAACGAACTCATTTGGCACACGGAAACCGACCAAGTCCGCCTGGATCTTCGCCGTACGTCCTGAAGGTTTATCAAGAAGCGTGACGATTTTAATCGACTTTGCTTTCCGGTATTTGAATAAATCAACCAGATAGCTCAATGTGAGACCGCTGTCGATAATATCCTCGATGATCAAAAGATCTCTGCCTTCCACTTTTGTATCCAAATCCTTGACGATTTTCACTTCACCGGAAGATGTCATGCCGCCGCCGTAGCTGGACACATCCATGAAATCCATCTCCAGATGTGTATCCATATGACGGAGTACATCGGACATGAACGGAAGGGCGCCTTTCAATACGCCAATAGCAAGCGGGAAGGAATCCTTGTATTCCTCTGTAAGCTGCTTCCCGATCTCAGCGCATTTTGCTTCGATCTCTTCCTTTGTAATCAGTACTTTCTCAATCTCATCATGCATTGCTCGGTCCTCCTGTTTGTTCCCCTTTTTTCGCTTGGTAGCACAGACGCAAATAGCTGCCTGATTCTCCTGTTGTTCTGCCTGTTTCCCCTTTTCTTAAACCGATAAGCCATAAAATAGTGCCAGTCGCATCCTCCACAATCGGCCAGTCCCGCCTTTTAACAGCAGGAATTTTTTCATCAATGAAAATATCTTTTACTTTTTTGGTCCCTCTCATTCCGCGCAGCTTCATTTTGTCGCCATTTTTCCTTGTACGGATCTGTAAAGGCAAGGTAACATCCGCAAGGGGCAGTACGAAGTCGTGGGAACCGTTTTCGGTTGAGTGTGGGGTAAAAGAAGCCGTTAATAGAGATCCATCAGGTAACGTGACGCATCCGGGAGCGTGAAATGTATAATGGAATAAGTCCTTTGCCTCATTACGAAAAGATACCGTCATTCGGCTATAGGACTTTGTCAGTTGTAATCCTGCCGGAAAATCTAAAGAGCTGTTTGCTTTAGAGCTAGCTATCAGTTCAAAGAACTGCGCTTCGTGCCGATGGTGCAAGTCCACCGGAAGCGCTTGATACAGATACATCAATATTAGATGATACACTCTTCTTTGTAAAGCAATCGGGTATGTAAGAAATCGGTCTATTTCAAAGGCTGCCGCCTGTTTCCCGGCATCATATTCCACCAATTCTGCAAACATCTCCGCAGCCTGTCCCTCCAGATAAGCTTCATCTGCTTTAAGCGCTTCGCTAAAGCGCTGCGCATGCTGATGGAAGGTCGGGAATTCCTTCTTTATCGGATCCAGTACACGGTGACGGAAGAAATTACGCGTATAATCCTCTGATGCATTTGACGGATCGATACGATATGGTATGTCATGCTGTTCACAATATTGTTGAATTTGGGCTTTGCTGCACGAAAGCATCGGACGGATGAGTTCTCCGCCAGCAAATGGCCGCTTGATATCCATGCCGCTGACTGCAGCAGGATTAGATCCCCGCGCCAGCCGCATCAGGATGGTTTCTGCCTGATCGTCCCCATGATGGGCAAGAAACAAAGCGTCTGCATCATAACGCGACATGCACTCCTCGAAATAGCTGTAGCGCATTTCCCTGGCTGCAACCTGGGTGCTTTGCTGATGTGCTTCCTTCCATCCCGGAACGTCTAAAGTTACAGCTTCCGATACAATCCCCCATTTTTCGCATATTTCTTTTACGAATACCGTGTCTAACCTGGATTCTTCGCCCCGTAAACCATGGTCGACACTTAAGGCAATGATGTGCCAATTTCGCCGCTGCTTCTGTTCCTTCAGGAAATGAAGCAATGCCATTGAATCGGGTCCGCCAGATACACCAGCCAGGATAGTCGAACCTTCCTTCCATAAACCATGTCTGTCCATAAATGCTGTCACAGTATGTTCCATTTTCCGTCATCCTTATGTAGTTGCTGCTTTAATCGTACCACTTATGCTGCGAGACAAAAAGTTTATTGCAACAGATAAAGGACATAGCAAGCAATACCATAGACACTTAATACGACACACTCTCCCAAACCGGTTTTGCGTCTATTGCTCTTCGCTACTCGGGAAGGAGTTGCTGCCGGTGCAGGAGCCTTCCTCCTCATAAGATGCTTTACCAGATCCTGCTTCATTGCAGCGCTGTCTGAATATTTGCCTGTCAAAGCCTTATCCAGGATTGGCCGCAGTTTTTCAGCACGGGATAGCGCCGCCCTTATGGCTGCTTTCGGTGTATCTCCTTTCAGAAATCTTCCGCCATTCACAATTTCCAGGGCTGTCATAGCAAGTGCAAATAGATCGTATGAGGGTTCCGCTTTCCTGCTTCCCATACCCCAGTGTCCTCGGTCATAAAACTCGGTATATTCCTTGATTGCCCTGCCTTTCTGTGTTGTCCCTCCTACATCTACCCACCGAAGCCGAACAGGGTTTTCACAAACAACCAAATTATCAAGCTTCAAATCACCGAAAACCCAACCTGCTTGATGGAGGTGATCCAAATCCTCCAGCAATCCCAGCAGCAATACCGGCAGCCACTCCGAACCTTTTGCTTTTATGTATGTATCAAGTCTGCTTCCCTTAATATATTCCATCACATAAAAGGTATACAGTTTGCCGCTTGGACTGACATAATCATCGCTATCAAACAAACAAGGTCCTAGGAAATGTCCCTGGACCTTTTTCAGCGATTGCAGTACATTCATTTCCATCGTCATTGAGGTACGTTTATCACTGATTTTCAAGGCGGCATCGACGCCGTTTCTTTTTGTCAGATAAACAGTGCCGATTGCTCCGCTGCCAAGTTTTCGTATCAGCGGATAGTTTCCTTTATGCCATTTGCCCGTCAAACGGATACCGGGTTGTAAATCAGCTGCCGAATTCTTCATATTCAGCGATCCCGTCTGTACGCTTTGGCAGAGATTTGCGGCTGAATTCGTGAATTGCTTCCCGCAGCGCAGGCCCTGTCGGTGTGACTCCGCCTGTAGCAAGCTTCGGAAAAACAGAAGACACGTTTTCCAGTCGCTCCGTCCACTCCATCACTTTGACTGCAGGATCCCTTTTTCCAGGGAAACCAAGTATGGCAAACTTATTATTGCCAAGGCGTGCATTCATACTAATGGAAAGATCGATCAGCGCCTCCTTCACGACAGGAAGCTTATGGTGCATGCTGGCACTCGTATCTACGAGTATAAGCACTTCCAGATTAGCCGTTTCACTTATTTCCTCAACGACTTCCAGTACATCGCCCCTTTTTTCCGGCGGCAAATCGTCCAATGAATTACCTGGCCCTAAGATTTGCTTTAATTCCCGATTAACGACCCCCTCGATCGTCTGGGTCATTGCTTGTTTTGTCACCATTTGGACTGTCTCTGTCAAAGCTTGCTTATAAATCAACTGACTGACACCGCCTCCTGCTTTAGCAATGTTCTCCACTTCTTCGAGGCTAAGTGAATGTTCCGTATGCCCCTCCTCCAGAATACCGATTACATTTACCGTAATGTGTTGGGCATAAGCCAAGGCAGCGACCGCTGCTGGATCTTCGCCGCGGTTGGAGCATCCATCTGTGATCAGCAGGATCTGTTTCAGCGTACTCGGTTTCATCGTTATCCCTCTTCTCCATTCGTTATCTCCATCATCGACGGGAAAGAGAGATAATATACGTTCGCTATGCCTCCTTCACTTTGTTTTTATAAGTAGGGATGGAAGCCCATTCCGGCATATTGCGATCAATTGCTGCCACCATGACAGTCATGTCATCCTCTATTTCTCCAGCACGGTGGCGAACAACCTCTTCCAGGAGCAAATCTGCCATCTCCTGCGGCACAGTTGTATTCATCTCCTTGATCTTCCGCTTCAGCCAGATATCCGTGTTCTCCACATGCCGCGGAGCCTCAAAGATTCCGTCACTCATCATGACGAGCAAGTCACCCGGCTGCAGCTGCTCCTGTACGACGTCCACCTCCAGATCCTGTACGATGCCGATCGGTAAGTTGCCAGACTCTATTTTAAGGACCTGATCACCGCGCTTGATGAAGCTTGGTGTCGATCCGATTTTAAGGAATTGGACTGCTGCGTCATGCAAATCGATGACTGCCAGATCCAATGTTGCGAATATCTCTTCGTTGGAGCGGAGCGAGAGGATGGAATTGATCGATTTGATTGCCACTTCTTCTCTGATGCCTGATTGCAGAATCTGCTGAAGCAGCCGTAATGTCTCGGTGCTTTCCTCATGCGCTCTGTCTCCATTGCCCATACCATCACTGATTGCAATCGCGTACTTGCCCGCCCCTAGTTCGATCGTGGAAAAACTGTCTCCCGATACGAACCCCCCACCTTTTGCCGCATGTGCAACACCTGTATCCACAACGAATTTCTTAATGGAAGAGAACGCCAGGAAACAGGACTTATCTGGAAACGGCGCTATTTCTTCCTTCGTTACGACGACAGTCTCCCCCAGAATGTCGGATAAAATAGGGCCGATCAGCTTTTGCCCCTCGCCATGGTATCCTTGTATAGATACATGCATCTCAATATCGATGCTCCCTTTCGTCAGGGAGAATACATCCAGCTTGTCCACGACTAAGCCAGCCGCCCGCAAAGCAGCCATCATTTCCACCTCTTGGTGCTCATGGTTCTCCTTTTCCTTGACGATCTCTTTTGCAAAGTCGCCCATAACCTCGGATACACCGTTAAGCTGATCGGCAACAAAGCGACGGCTTTCCTGTACCTGCCGCCGCAGCATCTGATTAGCTTGATGGAAACTCAGCTCATGCTTCATCGTTTCGATCACTTTCTTCGATTTGACACAGTGGGACTCCAAGTTCCGCTCCAGCAGTTTATTCGGAGGCCCTCCGTCCTCCATATCCTCTTTCAGACTCTCCATTAATTGATAGGTTCGATCAAACTGCTGTGCGCCCCAGCAGCGATCCTTTTTAAAGCACAGCTGGCATGTCTGCTCGGTCACATTGCCAAGCAGAAAATCAGTCTCCCGATTCCGCACATCCTCTGCCTCCCGATCAGGCGTAGCGAAGCTCTTCGCCAATGCATCAAACACATTGGAGAACTGCTGCACGCGATTAGCCGTAACATCGCGTACCTTTTGAAGATATTGCTCCTGTTCCTGGCTGTGCTCAGCAGTGCCAGGAACGAAACGGGACATACGCCGGATCCAGCTGTCCGGCGTCAAAACGAGCAGCAGTATACTAATAGCCGATGCAAGCAAGGATGGATATACCTCCTGCATGCCCTGCTCCTGCCCATACACACCGATAAGTAATGTTCCTATAATAAGACCGATGCTCACCCCGAATTTTTTTCCGTCCTTTAATAAGCCGCCAAGCAGACCAGCAAAGGCTAAGAGGCTCATCTCATAGAGACTTGCAACATTGGCAAGACTGAGTATCAAGCCGGCAACTACCCCAACAGTCGAGCCCATTGCCGCCCCGCCGATCAAAGCCAGCAGCAATACGAAGTAGCGGGAGAATATCTGCTCCACTCCAGCCCCTTGGATCTGCCAGCCGATCGTGCCGGTGAGTACTGAGGCTAGCAAAATGATCAAGCAGACTATCTCTTCATTTTTTAATGCCGGATAATATCTTTTAATGGATAATAACGGAATGCTTTGCATAAAGATGATAAAGAGTACAGAACCAAGAATTCCTTCGACGCCGATCATCATCCAGTCAAAGCTGGACAAGGTGTTTTCATAGGAGAGTGCCAGCATCCTCGGTAGGGAGCTTGCCAGAAAGACGAGTACAGCCATGACCCGAATTTGATGCGGTATCTTCTTACTAATCATGGCAAGGAAATAAAGTACGAATGCTGTACCTGCTATATATAGTCCATGTGTCCAATGATAGGTTCCCGCACCAGCGATTGTTGCCAATGTGATTGGCACCATTCTCTTTCTTCTTGTCAGCCAGATAGATGCCAGGAATGCTGCCGCAAATGGGGAGACAGTGGTCAGTACGACAGCCCGTCCAAGCAAGAAGCCTACTAAAGCCAAAAGCCATGCCTTCTCTATCAATAGAAGTTTCGCCAGATCGAACCCCTTCTTCTTCCAATTTTCCAACCGCTTCTGCTCCACTCCGTAAATGCCCCATTTCTTTCTTGATACTGTCTCCATTTCATTAACACTCCTATCCTATCCTCATATTTACCGAGGCTCTGTGTACATACTATGGTAATCCCCGGGACAAACTCTTATTTGAATATAGTCATTTAACCACATCCCATATTCATAATTTGTCAAAAGAACCGAGCGTGACTTAAAAACATTTCGACTTAATCCCATACCTTCTCACCGGCTTCAACACGACTTGGACAGCTTAAGCTTTTTTGCGGCATTTTTCCCTGTCGTATTTAGCTCTGGTTTCGTAAGTCTTGTCAGAAAACTTTTATTTTTTATAGGAAGCGTTTTCCATAAAACTTCTATATTGCATTTTTGAGAAAGAGGAGTAGAATAGTTCCTACTGAAACAGTTCGCATGCGAACTATTTTTTTGTTGAGGGGATGACAACTTTGACTGATGAGGAAAAAATCAGCCAAGTGATCCAATCGTTTCGATGTCTGAATCAAGCTTTTCATAAGCAATTTTGGCATAATGCTGATCAATTAGGTGTGACTGTCGTTCAACTGCACATCCTGAAAGTATTAGCGGACGAGCCTGGAACTGGCTTGAACGACCTTGCCCAAAAGGTGAATGCAAGCAAGAGTACAGTAAGCGAAACGGTTGAAAGGCTTGTTAAAGCTGAATTGGTGAAACGAGAGCGCTCTACCCATGACCGCCGCGCAATCGTTCTGTCACTAACTCCAAAGGGACTGGAGCAGAAAAAGACAGCCTACCGAACCTATTTGCAAAGACTGGGGAACATTTCAGACTTCAGCACGGAGGAAGTGGAGACTTTATTGTCTCTTCACAGCCGTTTGCTAAAAAAGATAACAACTCAAGGAGATGAAACAACATGAAAGATCGTTCAGCCTATGTTAATCCAGAATCATTAACCAGAGGCCCGATCGTCGCTATCTTGGTTTTGGGTGCTTTCGTAGCTATCCTGAACCAGACACTGATGAACATCGCGTTACCTGTCATGATGGTGGATTTGGATATAGAAGAAAACTCAGCACAATGGCTGACAACAGCATTTATGCTGGTAAATGGTATCTTAATTCCGATTACTGCCTTCTTTATGGAAAGATTCACAACTCGTAAGCTATTTATCACTGCAATGAGCTTGTTCGCGATCGGAACACTTATTTGTGGAGTCGGACCTGATTTTACAACAATCTTAATCGGTCGTATCGTACAAGCAGCCGGCGCTGGTATCATGATGCCATTGTTATTCAATACTGTATTGAGCCTTTACCCAATTGAAAAACGCGGAAGCGCCATGGGTGTCATCGGTCTAGCGATGATGTTCGCACCTGCAATCGGACCTACACTTTCTGGTTTTGTAGTCGAGCACGTATCATGGAGATGGTTATTCTTCATCATTCTGCCTATCGCTATCATCGATATCATCCTTGCAGTATTCATCCTGCGAAATGTAACGAAAACACAGAAATCTTCAGTTGATGTGTTATCCGTCATCCTGTCCACTATCGGATTCGGCGGCTTGCTATACGGCTTTAGTGTTGCCGGAGATAAAGGCTGGGATTCCGCACCGGTTATCACTACACTTGTAGTGGGTGGTATATCCTTACTCATCTTCATCATCCGACAATTGACAATCAAAAAACCAATGCTCGAGTTCCGTGTATTCAAATACTGGATGTTCTCTCTATCGACTACAATCAACGTCGTTATTACAATGGCTATGTTTGCAGCGATGCTATTGATCCCGATTTTCACACAGAATATGCTAGGTTATTCACCGCTTAAATCAGGTCTATTGCTACTGCCTGGTGCACTGGTTTCTGCGATCATGTCGCCGATTACTGGTAAATTGTTTGATAAGATCGGTGCTCGTCCGCTTGCGTTGATCGGACTATTGATTACAACAATCACAACTTACTTCCTAAGTACGTTGTCTATCGATACAACTTACACATATATGATGACTGTCTATACCTTCCGTATGATCGGTGTATCCATGGTTATGATGCCAATTATGACAGCTGGTTTGAATCAGCTTCCTAAACGGTATTACGCTCACGGTACGGCGATGGCGAACACACTTCGTCAGATGGCCGGTGCGATCGGTACTGCATTGCTGGTTACTGTGTTCTCTACTCAAACAAAGGAACACGTTACAGACATGATGATGTCTGGCACACCGCAGCAGCAAGCTACATTGCTAGGATCCATTGAAGGTATCAATGATGCCTTCTGGATTGCTACACTTATCGCAGCTGTCGGTTTCATCCTTTCCTTCTTCCTGAAAAAGGTTCGCCCTGCAGATGAGATTGAACAGGAACAATCAACAGCTACTACAACACCTGTCGGAAAACCTTCCGAAACGCATTAATAGAAAAACCTGCATCCGTTATGGATGCAGGTTTTTTTTATATATTGGCCAGATGTTCGGAAAGGTTATAATCATGTACCTTCCACTTTTCTTCGATAAACTGGATATTGCTCAAGCAAGCGTTGACTAGATGTGTATTTTCAGTATCAATTTCTCCATTTGAGATGGTTGATAGAATGGCTGAGATGACGGCGCCATGACAAACGAGCAGCACCTTCTTATCACCGTACTTCGCATTCACTTCCTGCAAAGCCAGCATGACACGTTCTACTAAGTCCTCCCATGATTCCATACCAGGGAAGTCCCAGCTAGGATACTTTGCCTCCCGCTCTGCCCGGGTCAGTCCCTCTGCCTCGCCAAAACCTCTTTCAACGAAACCTTCCATCTCCACTAGCGGCAGCTGTAATGCTTCATTAAGAATATCAGCTGTCTTTCTGGCCCGCTTCATCGGACTTGCTATGATCAGATCAAAATCACTTCCTGCCAGATAATCACGAGTAGCTTGCGCCTGTCTGATTCCTCTTTCATTCAGTGGTATATCTGTACTTCCCTGTACTTTACCTTGTTTATTCCAATCTGTTTCTCCATGCCTGACAAGACAAATCATCCTGATCCCCTCCCCTAATCTATAGTCTTACTATACCGTATTTTTCCTGTTAATCGTTATCGATAAAATTGTTGTTGACATATAGTCCAGGCTATTGTATTATATTCCTTGTGCTTCTAAACAATTCATTTATA
>NZ_NPBF01000039.1 GCF_002272135.1 Virgibacillus sp. 7505 | reverse complement strand
TCCCTAAACAAGGAATGCAAATCGCATTCCTTGTTTTTTTGTATATATATTTACATAAAAAAATCGGATGCTTTTTTGCATCCGATTCATTATTTTATATCTCAAGATTTGCATTTTATCAAATCCCAATATATAGACAGCAAGTTTAACCTTTTTTAGCGCCTCTGCCACCACGTTTTGATTCTGTGTGTTTCTTAAGGGACGCCAGACGGTCCTCTGAATCCTTCAAGAAGCGATTCATTTTTGCTTCAAAAGTTTCGGTGCGCTCACGATGACCGCCGCCATGTCCGGAACCTCTGTTGTTGTTATTACGACGTGCTGGTGGCGGATTATCTTTCGCTTTCTTGATAGAAAGTCCAATCTTTCCGTCCTTTTCATTAATGACTTTGACTGTGATCATATCACCAACAGACAAATGTTCATTAATGTCTTTCACGTAATTATCGGCAACTTCACTAATATGGACTAGACCGGTAGAACCTCCCGGCAGTTCTACGAATGCGCCAAAATTAGTAATTCCCGTTACCTTACCCTGATACTTGCTGCCTACTTCAATTGACATAAAAAAAATGCTCCTCCTTAAAGTTTGAAAGAAATATACTTCTTATATATTATATAAAAGCTTGGAAAAGGGTGTCAATAAGAGGGTTCCTCTTCGGTGATTTTAAAGATGGTTTCACCGTCTTTTGAGTAGAAGTAGTTCGTTCTGGCAATTTCCAGTACATAACTCTTATCGTTCAAAAGTTCGATTTCCTCCTTGAGATCCTCTTCCTTCTTCTGCAAGCTGGCCAACTCTTCCTGCTTCTCTTTATATTCTGCTTGCTTAGAAGCATAAACACCTCGCTGATGAATATGATAACCTGTCATTAATCCAAGCAGAACAACTGCAAAAGCGGCGAACAAGATCAAACGCCGAAAGAGTCTTTTCTGTTTTTTTCGCTGCCGTTCCGTATAAGCATCATATTGTCTCGTGTAGTTGGACTCCATCTTCGTTACATTTCGTTTCTTTCTTGCCACGCCATTTTTACCTCCTTGCTCTGCGCAGTGAATCCAGTGCTTTCCTTGCTATATTCTTCATTTTACTATATATACCTGCTAATTTGGAGTAAATTTTTCTATGCTTACTTGGCGTCATTCTCCATACCAGCCGCCCGATCAGACGGATTGGATAGAAGAGGCTAACCAAAACCAAACGTATCAATCTCCATATCAGCGTCACTACTCCTCCTGTCAGCAGCAGGAGCCCTTGCAGCAGCAAACGTATTGGTGTCAGGATAAGTATCTGTAAAATCCTTCTGACAATAAGGATAGTCCGTCGGATGACACGGATCAGCCATTCAAGCACTCGTCGATAACTTGTCTGGAATAAAGCTCTATATCCTGCAAAGCCACATAACAATGCTAAAAGTATATAAAAGCGCATTTCCCCCTGATTCACTTGAAACAGCAAGGAAAACAATAGCAACGTCTGCAGCAGCCAGAACCCGCATTCCATGATGTAACGCATGAAGACCTGCTTTTTCCAGTGTCGTTCGAAGCGGCGGAATGTATCCATGGCTGCGCCAAGATAAACCCCGCCGGCAATCATCGACACGATGGTGAGGAATTGGACAGTGAGCGTCATTTGAAGAGCTTGCTAAAGATTCCTTTAGCCTTCTCCCCATGATGCTCATCCAAGTAGGATAGCTCTTGGATTTTGCCTTTGATTGATACCTTCCCCTCCTGCAGATCAAGGTTCTTCATATGCAGGTTGCTCCCGCGAATGATCATATAGCCCATCTCAGTCTGGAGCAGGAATTCTTCACTGTCGAAGCTGTCCACTTCCTTCACACCGCTGATCTCGAGCGATTTCCGATTGAACATCTTTATATCATGATCCGCTTGGGTTTTCCGGGTTTGATCCATCGTTACCGCCTCCCTTTATCCCTAACAATCTATGAAGGCAGGGACAAGGTTAGAACGGTTTTATTGTACAGGCTCTTCCTTTTTCACTGTGTACAGTGTCGCAGCATCTTCCTTCTTAACTGCCTCCTTCAGCTGCTGCACCTCGATCGTTAGCAGCTTCTGACCAAAACGGATCGCCATCTCATCACCAACAGCTACATTCGTTGAAGCCTTTGCCTGAACGCCATTAATAGTGATACGGCCTTGATCGGCCACTTCTTTTGCCAATGTCCGGCGTTTGATCAGTCGTGAGACTTTTAGGAATTTATCCAAACGCATATCATTCACTTCCCTTATCCGTACTTTTCTTTCCTTCTATTGCTTGATGTAACGCAATTTCTGGATTTATTTTATAATAGCCCGCATAAGAAGCAATAGCAAACAGAAGCTCTCCAATGACATTTTCATCCACCTCTGCCACTGATGCTCTTCTGCTGAATTCAGCCAGCTGCTGCGCCAAATTAGATGGAGAAGGTTTCTGCTTGCCAATCTCTGCTGCATTCATTAGCTCCGGCTGCATTGATTCTTCACTCTGATCAGGGTTATACTCTGCCTTTTCTTCCTGCTTGATAGCTTCCCAGCTCTTGCTCAGCTCTTCTTCAGTCTCCAGAACCGCCTCTCCGAATACATGTGGATGACGGCGGATCATTTTTTCGGTCACACTTCGAATGACATCTTCAATAGAGAAATAACCATCATCTTCTCCAATCTGACTGTGCAGCATAACCTGGAGCAGTACATCCCCTAATTCCTCGATAAGATTCTCATCATCTTCCTTGTTGATGGCATCAATAAGCTCGTAAGCTTCTTCGATCAAGTACTTCCGCAATGATTCATGTGTTTGCTTTTGATCCCATGGACAGCCGCCCGGACCCCTCAGCGTCTGAATTACCTCACGCAATCGATAGAATTTGTGGTTCATCTCCAAAGATACTGCTGGCGGTACATACACACTCATCAAGTTACTGAATTCTACGCTCCTGTCCAGATCCTCCAGCATGACAGTCTTGATACTCTCATCCGAGCTGCCTACTGCATCCACAATCATAATTGGATATTCAGGCGGTAAATCTTCCAATAACTCCAGTTTTACTTCCGAAGCCACCATTTGATCATATACCTGGCAGAAAATGAGGTGTTGTCTGTATTCCAGCTCATCACGCTTGAATGATGTCGCATCGACGAATTGAAAACCATCAATCGGATCAATTCGCAGAGCAGAGAACAAATCATCCAAAAAGCTCTGCCCCCCAATAATCTTTACGTCCACTTCTTGCTGAGCAAGCAGCAGCTGAACAGTCATTTCAGCTAACATCGGATGACCGGGAACTGCATAAATCAATGACCCTTCTTCTGCTTGCCGAAACAAGCTGTTAGCTATCTCTTCATAAACCGATTGAAAATCAGGATAATTTTCGTAGATTTCGTCATAGGAATGGAACTCCACCCCTTCTTCCTCCAGTGTTCTGACGACAGGATGGTCCTTCGTTCTTACAAAGATTGGTTGTCCATGCTCTTTTAGCTTCTTGTAGATTCCTAGTGACAACTGATTTATATCACCACCACCAAGACCGACAACTTCAATGGTATGTTTCATTTTTCTTTTCTCCCTTCTAAGCGCAGTAAATGTTTGCTGAACGGCAATGATTCTAACTCTGCCCGATTGAATGCCCCAGTCCTAATTAAGGTTATTCCATATAATAAAGCACCAGCCATAACCGCAAACAATACATAACCTAATAACAAAATTCGTGTTTTCACGTGAAACAATTCGACGGCAGCTACATATAAAAGTCCTACTGCGACAAGCATGAACAGCAATCCGACAAATAAACTTTTCCATGGAAGCTGGAATAATTTAATCTCCGGCAGATGCCGTTTAAGCAAATACATATTGCAAGCTAATATGCATGTTACAGTAATGACAGTCGCCAATGAAGCACCCAAGATACCATAAATCGGAACGAGCCATTCATTCATAAACCACTTGAGTAGAAAACCTGCCGCGATTATAGCAGCTGTCTGCTTCCATTTCCCTAAAGTCTCTAACATAGAAGCAGTAGTCAATGTGAGGGAACAAACAAAGATCGTCAGCGTGAATACTTGCAAAGAATATGTACCAACATCGTCCTTAAACAGCAATTCATTGACTAGCGGGAGCAGAGCGACTAATCCAGCTGTAGCTGCAATTGATAACAGGAAGCTTAGTTTCCACCCGCTATGCAGCAAATGTAGGACCGCTTTCTTCTCACTGATCAGCTGATCCTTTGTTATAGAAGGTACGAATGCTAATGCCAGGGAGGAGCCGACGACGATACCTAATTGTACTAGCGGCTGTCCGCGATCATATATCCCTTTCCATTCACGTGCTTCATCCAAACTCAAACCATGTGACAGCAATCCGGAAACGAGCGTAAAAGCATCGGCAAACTGCAATAACAGCAATAGCATATAGTTTAGACAAATAAAAAGTCCGTATACGAGGATCGTCTTTATGATATATCCCCACGGAAGCCGCTGCTCCACAGAGGAAATAATCGGTTCTCTTCTCATATAAAAGCTAAGTACTACAATACCAAAGCACGCCCCTGCTAAAGATGCCATTGCAGCTTTAGCTCCTATGTCATACAAATCACTCCCTGAACGGACAAGCAGGAAAGTGACAGCAAGAATCAAACTTACGCGGACTAGCTGCTCCACTACTTGTGAAACAGCTGTCGGCGTCATATTCTGCTTTCCTTGATAAACGCCTCGCAGAATCGAAGTGAACGGAACTGCCAAGAAGATAAAAGACGCTGCTTGGAGTGGTTTCACCAAAGCTGTATCGCCCATCGATTCGGCTAATTGCGGTGCTAGCATATACAGTAAAGCAAAGGTAATCACAGCCAGACCGAGCAAGAAAGTCCCTACCGGTAAATAGAACGAACGAAGAGACGGCGATGTGCTGCGATAACGATCAGCAACCAATCTGGACACAGCTGCCGGAATACCGTATAGAGCAAGGCTTGCTGCTATCCCAAGGAATGGATATACCTGCTGATAAATATAAAAGCCCTTATCGCCTACTATATTTTGAAACGGGACCCGATAGCCCGCACTTAAAATCTTACTGATCAAACCAGCGACCGCCAGCACAAAAGCACCGTGAAACAGCCGCTTCATACCTAACCCCATTCAATGATTCCTCCAAACTTTTCCTATTGGGATTATACCATATGCCATATCCTGCTTTAACTTTGAGCAAGATCCAATACGACCTTCATCCATTAAGGATATATGCTGGATAAGAGGTGAACAGCATGTATAAGGCAGTTATCAAAAATAAAAATGCAGTCTATTACTTTCTAGGTGGAGCAGTCTCCCACATCGGTGATATCCTATCCGGGTTGGCATTCCTGTTTCTCGCTTTTCGTATGACTGACTCTAGCATGCATACAACAATTGTAGCCATTGCAGAAACTATGCCATACCTTCTCTTCGGATTATTCGGCGGAGCTTTAGCAGACCATATAAACAGAAGAAATATGATGGTAATCATAGACTTAATAAGACTGATCATCCTTACTATAATCATCTTTCTCTATCTACAGGATGGTCTGACCTTCCCTTATCTTCTTGCAGGAAGTTTCTTGCTTCAATGCTGTGGCTGCTTTTTCAATCCGGCTCACCGAGCTGTACTCCCTGAGATAATACCGGAAGAAGAACTACCTAACGCCAATAGTACCTGGGATACAATCCAACGTTCCGCTTCCTTAATTGGTCCTGTTCTCGCTGCCTGGCTGATTGCAAGTGCTGATATTATCTATTTTTTTGTTATAGATGCAGCTTCCTATGCTATTAGTGCTCTCTGCCTTTCTCGTTTGCCGGCTATGGCTCCGACCGATAAGGAAGTCGGACTGTCTATCGCATCGCTTTATAGGTCACTATTTGATTTCTTTAAATGGATAAGAAAAAAGCCTACCCTAGTGCATCTATTCATTACTACCTTTTTCGTAGTCTTTTTCAACACTTGGGTATGGCAAGTTGGAATTTTGCTCGCATTCGAGGAAATTACGGAAAATGGCGAGCCGTGGTATAACGCAATTCAGATTGTATTTGGCATTGGAGCGACAATTATCAGCATTCTAATTCCGCTACTGATAAATCGATTGGACATGAAAAAATATGTACTAGGATGCGTTATATGGGGTGCAGGAATCTGTATAATCGGTTTAGCTTACAAGGAACCCTTCTTCTTTGTCGGCGCTATCCTTATCAGTATAGGTCTTCCTTTGAGCAGCCTAACCAGGGTGTATCTCATACAGACTCATGTACCAAAATTGATGCTTGGAAGGGCATTCAGCTCTAATGCTGTACTGCTATACGCTTCAAATACCTTGTCACTAGCACTGTATGCCAGCTTTTTATCCTTCCTATCTATTCGAAGTCTCATCCTGATAAGCGGAGCGAGTATTTTAGTAATTGTTTGTTTCTATACGTTATATATGCTTTTCCGAAATAAACCAGGAGTCTGACCGTAGATTCGCCGAAATACAGCATGGTAAGAAGACACATTCTTAAAGCCTACTTGCAAGGCGACGGAAAGAATGGAAGCATCGGTATGACGGAGCAGCTTCTGACTTTGGATGACACGATATATTTGGAGCCAGCTATACGGTGACAGACCCGTTTCCTTTTTAAAAAGGTGACTGAATTGATATTTCCCTAGTTGGGTCAGCTGTACCATCTTATCCAGTGTCCAGTCTTGCTGATAACTTTGTTTCAAAGCATCCAAAACGATGTGCACAGTTGGCTCATATCCTTTCATGTCCCACTTATCGCTATGGGTGCCTGGTACAAGGCGGAGCAGAACCATCGCAAGCTGAATCCAGCTATTCTCCAGCCATAGAGCACTTTCCTTTTCTGTAGCTATTCCCAAGTAGAGACGAGTCATAGAAAACCATTGGTGAAGAAGTGGGTGTTTACATGCTACTAGTGCGAACATCGGATCTACCCTGCTACCGCTCAGTTCCTGTGCTACTTCTGCTATAAAAGCTGGCTGCAATTCAACAATCCACTTCTCCGACGTATGGCGGAGCTGTTTATGTATCTCATGTGGATTAAGAAGCATAGCCTCACCATCAGACAATTCCATATTATGTCCCTGAAATTGGTAGACAGCATGACCGTTAGGGCTGAAAATAAATTTATATGTATCATCATCCCGCCAGTTTCTTTCACCAAGCATCGTTGTCCGGTTTAATAAGAGACCATTCGCATGCTCCTCTATCATAAGCTCTCCTCCTCTTTGGGATTAGCTTAGCATAAAAAGAATCCCGCAACATAATAAGCTGCGGGATTCCTTCTTCACTATTCCATCTGTCTTGCGAGGAAATTAGCAGCTGTTTCTGCTGCTTTTTCTTCTACCTTGCTTAATTCACCATCATTGCGGCTGACAATAATAACGCACCCAATTGGGTCACCGCTTGCAATGATCGGACTTACCACATACGCTTGGATGTCTTCTTCCTTATCCTCTACAAGCTCGATACTGCCTGCTTGATTATTCGTGGCAGTCGATCTTTCCTGCATCGCCTTTTCAATTACAGCCCCGATGCCTTTATTCATGTATTCTTTCTTCGATTCTCCTGCAACTGCAATGTATTCATCGCGGTCACATATAAGTACTCCGTGGTCAATCGAAGTAAATAATGCCTCTGCGTATTCTTTTGCAAAATCGCCCAACTCGCTGATCGGAGAGTATTTCTTTAAGATAACTTCACCATCACGGTCAACAAAGATCTCCAGCGGATCCCCCTCTCGAATGCGCAGTGTCCGGCGTATTTCCTTCGGGATAACAACACGTCCCAAGTCATCGATTCTACGTACGATTCCTGTAGCCTTCATCTTCCATTGCCTCTCTTTCTGTATCATAAGCTGCTCTGGGGTATTTTCTACTTATTATGAAGAAAAGAAGAATTCACCAGTTGTGCTGTTAGTATGATACACATCGGCATTACTATACATTTCCTGTAGATTTTTTGTAGTGGAAGTTTAACTAGCTCGTTTTAGTTCGCGCATAGCTTGTATGAATTCTTCAGCTATCTCATATCGGCGTTCATAAGAGTTCCGGTCCCAATTGAAGACGATCTTCAATTTCTTGTCCTCTGTACCTAGCTGGACCATCCGGCCATATTGATTAGCGAATTCGAACAGCTTGCTGCCGTCAACGTGCTGGCTCATATCAGGATCGACTAAGATCTCCATGCGCTGTTTTTTCTTCTTCTCACTGATGGATTCGATTTTTTCCCGTTTAGCATACATTTTCAATGTAGTTACATGGAAGAGGTTGGCCACTTCTTCAGGATAGTCACCGAATCGATCAATCAGTTCTTCCCGCAAATCATGGATTTCCTCTTGGGATGAACAGCTCTGGAAACGTTTATACATATCGATTTTCTGTTTCTCGTCATTGATATAAGACTCCGGGATATACGCATTGATATCTAGGTCAAGCTCAACTTCGAATGGTTTGATCTCTTCTGCTGGCTTACCTGCCTTACGTGCTTCCACTGCTTCCGTAAGCATCTGGGAATACATATCAAAACCGACAGAATCAATAAATCCATGCTGCTGAGAACCGAGCAAGTTGCCTGCTCCGCGGATAGACAAGTCCCGCATCGCGATTTTGAATCCTGATCCAAGTTCAGTGAATTCCTTGATTGCCTGCAGACGCTTTTCCGCCACCTCTGTTAACACTTTATCCTGCTGATAAGTGAAATAAGCGTATGCTACCCGATTGGAACGTCCTACTCGACCGCGTAATTGGTATAGCTGACTAAGTCCCATTCTGTCTGCATTGTCAACGATCAATGTGTTCACATTCGGGATATCCACCCCTGTTTCAATGATAGTTGTGCTGACAAGTACATCATATTCCCCTTCAAGGAAGGCGAGCATAACACTTTCCAGCTCAGATTCGTTCATTTGACCATGCGCAAAGGCGACTCTGGCATCATCAACCAAAGCTGCGATTTCCTGTGCTTTACGCTCAATATTCTCTACCTTGTTATAAAGGAAGAATACCTGTCCATCCCGAGCCATTTCCCGTTCGATTGCCTCGCGGATAAAGACTGGATTGTACTCCATCACATACGTTTGAATCGGGAATCTATTTTCAGGTGGTGTCTCAATAACGGAAAGGTCACGCACACCAAGCATGGACATATGCAATGTACGAGGGATTGGAGTGGCAGTCAATGTCAGAACATCAACATTCGTCTTAAGCTGTTTCAGCTTTTCTTTGTGTTTAACGCCAAAGCGCTGCTCTTCGTCCACCACTAATAAGCCAAGATCTTTGTATACGATATCCTTGGATAATAGGCGGTGTGTGCCTACAACAATATCGATAACCCCACTCTTCAACCCGGTCATGACTTCATTTTGCTGCTTGCGCGTACGGAATCGGCTCATCAGACCTACATTGATCGCATGATCCTGGAATCGTTCCAGAATCGTCTCGTAATGCTGCTGCGCCAAAATGGTTGTCGGTACTAAAATCGCTACCTGCTTCCCATCCGCAATTGCTTTGAAAGCTGCACGGATAGCCACTTCTGTTTTCCCGTATCCGACATCCCCGCAAAGCAGCCTGTCCATAGGACGTTCCCGTTCCATATCCTTTTTGATTTCATCAATGGTACGAAGCTGATCTTCGGTTTCCTGATAAGGAAACGCAGCTTCGAACTCCCGCTGCATCTCGGTGTCTTCTGAAAACGCATATCCTTTGGAGGCTTCCCTCTCGGCATAAAGCTTGATCAGCTCATCAGCAATATCCTCCACTGACGATTGGACACGGCTTTTAACCTTTTTCCACTCTGTTCCGCCAAGCTTGTAAAGCTTCGGTTCTTTTCCTTCTGATCCAACGTACTTTTGAACAAGGTCAATCTGATCAATTGGCACAAATAACTTGTCGTCTCCGGAATAGCGGATGAGCATGAAATCTTTATGCAGATCCTGCACCTGCAGCGTTTCTATACCAACATAGCGGCCGATACCATGGTTTGCATGAACAACGTAGTCGCCTACAGCAAGCTCCTGGTAGCTCTTAATCCGCTCAGCGTTGGATATTTTTTGCTTGCGCTTCGGTCTTGCTGAACGCTTTTTAAACAGTTCGTTCTCTGTCAGCACTGCCAGCTTATGAAATGGCAGCTCAAAACCGCTGCTGATATTACCTATCAAGATAGTCGGTGTGCTCACCGGCAAGGAAACACGCTCTGCGATGACTGCTTCCATATCATAATCAGCCAGAACAGCTTGGATCTTCTCTGCACGCTGCTGGGTAGGTGCCATTAAGATAGTAGAATAATTGCTCTTTTCCCACCGTTCCAGCTCATTTTTCAGCAAATGCATCTGTCCATGGAATTGCTGCATAGCCCTGCATGTCACGTTCACAATATTTTGGGGCTGTGTATTCGGTATATGTCGCAAGAACACGCTCAAATACAAACGTGACTGCTTCATCTGCTGTAGTACTTCATGCCAGTCAAACGACAGTTTCAGCTTTCTTACTGTTTGATGTGCTTCCAGCAGACTCTGATGCCATTCTGCTTCCTCTTCATCGAGCCGGTTAGCTGTTTCTTGGATTCGGCTCATTTCATCCAGGATGATATAGCCGCCTTCACCAAGATAATCTAACAGACTAGCTGGTTCCTCATAAAAATAGCCTGCATACTTGGCCATGCCCTGAAATCGCTCTTGCTGCCGTAATCTTTCAAGATCCTGACTGACAGACTCTAGAACTTGCTGCTTATGCTCATCGGCCTGCAGTTTGGCTATTGTTTCCCCTAATGCTTTCTCCAACCGATCCGCTGCTCGGGCTATATCCTCGTTATCGATGAGCAATTCCGTTGCAGGGCCTATTTCAACCGCGTCTTTCTTCTCCAGAGAGCGCTGTGTGTCCGAATCAAAATAACGAATGGAGTCGACTTCTGTATCGAACAATTCGATTCTGATCGGGTTGTTTTCCGTTAATGGATAAATATCCAATATACCTCCGCGCAGGCTGTACTCTCCTGGAGACGCAACCATATCCGTACGTTCGTATCCCATATCGACCAACGCACGTAAGTAGTGCTCTAAATCGATTTCTTCCCCAACACGAAAAGCCAGCTGATAGCTTTCCCATTTAGCTGGTTGTGGCAGTATTCTTTTTAGTGCTGCAGCCGGAGCTACTAGGACGCCATTCTCACTATGCATCCAATTCCGCAATGCATCCAGACGCTGTGATCGAAGCTCCGGACTGGAGATGGCAATTTCCGATGCTAATAATTCATTCACAGGATACAGGTACACATTGGAATGCGTACTCAGCTCCAATAAGTCCTCATAAAGTGTCTGCGCCTGAGTCAGCTGATGTGTGACCAGGATTACTTTTCGCCGTATGGAGTCCTGCAGCACAGTTGCCAGGACTCCCCTTGCCGAACCAGACAATCCTGTCAAAAGCTGTTCGTGTATCCCAGACTTTATCCCATTGATGACTGATTGTATGTCATCCTGATTTGAGATAAATTGCTTGATCTCTTGCATAATGCCTCCTTCTGCTAGTACATGTCATAAGCAAAAAATGCCTTGGTTCAGGCACCAAAGCTTTGTATGACAGCATTATTTAGCTTTACGTTATTGCATGAAATGATCCAGTTCATGATAATGCGGGTGTTGCTGCAGCGCATTTTCACAATCCTCACATGCGACCTGACAGACGATATTACCCGAATCAATCTGCACCATTTCCTGATAGTCCGCTGCGGATAATCGATCCCATCCGAGCGCTTTGATATCCACCTTATATTCATCTAGCTCTGCTAGCTGCGTTTTGCAATGTCGACAACGGTAAACGATAGCCATAGTTATGCCTCCGGGACTTAGATTTGACTCTGTCAAAGTCTGCCCGAAAGCATCTGGATTCATACTTATCACCTTGCAGTGTATGAATTAGCGATTAAAATCATTCATCACGTTCAGGAAAGGCTCCTTAAGCCATGTTTCTGTTGCATCGGCAGCCTTCTTCACACTATCGACGATGTCCGGCAATTCCTCCTTATGGAAACGCTGGAGAACATAATCTACAACTGGCTGCTGACCGACCGGACGGCCGATTCCCAGACGAATGCGTTTGAATTCCTTCGTGCCTAAATGCGAAATCAAAGAACGGATTCCATTATGGCCCCCATGACCGCCTTTTTCCCGCAGTCTAACCTTTCCTGCCGGTAAATCCAAATCATCATAAATGACAATCAAATCCTCAAGCTCGACATTATAGTAATCCATCAGCGGTCGTACTGCTTCACCTGAAAGGTTCATAAAAGTAATAGGTTTTACCAAGATTACCTTTTCCCCATCTATCATGCCTGTCGCATATACACTATTGAACTTTTTATTTGTTAACGGCAAATTGTGCCGGTGCACTAATTCATCAATCGCGATGAACCCAATATTATGCCGTGTCTGATCATATTTCTGACCCGGATTCCCAAGTCCAACAATCATTTTCATATTTATAAACGCCCTTTACTCATAGTCCATTCCCAAAAAACTATACCTCAACAGAAAATAAAATACAAGAAAACCGAAAAGCGGAGAAGTACGGTTAGAAACGAAGCGGTAAGCATGGGAGCCCGGAGTGGATGACCTTTCCACGCAGGGATCCATTGCTTACAGCGCAGTTTCTGGTCTTTGGAGCTAGACAAAAACCGAAAACCGGAAGAAACCGTTCAGAGAAATAAGCGAGAAAGCCCGGAGTGAGATGCTTTTCCTCACGCAGGGATTTATCACTTACGGCGCTGTTTCTGGCTTTCGCAGCTAGACATAACCGAAAAGCGGAGAAGTACGGTTGGAAGCATTTAACACTCCAGCTCTTATCCTTCTCCGACAGAAAGGGAAATTCCTTCCTTCCTGCACAAAAAGCACATCAAGGATGCTTCCTTTCCCATCCTTGACATGCTTTGTCTGGTATTGGTATAGGATACCCCAGCTCAGCGAGAGATAGTCCTTTTTTCCGATTTCTTCACATAAAATTTATGTAGAAAAAGCTGCACCATAAAAGGTGCAGCTTTTTATTTTAATCTTCTTTATCGTCCTTAGATCCTTCTTCGATTGCTTCTACATCGCCCGCATCACCAGTAGTTGTATCATCTGTTTCAATCTCTGCAGTAGGTGCAGTGACTGTAGCGATTGTTGTATCAGCATCGGTTAGGATTTCATAAGCACCGTCTGTTGGCAGGTCACCAACGCTGATGCTGTCACCGACTTCAAGTTTGGAGACATCGACTGTGATTTGATCTGGGATGTCATTCGGTTTTGCACTGATTTCCAGATCAAACAATGGCTGTTGAAGAACGCCGCCTTCATTAGATCCTGGTGCTTCACCTTCGAGCTGGATCGGCACTTCTACATTACGTGCTTCCGACATGTTCACCACATAGAAATCCGCATGTACAAGACTTGCTTTCAATGGATCAGTTTGGTAATCATGTAGCATTACATCTACCGATTCGCCTTTGATATCCAAAGAAATAATGGCGTTCTTACCTTCATCTCGTACAGTTTTCAGTAGATCCACACTATCAACTGCAACACTGACAGGCTCTTTGCCTTTGCCATATACGACTGCAGGGACGACTCCTTCTTCGCGAAGTCCCCTGATATAAGATTTTGTATTGTTATCTCGTTTGTCTGCTTTAAGCTTTACTGCCATCGTAATCACCCTCCATAGTTTTTACGTGTCTACAGATAAGGTTTCCCTTACAATTCCAGTAATAAACATAAAATCAATCAAACAGGATACTAACAGATTGCTGTTCGTGGATGCGGATAATCGCTTCACCGAACAATGGTGCAACAGAAAGCTGCGTGATATTTTCGATTTGCTTCTCTTTTGGAAGAGGGATTGAGTTTGTCACAACAAGCTCTTTAATTTGTGAATTTTGGATTCGCTCGATTGCCGGTCCGGATAGAACTGGGTGAGAACATGCTGCATATACTGCTGTCGCGCCTTTTTCTCTCAACGCATTAGCAGCTAGCGTCAAAGTTCCAGCCGTATCAATGATATCATCGATGATGATTGCAGTTTTGCCTTTGATTTCTCCGATGATGTTCATCACTTCTGCCACGTTTGGACGCGGGCGGCGTTTATCGATGATTGCAATCGGTGCTTTCAAACGATCAGCCATACGGCGTGCACGGACTACGCCGCCGTGGTCAGGAGATACAACGACGATATCTTCCAAATTCTTTTTCTCGAAATAGTCGGATAGAATTGGAACACCTACTAAGTGGTCGATCGGAATATCGAAGAAACCTTGGATCTGCGGTGCATGCAAGTCCAATGCCAAGACGCGTGTAGCACCGGCAGTTTGCAAAATATCAGCGATCAGTTTGCTTGTAATTGGTTCACGGGCACGGGCTTTGCGGTCCTGACGAGCATAACCGTAATAAGGCATGATGATGTTGATTGTTTTAGCTGAAGCACGTTTCAAAGCATCAATCATGATGAGAAGTTCCATCATATGCTGGTTGACAGGCGCACTAGTGGACTGGACAACGTAGACGTCACAGCCGCGGATACTTTCTTCGATATTGATCTGGATTTCGCCATCGCTAAAGTGGGAAACAGTGATTTTACCCAGTTCTACGCCAATGTGGTCTGCAATTGACTTAGCTAACTCCGGATTAGAATTCAAAGAAAAAACTTTTAACGATGGATCATTATAAGGCATGTCGAGTAACCCTCCAAAATTATTTATTCTTTAGATAAGAATTTTTGTTTTCTTGTCTTGCTCTGGCAATTGATAAAGCATCTGCTGGTACATCTTTTGTTATGGTCGAGCCTGCTGCCACCAGGGCACCTTTGCCGACTGTCACTGGCGCAATCAAGTTCGCATTACAACCGATAAAGGCATTATCTTCAATCTTCGTCAGATGTTTATTCTTTCCGTCATAGTTCACTGTTATTGTACCACAACCGACATTTACTTTTTTACCAACTTCAGCATCTCCGATATAGCTGAGATGGGAAACTTTGCTCCCCTCACCGATAGATGCTTTCTTCACTTCGACGAAGTTTCCGATTTTCACATTATCTCCAAGCTGTGCTTGTGGACGAATATGGGCGAAAGGCCCGATATTGACGTCATTTCCGATTTCACTGTCATGTGCAACGCTTTGCTTCACGACTGTGCGGCTGCCGATTGTGACATCCTTCACTTCTGAATTCGGACCAATGACAGCATCTTCTTTGATAACTGTCTTTCCAAGAATCATCGTGTTTGGCAAGATCGTAACATCCTGTTCAATGACCGCGTCTGTACTGATATATGTCGAGTCCGGATCAATGATTGTTACACCATTGCGCATATGCTGTTCATTGACACGACGTTTCATAATCCGTTCTGCTTGGGAAAGAGCTACACGATCGTTTACGCCCATCGTTTCATCGAAATCAGATGTCTGATAAGCGGTCACCAGCTTATTATCTTTTTTCAACAACTCAAGTACATCCGGAAGATAATACTCACCTTGGGCATTATCATTTGATACATTATGCAATGCTTGGAACAATAGCTTGTTATCAAAGCAGTATGTACCTGTATTGATTTCATCTACGAGAAGCTCTTCCGCATTTGCATCTTTATGCTCTACAATACGCAGTACCTCTCCAGCGTCACTGCGGATGACACGCCCATATCCTGCTGGATCTGGTGCTTTTGCAGTCAATACCGTTGCGCTTGCCCCTTGCTGTTCATGATGATCTAGTAATGCTTGAATCGTTTGACCTGTAATCAGGGGCGTATCCCCGCTTAAAACGACCGTAACACCCTCTTTATCATTTAGGAACTCTTCCGCCTGCAGGACCGCGTGTCCTGTACCAAGCTGTTCCTCCTGCAAGGCATATTCACTTACATCTCCAAGCTGGGCTTTCACGTCTTCTGCTCCATGCCCTACAATGGTGATCAATTTATCTAATTGTAAAGAATTTAACTGGTCAGTAACATGCTGTACCATTGGTTTTCCCATGACAGGATGCAGCACTTTGTACAGCTTCGATTTCATCCTGGTGCCTTTGCCAGCAGCAAGGATGACTGCATATCGGTTTGACATGCGAACCCTCCATTCTTTTTATCCTCTGTAAATATATCTTAAAATAATTGTCATTTCAACAGGAGCAGCGCTTGAATTCACGTAATTCGAGACAATTTTTTCAGCGATCAACTGGATTATAAGCATAAAAATAACAGCTATCCCATATGTTAGAACAGCTGCTAATTTCACCTTTATAAAAGATGACGCATTCGTCATCTATCTGAGCTCATATCAAGAAGCGCCAGCGGCTTCCTCATACTCCACTTCTATTTCTTCTCCTGCACGATGATATTCCTGCAGTACAGCATCCTGAATCTTGCTCCGTGTACCAGAGTTGATTGGATGTGCTACATCGCGGAATTCACCGTCTGGTGTGCGTTTGGAAGGCATAGCGACAAACAAGCCGTTATTTCCTTCGATGACACGAATATCGTGTACAACAAACTCCTGATCCATTGTAATAGAAGCGATAGCACGCATTCTTCCCTCGGTATTAACGCGGCGTAATCTTACGTCAGTTACTTCCATTATGCTTCACCACCCTTACCTTATTTAGAACTTATTACCAGTAATTCTACATAAATCTGGGAACTCCTGCTCTAATTAAAACTTTTTTTAAAAATTATATCGGCAGGGGGCAAAGCTGGATCAGTTAAAAGTAATTACCTTTTTGTACTTCGACTCGCTGATTGCGTACATCAACGTTCTGAATCTTGATCAATGACGTGTAATCTTCCACTACACGTTCTTCTTCTTCATCCTCTGCTTCAGCCAATACGCCTATAGCAGTCACATTTGCATTGAATTCCTGCAAAAGACTCTTCATTCCATTAATGGTTCCGCCTGCTTTCATGAAATCATCCACAATACAGACATTGGCTTGGTCGGGTATACTGCGTTTGGACAATACCATCGTCTGTATCTTTCTGGATGAACCGGAAACATAATTCACGCTGACCGTCGAACCCTCTGTCACCTTCGGATCCCGTCTTACAATGACAACCGGGACATTCAGATAAGCAGCAGTTGCATAAGCAATCGGAATTCCTTTTGTAGCGACCGTAACCACCACATCGATTTCACGGTCATGGAATGCTGTTGCAAAAAGACGACCGATCTTATTCACTGTTGCTGGTTCCCCGAGTATATCGCTCATGAATAGATATCCCCCGGGAAGAAGCCTGTCTGAATCCGCTAGCTTACTGCATAGCTCATCAATGAAAGCAGCACTGTTCTCCTTGGAGTATACCGGGATATAACGAACACCACCAGCAGCACCGGATACGGATTGTAAGTACCCAATGCCTTCATGCTGGAACATATCATTTATAATCGACAAATCCTCACTGACGGAGGATTTGGCAGCAGCGTACGTCGTCGAGAAATATGGCAAGGACACCAATTGCTGCGGATGATCCATTAAATAATTGGTCATCGCAACCAAACGTTCACTTCTTTTCATCACTACACCTCAAAACCGAATGTTATTGTTAGATAATAACATTCTCGTACGGATTTAATCAAGCTCCGTTCGCCCTCCGAGCATCCGTACCACATACACTTGTTCACAGAATCCCCTTAAACTGTTGTAGATCCGATAAGCACGGCTCTCCTGGGAAACGAGTGAGAAGACAGTCGGTCCGCTTCCGCTCATGAGTACTGCATCAGCACCTGCTTCAATCATTTGCTGCTTGATTTGTTTCACTTCCGGACAAAGCTTAAGCGTAACAGGTTCAAGTACATTACCAACCTTGTCACAGATGGATTGAAAATCGCCTTGCTCAATAGCTTGGACCATTCCAGTCGTATCAGGATGCTGAATATCATCGATTTTTAACTGCTGATAGATCGTCTGGGTGGATACACCGATTCCAGGGTTGGCAAGTACGACCCAGCATGCTGGAGGAGCCGGAAGTTCCTTGATCTTTTCTCCACGTCCAGTTGATAATGCTGTTGAACCGTATACACAGAAGGATACATCCGAACCAATTTTCGCACCGAGCTCAGCCAGCGTATCCAACGATAGCTGCAGATTCCATAGTGTATTCAGACCGCGCAGTACTGCCGCTGCATCACTGCTTCCACCAGCAAGGCCAGCTGCTACCGGTATCTGCTTGTCTATGTATATCTTGACACCTTTATTGATATTATATGTATCTTTGATCAATTGCGCCGCACGGTAGGCAAGATTACGCTCATCGTTCGGTACAAAGCGATTGTCCGATTCGATTTCGATCTTGTTCTCCTGTAACACGATTAACTCTATCCGGTCTGCCAGGTCGATCGTTGTCATAACCATCTCTACCTCATGATAGCCATCCGGGCGTTTATACAGTACGTCCAACGAAAGATTGATCTTAGCTGGCGCCTTTTCGAGCAAATACATGTCATGTCACCTACTTTAGTTGAATTTCTCCAAAATTGTATCATAAAAAGGAAGGACAGGCTATTCTGCCTAAAAAGAAGAAGCCCTCCTCTTCATAAAAAAGAGGAAGGCTTCCCTTTATTGCTTATCGCGCATCGACTGTTCGGCCATGGCAATGGCATACTTGACCATATTCCCGGCGTCGCGGGAACGTATGCCGCCCCAGCCTTCCTTTTGTACAGTGTCGTAAAATCCAAGCTCCTTTGCAATTTCCTCTTTTAGTGCATCAGACATGATTCCTCTTCTTCTGCCCAAAGAAAACAGCTCCCTTCAGAGATTATCACGACAACCTTATTTTCTGTCCCTGACCGTACACTATGCCTGTCAGATGTTTGCAAATAAGACAAAATAAAAAGCAGGGGACCAAGTCCCCTGCTTTCGTTCATGCGTTATTTCGCAATTTCGTTCAAATCATCCGTATCAAAATCTAGTTCGACTGTTTCGGTTAAGACATCTGCATAGCTATAGGAGACACGCTCAAACGCATTTTCATCTTGATCAAGTTCTACGATGAATACAGCTGGATACGTTTCTGCAAGTACTCCGCAACGTTCGATGGTTTTCTTTCTCCCACCATTAGCTTTCAATTTTAAACGTTTACCAATTTGTCCTTCCAGACCCTGCTTAATTTCCACTAATGTTTTAGCCACTGCACTCCACCTCACTGATCTAATCATAGCATATTTTAGGTATAGAGTCAAATAAAACTTTTTATTATAACAGCATACCAATTTTGATGTCAATGAAAAGATTAAATGTTTCTTATTTCACTTTATTCTTTCAAATCCATACAAAATTATGCATCAGTGGTAAATTTACGATTTCGCAGGCGTCTAGGAGTCCTCTTCCTTTTCCTCATCTGGATCCACAAAAGGCAATCCTGTCCGCAGCAGGCCGCGCGTTTCGATACCGCCAAGACCGCGTTCTCCTGTCAATGTATTTCGGAGAGCATCCCATACCCCCACTTTTTCCATAAACGGCGTGAATGCGACCTTGGCGACAATATAAACCGGATCCAAGGCATGGATGTTGATCCTGCTTGGTGAGCTTGCAAAATTCGCTCCTGCTCGTATCAGGGATTCAAAGTGGGATTGGCATGCGCCAGCAAAGATGATTAATTGATCCAAATGCGGATATAGCCTGCGTGCCTCCCGCACTGTTTCGACAAAATACTGGGAGTTCCGGTAAGCTCGGATATCCTGCTTATCTCCTTTGTTCTTCTGAAAAGCATCATGTCCTGTGATGACAATAATATCTGGCTGGATCTTCTCCAGAAGGGAAGCAATTTGAAGAGGCATTTCTTTTTCATGCAGATGGACACCATGTACTTGGATACCGAAACGCTGATAAAAATCGATGCATTTTTTCAAATATGTCTTATCTCCATCTATGTGGAGTACCTTCGCAGGAATTTGGAAGTAATTTGGGCTATGATGATAACCTGAGGTTGATTCATAATCCCGCTTATCCTTCATCAGCAGGTAATCCTGGCGAAAGAGGCGGTAGGAGTAATCTTCTTTATCCTGCCACGTTTTCTTGCGTTTCGTTATTTCACGTGTTCCAGTCTTTACAAGATCATCCCGGGGGGCATCTGCTATGAGACGCATGTCTTCCCCATGCAGAATGACCTTATTGGCTGTAAAGCTGGATACACGGAACAATAAATCGTGTTTATATGATATTCTAGTGACGATATCACCAATCGCCAAATCCATTCCGTTCACCTCACCCACCAAAGCTTTCTCCTACAGCGTATGATGGATGGGCAAAAATGTTCAGCCTTTAGCTGTAAAGGTATTCGCCAGAGCAGCAAATTCCTCCATTGACAGCGACTCTCCTCTTCTTGTGCCATCGATTCCAGCTTCGATCATGATATCCTCCAGCTCCTCCTTCGAGAAACGCGACGCAAAATGTCTATTTAAGTTGTTGCGAAGCGTCTTCCTGCGTTGACCAAAGGACGCTTGAATCAAGTCGAAGAAGAATTTTTCATCATCTACACGGACTGGCGGTTCCTTGCGCAGCTCAAGATGAAGAACAGCAGAATCCACATTCGGCTGCGGCATAAATGCCGTTTTTGGTACAGTCATTACGACTGCTGCCTGTGTGTAATACTGGACTGCCAGTGATAGGGAACCGTAGCTTTTCGTATTCGGAGAAGCAGCCATACGGTCTGCTACTTCTTTTTGAATCATGACTGTAATGCTTGAGATAGGAAGATCCCGCGTAAGCAGATTCATCAGGATCGGCGTTGTAATATAATAAGGCAGGTTTGCGACAATCTTCACTTCCTGATCTCCGAAATAGCCCTGCAGCTCCTGCTGCACGTCTGCTTTCAGGATATCCTCATTCACGACCTTCACATTATCATATGGAGACAATGTATCCTCCAGGATAGGCAATAGACGCTGATCTATCTCAAAAGCCAATACTTTATCTGCTGCGATAGCCAGCTGCTCCGTCAATGCACCCATCCCCGGTCCGATTTCAATCGCACCAATGTCTTCTGTCACTCCTGCGTGATGGATGATATTGCGCAGGATATTCGTATCAATCAGGAAATTTTGCCCGAGGCTTTTCTTGAAGGAAAAGTTATATTTCTTAAGCAGTTCCTTCGTCCTTGTCGGTGTGGCAATATGCCGTTCATTCGTCATTGTCTTCCTCCTGTATAATTTGCTGCATCGTTTCGACAAACAACTGCTCCGGGATCCGGAACATAGCAAGTCGTTTGATAAGCTGCTTGCCATTTGTATGGCCGATTGCCAGTCTTTCTCCCAGCTTTTCCCGCCGCTGCTTTGCCCTTGGCCCGCCAAGGAGACCGTATGCTATGACAGCTTCCCTGGAGATCTCCGGTTCATACTGCTCGCTCATCTCATACACTTGCTCCAGGGCTGTCCGAATCGATTCAGCTGAAGCATGCTCAATCCCTATTCCTTTGTTATTACGCGCACGCGCTTTGTCCTTTGACAGGAACGCATGCTTACAACCAGGCACCGCCTGGGAGACAATATGACGAATACGCTCACCGGGATAATCAGGATCAGTAAAAATGATTACACCGCGCTTCGCTTGCGCATGTCTAATTTGTTCAATGATACCTGCATGTATGGCAGATCCGTTCGTTTCAATCGTATCTGCCTGGATGGCCTGGTTTATCTTCGCAGTATCGTCTTTGCCTTCTACGACAATCACTTCTTTAATTTGCACGTTATACCCTCTATGATTTAATTTGATATAGTCTTTCTGCATTCCGCATTGTCAGCTCTGCCAATTCCTCGTAGCCGATGCCGCGCAGCTCAGCGATTTGTTCAGCTACTAACTTCACGTAAGCTGGTTCATTGCGTTTGCCGCGGTTAGGGTGAGGTGCCAGATACGGACAATCTGTTTCAATAAGCAGCCGATCAGCTGGCACGATTTTCGCTACTTCCTTCGGTGCCTTAGCATTTTTAAAAGTGACAGGTCCGCCAAGGGAAATATAGAAATTCATGTCCAAAAACTCTTGTACAAGATCCGCTTCATCACTATAGCAATGCATGATGCCTCCGACTTCAGCTGCATTTTCTTCTTTTAAGATCGGAATGATATCCTGCGTCGCTTCCCGATTATGAATGATGATCGGCAGCTTGACGCGTTTAGCCAGCTGAATCTGCTTTCTCAGCACGTCCTTTTGAATATCCTTCGGTGACTTGTCCCAGTGGTAATCCAGACCCATTTCACCGATCGCCACAACCTTTGGATGTGCCGAAAGCTCCTCGATTCTATCCAGGTCGGCATCTGTCATATCAATTGCATCGACAGGATGCCAGCCGATTGCTGCGTATACGAAATCGTATTTCTCCGCAAGCTCGATTGCAGAGGTGATTCCATCCGCATCACAGCCAATAACTACAAGGCGGGAGACGCCCGCATCCTTTGCCCGCTGCAGCATTTCTTCGCGGTCTTCCGCAAACTGCTTATCATTAATATGAGCATGTGTATCAAATAACATAGCAAATGTCCTTTCTATCTGTTAAAAAAGGAAAAACGCTTGCGTGCAAGCGTCTCCCCCTCATTTATTATTTTACGATCGATCCATTCGGCAAGTCCGACTCCACTGTTGCCAGCGCAAGCTTGCCGTCTGCACTTTCCCCGGACAAGATCATCCCTTCGGACATCTCCCCGCGAAGCTTAACCGGCTTCAGATTCACCACACAAATCACTTTTTTGCCGACAAGCTCTTCTGGAGTATAATGCTCTGCTATACCAGAAATGACCTGACGCTTCTCTGTTCCCAAATCAAGCTGGATCTTCAGTAGCTTATCTGCTTTCTTCACTTTATCAGCAGCAATAACTTCCGCCACGCGGAACTCAAGCTTCGCAAAGTCCTCATACTGCACTTCAGGAAGTTTGGCAGTTTCCTGCTCTTTTTTCGGCTGTTCTTTTTTCTCTGGTTCAGGAACTTTCATCATGTTCTTGATCGCTTCCACTTCTACCTTCGCATCCAGACGAGGGAAGATCGGGCCTTCTTTCTTCACTTGACGGCCTGCTTTCACTTCTGTTGCCAGAAGCGTATCCCAGTCTTGGCTTGCTTCCTCTACACCAAGCTGCGCAAAGATCTTAGCAGGTGTTTCAACAAGGAATGGACGAAGCAAAATAGCTACTTGGCGCAGCACTTCTGCAAGGTGAGCAAGCACGTTTCCAAGACGGTCCGCTTGCGCTTCGTCTTTTGCCAGCACCCAAGGCTTCGTTTCATCGATGTATTTATTCGCTCGGCTGACTAGCTGCCAGATTTTCGAAAGAACAACGGAAAACTCCATGTTCTCCATTCCGTCTTCTACTTCCTTGACAGTTTGTTTCGCCATTTCTTCCAATGCCTGCTCAAATTCCGTCTCTCCGGCAACATAAGCCGGCACAATTCCTTCTTTGTATTGACTGATCATGGCTACTGTACGGTTCAGCAAGTTACCAAGGTCATTTGCCAAATCAAAGTTCGTACGATCGACGAAGCCTTCCGGCGTGAACACACCGTCTGCGCCGAATGGTACTTCACGAAGCAAATAGTAGCGCAGCGGATCAAGACCATAGCGCTCCTTCAAATCAACCGGACTCACGACATTCCCTTTTGATTTACTCATCTTGCCGTCTTTCATCAAAATCCAGCCGTGTGCGAATACTTTCTTCGGCAGCGGCAGATCCAATGCCATCAGCATGATCGGCCAGTAAATTGTATGGAAACGGACAATCTCTTTACTCATCAAATGAACATCCGCTGGCCAGTATTTCTGATAAAGACTGTCATCATCGGAGCCATATCCGAGTGCAGTTATATAGTTGGATAGCGCATCAATCCATACATAAATAACATGCTTCGGATTCTCAAGCACTTTCGGTCCCCATTCAAATGATGTACGGGAAACTGCCAAGTCTTCCAGACCAGGCTTGATGAAGTTATTGATCATTTCATTCTTCCGGCTCACTGGCTGGATGAATTCAGGATTTTCTTCATAATACTTCAGCAGGCGGTCTGCATATTTGCTAGTCCGCAAGAAATAAGACTCCTCTTTTACCCGATCGACCGGACCGCCGCAGTCCGGACATCTGCCATCGTCCAGCTGTGTTTCCGTGAAGAAGGATTCACAGGAAGTACAATACCAGCCTTCATATTGGTCCAGGTAAATATCATCCTGTTCCAATAGTCTGGAGAAGATTTTCTGCACGGTTTCCTTATGACGGGGTTCAGTAGTGCGGATGAAATCTGTATTGGTGATCTCAAGTGTCTTCCATAAAGCTTTGATATCTTTTACGATGTTGTCCACATATTGCTGCGGAGTTATACCTTGTTCTTCTGCTTTGCGCTGGATTTTCTGACCATGCTCATCCGTACCCGTCAAATACGCGACATCATATCCGCGCAGACGCTTATAGCGAGCCATCGCATCTCCAGCTACTGTCGTATAGGCATGTCCGATGTGCAGCTTGCCACTCGGATAGTAGATTGGCGTAGTAATATAAAACGTTTTATTCTCTTTCTGCATGTGCTTACCCTCCATTAAGAAAAAAGCCCACCAGCGTGAGCTACTCGTATCGCTATTACACTTATCTCTATTGTAGCGACTTTCCGACATAAATTCCAATCCAGCAGAAATTTTTTTCTTGGCGGATGCGACATAAAAATAAGCACATATACGTATTTCTATGGTAATAATCCGACACATAAAGCAAATGTGTCGAATTATGTCGAGCATTCGACATAACTCTCCTATCATCCTTCTATTTAGATATCCCTATTTAATTTACTATTTTTACATATACAACCACTATAATAGTATGAAGTACCCATGTTATTCCCTTTCTTATGTTTTTACTGTCAGCAACATGCTTAACTGCAAGATTTTTGAATTGACACTTATGTCAATCACTGGTACGATATTCAATAGTTAAATTGTCGAATAATGACGAATAAACATATATAAACACCCGAGAGGAGAAACATTATATGAAATCAACAGGTATTGTACGTAAAGTCGACGAATTGGGAAGAGTTGTTATTCCAATCGAATTGCGCCGCACACTAGGAATCAACGAGAAAGATGCTTTGGAAATCTACGTAGATGATGACCGCATCATCCTTAAAAAATACAAACCGAACATGACTTGCCATATTACTGGTGAGATCTCCGATGACAACTTGTCTTTGGCTAACGGTAAACTGGTTCTTAGCCGCGAAGGTGCAGAAGAGCTAATCAACGAAATCCAAACACGTCTGAACAAATAATAAAAAACCGCTCCGTACTGGAGCGGTTTTTCTATTTATTCGACATGATAAGCCTGGTACACATCTCGTTTAGGGAGCTGACGATCTACAGCTACTTGCTTGATTGCTTGTTTTGAGGGTAATCCCTCCTGCTCTATATACCAGTCGACATGCTCCTGCACACTCATACTCTGCCAAAAAGCTTCGACTTCTTCCAGCTGCTCTGCTTCTGAAGCTCCTTCTACAACAAGGCAGAACTCGCCTCTCACTGTTTCAGAGGAAGCCCAATCCAGTGCTTCTTGTATGGTTCCTCTCAGAAATTCTTCATATCGCTTTGTCAGCTCTCGGCCAAGCGCTATCCTTCGGTTCCCAAAAACCTCCTGCAAGGCAGCGAGTGTTTCCTTTAATCGATGCGGACTTTCATAGAAAATCAGAGTTGCCGCGACTTTCCGCAATTTCTCTAACTCTCCTGTCAATTCCTTCTTTTTCCGCGGCAGGAAACCATAAAATTGATAAGCATCTGTGGAAAGGCCTGATCCGACCAATGCAACGAGCGCCGCATTAGCTCCTGGCAGTACGACAACTGGATAATCAGCTGCAGCAGCTGCTTGAACCAACTCCTGGCCCGGATCGCTAATAGCCGGCATACCGGCATCGCTAACCAGACCAACATCTTTTCCATCTTCCAGCAAATCGAGAAGCATCTTCTCGCGCGCTTTCCGGTTATGCTCGTGGTAGCTTATAAGCGGTGTTGGAATTTCAAAATGATTGAACAGTTTCTTCGTATTCCGTGTATCCTCTGCAGCGACAGTATGTACTTGTTTTAACGTCTCTAGTGCTCTTAACGTAATATCCTGCAGGTTTCCTATCGGCGTAGGAATGATGAACAGGGTACCTGTCTGGCGTTCTTCAAAGCTTTTCTGTGATTGCATATGGTTTTCCTCCTTCCTGGATTAGCGCCCATTTTCGATTTTTCGGGAGCTGCTTGATCCTGTATTCCTCTTTGAGAGCAGCTTGCCTGGAATCGAAACCTCGGATATAAACAAGGATGAATGGACCCCTGCCCTTTGTATATTTTGCACCTTTGCCGGAAGCATGCTGCTTTAAGCGTTTGGCGAGCGCGTTTGTATATCCAGTATACAGACTTCCATCCTTGCATTTCAGCATATAGACCATATGCTCATTTGCTGCCATACAGGATTTCCTCTAATTCTTCAGTATATCCTCCGCCTTGCTTATGAGAATACAGCGGCGGCAAAATCTTCAACCCAGGATTGCCATTACGGACGCCTTCAATCAGGAGGATATTTGCTTCTTTCCCGGGCTTCGGATAGACAAGTCTCATCCGTTTTGGTTCGATTTTCTGCTCACGCATACTGGTGACAATATCCAGCAGCCGATCCGGACGATGAACCAGGGTGACCTTGCCGCCTGGTTTCACCAGTTTCCTGCAAGCTAGAATAACATCGTCCAACGTGCACATGATTTCATGCCGGGCAATGGTTAAATGCTCATTCAGGTTTTGCTCGTTTTTGCTTGGTGTTTTGAAATAAGGAGGATTACACGTAATCGCATCAAAAGGACCGTTCCCTAATACAGCTGGCATCTCTTTCAGATCACCATGTATCATCTCCACTTGATCCTCCAGCCCATTCAGTACAACATTCCGCACTGCCATATCATATAGACGCTCCTGAATCTCGACACCTGTTATTTGTGCTCTTGTCCTTTTACTGAGCAATAATGGGATTACGGCATTACCGGAGCATAAGTCCAATATTCTCCCTTTCGAAATTGGAATTGATGCAAAGTCAGCCAGGAGCACTGCATCCAATGAAAAGGCAAATACAGTCGGGCTCTGGATAATGCGCATATTTTCATCAGCAAGCAAGTAATCCAGCCGCTCATCCCCTTTTAGTTCCACCATACAATTAATTCCCTTCTGATTTTTTTACAAAAAAGGGCCTTCCCTACTAATTTGTAAGAAAGGCCGCCACATCATTTATTCTTATTCAAGAATGTCAAACAGAACAAGCAATCTTCATTACGTCTCGGACTGCCGAAATGCACATTACAGATATGGAAACCTTCTTCATATAAACGCGCCAGGTTATCATATCCTTCACCAATCTGTGCATCCTTGGACGGTGTGGCAATGCTTCCGGCTTTCTGTTCCTGTTCAGCTTGACCATCAAGACGATTGCGCAGGTGATGGTTTTCGACCGTCAGACGGTTATTCTCTTCCAATAGCTCCGCTACATGACCCTTTACATCACCCAACTGCTTGTACAGCTGTCCGATTTGCTCTTCCATCTGTGTGACATGCTCCAGTATTTCCTTCTTATTCACCGTCTCTCCACCCCATTATTCCATGGCTTGCGTTGAGATAACTCCTTCTTCGATCAGTTCATCTAAGGTATACTCAATAACCCGTTCCTTCTCCGGCACTTCAATCTGAATCAACCGTTCCAAAATGTTCAAGCCGACTACCTTACCCGATCCGTAAGAAGTCCGAATCGCTTCACCCAAATCCGGAAGCTCACGTTTCGCCTCTTCATACTCATCATTTTCATACTTCAGACAGCACATCAGCCGTCCGCATAGACCAGAAATCTTCGCTGGATTCAACGATAGATTCTGATCCTTTGCCATCTTGATTGATACCGGCTCGAAATCCCCCAGGAAAGTGGAGCAGCAAAGCATTCTGCCGCAAGGACCAATACCGCCCAGCAGCTTCGCTTCATCCCGCACCCCAATCTGTCTGAGTTCGATTCTAGTCTTAAAGACTGCAGCCAGATCCTTCACCAGGTTCCGGAAATCAACCCGGCCGTCTGCTGTGAAGTAAAAGATGACTTTATTTCGGTCGAAGGTATATTCGACTTCGACCAGATTCATGTCGAGCTTGTGCTCTCGAATCTTCTTCTCACAAACCTTATGTGCCTGCGCAGCGTTCTCTGTATTTTCCGCTACGGTAAATTTATCTTTGTCTGTTGCGATACGAATGACTTTTTTCAGAGGAAGGACGACATCCTCTTCATCCACTTGCTTATCTGCAAGCACAACTCGTCCAAATTCTACGCCGCGAACAGTCTCTACAATAACATAATCGTCCAAAGCAACCGAAAGTTTGCCCGGATCGAAGTAATAGATTTTACCCGCCTTTTTAAAACGGACACCAATGACTTGCATCTACCCATTCACCTCTGCATCTGAAGTGTTAATTTTTCCATAACAAGTGCAGGATGGACATTCTGGTCTAATTGGCGTTTCGCTTCCATAACGGACTGCAAGCTATCAGTAGCTCGCTGCCTTGTCCAATGGCGAAGGCTGTTCTCAAGCCTGTCTTTCTCCTGTATATAGATAATGGAATCCGGCCTGTCAGCATAAAGATAGATTATGTCTTTAAACCACAATAATAGCAGATGTAACGCCAGCTGCTGCAGCTCGCGATCCTTCATCACAGGCATCCATTGACTATGGATAAACAAAAGCGCTTCGTTAGGCCTGGTTTCCAGCACTTCTACTAATTGTACCACTAATTTTCGCGCTTTAGCAAACCACTCTTGACCGGAAATCTCCATTGCTTCCTCATAATTCTGCGTCAGCTGGGACAAAAGTCGGGCTGTTGACTGCGGCAGACCTTCCGAAACCAGCAATTCCTCGAACTGTCCTTCATGTAAAGGCTGCAGTGCGAGTATCTGACATCTGGATTGAATTGTCTGAAGCAATGCCTGACTATTTTCCGTCAATAGGATCGCTGTTGTATGGGCACCTGGTTCTTCAAGAAACTTGAGCAGTCGATTGGATGCATTGGCTGTCATTTTATCTGCGTCTTCCATTACATATACCTTACGATCGGATTCCATACCTGTATAAGAAAATTCCTTTTGCAGCTGCAGAATCTGATCGTTTTTTATGGAGGCACCATCCGGAACGATCCAATGGAGATCCGGATGGTTGCCAGAATCGATGCGGCGGCAATCCTTACATGCATTGCAAGGCTCTGCGTCCTTGCGGTTTTTACAAAAGATACTCTTGGCAAACAAGCGGCTTAATGCTGATTTGCCAGTTCCACGCGATCCTTGGAATATGTAGGCATGAGAAATACGATCGCGTTTCAGGCTGTTGACGAGCATCTTACTGACAACAGGCTGTTTAGTAGACATGTCAGCCCAATTTAACATAACGTTCTTCCTTTATCAGTTACTTCACGTGTAAAGATTGAAAAGGAGCCCTTTGATCTCTCCGATCAGACCGAGTACACCGATTTGCTGTTTCTCCTGATCCATCAGGATTTCCGTCAGCTCCATCAGCTTCTCATCGATCAGCCGCACAGTCGTAAGCTTCCGGGACCCATGCTGGTTCCAGGAATGCTCATGATGCAGCTCCATCCCGTTGTCCTTTACATCTTCCATGAACTTCTTAATCTTACGTTTATACAAAGCAAGCTCACGGAACGAGCGCGTACGCGCAAGCCGTTCCCCTTGCTTGGTGATGTCCGTGATCAGCTGCTGCAGTTCCTGTCCCTGCAGTTTCCTGCTCTGGGACTGCACCAAATCCTGAAACCTCTTCGGCTCAGCTGGTGCCTGTGTTGTATTCTTACGTGCAGCATCCAGCTGCGCGCGTAACTCCGGACCGATTTTCAACGGTATTGTCTCCTTTTTTTAGAACTTTATAAAGGAATCGACAGGAAGTACGAAAACAGTAGCTCCGCCAACCTCTACTTTGACAGGGTTCGGAATATAGGAATCCGCGTTGCCCCCCATTGGAGATATTGGTGCTACCATCTGATTACGCTGACTGCAATTGTCCTTGATAATATCAAGCACATCATCGACTTGATCGTCCTCACAACCAACCATCAGCGTCGTATTCCCTGCTTTCAGGAAACCGCCTGTAGTGGATAGTTTAGTTGTTTTGAAATTCTTATCTCCGAGTGCATCTGTCAGCCTGTTGCTGTCTTTATCCTGAATAATTGCTAATACTAGTTTCATCTTATTTCCTCCTCATGTCTTTTCCATCACTTTTCTTTGTTTTGCAAAAAAGCCATGATCGCTTGCACAGCATTTTCAGCTACGTCAGCAAGCGGTTTGGAAGCATCTAGTGTCACATAACGGTCCTTGTATTGTTCCCGAAGAATCCGATATCCTTCATAGACACTTTCATGGAAGGATAGTGCTTCCAAGTCCAACCGATTCTGTTCTCTACCTTTATTCTCCGAAATTCGTGCTAATCCTGCTTCTGGGGAAATATCAAAGAATAATGTCAAATCCGGCATGGTAGTTTCAACAGCAAATCGATTGATTTCCATCACTTCTTCCATCCCTAGACCGCGTGTATAGCCCTGATAAGCCAAACTGCTGTCCACAAAACGATCGCATAGTACAATCATTCCCTTTTTCAGCGCCGGCCACACCTTTTCCACCAGATGCTGTCTTCTGGCAGCTGCATAAAGCAGTGCCTCGGTACGGCCATCCATGCTCGTATTGGCCGGATCCAGAATCACTGCCCGGATCGCCTCCGCTATCTCGATACCGCCTGGCTCCCGTGTAGCAAGCACCTGATAGCCTTGTTCTTCTAAACGAGCTGTCAAAAGAGGTACTGCAGAAGTCTTTCCTGCTCCTTCGCCGCCCTCCAGCGTGATAAACAATCCTGTCAAAATAATTCTCCTTCGTTTGTGCCTCTATACGTTAGCATCCCTTCTTCAATATGTTCATTTTGAAAAGAGATGCTGCTATTCTTCCATAATTGTATCATTTCCACATGCTGTTTTGTAACGATTTCTCCTTTTGCAAGTACCGGTATACCTGGAGGATAAGGAATAATCGATTCTGCTGCAATACAGCCGATAGCCTCATCCCATTTTGTAAGGACTGGCTGCTGCTCTTCCATCTCTGCATAGCTTACAGCAAGCTCCTGTACCGGCTCAGAGAAAAGGTGAGCTGCTTGGACAGGTGGGATGAATGCTGGTGCTTCCATATCACTAATAGCTGTTCTGACAAAATTCAAATCGTCATCTGATAGTGCTTCTAATCCATGGACAAGCAAAATATGCCGATCCGTGACCAATTCCGGATAAATACCGGATGACTCCAGCATATTGGCAAGCTGTCTTGGCTGATAACCCGCATGTACACGCAAAACTATTTTCAGCCAATCGCCATCCTGCTTTTCCACTTCCCATAAATCCGACGCAGACAGTAGTTTTCGAAAAGCGTCGACAGCAGTGCGGAGTATTTCCATATCTCTTTCTGTACGCGTAGCCAAGTACTTCCTGGCTGTATCAAGTGAAGCCAGCAGCAAATAAGACGGACTGCTGGACTGCAGCATCCTCAAGTAACGATCAATAGAAGAAATGGAGATAAACTCGCTATTCAGATGAAGATAGGAACTCATCGTAAGTGCAGGTGCCATCTTATGAGCGGACTGGACGACAACATCCGCTCCTGCTTCTAATGCGCTTAAAGGAAGTGTCTTGGCGGTCTTTAAATGAACTCCATGCGCCTCATCGACTAAAACTGGTATCCTGCTTGCATGTGCCATCTCTACGGTTTCTTTTAAATCAAATACCGTGCCGAAATAATCCGGATACGTCAATATGAGTGCTTTTGCCTCTGGATACCTTTGGATCGCTTTCTGTATCGTTTTCGGCGTGGGATGGGTATATCTCCCTTTCTCCTCATTATACGCAGGTGCCAAAAAGACTGGCTTGGCGCCAGCGAGCTCCAGTCCGTTCAGTATTGATTTATGACAGTTGCGCTGCACGAGAACGATTTGATTTCTTTTGATGCTCCCGAGTATCATCGCAATATTTCCTACCGTACTTCCAGCCACTAAAAATCGTGTATGCTGTGCCCCAAAAAAAGACGCAGCCAATTCCTGTGCCTCTGCTATAACCCCTTCAGGAGCATGCAGATCATCCAACCCTGTCAGCTCCGTCTGATCGAGCAATGCAGCAGTTTGAAAGAATGATCCCTCTTCAAAGAGCATTCCATGCTTATGTCCTGGCACATGGAACGAAATTGGATCCTGCCTAGCAAACTGTACTAACCTATCGTATAGCGGCGTATCTAACTGATTCATTTCATTCTTCCTTTGAGCTTTTTCATTTATTATACGCACACATACAAAAAGAAAAAAGCCTGGCTTAGGCTTTAATGAAATGTCATTTGATTTAAGTTCCGAAGTTTCTTCACAAAGTAATGGTATTGTACTTCCTTCGGTTCCGTCTCGATGATTTTCTGCTCACATTCCCTGCAGATAAATAAGCGATAAAGATGTATACCTTCTTGTTTCTCTTGGTCACAAATACCGCATAAACAGCTTTTGCTCATCATTCTCCACCTCCGTTAGGTTAGTTTCTCCTAAACTAACGAACTTCATACCTGCTAATCTTGTATTCTAAGTTTATGTTCAACTGAGACAGATGTTGTTTGTACGGTTTGTACGTATTGACGTTGTCATATGAGGTGCCGATGGCCTTTTATAAACTATAGGAGAAGGAGGAAACTTGCTTCTGAAAACTGCAACAGGAAACGCAATTGGACAAGCAGGTTGGGACTATCCGAAAAAGTCTTTTCAAAAAGGCTGATTTTTTTTACACTGAAATAGAACATATGTTCGTTTTTGGTTGAAAGGGGGAACATAATGATGTGCAGCAAGGAAAAACCCGAACAAGGAAAATTTCATCCAAATCCAGCCTTGATACAAGGATTCCTGAAAGAGGAACAGCACCGCATCGTTTACGAACAAGCAGAACGTTATCCTTCTGAGGCAAACCTGCGAAAGCTTAATTCTGCTTTTCAGCAATTTTATACAGAAATACAATTAACGAACTACCTAACGATGACTCTTAGCTACTATGCGAGGAATTACAGCAAACAAACAGCCGCACTGCAAGGAAGGGAATTAACTGTGCTTGACCAGCCTGCTGGCGAAGACCAAGAAACCAGTAAGAAGGAGATGCTCGTAGCCAAGGAAGACCAGACTGTGTACAGCTGGGAACAGGCCATCCATGATCCTGCTCTTTTAACTGCTATTCAGGATTTGCCTTCTAAACAGAAACAAAATTTAGAGCTCCATTTTATCCATCAGCTGACCCATACTGAAATTGCTGAGAAGCTGGACATTTCCCAACAAGCTGTTTCAAAGTCAGTTCAATCAGCACTTAGGAAACTCCGTTCAGTCTTACAGGAAGGAGACGCGCCATGACAACAGAAACGATTATTTCCATGATTGGTAACCTTGGCTTTCCTATAGTAGTCTCATTTTACTTGCTCATTCGACTCGAGCAGAACATTAAGCGCCTGGAACAAACACTGCAAGTTCTAATAGAACAGATTCAAAAAGGAGGTAGCTAAAATTGACCACATTGCTTGAACTTACAATTAAAGCAAAGGCAGAAGATACAGCCGCACTGGAAGCTATACTAATTCGATTTCAGCCAAAGATCAGAAAATTGAGCAGCTCTGCATCATATGCATGGAAAGAAGACCTGGAACAGGAGCTGCATATCCAGCTAATTAAAGCAATTCAACGATTTGAAATTCAAGAGGTGGAGCCTCAATGGAAATTCTCTCATCAACTTCATTCCGCCATATAAAAAAATCCCTGATCCTTATTGGATCAGGGATTTCATCTTG
>NZ_NPBF01000038.1 GCF_002272135.1 Virgibacillus sp. 7505 | reverse complement strand
TTTTCAAGAATCAAGTTGTTGTCGCTTGTTTCGGCGACTAGAACATCTTATCATGTCTCGGTTGTTTCTGTCAACAACCTTTTTTTAAAAAACTTGATAATCTGTTTGGCGTGTTTTTTCGTCTTATCTTAGCGCCGTTTAACAGTATACGACCTATTTCTATATACGTCAACATCTTTTTTCTATTAAAATTCAAAAGCTGCCGTGAGGCCCTTCTATGGAGCATCTCAGTTAACAGACTGGCGGCCCATCCAGAGCACTCATTATTCTATTTTAACATAAAGACAAGCCCCGTTTTGAACGGAGCTTGTCTCTTTATTATCTTCTATTACGTATAGCTTTGATGATCTCCATCAGGATGACAGCCGCAAGAGCAAGCCCTGTTGCGATGGACCAGTCTCTCCATCCGAATGCCTCCGGAATAGAGAAGATACTGCGTACCCCCGGCAATACTGTGATGCCATAAAGCAGAAAACAAATAGCTACTGCACCGAGTACATACTTGTTTGTAAGAAAGCCTGCTTTGAAAATGGTCTGTGTATTGGATCTAGCAGAAAACGTTTGGAGCGTCCTGGACAGTATAAGTGTCGTGAAGGCCATTGCTATTCCCATTTCATCAGAATGCCGTAGTCCAATATAGAAGGAAACAATCACTGCTGCTCCTATCAGCACCCCTCTAACGATTACACTTTGAAGCGTCCCGCCGGAGAATATCCCTTCGTTTATATCACGAGGTTTTCGTTTCATGACATCCGGCTCTTCCTTCTCCATACCAAGAGCAAGCGCCGGAAGGGAGTCATTGATTAAGTTGATAAACAGCAACTGCAGTGCCGTGAATGGGTTCGGCATATTCAGAAAGACCGCGAAGAGAATCGCGATAATCGCACCAAGGTTTCCAGCAAACAGATAGCCTATCGCCTTTTTGATATTATCAAACACCGTGCGTCCTACTCCGACAGCGTTGACGATAGAGACAAAGTTATCATCCGCCAGCACCATAGCGGATGAATCCTTTGCTACATCTGTTCCGCTCCCCATGGCTATTCCTATATCCGCTTGCTTCAGTGCAGGTGCATCGTTCACACCATCTCCGGTCATAGCAGTAATGGATCCTTTGTTCTGCCACGCCCGGACAATCCTGATTTTGTTTTCCGGTGATACGCGGGCATAGACAGAAATCCGGCCAAGCTTCTCATCCAGCTCTGCATCAGAGAGTGCATCCAGTTCCTTGCCTGTCAGAGCAAGATCCCCTTCCTCCATCAATCCGATTTCTTTTCCAATTGCCTGTGCCGTTGTTTTATGATCACCTGTAATCATGATACTGCGAATACCAGCACTTCTTGCTTCTGCAATAGAGGCCGGTACAGCTTCGCGCGGAGGATCGATCATCGCAGTGAGACCGACTAGTACTAGATCTTGTTCATCTTGGACCTCCAATGAACGCTTATCATCGGGTATCTTCTTATAACCATACGCCAGTACACGGAGCGCATTATCGGAGAATTTTTCGTTCTGTTCCATTACTTCCTTAAGACGCATTTCATCCAATGATTGTTCTTCTCCATCAATCAGGATGTGCGTGCATCTTTCAAACATAACATCTGGTCCGCCCTTAGTCAGCATCAGCCTTTCCCCATCCAATCGATAGACAGTGGACATCATTTTTCGATCCGAGTCAAAAGGCAGCTCCATTTCCCGCTCCTTCTCTTTTCGCAGCCGAGCTGGATCCAGCCCCATCTTCTTTCCGAAGTGGATCAGCGCCGTTTCAGTTGGATCTCCGATTTCCGCGCCTTCTTCACTTACACTAGAGTCGTTACAAAGAACTGCGATATACAGAAGCAACTTCTCTGCTCTGCTCCGTACTGACTCATCTTCAGATATCCCTTCGCTTTTCCCAGGAAGGAATGTATCCGTCACAGTCATTTTGTTTTGTGTCAGGGTTCCTGTCTTATCTGTACAAATCACGCGAGTAGAACCAAGTGTTTCTACTGCCGGAAGCCTGCGGATGATTGCCTGCTGCTTAGCCATCTTGGTCGTGCCCACTGCCATGACGATTGTAACAATAGAAGATAGTGCTTCTGGAATTGCAGCCACTGCTACTGCCACAGAAAAAGTGAAGGCATTGAGAAAACCTTGTGTCATGTCTGTTTGAGCATCTCCAAACCAAAGGCGCGCAGCCTGAGCAGCGAAAATCAAGATACACAGCACCAAAACAGCAATTCCGAGTCTTTTGCTGAATTCATCCAGTTTTTTCTGTAAAGGCGTCTGCTTGGATTCTGCCGTTTCGATCATATTGGCAATTTGCCCGATTTCAGTATCCTGGGCAATCGCTGTTACGATAAAGCTCCCTCGGCCGTTCACTACAAGCGATCCACTATGTACCATGTTGATACGATCTCCAATAGAAGCTTCTTCTTCAATTACCTCAGTCTTCTTATCCGCCGCCTCTGATTCCCCCGTCAGCATTCCTTCATTGATTTTCAAAGCTTCACTGCTGATAAGCCTGCCATCTGCCGGTACATAATCCCCAGCATCCAGCTGTACAATATCTCCTTTAGTCAGTTCCTTAGCTGGTACAGTCTTACTCCCTCCGCTACGCACCACTTTAGCTGATGGAGCTGACATCTCCTGCAACGCTTCTAATGAGCTTTCCGCTTTCTTTGTCTGAACAACACTGATGACACTATTGAGCAAGATGACCAAGAAGATGATAATGGATTCCACCACTTCGCCCAATGCCAGCTGAACAGCTGCCGCTACGAGCAGGACAATGACCATGGCATCCTTAAAAGTGGCAAGGAACAGCTTCCATACCGGATCTTTTTCTTTGCTTTTCAATTCATTGTATCCATCCGCTTCCAGTCTACGCTGTGCTTCTTCCTGTGATATACCATCTCGGGAGGTTCCCAGTTCCTGTAAAACTTCTTCTGCATCCATGCGGTAAGCCTTCACTACGTACGCCCCTTTCTGAGGTTCTCTCCTATTGGTTTCCCCCAACTACCTCAATTAGACTCAGTTTTTTTGTAAAAATATTGTCATTTTCATTAGCGGATAACAGACAAGCATCATGTTCACGGACAGGCATGCATAGAATGGAACTACATTACGGAGACAGCGAAGGGAATGATAGGCATGCAGCACTTTTATGTATTCCGTTTCAACAAGTGGAAAAGGTGGGCATTTGTCGTAGCAGCGGCGATGTTCACAGCGTTAATCATCTGGATGGAGACGAGCAGCTCACTTTCCGTCTTTTCCTCAAAAGAAAAACCAGCAGCATTGACACAAGGGAGCAAGGAAGAGCCTAATATTGCACTCACCTTCAATATAAGCTGGGGAGATACACAAGCTATCCCTATACTGGATGAATTGAAGGAACAGAATGTCAAAGCAACCTTCTTCGTCAGTGGCGAGTGGGCCGAGCGTCATCCGCAAATCATTGATCGGATTGTCGAGGATAAGCATGAATTGGGAATGATGGGCTACAGATATAAAAGCTATATCGATCAAGAGCCTGCACAAATAAGAAAAGACCTCTCTTATGCAAAAGAAATATTCCGTAAACTCGGTCATGAAGATATTGAACTGCTCCGGGCACCAACCGGGGATTTCAATACTGAAATCATCCAATTGTCCGAAACCCTGGGATTGAAAGTCATTCAATATAGTGTCGATCCGCAGGACTGGCGTAATCCAGGAACACAGCTTATCGTGGATGAAGTCATGGAAGAAGCAAGCAACGGGGATATCATTCAGCTGCACGCTTCCGATTCCGTTAAACAAACAGAAAAAGCCCTGGAGACTATTCTGCCGGCGCTGAAAAACAAAGGATATCATTACGTAACTGTCAGTGAACTGATTGCCGGCGGAACACCTGAATTGAAAGAAGTGAATTAATGCATAAACCCCGCTCCTTCTGCGCAAAGTAAGCGTACTTACTACAGTGGAAGGAGCACATGATTATGTTTGTACGGTTAGCGCCGATCTTGTTATTATCCCTATTCGTGCTTACTTCATGCACGGGCGGGCAAGCCGCGGAAAGCAGTCAGCCGGATTATGATACGACCAAACAAATGGTCGCCGATATATTGAAAACAGACGAAGGCAAAAAAGCCATCTCGGAAGTAATGTCTGATGAGACAATGCAGGATCTGGTCTCTTTGGATGCAAGTAAGGTAGAAGATGCTATCAATAAATCATGGACCTCAGAAGAAGGACAGAAATTCTGGAAAGAACGTTTCGAGGATCCGGAGTTTGTTGCAGCCTTCGCGAAAAATATTGGTCCTGAGCAAAAGAAGCTCGTTAAAGATTTGATGAATGATTCAGATTTCCAAAAGCAGCTGCTGCAGCTGCTGCAAGATCCAAAAGTACAAGAGCAGATGCTAAATGTCATGAAGAGTCAGGATTTCCGTAAGGAGCTGGAGAAAACGATCCAGGAATCTTCCGAAACACCCATGTTTGAGCAAAAGCTAATGCAGACTGTCCAAAAAGCTTTAGAAGAAGCACAATCCAAACAAAAAGAGAAGTAAATTATAAGACCTAGGCAGACTATCTCTGCCTAGGTCTTATTTATCATCTTCTCATAAAAGCGTTTCCAACTATTTTACGATGGGTAAAGAAAAACGTTTTCATAAATCAACTGGAGGGAATTAAACTATGCTGAAACGATTCAGTTTGCTGGCACTGGCATTACTCCTCTTCCTGACGGGTTGTGCTGGATTTACCGGCGGCTCAGAAGGAACTGCAGCTTCAGAAGGAAAGACCGAAGACGGTAAAGTGAAAATTGATTTCTGGACATTCTGGGGCTCGGAGATCCGCCGTCCTGTAATAGACAAAATCATCGAGGACTTTAATAACTCGCAAGACGAAATCGTAGTAGAACATACATACATACCATTCGGCGATATCTGGACAAAAGAATTAGCTGCCATCGCGGCGAATAATCCACCGGATGTTGTCATCAATGACATCAATGCTACTGCCCTTCGCGGACAGGAAGGACAAGCTGAGAACCTGGCACCATTTTTAGAAAAAGACGATATTTCCGGCAGATTCTATGAGAATCTATGGGACGCAACATTGTATGAAGGCGATTCCTACGGGATTCCATTCAATACAGACACACGACTGCTGTTCTATAACAAAGATGCCTTCAAAGAAGCAGGATTGGATCCGAACAAGCCTCCCGAAACTTGGGAAGAGCTCGAAGAGTACGCGGAAAAACTAGACGAGAAGTCAGGCGATACGTATGAACGAATTGGCTTCTACCCGCTTTATGGAGTCGGATCTGACGTGTGGCTACTGAACGGATCAGGCATGAACTATTTCAACGAGAATGATGAACCAGTCATTAACAGTGAGACTAACGTTGATACGATGGAATGGATCAAGAGCTGGAAGGATAAATACGGCGAAGATACCATCAATCGTTACCAATCTCAAATCGACAGTCAGCAGAGCAATCCTTTCTTCGACGGTTCGCTCGGTATGATGGCGAACGCAGCAACCTTCTACACGCAGATACGTGACTATGCACCGGATCTTGACTTTGGTGTAGCTCCATTACCGGAGAAAACACCTGGCAGCGGCAACACAAGCTGGGGCGGCGGATTTGTAGCTGAGATTCCGAAAGGCTCTTCTCACCCAGATGAGGCATGGGAATTCATTAAATATCTAACTGACACGGAAGCACAGGAATACTGGGCAGTGAAAAACTTCGATAATGTAGCCAATATCGAAGCATCCGAAAGTGCAGCAACATCTGATGAACAATCAGATAAAGATCAAATGGTCTATGAAATGGCAGCACAGAACCTGAACGATACATTGCTTACTCCAATGCCTGCTTATGCACCGGATTATGTAAATCTTATCAATCCGCAGCTCGATGCTATCCTGATAGAGAATAAACCAGCGCAGGAAGCATTGGATAAAGCACAGCAGGACGTGGAAGAACTTGTAGAAAAAACAGCACAATAGGGTGAGTTTTTGGGGGGATACGATGAAAAAGAAAAAATGGTGGACAATGGGAAGACGAGAAAGTCTCCAAGGGTATATTTTCATTGCCCCTTGGATCATCGGCTTCCTTGCATTCACATTAGGACCGCTGGCGTTCTCTTTGTACGCAAGCTTCACCGATTACAACATTACATCCCGCATGAACTTTGTGGGTTTACAGAATTATGATCAGTTATTTACCGGGGATGACCTTTTTTGGACATCCCTTTATAACACGTTGTACTTTGTTATTTTCTCTGTTCCACTGACAACCATGGGGGCTATCTTCATCTCGATGCTGATGAATCAGAACCTGCCAGGCATGCGGATTTTCCGCACAATATTCTATCTTCCGGCCGTTTTATCCGGCGTCGGCGTCTACTTGCTTTGGATGCAGCTCCTGGATCCCGGAACAGGCCTTGTCAACACCGTTCTTTCCTGGTTCGGTATCAATGGGCCGAATTGGCTGTTCGATCCGGATTGGACGAAACCGTCACTTATCTTCATGAAGCTATGGAGTGTAGGCGGCAGCATGCTGCTTTATCTAGCGAGTATGCAAGGCATCAGCAAAAATTTGTACGAAGCAGCAGATATCGATGGGGCTGGATCGTGGAAAAAGTTTGTACATATCACGTTACCCTTAATTACCCCGGTCATTTTCTTCGATATCATAACTAGTACGATCGGCAGCTTCCAAATCTTCCAAGAAGCATATGTTATGAGTCAGAATGGCTCTGGAGGACCGGCAAGCTCCATGCTGTTCTATAACCTTTATATGTGGATCAAAGCATTCCAATCGTTCGATATGGGATATGCCATGGCAATGTCATGGATCCTGTTCGTTGTCGTCCTCATCATTACGATCATAAACCTGAAGCTTGCACCAAAATGGGTGCATTACGAGGGGGATGATAAGTGATGGATATTGCAGAAAGAAAGCAGCTTGCCAAGAAACGAGAACAAAGGAAGCCAGTTTTAAACAATAACCTGCTGCGATCGTTGAATTGGGTCCTGCTCGTAGTCGGCAGTCTCTTCCTGTTATCACCAATATGGTGGATGGTCAGTACCTCTCTCAAACCGATGGAGGAAATCATGCAGTTTCCGCCTACCCTGCTGCCGCAGGAATGGCATTGGGAGAATTACGTACATACGTGGCAGTCCGCTCCGTTCACGACGTATGCTGTGAACACAATTACCATCACACTTATTTGTGTGGTAGCCAACGTATTTGTGAATGCTTTTATAGCGTATGGATTTGCCAAGATTCCATTCCCGGGCAAGAATATCCTATTCACGATCGTCCTATCGACGATGATGATTCCCGGCTTTGTAACGCTCATTCCGCAGTATGTCCTGTTCGCCAAACTGGAATGGCTGAATACGTACTATCCGCTCGTCGTTCCTGCTCTGTTCGGCAGTGCGTTCAACATCTTCCTGCTTCGTCAATTCTTCCGGACGATCCCGAACGAAATGATTGAAGCTGCAAAAATGGAAGGTGCAAACCACTTCTATATCTGGAGAAAGATTGCCCTGCCTCTTGTGAAGCCTGCCTTGGCAACAGTGGCCATCTTCTCCTTTAACGGCGCATGGAATGATTTCCTCGGTCCTTTGCTATATGTAAACGATGAAAATCTTTATACACTGCAAATAGGATTGCAAGTATTCAAAGAGCAAGCGAGTACACAATGGAATTACTTGATGGCAGGTTCCTTGCTTGTATTGCTGCCTGTGATCATCTTGTTCTTCGTATTCCAGAAGTACTTTATCAAAGGAGCGAATATTACAGGGTCAAGCGGCTTCGACAAATAGAAAAAGCTGAGAGCAACATGCTCTCAGCTTTTTTATTGCATATATTTCTCTAGAATCGCCCTTGCCAAGTCATCATACGCATCTCCGAGCGGATGATTTTCTTGATATACCGCTGGTGCAAAGACTCCTTCTTCCTTGTATGGCTGTGCCAAAGGCAAGCGTCCGATCACTTCTGTATCAAGTGCATCTGCAAGCTTGTCACCGCCGCCTTGACCGAAGACATATTCTTTCTCACCAGTAGCCTGTACCTCATAGTACGCCATGTTTTCTACAACACCAAGGATTTCATGCTCTGTGCGAATCGCCATTTGACCAGCACGCGCAGCTACGAAAGCAGCATTAGGATGCGGTGTTGTAACGATGATTTCCTTGGAGGATGGCAGCATTGTATGAATGTCTAAAGCCACATCGCCTGTTCCTGGCGGAAGGTCGACAAGCAAATAATCGAGATCATCGCCCCATTGTACTTCTTTGAAGAAGCTTGTCAGCATTTTACCTAGCATTGGTCCGCGCCAGATGACTGGTCCATTATCCTCCACGAAGAAGCCCATCGAGATGATCTTCACGCCAAAACGTTCCACCGGTGTGATTTTGTCATCGACCACTTCCGGCCGTTTCTCGATACCCATCATTTCCGGAACACTGAAGCCATATATATCTGCATCGATGATACCAACTTTGAAGCCAATGCGCGCAAGAGCTACCGCCAAATTGACTGTAACCGTAGATTTACCAACACCGCCTTTACCGCTGGCGATATTGATGAATTTCGTCTTTGTATCTTTGTCCAGCAAAGATTTTTGCTGCTTACCGGAGGATTGTGACTGGCTGTAGCGTTCCACAATTTCCTGCGGAAGCTGATCAAAGCGCAATCCTACTGTTGCAGCTCCTGCATTTTTCAGGACATTGACAATCTCCTGCTGCAGCTGCATCTGTTCTGCTGTATTCGTCTTGCCAACCAAAATTTTCACGCTGACATGCCGTTTCTCTTCCTTGATCCGGATGTCCGCGATAGCGCCAGTTTCTCCTAGCGTCGTATGTAGAAAAGGATCTTCGATATTATTCAGAAGCTCCCGTACTTTTTCTTCTGTTACCATGTGAACGCCCCCTACCTAGCTTGTTCCGGAAAACGTTTTCCAGATTGCTTTACCGCTAGTATAACACATTCTTAAGACAGCTAGGCAAGCGGCGCTCGGTCAATCATCTTCCGGCATCTTCTCGGTTGTATAGCGGAGGATACCCTCATAAATACTGAATGCCATCTGCTCCTGATAAGGGACATCCTTCAAGAGCTCCAGCTCCCTCGGATTTGACATGAATCCGATTTCGACAAGCGCTCCCGTCGGTTCCGTGTGCTTCAGCAAATACATCGTATTCAATGCCAGCGGCACCCTCGTCGTATTTTCCAGATTACGTTTGATTTCATCCTGGATGAACGTTGCCAATGCTTTACTGCCTGGATTATCTTCATTGAAGAATGTCTGGGCTCCAGACCATTTGGAAGAAAGCAATGCGTTCGTATGAATGCTTATATAAAAGTCTGCTTCCTTCTCTTCTATAAAGGCTACCCGATTCCGAATATCCTCTGATTTCCGCCGGGAAAGCCCTTTTGTTTCCGCATCCGCCAGATCCACATCCTCTTCCCGTGTCAGATAGACGAGTGCACCTGCCTGCTGCAAATAGTCCCGCAGCATTTTTGAGACTGCTAATGTAATTCCCGCTTCCTGCGTACCATCTGATCCTTCCGCTCCGCCGTCTACACCGCCATGTCCCGGGTCGATGACAATCGTCTTGCCAGCCAACGGCAAGGACCAGGAATGGGAAGATTCCTCTGTCGTGACAATCTTCGGTACGTAGTAAGCGAGCAGCATGATAAACAGCGCAGCTGCTATGGCTCCTGCAATCCATCTTCTAGTCATTCGTGCTTCCTCCCATACCGCGCATTTGTACACTATATGGGACAACCATTCCGGATATACGCTCTTCTTTGGAATTTATCCAGGCACTGGTATAATGAAGCTAGTAATATGATTGAAGCTAGAAACACGATTAAAAATAGCTATACAAAGTATGACAGAAAAGGACGTACAAAATGAATTTCGATAATCAGACGAAACGCTTATATTTGAATGTTGGTATTTATGTTGTGCTGGGCGGAATAAGCGCACTGCTTTATTTGCTTCATGACAATCTAATCATTATTGGCATCTGCTTACTCGTCAGCTACTTGATCAGCTACGGTATCTCCAACACTCTTTTTCCTCGCAGCAAAGATACCTTCTACCCGAAGGATGAAAGGAAGTAATTACGTTGGCCAACTATATCATGGACTTACGTGAAACAGTCGGAACCCGACCGCTTGTAATGGCTGGTGCCGGTGTCATTGTTCGAAATGAAACCGGCCAGCTGCTCTTACAGCTCAGAGCGGATACAAAGGATTGGGGACTTCCAGGTGGCGCTTTGGAGCTCGGAGAATCACTGGAAGACACAGCCAGACGAGAGCTTTTTGAGGAAACTGGACTGCATGCAGAGCGTTTCAGCTTCCTGCGTATGTGTTCAGGACCTGAGTTCTATGCCAAGTATCCAAATGGTGACGAGGTGTATAATGTCATCTCTGTTTATGAGGCTTACGACGTTTCAGGGGAATTCACAATGCTTGATGGGGAAAGCCTGGATTTGCGGTACTTCCCTCTAGATGACCTGCCCGAACTCAACCACATCACCCAGAAGATGCTTTCTGGCCTACTCATTCCATAAAGGGGCACGATTATGACTAGAAAAACCTGGATGTACCTATTTATCATGCTAGCCGGCTTATCCATTGGCATCTACAATAACTTCACGAACACAGGAACGTTGCTGCTCGTGATTTTGCTTAGTGCCGCGGCCGTAATTATGATCTTTTTTAACATCAGTGTATGGCTCAAAAACCGGCGACAAAAAAAACAATAGGAGTGTTTGCCGAAATGAACCAAATCAATTTGATTTGCTTAGGTGTTAAGGACATGCAAGCGTCACTTGCTTTCTATCGCGATGGCCTGGATTTCGAGACAAGCGTAAAAGAAAACTCACCGAATATCGTCTTCTTCAACAACAGAGGAACGAAGCTGGAACTGTTTCCGCTTGATGCATTACGCAAGGATATCAATGCGGATGTTCCTCCGGAAACAAGCACCGGTTTTCCCGGCTTCACACTTGCTTATAATGCCAGGACGGCACAGGAAGTCGATTATGTCATTGAGAAAGCGGCACGAGCTGGTGCCACGATCGTAAAACAGCCGCAGCGTGTCGATTGGGGTGGCTACAGCGGTTATTTCACTGACCCTAATGGCTATTACTGGGAAGTAGCGTTCAGCGAGCATTGGAAGTTTGACGAAAACAATATGCTGATCATTGATTGAATAAAAAGCCAGAAGCATGTGCGCTTCTGGCTTTTTATTGTGGTTCAACGTGGACATTTACCCAATAGACGCCGTGCTCCCGCTTCAGCGTCTTTTCGACTGTTGTTGCTACATCATGGGCTTGCCGGATGTCCAGCGTGGAATTGACCAAAATCTCTGTATCAACGATGGCATTATTGCCATAGCTTCTTGCTTTCATTGTCTTTATGCCTTTTACACCTTTGATCTTCATAATCGTCTCCGTATATGAAACCATAAGTGTTTCGTCAAAACCATCGGTCAGCTGATGAGAAGAAGAAGTGAAGATCTCCCATGCCGTCTTACAGATGATCAAGCCGACAATGATTGCTGCCAGCGGATCCAGCCAAGGCAACCCTAGCTGTGAGCCGATGATACCTACTACTGTTCCTACACTGACAAGCGCATCTGATAGATTATCCTTTGCTGCAGCTTTGACAGATTGACTGTTTATTTTTGAACCTAGCCGCATATTATATCTGTACACGAAGAACATGACGATCGCCCCGAATACGCCTGTCCAGGCTGCCATCATATCTGGTGCCTCGTTAGAACCATCAAACACATTCAGTACAGCTGTATACAGCACTTGGAGACCGACTGTCATCATGATGAAGGAGGCAATAAGGCTTGCCACTGTTTCTGCTTTCCAATGTCCGTACGGATGATCCGCATCGGGTGGCTTTCTCGCCAGCTTCAGTCCGATCAACACAGCAACAGAAGCCACGATATCCGTAGCATTATTCAAACCGTCCGCCCGTAAAGCAGCCGATCCACTTAAAAATCCAACAATCAGTTTCAAACAGGACAAGACAAGATAAGCACCGATACTAATATAGACTCCGCGCTCTCCCATCTTCAGTTCCTTGTATTTTTCATTTTCCAACGCCTCGTCAGCCCTTTCATTCCAGTTCCATCATCATATCAGTCCGGCATCGGGTGGGTCTACAGCAACGTTTTTTCTAGCTGCCATATGAATAGCCGATAACTAATAGTTTTTCCCTGAGCAAAAGCGCAGATAATTCACAAAAGGGGAGCTAATCAAACGATTGATTAAAAAAGCAATGGCACCATCCGCCCATAGGTGCATAACCTAAGAGGAGGAAGGAGCGATGATCAGTGAATAACGATGCTGTCATTATCGAAGAGGAAAGATATGAGTTCATCGCCACGGTGATATCTTATATAGGCCTGATCCTGTCCCTGATCGGAGCAACAATTGCTCTTTACATTTCTTATACCTCTTATAAAAGATCTGTACAGAACGCTGGAAGCGGTCAAGGATATGGCGCCGTAACAGCTGCTGTTATTGCCTAAGCATGAAGCAGCCTTTTGTTTACTACAATGTAAACGAAGGCTCTTTTTATTAGAGTCTCGAAGACAAGCCTAAGGAGGATGAAGTATGAAAGAAGATTTGGAACAGCGCATCCGTCTGCTCGAGCTGGAAGTGGAAAAAATGAAAGAGGAAAACAAACACCCCAGGCACAGCTGGATATGGGCTTTCGTTCCGATACTGGCATTGCTTATCCCGATAGCTGCCATCCTTCGTGATACATTCAACAATTAAAAAAGCCAACTTATTTAGGCTGCTGTCCCGCGCCTTCCGCTCTTGCCCGTCATACACTGGCACAGAAAGGAAGGTGTTTTACATGCAAGAACAAAATCAAACTCTTGTACCTTATCAAGCTGACGAGCAACTCCAATATTCATATCCTGAGTATACGGATGAATACCGACGTCGTCCCGGTTATGGCTTCGGCGGGTTCGGCCGTCCAGGATTCGGCTATGGCCGCCCAGGTTATGGCTACGGCGCACCATTTCTAGGCGGTGTCGTCGGCGGACTGATCGGCAGCAGCTTGCTTTATCCGCCTTATTATAACCGCCCTCGGCCTTACCCATACCCATACTATCCTTATCCATACTATCCGTACTATAACTATCCTTACTATGGTTACGGATACGGATATTAATATACGAAGAGGGATCGCAATCCCTCTTTTTGTTATGTTTTCTTCAGGTATATTAAGCTGATGCCGGGCGGACGGGGTTGCTCTTGCTGTATTGCTAGATGATAATGTTAATAACGTAGCGTAGTAAGTACAGACGGATGAAAGAAAGTTAATTTAAAAGGTAAAAAAGGAGGAACGAAATGACGAAACAATACAACCAAGTTAGAGAATTCCATAAGGCATTCGATCATTTACAAAATGACAAACCAACTCCTATGAGTAAAGAGATCGCATTACATCGTGCAGTATGGTCAGGTGAGGAATTAATGGAATTTCTATATGCCACTGTGGGTGGAGATCTCACTGAGTTTGAAAAGCTTTATGAACAATTCCTAGCAGGATTAGAGAAAGCCAAAACCAAGATGCGTGAAGAGCAAAAGCCAGTAGATGATGTTCTTGTTGCTCAAGCAGATGCACTGATTGATGAGGCCTATTTTAACAATGGTTCATTTGCTATTCTAGGCGTTGAGCCTGCACCACTGTTTGATATAGTACATGAAGCAAATATGGGCAAGCTGCATAATGGTGTTGCTAAGTATCGTGAAAGTGATGGAAAAATACTCAAACCGGAAAACTGGGAAAGAGATTACGCTCCCGAAAAAAGATTGAAGGCTGAAATTGAGCGTCAAGCGACTACATAACAAAATGCAAAGAAGGCATACCTCAATTGGTATGCCTTCTTTCAGTAACTTTCCCTTTTACGGCTCATTTTCACAAATGCTGCAATCAGCATCAATGCAGCTGGTACGAAGAAGTATAATAGCACGCCGTAGATACCGACTGAAGCTGCCACAATAAGGAGAACTCCAGCAAGTACTGGTTTTTTATTGAGCAAGACTGCGGCAATAATTCCGAGGATACCCGCAGCAATTCCAAGTAAGCCAAAATTGCCGACTGTGTACGTATTTTCAATTAAGGTAAAGAACATAGCTAGAAGTGAGGCAATGATACCGAATATGCCTCCTACTGTTGCAACTGTTTTCATAGAACAAAACTCCCTTCATTGCTGCAATAATTCTTTTATCTCTATATCACCCCAGCGGGAAGCTAAACATTTGGACACAAAAAAAGGAATATATCACTAGTTGTGATTACTCCTTCTTCTCCATCATACTCGCCAAAAAGGCCGGATCATCCGAAAAAATGCCATCCACTTCGTAATGAAGCATCTCCTCTGTCCACTCTCTTTCGTCTCCTCGGTAATAAGCATGGATTTCGAGATCATGATGCTGAATCAGATCTACTACTGATTCTTCTAATATGCCGGCATAGATACCCACGCCAATTGCTGTCCCTCTTATCTCCTGAAGATCTTTCCCATTTAGCTGCTCCACGTCTTTCTTCTTCAACAACTGTACAAGCGTAAGCTCCGGATCGAGTTCATGTAATGTACGAATGCTGTCTTTGCTGAACGACTGCAGGATGACTTGATCCTTCGGGATAGCATACTGCTTCAGCAATTGCAGGACTTGCCTCTCCATGACGAGCTTTCCCTTATCATCTTCGCGTGTTTCAATATAATATTGCACCTCACTCCCATACCGTATAAGAATCTCTTTTAGTGTCGGAACCATCTGCCCTTTTCCGGTATCAAGTGCTTTTATCTCTTTCAAAGTTAGCTCCTCGACCAATCCCTTTCCGTTTGTTGTTCGATCAACCGTGTCATCATGCATCGCAATCAATTCGCCATCCGCCGTTCTGCGCAAATCAATTTCGATATAATCTGCTCTATCCTCCATTGCCTGATCATATGAAGAGAACGTATGCTCAGGTTCAACAGCAGACGCTCCGCGATGGGCAATAACCAATGGGCTATATTCGGAATCATAGGCAGCTTCTGTGTGGGCCAATGAACAGCCTGATAGCAACAGCACACATACCAATAAAAATACAAAAGATTGTCTCATACTGTTAATCTAAAAGAGCATGGTATAGAATACCATGCAGCTAGTGTTAAGAATGAAAGCAAACGCGGATTGCACTTTACATTGTCTTTATATTTGGATGATAAGTATCAATCCATGGATAAAACTTGGTACACAGATCCCTTAATTGCTGCTCGGTTGCCATTACCAAATCAAACACATCCGAGCTGATATATAACACCCGATCTTCTGTATAGAACGTAAGAGAGGAACACTTCCGCCCTTGGGCAGTCTGTTTGCATAAAGCATATACATCCTGTGACGTGATATTCTCAACAGCCATATAGATTAATCTTTCACCTGTCCCGTTTCCCACATACGTTTCCTTCCAATTGGAGAGTTTCGTGATATTCTTCAAGTATTGCCTCTCCCATATTCGTTTTGAACCTATATAGTATCCAATAATGCCAGTCATGGAAATTGGTTTATGTTCGGGGAAAATAGAGTATACAAAATCCCGGAGAATCACCAGTCTGGAATTATCTTCAAAATGGGAAGTTGCTATCCGCAGGCGATGGGGAGCTGGCGTTTGAAAATATCTAGTTTATAAAAGTTGAGCTGATTCGTCGAAAAGTGCATAGATGACTCCTTGTATTTTAGGTAAGTATGTTGTGTAGCTCTTAAATCGCATATTCGAAAGATTGATATCACACTGTCTTCGAGGATGCCGTTAGCGCCTTGCTCTATGTCTTGACCTCGTAATGCAGTTCCACAAACTGATTGAATGTTCTTGTTCTTTTTAAAGTAAATTCGGTTTGATTATGACCCTCCTTGAATAAAGGTATACCATTGCCAATAACCACAGGTGCAATAGTAAGTATCATTTCATCTATCAGTTGCTCTTCAATGAACGAAGACAACAGCTCTCCGCCGCCGACTATCCAGATATTCCTGCCATCTTGTTGTTTTAACTTATTCGTGAAATGCGCAATATCTCCCTGGACAAATTGTACGTGCTCAGTATCTTTGATATCTGAACGCGTAAAGACATAACACGCTTTATTTTGGTAGGGAAATTCTTCTATATTATCTATCACCCAATCATACGTCTTCTTGCCCATAATAACCGTATCAACTGTCTCGTAGAATTCCGAATAACCATTATCCCCCTCACCTTCTACAGCAAAGAGCCAATCCAATGAATCTTCCTTGGTTGCGATATACCCATCCAGACTTGCAGCAATAAATAGTATGAGATTACGTTTTTGCATTTGAATTTCTCCTTTCAGATAATATATCTTCCTGTAAGAGAGGAGCTTTTATATGTGCACCATACACTAATAGCGCAAATAAAAAGACTCCAATCAAGTGAGATTCTTTTAAAGATTACTTAGTGCCCTATCCAATTCATAGTTACAAAGCTTTATTAAGTTATTCTACATTAATAATGACATTCCCTTTTTTATGTCCCTTCTCGACATAACGATGTGCTTCCACTATTTCTTCAAATTCATAAGACCTATCAATTTTTTACCTGTTGTTAATATAGTCCATAACATCCGAACACTCGGCAGCGGCTCTGTGATATTTATATAAGTGCCACCCTTAAATTACCACTTTCAATTTCCCTATCTTTATGAGTTCGCCGAGAAAATTTAGCGCTTCCGGTGTTTCAGGTACGTTTCGACTTAGTATTACAAACCGGGCTGGCAGCCAAAAGACCAGAGGAACGGTAAAGCTTCGAGCTCGTATATCTGCTGCTGTGACAGTTGTCGCTTTTACTTTCACTAATATTTCATGTTCTTTCGGGACCGGATTTTCTGCATCGTTTAGCTGAAGAACTTCTGGAGGTCCATACTTTTTGTAAACAATAGACTTCATAGCCAACCTCCGCTTCTTTATATTCGTAATATGATACGAATACCACGGGCAAATAGACCAGAATGATCAATATTTCAGTTCAATTCCTTACGTATCCTAAAAATAAACAAAAAAAGACTCCCAACCAATAGGTTGAGAGTCTTTCGTGAGTGCCCAAAAATTAACGTTTTGAGAACTGTGGAGCGCGACGTGCACCTTTAAGACCGTATTTTTTACGTTCTTTCATACGTGCGTCACGAGTTAGGAAGCCAGCTTTTTTAAGTGTACCGCGGTATTCTGGGTCAGCTTCAAGAAGCGCACGAGAGATACCGTGACGGATAGCACCTGCTTGTCCTGTGAATCCACCACCCTGTACAGTTACAAGAACGTCGTAGTTGCCAGCAGTTTCTGTTGCAACTAGAGGTTGGTTGATGATTGTACGAAGTGTTTCGTATGGGAAGTAATCTTCCGCACTACGGTTGTTTACTGTTACTTGACCTGTGCCTGGTACTAGACGTACGCGGGCAGTAGAGCTTTTACGGCGACCGGTGCCGTAGTATTGTACTTGTGCCACTATCGTTTACCTCCTTTTTAATTAACCGCGAAGTGTATAAGCTTCTGGTTGTTGTGCTTGGTGTTTGTGCTCAGCGCCACGGTATACGTGAAGCTTTTTGATCATTTTACGTGCAAGTGGTCCCTTAGGAAGCATGCCTTTGATAGCAAGCTCAAGCATTTGCTCAGGGTATTTTGTACGCATTTCGTCAGCTGTACGCTGTTTCAAACCACCTGGGTGGTTAGAGTGACGGTAGTAGATCTTGTCAGCAAGTTTGTTACCAGTAAGTTCGATTTTCTCAGCGTTGATGATGATTACGTTATCACCAGTGTCGGCATGTGGAGTGTAAGTTGGTTTGTGCTTACCGCGCAGGATAGCAGCAACTTCACTTGCAAGACGACCAAGAGTTTGGCCTTCTGCATCCACAACAAGCCATTTGCGTTCGATATTGCTTTCGTTCGCCATGAATGTTGTACGCATGTCATTTCCTCCATTTTTTCGATTGAATCGTTCATTTATTATTCTACACAATTAGTCTTCCGGGGCTAATCGTGGTATAGAAATAAAATGCCATAAACCATAGTATATCATCATAGACCCTCATGTCAAGGGCATGTAACACCCGAATGCGTTGTTTTGCAAAAAAGTTTTCAGTAGTCCACTTTCCAGAGGCAAAGTCCGCTCGCAGCAGCGGTTTTACTCGCCAGCTGCCGGTCCTTCGACTCTAGTATTCTAGCCATGTCTTCCGGCTCTTTGCGGCCATTCCCGATGTCGATGAGTGTACCTGCAAGTATACGCACCATATTGTACAGGAAGCCGCTTCCCGTGAAGGTAAACACTAGCATATCGTCCTGCTTTTCACATAGAGCTTCATAGACGGTACGGATCTTGTCTCCTTTGACTCCTGTCCTTGCAGAACAAAAAGCGCTGAAGTCATGGGTTCCCTCGATTGCTGTGATAGCTTGCTGCATTCTATCCAACTCTAGCTGATAAGGAACATGATGCACGTAATGACGCTTGAACACGTCCTGTTCCGGCGCATTATGGACAAAGTACTTATACTGCTTCCGTTTCACACTGTAGCGTGCATGGAAATCCTCTTCTGCTTGTGTTATATCTGTTATCCGCACATCATCCGGCAGCAAGGTATTGAGCGCCTTGCGCCAATTGTAATCTCCCATGCGAAGCTCGGTATCGAAATGGATCACCTGCCCTCTGGCATGCACACCTGCGTCTGTACGGCCAGATGCTTGGATCCTGATCTGCTGTCCCTTATGAATCTTCGTAAGTGCCTTCTCCAGCTCCCCTTGGACCGTGCGGTTTTTCTCCTGCACCTGGAAGCCGGAAAAATGCGTGCCGTCATAGCTGACAGTCGCCTTCATACGTTGCGTCATCTTTGTAACTCCTAACTATAGTCTCTCGTTATCAAGGCAGCAGCCACCACTACAATGAAGATGACAAGTGCTGCAACATCACGCTTCATCACGCGCAGCTCCCGAAGCTTCGTACGTCCTTCTCCGCCGCGATAGCCTCTTGCTTCCATGGCCATAGCAAGCTCCTCTGCCCGTTTAAAGGCACTGACAAACAAAGGCACCAGCAAGGGAATTACAGCCCGTACACGCTCCCTGAATGGCCCTGTACGGAAATCCACGCCCCTGGAAGCTTGAGCGTTGGAAATCTTCTCGGTCTCCTGAAGCAAAGTAGGGATAAAACGCAAGGAGATGGACATCATCAGTGCTAGTTCATGGACTGGGAACTTGAATCGGCGCAGAGGACCAAGCAAGGACTCGACTCCGTCAGTAATCTCGATCGGCGTTGTCGTCAACGTCAGCAGAGATGTCAAAAGGATGAGCAAAAAGAAACGCAGTGAGATAACGGCTCCTTGTTCCAGTGCTCCGCTATAAATCGGCAATCCGAATACGTTCACCAATACTGTGCCTTCCTTTGTAACGAATAAGTGCAGGATAAACGTAAAGATAATTAAAAACCATACCGGTGTCAGCCCTTTGGCGATAAAACGCCATGGAACCTTCGTCAGAAGTGTACCTCCCACTGCAAATACTGTGAACAGTGCATAACTGACGACATTATTAGCAAAGAAAATGAAAATCACATAAAAGAAGATGATCAGCATCTTTATCCTCGGATCCATCCGGTGGACAATACTATTGGTCGGAACATACTGACCGACAATCAGCAGATTGTTCATTTCTTATCACCTGCCAAATCCGCCAGCCGCTCAGCGAGCCTGTCCATATTCTCTCCCTCAAAGGCGAGCGGTTTGCCGAAACGTTCGGATGCCTTCTGAAGAAACTGGAATATCTCCGGTACATCAAGCTGCACCTGCTGGAGAGCTTGCCGATTTTGAAATACTTCTACAGGAGACCCTTCCATATACTTTTCCCCTTTATCGAGTACAAGCATATGATCAGCATACGTCAGCGCATCCTCCATACTGTGTGTTACCAATATCGTTGTAAGCTGCTGTTCTTTATGAAGCCGGTAAAACATATCCATGATCTCCCGCTGCCCGCGTGGATCCAATCCTGCTGTAGGCTCATCCAGAACCAAGACACGAGGCCGCACAGCAAGCACACCTGCAATCGCAACACGACGCATTTGCCCGCCGCTTAGCTCAAATGGAGATCGGCTCAGTAAGGATAGATCCAACCCTACAGCTGCTGCACTTTCCTTTACACGCTTTGAGATCTCATTCTCAGCTACTCCGAAGTTCCTCGGGCCGAAGGCAATATCCTTCTCTACTGTTTCTTCAAATAGCTGGTGCTCTGGGTATTGGAACACAATGCCTACTTGTTTACGAAGTTCTTTTGCTTGCTTAGGTTTTTTCTTTGGCTCCAGTGTATGCTCACCAATCTGTACGCTTCCGCTGGTAGGTCTCACTAGTCCGTTCAAATGCTGTAACAGAGTGGATTTACCGCTGCCGGTATGTCCGACAATAGCCGTGAAGCTCCCTCCTGGCAAATGGAAGGATAAATCCTTTAGCGCTTTATGCTCAAACGGGGAGTTTGCCTGATACGTGTAGTCTACTTGTCTGAATGTAATGTCCATAATGCATCTAACAACTCCTCGTGATCAATCGGCTGCTCGCTTAGGATAATACCTTGTCTTTCCAAAGCATGAGCAAGCTGCGTAACAAACGGCACGTCCAAACCGATTTGCTGCAGTTCCGTCTCTCTTTTCACTAATTCCCTTGGTACAGTAGTCGTCCATATTTCTCCGTCATTCATGACCAATACCCGATGCGCCTGCATCACTTCATTCAAATCATGGGTGATAGTAATCAGACCAAGCTGCTGTTCTGCTTGAACACGATGGACAGTATCAAGGATTTCCTTCCTGCCGAGTGGGTCCAGCATCGCTGTTGCCTCATCCAGGATAATGACGCTTGGAGAGATGGCCAGGACACCTGCTATTGCCACCCGCTGCTTCTGTCCGCCTGACAGACGGTAGGGTTCATGCAGCAGGTAATCCTGCATACGCACTTGTTCCAAAGAAGAAGTGATCCGATTCATCATTTCAGAACGGGGCACCCCGCAGTTCTCCAAACCGAATGCTACATCATCACGAACAGTCGTACCGACGAATTGATTATCTGGGTTTTGGAAAACCATACCTACCTGGCGTCGTATCTCCCATATATTCTCTTCATTAAGCGGTATACCATTGATAATGATCTCCCCCTCCGTCGGAAACAGCAGCCCGTTCATCAGCTTGGCAATCGTTGACTTGCCTGAACCATTATGACCGATGATCGCCAGCCATTCCCCAGCCTCCACTTGAAAACTGACATTGCGAAGTACATAGGGCTGTTCTTCCTCGTAGCGGAAAGAAACATTCTTGAATTCAATCGCGTGCATGCTTTCGTGCTCCTTCGTCATTACCCGACTATTTCCGGGGAAATACTAAACGTGTTTGTCCGTTCCTGTCATTTCTATAGCTAGTATAAAGAATCCCGACAAAAAAGAAAAGCAAGCGCTAATGTCGGCGCTTGCTTTATCTGCTAAAGAAAAAGGGCCGGAATACACCTCGTGGTAGAGATTTTCCTGCCCTTGTTATTACCTTATACTAGTTCAATGATTGCCATAGCGGCACCGTCACCACGACGCTGTCCAAGTTTCAACACGCGTGTGTAACCTCCTTGACGTTCTTCATAACGTCCGGCGATATCGCTGAATAGTTTTTGTACTGCATCTTGGTTCTCGTCCGCTTTAGTTCCGTACAAGAAAGAAGCAGCTTGACGACGAGCGTGAAGATCTCCACGTTTGCCAAGAGTGATCATTTTTTCTACTACAGAACGAAGCTCCTTAGCTTTCGCCTCCGTTGTTTCCAATCTTTCGTGAACGATAAGATCAGTTGCAAGGTTACGCAAAAGCGCCATACGAGCATCCGTAGTACGTCCTAACTTTCTAGCCATAGGTTATCCCTCCCTTTCCTGGTGTCAAATGCTCCGCTAAGCGGGATCAGTCTTCTTTACGAAGACCAAGTCCTAAATCGATTAGTTTCTTTTTAACTTCTTCTAATGATTTACGTCCTAGGTTACGCACTTTCATCATGTCTTCTTCAGATTTATTAGCAAGTTCTTGTACCGTGTTGATTCCAGCACGTTTCAGACAGTTGTATGAACGAACAGACAAGTCCAATTCTTCAATAGTCATCTCAAGAACTTTCTCTTTTTGGTCTTCTTCTTTTTCAACCATGATTTCGGCATTTTGCGCTTCATCAGTAAGACCTACGAAGATATTCAAATGCTCCGTATAGATCTTTGCACCAAGAGAAACTGCCTCTTCAGGTCGGATACTGCCGTCAGTGAATACATCCAACGTCAGTTTGTCGAAGTTAGCCAACTGGCCAACACGCGTGTTTTCCACTTGATACGTCACTTTTGAAACTGGCGTAAAGATGGAGTCAATTGGAATGACACCAATCGGCTGATCTTCATGGTTATTCTGATCAGCTGGTCGGTAGCCGCGGCCGCGTTCTGCCGTAAGCTTCATGTGCAAATGAGCATTCTTGCCCAATGTTGCAATATGAAGATCCGGATTCAGTACTTCTACATCGCTATCGAAAGTGATGTCAGCAGCAGTTACTTTCCCTTCACCTTGTACATCGATCTCTAATGTTTTTTCTTCATCAGAGTAGATTTTGAGAGCCAGTTTCTTCAAGTTCAAAATGATGGTTGTCACGTCTTCTACTACGCCTTCAATCGTAGAGAATTCATGGAGCACTCCATCAATTTGAATGGAAGTTACAGCAGCGCCAGGAAGTGAGGATAATAGGATACGACGCAAGGAGTTTCCTAGTGTAGTACCATATCCACGCTCAAGCGGTTCTACAACGAACTTTCCAAATGTAGCATCATCGCTGATCTCAACCGTTTCAATCTTTGGTTTTTCAATTTCGATCATTATAAAGCCCTCCTTTAAAACGTCGAAACCCCGGTTAGAATTACTCCTAACCGAAATTCCCCATATTGCGGTTCCCGTTTCTGCATCTTGACGATACGTTTCTTACTGTATGACCTGATCGCTTTTAAGCTATCATAACCCATTATAGACAGGGATACAAATTCTATACAGCAAGCAGGAAAAACTTATACGCGACGACGTTTTGGCGGACGGCAGCCGTTATGTGGAACTGGAGTGACGTCACGGATCGCAGTTACTTCAAGACCAGCAGTCTGAAGGGAACGGATCGCAGCTTCACGGCCAGCACCAGGGCCTTTAACAGTTACTTCCAAAGTCTTCATGCCGTTTTCGACAGCACCTTTAGCAGCAGCTTCTGCAGCCATTTGAGAAGCGAATGGAGTAGATTTACGGGAACCTTTGAAACCAAGGGAACCTGAGCTGCTCCAGCTGATTACGTTACCTTGAACATCAGTAATCGTAACGATTGTGTTGTTGAAAGTAGAACGGATGTGAGCAATACCAGTTTCGATATTCTTTTTCACACGACGTTTACGAGTTTGTTGTTTACGAGCCATGTTTGTTTACCTCCTTACTTATTTTTTCTTGTTAGCGATTGTACGGCGTGGGCCTTTACGAGTACGAGAGTTGTTCTTCGTTTTCTGACCACGAACCGGCAATCCACGACGGTGGCGAAGACCACGATAAGAACCGATCTCAATCAGACGCTTGATGTTAAGAGATACTTCACGACGAAGATCCCCTTCAGTAGTGTAGCTGTCAATTGCCTGACGGATTCTGGATAGTTCGTCTTCTGTAAGATCACGAACACGTGTATCTTCAGAAACACCAGCTTCTTTTAGTACCTTTTGCGCTGTAGTTTTTCCAATTCCATAGATGTATGTTAGGGAAATAACAACGCGTTTGTCACGCGGAATATCAATACCTGCTATACGTGCCATTAGCTACGTGCACCTCCTTGTATTATCCTTGTTTTTGCTTATGCTTAGGATTTTCACAGATTACCATTACTTTGCCTTTACGACGAATGACTTTACATTTTTCGCAAATAGGCTTTACAGATGGTCTTACCTTCATCATCTATTCCTCCTTTAGTATCGGAGCTAGTCAAATTATTTATAACGGTACGTAATACGTCCTTTAGTTAAGTCATAAGGGGAAAGCTCTACCGTTACTTTATCTCCAGGAAGAATTCGAATGAAGTGCATACGAATTTTACCGGAAACATGTGCTAAAACGGTGTGGCCATTCTCTAACTCTACCTTAAATTGCGCATTAGGCAATGTATCGGTGACAGTTCCTTCTACTTCAATTGCATCATCTTTCGCCATCGGTCTATCTCCCTTCTTCAAATCTCTTCACGGTATGATTGACATAAGTAGATATCGCAAATCGCAGTTTACCATTGGTTACGCGACCAGCTTCTAGAAGGCTACGTCGGACTTCCGGTGATACATACGGCAGTGGATCCACATGACGCAAAGCTTTGCGCTTCGGTGAATCGAACTTTCGTTTGTCTCCGTCGGCAAGCAACACAAAACGACTGTCAATTTTTCGAATGACAATCGCAAGCTGGCCTGCTTCTCGCCCATATACGATACGAACAACCTGACCGATTAGTGGACTTGCATCCGTTTCGCTCAAACATGATCACCTTCATCATAGCTTATATCGAAGCTGTGCGTAAGTTAGCATTATATGCTGCAAACAAGGAGCATATTCTACCACTTTTCTGCCTGAATGTCCAGGTTAGAAAAGCTGCATGTTAGGGAATCTATATTAAGTCCACAAATTGAGTCACAATTTGTTTCATGATTGTTCATATTCAGCCTTGTCAATTAGCGTCAGGATATCAGTAAGGCACGGTTCCGATGATGGAAGCTTGAACGAATTGCAAAGCCGCAAATCGTTTCAACTCTACCACGAGGTCTATTATACTCTATCAAGGGATAGAATGCATCCTTACGCTATTAGGAGCCCAAAGTGCAATTCCACCCGTACTAAGAGAGTATAGTTTGCACACCTGTATCAGCGAAGATTTTTCAAGCGCTGATCGATGTCGTGGAAGACCTGATCGATTGCTTGGTCACCGTTCACTGTTACAAGATAGCCCTTATCGTTGTAGAAGTCCAATATCGGTTTTTGCTGCTCGATATTGACTTCCAAACGTTTTTTCACCGTTTCCGGCTTATCGTCGTCTCGCTGGATCAGCCCAGTGCCATCCTTGTCACATACCCCTTCTTCTTTCGGAGGGTTATAGACTGTATGATACGTAGTGCCGCATGTCGGACAAACCCATCTGCCAGATAAACGCTCCACCAAATTCTCCTGCGGAACCTCTACATGTAAGACGTAATCTACATTAGCATTCAAATCGTCCAGCAATGCGTCAAGCGCTTCTGCCTGAGCAAGCGTACGAGGAAAACCGTCAAGTAAAAATCCGTTGTTGGTGTCATCCTTGCCTAAACGGTCACGGACTATACCAATTGTTACTTCATCCGGAACTAGTTTCCCCTGGTCCATGAAAGCTTTCGCTTCACGGCCAAGCTCCGTTCCTTCTTTTATTGCAGCTCGGAACATATCTCCTGTTGAGATATGAGGGATGCTATATTTATCTACAATCTTCTCTGCCTGCGTACCTTTACCGGCACCCGGCAGACCCATAAGAATTAAATTCAACGAAATTCCCCTCGCTCTCGTCTGTTTGTAGACTGTTCTCTATTTCATGAAGCCTCGGTAATGACGCTTCACTAACTGGCTTTCTAGCTGTTTCATCGTCTGCAACGCTACCCCTACCACGATCAGCAGGCTCGTTCCTCCGATTTGGACAGAAGTCGGCAAGTTGGCAATAGAGCCTAGGATTATAGGCAATACAGCTACAGCAGCCAAGAAGAGAGACCCAACGAAGGTTAAACGATACATCACACTGGTGAGGTACGTTTCCGTGCTTTTCCCTGGGCGAATACCCGGGATGTAGCCACCTTGCTTGTTTAAGTTCTCTGCCATTTGTTCCGGGTTAACCTGAACGAATGTATAGAAATAACTAAATGCAAGAATCAGGACTACATAGATTACCATCCCAATTGGTTGCGTATAATCGAATACGTTCTCGATCGTAGTTGCTACATTTCCTTCAAAGAAACTCGCGATTGTACGCGGAGCATAGATAAAGGAAACTGCGAAAATAACAGGGATTACTCCAGCAGCGTTTACTTTAATCGGTAAGTGGGTGGACTGGCCGCCTACTTGGGAACGACTTGTAGTACGCTTCGAATACTGGATTGGAATTTTACGAAGTGCCTGCGTGATATAAATCACACCAACAATTACGGCAATGATCACGATAGCGATAATTGCAACGATCACGACATTAAGGAATAGATCATCACCAGGATTGCTGAAGTACTGTTCCCAAAGCTGGTTTAAACCATTCGGAATTGCAGCAGCGATACCGGCGAAGATAATAATGGAAATACCATTACCTACACCATGAGCTGTGATCTGTTCTCCTAACCACATCAAGAATGCTGTTCCTGCAGTCAATACGATTGTAATGACAGCGAACTTATAAAAACTTGGATCGGAAATGAGCATACCGCCGGATAACTGGTTGAATCCGATGGACATACCTACCGCCTGTATTAACGCTAGCACGATAGTGGCGTAACGCGTCACTTGTGCCAACTTACGACGTCCCATCTCTCCTTGCTTTTTCCACTCACTGAATGTCGGTACGACATCCATTTGCAGAAGCTGCATGATGATCGAGGCAGTGATGTACGGCATGATACCCATCGCAAGGATGGAGAAGTTCTGCAATGCACCGCCGCCAAATGTATTCAAGAACCCGAATACGTTCTGCTGGTTCATAAAATCGATCGCGGAACGATCGGTAAATGGAACAGGAATGAACGTACCGATCCTGAAAATGATCAACATAAGCAATGTAAAGATGATTTTATTTCGTATATCTTTTACACGCATAAAATTGGAGATTGTACGAAACATTAGATCACCTCTGTTTGACCGCCCGCTGCCTCAATAGCTTCTTTAGCAGAAGCAGAGAACTTGTGAGCTTTAACAGTAAGTTTCTTTTCGATGTTCCCGTTTCCTAGAACTTTAATACCGGCTCTCAATTTGCTTACAACTCCGCTTTCAAGTAGAAGCTCTGGAGTTACCTCTGTGCCCTCTTCAAAACGGTTAAGGGTTTCAAGGTTTACAATTGAGTACTCAGTACGGTGGATGTTTGTGAATCCACGTTTAGGAAGACGTTGGAATAGTGGCATTTGGCCACCTTCGAAACCTAGACGTACACCGCCGCCAGAACGTGCGTTTTGTCCTTTATGTCCACGGCCGGATGTTTTACCGTTACCTGAAGACATACCACGACCTACACGATTGCGAGTTTTACGTGTTCCTTCTGCTGACTTCAATTCATGAAGTTTCATAATGGCACCTCCTCTTTTACATTTAAATCATTATACTTCTTTAACTGATACTAGATGAGAAACTCTGTTGATCATACCGCGAACAGTTGGATTGTCTTCCAAAACAACTGACTGACGGATCTTTCTAAGACCTAGAGCAGCGACAGTTTTGCGCTGTTTTTCCAGTCTTCCGATCGTACTGCGCGTGAGGGTGATTTCTAATTTGTTAGCCATGTGCTTTCCCTCCTTATCCTAACAGTTCTTCTACAGACTTTCCACGAAGTTTCGCAACTTCTTCTGCACGTTTCAATCTGCCAAGTCCGTTAAGTGTAGCACGAACCATGTTGATTGGAGTGTTAGAACCAAGTGATTTAGAAAGGATGTCTCCGATACCACCAAGCTCAAGTACCGCACGTACAGGTCCACCGGCGATAACTCCAGTACCTTCTGCAGCTGGCTTCATCAAGATGTTGCCGGCGCCGAATTCACCGATGATTTCATGTGGAATAGTTGTACCAACGATAGGTATAGTAATTAGATTTTTCTTCGCGTCTTCGATAGCTTTACGGATCGCTTCTGGTACTTCTTGTGCTTTACCAGTACCGAAACCTACATGGCCGTTTTTATCGCCTACTACTACAAGAGCAGCGAAACGGAAACGACGACCACCTTTTACTACTTTAGCAACACGGTTAACCGTTACTACGCGTTCTTCAAGATCAAGTTTGTTCGGGTCAATTGTTGTACGCAAGTTGTGTCCCTCCTTTTTAGATTAGAATTTAAGACCAGCTTCACGAGCTGCTTCAGCCAATGCTTTAACACGTCCGTGGTAAAGGTAGCCTCCACGGTCAAATACGATAGTTGTTACGCCAGCTTCTTTCGCACGGTTAGCAACTGCTTCTCCGACCTTTTGAGCTGCTTCAACATTGCTTGTAGATTCTAGGCTAAGGCTAGCATCCTTAGTAGAAGCACTTGCAAGTGTTTTACCAGTTGTATCATCGATCAACTGTGCGTAAATGTGTTTGTTAGAACGGTATACGTTCAAACGTGGACGCTCAGATGTTCCTGAAATGCTTTTACGAACACGGTTATGTCTTCTCTTACGCGATTCGTTTTTTGCAACTTTTGTAATCATTCAGGTCACTCCTTTCTGGTTTAACGAAAAACCTTATTTCGCTGTTTTACCTTCTTTACGACGTACGAATTCGCCTTCGTAACGGATTCCTTTACCTTTGTAAGGCTCTGGAGGACGGATTGCACGGATGTTAGCAGCTACTGCGCCAACAGCTTCCTTATCGATACCTTTAACAACTACACGAGTGTTGGAAGGAACTTCGATTTCAATACCATCGCGGTGTTCAACTTCAACTGGATGAGAGTAACCAGCGTTGATCACGACTTTGTTGCCTTGTTTTGTAGCACGATAACCTACACCGATGATTTCAAGAGCTTTCTCATAACCAGCGTGTACGCCTTGTACCATGTTTCCAAGGATAGAACGAGTAGTTCCGTGAAGAGCACGGTGTTCCTTGCTGTCAGTTGGGCGTTCAACAGTAAGAACGTTCTCTTCAACTTTGATCACCATATCTTGGTGGAATGTACGAGTCAATTCACCTTTAGGACCTTTTACAGTCACAGTGTTGTTTTCATTTTTGAATTCAACGCCTGCAGGGATTTCAAGAATCTTTTTACCTACGCGGGACATATGTGCACCTCCTTACTAATTGTTGGGAATTACCAAACGTATGCTAGCACTTCGCCGCCGACAGCTTGCTCACGTGCTTCTTTATCAGACAATACGCCTTTAGATGTTGAAACAACTGCGATACCAAGTCCGTTAAGGACACGTGGGATTTCAGTAGATTTCGCGTAAACACGAAGACCAGGTTTACTGATACGTTTGATACCAGTGATAACACGCTCGTCGTTTTTACCATATTTCAAAAAGATGCGTAGAACACCTTGTTTGTCATCTTCTACGAATTCGTAATCGCGAATAAAGCCTTCACGTTTAAGGATATCAGCAACATCCTTTTTCAACTTAGAAGCAGGAAGCTCCAGTTTTTCATGACGAACAGTGTTTGCATTACGAATACGAGTTAGCATATCTGCGATAGGATCTGTCATAACCATTAATCATTACCTCCTTCCCTGATTTAGGGGATTACCAGCTTGCTTTTTTAACGCCAGGAATTTGACCTTTATAGGCTAGTTCGCGGAAACAAATACGGCATAGCTTGAATTTACGTAGTACAGAGTGTGGACGTCCGCAACGTTCGCAGCGTGTGTACTCTTGTACTTTGAATTTCTGTGGGCGCTGTTGTTTCACGATCATAGATTTTTTAGCCACAATATTCCCTCCTTTTTACCTTTATTTTTGGAAAGGCATGCCTAGCTGAGTAAGTAGCTCACGAGCTTCTTCGTCAGTGTTGGCTGTAGTTACGATAACGATGTCCATTCCACGTACTTTGCTTACTTTATCGTAATTAATTTCTGGGAAGATTAGCTGTTCTTTAACACCTAGAGTATAGTTACCACGACCATCAAACGCTTTGTTTGAGATACCACGGAAGTCACGTACACGTGGAAGGGAAACTGCGACTAGTTTTTGAAGGAATTCGTACATACGCTCACCGCGCAATGTAACTTTCGCTCCAATTGGCATACCTTCACGAAGACGGAAACCTGCGATAGATTTCTTAGCTTTCGTGATGATTGGCTGCTGACCAGCAAGCAATGCCAATTCCTCTACTGCAGAATCAAGTGCTTTAGAGTTTTGAACGGCGTCACCGACACCCATGTTAATAACGATCTTTTCGATCTTTGGTACTTGCATTACAGATTTATAGCTGAATTTTTCCATTAGAGATGGAGAAATTTCGCCTTGATATCTTTGTTTCAATTCATTCATCGAGTAGCCCTCCTTTCAGAAGAAATTATTTATCGATAGCTTGACCGGATTTCTTAGCGATACGGACTTTTTTGCCGTCTTTCACTTCGTAGCCTACGCGAGTTGGCTCTCCAGTTTTAGGATCGATCAGCATTACGTTAGAAACGTGAATCGCTGCTTCGATTTCGAGGATTCCGCCCTGCGGGTTATCCTGGGAAGGTTTCGCGTGTTTTTTGACGATGTTTACGCCTTCGACAAGAACACGGTCTTTCTTCGGATAAGCTTCAAGGATGGTACCTTCTTTACCACGATCTTTACCAGTGATTACTTTAACTTTGTCACCTTTTTTAACATGCATGTGTACTGCACCTCCTTAACAAGGCATTAAGTGTTTTACAATACTTCAGGAGCAAGGGAAACGATCTTCATGAACTTAGCGTCACGCAATTCACGTGCAACTGGTCCGAAGATACGAGTTCCTCTTGGGCTCTTGTCATCTCTTACGATAACAGCTGCGTTCTCGTCGAATTTGATGTAAGAACCATCTTTACGACGAACACCGCTTTTCGTACGTACGATTACAGCTTTAACAACTTCACCTTTTTTGACAACGCCACCAGGTGTTGCTTGTTTCACCGTACAAACGATTACGTCACCAATGTTAGCTGTTTTGCGACCAGATCCGCCTAGCACTTTAATTGTTAGGACTTCACGAGCACCAGAGTTATCAGCGACTTTCAAACGAGTCTCTTGTTGAATCATACGAGTGTTACCTCCCTTCGGAATCCTTCCGAGCGATCTTTAATTAGATAATTACTGCTTCTTCTACCACTTCAACCAAACGGAAACGTTTCGTTGCGGATAATGGACGAGTTTCCATGATACGAACCAAGTCACCAGTTTTTGCTGTACCGTTTTCATCATGCGCTTTTAGCTTTTTAGAATACTTAACACGCTTGCCGTACAGCTTGTGAGTTTTGTAGGTTTCAACAAGAACAGTGATTGTTTTATCCATTTTATCGGATACAACACGTCCAACGTATACTTTACGATTGTTACGTTCACTCATGTCGCGAACCTCCTCTCGGAATTTAGTTATTTACGCTTAATTCTCTTTCACGAACAACTGTCTTCATGCGAGCAATTGTCTTACGGACTGTGCGAATACGCGCTGTATTCTCAAGCTGTCCAGTAGCTAATTGGAAGCGCAGGTTGAAAAGTTCTTCTTTAAGAGACTTAACTTTTTGTTCAATTTCGGCAGTGGTCAGTTCTTTGATTTCATTAGCCTTCATTGATTTCACCACCAATTTCTTCACGTTTTACGATCTTAGTTCTTACTGGCAGTTTGTGAGAAGCAAGACGCAATGCTTCGCGAGCCACCTCTTCAGATACTCCAGCGATTTCGAACATGATCTTACCAGGTTTCGTTACAGCTACCCAGCCTTCAGGAGAACCTTTACCGGAACCCATTCGGACTTCTAGAGGTTTTTTAGTGTATGGCTTATCTGGGAAGATTTTGATCCATACTTTACCGCCACGTTTCATGTAACGAGTCATAGCGATACGAGCAGATTCGATTTGACGGCTAGTGATCCAAGCAGGATCAAGAGCTTGTAAACCCCATTCACCAAATGCCACTTCTGTACCGCCTTTAGCACGGCCATTCAATTTACCACGGTGTTGTCTACGATATTTTACGCGTTTAGGCATTAACATAATGCTTTTCCCCCTTCCTTATCGGTTGTTTTTAGTTGGAAGGACTTCGCCACGATAGATCCATACTTTAACGCCAAGCTTACCATAAGTTGTATCAGCTTCAGCTGTGCCATAGTCAATGTCAGCACGTAGAGTATGAAGTGGAACTGTTCCTTCGCTGTAAGATTCTGCACGAGCGATATCTGCTCCGCCTAGACGACCGGAAACTTGTGTACGGATACCTTTAGCACCAGCACGCATTGCACGCTGCAATGTTTGTTTCTGAGCACGACGGAATGAGATACGGTTTTCAAGTTGACGAGCGATGTTGTCTGCTACCAATTTAGCATCAAGATCTACACGTTTCACTTCTACGATGTTGATGTGAACACGTTTGCCAGTCAGGCTGTTCAATGCTTTACGAAGTGCTTCTACTTCAGAACCGCCTTTACCGATTACCATACCAGGTTTACCAGTATGAATAGAGATATTTACACGGTTAGCAGCACGTTCGATCTCCACTTTGGAAAGTGCAGCATCTTTCAAACGTTGTTCTAGATAATCACGAATTCTGATATCTTCATGTAGTAAATCAGCGTAATCTTTGCCACCGTACCACTTGGATTCCCAGTCACGGATGACGCCGACGCGAAGACCTATCGGATGTACTTTTTGACCCACTGCTTAACCCTCCTTCTTTTCTGTAACAACCACTGTAATGTGGCTAGTACGTTTGTTGATTTGGCTTGCGCGGCCTTGAGCGCGTGGACGGAAACGTTTCAATGTAGCACCTTCGTTAACGAATGCTTCAGAGATAACAAGGTTATCCGTATCCATTTCATAGTTGTGTTCTGCGTTAGCAACTGCAGAACGAAGTACTTTCTCTACTGCCAATGATGCACCACGCTGAGTGTGACGCAAAATCGCAATAGCTTCTCCAACATTTTTTCCTCGAATCAAATCAACAACTAAGCGGACCTTACGAGGAGCAATGCGAACTGATTTTGCCATAGCTTTTGCTTGCATTTAGGATTGCCTCCCCTCTTAGCGTTTTGTTTTCTTATCGTCGGCTGCGTGTCCTCTGTACGTGCGAGTTGGCGCGAATTCACCAAGTTTATGACCTACCATATCTTCAGTAACATAAACAGGTACGTGTTTACGGCCATCGTACACAGCGATTGTGTGTCCAACAAATGTTGGGAAAATAGTGGAACGACGGGACCAAGTTCTGATTACTTGTTTCTTGTCGTCTTCGTTCAATTTGTCGACTTTCTTTAGCAAATGGTCATCTGCGAAAGGTCCTTTTTTCAAGCTGCGACCCATACATAAACCTCCCTTTGCGATATGGAGACGGGTGAGAACGCCCGCCTTGCTACCACATTATTTTTTACGCTTACGTACGATAAATTTATCGGACTGCTTATTACGTTTACGTGTTTTGTAACCAAGTGTCGGTTTACCCCATGGAGACATTGGTGATTTACGTCCGATTGGAGCGCGTCCTTCACCACCACCGTGTGGGTGATCATTCGGGTTCATTACAGATCCGCGGACTGTAGGGCGTTTGCCTAACCAGCGAGAGCGTCCTGCTTTACCAACTACGATTAGTTCGTGTTCCAAGTTACCAACCTGACCGATTGTAGCACGGCAAGTACCTAGTACTAGACGTACTTCACCAGAAGTTAGTCTTACAAGAACATATTTACCTTCACGGCCAAGGATTTGAGCTTGTGCACCAGCAGAACGAGCTAGCTGAGCACCGCGGCCTGGCTTCAATTCGATGTTGTGGATGATCGTACCAACTGGGATTGTAGCAAGCTCCATAGCGTTACCCACTTTGAAGTCAGCACCTTCACCAGATAAGATCTCCATTCCTACTTCCAAGCCTTTCGGAGCAAGGATGTAGCGTTTTTCACCATCTACATAGTGAATTAGAGCGATGTTTGCAGTACGGTTTGGATCGTACTCGATTGTAGCAACGCGTCCTGGTATTCCATCTTTGTCGCGTTTGAAGTCGATAATACGGTATTGACGTTTGTGTCCACCACCTTGGTGACGTACAGTCAATTTACCTTGGTTGTTACGTCCGCCACGTTTGTGAAGCGGTGCAAGCAATGATTTCTCAGGCTTGTCAGTTGTAATTTCAGCAAAATCCGATACGGACATATTACGACGTCCGTTAGTGGTCGGTTTATACTTTTTAATCGCCATCGTTGTTTCCCTCCTTCTCTATTATTTCTTAAACACCTTCGAAGAAGTCGATTTCTTTACTGTCTTCAGATAGTGTTACTACTGCTTTTTTACGATCTGGGCGGTATCCGCCGTAACGACCTTGACGTTTGAATTTACCTTTAAGGTTTTGAGTGTTCACTTGTTCCACTTTTACACCAAAGATTACTTCAACCGCTTGTTTGATTTCGATCTTGTTAGCACGTTTGTCAACTTCAAACGTGTACTTCTTATCAACCATAAGGTCAGAAGAATGTTCCGTAATTACAGGGCGCTTAATAATATCACGTGGTTCTCTCATTATGCAAGCACCTCCCCTGCTTTTTCAGCTGCCTCTTTCGTTAAGATCAGCTTATCATGCGTAAGCAAGTCAAGAACGTTAACTTCGCTTTGAGTCAACACTTTAACGTTTTTAAGGTTGTTTGCAGAACGTACAACAGTTTCGTCTTTATCTGCAGTAACGATCAATACCTTTTTATCAACGTTTAGTGCGCTAAGCATAGCAACGACATCTTTCGTTTTAGGAGCATCGAATGCAAGGCTCTCTAAAACTACGATGTTTTCTTCTTGTACTTTAGAAGATAGTGCTGATTTAAGCGCTAGACGACGAACTTTTTTAGGTAGTTTGTAGCTGTAGCTGCGTGGAGTCGGTCCGAAAACTGTTCCACCGCCAACCCATTGTGGTGAACGGATGGATCCTTGACGCGCGCGGCCAGTACCTTTTTGACGCCATGGTTTTCTTCCGCCGCCTCGTACTTCAGAACGTCCTTTTACTTTGTGCGTACCTTGACGCATAGAAGCACGCTGCATTAGTACTGCTTCGTGTAATACATGTGTGTGTGGCTCGATACCGAAAACGGAATCATTCAATTCGATTTCACCGACTTGAGACCCGCTCTGGTTGAATAGTGCTACTTTAGGCATGATATATCCTCCCTTCGTATTGTGAATTAGTTACCTTTTACGGCACTTGATACTTTCACGTAAGATTTTTTCGCACCAGGTACGTTACCTTTAACAAGGATAAGGTTGCGCTCAGCGTCAACTTTAACGATTTCAAGGTTTTGAACAGTGATTTGCTCTCCGCCCATTTGTCCTGGTAGTGCTTTACCTTTGAAAACGCGCATAGGGTCAATTACACCCATGGAACCTGGTCTTCTGTGGTAACGTGAACCGTGTGACATAGGTCCGCGGGATTGGTTGTGACGCTTGATTGCGCCCTGGAATCCTTTACCTTTAGAAGTACCTGTTACATCTACTGTTTCTCCAGCTGCGAAAATCTCTACGCTAACCTCTTGTCCAACTTCGTGTTCGTCAAGAGCAGCGTCACGGATTTCACGAATGTAGCGCTTAGGTGTTGTGTTTGCTTTCTCAGCATGGCCTTTTGCAGGTTTGTTAGCGTTGTTTGCTTTCTGATCAGCAAATCCTAGTTGCAATGCGTTGTAACCGTCAGATTCGACAGTTTTCTTTTGAAGAATTACGTTTGGTTCAGCTTGGATAACTGTTACAGCTTGAAGTTCACCTGTTTCAGTGAATAGCTGTGTCATGCCGATCTTGCGTCCCAAGATTCCTTTCGTCATCCGTTACACCTCCTATTTTGTGTAAAATTATAGTTTAATTTCGATGTCCACACCGGACGGTAAGTCAAGTCTCATCAAAGAATCAACTGTTTGCGGTGTAGGACTAACGATATCGATAAGACGTTTGTGAGTGCGCATTTCGAACTGCTCACGAGAGTCTTTATATTTGTGCACCGCACGTAGAATTGTGTATACAGATTTCTCTGTAGGAAGCGGAATCGGACCTGATACGTTCGCACCAGAACGTTTCGCTGTATCTACGATTTTCTCTGCAGACTGATCAAGGATTCTGTGATCGTATGCTTTCAAACGGATTCTGATTTTCTCTTTTGCCATTATTTTCCCTCCTTTATCGCCCTTATTATTTAGGACATTCTCAGCGGAAATTAACTTGACCACCCTGCCATGGCAAAGGGGCCTGGTGTGCCAACAACCTCCCGCATCATCGCCTTTAAATGACCAACATTATAATTATATAGAAAAAACGCGGTCAATGCAAGTCTTATCTAGTTTTACAGCTTAAAAGTCTGCAATCCTTCATAAGATGACACTTTATGTATTATACATAGGCTTACTAGTGTTTTCAAGTCATTTCAGTATTTTTTACAATTAACTGGCGCTGCCAATCTTTTACTATAGTTAAATAAAAAAACAGACAGCACGTCTGCTGTCTGTTTCTTCTATATTGTTATATCAGCTTACGCTTCGATAACAGATACAACGCCTGATCCAACAGTACGTCCACCCTCACGGATAGAGAAGCGAGTACCATCTTCGATAGCGATTGGAGAGATAAGCTCAACAGACATCTCTGTGTTATCGCCAGGCATTACCATTTCAGTACCTTCTGGAAGGTGAACTACGCCAGTTACGTCAGTTGTACGGAAGTAGAACTGTGGGCGGTAGTTAGTGAAGAATGGAGTGTGACGTCCACCTTCTTCTTTAGAAAGAACATAAACTTCAGCTTTGAACTTTGTGTGTGGAGTGATTGTACCTGGTTTAGCAAGTACTTGTCCACGGTTGATGTCATCACGGGATACACCACGAAGTAGAGCACCGATGTTGTCACCAGCTTCAGCGTAATCAAGAAGCTTACGGAACATTTCTACACCTGTAACAGTTGTTTTCTTAGGAGCTTCGTTAAGACCGATGATATCAACTTCGTCACCGACTCTTACTTCACCACGCTCAACACGGCCTGTAGCTACAGTACCACGACCAGTGATAGAGAATACGTCCTCAACTGGCATCATGAATGGTTTTTCTTTGTCGCGTTCTGGAGTTGGGATGTACTCATCAACAGCGTCCATAAGTTCGAAGATTTTAGCTTCGTAGTCAGCGTCGCCTTCAAGAGCTTTAAGAGCGGAGCCTTTGATAACTGGTACATCATCACCAGGGAAGTCGTATTCGCTTAGAAGATCGCGAACTTCCATTTCAACAAGTTCAAGAAGCTCTTCGTCATCAACCATGTCACATTTGTTTAGGAATACAACGATCGCAGGAACACCTACGTTACGAGAAAGAAGGATGTGCTCACGAGTCTGTGGCATTGGACCATCAGCAGCAGATACTACTAGGATAGCTCCGTCCATTTGCGCAGCACCAGTGATCATGTTTTTAACATAGTCAGCGTGTCCTGGGCAGTCAACGTGTGCATAGTGACGAGAATCAGTTTCATACTCAACGTGTGCAGTAGAGATTGTGATTCCACGTTCTCTTTCTTCTGGAGCACCATCGATTTGGTCGTAAGCCATTGCTGTACCTGAACCAGTTTTCTTATGAAGTACAGTAGTGATAGCTGCAGTTAGTGTTGTTTTACCATGGTCAACGTGTCCGATTGTACCAACGTTAACGTGGGATTTGGAGCGGTCGAATTTTTCTTTACCCATTAGTAATTCCTCCTTAAATATGGAAATATCTCATGTATTAGATAGTATGTTTCTTGTACTCAGAAGCATGCGTGCACGCACGCTTCCAATACAAGTTATACTTGATTACTGGCAAAAAATCAATTATTGTCCAGAGTTTTTCTTGATAATTTCTTCTCCAACGCTTTTCGGCACTTCTTCATAGTGGTCGAATGTCATTGTGTAAGTTCCACGGCCTTGTGTGTTGGAACGCAACGCTGTTGCGTAACCGAACATTTCAGCAAGTGGCACGAATGCATTAACTACCTGAGCAGGTCCGCGTGTATCCATACCTTCAACACGTCCGCGACGGGAAGTGATATCGCCCATGATGTCACCCATGTATTCTTCTGGGATAACAACTTCCACTTTTACAAGTGGTTCCAAGATGACAGGGTTACATTTGTTCTTCGCGTTTTTAAGCGCCAAAGAAGCAGCAACCTTAAAGGCCATCTCGTTGGAATCGACATCATGGTAGCTTCCATCAAATAGAGATGCTTTAACGTCGATTAGCGGATAACCAGCCAATACACCGTTTTGCATTGCTTCTTTGATACCAGCTTCAACAGATGGGATGTATTCACGAGGAACTACACCACCAACGATTTTATTTTCAAACTCGAAACCAGCGCCTTCTTCGTTTGGCTCGAATTTGATCCAAACGTGTCCGAACTGACCGCGACCACCGGACTGACGTACGAATTTACCTTCGACTTCAGCAGCAGCACGGAATGTTTCGCGGTATGCTACCTGTGGAGCACCTACGTTTGCTTCTACTTTGAATTCACGACGCATACGGTCAACGATGATATCCAAGTGAAGCTCACCCATACCGGAGATGATAGTCTGACCAGTTTCTGGGTTTGTTTCAGTTCTGAATGTAGGATCTTCCTCAGCTAGTTTACCAAGGGCAACGGACATTTTATCTTGGTCCGCTTTTGTTTTTGGTTCAATCGCAACAGAGATGACTGGCTCTGGGAATACCATAGACTCAAGGATAACTAGTGATTTTTCATCACATAGAGTATCTCCAGTCGAAGTATCTTTCAAACCTACAGCTCCGGCAATATCACCAGCGTAAACTTTGGAAATCTCTTCACGAGTGTTTGCGTGCATTTGTAGGATACGGCCTACGCGCTCACGCTTGTCCTTCGTGGAGTTTTTCACGTAAGAACCTGCTTCCAATGTACCGGAGTACACACGGAAGAAAGTAAGTTTACCAACGAACGGGTCAGTTGCAACTTTGAAAGCAAGTGCACTGAATGGCTCGCTGTCGCTTGATTTACGTACGATTTTCTCTTCAGTACCTGGAACGATACCTTCGATAGCTGGTACGTCAGTTGGTGCAGGCAAGTAATCAACAACACCGTCGATTAGAAGCTGAACACCTTTGTTTTTGAATGCTGAACCACAGAATACTGGGTAGAATTCAACAGTTAGAGTCGCTTTACGAACAGCTTGTTTAAGCTCTTCGTTAGAGATCTCTTCCCCTTCAAGGTAGCGTTCCATAAGATCTTCATCTTGTTCAGCTACTGCTTCAATCAGGTTCGTGCGGTATTCTTCCACAAGATCCTTCATGTCTTCAGGGATTTCACGAACCTCAGAGTTTTGTCCAAGATCGTCAAGGTAGAAATGAGCTTCCATTGTAATTAGGTCAATGATTCCTTCGAAATCATCTTCCGCACCAATTGGAAGTTGTACTGGGTGCGCATTAGCGCCCAGACGCTCGTGCATCGTTTTAACGGAATAAAGGAAGTCTGCACCTGTTTTATCCATTTTGTTAACGAACACGATACGTGGTACACCGTAAGTTGTAGCCTGACGCCAAACAGTTTCTGTTTGAGGCTCAACTCCGGACTGTGCATCAAGCACAGCTACCGCTCCATCAAGTACGCGCAGGGAACGTTCAACTTCAACTGTGAAGTCTACGTGTCCTGGTGTATCGATGATGTTGATACGGTGGCCTTTCCATTGAGCAGTTGTTGCAGCAGATGTGATTGTGATACCACGCTCCTGCTCCTGCTCCATCCAGTCCATCTGAGAAGCACCTTCATGAGTTTCTCCGATTTTATGGATACGTCCTGTATAGAATAGAATACGCTCAGTTGCAGTTGTTTTACCAGCATCGATGTGAGCCATGATACCGATATTACGCGTATTTTCTAAGGAGAACTCTCTAGCCATGTGGTCTTTCTCCTTCCTAGAGTGAATTTCAGATAAATCTTACCAGCGATAGTGAGCAAACGCTTTGTTTGCTTCCGCCATTTTATGCATATCTTCACGTTTCTTAACAGAAGCACCTGTGTTGTTAGACGCATCAAGAATTTCGTTAGCAAGACGCTCTTCCATTGTTTTTTCGCCGCGTAGACGGGAATAGTTAACAATGTAACGAAGACCTAGTGCTTGACGACGCTCTGGGCGTACTTCAACTGGTACTTGGTAGTTGGAACCACCTACACGACGTGCGCGTACTTCAAGTACAGGCATGACGTTCTTCATGGACTGTTCGAAAACCTCCATTGGATCGTTTCCACTACGTTCTTTAACTAGTTCAAATGCTGCATAAAGAATCTTTTGTGCTTTACCGCGTTGTCCGTCAACCATGATTTGGTTGATCAAACGAGTTACCAATTTAGAGTTGTACAACGGATCTGGCAACACGTCACGTTTAGCTACAGGACCTTTTCTTGGCATATGTTCTCCTCCTTTCCGATGATGGTTATATTATATTAGTTTTATTTTTTAGGGCGTTTTGTACCATATTTGGAACGACCTTGTGCGCGGCCGTCAACACCTGAAGTATCAAGCGCACCACGTACGATATGGTAACGTACACCCGGTAAGTCTTTTACACGTCCGCCGCGGATCAAAACAACACTGTGCTCTTGCAAGTTGTGTCCGATACCAGGAATGTAGGCAGTAACCTCGATTCCGTTTGTCAAACGCACACGTGCATATTTACGCAATGCGGAGTTCGGTTTCTTCGGAGTCATTGTACCAACACGAGTACAAACACCACGTTTTTGTGGAGAAGACTGGTTAGTCAATGATTTCTTGAAACTGTTGTACCCTCTGTTCAATGCTGGAGAGTCAGATTTTCTTGTTTTGCTTACGCGACCTTTGCGTACTAATTGATTAATAGTAGGCATGTTTTTTCCTCCTTTCAAAGCTTTTTGTAATACCACACATCCAGGTGGTTCATTTTTAGGCAAAAAACAAAGCTTTCACGAGCTGAGCTAGCATCAGCTTCGCCAAAACTATCTTTTGATTGCCACAGTAGCTGTCCCTACATCTATGCCACAAGCTTCACCTAATCGCTTCATAGAATCGACTTGGATCGCTGGTATGCCTAATTCTTCTGCCAGCTTTCTTACCTGGCTGGTAATTTGCTCGGCAGCGTCATTTGCAATGACAACTGAGTTCACTTGGCCTTGCTTCATGGCCTTGAGTGTTTGTTTGGTTCCGATAACGATTCCCGTATTAGCTTGCGCTACTTTTTCATAAGACATATGCATATCCTCCAAAGTAAACAAGGAGAATCGGAAGCACCTTGATTATAGTATCACTCTAGTAAGCTGATGTCAATCACCTTAACGAGAGATTTACAGTGCTTCCGACAATTTTTTTGTTTCCTTGTGTATTAGGGCCACCGTTACGGTGTTACAGATTCGATCTCCTGACCTTCTGTCACTTCTTCAGGTGTATCAAGTTTCGCTTTGATCTTGCGGTACTGCGGCATGCCAGTACCAGCTGGAACAAGCTTACCGATGATAACATTCTCTTTAAGGCCGAGAAGTTCATCGCGCTTACCTTTGATAGCTGCATCCGTAAGGACACGAGTTGTTTCCTGGAAGGAAGCGGCAGACAAGAAGGAATCCGTTTCTAGAGAAGCTTTTGTAATACCAAGCAAAACTGGTTTACCGCTTGCTGGCTGGAAGCCTTCTCTTAGGACTTCACGGTTTGCTTCCCGGAATTGGTGGATCTCAAGAAGTGAGCCCGGCAATACATCTGTTTGACCAGAATCGATGACACGTACTTTACGAAGCATTTGGCGAACCATTACTTCAACGTGTTTATCGCCGATCTCTACCCCTTGCATACGGTAAACTTTTTGTACTTCTTTCAGTAGATACTGCTGAACGCCAGCTACACCGCGAACTCGAAGAAGTTCTTTCGGATCTACAGAACCCTCTGTCAGCTCTTGACCAGCTTCGATTGCGTCACCTTCGGAAACACGCAAGCGTGCACCATAAGGAGCTGTGTATGTCTTCGTTTCAACTGTACCTTGAACTGTAACTTCTTGCTTCTCTTTTACATCATTAATCTCGATAACTGTACCTTTGATCTCGGAGATGACTGCTTGACCTTTAGGGTTACGAGCCTCGAACAACTCCTGGATACGCGGCAAACCTTGTGTGATATCGTCACCGGCTACCCCACCTGTGTGGAACGTACGCATTGTAAGCTGTGTTCCTGGTTCACCGATGGATTGTGCTGCGATGATACCGACTGCTTCGCCGACTTCAACGTCGCTGCCAGTTGCAAGGTTGCGGCCGTAACATTTCTTACATGCACCATGTTTCGTGTTACATGTGAAGACAGTACGGATAGCCACTTCTTCGATACCAGCTTCTACGATTTGTCTTGCTGTATCTTCGTCGATCAATTCGTTCTTAGCGATAATCACATTGCCTGTTTCCGGATGTTTGACATTCTCGAACGCTGTACGGCCTACAAGACGGTCATACAAAGGCTCGATCATTTCAGTTCCTTCAGTCAGTGCACGGACTCTCAAGCTGCGGTCAGTACCACAATCTTCTTCACGGATGATAACATCCTGTGCTACGTCAACTAGACGACGAGTCAAGTAACCGGAATCGGCAGTTTTCAGTGCTGTATCGGCAAGACCTTTACGCGCACCGTGTGTAGAGATGAAGTACTCGAGTACTGTCAGACCCTCACGGAAACTGGATTTGATCGGCAACTCGATGATTCGTCCTGCCGGGTTGGCCATTAGACCACGCATACCAGCAAGCTGCGTGAAGTTAGATGCGTTACCACGGGCACCGGAATCACTCATCATGAAGATAGGGTTACGGTTGCTCAAGGATTTCATCAGACGTTCCTGGATGTCATCTTTCGCTTTAGACCAGATTGAGATGACACGGTCATATCGCTCTTCTTCCGTGATCAAACCACGACGGAACTGTTTCAGCACTTTATCCACGCGGGATTGTGCTTCATCAAGGATTTCCGTTTTCTCTTTCAATACGACGATATCAGAGATACCAACCGTAATACCTGCTTTAGTGGAATAACTGAATCCAAGGTCCTTCATGCGGTCAAGCATTTTGGACGTTTCACTGATCTTGAAGCGCTTGAACACTTCCGCGATGATATCGCCCAGGAAACCTTTCTTGAATGGAGAGATGATGTCGCGTTTCGCGATCTCCTCCTTGATATTCGCACCCTTCTCAACGAAGTAGTGAGCAGGTGTTTTCTCTTCCAAATTCTCGCGAGTCGGTTCGTTCATGTAAGGGAACGAGCTCGGCAAGATTGTATTGAAGATAAGTTTACCTACTGTTGTGAGCAGGATTTGGTTGTTTTGCTCTTCTGTGAACGTTTCGTTGTTCAAAGAACCGGCATCTACTGCCACACGAGTATGCAAATGTACATAACCGTTCTGATAAGCAAGCATTGCTTCGTTTACATCTTTGAAGACTTTACCTTCGCCGATAGCATCTTCACGCTCAAGTGTAAGGTAGTAGTTACCTAGTACCATATCCTGAGATGGTGTTACGACTGGTTTACCGTCTTTCGGGTTCAAGATGTTTTGAGCGGCAAGCATAAGGATACGAGCCTCAGCCTGTGCTTCAGCTGATAGAGGAACGTGGACAGCCATCTGGTCACCATCGAAGTCAGCGTTATAAGCTGTACATACTAACGGGTGAAGACGGATTGCGCGACCTTCTACCAATGTCGGTTCGAATGCCTGGATACCTAGACGGTGAAGTGTAGGTGCACGGTTAAGCAATACTGGATGCTCACGGATTACTTCTTCGAGTACATCCCAGATTTCCGGATGCAAACGTTCGATTTTCCGTTTTGCAGATTTGATGTTATGCGCAAGACCTTTTTCCACCAATTCTTTCATGATGAATGGTTTGAATAGCTCAAGTGCCATTTCTTTCGGAAGACCACACTGATACATCTTCAGATGCGGACCTACGACGATTACGGAACGTCCAGAATAGTCTACACGTTTACCAAGCAAGTTCTGACGGAAACGTCCTTGTTTACCTTTCAGCATATGAGAAAGAGATTTCAATGGACGGTTACCAGGACCTGTAACAGGACGGCCGCGACGACCGTTATCGATCAACGCATCAACAGCTTCCTGAAGCATACGTTTTTCGTTTTGTACGATGATGCTAGGTGCACCAAGGTCAAGCAAGCGTTTCAAACGGTTGTTACGGTTGATCACTCGACGATAAAGATCGTTCAAGTCAGAAGTAGCGAAACGTCCGCCATCAAGCTGTACCATTGGACGAAGCTCAGGAGGAATGATCGGAAGTACATCCAATACCATCCAGGAAGGTTCGTTTCCAGAGTGACGGAATGCTTCCATTACTTCCAAACGCTTGATCGCACGTGTTCTGCGCTGACCTTGAGCTGTTTTCAATTCTTCGCGAAGTGCTTCCACTTCTTTCTCCAAGTCGATGTCTTGAAGAAGCTTACGGATTGCTTCCGCGCCCATTTGAGCTTGGAACGTGTTACCGTATTTTTCGCGATAGAGGCGATATTCTTTCTCAGAAAGAAGCTGCTTCTTCTCAAGTGCTGTATCACCGGCATCTGTCACGATATACGCTGCGAAGTAAATAACTTCTTCCAACGCACGCGGAGACATATCCAGTACAAGACCCATACGGCTCGGAATACCTTTGAAGTACCAAATGTGAGACACAGGAGCTGCTAGCTCGATGTGTCCCATACGCTCACGGCGTACTTTGGCTTTGGTAACTTCTACGCCACAACGATCACATACAACGCCTTTATAACGGACGCGTTTGTATTTACCGCAATGACATTCCCAGTCCTTTTGAGGACCGAAGATGCGCTCACAGAACAGACCATCTTTTTCAGGCTTCAACGTACGGTAGTTGATCGTTTCCGGCTTTTTCACTTCTCCGTAAGACCATGAACGAATCTTATCAGGTGAAGCCAAACCTATTTTCATAAACTCAAAATTATTTACATCTATCAAGGGGCCTACCTCCCTTTTAGTATCCCGTTACTGCTATGCAGTCGATGTGTCGCCGCCTTACCCTTCCTGTACATCAAGATTGATGCGGTCAGGTACTTGCGTCTCGTCTTCATCTTCGAGTTCTCTTAATTCTACTTCTTCTTCTTCGCCATTGAGGATTTTAACATCCATACCAAGACTCTGAAGCTCTTTAATCAATACTTTGAACGATTCTGGTACACCTGGTTCTGGGACGTTATCACCTTTAACAATAGCTTCATATGTCTTCACACGACCGACTACGTCATCGGATTTGACAGTAAGAATCTCTTGCAAGGTATATGCCGCACCATATGCTTCAAGTGCCCAAACCTCCATCTCACCGAAACGCTGTCCACCGAACTGTGCTTTACCACCAAGCGGCTGCTGCGTAACTAGTGAATATGGACCTGTAGAACGTGCGTGCAGCTTGTCATCAACCATGTGCGCAAGCTTGATCATGTACGATACACCAACGGAAACACGGTTATCAAATGGTTCACCGGTTCTTCCGTCATAAAGGACTGTCTTCGCGTCACGTGGCATACCAGCTTCTTCGAGCGTTTCCCAAACATCTTCCTCGCGCGCACCATCAAATACTGGTGTTGCAACGTGGATGCCTAGTGCACGAGCTGCCATACCTAAGTGAAGCTCAAATACCTGCCCGATATTCATACGAGATGGTACCCCTAGTGGGTTAAGCATGATATCGACTGGTGTGCCATCCGGCATGAATGGCATATCCTCTTCTGGAAGAATTTTAGAGATAACCCCTTTGTTACCGTGACGTCCAGCCATCTTATCTCCTTCAGAAATCTTACGTTTCTGAACGATATAAGCACGTACAAGCTGGTTTACACCCGGAGGTAATTCATCGCCATCTTCACGGTTGAAGATCTTAACATCCAATACGATACCGCCGGCACCGTGAGGTACACGAAGGGAAGTATCACGGACTTCGCGAGCCTTCTCACCGAAGATCGCATGCAATAGACGTTCTTCTGCAGATAGCTCAGTTACACCTTTAGGCGTTACTTTACCAACAAGCAAATCACCATCGGAAACTTCAGCACCAACACGGATGATTCCGCGTTCGTCAAGGTTCTTCAGTGCGTCTTCCCCTACGTTCGGGATATCGCGTGTGATTTCTTCTGGTCCTAGCTTCGTATCACGTGCTTCAGACTCATACTCCTCGATGTGGATAGATGTGTATACATCATCTTTCACAAGGCGTTCGCTCATGATGATAGCATCCTCGTAGTTGTAACCTTCCCATGTCATGAAGGCAACTAGTACGTTACGGCCTAGTGCAAGCTCTCCATCCTGCATGGAAGGTCCATCAGCTAGGATTTCACCTTTTGTCACACGGTCGCCTACTGCGACGATCGGACGTTGGTTATAGCAAGTTCCTTGGTTGGAACGATTGAATTTCTGCAGACGATAACGATCTGTATCGCCTTTCACTTCACTGCCGCCGACTTCTGTTACACGGCGTACAATGATTTCTTTCGCTTCAACGCGCTCTACAATACCTTCTGCGCGGCAGATAACAGCTGCACCGGAGTCTTTACCGGATACATATTCCATACCAGTACCTACGATCGGTGCTTCCGGCTGCATCAACGGTACTGCTTGTCGCTGCATGTTCGCACCCATCAGTGCACGGTTGGAGTCATCATTTTCCAAGAACGGGATACATGCTGTCGCAGCAGATACAACCTGTTTCGGTGATACGTCCATGTAATCGATACGTTCACGAGCAACGATTGTATTCTCCTCACGGAAACGAGCAACGACTTCTTCATTTACGAAGCTGCCGTCTTCTGTTAACGGAGAGTTTGCCTGTGCGATAACATAGTTATCCTGCTCATCGGCAGTTAGGTAATCAATATGTTCAGTTACACGGTTTGTCTCCGGATCAACACGACGGTAAGGTGTCTCGATGAAACCGAATTTGTTCACTTTCGCATAAGTGGAAAGGGAGTTGATCAAACCAATGTTCGGACCCTCTGGCGTTTCGATCGGACACATTCTTCCATAGTGGGAGTAGTGTACGTCACGAACCTCAAAGCCAGCACGTTCCCGAGTCAAACCACCAGGTCCCAAAGCAGAAAGACGACGTTTATGCGTCAATTCACCTAAAGGATTCGTCTGGTCCATGAACTGGGAAAGCTGGGAGCTTCCGAAGAATTCTTTAATAGATGCAATCACCGGACGGATATTGATCAGCTGCTGCGGCGTGATAGCTGACGTATCCTGAATGGACATACGCTCACGTACCACACGTTCCATACGGGATAGACCGATACGGAATTGGTTTTGCAGCAATTCACCTACTGAACGCAATCTTCTGTTACCAAGATGATCGATGTCATCTGTGTCGCCAACTTCATATAATAGGTTAAAGAAGTAGCTGACTGCTGCCACGATATCGGCAGGATCCAGATTCTTCACACTGTCATCAACTGTAGCATTACCAGTAACGCTTAGTGTACGTTCACCTTCTGGGTCAGTTGGATCGACGATTTTGATTGTTTGCACGACGATTTGATCTTGTACTACTCCATCATGCGGCTCCAAGATGTTCTCGCCGAATTTGCCGTTAGAACCATCAAGATAAGGAAGAATCTTGTCAAGCAGACGACGGTCTAGCTTATCGCCTTTTTGTGCAAGTACTTCACCAGTCTCTTCATCGACGATTGGCTGTGCCAATGTCTGATTGAACAAACGGTTCTTAATATGAAGCTTTTTGTTCATTTTGTAGCGGCCTACATGTGCTAGGTCGTAGCGTTTTGGGTCGAAGAAACGGGAAACCAGCAAGCTTTTCGCGTTCTCTACAGTAGGCGGCTCTCCTGGACGAAGACGCTCGTAGATTTCAAGCAATGCTTTTTCAGTAGTTTCCGTGTTATCTTTCTCCAATGTGTTTCGCAAGTACTCGTTCTCACCGATCAAATCGATGATTTCTTGATCACTTCCGAATCCAAGCGCACGAAGCAAGACAGTGATAGGAAGCTTACGCGTACGGTCGATACGAACATGGACTACATCCTTCGCATCTGTCTCGAACTCAAGCCACGCGCCACGGTTTGGAATAACAGTTGCCGTATGGCCGCGTTTTCCGTTCTTGTCGACTTTTTCACTGAAATAAACACTAGGGGAGCGAACAAGCTGTGATACGATAACGCGTTCAGCACCGTTGATGATGAACGTTCCTGTATCTGTCATCAATGGGAAGTCACCCATGAATACTTCCTGTTCTTTTACTTCGCCTGTCTCGTTATTCAGCAAACGAACTTTCACACGAAGCGGAGCGTTATAGGTAACGTCTCTTTCTTTCGCTTCATCTACTGGATATTTCGGTTCGCCAAGGCTATAGTCGACAAATTCCAGCGATAAATTACCCGCGAAATCCTCGATCGGGGAAATATCCTGGAACATCTCTCGTAATCCTTCTTCTAAGAACCATTCATAAGAAGCGGTTTGAATCTCGATAAGATTCGGTAACTCTAGCACTTCACTAATACGTGCATAGCTTCTGCGCTGGCGGTGTCGTCCATACTGAACTACTTGACCTGTCAACAGCTTCACCCCTCAAATCAAACATTAGTAATGTATTCAAGCTGCAATCCGTAGACTGCAGTAAATCAACATCCTGCAGCAGGAATCTCCTGCTGTGAGCCTCTCATTTGACCGACCTTTTTTCGGATAAAGGTCTGCCTGAATTGCCGGAATGCCGATTGACTTTCCAAGCAATAAATTATATATTGTAGCTAACATAAATGAATCGCCACAATATTTGCATTGTTCACATCTTCTGTTTACATAGAAAAGCATTCGCATAAATACGAATGTGATGTGAATGTTGTAATGAAACGGGCTTCCCTTCCTGTTTAACAAAAATCAGAAAGTGGTATAGTTCCAACAGCGAAACACTCCTACTGTCCTTCCTGTACCGCCTTCAAGCTAAAAGCGAAAAAGGTTTTTACATAAAAACCGTTAAAAATTCAGCTTGCTAGCTCCTCCGAATGGCGACATAACCCTGATCATACATATTTAGATAAAATCGACGAAGGCAAAAACATAATAATGATAGCAGTCTTGCCAATCGGCCGACAGTTTAAACACGATTCTCTAAGAAAATTATAATCCTCTCCGAGTATCGTTATCTATTGGCATTTTACAATACTACCACAAGCTTTTATGCGAGTCAAACTTTTTTGGCTAATAGAATGTAATAGCCTTTTTCCTTCTTGACGATTTCACACGAGCCGAACAACTGATTCAATTTTTCCTGAGCAGATGGGGCACCTTGTTTCTTTTGAATGACAACCCAGAGCTCGCCCTGTGGAAGCAGTGCCTGGTAGCTCTCTTCAAATATCTGATGTACAACCTTCTTGCCTGCCCGGATTGGAGGGTTGGTGGCAATTGCCGCGAATTTCCGGTCCGAAAAAGCGGTTAAGCGATCACTCACATAAAAATGTGTATTTTCCGCTCCATTTGCCTCAGCATTCTGTTTCGCAAGTGCTACTGCGCGTTCATTGACGTCACTCATCACAATCTCGCGATTTGCGAATGCTTTCGCAAATGAAATGCCGATCGGTCCATATCCACAGCCAAGATCCAGTATATCCCCTTCTATTTCAGGCTCCCTGAAGACATCAATCAAAACCCTGGAACCAAAATCCACTTCCTTCTTGGAAAATACTCCGCTATCCGAAGTGAACATAAGTTCATTGCCTTTTAAAGTGAATCGCCATGTAGCAGGAGCACTTTTAGATTGCGGCTGATTGGTATAATAATGATCCGACATATTGGTCACCTTCTTTATTCAGGATCCATTCACGATTGCCATGGAGAAATAGATAAAAGGAAAGCTCGCCCGAGGGCGAGCTTTCTTGTTATTACTTAACTTCTACAGAAGCTCCAGCTTCTTCAAGTTTAGCTTTAAGTTCTTCAGCATCAGCTTTAGAAACGCCTTCTTTGATGTTTCCAGGAGCGTTATCTACAAGATCTTTAGCGTCTTTAAGACCTAGGCCAGTTGCTTCGCGTACAGCTTTAACAACTTTGATTTTAGAAGCGCCAGCGCTTGTAAGAACAACGTCAAATTCAGTTTGCTCTTCAGCAGCTTCAGCAGCTCCGCCACCAGCTACAGCTACAGGAGCTGCAGCAGTTACGCCGAATTCTTCTTCGATAGCTTTAACAAGATCGTTCAATTCTAGAACGGACATACCTTTAATCTCTTCAATGATTGTCTCTTTAGACATGATATTTCCTCCTTGGGGAATGTTTTATTTTGTTTTGAAGTCTCAGGCAGCCTTAAGCGCCTTGCTCTTCTTTTTGTTCTGCGATTGCTTTCGCAGCGTAAGCGAAGTTGCGAACTGGTGCTTGTAGCACGCTAAGCAACATAGAAAGCAAACCTTCGTAGTTCGGTAGATCCGCAAGTTCTTTAACTTGTTCTACAGAAGCTACATTGCCTTGGATGACACCAGCTTTGATTTCTAGTGCTTCGTTCTTTTTCGCGAAGTCGTTCAAGATCTTAGCAGGAGCAATTACATCTTCATTACTGAAGGCAATAGCAGTTGGGCCTGTCAAGTTCTCGTCTAGTTCTGTCAAACCAGCAACTTCCGTAGCACGGCGAGTCAACGTGTTTTTGTAGACTTTGAAATCCACTCCAGCTTCACGAAGCTGTTTGCGAAGTTCAGTCACCTCAGAAACAGTAAGACCTCGGTAGTCTACTACGATTGTAGATTGGCTCGCTTGGAATTTCTCAGCGATTTCTGTTACAACCTGTTGCTTTTGTTCGATGATCTTGGACATATGTTCCACCTCCTGTTAGCTTGTTCACAATTATACCTGGAGTTAACATGAAAAATGCCTCCATTCGACATGGAGGCATGATCACAAGGAACAGTCGGAACAGACTGCCTTTATATCTCACACACCTCGGCAGGAGATTAAGCCCTAGGGCACCTGCTGTCTTAGGTATAACGTTTATTAGGTTTTAACCACAGTTGATTATATAGTGTTTCCAATTAGATGTCAACAGACAATTAACGGAATGGTGCTACGTCAACTTTGATTCCAGGACCCATAGTAGAAGCGATTGCTACGTTCTTCATGTAAAGGCCTTTGGAAGCTTGTGGTTTCACTTTAATAAGTTGTTCGATCAATGCAACAAGGTTTTCTTCCAATTTCTCTTCAGAGAAGGAAGCTTTACCGATTGGTACATGGACGTTGGACTGTTTGTCAACGCGGTATTCAACTTTACCAGCTTTGATTTCCTGGATAGCTTTTTCTACGTCGAATGTAACAGTTCCAGTTTTCGGGTTAGGCATAAGACCTTTTGGTCCTAGTACACGGCCCAATTTACCAACTTCAGCCATCATGTCCGGAGTTGCAACGATAACGTCGAAATCGAACCAGCCTCCGTTGATTTTCGCGATTAGATCTTGTTCGCCTACGAAGTCAGCACCAGCAGCTTCCGCTTCTTTTGCTTTATCGCCTTTAGCGAATACCAATACGCGTTGAGATTTACCAGTACCGTGTGGCAATACCATTGCGCCACGGATTTGCTGGTCAGCTTTCTTAGGGTCTACTCCCAAACGGAAAGCAGCTTCGATTGTTTCGTCAAATTTAGCAGTAGCAGTCTTTTTGACAAGCTCAACAGCTTCTTTTACTTCGTACAATGCAGTACGGTCAACAAGCTTAAGTGCTTCTTGTTTCTTTTTGCTTTTTACAGCCATTTCCTTTTCCTCCTCGGATTGTGGTTTTAACGGTAGGACCTCCCACTTGTTAAAGCGGAGCGGACGAGTGTCCGCTATTGCCGGAAATGCCGGCTTTTAAAAAGGCTGCGAAATGGTATACTCCATTCACGCAACCTCGTCAGTTTCTATGATTGAATCAGAATTAGTCTTCGATGACAATTCCCATACTGCGAGCAGTACCTTCAACCATACGCATTGCTGATTCAACGTTTGCAGCATTCAAGTCAGGCATTTTAGATTCCGCAATCTCTCTTACTTTATCGCGTTTAACAGTAGCGACTTTGTTACGGTTCGGTTCGCCTGAACCTGATTCGATACCAGCTGCTTTCTTAAGCAAGACTGCAGCAGGCGGAGTTTTAGTGATGAATGTAAATGAACGGTCTTCGAATACCGTGATTTCAACTGGAATGATCAAGCCTGCTTGTTCTTGCGTGCGGGCGTTAAATTCCTTACAGAATCCCATGATGTTCACACCTGCTTGACCTAGTGCCGGTCCAACTGGTGGAGCTGGATTCGCTTTAGCTGCAGGGATCTGCAATTTTACAACTTTGATTACTTTTTTAGCCACGAGACACACCTCCTTAAGTCCGTGATGTGGTAATAGGGTTTGTCACCCTCCCACTCAACATGTCTGTATAGCTATATATTATAGACTATAGTCATTAACATTAAGATTCTAGCATTTATCTATAAACAATGCAAGGGGCTTCCAAATAAATTCCGGATGCAGGATTATAATTTTTCAATTTGGGAGAAATCAAGCTCCACTGGTGTTTCCCGTCCGAACATATTTACATGAACTTTTACTTTCTGTTTATCCATGTCGATATTTTCGATCGTTCCAGTAAAGTCGTTGAATGGTCCATCCGTTACACGTACGCTTTCTTTCTCTTCAAAATCGAACTCTGTCAGTGTCTCTTCCATACCCATCCGTTTGAGGATTGTTTCGACTTCTTCATCCAAAAGCGGTGTCGGCTTGGAACCAGAACCAGTGGATCCGACGAAACCAGTTACGCCCGGTGTATTACGGACCACATACCAGGAATCATCCGTCATGACCATTTCAGTCAATACGTAACCAGGGAAGACTTTCTTCATCGCTGTCTTACGTTTACCGTTCTTGATTTCTGTCTCTTCATCCTCAGGAACGACGACGCGGAAGATTTTATCTTCCATTCCCATGGAATCGAGTCTTTTCTCCAGGTTGGCCTTTACTTTGTTTTCATATCCAGAATAGGTGTGTACGACATACCATCTTTTTTCCATGCTGTCAGGACAAACGCTTGTCCTTCCCTCCCTTTGGTTTAGTTATTGCCGATGCTGGCAAAAAGACCAATTTAAAAAACCCGTACGGAACGGGTTTTTTTCTACGAGCAATATTTAATATCATTATAGCATATATCAGCGGGCATTATTCAAAAGAATAAATTTAAAATCTCAGAGATCCCTAAATCAACTAAACCGAAGAATATAGCAGCGAACACTACTGTTAAAACTGTCACGATCGTATAGCGATATAGCTCTTTACCAGTTGGCCAACTAACCTTCTTCATCTCTTTAGATACATTTTTCAAAAACGTAACAGGATTCATGGTACTACCCCCAAACTCTCGCCGACAGGCATTGTTGTCTATTTTGTCTCCCGATGGACTGTATGCTTGTCGCACCGTTTGCAGAATTTCCTAGTCTCTAAGCGCTGTGATTGATTCCCACTCTTTGCTGTGGAATAGTTGCGGCTCAAACATTCCGAGCACGCTAATGTAATTGTTTTACGCAAAAATCTCCACCCTCTCGGGTATTTTGACACAATTTTACTGTAGCACGCATGAAATAGCTTGTCAACGAAGCTTATAATGTCACTTCGCTTATTTCAAGATATCGCTCGAGCTTTCGCTTCACCCGCTGCAGGGCATTATCAATCGATTTGACATGCCGCTTCAGCTCCTCAGAAATCTCCTGATAGGATCTGCCGTCCAGATAGAGAGCCAATACCTGTCTCTCCAGTTCACTGAGCAGCTGTGCCATCTTCTCCTCCATATCGAGGAACCGTTCCTGATTAATCAAAACGTCTTGCGGATCACCCGCTTTTGAGCTGACTATGATATCAAGCAAAGTCCTGTCGGATTCCTCATCATAGATTGGCTTGTCCAGCGATACATAAGAATTGAGCGGAATATGCTTTTGTCTGGTCGCCGTCTTGATTGCTGTGATGATCTGCCTGGTTACACAGAGTTCGGCGAACGCCTTGAATGAAGCAAGCTTCTCTCCATTAAAATCACGAATGGCCTTATAAAGACCGATCATCCCTTCCTGGACAATGTCTTCCCGGTCGGCTCCAATCAGAAAATACGTGCGAGCTTTCGCTCTGACAAAATTTCGATACTTGTTAATCAGAAAATCTAGGGCATCAACATGACCTGCTTTAACTAAATCTACAAGAGCACTATCTTCCATCACTGCGTAATCCTGGCCTACCGTCCGCTGCTTGACAATTGTCACTTAAGGATTCCCCCTGACCATATACCGCGAATTTATAGGGTCATTATACAGGCGGTCCAAATAACCGTCAATATACTACTTTGGTTATTTCTTCCTTCTGCGCCATGCTTCGAGTATATCCCTTACTTCGGGTTTTAAAGGGATTTTTGGCGGAAATTGTCGAGTATTGTACTCTCTGATTTCCTGGTCGATTTCACGCTCTATCTGCTTTATCTCCAGATATAGTTCCCTGGATGATTTACGAAGAGCTCCTTGCCCAAATATAGTACTCTGTTCTGCGTAATCAGAAGTTGCGACGTAAACTTGTGTCTTGACATTTTTCAACGTTTTAATCAGTTTTTCGATACGGTCATCCGCCGTCTCTTTTTCTTTTGTATAGAGAACTTCTACTTTATAATTTTCGTATTTTTTCTCTAATCCCCTCACATGATAGGCATCGAATACGACAATTACCCGATGTCCTGTGTAAGCCTGATACTCGGCCAGCTTCTCGATCAGCAGCTGGCGGGATTGTTCAAAATCCGTATCGCGGAGTGCATGCAGTTCTTCCCATGCCCCGATGACGTTATAGCCATCGACCACCAAAATGACCATCTTTATTCCCCTAGGGGATGACGCTGACGGTTTACTTCATACATGAGAAGACTTGCCGCGACACTCGCATTAAGGGAAGTGACTTTACCATGCATAGGCAGCGAGACTGTCCAATCACATTTCTCCCGGACAAGCCTGCTGATACCTTTTCCTTCATTTCCGATTACAAGGGCAATTGCTCCGACTGCATCCAGACGGCGATAATCTATCGCGCCTTCTGCTGCCGTACCAGCAACCCATACATTCCGTTCCTTCAAATGATCGATCGTCTGGGCCAGATTCGTGACGCGCGCGACGGGAATATACTCGATGGCTCCTGCAGATGTCTTGGCTACCGTAGCTGTCAGGCTGACTGAACGCCGCTTCGGAATAATGACGCCATGAGCACCGACTGCATCCGCTGTACGCAGAATAGAACCAAGATTGTGCGGATCCTCCATTTCATCAAGGATGATGAAGAATGGCTCCTCTCCCCGCTCCTCCGCTACACGGAATAGATCATCCACTGAGCTGTACTCGTAGGCTGCGACCGAAGCAACAATCCCTTGGTGAGCCCCCTCAATCAATTGATCCAATTTTCTTTTCGGTACTTTCTGCACGATTGTACCGCTTGCTTTTGCAAGTTCCTGTATCGACTGCCATGTTTTTGGCTGTAAATGCTCCGAAACCATGATTTTATTAATGGAGCGGCCAGACCGCAATGCTTCCGTTACAGGGTTCTTTCCGATTATCCATTCATCTGCCATGCTGCTGACTCCTTTCTTCTACATGTTTGATAGCTGCTTGTATAAGGGTTTCAAGACGCTCTGTATCTTCCAGAAGATAGTGGTACCCAATTAGCGCTTCAAAGCCTGTGCTATATCTGTAAGTCTGCACGTCCGTATTTTTAGGCACCGTACCCGACTTGGCATTACGCCCTCTCCGGAAGACCGCTTGTTCTCCTTCCGATAGCATGTCCTGTTCAAGCCAATCCCGAATCACCTTCGCTTGTGATTTTGCAGAAACGAAGGTGACTGCTGCTTGGTGCAGATGATTCGGTTTTACTTCTCCTTTTTGCAGGAGGTGCCGGCGGACATAAATCTCATATACAGCGTCCCCCATATAAGCGAGCGCCAGACTTTTCATTTGTTTCACGTCCATGAGTTATCCTCTTTTCCAGCGTGTACCTTGTGAAGTATCCTCAAGGATAATATTTTTCTCCTTAAGCAAATCACGGATCCGGTCTGCTTCCTGGAAATCACGATTTTTACGGGCCTCCACACGCTGCGTGAGCAAGCCCTCAATTTCATCGTCGAGCAATTCTGTCTCAGCAGCAAATTTGATGCCAAGCACACTGCCAAGCTCTTCGAATGCCTTGATAAAGGCTTCGATCACTGGCTCGGATGTTTGCTCCTGCTGCAGATAAACATTTGCTTCTTTTGCTAAATCGAATAGGACGGATATAGCGTTAGCTGTGTTGAAATCATCATCCATTTCTTCCTCGAACCGAGTCCTTAGCTCTTGGATCGTTCCCATAACACCATCCGCATTATTATCCTGGTTTGTACTGGCAGCTTTTCTATGCTGCAGATTATCATAAGCATTTTTGATTCGCGCCAAACCAGTCTTCGCACTTTCCAATAATTCATCCGTGAAATTGATCGGATTGCGGTAATGTACGCTCAGCATAAAGAATCGTAATACTTGCGGATCATGTTTTTTGATCAGATCATGGGCAAGAATGAAGTTGCCAAGTGATTTGGACATTTTCTCGTTATCGATATTGATGTGACCGTTATGCATCCAGTAGTTCGCAAATGACTTTCCATTAAGGGCCTCTGATTGTGCAATCTCATTTTCATGGTGCGGGAATGTAAGATCGGTTCCGCCTGCATGGATATCGATTGTGTCACCGAGATGCTTTTTCACCATAGCGGAGCATTCGATGTGCCAGCCCGGGCGCCCCTCGCCCCATGGCGTTTCCCATGAAATCTCTCCTGGCTTTGCATTTTTCCATAAAGCAAAATCAAGTGGATCGTCCTTCTGCTCACCCACACGAATACGGGCCCCTGAGCGCAACTCATCAATGGACTGATGTGACAATTTACCGTAGCCGTCAAAGGAACGTGTACGGAAGTAGACATCCCCCTCTGATACATACGCATACCCTTTATTGATCAAGCCTTGCACAAAGTCTATGATTTCTTCCATACTTTCCGTTACACGCGGGTGAAGCGCGCCTTCTTTGACACCAAGTGCAGACGTATCTTCCTGATAAGCCTGGATGAATTTCTCTGCAACCGCGTAAACATCCTCGCCCATCTCTTTTGCCGCATTGATGATCTTGTCATCCACATCAGTGAAGTTCATGACATATTTGACATCATAACCGCGATATTCAAGATATCGCCGTACTGTATCGAAAACGATCGGCGGTCTTGCGTTACCGATATGAATATAGTTGTAAACAGTTGGGCCGCAGACGTACATACTTACCTTTCCTTCTTCAAGCGGAACGAAAGGCTCCTTTTTACGGCTCAGTGTATTATAAATTTTTACCGACATGATGCTTCTCTCCTTTTGCTGCGGCTAATTCCCGCTGTAGTTCTTTAATTTCCTGATCCATTTTCCTTAGCTTCTCCGCAACTGGGTCTGGCAAATCCTGATGATCCAGATCTCTTCTGATACGCTCCCCATCTTTTATGACGACACGTCCAGGGATGCCGACTACTGTCGAGCAATCCGGAACATCATGCAGTACAACGGAACCCGCACCTATCTTCGAGTTGGCACCAATCGTAATAGAACCTAACACTTTAGCTCCTGTCGCGATAAGCGCATTGTCTTTGACGGTCGGATGTCGTTTGCCTTTTTCTTTCCCCGTACCTCCTAGAGTCACGCCTTGGAAGATCGTTACATTATCTCCGATTTCGCACGTTTCACCTATGACGACACCCATGCCATGATCGATGAAAAATCGTCTGCCTATCGTGGCTCCGGGATGTATTTCAATGCCGGTGAAGAAACGGCTCACTTGTGAAACAACACGGGCAAGGAAATAGAATTTATGCTTGTAGAATTGGTGTGCGATTCGATGTGCCCAAATGGCATGCAAACCGGAATACGTTAGGATAACTTCCAGATAAGAACGAGCAGCTGGATCCTGGTCGAAGACTACCATAACATCCTCTTTCAGCATCTTGAAAAATCCCATTTTCCCCTTCCTTTCCGCTTCTACCGTTTCACGAAAAAAAGCGCCCCTGTACAATGACAGAGACGCTTTTTGCGCGGTTCCACTCTATTTGGGAAAGCCTATGGCGTTCCCCAGCTTCACTCAGATAACGGCGAGAACCGCTTTTACCTACTATCATTTCGGCAAAAGACTCCGAGGCGCATTTCAGCAAAAGCTCTCCAAAGCCGCTCGCAGCGAATGCGGCTCTCTCTGGATGGAAAGGCAGATGCATACTTCTCCTCTTCAACGTTCGAATGTGTAGTACTACTATATTATATTTCAGCAAAAAAGTGAATATTTTACTTTGTCAGCTGTTCGATTGCTGCACGAAGACGGTTTTGGACAACTGTCTCGCCAAGCAAATGGATGGAGTTTGGCAGCTCCGGACCGTGTGTTGCGCCTGTTGTAGCAACACGGATCGGCATGAAGAGCTTCTTGCCTTTTTGACCCGTCTGTTTTTGCGTCGATTTGATTGCACCTTTGATTGTATCCGGTTCGAATGCTTCCAATGCTGAAAGCTGTTCGGAGAATGCCTTCAATACTTCCGGTACTTGCTCATCCTGAAGTACTGCCATTGCTTCTTCATCATAAGCGATTTCTTCCTGGAAGAATAACTCCGTCAACTCGACAATCTCCGCACCATAGTTCAACTGGTCTTTGTAAAGAGCGATAAGCTCTGCTGCCCAATCACGACGGGAATCTTCCATGTTTTCAGGAAGTTTGCCAGCCTGGATCAAATGAGGCAATGTCAACTTCTCGATACGCCCCGCATCTTCCGACTTGATATATTGGTTGTTCATCCATTTCAGCTTCTGCGGATCAAAGATTGCAGCAGAAGTGGATAGACGATTCGGATCGAAAATCTTGATGATTTCATCTTTGGAGAAGATCTCTTCTTCTCCGACTGGTGACCAGCCAAGCAAACTGATGAAGTTGAACATCGCTTCAGGCAGATAACCTAAGTTCTTATATTGCTCGATGAACTGCAGGATATGCTCATCGCGTTTGGACAGCTTCTTGCGGTTTTCGTTAAGAATCAATGTCATATGTCCGAACTCTGGCGGTTCCCAACCGAATGCTTCGTAAATCATAAGCTGCTTCGGTGTATTGGAGATATGCTCTTCTCCGCGAAGGATATGAGAGATCTCCATCAAATGGTCATCGATTGCCACAGCAAAGTTATATGTTGGGATACCGTTCTTTTTCACGATAACCCAGTCGCCGAAATCACTGGACTCGAAACTGATTTCATCACGAACAATATCGTTGAATTTATATGTTTTATTTTCCGGAACTCGGAAACGGATACTAGGCTGTCTGCCTTCCGCTTCGAACTTCTCTTGCTGTTCCGGTGTCAGATCACGGTGCACACCAGAATACTTAGGAACTTGTCCATTCGCTTTTTGTTCTTCTCGCTCTTTTTCCAACTCTTCTTCTGTCACGTAGCATTTGTAAGCAAGACCGCGATCCAGCAATTCATCTACATATTTCTTATATATATCCAGACGCTCCAATTGACGGTATGGTCCGTATTCGCCGCCGATATCGGCGCCTTCGTCCCACTTGATACCAAGCCATTTCAAATAGCTGAACTGGCTTTCCTCGCCGCCCTCTACATTCCGCTTCTGATCCGTATCCTCTGTGCGGACGATGAATTTGCCGTCATGGTGACGGGCATATAAGTAGTTGAATAGTGCAGTTCGTGCGTTTCCAATATGCAAATGTCCAGTCGGACTCGGCGCATAGCGCACACGTACAGGTTTTGACATATGAATAACTCCCTTTCGATTATGTTAGGCTTGCTGCAAAAGGACGACTGCTTGCGCAGCGATTCCTTCTTTACGGCCAGTAAAGCCAAGCTGTTCTGTCGTTGTTGCTTTCACATTGATCTGACCCGGTTCTGCATCGAGCATACCCGCTACATTTTCACGAATCTGATCGATATATGGTGCCATTTTAGGTGCTTGTGCAATAACTGTGCAATCCAAGTTCCCTAGTTTATAGCCTTTTTCTTTTACAAGCTGCCATACATGACGCAGCAATACTTCCGAATCCGCATCCTTGAAAGCAGGATCAGTATCGGGGAAATGCTTGCCGATGTCGCCCAGCGCCAATGCGCCAAGACACGCATCCGCAATCGTATGTAATAGTACATCCGCATCCGAGTGGCCTAGCAATCCAAGTTCGTAAGGGATTGTGATCCCGCCGATGATACACGGTCTATTCTCTGCAAATGCATGTACATCAAATCCTTGTCCAATTCGAAACATAATGTGACCCTCGCTTTATTTTCCATTTAAAAATGCTTCCGCTTTGTATAAGTCCTCTGGTGTCGTGAGCTTCATATTATCATAGCTGCCTTCTACGATGAACACATCCTGATCGAGGCGCTCCACTAATGAGGCATCATCTGTTCCCAGCACCCCGTCAACTTTGGCTGTTACATGGGCATCGTAGATAAGCTGGTAATCAAAAGCCTGCGGTGTCTGAGCAGCCCACAGGAGCCCTCGGTCCATCGTTTCCAGACGATTACCACGGCGAAGCTTGATTGTATCTGTGACAGGCACCGCAAGTATCGCTCCCCGATGCTCCTGACAAGCCTCAGCCAAGGCATGAAGTCTCTCGACTGTGACAAATGGCCGCGCACCATCGTGTATAAAAACGATACCGGACTTATCAGGCAATGCTTCCAGACCCATCAGGACACTCTCCTGCCGCTCGCTTCCGCCTTCTGTCAGGTTTATTGGGGTTGTCCATTTCTGTGCTGACAATAGCTGCTGCATCAATTCACGATCTGAATTGCTCACAACAAGTGTAATCGATGCACACCAAGGATCCTGATCGAAAACATTCAGCGTATGTACAATGAGCGGCTTTTGCCCAATTGTAAGGAATTGTTTGTTTTGGCCAGCCTGCATTCGTTTACCTTGCCCGGCAGCTAACACGATAGCTTGATAATACATCTATATTTACCGCCTTATTTTAAGTCGAATCCAAACAAAAGCGATAACATCCCATGTTATCACTTTTGTTTACTTCTATCATGTTATACTTTTTTACAATGCTTTTTCAAGTAATTTCGGCTTAGCGAAGATCATTCGGCCTGCAGATGTCTGCAATACACTCGTGATAAGCACCTCGATTGTCTTACCGATATAATTCTTGCCTTCCTCGACAACGATCATCGTACCGTCATCCAAGTAAGCCACACCTTGATTATGTTCTTTCCCGTCCTTGATCACCTGGACGGTCAATTCCTCGCCTGGAATGACAACGGGTTTCACGGCATTCGCCAAGTCATTGATATTCAGCACCGGTACGTTTTGGAACTCACATACCTTATTCAAATTGAAATCATTTGTAACGACTATACCATCAATTACCTTTGCCAATTTGACAAGCTTGGAATCCACTTCCGGAATATCCTCGAAATCACCTTCGTAGAATTCCACTTTGACACTTGGCATTTCTTTTTGGATGCGATTCAGGACATCAAGACCGCGACGGCCGCGGTTCCGCTTCAACGCATCGGAAGAATCAGCAATATGCTGAAGTTCATTCAATACGAATTGCGGGATGACAATCGTACCCTCCAAGAAATTCGTTTCGCAAATATCCGCGATACGTCCATCGATGATAACACTCGTATCAAGCAATTTTGATTTAGGCTGAACAGCCTGGACATTCTCTTCTCCAGCTTCTTGCTCATCTGCTGTCTTCTTCTTATCCTTTTTCGCCAACGTCATCATATTCAGGAATTCATCACGGCGCTTGAAACCAACCTGGAATCCGATGTAGCCAAGGAAAATTGTGACAAACAGCGGCAATACCTCCGAAACAAGCACAAAACCGATACCTCGGATCGGAATCGTAATCAAGTAAGCTACGACCAATCCGATAATGAGCCCGATGCTGCCAAAGAATAAATCAGCAGCAGGTGTCTTGACTAGTGAGTCCTCCACCCAATGGATGAAGCCGACAATATAATCGACCACCCAAAACAGTAATAAGAATAATAGAATAGCTCCGCCAATCAATCCGACGATTGGGGAATCAAGCCAACCAATGTTGGTCAGGTTAACTAGATCCATCAATCTAGGAATATAGAGAAACCCGACCATACCGCCTGCAACGATAATAAATAATTGCACGATTCGCTTTAACATTACTGTCACCTCCTAACAGAAAGTATTACCTGAAATAAAATATATTAGACGTAAAAATAAATAATTGCAGTTTAACCGTAGCACGTTTTAGATTCCCAGTCAATTTAGGAAACATTACATAGTAGCATAGTTTCAGAGAAGTTGTCAAAAAATATTACCAATTCAGGAGAGGTTAATCCTCTCCCAAGACAATATGAAGTGCTTCACTTACCGAGTTCACTCCGACTACTTTAATACTTGCCGGAACCGTCCAGCCATCCAGATTCTTCTTCGGTACGATAGCCCGCTTGAAGCCAAGCTTGGCCGCTTCTTGGACACGCTGTTCAATCCGGGATACACGTCTCACTTCACCAGTCAGACCCACTTCCCCGATTAAGACGTCGTCTGGCTTTGTCGGCTTGTCCTTAAAACTGGATGCGATGCTCGCAGCTACCGCAAGATCGATAGCAGGTTCATCCAACCGCATACCGCCGGCAATCTTCACGTATGCATCCTGATTCTGCAGCATAAGCCCGACTCGTTTTTCCAAAACCGCCATTAAAAGCGGCACCCGGTTATGATCTGTACCGGTAGCCATACGACGAGGGTTTCCGAAGCTGGTCGGGGAGATAAGTGCCTGGATCTCGACAAGAACAGGACGTGTCCCTTCCATCGATGCAACAACTGTTGATCCTGCTGCACCCTGCGATCTTTCCTCTAAGAAGATTTCAGACGGGTTCGTCACTTCCCTTAATCCTTCTTCCTTCATCTCGAAAATACCCATTTCATTCGTACTTCCAAACCGGTTCTTTACACTGCGCAGGATTCGGAATGTATGATGACGTTCCCCTTCGAAATAAAGAACTGCATCCACCATATGTTCGAGCATTCTAGGGCCAGCGATGGCGCCTTCTTTCGTTACGTGACCAACGAGGAAAATCGGAATGCCATTCGTCTTGGCTACCCGCATTAACTCACTTGTACATTCCCGTACCTGCGTAACACTTCCCGGTGCACTGGTGACTTCTTCCCGATACACGGTCTGGATGGAATCGACTACCACAAACGCCGGCTTCACTTCTTCAATATGCCGTGTGATGTCCTGCAGATTAGTCTCCGATAATACATAGAGCTGATCTGCCTTTACACCGAGGCGATCTGCTCTGAGTTTCGTCTGACGGGCAGATTCCTCACCTGATATATATAGGACCGGCAATTCCTTTTCTGCCAGCTGTGCACTGACTTGCAAAAGCAATGTGGATTTACCGATACCAGGGTCTCCCCCGATAAGCACAAGTGATCCTGCTACGATTCCGCCGCCGAGCACCCTGTTGAACTCCGGGAGATCTGTTGTTACTCTCGGTTCCTTTTCAGAGTGAATGGCTGTAATCGACTGAGGCTTTGCAGCTGTAGTTGTTGTATTTGAATGGCGGAAGGCTCCGCTGCTAGCTGGTGTAACAACTTCTTCCGTAAAGGTATTCCAGTTATTGCAGCTTGGGCATTTGCCCATCCATTTTGCAGATTCATATCCACATTCCTGACATACATACTTTGTCTTTCTTTTTGCCAAACCTATCAAATCCTTCTTCATCATTTTATACGATAATTACGGCATAAAAGTTACAGAAATATATCAAACAAAATTATTATTATAGAAAAAATTACACAAATCAAAGCAAAAAGGGAGGCGAAAAACACCTCCCTATTCATTATTTGCCTGTAACGACATACTTACCTTCTTTATCTACATCAATATTCACTTGTTGTCCTTTGCTGATATTCTCGCGCAGAAGTTCCTCTGATAATAGATCTTCGATATTCTTCTGAATTGCACGGCGCAATGGACGAGCGCCATATTCCGCATCGAAGCCATCATTAGCAATCTTCTCGATAACAGCATCTGTCAGCGTGAATTCAATATCCTGCTGTGCAAGACGTTTCTTAAGCTGATCTGCCATCAACGTCACGATATCCTTCATATGTTTCTTTTCAAGCGGATGGAATACGATCGTTTCATCAATACGGTTCAAGAACTCCGGACGGAAGGCTTTTTTCAGCTCTTCTGTTACTTTCGCTTTCATATCCTTGAAGTTCTGATCTTCGCTATCCATTGTGAACCCAAGTGACTTGCTGCGTTTCAGCTCACTGGCACCGACATTGGAAGTCATGATCAGAATCGTGTTGCGGAAATCGACCAAGCGACCTTTGGAATCCGTCAAACGGCCATCTTCCAATACTTGAAGCAAGATGTTGAATACTTCTGGGTGCGCTTTTTCCACCTCGTCAAGCAACACAACGGAATATGGTTTCCGACGGACTTTCTCTGTAAGCTGTCCGCCCTCTTCATACCCTACATATCCTGGAGGAGAACCGACAAGACGTGCTGTGGAATGGCGTTCCATGTATTCCGACATGTCGATACGGATCATTGCATCTTCATCACCAAACATAGAATCAGCCAATGCTCGTGCTAATTCTGTTTTACCGACACCAGTAGGCCCAAGGAAGATGAATGAACCAATAGGGCGTTTCGGATCTTTAAGGCCAGCACGTGCACGGCGAATTGCTTTGGAGATAGCCACAACAGCTTCCTCTTGTCCGATGACACGTCCATGCAGTGTCTGCTCCATATTAAGCAAACGCTCCGACTCATCCTTGGTCAGCTTGGCAACAGGTACACCCGTCCAGATGGAAACAACAGAAGCAATATCTTCTACAGTGACTTCACTGCTTTCCTGACCTTGCTTTTCTTTCCACTGATCCTTTGTCTGATCCAGCTGATCACGCAATCGCTGTTCTGTATCGCGCAAGGAAGCCGCTTTTTCGAATTCCTGGCTTTGCACAGCTGCGTCTTTCTCTTTGCGTACTTCCTCTAGCTTCTGCTCAAGCTCTTTCAAGTTTGGCGGAGCTGTGTAAGAGCGCAAGCGCACTTTGGAAGCAGCTTCGTCGATCAAGTCGATTGCTTTATCCGGAAGGAAGCGATCTGTGATATAGCGATCAGAGAACTCTGCTGCTGCACGGATAGCTTCATCTGTAATCGTAACACGGTGATGGGCTTCATATCTGTCACGCAGACCAGTAAGGATCTGAACGGATTCTTCAACAGATGGTTCATCCACTTGGATTGGCTGGAAACGACGCTCCAATGCTGCATCTTTTTCGATGTATTTACGGTATTCGTCCAAAGTGGTAGCACCGATACACTGCAGTTCACCACGTGCAAGGGATGGCTTCAGAATATTGGAAGCATCAATCGCTCCTTCTGCTCCACCTGCGCCGATAAGTGTATGCAGCTCATCGATGAAGAGGATGATATTGCCTGCTTGGCGAATCTCTTCCATTACTTTCTTTAAACGATCCTCGAATTCCCCGCGATATTTCGTACCCGCTACGACAGTACCCATATCAAGCGTCATGACGCGCTTATCCCGAAGGATTTCTGGTATTTCGTTATTGATGATTTGCTGCGCAAGTCCTTCCGCTACTGCCGTTTTACCGACACCTGGCTCCCCGATCAAGACAGGGTTGTTCTTAGTCCGGCGGCTGAGCACTTGAATGACACGCTCGATCTCTTTCTCACGGCCGATGACCGGGTCGATATTGCCTTCTTTAGCGATAGCCGTAAGATCCCTTGCCAAACTGTCCAGTGTGGGCGTATTCGCTCTAGCAGACTGGCTGCCGCGCTGTTTCCCAGCAGAAGACTCATTGCTTCCCAAAAGCTGGAGCACTTGCTGACGAGCTTTATTCAAGCTTACACCGAGATTATTCAGCACACGTGCTGCAACCCCTTCACCCTCACGAATCAAACCAAGAAGGATATGCTCTGTACCCACATAGGAATGACCAAGTTTTCTTGCTTCGTCCAAGGAAAGTTCAATTACTTTCTTCGCACGAGGTGTGTAATAAGGTGTGCCCGTGATTTTCTGGCCGCGCCCAATCAGCTGCTCGACCTCTTCCTGAATACGTTCTGTTTCCAATCCTAGTGTTGTCAGAGCTTTAGCGGCTATGCCTTCTCCTTCGCTCACAAGACCCAATAGGATATGTTCTGTACCGATATTATTATGTCCCAGGCGCACTGCTTCTTCTTGTGCAAGTGCAAGGACCTTTTGTGCTCTTTCTGTAAAGCGTCCAAACATCATAGGAATTCCTCCTTGGTCAGTCAGTTATTTTCTAAATGCATCCGCTCTCTGATGAGGGAAGCACGTAATACATCTCGTTCTCTGCCAGATAAGCTCCTTTTTGCGTAATGCTGCAGGAAGCCTGGCTGTATCAATACCATTAATTCATTAAGTATGGATTGAGGCATATCTTTTATATACCCAATATCAATGCCTAATCTAACATCCGATAAACAGGTTGCTGCTTCCTTCGATTCAATAATACGGCTGTACCGCAATGTACCGTAAGACCGGAAGATCCGATCCTCCAGCTGGATGCTCAGCTCCTCTGTCAAAGTCTGGCGAGCCTGCCTCTCCTGCTCGATCAACTGGCTCACTACACTCTCCAGATCCTCTACAATATCCTGTTCTGATTTCCCTAAAGTGATTTGGTTGGAAATCTGATAAATATTGCCTTGCGCCTCTGTGCCTTCGCCGTAGATGCCGCGTACGACAAGTCCGAGCTGGTTGATTGCAGGTGTCAGCCGATTCATTTGATGTGTCATGGTCAATGCAGGCAGATGCATCATTACCGAGGCCCGCAGTCCAGTTCCTACATTCGTCGGGCAAGTAGTAAGATATCCTCTTTCCTCATCGAATGCATAAGTTATCTTCTGCTCAAGCCAATCGTCCACCTCAAAAGCTTCTGTAAGTGCCTTTTTCAGCTGGAAGCCAGGCAGGTACAGCTGGATGCGCAGGTGATCTTCTTCATTTACCATGATAGAGACTTGTTCGCTTTCGGATAGCAAAACTCCTGCCTCCTCCGCATGTTCTGCCAAATGCGGACTTATCAAGTGTTTTTCGACGAATACCTTCTTCTCAATCGGAGATAAATCAGCTATACGTAAGAATTGCATCTTCCCTCGATCATTAAAATCAGTATCCTGATAACTTTCCTGGAAGAAATTCAGTACATCATCCAAATCCTCTGCTTTAGCTATCAGTGGAAAGGTGCGATTTTCAAAGTTTCTGGCCAGCCGGATTCGGCTGCTCATGACGATATCACAGTCTGGTCCATTTTCTTTCATCCAAGGGCTGATAGCATCACTCATGAACTTTTCAAGTGACATTAGCTTTCACCCTCTTCCTGTCCATCTGTCTGCTGCTCCAGCGAGCGTATTTTATCGCGGAGCTCTGCTGCTTTCTCAAATTCTTCCTCCTGGATGTATTGCTGCATGGATTCCCGGTATGCTGCGATCTTCCGTTTTTTCTCTATACCGCTTCCCATCCGCTTCGGTATCTTCCCTTCGTGTTTTGTATTACCACTGTGTACACGGCGGAAGATTGGATTCAGATTATCTTCAAAAGTTTCATAGCAGGAAGCACAGCCGAATTTCCCCAATCTGGTGAACTCATTATATGTCAGTCCGCACTTGGGGCAAGCAAGTGCTGATGGAACTTGTGAGAAGTGTTTATGTCCTTGAACAGTCGATGGGTTCATATGGAATAGACCAGATAATAAGTTATGCAGGGAATACCCTTCTTGGCCGTAGGAGACATATCCATTCTCTTTTGCACATTGCTCGCAAACATGCATTTCTGTCTTCTGTCCGTTGACGACATTTGTTAAATGCAAGGTTGCTGGTCTTATATGACATTCTTGACATTCCATCCTGATGCCCTCCTTATCTGACTAGTACTTGATAGCAGTCAGCATTGAAACTAAAATACGGGACCTGACTTCATCACGAAGCGGAAGAGGAAAGGCTAGTGTTTCCCGGCTGGTTGCTCTAAGCATGATTTTCGCTTCCCTTTCAGTCAGTATCTTCTCTTCAGCAAGCCGTTCAATAATACTATTGGCAGTCTGCTGTGATACACGCGGCTGCACCATCTCGATTACATCATCTATCAAACTTGCTTCTGTATGGTGCTTTACCCGAATGATACGAATATAACCGCCGCCGCCACGCTTACTCTCGACTAGATACCCTTTCTCAACAGTGAATCTCGTCTTTATTACATAGTTTATTTGTGATGGCACGCACTGAAAACGATTAGCTACTTCACTTCTCTTTATTTCCACTTCCTGCGTATCCGTCGATTGAAGAATCTGCTTTAGGTAAGCTTCAATGATGTCCGATATATTGCTCACACAAGTCGCCTCCCTTCCCTTTGACTTTGACTATCTTTGACTTTATTATATACATTTTGCAGGAGGAATGCAAAGCTCTTCTCCCATAGCATAGCCTCTAATAACAGAAAAAAACCCTTAAAAGGGTTTTAACTTTTTACTGTGCTCACTGATCGGATATTTGTCAGGTTAGTTATTTCCTCAAAGAGTTCCATTTCATTAATAGCATGGCGCGTTGCCAGCTCAATATGAAGCATTCTGCTGTCATGATGATGTTTTCTCATCTCCATGTTAGTTAATGCCATATGATGACGTTCGAGGATTTCCATGATAGGACCTACACTTTCATCTCTATCTAGTTCGATATCCAAGCAGTAAGCTTTTTGCTTTTTACTTGATAAAAACAGCTTCTCAAAATTATTCAGGAAAATTAGAATCAGCAGGATGATGATAGTAGTGAATACTGCTTCCATATACATTCCTGCTCCTATAACAAGTCCAAGTCCTGCTACTGTCCAGACAGAGGCAGCTGTCGTAAGTCCTCGTACAGTCGTACCATTAACCAGTATTGTTCCTGCTCCGAGGAATCCGATACCGCTGATCACATACGAAGGTATACGTGCGGGGTCGAATTGAACATAATCATGTTCCTCACTGAAGTCTGTAAAGCCATATAGGGACAAAATCATCATCAGGCAGGACCCGACACCTACAAGAATATGTGTGCGCAAACCCGCATGGTGATTGCCCATTCCCCGTTCCATCCCGATAGCCCCCGAAAGGAATACTGCTATTATAATTTTCATCATTACGGTTAGAAATTGATCATTAAAGTAATGCTCCATCTATGCTTCCCTTCTTTCTCTCTCTTGCAGTATATGAATATCGACATAATAGTATGAAGTATTTATATTCCCCAATTGCCAAGGGTATAAAGCAAGACATACAAAAAAAGCTCCTGAAAGGTTATTGAATAACCTTTCAGGAGCTTTTATCTTG
>NZ_NPBF01000037.1 GCF_002272135.1 Virgibacillus sp. 7505 | reverse complement strand
GGAATCTTCGACTTCATCGTCAGTTTCCCTTTATTTTCTCGGTGTATTTTCAGAGCATCTTCTCTTAAATTGGACATATTTTATCATCCTTTGTGTAATTTATAACTTGATCGGTACAGACGACTATACATTATAGGCATATCCCACCATGGTGTAAAGAAAGTTAATCAGATCATCACTGCCCTGACACGGCAACGTTTTCTTTTCCGAAATGTTTCCTTAAGATACCCAGGCTTTTCTGGCTTAGCTCGAGGTGATACGAACCAGACAGCTGATAGCTTTTCCGAGTATCCTTGTGTACAACGATGACAGGTACATTTCCGGGATATTGCGCGGCACAATCGCGGACAATATCGAGAACTTCTTCTTCAGCGATAGTATCGTAGCGGATGAATAGCCGTTCCTTACCAGGCTCGAGCTTGTCTTCCCGGAAGAGCTGGCCATCTTGCAGGATAAGCTGTCTTTCCCCATTTCTTTCCTCGATCTTCCCTACTAGATCGAGCAGTTTCTCCTCTTCCAGAAAACGACCGATTTGCCGATGCAAATCAGGAAATACGACGGCTTCGACCTCACCAGTCTCATCTCCGAGTGTCAGGAATGCCATGGGCTGTCCTTTTTTTGTCCGGATCGTCCGCTGCTGGAGCACAACAGCGGCCAATCGTACCTTCTTTTTAGCCGGCAGTGCTTCGAGCTGCTGAACTGCGATATAACCGCTGCTGCGGAGATCACCCCGATAGCTTGCGAGCGGATGACTGGAAATATACAAACCAAGCACTTCTTTTTCATGCTTTAGAGTGGCCATTGATGAAAAAGGCTCCTGCTTCTCATAGGTGGCCTCAAATTCGACTTCTCCAAGCAGCGATGGCTGATCGTATAATTCCCTGAACAATTCTGCCTGCTCGATTGCTTTATCAATCGTGGCTAATACTGCAGCTCTGTTATTATGCATAGTATCGAAAGCCCCGGCTAATATGAGCTGCTCCAGTGCAGACTTACTGATGGACACTCGAATGCAGAAATCGAAAAGATGCTTGAATGGTCCATCTTTCCTGGCATCAATAATCTGGCGTACCACTTGGGCACCGATACCTTTGATTGTCAGCAAGCCCATTCTAATATTTCTGTTTTCCACTGTATACCTGCCAAAGCTTTTATTGATGGAAGGAGCTAAGACCTTGATTCCGCTGTCAGATGCTTCGCGGATATACTGCCGAATCTTATCTGGCTGATTCGCTGCGCCACTCATCAATTCAGCAAAAAAGTTAGCAGGAAAATGCGCTTTTAAGTAAGCCAGCTGATAGGCCAGGTAGCTGTATGCGACTGCATGACTGCGGTTGAATCCGTAGTTGGCGAACTTCACGATCCAGGAAAATACTTCCTTGGCAGTATCGGTAGTGTACCCATTTTCTATACAGCCCGAAAGAAAGCGGCTTTCTTCTTTTTCCAGTACCTCAGCATCTTTTTTACTAACAGCTCTGCGCAGTAAATCCGCTTCCCCTAGCTTATAGCCAGCCATGGAGGCTGCTATTTGCATGATTTGTTCCTGATATACAAGAACACCATATGTCTTCTCCAGAATCGGCGCAAGCCTTTCATGCGGATAGCTGACAGCTTCTTCCCCGTGTTTACGACGGACAAAGACGGGGATATAACTCATCGGACCTGGTCGGTACAACGCATTGACAGCGACAATGTCTTCAAATGATGACGGCTTCAGCTGACGCAGCACTTGCTTCATACCGCTTGATTCAAATTGGAACACACCATTTGTGCGTCCTTCCCGGAATAAACGGAAAGTCATTTCGTCATCCAGCGGAATCGATTCTATATCTGGTTGTTTCGGCAAGCTGTTCAGAACATGATCCATCAGAGTCAGGTTTCGCAATCCAAGGAAATCCATTTTCAAAAGACCCAGCTGCTCCAGCTCCTTCATGGAAAATTGTGTCAATGCCACCTCATCATGCCCTGAAGCGAGTGGAACTGTTTTCACGAGCGGGTCGGCACTGATGACGACACCAGCGGCATGCGTCGATGCATGCCGCGGCAATCCCTCGAGCTTGACGCCGATTCGGAATAACCGCTTCAGCTGCTCGGATTCTTTTACATAGGCAGTAAGTTCTTCTGAAGCCTTTAAACCAGCAGACAATGATGCTGCGTTATTCGGAATCATCTTAAGCAAGTAAGCAGCATCAGCCTGCGGTATCTCCATCGTCTTAATGAGCTCTCTCAAAAGGGAGCGGGCTGCAAAGGTACCGAATGTTATGATTTGTGCTACATGGTCTGCTCCATATTTATCCCGTACATAGCGGATGACCTCATCCCTGCGGTAGTCAGAGAAGTCAATATCAATATCCGGCATCGAGATTCGTTCCGGATTGAGGAAACGTTCGAATAAAAGACCATAAGCTAATGGATCCACCGCTGTAATGCCCAGTACATAGGCAACGAGCGAACCGGCGGCTGATCCGCGGCCGGGACCGACACGGATGCCGTGTTCCTTTGCATATCGGACGAAATCCCAAACGATAAGGAAATAATCACTAAAGCCCATTTCCTTTATTACGTTCAGCTCATATGTCAGCCGATCTCTTGCATCCTTCCTATCCCCATATAGCTCCTGAAGCCGAATACTGCATAGTTGGCTCAAATATGTATCAGCTTGTTCTTCTTGAGGGACTGGGTATGCAGGTAAATGGCGACCGCCAAGCTGCAGCTGAATCGTACATCGCTCAGCGATGGCGCCGGCCTCAGCCAACGCTTCCCGCCATAATTCACTATCGGAAAGCCGTTCCATCTCTGCCCCCGTACGCAAATGATGCATCGGTTGTACATCATGCACCAGCGGCTCCCAGGTTGCTCCTTCTTCAATTGCAAGCAGACAATGATATGCATCGATATCATCTTCCTGCACATAGCGCACGTCTCCAGTTGCCGCGAATCGAAGATTGTATTGCTGCTGCCAATTGGTCAAGGTCTGGTCATCCAGGTAACGCACTTCTTCCGGACTGATACCAGCATACAGCCGTTCACCAAATATGGATCGCCATGGATCGATCTGAAGCTGTATCAATGTGTGCGTTGGAATTATTGCAATGACTCCATTCGCATATGCTTCCAATGATGCAATTGGCAAATGATTTGTTTCATTCGTTTGCAAGTATGTACTTAATTCTACTAGCTGCTGATATCCAGTATCATTTTCTGCAAGCAAGAGAACTTTCATCACTTGCCCTTCTGCCTCGACTGGAACATGGATTCCGATAATCGGTTTTATACCTGCCTCTAAACAAGCCTGATAAAACGGCACAACACCGTACATTACCACGTCATCCGTCAGGGCCAAAGCTTCAAAACCTGCTTCCTTGGCTTTCTTCACTAATTGAGGAATTTTAATTGTACTCTGATAGAAGCTATAACTGCTTCTGATTTGCAGATGCGAGAACTCCATACATCATTACCGTCCTTTTTTACACTCTCTCCATTATATACGAAATCTTGCAGACATTGAAATGACTAACATAACTTGTCCCGCGCTGCCATAGGGTAGAAAAAGACTTTGAAAAGGAGTTTCAGCATGGAAGAACGAGTTATCATTTCAATGATGCATTGTTATTTCATTGCACTCGGCGTTATGATCGGGGGCTGTTTCATCGGCAGTATTGGTGCTTTTGCTACTGGAGAACCACCACTCACCGCCATCAAGCGTATTTCCAGCGGTATTCGGATCTGGGCTATCATTGCGGCAATCGGCGGAACATTCGACGCTATTACTAATTTCGAAAAAGGTATCTATCAAGGGGCGACTTTTGATGTCATCAAACAAATTCTTATCATCATCGCTGCGATGGGAGGAGTAAAAACCGCACTCTTAATCATCGGCTGGTTCATCCAGGAGGATGTCTCCTAATGCACATACCGCCGATTTATAAGCAGACTGGGTGGCAGCGCTTTTTGGTCGGATTTTTCCTTGGGGGAATCATTTCCTATTTTGTCTATCTGTTCATGTATGGCACATTATTTGAAGACTGGGTGAAGGAAAAAGTAGAAATGGAAGGTACGATACACGACTTGGAACGGGATATCGAAGTACTGAAGGACAACAATGAGGAAATGAATGAACTGCAGCAGGAAGGTCTTCTTATTGATGAAATCACGGTTGCTATTGAACCAGATGACAGCCTGGAGCTGGACAAATTGATTGAGCACGAACTAAAGGAAGCGATTAAGGAAGAAGCACGCCATATGATCGGCCGCAGTGTTAATGGAGCTGTCCAAAACACCCCTCTATTGCTAGGTGCGATTGAAAATAAGGTATATGAACTGGATGGATTTCGGTATAAAGTCGCTGTCAAGCAGCTGATCATTTCCGAGATCCTCTACTTGACAGTGACAGTGGAGACAGACATTTAATTTGATTCAAACTGACGGCAAATATCTTGCAAATCCCGCTCAAGTCTGGCGGCTTCATCCCAGCTATACACCGTAGCACCAGAAGCGAACGCATGACCGCCGCCATTGTATTTCCCGGCCAACCCATTGATCACAGGCCCTTTCGACCGGATCCGCACTCGAATCTGTTCTTCTTCTTCAACGAAAAACAGCCATGCTTTGACGCCTTCTATACTGGATATTGTACCGACAAGCTGACTTGTTTCCAAAGAAGTCACTCCGTAGGATGCAAGAATATCCTTTGTAATACGGATTGCACAAACACCGGTTTCATGCAATTCCAGTTGCTGGAGGATATATCCCTGAAGTCTGGCGACACCAAGCCTCGAAGCATACAGTTTTTCATAAAGCACCGTCCGGTCAAAGGGATGCTTAATCAATTCACCAGCATAGTGGAATGTCTTCTCGCTTGTTGAGGGGAATAGGAAACGTCCCGTGTCACCGACAATACCAGCATATAATAACATTGCGCCCCGAGTCGTCAGCTGAAGCTCTGGATGAGCTGCATACAATTCGTAAATCATTTCACTTGTTGAACTGGCTGTAGGAACAACCCACTGAATATCTCCATATCGATCCACTTCCGGATGATGATCTATCTTGATGATTTCTTTGGCTAGCTTATACCGCTGGTCAGAAATACGCGGCTGATTAGCAGCATCGCAAATGATGACAAGCGCTTGCTCGAATACGCTGTCAGCTATCGTATCCATCTCTGCCAGGAATGTCAGTGATGGATCAGCGTCACCTACAACCCATACCTGTTTATTTGGAAATGATGCCTTTATGATTTCACTCAATCCGACCTGTGAGCCATACGCATCCGGATCCGGCCGGACATGGCGCTGAATGATGATTGTTTCATATTCTTTAATTCTTTCCAGGATTTTATCGTGCATCATATCCCCCTCTATGTATCTGCCTCAGCGATCCAATAACTGTGCCATAAGCAGTGCTTTTGCAACTAATGTTTTCTTGTTACTATACACTTCCACATCCATTTTCGCCAGCTTCCGACCAACTTCCAGTATTCGCGGCTTGATGAGGATCGTGCTGTCCAGCTGAATGGGACGCAGGAAATAGACGGATATATTATCGACTACCATATCCCCCTTCTTCATCTTCCGGACAAAACGTCGGCTTGCTTCCGTGACAAACGTTGTCAGAACCCCGGTAGAAAGACTGCCAAGCTGATTTGTCATCTGCGGAGTCACTTTCCCTTGGAATACGATGTCTGGTGCCTCATCTTCCAGCAAATCTATCTCTCTCGTTACCAAATCCTCAATTGTTTCACCGATTTGCGGCTGCAGCTGGATTTGCTGAAGCGCTTTTAAAACATCCTGTCTGGAAATCAAACCCTGCAGTTTATGCTGCTGATCGACAACCGGAATAATCTCGATACCTTCCCAAACCATCATATGGGCAGCATATGCGAGGGTCGTATGCTTCTGAACGGTAAGCGGATTCTTTGTCATTGCCTTTACAACCGACAGCTGTCTGTCTTTATTGATGATATCCTTTGAGGTGACCATTCCTGTTACCTTTTGGGCAGCATTAGTTACCGGATAACGTGTATGAGTCGTTTCCGCATTGAACGTATACCATCTTTCAAGCGTATCCGTTTCCTGCAAATGATATGTATGCTGCATTGGTGTGTAAATATCCTCTACTACAATGATCTCTTTCTTAATCATCTGATCATAAATCGCTCGGTTAATCAGTTCTGCAACCGTAAATGTATCATAGCTCGTCGAGATGACAGGAAGCTCCTTCTCATCAGCCAAACGCTTAATACGGTCATCCGTGTCAAATCCACCGGTTATGAGCACAGCTGCCCCTTCCTTGATTGCCAGTTCATGCGCTTCAATACGGTTACCGACGATGAGCAGAGCATCCTTTTGGGTATAGCGCATCATAGCATCAAGTTCCATCGCACCGATAACGAATTTATTAAGCGTTTTATGCAAGCCATCCCTGCCTCCAAGCACTTGCCCATCCACGATCCCAATAATTTCCGCAAAAGATAAGCGATCGAAATTATCCTTGATCTTTGTTTCAATCCTTACAGTACCGACACGCTCGATTGTACTGACCAGCCCTTTATTCTCCGCCTCTTTGATAGCACGGTAAGCGGTTCCTTCACTTACATTCAATTCCTTGGCAATTGCACGTACGGATATCTTCCCGCCAACCGGAAGGTTCTCAATATATTTAATAATCTGATCGTGTTTTGTCGACATTCGTTCACCGTGTCCTTATCTGTACTAGTCTTTATTTATCTATTGTTATTGTACAGTTTTTAGGTGAAGGTTTCAATTTAAGAAGAGAAATTGCTGTTTATCTTGAAAAATAACATTCTAAAATCATTCCAATCACTATAACAGATAAAAACAGCATCCTATCACAGGATGCTGTTTTCTTTAGATTGTAATGGATTGACCAGGCTCAAGGTGGACACCTTGACCAGGTTTCACTTTTTCAGCAAATGCCGCGCCATCCTGTTCAATCAATGGGAATGTATTGTAATGAATCGGAACGACTTGTTTGGCCTTTACCCACTCAGCGGCAATCAGCGCATCCTCCGGACCCATCGTGAAATTATCTCCAATAGGCAGTAAAGCAACGTCAATGGAGTTCGTATCTCCGATAAGTTTCATATCCGAGAACAAACCTGTATCACCGGCGTGATAGATTGTCTTTCCTTCTGCAGTGAACAGAATCCCCGTAGGCATTCCCATGTAGTGGGTGCCATCTTCATCTGTAATAGCACTGCTGTGAAATGCCTGAGTCAGCTTTACACGTCCAAATTCAAATTCATGTGCACCGCCTATACCCATTGGATGTGTGTTCAATCCTTTGCCTTCCAAGTAGACTGCCAATTCATTCGGCGCTACCACTAGCGCACCAGTTCTTTTAGCTATCGAGATTGTATCTCCGACATGGTCATTGTGGCCGTGTGTCAGCAGAATCACATCTGGCTGCACATCGTCTGCATTCAAATCACATGTAGCATTTCCAGTGATGAACGGGTCGATTAATATCGTATGCTTTTCGGTAACAATCTGTACTACAGCTTGTCCGTGGAATGAGATTTTCACGTTTACAACCCCTTTTCATTTTTTCGCATTTAGTTTACCACAGTTATATACGGAAGAAACGCAATACGTTTTTTGCTATACTGTGGGAAAGGAGGTTTTACCATGCAACACAGAATCGATACATTATTAAACCAGCTAAAAGGTGACCAGGCAGACAGCGTGTTCATCACCTCCATGGAGAACGTGTATTATGTGAGCAATTATTATACAGATCCGCATGAACGTCTCGTCGCTGTTTTTGCAGATCGAAAGGATGCACCACTGCTGATCCTTCCGGCAATGGAAAAAGAAGACGCCCTACAAGCCGGCTGGAAAGAAGAAATGCTTACATACCACGACCATGAGGATGTCTGGCTGCTGTTCAAGGATTACTTGAAAGAACGAGGCCGCATTCCAGCTTCCATGGGAATTGAAAAGGATCATATGTCCGTAATGCGTTTAGAGATGCTGCAGCATATTCTGCCAAATACGGCATTTACGAATGCAACGGAACTCCTGCAGAATCAACGCAACATCAAAGACAAAAAAGAATACACATTGTTGAAACAAGCAGCGGTCCTTGCTGATTTCGGCGTCAAGAAAGGCATCGAGGCAATCGCAGCCGGAAAGAGTGAATTGCAGATTACAGCAGAGCTTGAATACGCATTGAAGCAAGAAGGAGTAACGAGCATGTCATTTGCGACAACCGTTTTGTCCGGTGCGAAGACCGCCTCTCCGCACGGAACTCCGGACGGCAAACAGATTGCACCAGGAGATCTCGTTTTATTCGATTTAGGCGTCATCTTCGAAGGCTACTGCTCAGATATTACCCGGACTGTTGCTTATAAGCAGGTAACAGCTGATCAGCAGCATATTCATGATACTGTGCGAATCGCGCTCGAAAAAGCGACAGCAGCATCACGTGCAGGAACTGCCATCTCAGAAATTGATAGAGCTGCCCGCGGCCATATCGAACAGGCTGGCTATGGCGAGTATTTTACGCACCGTGTCGGACACGGATTGGGAATCGGCGTACATGAATTTCCATCATTGTCCAGTAACAATACACAAGCATTACAGGAAGGCATGTGCTATACCATCGAGCCTGGTATTTATTTACCTGGGGTCGGCGGCGTACGTATCGAGGATGATATTTTCCTTACAAAGAACGGTCCGGATGTGCTTACAGCTTATCCACGCGATCTTCAAATTATCGATTAAAAAAAGAGCATCTGCTTTAGGGCAGATGCTCTTTTTTTATCTCTGCAGCAGTTTGTCAGCTGCTTCAAACTTTAGATCATGGGCTTCCGCTACTGCCTGATACGTCACAAAACCATCCAATGTGTTGATTCCTTTTGCTAGCGATGGATTGTTCAGACAAGCTTGCTGATAGCCTTTATTCGCAAGCTGTAATGCATAAGGAACAGTTACATTTGTCAGCCCGATCGTTGAGGTACGCGGAACTGCACCCGGCATATTGGCAACTGCGTAATGCAGCACATCATGCTTGGTGTACGTAGGGTTATCATGTGTCGTAATTTTATCAGATGTCGCAAAAATACCTCCCTGGTCAATTGCGACATCGACGACAACAGATCCTGGCTTCATGCTGGCAATCATCTCTTCAGTCACCAGCTTCGGCGCTTTGGCACCCGGTATGAGAACTGCTCCAATAACTAAATCCGATTCTTTTACTGCCTCCGCGATATTAAGCGGATTGGAAACAACCGTATTGATTGAGCTGCCAAACAAATCGTCAAGCTCACGCAGACGCTGCGGACTCAAATCGACAATCGTGACATCAGCACCAAGACCGACAGCGATTTTTGCTGCATTGGTTCCAACAACACCGCCGCCAATAATCGTGACTTTACCTCGCTTCACTCCTGGTATACCAGACATTAAGATGCCGCTGCCGCCATACGGCTTTTCCAGGAATTGCGCACCGATTTGGGAGGCCATGCGGCCAGCGACTTCGCTCATCGGCGTGAGCAGCGGCAGAGAACGGTCTTCCAGCTGCACGGTTTCATAAGCAATACCGACAACCTTCTTCTCAATCAAGGCATTCGTCAAAGAATTTTCCGCCGCGAGGTGCAGATATGTGAAAAGAATGAGTCCTTCATAGAAATAATCGTATTCTTCCGGGAGCGGCTCCTTGACTTTCATAACCATTTCTTTACTCCAGGCATCTGCTGCGGTTGGTACAATAACTGCACCAGCTTGTTCATACTGTTCATCTGTAAAGCCTGAGCCAAGACCAGCTCCTGTCTCGATAAACACCTCATGTCCTGCTTCATGCAAGAGCGTCACGCCAGATGGTGCCATAGCAACACGGTTTTCATTATTCTTTATTTCCTTCGGTACGCCAATCTTCATTCTGCTTGCCTCCATTTCATATGTAACAAGACTTAGCTTTCGTCCCAAGTATACCATTGTTTCCGCTTATGAAAACGCAAAAAAAGCCAGTCCCATTAGGTCTGGGACTAGCTTTTCTGCTAAATTATTTTGTTACAGTTTCAGAAAGGCGAACTGTGTCTCTTGCAATCATAACTTCTTCGTTTGTTGGGATAACAATTACCTTCACTGGAGAGTGCGGATAAGTTAGGAATTGTTCTTTCCCGCGTACATTATTCAAGGAAGGGTCATAATAGACACCCATGAATTCCAGTCCTTTAAGGACACGTTCACGAACAGTCGTACTATTTTCACCTACACCAGCAGTAAAGATGATTGCGTCTACTCCGCTCATACGCGCAGCATAAGAACCAAGGTATTTGTGGATTCTTTCTGCAAAGACATCAAGTGCAAGCTCTGCACGCTCATCGCCTGCTTCAGATTTGCTTTCAATGTCACGCAAGTCACTGGAGAAACCAGATAGTGCAAGCATTCCGCTCTCTTTGTTCAATACATGCAATACTTCATCAGCTGTTTTGCCTGTTTTACGCATGATGAACGGAATAAGTGCAGGGTCGATATTACCAGAGCGTGTACCCATCGTTACACCAGCTAGTGGTGTGAAGCCCATGGATGTATCAACTGATTTTCCGCCTTCGATAGCAGCAATACTAGCTCCATTACCAAGGTGGCAAGAGATCAAGCGAAGCTGTTCAACTGGTCGGTCCATCAATTCAGCAGCACGCTGTGATACGTATTTATGGCTTGTTCCGTGGAAACCATATTTACGGATGCCGTATTTTTCATAATAGTCATATGGAAGACTGTATAGATAAGACTCAGGCGGCATTGTTTGATGGAAAGCTGTATCGAAAACAGCAACAGCCGGAATGTTCGGCAGAATTTCCTTGAATGCACGGATTCCTGTTAAGTTTGCTGGGTTGTGTAATGGTGCTAGCTCAGATACTTCTGCAATCTCTTCCATCACTTGGTCTGTGATGAGAACAGAGTCACTGAATTTCTCTCCGCCGTGTACAACACGGTGGCCAACGCCGTCGATTTCATCCAAGGAAGAAATGACGCCAGTGGAAGTCAGCTTTTCAAGCAACATTTTTACTGCTTCTTCATGATTTTCAATATCTTTAGTTGTTTCATCTTTTTCACCATTGAATTTGATAGTAAAGATGGAATCATTCAGTCCGATACGTTCTACGAGACCCACTGCCTTTACATCTTCCTCAGGCATGTGGATTAGCTGGAATTTCAGTGAAGAACTACCAGCGTTGATTGCTAAAATATTACTCAACATGTTCAGCCCCTTGTAAACTTTTACGTACTTCCCTATTTTACCTGTCTCGACAAGCTCATTGCAAGATATGTCGAGGACTTGTTTTAGTTTTCATTAATTTTTTTAGTTTTTTAAACCAGATAGCTCATTATCGAACCAATCGTTGATCTGTTTCAGGATATTTGCCATCGCATTTGGATTCTTGAAGGACGGAAGCTGTACGAGCAATGCTTGCTTCGGCGCTTTAGTTAGCGTCCCCTTTTTCTGCAGAATCAAAACACTTTTCGCCTGGGATTCATTTTTGAACATGCTCTCAGGAAATTGAAGTAATCCGACGATATGTGCATGCTGCTGCAGGTATGTATGCAGCGAACGAGCTTGATCACTTTCAAACAAGAAGTTCGGCACAACAAATAGCAGATAACCGCCTTCCTTCGTATAATGAAGGCTCTGTTCAATGAACAGATGGTGGGAGTAAGAATGCCCCTCTTCCGCTTTTAGTTCAAATTGTGCCGCTTGCATATCATCAGGGTAATAACCGACTGGCAAATCACTCACAACCAAATCGACTGGCTCGAGAAGGAATGGCCGCAGGCTGTCCTGATGGAAAAATTCAATTTGCCTTTGTTGCATATTGGCATTCATGACAGCAAGCTGAATCAATGTCGGATCCACATCACTGCCGTAAGCATGCCCCTCCCTCTCTACTTGATTCAAAACTGCCGTAAGCAGATTACCTGTACCGACAGCTGGATCGAATATACGAAAATCTTCATTTTCCCCAACAAGTTTATTAGTCAAGTAACCGATCAGCATCGCAACAGTATCAGGTGTCAGCATGTGCTGCTGCTGGGTTGCACCTTTCATACCTTTCAGGATAGACAGCTGGATACCTTTACGGATCTCCTCTTTTTTATAGCTTTGGTCATCGAAAACAGCCGCGTGCTTCTCCAGCTGCTGTTTTAATAATGGCTGTTCCGTAATTTCTGTATCGCGATCCAATATATATTCCATTGCTGCACCAAGTGCATCAAGATAAGGTATGTTTTCACGTGTTTCCAATGCCTCGGCCATTTGGTCAAGTGCTTGGAAAACCTTTTCGACATTCTGTTGTTCCACGTCTCTTTTCCTCCATTTCTCTGCATCTGCCTTATTGTATCAAAAGCAGCGGACAGAAGCGAGAACAGGCTCTGCTGCAAGCAAAAAGCCCAGCCGAAGCTGAGCTTTGCTTTTTAGCCGAAGAAATGCATCAATGCTGTTGCACCGATAACCGTAGCAGCACCACCAAGACGAGTGGAGATCTGCGCGAACGGCATTAACGCCATACGGCCGGAAGCAGAAAGGATCGCAACGTCCCCAGTACCGCCAAGACCGCTGTGGCAAGCTGTAACGATACAAGCTTCAACAGGATACATATTCATCAATTTACCTACAAAGTAACCAGTAGCAGCCATTGCGATAACAACGGATGCACATGTTACTGCAAATCCGATCGTGAAGACACTTGCTACATCTTCAAGCGGAATGAAGACAATACCCAAACCAACCATTAAAGGCCATGTAAACGCAGTAGATACGAATTTATACAATTGCTGTGCACCAGTTTGAAGCTTCGCAGGCAACAAGTTACCAGACTTAATGATTGTTGCAGCAATGATCATGATGATTGCGCCGGAAAGTGTGAAGCCAGCCACTACATGAATCCAATGCTCGACAACTCGTCCAAGAACGAACAAACTCATTGCAACAAGGAGACCTGCTCCCATCAAACTGAAATCGATTGCTTTAGTTGAGCTTTCTTTTGCAGCTTCCAATACTTTATCGCCCTTATTTGAACGAACCAGTTTATCATGTCCTGCAAGCTCTGGACGTTTTTCCCCAAGTTTCTTCATTAGTCCAGCAATGATGATGGCACAAACGTTACCGATGATAGCAGCTGGAACCAATTGAGAGATATAAGTTGAAGCATCTCCGCCAAGAACACCTGCATAACCAGCAGACAATGGAAGGATACCTTCACCGATACCACCAGCGATAATTGGTACAACAATATAGAAGAAAGTATGATGCATGCTGTAACCAAACAGCATACCCACTAAAGTACCAACTGTTACTGCAGCAATAGTACCAGTTACCAATGGGATGAACATACGGATGAAGCCTTGGATAAGGACTGTCCGGTTCATTCCAAGAATACTACCTACAACCAAACATGCAATGTAGAAGTAAAGGAAGTTTGAATGATCAGAAGTCATTAGCTGATCGACAGCATCATAAGCTGAAGTACTTAATGTACCAAAAAACACAAGCATGGACGGAACGAACAAAGATAAAATTGCAGGTCCTCCGATGCTGTTGAAGTAAGGTATGCGCTGACCGATATCCCCTAGCAGCACACCTAGCACCATGATGACTGCGAAGCCGCCGATCATGTCAGTAGGCAATTGGTTGGTGTATGCTGCAATAAGAACGATGATTGCTAATACGATATACACCGGAAGCGGCATAACACCGACTTTCCATTCCATAATTTTGTTAAAGCCTGATGGCTTTTGGTTGTTGGATTCTGGATCGCTTGTATGCGATTTCATTTCCATAGTAATGCACCCCCTAAGTAGATACGACTATTCTAATTTAACTAAAATTAACTGTGTTATTTTTTAACTAAACTAAATATAATGTAACTTTTGTAATTAAAAAACGACATGCAACTTTTCTTAGCATTCCTAGTTGAGACATGGCGGATACATACCTTTTCTAACCAGTTTTTCTGGCATGTAAGCTGAAATACCGGAATACAATAGCGTGATAAACAAAGGAGTCGCTGATAATGAAGGCAATAACGACGCGGCGTTACGGTTCTCCTGCTGTACTCCAAACTGAAGAAGTCCCTGATCCAGTACCCAAAGACGATGAGTTGCTTATTAAAGTACATGCCGTCTCACTCAACCAAGCTAATTTAGTACTGCTGAAGGGCAAACCCTTTCTCGCTCGTTTTGCTTATGGGTTATGGAAACCGAAGCATATAATACCTGGCAGCGATATTTCAGGTGTCGTGAAAGCTGTCGGCAAACAAGTAAAACGCTTTAAACCAGGCGATGAAGTATATGCTGATTTGTCCAATTATGGATTCGGCACGCTGGCTGAATATGCTTCTGTTCCAGAAGAGGCACTGGCCTTGAAACCGGCCAAACTTTCCCATCCTCAAGCAGCAGCTGTTCCTCTTGCTTCATTGACCGCTTTACAAGCTTTACGTGATGCAGTCCGATTACAGCCAGGGCATCGCATCATGATTTATGGCTCATCAGGAGGTGTCGGAACTTTTGCCGTCCAAATCGCCAAAGCTTTTGGAGCAACCGTCACTGCCGTTTGCAGTAAGAAGCATAAGGAGAATATGAAGCTATTAGGTGCTGATTATATATTGGATTATGAAATAACCGACTTAACCAAGTATTACGGCTCCTTTGACGCAATTGTGGCGATAAATGGCTATCAGCCGCTCGCTACCTATAAGAAATTACTTAACAAGAATGGCGTGTACATGATGGTTGGCGGATCTGTCGCCCAAATGTTCGAAGCGATGCTGCTTGGCCCTATCCTCACGTTGGCAAGCAGTAAAAAGCTGGGTAACTTCTTAAAAAAACATAATACTGGGGACTTGGCAGAGCTGACAAATCTAATAGAAGAAGATAAAGTCCGTCCCTTAGTGGATCGAGTATATCCATTCCAAGCATGTAAAGAAGCCTTCACTTATCTCGATCAGCACCACGCATACGGTAAGGTTATCATCACAATTCCAAATTAAAAAGAAGCCTATAAAAAGGCTTCTTTTTTTGTCAGATATATTGACTGATATGATGGGAGGTATTTGCGTTAACACGGTATTTAAAGACTGGTCGTCCAATGCTGCCATAATGCATTTCCACTTCGAGCAGCTGCACATCCTCCAGGAACTTCAAATATTTCCGTACGGATACTTGCGACATTTCCGTTTCCTTTGCGATATCCTCCGTTGTGAAGAAATTATAACGGAAAGTCAGGATACTGTTCCAAACGACCTTAAGGGTACTTCTTGTCAGACCTTTCGGCAGCTGCATCATTTGCTCCTGTTCAGGCAGCTGCAGAAGCTGGCTATCTAATTCCTGCTGTGTCATTTCTTCTTTATTGCTAAAGATAAGCTGACGTTTTCGATAGCCGCTTAAAGCATTCTGGAAGCGGTCGAATTCGAAAGGCTTAATTAAGTAATCGACAGCTCCATATTGCAGCGCTTCGCGAATCATCGGTTTCTCGCTTGCTGCAGAGATGATGATAGCATCCACTTTCTGGTCGCGTTTACGAAGCTCTTTAAGTAATTCTATTCCGTTCTTTCCTTTCATATATACATCCAAAAGAAGAAGGTCGACTTCATTCTGCTGAATGAAATCAAGGGCTTCTTTATAATTCTGTGCCGCTCCGACAGCTGCAAATCCGCTCATTTGTTTGACATAGCGTTTGTTCAATTCACTAACCATCGGATCGTCTTCCACGATCAGTACTTTAATCATTTGTTACATCCTCCTGTGTATCATACGGCAGCTGGACGCTGAAGGTGGTTCCTTCGCCTGGCTCGCTGGTCAGGACAAGATAGCCGCCCAGCTTCTGCACATAGTCTTCCACTTGATATAGGCCAAAGCCGCGGTCGTTTCCTTTTGTGGAATAGCCTTGTGTGAATATTTTCTCCTGCTGCTCTTCACTGATACCTTTTCCTGTGTCTGTCAGCTCTAAGAAAAGCTGTCCATCGCTGTACTTCATGGAAAGCTGGACGCGCTTCTCTGGCTGCTGATCGACAGCATCCACTGCATTGTTCATTAAATTACCTAGAATGGTAATGAGCATCTGATTCATCTTTTCAGATGTATTCGGTATTGTATCTCTGCAATCCACTTCCAGCTGGACACCATTTTCCGCCATATAGCTTTTCTTCCCGAGCAGAAATCCAGCCAGGATAGGATTCTTAAGATGATGAATCATGGCAATCGTAGCAGATCTCTCTTTACCGGCAACGTTTTTCACATAGCGCTCCAGCTGATCGTAATCTTCCAATTCCAATAAACCAAGAATCACATGCAGCTTGTTCATGAAATCATGTGTCTGCGCTCTTAAAGCGTCCGCGTACAGCATTGTATCCGTCAGTTTCTCGTTTAAATGGTTATATTCAGTACGGTCGAGAAATGTCGCAATCGCCCCTTCGGTTTTTCCTTTGATTTGAATTGGGATTTCATTCATCACCAGCGTCAATCCATTATGCTCGACCTGACGGCCAATCAACGGTTTATTCCATGCTATGACTTGATGAAGCTTCGTAACTGGGAGCACATCATCGACGTGACGATTCTTCAGCTCTCCTTTGATCCCCATCTCTTCCAGCAATCTTTTTCCTTCTTTGTTGACCATTTGAATTTTCCCATTCGTATCGACAGCCAACATCCCGTCTTTAATTGATTCCAGCATTGCAATCCGCTCACTCAACAGAGCAGCAATCTCGTCGGGTTCCATCCCATGCATGATCTGCTTTATTTTCCGTGCCAGCAGGACAGCTCCGATCAGCCCAATAACTAAACTAAGAATCGTAGCCAAATATAATGGTAAACGGTTGTTGCGAATGATCTCATTCAGTTCATTCATCGTTATTCCGACAGCAACAACGCCGACTTGCTGTCCTTGTTCATTGTAAATTGGGGCAAATGCCCGCAAACTTAACCCAAGCGTCCCTTTTGCTTTCGAGACAAATTCTTTCCCTTGTATAGCCGGAGTTTCATCTCCGCCGGCAAATCGTTTTCCGATCTCATCCGGATCCGGGTGACTCAGCCGAATGCTATCCATATTCATCACTACAACAAAATCTGCATCTGTAATTCCCATGGCCTGCGTGGTAAACTTCTGCAGCGTCTCAGAATCTTGCTCATCTGCTGCTTTTACGACGACTGGATCCACCGCTATCAGTTTAGCAGTTTGCAGCACACGTTCCCGTTCCTGGGATTTGATATTATTACTCGTCTCAATTCCAATCATGACAAATGTCGTCGTCACAGCCAGAATTACGACTATGAATACCAGTGCAGTCATCTGCGTCCGCAGATTTATCTTCTGTTTCAAGTATAACCTTCTCTCTTTTCGCTTTCCCGTTTCAAGCTCAGTATCTTTAAATTATAGCGGAATAATGCCGGATTATAAACTAAAAAAACCACCAACAGGCGGCCTTTTAGTCAATATATCGTCTCGTCATCGAATCGTTGCGATTTTTGCTGCTTTTTTTGCTTCGGATTCTGCTTGAGCATTTCTTGGATTTTCTCCACTGCTGCAGGTGCTGCTTCAATCAGCTTTTCATATAAATGTGTCTGTTCATCCAGATGAATCATCTTGACACCTTTATGACCTACGATGAGGAAGGCTATCGGGGTGATGGAAACACCGCCTCCGCTTCCCCCGCCAAAAGGCAATTCCTTTTGATCACTCTTACCTTCGGAAGCAGCGTCAAACTCGCTTCCTCCTGCTGCAAAACCAAAACCAACACGAGATACAGTCAAGATGATGCTTCCATCCGGTGTTTCCACCGGATCGCCGACAATCGTATTGACATCGATCATTTCTTTCAGGTTTTCCATTGCGGTTTTCATTAAGCCTTGAATCGGATGATCTGCCATATTGCTCCTCCTATCTTCCTCTGGCATTGGATATAATAGCCTGCATAGCTTTCCCGGTACGAATAGACACTATGCATTGAAAGCTCGTATCAAAGAAGGAAGCTTGAAAAATCGGCTGTACTTGGATGTCGAAAGGCTGTTTGGTTTGGAAATTCGATCGGATTATCTGATTGGCTATTCCTTTTAAAGCCCACACCAAACCAACAATTGTACCTGTAGCAGCTGCATCAGACATACCGATTGTCGTATGCCAGCGGAATTTCTGCAGCTCTGCACTTTTCGTAATCTGCTGCAAATAGGGAAAGGACTTCCAAATTCTTTGCAGATCAGTAATGAAATTGCTCAGCTGCTGCTTCATATCATCGGTGGACGTGTGTTCAATAGATGATTGCTGTTTAATTTGGCGCTTATGCACACGTATACCGAAAACCAGAATTTGAATATGCCAATGATTCTTATCATAACGAATATGTATCGTCACTTTAGCTGCCAGAGCCACTGTGATCAATAGCAGCAAACAAACCGTAAATATGGCTATCCACATATTCTCCAGCTCCTCTCACAGCATAGGATAAGCAATTCACTTTATCTTTACACAGAAAAGGAGCAGCGATCGCTGCCCCTTTATGCCATACTTATGAAATTATCTGCTTAATTGCTCTTGTGCTGTGCGTACAAGACGTTTAGTGATTTCTCCTCCAACAGATCCGTTGGCACGAGAAGTTTCGTTTCCGCCAAGCTGTACACCGAATTCTTGTGCGATTTCATATTTCATTTGATCTAGTGCTTGTTGCGCTTGAGGTACTACTAGCTGGTTGCTTGAGTTGTTGTTAGCCATTTTGTGTCACCTCCTTGTACAAGTAGCATGCGCTGACAAGGAGATTAACATACGGTTTTTTTATATGGGAAGTTCTTACAATAAATCAGCGAAAGGCGCTTTATCTTCTTCTGGCAATGCAGTGATAATCTCTGTTCCTTCGATAGCTCGTTCGAATTCAGCCGAGAAGTCGATTGTCCCTTCATACAGATGGACCTTTTCACGGCGAGGCTTTGTTTTTGGTGCCTCTGGCACAAATACTGTACAGCAGTCATCATATGGACGAGTTGAAATTTCATAGGTATCGATTTTTTTTGCAATATCAATGATGTCAGACTTGTCCATTGTAATCAATGGACGAAGTATCGGATAATTCGTCACTTCGTTGATTGCAAACATACTTTCCATCGTCTGACTCGCGACTTGACCAAGGCTTTCTCCGGAAGTAAGCGACATGATACCGTTTTTTTCCGCAATACGTTCACTGATACGCAGCATCATCCGACGCATGACTGTCATGCTATAGCCAAAGGGTATTTCTTGATGCACCTTCACCTGTAAATCTGTGAATGGAACAACATGAATCTTCACTTTAGCACCGAATTTCGATAATGTTTGCGCTAAGTCGATCACTTTCTGTTTTGCACGTTCATTTGTATAAGGCGGTGAATGGAAATGGATTGCTTCTATCTCGACACCGCGCTTCATAGCCAGATACCCTGCGACAGGACTGTCGATACCGCCTGATAGCATTAATAGAGTTTTGCCTGAACTGCCTGCTGGCAAGCCGCCCGGCCCCTTGATTTTTTGGCCAGTTACATAAGTTGCTCGCTCGCGAATCTCCACCATGATGTCCACACCAGGTTTCCTTACATCAACAGGATAGCCCTCACTGTTCTGAAGAACGTACGCACCGATACGCTGATTCATCTCCTGTGAATCAATCGGGAATCGTTTGTTTGTTCGTCGGCAAGAGATTTTGAATGTCGTTCCCGCTGGATTATCGAGCAGCAGCTGCAATGCAGCTTGTTTGATTGCCTGCTCTTCATTTTCCGTCCGGATAGCCAAACTGAAGCTATGGATGCCGAATATATGCCGGCATGCTGCTACGATCGGTTCATGATCTTCCCCATGAAGATGAATATACATCCGGTCGCGAGTACGTTCTACTTTCGCTTTCGGGTAAGATCTGATTTGGTCCTTCACGTTATATTCCAGTTGTTTGGTGAAATGCTTACGATTCTTTCCTTTTAGTGCCATTTCTCCATAACGTATCAATATATGATCATACTGCATAAGCTTACCTCATCACTTTCTTTAATTGTGTTAATGTCTTTTCAAGTATCTCCAAGAAATAGTCGACTTCTTGCTGTGTATTATCATAAGAAAAACTCACACGGATAGCAGATTCCGCCTGCGCATCCGGCACCCCGCAAGCGAGCAGCACCGCACTTGCGTCGCTGTTTTTGGAAGAGCACGCTGATTTTGTCGATACATAAATATCCTTTTCACCAAGAGCATGCACCAATACTTCCGGCTTCAATCCGGGAACAGAAAAATTCACGATATGCGGAGCACCAGCAGGAGGAGAATGAAGTACAACGCCCTCCATTCTTTCCAGTCCTGCCCAAAGTCGCTCCCTCAATTCAAAAAGCTTCGCAGGATAAGTCTGCAGCTCTTCCATCGCCAACCGCAGTGCTTTAACCATAGCCGTTATTCCAGGTACATTTTCGGTTCCGGAGCGAAGTGCCTGCTCCTGCCCTCCACCGGACATCTGAGCAGCTATACGTGTATCAGCAGCTTTATACAGTATACCGCTGCCTTTCACTCCATGAAATTTATGGGCTGATAGCGTACAAAGATGAATATGACTCTCTTTGAGATTGAGTGCTACTTTCCCGGCTCCTTGGACATGGTCGACGTGGAAAGTGATAGCAGGAAATTCGGTCAGCATCTGGCCAATTGTCTTAATTGGCTGGATGGTGCCAAGTTCATTATTCACATGCATCACACTTACAAGGATGGTCTGATCTGTTATGGCCGCTTTTATCTTTTCAGCTGTCACATAACCGTACTTATCCACATCAACGTACGTTACCTTAAAGCCCTGGTTCTCCAATTCCGCACAAGTCTCCAAGACAGAAGGATGTTCCACGGTCGTCGTAATAATATGATTCCCTATACGTTTTTTCTGAAATGCCGTTCCTTTAATTGCCAGGTTATTTCCTTCCGTTCCGCCTGATGTGAAAAAAACCTCATTTTCCCCGACATGTAAAAGCTGTGCAGCCTGTTTCCGGCATGCAGTCAACAGCTGTTCTGCACTGCCGCCCAATCGATGCAGAGAAGAAGGATTGGCGAAATACGCTTGTGCTGCCTCTGTGTAACTGACAAGCACGTCAGGGTGCGGCTTCGTTGTTGCACTGTTATCAAAGTAAATCATGTATCCGTCTCCCCTCTGTTCAAAAACTGTCTTTTACTAAAATAAAGCAATCCCTCGCATGTGGCAAGGGATTGCTTTATGTATCAGCTGGGAACCTTTATATGTTTTTCCAAGCGTTCCAGCGCTTTTGGCTCTATATCTTGTAATGCACGTGCAGCCCGTTCTAAGGCTTGTTCATATTGATATTCACGGAAAAGCTTCTCTGATTCTGCCATTTCGGCAGCAAGCATCGGATATTGGCTGCGGTAACGATTGGAATACTGAATCACTACTTCTGCCAAATAAGCTTGTTCAAGTAAATGCTCAATTTGTTCAATAGTTGTATCGGTGACTTCCCCTGCCTGCTGCAGATGTGTACGGACCTCAGCCATATCTAACGGATGTGCCTCGAGAACTTCCATTGTGCGGGAGGTTTTCTCCTGACTCTCTTCGACCATCTGCCAAACATCCTGCGGTACACCAGGAATATTGCTCTTTTGCAGTTTCCGATTCACATCGTACAGCTTCTGCCGCATGTCAGCAATTTTTTCTTTAGCTTCCAATTCATCTTTACGCAATGTCTTGATTTTTTCACGGATGGCCTCGTGTTCCTCTTCTATGGCACTCAGTTCACGGAAGCCCGCTTCCAGCTCTTCCTTCAGCTTCGCATGTGATACGAGCTCATCATCGACCTCTTGCTGCAGCGTCTCAAGCTGTTTGACGAGTCTGGAGATCTTTGTTTCGAGCTTCAGATGGAATTCGACATCATTGTCAGTAAAGAAATAAGATTCCCGAAGCAGATCAACTTCTTCTTTTGTCCTGATATAGGACTCTGTTTTCTTTTCGACAGCATTGACGTATTGCTCGAATTTAGAATCGACATAATTCTTGGCAACAGCCTCGTTCTCAAGCAGTTGATACATCTCTTTAATACGGTTTTCCAAAGCAGGTATAACCAAATTCGCCTCTTCTGCATCGCCCGCTTCCAGCTGTTTGATCAGAAGATCCAAACGTTCCTTCTCAGCCTTCAGCTCGTCTTCGAAACCTAGATGATGGATCCGGTAGCCATCTTGCTTCATCTCGCGGATACCGCCAAGCAAATCCGTGACTTGCGCCGGCAGGTCTTGCTTCACCTGCTTGTACACTTGAGGAAATGCCTCAATCTCAGCTTCCAGAGACTCCGTTTTCATTTTCACATCTGTAATGAGTTGGTTAGCTTCGAAGTAGTTGCCAGATTCGATGAGTGAATGATAAGTAGCCAGCTGTGTGATTTGCTCAGCAATCGCTGTCTCAAAACGCACATCTGCTTTTCCGAATTGGTGGCGATGCTGCGAAATCGTACGCTTCAGCGTCTGCAGTACAGGCTGTAAAGCCTCTGCCTGCTTGCGAGCTTCTTCTTCCGATGCAAGCAGCTCGTCCAGCTCACGGAACATAGCTTCAATCTTATCCTCCACTCGGGAAAGTGTCGCTTCCACTTGCTGCAGATGCTGTTTCGCTTTTTTGAAACGATAGCGGTCAGCACCTTCCTCCGCATCAAAAAGAGCCTCTTCTGTATCTGGAAGCTCTTTGGTTACGATATGATCCCAGCGTTCCTTCCACGATTCGAATTTTTCCTGTGTTTCTCCAGACAGGTTCAACGCTTTCACTTTCGCTAATTCTTCCGATACGTTGCGGTTCGATATATCCATTTTCCAGCTCTCAAGCCGGTCCACTTCATCATAAACTCGCTTTCTCATAATCAAGCCCAAGATGATCAGGGCGATGATTAAAATAATACCTCCGATGATGTACGGCAATGTCCAGCCTCCTAACCAATACTCGGGAAAAAGGAGTAATACCCTAATAATCGTTATCTATTTTTAATACTAATATGATACCATGTAAACCGCAAATATGGCTAAATTTTTTCAAATTTCTCTGGTATTTTCCATGTTTTTCCCCTGGTAATGCATCAATTGGCGGATACTGCACGGAGCGCAGCGGAAGAAACCGTTGTCAACGTATCGATCCAATGATGGATACTTGACGTGTACATGCTGCAAAAATAGCGGCGTGACTCCTCTGTCAGCAGCATTCCTTTCATTTCTTTGTTCATCGTAAATGGCGCAGACAGCATACCGGAAAGCTGCATGTAAAGATATACTCCTTCCCTTTCACGTATCCCACTGGCTTCCAAGTAATCACGGAAGGCTTGCTTCAGCGTATGATTCTCCTTCGCAAGATACGTCACCGCCATTTCCCTGACAAAGACAGAATCCAGCATGAGCTCCCTTTGGATGAAACCCGTGAATTGATTCCGCGAGAGCTTATAATGTATAATTGCTTCAATTAATTGTTTCAGATAGGTACTGGAAGAATCCTGCCCGCGTTTTTGGGCTATTTTCTCCAGCACAGCAAGATATTCTTCGTAATACAGCACGACGGATGCTTCCAGAAGTCCTTGCTTGCTCTTATAATAATAGTTGATCAAGGAGACATTGACCGAAGCTTTTCCCGCAATATCGCGGACGGATGTCCCATGGTAGCCTTTTGTGTAGAACAATTGACAAGCGGCGTCCATCACTTTTTGTTTCGTGTCATTTTTTTTCAATCTTCTCAGCTCCTTTATCTGTTGTATACGACAGCGAAAGAGGCATACCTGCAACTTTCGCTCGCCAAATCTCGCGCCTTCTGTCGAATTACAGAAATTAATAATATGGGGGAAATGAATATGTTCGAAACAAAGGCTTATAGCGGTTCCCGTGAAAAGGACTATGAATTGCTCGTCAAACAGCTTGATGCGTTGCTTACTGGCGAAGAAGACGAAATCGCTCATCTGGCAAACGCCTCTGCTCTTTTGAATCAGTTTTTGGATGATGTGAACTGGGTCGGTTTTTATCTTCATAAAGGAGAAGAATTGATTCTAGGTCCATTCCAAGGCCTTCCGGCGTGTGTACGCATTAAAATTGGTAGAGGTGTATGCGGAACAGCTGTAGCGGAAAATAAAACACAGCTAGTAGCCGATGTACATCAATTCCCTGGTCACATCGCATGTGACGCAGCAAGCCAGTCCGAAATCGTTGTTCCTATCGTTGTAAATGGCAAATCTTACGGAGTGCTTGATATCGATAGTCCGTCCAAAAATCGATTCGACGAAACAGATCAGAAATACTTAGAAAAATTCATCGAAGTTCTCGTCAAGCATTTGACTAAATAAAAAACAGCTTCCGCTAAAGGAAGCTGTTTTTTTCATTTAGATGCAATATCTGTTTTTTCCGAGCCTTTTTGCATCATAAAGCTTACGGTCCGCTCTGGAGAACAGGTTATGTACGGCTGGACGATCTTCATCTGTCCATGTAGATACCCCGCAGGAAACCGTAACTGCAGGACGTGTCGAGCCAGCAATACTTTGAACGATTCTTTCTGCCTTCTTTATTGTCTGATCAAAAGACGCATGCGGCAGGTAGATTGCCAGCTCTTCTCCGCCCCATCTTGCTGCCACATCTGACGGGCCGAGCAAATCCTTGATAAGATTGGCCACTTGGATCAGGAGATAATCACCCGTATTATGCCCATACGTATCATTCACTTTTTTGAAGTCATCCACATCAATCAGGATAAAGCCGCCTTGCGCATCTTCCTGTATATGCTCACGCATCCGTTCATCCAGATAACTTCTTGAAAATAGATTCGTAAGATAGTCTGTAATGACCAAATTCTCAAGTCTCTCACGAAGCATGGAATTGACTATCGACAACGAAGAATGCTGCACAAGTGATTCGATCAAACGGAATGATTCAAAAGTGAAAAAGCTAGGGCTGCGATGAAGTACAAGCACTACACCTTGCAGCTGTTCCGACCTTACCATCGGAATCGCCAGTAAAGACCGATAAGGAAGCGGCACATTCGGATATCGTTCCTGGAAGTTGCTGATAAACATCGCTTCTCCTTGTGCATTCCGGCAATGCTGTGCAATCCATTCCAGGAAAACCTGGGAATTTTTTTCAAAGAAAAAACCTGTACTGCCATTCAATATGTCACCTGCGTCTTGATCTCCCCTATATAGGATGAATCCAATTTCTTCCCCGCCGAATGTATCTCGAATTTGCTGATGCATCAAAGTGATTGTATCTGATAGACGCAAGTTGGCATTCATTTTCTTCGATGTTTCATTAATTAGCTGCAGATCACTTATCAGTTTCTTGGAGTGTTGATACAATCTGGCATTCTCAAGTGCATTCCCTGCCGAATCAGCTAGCTTCGTAATAAAACTATGATCCGCTTTTGTATATGCAATAGCTGCGGGAACCGTGATATGCAATACACCATATATACCCTGCTTGCCGTTCAAAGGCACATACCGATTGACCACTTCTCCCTTTGCACTCGCTTCCACTTGCACTTCACCTGTCATATATGCCCGCGTACTGGCTTCATGGACAGAATAATCATAAACCAAATTTTTGATTGGCAGATCTGTATCACCATGATAATCTTGGGCGAGTAAAAGTGCATAAACAAATTGCGGATAAGTGCGCTGCAAAGTCGTGATCAACACTCTCAGCACATCATGCATATCAATAGAAGCATGCAGATTTGTGGTTGCTTCATATAATTGTACAGTATGCTTTTCATCTTCTTTCGCTTGAAACGTACGGATAAGGTGCGTAACATAACTCCCGATTTCCCAGGCAAGTTCCCTGCAATCAGGAATCTTTTCTCCGCCTCCCCCGATATACAGAAATCCGATGACTTCCTCATTCGGTCGATGTAGGGGTAAGACTCTATCCAATACATGCGGGAATTCCCTTAACATATCAGGTGTGCAAACACCCTGGCGAATATAGCCAATAGATAGACGGAATCCGCTCTGCCTCGGCCCGGCATAGCTTATTCGGTCCAATTGCTGCTGCCATTCATCATATAAATATAGCGCCACACTGTCTGCCTGCAGGAGATTCTTCATATTTTCGGTCATAAGCGCAAGTATCTCTCTGTAACTATAGCTTTCTCCCGATACGAGGAGCTGGTAGAAATAAAGCTTTGCTTGTTCAAGATTGCTGTCAGTTAGCCGCTCCATTTGCATCTCCCCTACATTTTGGTAGTTTTATTCTATTATATAAGATAATAGACTCAATTCTCAATTGATATCCTAGTTCTTTTTACTTACAATCATATTCATAATATCTCCTTTGTCTAATTGCCTTGACTTTAACCAGACAGAAAGCTTATAATACTCTTTGTGTAAAATAAATGGCGGCCTATGTGAACTCCCATTTGTCTGATTTTGTTCCTTTCTTGGCAAGGTGTACTAAGAGACGAATCTTCGTTTCTCCTTGTTTCAGAAGGTGTATCGTGTAACTCTCTGCTGTCGGAGCGATGGTACATGAAAACATAATCAACAGGTGATTCGAGCACACTCTGTTTTTATTTTATGCAAATAAAATAATAAAGGTGGAATTTATCCATGGCACGTTATACAGGTCCATTATGGAAAAAATCCCGTCGTCTTGGTATCTCCCTAAGCGGAACAGGTAAAGAGCTTGACAAACGCCCTTACCCACCAGGACAACACGGTCCAAACCAACGCAGAAAGCAATCCGAATACGGTTTGCAGCAAGCTGAGAAACAAAAACTTCGTTACATGTACAACATGAACGAGCGCCAATTCCGTCGTGCATTCGAGGAAGCTGGTAAAATGAAAGGTATCCATGGTGAGAACTTCATGACACTTCTTGAGTCTCGTCTTGATAACCTTGTATTCCGTCTAGGCTTGGCTCGTACTCGCAGACAAGCTCGTCAGATCGTTGGCCACGGCCACATCACTGTAGACGGTAAACGCGTAGATATCCCATCTTACCGCGTAAAACCTGGTCAAGTTATCGGTGTTCGTGAGAAATCACTTAAACTTGATATCATCGCTAGTTCTGTTGAAGCGAATAACTTCGTACCAGATTACTTGACATTCGATGCAAACAGCTTGCAAGGAACTTACTCTCGTTACCCAGAGCGTTCTGAGCTTCCAGCTGAAATCAACGAAGCACTTATCGTAGAGTTCTACTCCCGTTAATTGCTTGAAAGACTCCGGATTGCCTTTAGGCATCTCCGGAGTTTTTTTATGTAAAAAAAGACGTCTCACTATAAGCAAGACGTCTCCTCTTTAACAAAATTATTTCGTATTCGTAAAACCGCCATCAATACGGATAACTTCCCCATTGATGTACTGTGCTTTAGAAGTAAGAAGGAATGTAACAAGTTCTGCTACTTCTTCCGGTGTTCCAAGACGTTTCTGCGGGATACCGCCAGTCGCATTTTCTTTCATTTTCGGATTAGCAGCATAAAACTCTGCCACCATCTTCGTTTCTGTAGGACCTGGCGCTATTGCGTTTACACGCAAACCATCCTTCGCATATTCCGCAACCAAGCTTTTGGTCATACCGACTATCGCATGTTTTGTCGCTGCATACGTCACAACAGAGTCCTGACCGATTACACCAGCACTGGATGATGTATTAACGATTGATCCTCCGCCATTTTTCACCATTACTTCTGCTACATAACGGACACCATAAAGTGCACCTAGCAAATTGATCGCAACGATGCGTTCAATTTCTGCAACATCAGAATCCAAGAAATATTTACCGCTTCCTGAAATCCCGGCATTATTGAAGAAGTAATCGATAGAACCGAAATGCTCGACAGTTTTATCTACATAATTCTTAACATCTGCTTCTTTGGAAACATCTGCTTGGATGAAAATTGCTTCTGCTCCAGCTTGTTTCACTAATTCAACAGTCTCGCCAGCACCTTTTTCACTTACATCAACCACGGCAATATTCACGCCTTCTTCCGCAAGTCGTACAGCCGTAGCTTGGCCTAAACCGCTGCCTGCCCCTGTAATGATTGCTACTTTACTCATATGTAACCCCTCCGATAGTAGATAGTTTGAACTATACAAATACTATTGTATTACTTTCTCCTGAAATTATGAAGAAAGTCGACTTTTGTCGAAAAAATAAGAGCACTTTAGAAGTGCTCTTATTTCAATCACTTTATTTTCTGCAGCATAATCTTCTCTACTGCATTCTTCAAGGAATGCGTCGTCTTCAGCTGGTTAAACGGAATGCCTAGCTGGGTGGAAGTTTGGGCGATTTCAGGACGCATACCGGAAATGATAGTCTCTACTCCGAGCAGCTTCAACGATTCGATAATAGAGAAAATCCGCTGGGCCACCATCGTGTCGATAACGACGACACCCGACATATCAATGAATAGATGATCGACTCCCAGCTTCGAGCAGCTATGCAGTACGTTATCCATCATATACTGAGCTCGATTCGTATCGATTTCTCCTACAAGCGGCAATAGCGCCACAGTAGGTGTCAATGAAATTACAGGTGTGCTAAGCTCCAGTATCATATCCTGCTGAGCCTGTAATTTGAACTCAGATTGCTTTGCATTTTCACTGATGAACCAGACGATCACCTGATTAAACGAATCGGTTATTTTCTGATAATAATCCAAAGCTGTCTGTGCATCTACTTTCTTCTCCTTGCAGAATTCCCGAAGAACCTCGAGATACAATGCCTGATTGCGATAGAATTCATTTATGATTGCTTCAATCGGTGTATCCAAGTGCCGATCATCCTTGGCAATAGAAACGATCCAATCCTCAAATGCATCACACGAAACATTGGAATCCTGATTCAAAACTTCACAAAATTGCTCGTGAAATCCTCTATTCTGTGCTTTCAGCTGCGCAATTGCATCCGGATCTGTTACCGAATATACGCCGCTCGATTTGTCAGCTGCAGCGTACCACTTCTCTACTATGTGATCTATATTTTCCAGATAGTGCCGATGTAACTCCTGTTGATATAGCATTTCTCTGCTCCTTATTTCTAAGTAATCTAAACACATTTTACTATAGCATCTTTTTTTGATGTAAATCTATACAGAACAGATGATATAAAGGAAAAATAATACCATTTTCCTAAGTTGAGATGAATAATGGGAAACATGACAGAGGACAATAAGATTAAATCGACAGGAAGTTGAGGTGCTCTTCAATGTATTATTACAAAGAGGAATTAATCAATATCATCAAACCGGATAAGCCAGATCCCGCTGCTGCGAAAGTATTGCAGGAAATCCTAGGCGGTCATTATGGAGAAATGCGCACTATGATGCAATTCTTCTTCCAAAGCTCGAACTTCCGAGGAAAACAGAAACAGTTCCGAGACCTTCTGCGCGGTATCTTCCTGGAAGAAATAGCTCACGTTGAGCTGGTGCAAAATACAATCAATGCCTTGCTGGACGAGTCTGGTGAAGGTGGAGCAGGAAACACCGCGCCCGATGGAGCTCCACTTGACGGTCCAATCGAACAGACGCCTAACGTAAACCCGCATCACTATATTATCGGTGCACAGTCTTCTATACCATTTGATGCGGCAGGTAATCCATGGAATGGCTCATGGGTTTACAACCATGGCAACTTGATTGCTGACCTGCTGAATAACGTCGTGCTGGAATCAACTGGCGTTTTGCAAAAGACACGTATATATGAAATGAGTTCCAATGCTACGTTCCGGGAAACTTTAGCTTTCCTTATCGTTCGGGATAATGCACACCAGAACGCTTTTGCAAAAGCATTGGAAACACTAGGTGTGGATTGGGGCAGAATCTTACCGGTGCCGAATTATGACATCAACAAATATCCTGAATGTAAAAAATTCGTAGATATGGGCTTCCATAATACACAATTCAATTTCCGTCTTGATCAAACCCGTATCGCAGAAATCATCCAGGGAACCGTACCTAGCAGAAATGGCGGGGAATTCTCAGTTTCCCAACCGCCAGCTGGCTTCCCTGTACCTGAATTGCCGGAACTTCCAAATGAGCATAGCACCGGAATAAGTGACTTGAATCGATAAGACAAAAAGCTCACCAGCATATACTGGTGAGCTTTTTGATTATTTCAGACCATTATTTTTATTTGTAGTATCTTTAATCTCTGCTTCTTCACGTCTTACGTTTTCACGTACATGGACATTTTCTTTGACGTCTTTCTTATTGACGACAATCTCTTCTTTTATGACGTCTTTCTTATCCACATCTACTTTTTCTTCGAACACCGGCACATGAATTTCATCTTTTTCTGTGTAAGCTCCAGCTGTTTTCCCTCGCTCACTTACTTTATTGACTGGGCGGCGTTCGATACTCACTTCCTGTTTTGTTACAGGAACCTCAAATTCTTCTTGATCCGTCACCGTACGTTTATCAATATTAACCTCACCGGATTTCACTGTATTCGTATCAACATCGACTACCTCTTCATGCAATTCCATTTGTTCTGTCTGGGATGCATTAGGTTGTCCTGTTTTACCGCTATTCAAATCCGCAAAAGCAGTATTGCCAGTTTGTGTTGTGTTATTTACAGGTGTTGTATTTTTTTCTTGTGCTCTTAATGTGTCACTATTTGTTGCTGAGGCATCTCCCTGCAATTTTTGCTGTGCTGAGGGATGAACAAACAACAGGATTTTCCCGCTCTTCAATTCATCTACATAACGGTCAGTTTCTTTTTGGTTCAAGTTAAGATCCTCTAATGCCTTCTCCTCTGGATCGTCTCCGGAAAACAAAGCAGATACCTTATCGCCAAAGGAACCTTTAGCCTCCTTATAGTTCACGCTCAATCTGTCAGCCAGAATAGAGGATTCAGGTTTCTTGTCTGTAATGACTGTTACTTTGTTTTCTTGAATACCTTTGGATTTCAATTCGTTCACTCTTACGATCACATCATTTTCATTTTGGAAGGTTTCGATTTTGTTTTGTGCTAACATGTTGTATGCCTCCTAAATAGTTTTGAAGTGTTTCATGTTTTTTGTATTCCCGGTAAAGCATTTTATAAACATGCCCCCTAATTTTCAGACCTCATTGCACAAAAAAGAAGATGTATTCTCATACATCTTCTTAGTTATATTGCGGATGAAATAGCACCTTCACGGCATCAATACTTCGATCGGTAAGCTGCTTAAAAATTGCAGGACCTTCACTTAAAGGTATGTGATGACTTATCATTTTCTCTCCATTTATTTGGCCAGTTTTCATGTAATGAATAGCATTTGTCCACTCTTGACCTGGAAAAGGAGCAGATAAAGCATTCCAAGAGCCGTGAATTGTAAGCTCATTTCTGACGATTTTCTCAAAATAAAATCTCTCAATTCGTATATCAGCGTATGGGATACCCAAATAGACAATCTCTCCGCCTTTTTTAGGAAGTGATAATACTTGTGCGGATGTCACTGGTGAGCCGGCTGATTCGATTGCCAGGTCAACTCCAGTTCCATCTGTGTATGCCAGTATCGCTTCATGAGGTTCAGCTCCCGAACCATCAATCACATAATCGGCACCAATTTCTAAAGCAATATCCAATTTTCTTTTATCGATATCGATGGCAATGACTGTCTTCGCTCCAAAGATTCTAGCCCATTGTATCGCAAGCAGCCCGATACTTCCCGCTCCCATTACAGCAACAGTTGCTCCAGGTTTGATTTGTGTCCGATAGAAACCATGAGCTACAACAGCAGCAGGCTCAATAAGTGCCGCCGTCTCATCATTCACTTCAGGAGGAAGTGGTATAACATGATTTGCTGGCAGCTTTACATACTCTGCAAAAGCACCAGGTACCTTGGATCCGATGACCATTAAATCCTCACATCGCGAAGGCTGACCGCTCTTGCAATAGCAGCAGTTTCCACATGCATGTGTCGGACAGGCAGCCACTCTATCTCCTCTTTTTACATTAGTGACAGCCGCTCCCGTTTCCTCCACCACCCCTGAGAATTCATGACCGAATGTCATACCAGCTCTATAGGGACCAAGCTTTTTATACCGCGACAGATCTGAACCGCAAATACCTGCAGCAGTGATTCTTATGATTACATCGTTTTCCTCTTCAATCGTTGGGCGCGGAGATTGTTCAAACCTTAAATCTTCAACTCCATACAGATTCAGCGTCTTCATTCATGTCCCATCCTTTTATGTCTGCTTCGTTCTCTTCTTCGTGAACAGTTTCAGGCATACGCCACCTATAATTAGGCCATTAAAAATCAATTGATGTGCAAAATAGAAGGCACTTACTTCCCTCAAGGATCCGAGCATAAAATCAAGCATCATATCTACCATCTTTACACCTCCAATTAGTAGTCGGCTTTTGATTTTCTGTTCTGAATAATTGCTACAGCCCCGCTTGCACCGATTCGCGTTGCACCTGCCTCAATCATTTTGATTGCATCTTCATAGGTTCTAATGCCTCCCGCAGCCTTTACACCTATCTTACCTTGTGAAATGTCGGATAAAAGTTCAATATCCTCTACTGTCGCACCTCCACCGTTGAATCCGGTCGCTGTTTTAACAAAATCCGCTCCTGCTGCCATGACAATTTCCGTCACCTCTCGTTTCTCAGCTAGGTTTAACAAAGAGGTCTCGAGGATGACCTTCGTTGTCAATCCTCCCGCAGCTCTTACCACAGCATCGATATCCTGATAAACAGCATTGAATTCTCTGGATTTCACCGCTCCCAGGTTCACAAGCATATCGATTTCCGAAGCTCCATCTTCAATCGCCGCTTTCGTTTCTTCTACTTTAACTCTTGTAGTGGCACCGCCTAGCGAAAAGCCAATAGGTGCTCCTACTTTAATTCCATGGGGTGACAGGATTGTATAAGCATAGGGGACATACCATGGATTTACGAAGACTGTCCGGAATCCATGAGTTATCGCTTCTAGACAAAATGTTTTTATAATCTCTTTACTGGCAACTGGAGACAGCAGTGTGTAATCGATCAACTCAATCAGCTTTTCTTTTTCCATCATTTTTCACCTTCTTTCGTTGGTGTCAGAAGGACTTTAATTGCTTCTCCCGATTTGATTAATTGATAAGCCTTCTCCCATTCTGTTATATCGAAAATGTGGGTGACAAGCGCAGCTGCATCCACGGCACCGCTCTCCATCAGATGCAGCGAAGGTTCCCAGTCAGCGGGCTTTTGGCTCCTGCTGCCAATTATCTTCAATTCCTTTTGAATAACCTGCTCCATATCAAACGGAATGGCTGACTCGGCAAACAAACCTACTTGAGCGTACTGTCCCTTTTTTCGAAGAAGTGACAACCCCTGACGCGCAGCTGGAATCGCACCTGAACATTCAAAAACGACATCCGCTCCATATCCATCTGTCAGTCCTGAAATAATCTCTTCCAGCGATTCTTCCTGTACGTTGATCACATAGTCAATTCCAAGTTCCTTTGCTTTTTCCAACCGAACTGTATCAGATGACAAGCCGGTGATAAGTACCGTAGCCCCTTTGCTTTTAGCAACTTGCGCAGTCAAAAGACCAATAGGCCCTGGTCCTATAACGACTACAATGTCATTTGGTCTAATCGTTGTTTTAGCTACTGCATGATGTGTGCAAGCTAGCGCTTCTGTCATTGCTGCTGACTGATCATCAACATTATCCGGAATATGGTGAATGCTTTCAGCCCTTGCAATCACATAAGTTGCAAAGCCGCCATCCTGCTGTGTTCCAAGTCCTTTTCGATACTTGCATAAGTTATAATCCTTCTGCTGACAATAGCTGCATTGCCCGCATATATAGAAAGTCGTCTCGGAAGTAACCCGATCTCCTGGCTTCAGATGGCTGACATTACTCCCAACATCGACTACAACGCCAGCAAACTCATGTCCTAATGTGACAGGAGCAGCTACTTGGTAGCTTCCTTCATACGTGTGGATATCAGATCCGCATATGCCAGCATAAGTTACTTTTATTTTCACTTGATCATCTTCTGGGTAAGGCTCCGGTTTATTTTCAATGATAAGGTTGCCAAAGCCTAACTCCTTTTTCACCAAAGCATGCATGTAGAGCTCCTCCTAATTCATTAATTGAATATTGCGAAAACCTTCCATATAATCCAGTTGACTAAGTTGCCTCCCTGATCAATGCTAGATACCATCGCCGAGCCTTCTGGCATTTCAATATTAGCAGCAGTCGTCATGTCTGTGAAAATAGGAGCTATATCTGTGGCCATATACAGAGATAAGGCAATCATGATTGTACCAGTTATTACAGAATGGATAATGTTTCCTTTGGCTGCTCCAACGATGAAAGCAACGATAAATGGTATAGTGGCCAAATCCGCAAAAGGCAAAACGGCATTTCCAGGCAGGATAACCGCCAGCAGAACGGTAATTGGCGTTAAGATCAGAGCGGTCGAGATGACTGCTGGATGCCCCAATAATACTGCTGCATCCAGCCCAATATTAATTTCACTGTTACCGAATCGCTTACTTAGCCAGTTCCTGGCAGACTCTGATACTGGCATCAGCCCTTCCATAAGAATTTTCACCATTCGGGGCATCAAAACCATGACAGCAGCCATTGCCATTCCGATTTCAATAATATCTCCAACTCCATAACCCGCTAACGCACCTATAGCAGCGCCTAATAATAATCCAATTACCATCGAGTCCCCGAAAATACCGAATCTCTTTTGAATCGTTTCAGGATCGGCATGTATCTTATTCAAGCCTGGTATCTTCTCTATCAGCTTAACAATGAGTATCCCCGGAGCATAAGAAATCGTACTGCCTGTCGCAACAGTCACGCCTGGCATCTCATAGAACTCCTCTACCATTGGCTGCGTCCAATCAGCCACTTTCAAACAGACAATCTGAAAAATGACAGCTGCGATAAGCCCTTGTACTACACTTCCAGAAACGGTATACACAACTGCAGCCATAAATGTATAGTGCCAATAATTCCAAATATCCACGTTCATGGTTTTTGTCGTCTTCGTTACGAGCATGATGACATTGACAACAAGGCCAAGCGGTATAATAAATGCGGCCACGACAGATGCCCAGGCTATGGAAGAAGTGGCTGGCCATCCAACATCGATTACATTAAGATCTACTCCCAAACGATCAACCATCTGCTGTGCAGCAGGTCCTAGGTTCAGCGTCAGCAAGTCGACGACGAGGAATATACCGACAAAAGCGACTCCGATTGTAAGCCCGGAACGGAATGCCTTCCCTGGCTTCTGACCGAATAAAAGTCCCAGAAGAAAGATTGCTACCGGCAGTATTACGGTAGCACCCAAATCAAGAAATCCTTGTAAAAAATTCACAAATGTATCCATCATTCAGCCCCCGCTTCTTGAAAATGAGGTCGATTCCAGTTAGATTGGAACCGACTCCCACGTTTCATTTTTTCAGTTCTTTTAAGATCTCTTCCTTCGTTTCTTCCAAACCGATTCCTGTCAAGAATGAGCGTGCATTGATCACTGGGAATGGATAAGCTGTTTTTACCATGGCAGTGGTTACTAGTAAATCTGCCGTATCCACATAAGTATTCACTTCAGCAATTTTAATTTGGATCAGGTTAACATCAATCTTATTCTCTTTCGCCATCTCTTCAATCGCACTATTCACGACAGTTGAAGTGGCAATACCAGCACCACAGGCAACCAATACTTGTTTTTTGGCCATTATCTGTCACCTCCTTTACTGGCAGACAAGCTAAGCTTCCTATCTATCAGCTTGACTACATCTTCTTTTGTTTTGGAATCAAACAACGCTTGCAGCGTCGTTTCATTTTGGAAAAAGTCCATCAAATCTCTTAATAATGTCAGCTGTGCATGCGACTGCTGTATCGCCAGCATGAAAATGATGCTCACAGGTGTCTCCATGGAAGCTTCCCCCATCACTCGGAAGGCAACAGGTTCCTTTAATAGTGCTATGCTAATTGCATCCTTTTTTACATGCTCAATGTCTGTATGCGGAATAGCGACTGATAGTGAGGATGAGGTCGGCAGTCCTGTCGGATATTCCTTCTCCCTCTCAATTACTCCAGTCACAAAGCTAGTTTTGACGAGTTCCTCTTTAACAAGGTTTTCTGCCATTTCTCGTAATATCTCTTCTCGCGTACCTGCTGCTTGCAGGAATACTAAATTCTCATCCAGATAAAAATCAGCCATAATGGAACTCCTTCTCCTTTACTATGTCATCGGAATATTGTTGAATGATCCGCTTCATCTCCGGTATGGTGGTACCATTTGTCAAAGCTTTCATATCAGCTTCGGATTTTGATAGCTTCATCAGCTGCATTAACGCATGAATATGCTCCTTCTTATCCTTTGCCGCGATGACTACGATAATATGGATACGATGATTCAAATACTGTACGCCATTTTTGATCTTCAAAAGGCTCATCCCAGTACGGACGACACCATCTTCTGGTGAAGCATGCGGGATAGCTATGCCAGGTCCGATCACGATATACGGATCTTCTTCACAGCCCTTAATCATGGCATCTATATATCTTTCTTCGATAATTCCTTTATCAAGCAAGATATTGGCACAAGATCGAACAGCATCTTCCCATGATCCTAATTGATATGCCATTTTCAAATGCCTATCCGTAAGAAAGTCACTTAGCTGCAGAGGCTGCGTTTCTTCGGGTGTTGTTGGAACCACATGCTGATCCACTTGGCTGAGATATGCGTGAAGTTCCTCTTTCAATGCTTGCTCGTTTTTCACTATTGAATGGTTTTTAATGATTTGCATAATATCACTTGATCTCACTTCTTTTGAAATAAAGCCGTGGATATAGGAAAGAACCTGTTTCCGGAGAAGTCTTTTCTCATGAGCATCCAGCATTGTTTTCGTAATGAACAGCTTTCGTGAAGTTTCCAGTAATACCGGAGAAAAAACAAGATCATATTCGAGATCGTATATAGTGAATTCGCGAACAGACATGCTATCCAGGAATATGAATTCAGGGAATAAGCCACTCAATTCATGGAACATCAGCTTGGATACAGAAACACCATGCGGACACACGACTATTGCTTTCACCTTTTCACCGATACTTTCTCCCTGCTGCCTAATCCATCCCCCGATAAGTAATGTAATATATAATTGCTCATTCTCTGGTATCTCACTATGGATAAAGAGCTCCAATGGTTCAAGAGATCGTTTAACCAGTTGATGCAAAGCTCGAAACTCTCCACTCAATACACCTGGAACAGGCGTAGTGTCTGTAAGATGATATTTGATTCGGTAATAGGCCGGCTTTATATGCTGCATCAATTTATGAAGCAACTGTTTCCTTTCTTGAACACGGATACAAGCTACTTTCTCAAAAAGACTGAGCATACTATCCACAGCTGGATATAGGTCTGGAAATGTATCCGCCGCTTCCATATGAGTTGTTATCACATTGGCAGACAACAGATGGAGTGTGATAAAAAGTCTCTCTGCTTCTGGCAACCCTTCCTGATCAAATAATAATTCCTCCGCAGCTTGATATTCTTTCGTACCTGCCAATTCCTTATTACTAATAGGAGAATCAGTTAAGCACTTACCTTTTCGAATCCGCTCTAGAATCAAGAATAATGTAATTGGCATCGTCTTCATTTTCTCATCTGTGAATTTGATAGATAGTTTTTGCTCTACCTGTTCAATTCTCCTGCGGAAGTCATACAAGCAATTTTCTTCCAATTCTAAAACATCCATCAAAATGGAAAGTCCACCGTCCGTCCCGATCAGTTCCATCAGAGTGGACATCAAAGCCTTCCGAATCTGCATTTCATTGCCCTCTATATGGTAGCCTTGCTTTCGTGAATATCGAATTTGTAATTGGAAGGGTTCAAGCTGCTTCTGCAGGCTTTTTAAATCTCGAAGAATTGTATTTCTGCTGATATCCAACGAAATAGAAAAATAATCCAGTGAAAGGTCTTCCTTACTTACCAGCATACAAAGAAGCAGATGCATACGTTGACGGACAGACAATATGGAAGAATGACTTTGCTCAACAGACTCCTTCACATGGTTTAGCGTTGTAAATACTTTTTCGTCGATAAGGAAATAGCCTTGTGAAGTTCTCTCGATCAATGGCAAGCCCATTTGTTTGAGCCAGCTATTGATCTTATTAATGGTGTAGCCTAACTGTCTTTTTGAAAGGTCGAATCTTTTTTCAATTAAGTTACTTGATACACTTGGATTACTGAGTAAAGCATCCAGGATAGCTGCGTTACGTTCATTAAGATTCATCAAATCCTCCTTTCTATAAATAGCTTAGCATGCGTTCCACATTTGTGTATGCGCTTTCATTATCATCAATGGGAGAATGAATGTACAGCATGAGACGGAACCCCATCTTTATTTGATTTGATTGCACATAAAAAGGCTTCATCAGCACCTAAGCACTGATGAAGCCTTTAAATAATACTATCTTCTCGTTCTATTCAGTTCATTTGCGTTCTGATCGTTTGTATTTGGTTCTGCATGCAAACCGTCATTAGGTTTGTCGGTTGCATATAGACCATCTGCCGTCAAGCCTTTTTCTCCTTCTGTTGCGTGGTCACTTCGATCCTTTGGAGTTGCTGTGCTGGCAGCAGTAGTAGGGTTTACAGGTTTATTTTCTGCATACAGCAATACTTTCCCTGCTTTTAGTTCATCAGCATAACGGTCTTTCTCCGTTTCTGAAAGACTCAGGTTCTTCAGGACTTTCTCTTCTGGATCTTCACTGGAAAAGAAGGACGCGAATTTTGTGCCAAAGGAACCATTTGCTTCCTTATAATGAACATCTCTCTTATTTCCTAGAATACTATTATCAGGTTTCTTATCTACAATGACCGTGATATCCTCTTCCGGTACGCCAGCAGAGATCAATTCATTTACTCGTACAATTGCATCGCTCTCATTGATGAATGTTTCGATTGTATTTGTATTAACCATTATTGTTGCCTCCTATTTAATTTACGTTCTGGTAAATGCGAAAGCACTAGATGGTTATTACATTCCCGCTCCTCTTCTAATGAAACATAAAAAGCACTGTCCGGCTGGGACAGTGCTTTTCATATTAAGCAAATTTCAATAATGTATACTTTTTCTTTCCGCGGCGGATGATGATGAATCGTTCGTCGATTCGATCCGCTTTTGTAAGAACACGGGATACGTCTTCTTCTTTTTCTCCGTTGATTCGGATTGCACCATTAGAGATGTCTTCTCTTGCCTGGCGTTTTGAAGAGGAGATTCCTGCTTCCACTAACATATCAACAAGCGGTTTGTCTTCGTCGGCTGCCGTATGAGACGGGACATCCTTGAAACCTTGTTCGATTTCAGCACCATTCAGGGAAGCAATATCTCCGCTGAATAGTGCCTGTGAAATCTTGATTGCCTGCTCCAATGCTTCTTTACCATGTACAAGCGTTGTCATCTCTTCCGCCAGCTTCGTTTGAGCAAGACGTTTTTCCGGCTCATTTTCCACGCTTTGTTCATACGTTGCTATTTCCTCAAGGGACATGAAAGTGAAATATTTCATGAACTTGATTACATCGCGATCATCTGTGTTGAACCAGAATTGGTAGAATTCATAAGGAGTTGTACGTTCTGGGCTTAGCCACACAGCTCCCCCAGCTGTTTTACCGAACTTTGTCCCGTCAGCTTTCGTAATAAGCGGAACAGTTAGGGCAAATGCCTTATCCTGCTCTTCTTCATTATTGCCAGCGTGGGTCCGGCGGATCAATTCCATTCCAGCTGTAATATTCCCCCATTGATCACTTCCGCCAATTTGCAGCGTCACATTTTCTTTTTCGTACAAGCGCAGGTAATCCAAGGATTGTAAGATCATATACGTGAATTCGGTAAAGGAAATACCATTTGCCAATCTGGATTCGACTGAATCTTTCGCCAGCATATAATTGACTCCAAAATGTTTCCCGATATCGCGAAGGAAATCAATGATGCTCATAGCGCCGAGCCAGTCTGCATTATTCACTGCTTTGGCAGCATTTTCACCTTCATCAAAGTTCAAAATGCTGGCAAGCTGTTTCTGGATACCTTGGCTGAAGCTTTCTACTGTTGCAGCATCATTTAAGTTGCGTTCATCAGAACGTCCGCTTGGATCCCCGATCATTCCTGTGCCTCCGCCGATTAGCGCTATCGGACGGTGACCTGCTTGCTGGAATCGTTTCAGCATAAGCATAGGAACAAGATGTCCGATATGCAAGCTGTCGGCTGTTGGGTCAAACCCACAGTACAAACTTACCTGCTGGCTGGATAGATGCTTCTCCAATCCTGCATCATCACTCGTCTGCTGAACCAGACCTCTGTCTTTCAAATCCTGTAAAATAGACATATTTGACCACTCCTCACTCACATTTGAGAATAAAAAAAACCCCATCCCTAAAAAAAAGGGACGAGGAATAACTCGCGGTACCACCCTTGTTGCAGTGTAAACTGCCACTCGGTTTGCTAACGGATATACATCCGTCCCCTGCTTGAACAGGAGAAGCTCCAGCTTGTAATTGGCAAAACAACTGTATACTGACTCGCACCGGCCGTCAGCTCTCTGCAACAGGGAATCGTTCCGCTACTATAACCTTCAACGCAATATTTTATAATGACTGTTCCTACATTATTACCATATGCTTGATTAAAATGCAACACGGATTTTGGACTCACTACGAAAATTGACTATTATGGTATAATAGACAAACCAATTCGGGGGTGAAATATGCAAATCAAAGCAATATGGACGAGAATTAGCAAAAGAATTGCGGAAGCTTGGAAAGCAGGCCGAATTCAGCGGAATTCTCGTATCACATATGACGTCATCTGGAACTTATTCCTCTTTTTCCTGCTTATAGCTGGCGTCGGAATTTTCTTTGCTGCTGGGGCCGGTGCAGGTTATTTTGCATCACTTGTGAAAAATGAGCCTGTTCGTTCCTATGACTCTATGAAAGAAGATATCTACAATTACGAGGAGACCTCTTCCATCTTCTTTGCTGATAATGTTTTCCTCGGCAATATCAAAACTGACCTTTATCGTGAAGATGTGAAGCTGGATGACATTTCTCCATATGTCATCAATGGAATAATCGCAACGGAGGATGATAATTTCGAAACGCATGATGGTGTTGTGCCGAAATCCATTCTCCGTGCACTGATGCAGGAAGCGACGAATTCAGAAACAAAAACCGGTGGCAGTACGCTGACACAGCAGCTTGTCAAAAATCAGATACTGACCAACGAAGTATCCTTTGAACGGAAAGCGAAGGAAATCATTCTGGCGATGCGCCTGGAAAAAGTGATGAATAAGGATGAGATTCTGGAAGCTTACATGAATATCGTTCCGTTCGGAAGGAATCTTTCCGGGCATAATATTGCCGGCGTACAGACAGCCGCTCAAGGTATCTTCGGTGTGGATGCAAAAGACCTCTCCTTGCCTCAAGCTGCTTTCTTAGCAGGATTGCCACAAAGTCCGACGGCTTATTCACCGTTTACGAACAGCGGAGAGATAAAGGAAGAAACTGCCCTTCAGCCGGGTTTGAACAGGATGAAGCAAGTGCTTAACCGGATGCTGGATGAAGGCTATATCAACAAGAACGAATATGACGAAGCAATTGGTTATGATATAACTAAAGATTTTGCAGAAGCGAAGCCTGCATCCGACGACGACTATGGCTATTTGACTACCGAGGTCGAGCAGCGTGCCGCAGATATTATTGCGATTCAGCTCGCTGAACAGGATGGCCATTCCGAAGAAGACTTGAACAAAGATAATGACCTGAAAAACGATTATCTTGAAAAAGCAGAACGAGATATTCGCCAAAAAGGTTACCAAATCCATACGACAATCAATAAAGATATGTATGTGGCGCAGCAGAAAATAGCGAAAGACTATGCGTATTATCAGCCTGATCACTGGGTGGAACGGACAAATAGTGACGGGAAAACAGAAACTGTTTCCGAGCCTATTGAAGCTGGATCCATCATGATTGAAAATAACACTGGTAAAATACTAAGTTTTGTCGGCGGACGTGATTATGAGAAAAACCAAGTCAATCATGCAACTGATACGAAGCGCTCAAACGGCAGTACGATGAAACCGCTGCTTGTATATGCTCCAGCAATGGAAGAAGGTACTTTGCAGCCGGGGAGTGTAATGGGTGACTTAAGTAAGAAATTCACTGTACCAGGCCAGACAAAAACATGGAATCCTGGAAACTACGGTGGTGTATATCATGGACTCGTGACTGCACGAAAAGCTTTGGAAGAATCTTATAATGTACCTGCCGCTAAAGCCTATAAATCGATAGTCAACCTCGATCCTGCCAGCAAGTACTTAGAGAAAATGGGAATCACAACTTTGACCGAAGGAGATCACTCTCAACTTGCTGCTTCCTTAGGCGGCTTGGACTATGGTACAACAGTCGAGGAAAACGTAAACGCCTATGCAACATTTGGTAACAACGGAGAATTCACAGATGCTTATATGATTGAATCTATCACGACAAAGGACGGCAAGGAAGTATACAAGCATGAGTCCAAGACGAATAAAGTATTCAGCCCGCAGACGAATTATTTAATGCTGGATATGATGCGCGGCGTGCTTGATAGCGGAACAGCAACCTATGCTAAATCACAGCTCTCCAATAAAAATGTCGATTGGGCAGGTAAAACTGGTACATCCCAGGATTATCATGATTCCTGGTTCGTTGCTACCAATCCGAATGTTACTGTCGGTGTATGGATGGGTTATGATAAACAAGATTCCATTCAAACATCAGGAATGGGATACAGCCAGCGAAATCAGCTGCTTTGGACACAGTTAGTGAACAGTGCAACCAAAATCGATTCCGAACTGATGGCTCCAAGCCAATCATTCAAGCAGCCAGATGGATTGACGAAGGCGTCTTATTGCGCAATTGGCGGCGGGAAACCAACTGATCTTTGTAAGCAAGCCGGAATGGTTAAAACCGATCTGTTCGATAAAGATCATGTACCAGCCAAAGCAGATGACAGCTTGATCAAACAAAACGGTAAAATCGTCCTCAACCCTGATTTTGTAAAAGAGAACGAATTACAGGGAGTAAGCATCGAACAGCTCTTCCCTAACAATGAGAAAGTCCAAAAACTCATTGGAACTGCTGCTAGCGGCAGCACTGCAGAAAAATCGGATGATGCAAATGACACTGTGAAGACCAGTTCCGGTGCACCGCTTCCGCCAACAAATGTCTCAAAAGCAGAGAACAAGCTAACGTGGACGCAGTCAAAGACTGATGACGTGAAAGGATATCGCATTCTGCAAAAGCAGGGAAATGATTTCAAGCAGATTGGATTCAGCGATCAATCCTCGTTTAATCTTCCTGACACTGATTCCACTTATCAAATCAAAGCTGTTGGCAAGGACGACAAAGAATCCGAAACAATTACCCTATAAAAAAACTAGCGTATCCGATTGGATACGCTAGTTTTTATTTTGTGGAATTTCGTTCGATGATGCGATGAGGAAGGATAACGTTCTTTTCTGATACTTCCTCTTTATTCATAAGTTTCGTCAATAGACGCATTGCTACAGCACCGATATCGTAAGTAGGCTGTACAACGGTGGAAAGTGTCGGACGGACCATCGTTGCAAGTCTTGTATTGTCATACCCTACCACTTCAATATCCTCTGGTACACGCAAGCCATTATCCTGGAAGCCATGGATGACACCAAGCGCCATTTCATCAGAAGATACGAATACAGCAGAAGGACGATCTGCCAAGTCTGCCAGCTGTTTCGCAGCTTCAAGACCGGAATTGTACGTATTGTTAGCCTTTACGATGTACTCCTGTTTCACTTCGCCATTATTTTCCGTTACAGCGCGAAGATAACCTTTGTATTTTTGGTTATTCGTTTCAGCTTCTGCCGTTCCTGCAACGAATGCCGGATGCTTATGATTGTGATCGACAAGCAATTTAGTTGCTTCATAAGCCGCTTGTTCATAGTCGATAGCGACAGTTGGTATTTCGCCTGTACCTTGCCCAGTTGCTGCAATGACGATTGGTACAGGGGATTTATCGAACTGCTGCAGCAGCTCATCGCTGATCTTACCGCCCATAAAGACGATACCGTCCACTTGTTTCTCCAGCATGCTGTTGAAGAGTGTCAATTCTTTGTCCGGGTTTTGATCGGAATTGCTCAGGATCATATTGTATTTATACATGGTTGCAATATCTTCGATACCACGCGCAAGCTCGGAGAAGAAAATACTGGAGATATCCGGTATAATTGCTCCGACTGTTGTAGTTCGTTTGCTTGCAAGCCCCCTAGCTACTGCATTCGGACGATAACCTAGCTGTTCAATAGTGCTAAGTACCTTTTTCCGAGTTGCAGGTTTTACGTTCGGGTTGCCGTTTACCACACGGGAGACAGTTGCCATCGATACGTTCGCTTCGCGGGCAACGTCGTATATGGTTACATTCATTGTGTCATTTCCTCCTATATACCTTACACGATTCCAATCACCTAAAGATGATAATAACAATTTGTATGTTTATTCACATATTCTTTACCCATTATACCAGAGTTTAGAACATTTCAGTAGAAAGAGATTCAAAAAACCCTTGATACTATAGGATTGCTATGATACCAGCTGTCAATTTCCGGAAGGGACACGACTGGCATAGCTGCTATGGGCAATAAGATCACGATAAAATGCATCAAAGCGCGGTAAATCCATTTGCTGGGCTGCATCAGAAAGGGCAACCGCCGGATCTGGATGAACCTCTGCCATGATACCGTCAGCTCCGATTGCTAGAGCTGCTTTTGCTGCCGGAAGCAGCAAATCACGCCGGCCAGTGGAATGCGTGACGTCAACCATTACCGGAAGATGCGTTTCTTGTTTCAGAATCGGTACAGCAGTAATGTCCAACGTGTTCCTTGTTGCAGTCTCATACGTGCGGATACCTCGTTCACAAAGGATAATGTCATTATTTCCGCGGGAGCTGATATATTCTGCTGCATGTATGAACTCAGAAATGGTAGAACTCATGCCGCGCTTTAAGAGAATCGGTTTCTTTATATCCCCAGCTGCTTTCAGGAGCTCGAAGTTCTGCATATTTCGGGCGCCAATCTGGATGACATCCAAATACTCGGCTGCTTTTTCGATATCCTCGGGTGCTACAATCTCACTGATGACAGCCAAATCATACGTATCCGCAATCTTTTTCAATATCCGAAGTCCTTCTTCACCCAATCCTTGAAAATCATAAGGTGACGTACGCGGCTTGAAAGCCCCGCCACGCAGAAGCTTCAGGCCCTTCTCCTGCAACGATTCGGCAACTTTGGCTGTTTGCTGATAGCTCTCGACAGAACATGGTCCGAAAACGAACTGCGGCTCTCCATCTCCGATTTTTGTGCCTTTGATGGTAATAACGGTGTTATCTGGTTTGCGGCGCCGTGATACAAGCAGTGCCTTATGCATCTCATCCTCCTGCAGTTCAAGGCTTGCTTTGAAAATTTCCTTGAACAAATGCTGAAGTGTAGCATCCTGGAATGGCCCTTTATTGTTATCGGATATGACATTCAGCATATCTCTTTCCCGCACCGGATCAAAGCGCTTCGTGCCTTGTTTTTTCTTCACTTCGCCAATTTCCTGGACAAGTTTGCCTCGTTCGTTTATCAAAGCAAGCAGCTCAAGGTTCACTTCATCCAATTTCTGTCGCAATACCGTTAATTCATCCATATTCATCGCTCTCTCCCACTCTCTATCTAGTATATCCAGCTCAGGTAATTAGCAATCATTATAGCTAAAAGTTTACGCGCTGTCATCCACAAATAGTGTAGAATAATACGTAGGAGTGTCATCAGGCTTCGCGTTCAGTGAAGCTAAGAGTTCAATGCAGAAAGGAATATCGTTTTGAAAGAAAGAATTTTCGCTTTGGATATTGGAACAAGATCCGTTGTCGGCATGCTTCTAGAAGAAGATGCTGGTGTTTATACATTGATAGATTACGAGCTGGTTGAACATGATGAGCGTTCCATGCTTGATGGCCAGATCCATGATGTAGTAGCTGTCGCACAAGTTATCTCGGAAGTGAAACATAAACTTGAGGATAAACATGGGCATCTGCATAAAGTATGTGTCGCAGCTGCAGGTCGTTCGCTGCAGACAAAACGCACCAAGATACAGCATTCGATAGCGGAACGAGGAGTTTTGGATAAAGAGCAAGTGCAGCATCTGGAACTGAGTGCTGTACAGCAGGCACAGTATGAAATCGCCCAATCAAAAGATAAGAGTACCGATTATTATTGTGTCGGTTACTCTGTTCTGCATTATCAGCTCGATGAGCAGGAAATTGGATCGCTCATCGATCAGCAAGGCAATGAAGCAAGTGTAGAGATTATTGCCACCTTCCTGCCGAAGGTCGTTGTGGAATCCTTGATATCAGCTTTGAAACGCAGTGATTTGGAGATGGATGCTCTTACATTGGAGCCAATTGCTGCAATCAGCGTCTTAATCCCACCATCTATGCGTCGTTTGAATGTGGCATTAGTTGATATCGGCGCTGGTACGAGCGACATTGCCATTACGAATGAAGGAACAATTACTGCTTATGGTATGGTTCCAAAAGCAGGTGATGAAATCACAGAAGCAATAAGTGATCATTATTTGCTTGATTTCCATGTAGCCGAAGCTGCAAAACGTGATTGGGCTGAAAAAGGTACTATCACAACAATGGATATACTCGGCTTCGAACAGCAGCTGGAAGCAGAACAAGTCAAACAGGACGTAGGGCATGCGGTGGATCAGCTTGCAGAAGCAATTGCAGGATCGATTATTCAGTTGAATGCAGTTGCACCAAAAGCCGTCATGCTCGTCGGTGGCGGAAGCCAGACACCGGGACTGGCTGCACACTTGGCAGGACAGCTTGAATTACCAGAGAATAGAGTCGCTATTCGAGGAACAGAAGCAATACAGCAGCTTGCGAAAACAGATAATGTACCATCAGGTCCTGCGTTCATTACTCCTATTGGCATTGCCTTAGCTGCAAAACAAAATCCTGTCCATTACGTAAGCATACAGGTTAACGGACGCGTCATACGTCTATTTGACATGAAAAAACTGACAATAGGTGATGCATTGCTGGCAGCCGGGATTCAAGTAGCGCGTCTTTATGGGAAACCGGGGGCTGCCTGTATGATCACTTTCCAAGGAAAGCCGCTAACCCTTCCTGGCACACTAGGACAAGCGCCAGATATAAGGCTCAACCAACAGCCTGCAAATCTCGATTCACCGATCCAGGATGGAGACAAGCTGGATGTAGAAGCTGGAGTAGATGGCTCGCCGCCGCAAGTGACTGTAAGTGATATTACGGGAGATTTAGACCCGATTACAGTCTTTTATAATGGAAAGGCTTATCAGGTGAAACAGCAGCTGATTGTAAATGGAGAGCCCGTCCATCCTGCGCATCAGCTCAAAGACAGGGATGAAGTAAACATACAGCGAACAACAACTGTAGAACGCTTCTTGCATGAACAGCAGCTTCCTTTGCCAGCTTTGCCGGATGACACGGAATATGACGTCTACATAAATGATAAGCTTGTATCCATTGACTCGTTCAGTCAGGTGTTTACTATTAATGAAATTCCAGCCCGATTACGTGATCAGGTGAAAGATGGAGACAGCATCCGCATTCGTGAACGCAGATTGCCTACTGCCTCTGAGCTGCTTTCTCATCTGCAAACGGAAAACCAAGCGACCTTGACAGTTGAATTCAACGGAAAAACACTTAATCTTACACCTCCAGCTGCACAGCTATATATTGGAGATAAGCCGGTGGAACGGGAAGAGCGGATTCCAAGTGGTACCCGACTTCAAATGCGTGTAGCTACAGATCAATTCATCATCCAGGACATTTTTCGCTTTGTTGATATAGATTTGGCAAAGATCAGCGGGAACTTCCAATTATTAAAAAATGGAGACAAAGCCTCCTTCCATGATGCTTTGTCTCCACACGATAAAATCGAGCTGACTACTTAAAAAAAGCTGTACGCAATAGCGTACAGCTTTTTAGTGATTTTTACTATACCGTTTATAGTGAATATCGTGGACAAGACGGATCGCCGGACGGATCAAGAGAAGCAAACTGCCTGCTGCAAAAAGCCAGCAGCCTGCCGTCTTGAGAGATTCATATAAAAAGAAAAAACTGCCTACAAGAAAAATTATACCGATAAGAAAATCATTCAGCATGTACAGAATCTGATATGGACGCTTGAAAAAGATACCATATTCACCCACTCGGAGAATTTCTTCATTTTTACCCGATTTGTGTTCATGTTTCATGTTTAACCCACCTACTGATTGAATCTTTTTTCCTGTTCCCGTAAAACGGTCTCTGTAATGTCATGGTGTGATGTATGCCAGATTACTTGATTATTTGCAAAAAGCAATGCCTGCGGAGATTCGTGTCTCACCTCATAGCGGTCTGCAATCGTATTGGATAGATCCCGTGCCTCTTGGACATATAACGTGTACATCGGTATCTGTGTATCTAGACTGTATCGGTCATATTCCTGCTTCGCCCTTGCACTGATCGGGCAAGTCAGACTATGCTTAAGCAAGTAAAATGATGCATCCCTGTTCAAGACATCTTGAAATTCCTCTTGGCTTTGAATGACTTTTGCTTCCATTTGTCAAAACTCCCTTCGAAAATAAACAGACTCCTAAGCGAGATGCTTAGGAGTCTTATAATTAAAGATCCTTATTACGTTCAATCGTGGATTTTTGCTGTTCCATTTCCAATTCCCTTGCAGCTTCCTCGATTGCACGTGCTACTTCTTCCGCTGCATCTTCTGCTTCCTTATCGTTTGAAGCTGTGTCATCTGCTTGGTCTTTGGATGTTAGATTCTTGACTTTGTCCTGTACAGTCTGAGAGGATTCTTTCACCTTATCAGCTACTACACGGGATTTCTCAGTGACAACATCTTTCCATTGTGCACCTTTTTCACTGTACTGTGTTTTCATTTCGCCGGCGCGCCCTTTCAGGGAGCTAGCTTGTTCCGTAATATCACTGCGCAGTTCTTTACCGGATTTAGGTGCAAGAACTAGAGCTGTCACAGCTCCTACTACGCTGCCGATGATCGAACCAATCAGAAAATCTCTTCCGTTCGTCTTTTTCGTTGACATACTGCATTGCCTCCTATCGCGTCGCTTGGTTTAATGGGATGTTTCTTTTACTGGTAGCGGCTGCTCTGTTGGCTGCACTGCAGGTACAGAAGCGCCCTCATTTGCTTCATTCTGCTTCTTTTTCTTCCATAAGTCAAGTATAACTGAGCCCCATTTTAGTACTTGGCCAGTTTGTTCTGTATGCTGTTCTGCTGATAGAGCCACTTTGTTGGACACATTGCGAATAGAATTGTTGAGGCTGTGTACTGTATCACCGATGCCTTCAATTCCGTCAACAAGAGTGTTAAGCTTCTGCGCTTTCTCTCCGATGTCTTCTGCAAGGTGATTTGTCTTGCTGAGCAGTTCTGCTGTTTCGCTCGTAATACCCTGCATTTGCTTTTCGACACCTTCCAATGTGCTTGCTACATCATTTAGTGTGCGTGAAGCAGCTTTCAATGTTTTTGCGAGGTAGATTACTAAGACTGCGAATGCGATTGCTGCAATCAATGCAGCGATGTACCCTAGAATTTCCATAATGATTAGTCAGCTCCTTCTTGGTATGTAGTATGAGTAGTTGAAGCACATCTCATGCTTTATACTCCTTTGTCTAATTACGTTATTCCCTTGGTGTACGTCGTTAAACATAAAAGTATAAATAAAAAAAAGGGAGTATTACTCCCTTTTTTAAGTGTAATGGATTATTGGACAGCTTGCAACGACTCTTCATAGCGAGCCTGGAATTTCTGTATGTCACCGGCTCCCATGAAAAGAAGGACACTGTCTTCATACTGCTTAAGTACGTTTACATCTTCAAGCTGCAGCACCTCACAGCCTGGTATAAGCTCCTGGAGATCCTGGATAGTCAAATTTCCTTTTGCTTCCCGTGCAGAGCCAAAAATATCACAAAGATAAACGACATCTGCATTTTTCAGACTATCTGCAAACTCTTGCAGGAAAGTCTTTGTCCTTGAGAAGGTATGAGGCTGGAATACCGCAACAATCTGCTTATCTGGGTATTTCTTTTGAGCAGATTCGATTGTTACTTCGATCTCCTTCGGATGATGAGCATAGTCATCCACCAATACTTGGCTGCCGGCTTTCTTCTCAGAGAAGCGTCGTTTCACACCTGTGAAACCATACATTTCCTTGATTTGATCAGGTGTCATACCTTCCTGATGACATACTGCTGTCACTGCCAGTGCATTAAGAACTTGGTGGTTCCCGTATCCTGGAATAGTAAACGTATGGTAGAAGCTGCCTTCTATATATACGTCGAATGTCGTGCCATTCGGCTCTTCATGTACATTCTTGGCCTGGTACGTATTAGAAGCATCAAATCCATAATAATGAACTGGTACATTTGCTTGAAGGTCACGCAAATATGGATCATCACCGCAAGCAATGATACCGTGCTTCACTTGATCAGCTAGTTGCTGAAAAGCCTGGAAAACGTCCTCGATATTCTGGAAATAATCAGGATGATCGAAATCGATATTCAGCATGACTGCATAATCCGGCTTGTAAGCCAGGAAGTGGCGGCGATATTCACATGCCTCAAAAACAAAGTAGTCACTCTTCGGCTGTCCGCTTCCAGTTCCATCTCCGATCAAATAAGAAATAGGGTGGGACTGTTTCAGTGTATACGCCAGAAGACCTGTAGTAGATGTTTTACCATGTGCTCCGGTAACTGCTATACTGCGAAATTTATCAGCATACGCACCTAGGAAATCATGATAGCGGTAGATCGGAAGACCAAGTCGTTTGGCTTCCACGATTTCCTCGTGTTCATCAGAGAACGCATTCCCTGCAATAATCGTCAGATTAGGTTTGATATTATCTTTAGTAAATGGCAAGATTGTAATGTTTTTATCTTTCAGAGCCTGATCCGTGAAGAAAACTTTCTCCACATCGGAGCCTTGGACTTTCTCACCTGCATCATGCAGGATCTGCGCCAATGCACTCATACCAGATCCTTTAATACCAACGAAATGGTAAGTTGTCATAATAGGAACCTCCACATAGTAATATATCGCTTTTGTATGGTGTTAGTATAAGTATGTAAAGCGTTGTGTGTCACATATACATGAAAAAAAGCATACTAGCAACAGTATAGCATTTTGTCGGTATTTTATAAATGCAGAATCTCTTCTATTACGCTTTTTACAGTATATACATAGCACCCTTTATTGGTGTCTCGGATAACAATACAGCCTGGACGGTCCATAGGACAACATCCAGGCTGTCATTCATTCCGCTTGAAGCTGAGCCAGCGAGACGAGTACGTCACGCGGCTTGCTCCCTTTCTGTTCGGAGATGACACCTCTCATCTCCATATGATCAATCAATCTGGCAGCACGATTGTAACCGATCTTGAAACGGCGCTGCAGCAAGCTTGCACTCGCACTATTGTGCTCGATAACAAACTCGACTGCATCCCGATACAACTCGTCTTCGTCCTCCTCAGACTCTCGTCGCTCAAGCAGATCCTCATGCTGGAAAAGATACTCAGGCGGTGCTGTCTGTTTCACATACTGCACAACTCGTTCGATCTCTTCATCAGAAACAAAAGCACCTTGGATACGCTGAGCTTGCCGTGCTCCATTTTCGATGAAGAGCATATCACCTTTACCAAGCAATTTCTCTGCACCATTATTGTCGATGATTGTCCGGGAATCGATTGCAGAAGAAACACTGAAAGCAATTCGTGTCGGGATATTGGCTTTGATCAAGCCTGTAATAACATCCACGGACGGACGCTGTGTCGCCAGCAGCAGGTGGATTCCGGCTGCCCGCGCTTTTTGGGCAATCCGGCAGATGGAATCTTCAACATCCTGGGGAGCTACCATCATCAGATCAGCCAGTTCGTCGATGACGATGACCAAATATGGCATCTTATCAGCATAACGTCCTTGCTTATCGAGTTTCTCATTGTAACGACCGATATCGCGGACTCCTTCGCCGACGAACTTCATGTAGCGTTCTTCCATTTCATTTACCGCCCATTTCAAGGCTGCAGTAGCTGCTTTAGTGTCGGTAATAACTGGTGAGACTAGATGAGGCAGGTCATTGTAAGGAGCAAGCTCCACCATCTTCGGATCAATCAGCAGGAATTTCACCTGCTTATGATTCGCCTTATACAATAGACTTAGCAGAATAGTATTGATACATACACTTTTTCCGGAACCTGTTGCTCCAGCTATTAGACCGTGCGGCATCTTCTGCAGGTTCGTCACAATCGGATTACCGGAAATATTCAAGCCTAAGCCGACTGAAAGCGGCGAGCTGTTTCCCTGAAAATCCTCGGTCTCCAGTATTTCCTGTAAGCCGACTTGCTTCGATACGGCATTCGGCACTTCAATTCCGATGGCATTCTTCCCTGGAATCGGCGCTTCCATCCGGATGTCCTTGGCTGCCATGTTCAGCTTGATATCATCTGTCAGGCTCTTGATTTTACTAACCTTGACTCCAAGATCAGGCTGAACCTCAAAACGTGTGACTGACGGGCCTTGCATTGCATTGACCACGTGAGCATTTACGTTGAAATGTTCCAAAGTAGTCTCTAAAAGCTGACTTTGCTGGTCGACCCAAGCATCATTTTCGATCGTCTGTTCGACAGGATCATTCAAAAGATGCATCGGAGGTTTGGCAAAGCTCGGTTCTGTCTGCTGCGGGATATCCTGTACAACAGGCTCCGTTTTCTCCGGCTTGCGAGTGGGCACCTGCTGATGATTTCGTTTATCTCTTGGTGTCATGAACACGTTGAAAGGTACTGATTTTCTCACTGTACTGCCAGTTTCGCGAATTTGGGAATTTGTTGTTTCCGTGCTCTCCTCCGCTTGCAGCACTTCTTTTTCATCTGTTTGTTTTAACGATTGTACTGTTTCAACATCAAAAGTATCAGGCTGCGCAATAGACTCGCTGATCATTTCAGAACCATGGCTAGACGTATTATTTTCTGCTGCAATAGATGCTACTTCGTCCGGAACAGCTTCTTCTGCTGTCGGATCATTCGCAGTGTGCATAGCTGTAATATCCTCTGCTAAGTCCGGCACACGAGTCTCTTCTATCCTATTAATCGATTGATCCGGATCAATCTTTTCTGTTAAGTCATCTTCTGCTTCATTCGATGCAGTTTCCTCTATAACGGCCGATCGGTCCAAACCAGTCTCTTCTATGCTAGCTGACTCATCAAGCTGAGTAGGTTCAGCTTCCAGTACTTCCGTTGTTTCAGGAACAGATATCTCCTCAATCATCTCTTCCTCTGCAACGCTCGTATCTGCATCTTCTATAAATGATTCTTTAGTTAATTCTGCTGCCGCAATGTCTGTTTTTTCTTTACGTTCTATTACAGGCTTTTCAAGCGTGATTTCTTCCACTGGAGCCTGTTCAACATGAATATCGAACTTTTTTTCTTCCTGTACTTCAGGATTGACCGTATTAGCAGATGCTGCGATTCTTTTCCAATCTGCTCGGTCTTGAATAGAAGCCAATGTTACAATATCAGCGACCTCTTCCTTCCGTTTGCGGAAACCGTATACAGGGGATGGAACCTCTGTCGGCTGGAAGGGTTTCTTTTCTTCCTTTGGTACCGGATTCTTTATTTCTGGCTGGCGCTGCCAGTTTACACTGGAAGGCCGTTCTTGCATTTTCGGTTTTTCAGGCTGACGAGGCTGCCGCTTTTCTGGTATCTTTGTATCTGGTTGGGCTCGATGACGTACTGGACGCACATTTGAGGCTGGCGGTTTTGCACTTCCAGACTCGTCCGGTATCATTGGAAACCGGAAAGCGCGTTCCTTAGGGTATGTATAAGCCATTTTTGCTTGTGGCTGCTGATTTGTCTGATACTGTTTCTGTACTTTCTGTTCAGAAGCGTTCCGTGATTTCAGCTCTGGTTCTTCTTCCACTACTACTTCGGTCATAAAAAAGTTGCTTAGAGCTTGCTTAAGACGCTCCCACATAGTAAATCTTCCTTTTTCAGTATAATATCTTCATTTTAGCAGGTTTTCACAAACCGTGAATAGCTTTACCCTAAAAACATTCCATCAAAACTTAAAAAATATGGCGGTTACTCGCCATTTCCATTCCATTTACCTAAAAAAACACCGGATACTTTGTATCCGGTGTTCATTTCCCTATTAAAACTCAAATACCTGGCCAACTTTATAGGAATCATCCAGCACATAAATTCCTTTTTCTTCCGGTGCATTCGGCAGACCTAGCTCTTTTTGAGAGCAGATCATACCAAAACTATCTTCACCGCGTAAATTTCCGGCTTTGATTTCCAAACCGCTTGGCATGATTGCGCCCACTTTCGCGACGACCACTTTTTGGCCTGCATCTACATTTGGTGCACCACAAACGATTTGTACTGTTTCATCACCAAGGTCGACTTGGCAGACACTTAATTTATCAGCGTTGCTATGCTTTTCTTTTTCCTTAACAAAGCCGACAACGAATTTAGGTGTGAGATCCACCTCAAATGAATCTTCCAAGTTGTTCTGACTGAAAATATCACGAATCTTGCCCGCGAAATCCTCATCCACCTGCACCTTGCCAGCTGTTGTGATTTTCAAGTATTCGGAAGCGCGGAAGATATTATAACCGACTAGCTCATCCTTATCTGTAATACGGACAACATCTCCGAATCTCTCTTCTTTAATGGAATGACGGTCTCCTTGCTTAATGGCGAGCAGCAATACGTCACCGATTCCTTGCTTGTTATAGAATGCTTGCATCTTACTTTTCCTCTCCCTTGGCAGACTCCGGTCTATTGCGAGCCATAATGAAAACTGGCTCAAATTTCTTTTCTTCATAAATGAATGGTAAAGATGTAATTGGTACACGGCCTTCTGCGAAATATTTCATGGTTACCTGTGCTAATATATCATAACCAGTCTTATTTTCAATATCCGCCAAAATCAGCACATCCTGGTGAGGAACAGCAACAAGGACATCTCCCTTTGCATTGGCACGGAATCCTTCCAGCAGAGACTCGTTCAGTATGCGGCTGGCATCGTAGCCATCCTGCGTCGCAATAAAGTAAAAGGAATTCCCCGCAACCCTGTCTTCTTTCAATTCTGTGGAAAGACTTCTAGCGTTAAATGCTGCAATTTCCCGAAGACGTTCGATGGTCCAGCCTTGCTCTTCCATCATTTGTTCGTCAATGAGGCGGTATGACTTACCAAGGTCAAGTGCATAATAGATTCTCGTTTCAGCCGTATGCTCCGAATATACCATCTTCAGTCCGGCTTTCGTTTCTGAAGGGAATGAAGTGGCTCGTATCACTGGAAAGACATGCTGTTCATTCCCTTCCAAATGCTGCTCTTCATGCATGACACGCAAAGCTTCTTTGACATGCTGTTCGAGTTCATCCAGCGCTTTTTCGCCTCGTGTCTCATATTTTGCAATAATATTCGGAAGCGCCAGCGTCACGCCTTCGTTCGTATCCTGCCATTCTACTCGGAATTTACTTTTATCCCGATCATACGAAGTGCGCCAGGAAGGATCCTGCAAACGCTCCTCCAGTTTTTTCTTCATTTTCAAAGCCGTCATTTTCATAAGCTATGCTCCTTGCAATTATTGCGGTAAGGATTCGATGAAAGACTCGATTTCCTCTTTTGACTTACGATCCTTCGATACGAATCGTCCGATTTCTTCGTCTTTGTTGAAGGCGATGAAACTCGGAATACCGAATACGTCATATTGCTGACAAACATCGATGAATTGGTCACGGTCTACATGAATGAATTCGAATTCGCTGTATTTTGATTCGATTTCCGGCAGTTCCGGCTCGATGATTCGGCAGTCTGGACACCAGTCAGCAGAAAACATCAAGATTGTTTTACCGTTTTGAAGTACTTCTTTTAGTTGTGCTTCTGATTCTAGATTTTTCAATTTTAAATGCCCCCATTAATCTTTTCTCCATTTTATCAAAGCACTGAACCAAAAGCGAATATACTGCGCAGCAGCTGTCATTTATCAAGCTGCTTTCCATTTATACATAGGAATGTTAGGGTCTGGCAGCAAATATGGGTCGAATCAATCAGTTAAATTATCAAACTTTTATTAATTTATTGTAAAAATGGGATGTTATACCTATAATGAAAAGGAGCACACAAAAGCATGAGGGGGAAATATATGCACACCATTCGACAGAGAATCCGCTTGATCATGTTCTCTTCACTGGCAAGTATTCTGGTACTTGGAGCATTCAGTTTTTATTATTTCTACCAACAGAATCAAATGTCAGAGGAAACGCAGCGATACCAAGAAGCCTATGTGTCCAGTCAGTATATCAAGGATGATATGCTCGATACACTGGAGAAGCAACAGACATACTTTGCCCAGCCTTCTGTATCCAACGCCGAAGCTGTACTAGGCGCTATAGCCGGCATTGAAAAACAAGCTTCTACATATGAAGAAAAATACCAGGATGAAAAAGATTTGCAAGCGTACTTCACGCAAATCAAGGAAGGTGCAGCATCTTATGAAAAGGAACTCGAAAAAGTCACGAGTATGAATGAAACAATCGGCTACACTTCCGATGAGGGACTGCGAAAGATCATAAGTGAGGCCTCGGAGAATTTCCGCAGCCTTGCCGAAAATGCAGGAAATGATGTTTCTGCTGCTTTGGAGAACGTCACACGAACCGAGCAAGGTATCATCCAGCCTTCAAATGGCGCTGCTCCAGATAAAGATGCATTCGATGGAGCAGTAGATGCATTCAAGACAGCGATTTCCGAATCCGATTTGGATAGTGACGCGGTTAGTGAGATAAACTCCAGTCTTTTGAAATACACATCAGCCATGTCCACCCTTTCGAACACACGCACCCAGGCAACTGAGCTGGCAGCGAATTTCGAAACAGCAGCTTTGGAAGTCACAACGACTGTGGACAGTGTGGGCGAAACAGCCATTGAACAAACTGACAATTTGAAACAGTCAAACGAAAGGACCTCTACCATTCTTGGCATCGTCCTACTTGCTGTCATCATTCTTAGTTTCCTGCTCGTACTTTGTATCGGCTGGCCGTTAATCCGCGCAATCGCAAAATCAATACGTCAGCTAAAAGAAGCTACCGAAATTATCGGAAATGGTAATCTGGCTTACCGTGTACCAATTACCACAAAGGACGAGATGGCAGATTTGGGTGAAACATTTAATCAGATGGCAGGAAAAATGGAGCAATCCATGATTAAAGTGAAAGAAGCATCCGAAGTATTGGATGACTCCTCTTCGTATCTGGCTGCAGCTTCCCAGCAGACAGCAGCTCAATATGAAGAAGTGAACCAAGCTATTGGTCAGGTGGCTGGCGGCGCGCAGGCGCAGGCTGCTCAACTCGAGGAAAGTAATATGATGCTGGACAAGGTACGCCAGGCTATTACAATGATGAAGGATGAAACAGCACTAGTCAGTCAGGCGATGAAACAAGCAGAGCGGGAAGGAAGCAATGGTATCAATCAGATGCAAAAACTGCATGAAACCTCTGATAGCTTCTTGACGCTCGCTCAAAAACTGACAGAAGAAATCCAAAGCGCTGTACAGCAGGCAAACCAAATTCGCTCCATCGTCCAAACAATTGAAGAGATTTCAGAAAGCACAAACCTGCTCGCGCTGAATGCTGCTATCGAATCTGCTCGTGCAGGTGAGCATGGACGGGGATTTGCTGTAGTAGCAGATGAAGTGAAGAAGCTGGCAGAACGCTCCAAACAAGAAGCACAGCAGATCCACAGGCTTGTTGGCACAATGAATCAGCAGATGACCAATTTGGCAGAAGAAGCTAAAGCCTTTGATGCTTATCAGCAAGTACAAGCATCAAGTGTTGAAGAAACAACGAATGCATTTGATCGAATTCATAAACAGCTTCAGCAAGGTAATTCGAAAATGAAGGACATTTCTGCTTCTGTTTCAGAAGTCGCTGCAAGTAATGATACTGTTGCGAGCATGCTTGGCCATATCAACCAGATTGCCGATGAAGCAGCCGCAACAGCTCAGGAAGTAGCTTCCTCAAGTGATACGCAGGCCGCATCGATTGATATCCTGACAAACGCAGCCGCCCAGCTGCAGCAGCTGGCAAAGGAATTGGCTGTCGAGGTAGCTCAATTCGAATTCGCCTATGCTTCGGATAATCCAGCTGAATCCAGCGGAGTAGAAGATTCAAATACATCCGAATCCACTGTAACAGATGCCACCGAAACAGAAGGCATTGCTGACGAGCTTTTCGAAGCAGATCAGCAGGATTCCCCTGTCATCGGTGATGATAAAGATGATTCGACCGAATATAAAAAGACATCATAAAAAAAGAAGGAAGCGGATATTAAAATTCCGCTTCCTTCTTTTTATTTATCTCATAAAAGCTATATTGCCCTTTCAAGAGCAAACAAATATGCTCAAACATAGCAGAGCGGGACATATGCCCATTGGTAAAGACGCCGACCGCTCCTTCTGTTGTCGAGATATCCTGCCTGCTTGTATATGTCCGCATAACTGGTCCCAGTTCTCCGCCTGCAAGCACTGGCTCGGCGATGAAGTCAGGCAAAAGCAGTTTTGCACCGCTCGCGCTCCATACCTTGTCCCCGACTGCTAAAGCGCCCCAGTTACATATATACAGACCGTCATCCATCTTTGTGACGCCGCCCTCCAAACCGATACCAGCAGCTGCTCCTTCCAGTTTGCTGCATGCTATCGCACGTTGGATTGCTCCTTGGCGTGTCTCTTCATCGCTCATCGGCTGTTCACTCACGCCGGATTCAACCGCTGCACTTTCAAGCTCCCACCGAGCTCCGAAAACTGCTGAAACGGCCTGAACTTTGGCAGGATTTTTAGATCCGACTATGATTTTCATCAGTTGCGCTTCCTTTCCGACGAGTTCAATCGTTCGAAGTAATAAGATCCACTGTCGACTGATCCGTCGCCCGTACAAGCTTGATCAGAAGCTCTTTTGCAGCTGCATAATCATCAACATGAATGATGCTTGCACTTGTGTGGACATAGCGGGAAACTATCCCGATTACAGCTGATGGAACACCTTCGTGTGCTAAATGGACACGTCCGGCATCCGTTCCGCCTTTGCCAACATAGTATTGGTAGTTGATATTATTGGATTCAGCAGTATCAAGAATGAATTCACGCATATTACGATTCATGATCATGGTGCCGTCAAAAATACGAAGCAATGCTCCCTGCCCCAAATGACCGAAGGCTTGCTTGTCTCCGCTGACATCATTAGCAGGGGACGCATCCATCGCATAGAAAATATCAGGCTTGATCATATTTGCAGCTACTTGGGCACCGCGAAGACCGACTTCTTCCTGAACCGTCGCACCAGCATACAACTGGTTCGGCAATGTTTCCCCAGCAACTTCTTCCATTAATTCCAGCGCCAATCCACAGCCATAACTATTATCCCAAGCCTTGGCCAAAATCTTCTTCTCATTTGCCATTGGTGTAAACGGCATGTACGGCAGAATTTGCTGTCCCAGCTTCACACCAAGCTCATATGCATCACGCTCATCATCTGCGCCGATATCAATCAGCATACTGTCGATGCTGGCAGGCTTACTCCGCTGCTCAGGCGTTAACAAATGAGGAGGTGTAGAGCTGATGACACCCGGAATCGGTCCTTCGTCGGTCATAACCTGCACGCGCTGTGCAAGCAAAACTTGACTCCACCAGCCGCCTAAGGTCTGAAAACGAAGCAGACCATTGGGTGTAATACCTGTCACCATGAAACCGACCTCATCCATATGTCCGGCAGCCATTACCTTAGGTCCACTGCCTTTCTTTACACCAAAAATACCGCCAAGCTTATCCTGGATGATCTCATCCGCATAAGGCTTCAGCCTTTCCTTCATAAAAGCACGCATCAGCTGTTCGTTACCTGGCGCTGCCTGCAGCTCTGTCAATTGTTTAAATAAATCCAATGTTTTTTGATTCATATATATGTACTCCCTTTTTGTCAGACTATTGTATATCTATTGTAAACTATTGCTCCTCAACATGCCATAAAGGTTGTTTCGTTTTATATTTCTAAGGTAATAAGATATAATAGAACATAACTTAAGTTGAAGAGGTGACCAAAATGGGCGTAAAGAAAACAGTAGCAATCGTAGGTGCTGGCCTTGCGGCTGGATACTTGATCCAGAAGCAGATTGCGAAACAACAGAAAGTGACTCCGGAAAAAGCATTGAAATTCGCTAAAGAAGCGTTCAAGAAAGAAGGTCCGATCAGTGGATCTTGGATCTATATGAAACCGGAAGAAAAAGTGAAGCACGGCCTCACGTATACTGTTTACCGTGGCGGTATCTCCCGTACGATCGACGGAAAACCTGCTCAATACGAATTCTTCGTAGATGCAGAAACTGGATCCGTTATCGACGCTGTCGAATCAGCATCCTAATAAAAAGCCGCACCCCAAAGGTAAGTAACTTAACGTTTGGGGTGTTTTTTTGTGAAATTTTTGAATGAATTTAGGCGTTTCTGACCTTACCCACACATTGATCGACCCCTTAACGCAAAGGAATGTTAATGTCCTGTTCAAATGCCTCTAACCCGCCAATACAAAAAAACAGAAATAATATAACATGCTTCTTTCAAGGCTTCTCTACGATTTAAGAGTTGACTGTATCTTAATCGATAATCCGTTTTCATTGATGTCCCGCTGACATACGATAAACGCAATTTTAAAGCCCACAATCTCCACTCCCTTCTTTTGATGACCTTTGTATAATTAATTTCTTCCCTAATGCGGATTGTTACTTTCCAAGTCAGTTACAACCCCTTGACTACAAAATAAATAGCCGAACCTGAATTCATTCCACCCATCACATAAGTAAACAGTCTAACTTTTGAATCGATCGATGGAGAATATTAGCATAAGGTACGCAGCGGCATCTTTGCCTGGGAGCAAAAAATATGATCAAAGAGCATTACACTACATAAAAATATCCCGGAAGTCTGAACAAACTTCCGGGATATTTCTATTGGTATATGGTTATGATTTCAAACAATCCACCTAATCCTTATTGCAGCTTCATTATGTTATACACAATTAAAAAACTGGCTTGAGTTCGGTAATAGACCGTCCTCAAGCCATACCGCAATATATGGTAACTTGTTTTCTACACCCTATTTAACTAAAGCCGAGTTTTTTATTTGAATGTAGCGACACTGCGATAGATGCGGTAGCCGCGTGAAGAGAATTTCTCCTCATATTCTGTTTTTACATTTAACGGATCGTTCTCTGCATGCAAATCAAGCTTCACTTCCTGCAGAATCATGCCATATCGGGAGAAACTAGACAAACTATACTCAAATAGCTTCTGATTATCCGTCTTAAAGACCACTTCTCCGTCATCTTTTAAAACTGATTCATATTGCTCCAAAAAGCTTTTATATGTTAAGCGACGCTTTTCATGCTTATTCTTCGGCCAAGGATCAGAGAAATTCAGATAAATGCTATCCACTTCATTCACTTCAAATAACTCACGGAAATCAGCTGCATTTTCATTCAATAGCCTTACATTCGGAAGATCTGCTTCAGCTGCTTTTTCCACAGCTGTCACAATAATACTTTTCGCTAGTTCAATTCCGATGAAATTGTATTCCGGATGCTGGGCTGCCATGCCAGTGATGAACTGCCCTTTGCCAGATCCAATCTCAACATGCAGCGGCTTATCGTTACCGAATAACTCTCTCCATTTGCCTTTATAATTTTTCGGTTCTTGTACCACGATATGATCGTTTTCTTTTAAATAATCGTCTGCCCAGGGTTTATGGCGCACACGCATATGTCTCACTCCTATTTCTGTCCAGCCCGCCTGCATAGTTTGATGCCAAAACGCACACGCTATGCTCAGGAAGGAGGGGAAAATCGATGTCACTTTCCGTTGAAAACCAACTTAGCCTTCTTCGGGATATACTTAGCGAACATTGCGAATCCTGCTGCGGCAGCAAATCCGAATACGAGCAAATATCCCGCCTGGCACGTTCTATTTTATCTAATAAATCAACCGATCAGCAAGAGCTTCTTGCTTTGCTTCCCGGTATCCATTCGTACAGTTCTGCCGGTGAAAAAGCTGAAGATATCAATGCGCACATCACATCGAACAGAGAACAGCTCGAGGATTGGGTAGAGACCATCAACAGCTTTCAAGGCTAGCAGGACAGCTGGTGCACTTCCGTAAGCAGCTGTCCTAATTCAATACTTTTGCGTTCCATGTTGTCATCGCGAAGCGACATGATGATACGGGCAGCTTCATACCAATAAATACGTTTTAAAAGTGCATCATTCAGCGGCTTGCCGTATGCTTTCATCCATTCTTCCCAGTCAGGATATGGAACGTACTTCCGAAGCAGCATTCCAATGTCAGCAGCCGGGTCCGCAATGAGAGCACTGTCCCAGTCTACAAGATACAGCTCATTATGCTGGCTTATCATCCAATTATTATGATCGATATCAAAATGACAGACTGCCAATAGCTGATCTGGCATCTCAGGTAAGAATTGCTCCATACTTGCAAGCACCTGTTTTAAAGCAGGCAGCCGATTTTGGAAGCCAGCTGCTTTCTCCCGCAGCTCTTCCATTTTCGTCTCTGGCTGAAGCGGCTTCTTACCCATACGCATCAGCAAGTTCAGCATCTCGGAGGAATGATGGATTTTGCTAAGTAGCTTTGCCACTCGAGGATCGCTCATTTCCGAGAAGGTCAGACCGCGTCCCATCAGCCATTCCTGAGCCGTAATGACATCCCCGTTTTCCATCCTTTTTGTCCATACCAGCTTCGGCACAATCCCTTCTGCTGAAAGTACAGCCAAAAAAGGAGAAGAATTGCGCTTTAGAAACAGCTGCCTCTCTCCGCTTTTTGCGTAATATGCTTCTCCTGTTACACCGCCGGCAGGAGCAATCTTCCACTCATTTCCCAGTATGTGTTCTAACCAATTCACCGTTCATTCCTACTTTCCTAGTGCAATCGCTTTGCATTACTAGCTGTAAACAAGCCCAGCGTGACACAAGGCAAGTACATTCCCGAACAAATTCGACAGACATACTTAAGATTACAACATTTTCTATGGTTTTATCAATACGATAGGACTATAAAACCGTTTATTTAACTAAAAAATTCTTCCTTTTCTTCCTCTTCCCACTCCGGACGGGCAACAGCCTTCGTATATGCGTGGTCCAGCAGCACTTCACTGGCACGAAGCTGCACATGTTTAAGAGCTAACTGCTCCTCCCGCTTGGCCATCAGCCAAGCTGTATGCTTTTGACTGCCGATAAACTGTGTGTTTCTTGGCTCGCTTGCAAATCGAATTTGATTTTCCCTGCTCAAGACTACCTTTCGAACAGGAAGATCGATATCATATTTTCTGAGGATACCTTGTACCAGCTTTTCTGTTCTATTCAACGATAGCATTGGATTGAGGAAAGTAGAAAACTGCCCCTTGGATTCCCGCTTCCATGTTCGTTCCTCACTAGCCCAAAACAATACATCCGGCTTGTCCTCCAGTACGGAAATGATCTCTATGCCCAAAGGATGGATTAAAATCGTTTCTGCCTCCATTGTGGTCTGCTTTACTTCGAAAACAGGCTTATACATTACAAAGAAAGTGTCAGGAAATCGCTTCAGAAAGTATCTGAGCACCGGATCTTTTTTAAATTTTTGATCAAAGAAAGAAAATTCCCCAAGCGTGCTTGTAGCCCATTTCAGCTGAAAATCAAACAGCTCTTCCAAGAAATCCTGCTTCAGGATCTTTTCTGTGGGAGCCACATATGCGGGAGCAGGGTTCGGCTGTTCCATTTCTTCCTCTTTTTTACGGAATACATGATACCACGATTTCTTTTGTTCTTCTTCCTTTGCTTCGTCTGTAATAAAGGAAGCAGGAGCAGCTTGCTGCTGCTCCCATTCCCTGTGCATTTTCTCCCAATTCTCTTTTTTCAATTTGATGAATTGTCCAGGATATCGGTAAGGATGCTGTTCATAACGGGATATATATTCATGCAGCTTGATCAGTTGCGCCACATAGGTTCACTCCTTTTCCAAATCTTTGACCAGTACTGGAACGTATTTCGGTCGTTTACCCGGTTCGATACGGTAAAGTGTTACCTTATCCACAAAGAATGGTACGGTCAAATGTTTATCCAGAAGCGGAAGCGGACCCTCCACCTTGCCTGATCCCCATTTCTTCCCGAGTGTTATATGCGGCCGATACGGTCGGTTCTCACGCTGGAATCCAGCTGTCATTGTACTTGCAGTCACTTGCTGATACAGTGCTTGGAGCGGATCAAATGGTTTTACCCCAGCCCATACAACACGAGGCTGCTTTGGACTGCCGAATGTGTCCACACCGGCTACTTCCAAGGAAAAAGCTTTACCAAAATCCTGCTTCTGCCAAGCTGACTTTATCTTATCCAGCTGTTCATCTGTTGCAGGCCCCAGGAATTGAAGTGTAATATGCAATTCCTCCGGTCTTGGCCATAGCTTCATTGGAACATACGCTTTCAACTCTTCTTGCCATTCAGCCAATGCTGCCTGAATAGATTCATCAGAACCTATACCAATGAAATAATGTGCACTCATGCTACTCCTCTTTTCCCTTTAGCAGTACCAATCATTCTCTTCACTATAAACAAAATACCCACACCAATGAAAGTCGTTGCAGCAAACAATGCATACATGTGGTAAACAGTTGCTATCTCCAGTATCATCCCGCCCATCAGGTTGAACAGCGCATTACCCAGTCCTGTACCGACTGCGGAATAAAGCGCAATGGCAGTAGCTTGTACAGATGATGGCGCAGTACTTCTGATGTAAAGCAAGGCAGCTGGCACATAGAGTCCGATCGACAATCCCTGGACAATGGTTGTAATGAAGATAACAGTAAGAGATGGGTCGAACATATACAAAATCCATCTTGCACCTGATACAGCTGCACTTAATATGACAACATGCAGGATGCTCATCTTTCCAATGATCCGATGAGCCAGTTTCATGAACGGCGCTTCACTGCCTGCTCCCAGGAAGAAAGCGATGCCGACAGCGCTTAGTGTTCCTCCAGCCGCTAAAATGAATGTCCCAAAATAGAAATTATTTGCGAGTATTGGGCCGAATATAAGGAAATTAGATGCAAGGAACAACATGAATGGTTTATTTTTCCTTAATGTACGTAATCCTTCTTTCATTGACACTCTGGCTATGTCATAACCTTGCCGCGGAAATTTACACAATGCTGGCAGTGCAAGAAGCAGAAACAAACCGTATGCTATGAAAATGACATCCACTGTACCTGCGAAATCTGCTATGTATCCTAACAGGAAGGAAGCAACCGCGAATCCTATAGCTCCCCATAGACGGATGTTCCCATAAACAAGCTTGTGCTGCTCAACAAAGCTCAACGCCATACTGTCGGACAAAGGAATGACAGCTGCTTGGAATACGGCAATAGCCAGCATTCCGATCAGCAGCAATGCATAATGATCATAAAATAAATAAATGAATGCAAGCGCCGCTGCAGCAGCTAATGCTGCCGCCAAGAGACGCAATGGTTTCTGGGTATAATCGCTAAGCAGCCCCCAGACAGGCTCCATTACCGTATTAACCAATGGAATTGCCGCTACTATCAGACCAACAAGCACAGGATCCAATTGTTTTTCTTCCTGGAGAAAAACAGCAAGAAGCGGAAACAATGATCCATTGGAAAGAAAAGCTGTTAAATAAAAGTACTGAAAAGATCTGTAGGTCTGTTTAGTCGTTGCTTGCATTACCCGCGCTCATCCTTTGTCAGCAAATATAGTGCTTCTGCATAAATGGCGATGGAACGAATCATATCTTCAACCAAGATGTGCTCATCCTGCTGATGGGCGCTGTCTGATCCACCTGGGAACAGTGGACCGAATGCCACACCTTTTTTCATCGCTCGTGCATAGGTGCCGCCGCCGATTGCCAAGATATCGGTTTGATCACCTGTTTGACGACGATATACACCGAGCAATGTCTCAACTAGCGGATCATCCTTCTCCACATATAATGAAGCCAAGTGAGAAGTTTCCTGGAATCCGGCACCTGCTTCTGCAAGCTGTTCAAACAATTTAGAAGTGACCGTATCATATTCAGATGTAACTGGATAACGAATGTTGACGCCAATTTTCCACGCCTCCGCATCTTTCATGCTGAATTCCCCAAGATTGAGTGTCAACGGACCTGATACATCATCTGCCAGTCCCAAATCAATGCCATTGCCATTATAATCTTCGAATTTTTCGATAAGCCAGCTTAGCTTGTCTGTCATATTGCCGTGTAATGGAAGGGTCACTAAGAATTTGGCCAAGGCCACTACTGCATTGATACCTTTTTCAGGTGTAGAGCCATGAGCTGCTTTACCGGTTAGGCTTAGCAGAATAGCATTTTCTTTGGCTTCAGCTTTACCACTGTACCCTTCTTCAGCAAGGAAGGCCTTGAAAGCTTCTTCAACCTTTACCAAGCTTTCTCCGGAAAGAAGCGCCTCCGCAAGTCCTGGAACCATATTCAGAGCTTTTCCTCCCTCAAAACGGACAAGTCGAAGCATGTCACTTTGTGCTGCTGCAGGAGGAATCGAGATATAACCATCGATGATACCTTTTTCTGCGTAGATAAGCGGAAAGTCGGCATCTGGTGTAAAGCCGGTATCCGGCATTTCTTCATGCTGGAAGTAATACGTCATGCATTGCCAATCGCGCTCTTCATCGGTTCCCAGAATCAGACGGATACGCTTCTTCGGCTCGTAACCTGAATCTTTCAGCAATTTAATCGCAAAATAAGCTGCTACAACGGGCCCCTTATCATCCAATGTTCCTCTGCCGAATAGATGATCTTCAGCCAGCGTCGGGTTGAATGCTCCATATGTCCATTCCCCATCAGCAGGAACCACATCCAAATGACCAAGTACGCCTACTAAGCCTTTTCCTTGCCCATACTCGATATGACCTGCATAGCCATCGACATATTTAGTAAGGAATCCATTGTTCTTTCCTACTTGCAATATATACTGGAGTGCTTCGTCGATCTTTTCGCCAAAAGGCTGCTTGTCCGTTTTTGTCGATTCATCATACACACTCGGAATAGATACAAGTCCTTTCAGCACTTCTACATAGTCATCCTTATAAGCAGATGCCTTCTCATACCAATTGATTTTTTCCATTTCCTTCTCCTCCTATTTTCTTATCAATAATTTTATTTACTTGTTAAGAATAGAATTAACAGAAAATTAAACCTATCTCCTAGCCATCTTTGCTTAATTATTGTAAAATACGGGTAGAAAGAGATTTAGAGCACCACCGATTCTTATGTAAAACTAAGGAGTGGTTTTTTGAATCAATCAACATCCCGAATGCTAAACCGTGTAAAAGCTGTCTATCTTTACATTAAGGAAAGGGACACAGTTTCTACTACTGAATTGGCTGAAGAATTTGGTATTACGGACCGTACGGTACAGCGCGATTTAAACGTGCTGGAGTATAACGGTTTAGTACAAAGTCCTCATCGGGGGGTTTGGTCAACAACCTCAAAAAAAGTCAAAATCTCTTGATTCAAATCGTACAACCTATGTAATACCTACCTATCTTTAAGGCAAGCTGATCTGTAAGCAGATCAGCTTTTTTTTGTATCCTGTATCAGATTGCTTAGCTCTTCATCAGAAAGTTCCCTGTATTCACCTAGCTCCAGATCTTCATCCAGTGCAAGGCTGCCCATGCGCAGACGCTTCAAATAGACAACCTCCATCCCCACAGACTCAAACATGCGCTTGATCTGATGAAACTTTCCTTCTGTTATGGTAACTTCAATTTCTGAAATCGGACCAGCCTCCAGTATTTGCAGAATAGCTGGCTTCGTCACATACCCGTCATCAAGTGTCACACCTTGATGGAATTGCTTGATCGTTTCCTCGGTGACCTCTCCTTCGATTCGTGCATAGTAAAGTTTCGGTACATGTTTCTTGGGTGATAAAAGCTGGTGGGCAAGCGTTCCATCATTCGTCAATAGCAGCAGGCCTTCTGTATCCTTATCCAATCTGCCGACCGGAAACGGTTCGAATATCCGATCCTCCTGCTGCAGGATATCAACAACTGTTTCATCTCTTTTATCTTCTGTAGCCGAAACCAGACCCGGCGGCTTATGCATCATCAGATAGATGAATTCTCTGTATTCGACGGTTTCCCCATTCACTTTTACAATATCTTTCTTTACATCCACATGGATAGATGGTGATTTGACTTGGGAGCCATTCACCGTAATTGCTCCTTGTTTAAGGAGTGTCTTCACTTCTTTTCTGCTGCCATATCCCATATTGGCAAGCAGCTTATCCATTCTCATCATTTAACCCTTCTTCCTTCTCATTAGACGATCCAAGAACCCAATCCGATTACCGAGTACACGTTCGAGCAACGTAGACTTATACGAAAGAATCATATAAACCGCTCCTCCAGCCAATGCACAAACAAGAATGATAACAGCTGACGCAATTTGTCCATCCCGGAACGAAATCGCGAATCCTAGCAAATACTTAGTGAGCAATACGACAACCGACATGATGACTGTAAAAATCACAATCAGGATTGTACGTTTGGTAAGCTGACGAATTGGAAATTTTAGTACATGCTTCATTTTAAGGAAATTCAATACCGTCGCAATACCGACTGCCAAAGCCGTTCCAATGATGGCACCTTTTGCTCCGAGCGCATGCACAAGCGGAATATTGAAGAATATCTTCACTAATAATCCTGCTGTCAAACTGATGACGGAAAATCGCTGTTCATTTATACCCTGCAAAATGGATGACGTTGTCGTGAATAAAGCAAATAACAGCGCTACTGGTGCGTACCAGACCATGAGTGTTCCTGCGTCTATATCTGGATTTAGGACTGCTTCTGTACCATAGAATGCTGTATAGGCTTCACTGCCCAGTAATGCAATTCCGATGCTCGCAGGCAAAATCAAGAAAAGAACAATTTGTAATGACTGATTGATTTGCTGTAAATATAATTTGCGATCATCGGCGAAAAATGCACGTGTAATGGCTGGTACTGCTGCCAAAGACAACCCGATCGACAATGTCATCGGAATAGTGATGATCTTTTGACCATAAAAGTTGATTACCCCGAAAATATCAACGGCCACATCACCCTGTCCGATAGCTTCCAATGCACGCGGCACCGTAAACTGATCGATGAACTGATACAGCGATGTTGCAATCCCTGTTACGACGAATGGTCCTGCATAGCTGAGCAATTCTTTGATGATTGTCCTATCCGACATAGGTGCTGGACGAACTGTTTGCTGTCTCATCATCAGTTCAAGATGCGGTTTGCGGGCACGCCAATAGACATAGAGCACTGCGCAGGAAGCCAGTGCTCCAACAAATGCCGCGAATGTAGCATATCCAACTGCTACTGCGATGTTTTCATTGAAGACATGCAGGGCAAGATAGACACTAAGCAATAGGAATACAATACGAGCAATTTGCTCCACAACAGTGGAAATGGCAGAAGGACCCATGGATTGATTCCCTTGGAAGAAACCTCTGACGATACTCATTGCAGGTATGATGAGATTGGCGAAGCTGACTAGCTTAATAACATAAGCAACCGTTTCTGTCGTAAAACCAGACTTTCCATCACCTACACTCCACTGCGCAATCCAATCTGCACCGAAGTACATGATGAGGAATGCCACGACACCTGTCACACCCATAATGGTGAAACCCGTCTTGAAGACTCGCTGGCTTGTCCTATAATCGCCGAGGCCATTATACTTAGAAACGAATTTCGATACACCCAACGGAATACCTATTGTAGAGATACTAATCAATATATTATAAGGGGTATATGCAAAATTGAATAAAGCTCCCCCAGACGCACCTACCAGTGCATTGAACGGGATAACATAGATGATCCCGAGTAACTTCGACAGGAATGTAGCTGCTGTCAGCAGCAATGTCCCGCGAATCATTGTCGACAAAGCCATTATTTCACCTAACTCCTCTTTAAAATCCAATGAATCTATTTTATCATAAAGTAGACCTGATGGAAGAATTCCTTTGGATCCCATCAGCAGAAAGGAAGAACAAGTATGAATTACGATGTAGTAGTGATCGGCGGAGGTCCATCCGGACTAATGGCGGCCATTTCGGCAGCCGAGCATGGAGCTGCCACACTTTTGATTGATAAAGGGAAGAAACTTGGCAACAAACTTGCGATCTCTGGAGGCGGAAGATGCAACGTTACGAATAGACTGCCACAAGATGAAGTAATTAAGCACATTCCTGGTAACGGAAAATTCTTGTATAGTGCATTTTCTATCTTTGACAATTACGATATCATTGATTTCTTCGAGAATCTTGGAGTGAAGCTGAAGGAAGAAGACCATGGGCGCATGTTTCCGGTAAGTAATTCAGCTAAGTCTGTTGTACAAGCCTTGCTCAATCGATTAGATACACTTCACGTCCGTGTCCGGACAGAAACACCTGTAAAAGAGATTCATTATGGTGACCATGGGCATGAGATAATCTTAAAAGACGGCGAAAAAATCAGCACAGGGGCTGTTATTGTTGCTGTCGGTGGAAAAGCAGTACCACATACAGGGAGTACAGGAGACGGTTATGCATGGGCTAAGAAAGCTGGACATACTATTACAACTCTGTATCCAACTGAAGTGCCTCTGCTTTCCTCAGCAGCCTTCATTAAGCAAAAACAGCTGCAAGGTCTTGCTCTGCGTGATGTTGCGGTCAGTGTACTGAACGAGAAGGGAAAAGCAATTATCACACATCAGATGGACATGCTTTTTACGCACTTTGGTATTTCGGGTCCAGCTGTTTTGCGCTGCTCGCAGTATGTTGTAAAAGAGCTGATGAAAGGCAGGAACGAAGTCCATATTCATATTGACGCAATTCCTGATAAGAAAGCACATATGCTGACGGAAGATATTACTAAATTATTGGAGGATCAGCCTAAAAAGGCTTTCCGCAATCTAGTGAAAGGTATCGTACCCGAGCGGTATCTAGATTTTCTATTAGAACAAGCTGCAATAGTGCCGGATACGAAAGCAGCAAATATTTCCCGGGAAAATGTGCAACAGTTCGTCAGCTTGATCAAAGGCTTTACTTTCCCTGTAAATGGTTCACAGCCTATAGAAAAGGCCTTCGTTACTGGAGGAGGCGTTTCTGTAAAGGAAGTTGTACCGACAACGATGCAATCTAAGTTTATGCATGGATTATATTTCTGCGGAGAAATCCTCGATATTCATGGATATACCGGAGGTTATAACATAACCTCTGCCATGGTGACTGGCAGAGTAGCTGGTATGCATGCAGCTTGGGAAGCTGCTTCTGTTAAAAATTAAAATAAAACCCTCCATCTTTCGGTGGAGGGTTTTTGCTATTGATATATTTACTTGTTCGATAACCTGGCCATGAGTATAGTATCATGATATTTGCCATCACTTAATTTTTTATCATCTTTCAAGCAGCCTTCGGTCTTAAAACCGTATTTTTCATACAAACGAATGGCTCTATCATTTGATGCGAGAACTGATAAATTGATTTTATGTATTCCTTGATATTCCGACCACGAAATAACCCTCTCAAGCATTTGTCTGCCTAGACCGCAACCCCAATATTCTTTCAATATAGCAATTCCGAAGGTAACTTGATGTGATAGCCGTTTCAAACTATTTCCTTCACATCTGCAATAACCGATTACTTTTTCTTTGTCACAAGCAACAAGACATAAATTGGTCATTTCCTTTCGATCCTTCAAGATCAATTCTTCAAAATCTTCGGGATATAGATAGCCCTCTCCTTCTTCCCTATCCATATATTCTGTTTCACCATCTGTTCTCACTCTCAGCCATGCTAAAGCTTCGGCATCTTTTAACTCTGCTTCCCGGATGGTAATATCTCTTTGAATCATCTCTCAGCCCTCCATCCCCTTTTCTACAACAAAAAATCCCTAATCAATAAGAATCAGGGATTTCATATTG
>NZ_NPBF01000036.1 GCF_002272135.1 Virgibacillus sp. 7505 | reverse complement strand
TGTTAGAGCCATTAGCTCAGTTGGTAGAGCATCTGACTTTTAATCAGAGGGTCGAAGGTTCGAGTCCTTCATGGCTCACCATTCATTTTAATACTGTGCGTATTTAATCTATGCGGGTGTGGCGGAATTGGCAGACGCGCTAGACTTAGGATCTAGTGTCTTTATGACGTGGGGGTTCAAGTCCCTTCACCCGCACCATTTTAGATTAAACGCGGAAGTAGTTCAGTGGTAGAACATCACCTTGCCAAGGTGGGGGTCGCGGGTTCGAATCCCGTCTTCCGCTCCATAACTACTTAATCAACTAATTCAGCTTGCCGGGGTGGCGGAATTGGCAGACGCACAGGACTTAAAATCCTGCGGAGGGTTCCTCCGTGCCGGTTCGAGTCCGGCCCTCGGCACTTTAAATATGCGCCCGTAGCTCAATTGGATAGAGCGTTTGACTACGGATCAAAAGGTTAGGGGTTCGACTCCTCTCGGGCGCGCCATTACGGGAAGTAGCTCAGCTTGGTAGAGCACTTGGTTTGGGACCAAGGGGCCGCAGGTTCAAATCCTGTCTTCCCGACCACTATAACTTAAAT
>NZ_NPBF01000035.1 GCF_002272135.1 Virgibacillus sp. 7505 | reverse complement strand
AATGGGGCCTTAGCTCAGCTGGGAGAGCGCCTGCCTTGCACGCAGGAGGTCAGCGGTTCGATCCCGCTAGGCTCCACTCATATGAAAAATCGTCCATCTGGGCGGTTTTTTTTCATTTTAAGGCATAGGAGTAAATCTCCTATGCCTTTTTTGTTTATTCTTAAGCCAATCGGGAAACAGTTTAGATAAAAGTCTTTTGGTAGGAGGATACGAATGGAGGATAGATCTACATATAAACGCAGGAATATCTTTTCTGGATTTATGTTCGGTGTTGGTCTGGTTGCATTCATCGATGAAGCTGTGTTTCATCAGCTTTTGCATTGGCATCATTTTTACGATTTGTCTTCTACGACTTTGGGGCTTGTATCGGATGGTTTCTTTCATGCGCTGAGCTGGTTTGCGACGGTTGGAGGATTGTTCCTTTTTGCTGATCTTCGCAGACGCAGAGGTCTTATTCCGCTTAGATGGAGTGGTGCTGTTTTGGTGGGAAGTGGTGTCTTCCAGCTGTATGATGGCCTGATTCAGCATAAGTTGTTCCGCATTCACCAGATTCGTTATGGAGTCGATATCTTCTATTATGACTTGGTTTGGAACATCATCGCTGTCCTGTTGATAGCAGCGGGTATTTGGTGTATCCGTCTTTCGAGGGGGAAAGAGCATGTACGTTGAAAGATTAGCTCTGATTATAGCCTCCTGCTGTATACTGTCTTATCTGCTGGCAATGAAGTATTCTGCGAAGCGCTTCAAAACCTGGCCGCTGCGCAAGCTTGTGTTATTTGTAAGCGGCATTGTAATCGGCCTTCAGGCTGTTGCAGGGCCAATAGCCATGCATGCGCATCATAGCTTTGTCTATCATATGATTGGGCATTTGCTGCTCGGGATGCTTGCTCCCTTGCTGCTCGTCTTATCGCAGCCTGTAACCTTGCTCCTGCGCGCGCTTTCGCAATCGGGAGCAAGGTCAGTCTCCCGTGTTTTTCGCAGCAGATATGCACGTTTCCTCATTCATCCGATCACTGCAGCCGTACTGAATATCGGAGGTCTATGGCTTCTCTATACAACGCACCTATTCCATCTCATGCATGAATCAGCCGTGGTTTCGATGCTGGTTCATCTGCATGTATTTGCTGCGGGATATTTATTCACGCTGGCTATGTTGTATACAGATCCCGTCCCATACCGGAAGAGCTATCTTTACCGGGTGATCGTATTTGTCTTTGCCCTTGCAGGACACGGCATACTGTCGAAGTATTTGTACGCGAATCCGCCTATGGGCATAGCTCCTGCAGATGCACAGCAGGCAGCAATGTTAATGTACTATGGCGGTGATCTGATCGATCTCACTATAATCGTCATTTTATGCTGGCAATGGTATCAAGCTGCTGCACCTAAAACTTCATTATCTGCTGCAAAAGCTGCCGAGTAAGGCAGCTTTTTTCATGGCTGCTGCTATTTTAGGTAAAAATACCGCTGTAACTGATTTACAAAGTGTCAAGACACCTGTAAACTTGATGTGTCACATAATACTTTTCACAGAGGTGCTGGAATGGAACGAACAGTAGCAGGTCATAAAACAACTAAACCGATTTCAGAACGAAAACTGCTCGGGATTGTCGGAACAGGCTGGTTGTTTGATGCAATGGATGTTGGTATTTTATCTTTTATTATTACGGCGCTGACATTGGACTGGGGATTATCATCCCAGCAAGCGGGCTGGATTGGCAGTATCAATAGCATCGGAATGGCTGTTGGGGCATTTGTATTCGGAATTATGGCGGACCGTATAGGCCGGCGGACGGTCTTTATGATCACGATTTTGATTTTCTCCATAGCGAGCGGATTATCTGCTTTGGCAGCTTCTTACTTTATTTTCGTTGTGCTGCGCTTCTTTATCGGTGCAGGACTCGGCGGGGAGCTGCCGGTTGCATCTACATTAGTGTCGGAGTCAGTAGCACCAGAGAGACGGGGACGCATGGTCGTGCTGCTGGAGAGCTTCTGGGCTGTCGGCTGGCTGCTTGCGGCAATTATCTCTTACTTCGTCATCCCGGATTACGGCTGGAGAGTTGCTCTCTTGCTGACAGCTATACCTGCGTTATTCGCGGTCTTTCTTCGTAAGAATCTGCCGGATTCACCGTCTTATACGAAGCTGAAACAAAAAACTTCTGTCATGTCGGGTATCCGTCAATTGCTGGCGAAAGGATTTGCTAAACGGAGCCTGATGCTCTGGATTGTTTGGTTCTGCATTATGCTCAGCTACTATGGCATGTTTCTGTGGCTGCCGAGCGTAATGGTAGAAAAAGGATTCGATATGGTGCGGAGCTTCGAGTACGTCTTGATCATGACACTCGCCCAGCTGCCAGGTTACTTCTCTGCTGCTTGGCTGATTGAGAAGGTGGGCAGGAAGCCGATACTTATCATTTATCTGGTAGGTACGGCCATCAGCGCAGTGCTGTTCGGCAATGCGGAGTCAGCAGGCATGCTGCTGACGGCGGGCATGCTGCTTTCGTTCTTCAATCTGGGAGCTTACGGTATTTTATACGCTTATACCCCTGAGCAGTATCCTACTGCCATCCGTGCAACAGGCTCGGGAATCGCAGCAACTGCCGGGAGGATCGGTGGAATCCTGGGGCCATTGCTGATTGGATATCGAGGCGCGTTAGGTATATCTGTCAGCACTGTTTTCCTTCTATTCTGTGTAACAGTTCTCGTTGCTGCAGCGGCAGTTTGGCTCCTTGGAGAAGAAACGAAGGGTAAGACGCTTGCTTGATGCGTTCTTTCACTCCTGTATGGTAAAGTAGAGCGAGAGTAAGAAGGAGGGGTAACGCTTTGTTTACCATACAAGATTATACGGAGGCAGTGAGTGTCACCTTGGAGAAGCATTCGGAGGATGTAATAAACGAATTGAAGCAGATTTTCCAGCTGCCGTTCCTCCCGGAAGTGGAGAAAATTGCTTTTCGTATGTTCAAGGAGCCGATGGCTTTTGAGCTGACAATCATGTATTATGCACTCGATGCAGATGGTAATGAACGCTATTATGATGAAATGGGCGATAAATACGCTGGAGGAAGTGAAGAAGTGGCAGAGGAGATTCCGTACTTCCAGCTGCCGGATACGGCTTCTGATGGATTCGAAGCTTTCCGTGAACTGCAGGAGGACGCTGTGGATAAAGCGGATGAACAGGTGATGATTGCCTGGTTTGCTGACTGCTACAAGCGAGCAGGCGGGGATGCTTTCCCGCTTGAGGCGAGTGTCGGTTTTCATAACGATGTGAAAGCTTACTTCCTTAAACAAGGTGCTTGGGCAGAAGATCGCCATTAATAGAAAGTGCGTACCTCGTGTACGTGCTTTTTTTATGCAAAAAAAATTAACAGCTTCCCTTACAGGCTGTTAATTGGCACTACATGTTTTTTCTCTGTTTTTCATATTCATTCAATAGATCATCCAGCTGTACGCTTGCTGTGACAACTGCTTCGGATGTAAGTGGCATGCGGCGTGAAAGGTTTAGCATATGATTGCGCGTCTGTTCGATTTTTTCCAAAAGATTGTCTAATGTAACCATTTTGACCTCCAGAATCTGATATACTATTTGCTGATAAGATTACCCTTTGCTCTTTTATTTAAAACGTCATTTTTTAAAAAAAATATAAAAAACAAGAAAAAACTGTTGCTGGCCCACTTTAAGGTTTGAAATAAGATATTTTTTTGGGAAAGTGAAACCTTTTCGGAACGTCATTCGTTATCAAGAAGCCGCAGTTAGGCGGGAGGATTTTCATGGAGAACATCATAAAATATCATATAAAAAACGTCAAGAAGGGTGATCATGCGGCCTTCGAGGAAATTGTTTCCTTTTATCAGAACAAGGTGTACCATATCGTATACCGAATGGTCGGGGACAGCCACGAAGCGCAGGATATCGCCCAAGAGGCGTTTATCCGTGCGTATACCAACATCCATTCTTTTGACGAGAACCGGAAATTCTCCACATGGCTTTACCGGATCGCAACGAACCTGAGTATCGACCGTCTGCGGAAGAAAAAGCCGGATTTCCATCTGGATGCCGAGGTGAAGGGAACAGAAGGATTGGATATGTATTCTCAGCTGGCGGCTGATCAGGCACTGCCTGAGGAAGAAGTCGAAAGCATGGAGCTGCAGAGTTATATCCACAAAGAAATACTTTCCCTTCCGCCAAAGTACCGCAGTGTTATCGTATTGCGGTTCCTGGATGATTTATCATTAGCGGAGATCGGCGAAATACTGGACCTGCCGCTTGGGACAGTGAAGACGCGTATCCACCGTGGCAGAGAGCTACTACGGAAAAAACTGCGCCACGTATAAAGGGGGGTAACACATGAATTGCGAAGAAAGCCTTGCGCTTATGCATCTGTATCTGGATGGAGATGCTTCGGAGGAAGAAGCACAGCAGCTTCGGGAGCACCTGAAGACCTGCCCAGATTGTAATCAGCATTACCGTGAGCTCAAACAGACGGAAAGCCTGCTTAGCGGCGCTGCCTATGAGTTGAGTGCACCGGCCGGCTTCACCGCCAGTGTCATGGCGAACTTGCCGAAAGAAAAGAAGCGCGTCGGATATATGAGATGGTTCCGTACGCACCCTGTCATCACAGCTGCTGCGGTATTCTTCCTATTCATGTTCACAAGCGGATTATCTGCTTGGAATAGTGATAGCAGTGTAAGTGTATCGAAGCAAGAGGGTTTGATAGTAGAGAATGATCTCGTCATTGTACCGGAGGGCGTCACAGTCAAGGGGGACCTGGTTGTCGAAAACGGTGATTTGGATATAAGGGGTCAGGTGGATGGCGATGTCACCATCATCAATGGCGACCTCGTCGAAGATCCTGGTGCTAATGTGAATATGGCTTCTGTTGAGAATATATCAGGTGAATATCAGGAAATTGACCGGATATTCGGCTGGGCCTGGTACCATATAAAAGAATTGGTTACTTTCTAATAAGACTATGTTGAGCTGCTTGTAAAAGGGCTCTCTTTTTTTACCCTTAAATTATTGGCGGAACAAGCCCGTATTACGTTAAGATAACAGGGGACAGTAAGGTTTACATACACACCCTGCTGGTAAGCGACTGCTATAGGGGAACTGTGCTATAATGAACGAAGAAATTCGAGCTATTCATATATAAAAGGACGTGTATCCATGTTTGGGGGATTAAGTGAACTTTCTATATTATCCATACTGCGGATTATCGTGGACATTGCAGCAGTATGGTTCATTTTCTACAAAGTCTTAATGCTCATAAGGGGAACGAAAGCGATTCAGCTGCTGAAGGGGATCTTCATCGTTGTTATAATCGCTTTTTTGAGCAGTGAGCAGATACTCGACTTCCCGATGCTCGCCTTCCTGAGCTCGCAGGCGATTACGTGGGGATTCGTGGCCATTGTCGTTTTGTTCCAGCCGGAGATCAGGCGTGCTTTGGAGCAGCTCGGACGAGGCAGCTTCTTCTCCCGGAACGTGCGATCGGAGGAAGAACAAACGAATAAGAACATAGAAGCGATCGTAAAGTCCTGTAATTACATGGCGAAGCGGCGAATCGGTGCGCTGATCACGATTGAACGCGAGACAGGCATGGGAGATTATATCGAGACAGGAATTCCGGTGAATGGTCACCTGACATTCGAACTGCTCACGAATATTTTCGTCCCGAATACGCCATTGCATGACGGAGCTGTCATTCTGAAAGAAAACCAGATTGCAGCGGCTGCCTGCTATCTGCCGCTATCGGAGAGTCCGTTCATTTCCAAGGAACTTGGGACGCGTCACCGGGCGGCTATGGGAATCAGTGAAGTGACAGATGCACTGACAATCATCGTTTCAGAGGAGACAGGGGCGATTTCCTGTACGAAGAACGGAGAGTTGTTCCGTGACATCACGCCAGATGCTTTGAAAGAGATCCTCGATAGAGAAGTAGGCGTGCCAGCTTCCGGTTCCAAGGCGAGAAGATGGAGGGGTAGGAATGGATAAATGGCTGAAGAGTCCGTGGACATTGCGTGTTGTATCGCTTGTGTTTGCTGTCCTTCTCTATGCCTATGTGAGTGCGGAATCGGACGTAGATAACCGTGCGGGTGAGGTTCCGATCACCAGCTCGGATGAAACAAACACAGTGGATGCGCCTGTCGGCATCAGGATTGATGATTCCAAATATGTCGTCAGCGGCGTACCGGAGTATGTATCGATGCAGCTTGTCGGACCGGCAAGTGATGTAACAGCAGCGATACAGCAGAAGAACTATGAAGCGTATGTCGATCTGAGAGATCTGGATACCGGCACGCATACAGTGAAGCTGCATTACGAAAATGTCTCGGACAATCTGCAGGTATATATGCAGCCAGCCTCGATTGAGGTGACGATTCAAGAAAAAGCTTCACAGCAATTTAACGTAAACGTAGGCTATACCAATGAAGACCAAATGGCAGCAGGATTCCAAGTTGATAGCTCCACTGTGGAACCTCAGACGGTTTCAATCGTAAGTACACAAGAGGTCATCGACCAAATTGCCAGTGTGCGTGCTTATGTGGATCTGACAGATATCGATGCTGACATTAATAGCAGGGAAGCGCCTGTAAAAGTATATGACGCCCAGGGGAATGAGCTGAGTGTGAATGTACAGCCGGAAACAGTCGAAGTTTCGGTGCAGGTGAGCAATCCGAGCAAGACTGTCCCTGTAGAAGTAAAGACAAAAGGGCAAGCGCCAGATGATGTATCCGTTGCTTCGCTCACACCTGAAAAACAGGAAGTGACCATCTATGCACCTCAGGATACATTGGATGGTATCGATTCGATCAGTACCGAAGAGATTGATTTGTCCAAGGTGACTGAGAACCAGACGATAGATGCGGACTTGCGGCTGCCGGATAATGTACGCTCAGCAAGTGACGAGCAGGTATCAGTCGATATCGAGCTGGAAGAAACGAGCGAGACGACAATCGAGAATGTTCCGGTTACAATCGAAGACCTGCCCGATGATCTGGAAGCAACGCTTACAGATCCACAGAATGAGCAGATTGATGTAACAGTAAGTGGAGCACAGAGTGAAATCGAAGGCTTGTCGGCTGACGATATTACGGCGACAATTGATGGAAGCGGCCTGGAAGAAGGGGAGCAGACAGTCCAGATCGATGTATCAGGACCTCAGAACATCGAGCTTACCCCGAGCCAGGAGGAAGCCACAATAACTGTTCAATCCGCAGAAAATGCAACGAGTGAAGAAGATACGAATACAGATACACAGACACAGTGACTGTGAGCCATGTGAAGGAGAGGTAACAATGGGAAAATATTTTGGAACGGACGGCGTCAGGGGGATTGCGAATGAGGAGCTCACCCCGGAGCTGGCCTTCAAGCTAGGCAGATATGGCGGCTATGTGCTGACAAAGACAAGTGAAGACAGACCAAAAGTGATGATCGGCAGGGATACACGTATTTCTGGTGAAATGCTTGAAGGAGCGCTAGTTGCGGGCCTCCTGTCCATCGGAGCTGAGGTAATGCGCGTCGGTGTCATCAGTACACCAGGTGTTGCTTATCTTACAAAGAATATGGGAGCAGCTGCAGGTATTATGATTTCTGCATCCCATAACCCTGTACAGGATAACGGAATCAAGTTCTTCGGTCCTGATGGCTTCAAGCTTTCTGATGAGCAGGAGAACGAAATTGAGCAGTTGATCGATGCAGAGACAGATGAACTGCCTCGTCCATCCGGAGCTGACCTAGGTCAGATCAATGATTATTTCGAAGGCGGCCAAAAGTATATTCAATACTTGAAAGGTACGATCGATAACGATTTCGAAGGGCTTCACATTGCGATTGACAGTGCCCATGGAGCAACTTCTTCCATTGCGACTCACTTGTTTGCGGATCTGGAAGCGGATATCTCTTCGATCGGTTCATCGCCTGATGGATTGAATATCAATAAAAACGTCGGGTCCACGCATCCAGAAACATTGCGTGATTTCCTTCTGGAAAAAGAAGCAGATGTCGGACTTGCCTTCGATGGTGATGGTGACAGATTGATCGCAATCGATGAAAAAGGACAAATCGTCGATGGTGACAAGATCATGTACATCTGTGCTAAATTCCTGAACGATCATGGACGTTTGCGCCACAACACAGTTGTATCGACCGTCATGAGTAATATCGGCTTCTACCGTGCGCTGGATAAGCATAATATCAAGAGCAACAAGACAGCTGTCGGCGACAGATATGTGATGGAAGAAATGCGCCGCGGTGATTTCAATCTTGGCGGTGAGCAATCCGGTCATATCATCTTCCTGGATTACATGACAACTGGTGATGGGATGCTCGCAGCATTGCAGCTGATCAATGTTATGAAAGAAACAGGCAAGAAGCTGTCCGAGCTTGCTGAAGAAGTAGAGATCTTCCCGCAAATCTTGATAAATGTGCCGGTAACAGATAAACAGGAGGCACTTGTGAACCAGCAAATCCTTGACTCCATCGCAGAAGTTGAGCAGGAGCTAGGCGATCAAGGGCGCGTTCTAGTAAGACCTTCCGGTACGGAATCCCTTGTACGTGTAATGGTGGAAGCACCGACTAAGGAAGACTGCGAAAAGTACGCAAATAAAGTAGTGTCTGTCATCGAACAAGTACTGGGAACTAAATAAAACCAATATATGTATGCGCAGGGGAACGGAACACTACCCTTGCGCATACTTTATTTACATGCAAGAAAGATTTGACCAACATGATTTCCTTCATGTAAAATGAAGAGGTTAGTCATTTCAAGCAGGAAAGTGAGGATAGAGGTTATAACAAATTAAAAGCGCCAGGACTTATCCCGAGCGGTGGGGTAAGTTGACGAGGTGGAGGTTTATCGAACCATTCGGCGGATGCCTCCCGATTGCACACATCTCAGTCGTCATGTTTTAGAACCGAAAGCAGAGAGGTGACTTTCTGGATAAGGACAAAACAAGATGTGAAAAATAGATAAAACGAGAAAGGGGCAAACAACGCCCCTGGCTTTAACGCAGGCCGTTCGCTTGCCCCTTCCAAGTCTTGAGGAGGACAACAACGACATGTGTGGAATTGTAGGATATATTGGACAGAACGATACAAAAGAAGTATTGCTTAACGGACTAGAGAAGCTGGAGTATCGCGGATACGATTCAGCTGGTATCGCAATCGAAAACGAGCAAGGCGTGAACCTTTTCAAAGTGAAAGGCCGCATTGCTGCATTGCGTGAAAAAGTAGATCACAGCGTTTCATCCACAATGGGAATCGGCCATACACGCTGGGCGACACATGGTGCACCGAACGAAGACAACGCGCACCCGCACCAAAGCGCTTCTGGCAAATTCACGATTGTGCATAACGGTGTAATCGAGAACTATGTCGACATCCGTAAAGAGTATCTTTCTGACGTAACATTGAAAAGTGATACCGATACAGAAATCGTTGTACAGCTTGTAGAGAAAATGTATGAAGAGACAGGGGATACAGCAGCAGCATTCCGTAAAGCGGTCAGCTTGCTTACTGGTTCTTATGCCCTTGCAATGATCGATAAAGACGATAAAGAAACAATCTTTGTGGCAAAAAACAAAAGCCCATTGCTTGTAGGTATCGGCGAAGGCTTCAACGTCGTAGCAAGTGACGCGATGGCAACACTTCGTGAAACAGATACGTACAAAGAGATCCGTGACAAAGAAATCGTTATCGTTCGCCGTGACAGCGTGGAAATCCAGCTGCTTGACGGTACGACAGTAGAGCGCGATAGCTTCAAAACGGAAATCGATGCAGCTGATACAGAAAAAGGCACATACGATCACTTCATGCTGAAAGAAACAGATGAGCAGCCATTCGTTATCCGTAAAATCATCCAGCACTACCAGGATGAAGCGGAACAAATCAAAATGGAACCTGCTATCCGTAACGCGATGATAAATGCAGACCGTGTTTACATCGTGGCAGCAGGAACAAGCTACAACGCTGGACTAGTCGGTAAACAATTCATCGAAAACCTGGCTAAAATTCCGGTTGAAGTGCATATCGCGAGTGAATTCGCATATAATATGCCGCTTCTATCTGAGAAGCCATTATTCATATTCCTTTCCCAATCTGGCGAAACTGCTGACAGCAGAGCCGTATTGGTGAAAATCAAAGAACTCGGACACCCAGCACTTACCATCACAAACGTGCCAGGATCCACCCTTTCTCGTGAAGCAGACTTCACATTGCCGCTTTACGCTGGCCCAGAAATCGCGGTAGCCTCTACTAAAGCATATACAGCACAGATGGCAGTTATGCTATTGCTAGCTGTAGACGCAGCAAAAGGCAAAGAAATCACACTTGATTTCAACCCTCTTCAGGAGCTTGCAATCGTTGCAAATGCAATGGAAGTACTGACAGACCAAAAAGAAACATTCGAAACACTAGCGCAAAGCTATCTAAGTGAATCCCGCAACGCTTTCTTCATCGGCCGCGGCGTCGATTACTTCGTCTGCGTCGAAGGTTCATTGAAATTGAAAGAAATCTCCTACATCCAAGCAGAAGGTTTCGCTGGAGGAGAACTGAAGCACGGCACAATCGCCTTGATCGAAGAAGGCACACCGGTAATCGCGCTAGCTACACAAAGCTCCCTGAACCACTCCATCCGTGGTAACGTACAGGAAGTAAACGCACGCGGTGCCAACACATTGCTCATCAGCATGAAAGGCCTGGAGCATGACGAAGATGCATTTGTCATCCCAGCAGTGCATGAACTATTAACACCACTTGCAAGTGTCGTTCCGCTTCAATTGCTTGCTTACTATGCAGCAGTACAACGCGGCGCTGATGTTGATAAGCCACGTAACTTGGCTAAGAGTGTAACGGTGGAATAAGTAATATAGTTAAGACTGTACCTATAGCGGTACAGTCTTTTTTATTTTAAATTTATATTCTGTAGTGACTTTACTTTTTTTACCACAAAGGAGATGATTTATACATCTAAAAAGAGCTAATTTTTAAAGAAATCTATAATATAGAACAATGTCATATAGAGGGGGGATGCAACTATGAAGAAAACATATTTTATCTGGCTTGCTATCCACTTTATTGTCTGGGTTTTGCCTTTCTGGGGAATTGCTACAGATCCTAATGCAAGACAATTGACAGGTATAAGTATCTTTATAATCTTACTATTCATTGTGCCGCTCCTTAACAATAAACCATTACTACAAACTTTATCATTTTGTATTCAATCTTTAATGGCAATCCTCATCTTTTACCCTGTAGATAACGAACTAAGCTCATATGCAATCCTCATACAATCCTTAGTAATGGCAGAAGCCGTCTTTTATCTTTCTCGAACTAAAAGTTTGATTGTAATAGCTGTACAGCTCGTGAGTGCTGCAGTGTTTTTAACGATATCGACAATGACTCTCGTACAATTAGTCTGGTGTGCATTATATTACCTTTTACTGGTAGCTGCTTTGCTATACTTTCAAGTAATACATAACCGAGAAAAAGAAGCCCGAATGAGCAATGAAGCCTTACTTGAAGAATACCGTAAGATGAAAAGACAACTACTTGTAGAAGAGCAGCAGGCGAGACAAGATGAGCGGATGCTGATCGGCCATGAGATTCATGATTCTGTTGGGCATAAGCTGACGGCATTACTCTTTCAATTTGAAGCTTTTCGTCTAACGGCGGCTGAGAAGGATAAGGAAACAGTCGGGAAGCTGAAGGAGCTGGCTGAACAGAGCTTGGAGGAGACACGGCAGGCGGTAAGGTCTTTCAAGCAAAGGGAAGTAAGTGGGCTGCAAGGTGTGATTCGGCTGATTCGAACTTTAGAAATAGAGAGCTTTATGAAAATCAATTTTTCGGTAAGGCATGGGGCGTTTGCTGCTCCGTTGACGGGTGAGCAGTCATTTGCGATTTATCGTGCTGTACAGGAGGCATTGACGAATATCATGAAGCATAGTTCTACAAGAGAGGCGCAAGTGATATTTGAATCTCCTGGCGGCAGTATTTTTCGATTTGAGGTGATCAATGCTGTGCCGCATGATCGCTATTTTCAAGAAGGGTATGGGTTGAAGGCGATGCGGCAGCGTTTAGAAAAAGTGGGCGGAACGCTTGAGATTGATTATGAGGCGCAACGTTTTCTAGTGAGAGGTACGATAAGATTAGCAGACTGGAGCGGTGAGAATGATTAAGATTTTGCTGGCTGAAGATCAAGTGATGGTTCGTCAGGGCTTGAAGGCGATGATTGAGACGGATGAAGAGATTAGCGTTACTGGGGAAGCGGATAATGGAAAAGAAGCAGTCAGTCTATGTGAAAAGCAGATTTTCGATGTGGCCATATTGGATATTCGTATGCCCGTGATGGATGGCATTGAAGCGGCGAAAATCCTACGCACGCGTTTCCCTCATATTAAAATCCTTATGCTTACCACCTTTGATGATAACGAGTATGTATTGAATGCTTTGAAGCTGGGAGTCAGCGGCTATATGCTGAAAAACGGAGATACGGCCTCACTTATTCGTTCCATTAAAAGTGCGTTGAGCGGCGGCTTGTCGTTGGAGGATCAGGTTGCTTCAAAGGTGATGCCGATTCTGCTGCAAAACCAAGAGGAGAGACAAATTGACCCGACGCTGACGCCGAGGGAAAGAGCGATATTGAAGTGTATCGGTGAAGGGCTGAATAATAAGGAAGTGGCGGAACGGCTTGGGTTGTCGGTTGGGACGGTCAAGAATCAGACAAGTCATGTTTTAGATAAATTGGAATTGAGAGACCGGACACAATTAGCCATTTATGCGATACGTCATCGTCTTGTATAAAAAAGTGACGAAAGTAACAAATGCCCAATCGCGGAATGACCATAGTCAGTAGTGGCTTTGGTCTTTTTTATTTATGATGCAAGTAACAACATTAAAGGGGGCAGAAACATGCTGGAGACGATCAACTTAAGCAAGTCCTTCAAAGGTAAAAAAGTTGTGCAGGATCTAAACTTGTATCTTGCTGATGGCGAGTCGGTTGGTTTGCTGGGGCCAAATGGAGCGGGCAAATCGACGACGATTTCCATGATTTCCACTTTGATCAAACCGTCGGGTGGTAGGATTACGTTGAACGGTGTGAACGCGATTGATAAGCCAGGTGAAATTAGAAGGGTTTCAGGTGTGGTGCCACAGGAATTGGCGCTGTATGAGGAGTTATCTGCTTATGAGAATCTGAAGTTTTTCGGATCAATTTATAAATTGAAAGGCACTGAACTAGAGAAAGCGATTCAGCAGGCTTTGGAGTTTGTCGGATTGGAAGATCGCAAAAAGGACATGGTGAAGACGTATTCTGGCGGGATGAAGCGCCGGCTTAATATAGCGGCAGCATTATTACATCGCCCGCAGATTCTTATCTTGGATGAACCTACAGTCGGTATCGATCCGCAGTCAAGAAATCATATCTTGGAAGCTGTGCGAACACTGAACAAGCAAGAAGGAACGACGATTCTTTACACGAGTCATTATATGGAGGAAGTGGAGCAGCTTTGCGATCGATTGTACATCATGGATCATGGCAAAGTCATTGCCGCTGGGACAAAAGAGGAGCTGCTTAGCATTTTATCAACTGAGGATAAAATAAAAGTGGAGGTCAGCAAGTTAGATGAAGCCTTTGTCCAGCAGGTAGAGGCGCTTGAAGGGGTTCATAAAATTGAAGCAGCTGAGTTACAGCTGAAGATTATCGCAGCTAAAGGCAGTAACTTGATCAGCAAACTGGTTCATCTAACCGAACAGCATCATATCCAGTTGATTAATTTCCATACAGAAACGCCTAGTTTGGAAGATGTATTCCTTCATTTAACCGGACGTACACTGAGAGATTAAAGGGGTGATAGGATGCGAAGTTTCATAAAGAAGGACTTATTGATTTTTTTGCGGGATTGGAAAGAGCTGCTTTCTGTCCTGGTGCTTCCTATCATTTTGGTCGTAGTACTGAATTTTGCCTTTGCTGGATTGTTTGGTGATGATGACAAGGTATCGATGAATTTACAGCTTGCAATCGTGAATCAAGACGATGAATCAGAGGCTATGGAAGACCTGAACGAAAGATTGGTCAGTGAAGCAGGTCTGGGAGAACAGGAAGCAAATGCGATAGTGGAAGCGGCCGGCAGCATCCAGCCTGTTCAACTGCTGTCGGATTATCTGGAAAGTGACGAATTAAAAGATTGGATGACGGTTCATCATCTGGAGGAAAAAGAAGCTGCCAACAAAGTGAAAGAAGGCGAACTTGATGGCATGCTGATCATACCTGATGGGTATACGGCGGATAGTTTATATGCGAGCTTCGCAGACGAATCTGCAACCAAATCACTGGTTTATAAGATGGAAGAAGAGACACTTGACAGCAGTGCATTGCAGCAGCTCGTTCAGGGATTTATCAACCAACTAAATCATCAATTTGCGATTCAAGAAATTACGGGCGGAGCAGATATGGACGTGGTGCTCCCGGAAGGTGGATTTGAGGATTTAGGCACGGAGCATAACTTCACGTTAACGCAGTATTTTACCATCTCGATGGGAGCTTTATTTGCATTGTTCGTAGTAACAACGGTGGCTATGAAAACGGGATTGGAAATCAGGGGCCAAGTATTCAATCGAATATTATTGACCAATAGCCATCCCATGCGGTTCCTGATTGGTAAGATGGTATCGACGATCTGTCTTGTGATCCTGCAAATCATCTTTGTCTTGATGGTGTCGCACTTCATCTTGGATGTATTTCCGGGGCGCACGCTCGGCTTTTGGGGAGGTATCTTGGTGATGATCGTCCTGCTTGCCTTGGTAATGTCCGGATTGGCGGCTATCTTCACAGTAGTCTTATTACGGATGGCGAATATAGATGCAGCCAATGGATTGTTCATGTTTATTTTGTTGCTTCTTGGTACGCTTGGAGGAGGATTTGTTCCGATTTATATGATGCCGGAATGGATGCGGTCCATAGGAGAATGGACTCCGAACGGTCTATTTCTGAAGATGCTGACAGGATGGGTCCAATTTGAAGACATCTCCTTCATCGTCCAGCCAAGCATATTCTTGATCGGCATATTCCTAGTATTCACTTTCATTGGTTTAGCTTTGTTTCCGAAAAGGGGGAAAGCACAATGAAATCTGTATTATGGGCGCAGTTTTTAAAGGACAAACGAAATCCTTTGCTCCTTCTGTTATTTATCGCAGGAAGTATTGTCGCTACGCTTATATTGGGCGGAGGAGTCCAATCACTGACGACAGTTGCCATTTTCAGTGAGAAGTCCAATGCTTCGGAAATTGAGGAGAAGTGGGAAGCATTGCTGAATACGAATGACTCCTTCAAATTTGAAGTTGTGGATCCGGAGAAAGCGCGGGAAGATGTGCGAAATGGTAATAGCGATGTCGCTGTAAGCTTGAGTGAAAATGATTACGAGCTACTTGTCGCGAGGAAAATGCCGAACGTTTCTTATGTGGAACAGCATGTGGCAAGCGTGTTTCAGCAGGAAGCGCAAATCAAAGCAATTGAATCGCAAAAAGAGGGCGATGTACGAAATGAAATGAAAGACTATCTGGCTGATGCACCTTTTCAGCTGGAATCGCAAGGCGTGGACGACGAACAAATTCCTAAGTTCAACATTCGCACACAGCTGCTGTTTGCTTTCATCTTCTTGATTTCCATGTTCATCATTGGATTCAAAGTGAATAATGTGACACAAGATAGAGTTTCTGGTATTTGGGATCGGATGATTTTATCACCGGTGAAGAAATCGAGTATGTACACCGGATATTTGCTATATAGCTTTTTGATTACGATGCTTCAAATCGTCATCGTGCTGATCGTGTTTAAATATATCATGAAGTACGATATAGGAGATAATCTTTGGCTGATCATACTGATTAGCGCATGCTTCACCTTCGGCATGATCAGCATAGCGATGCTGATTACCGGCATTGTCAAGACGCCCGAACAGTTTTATGCCATCTACCCGGCCCTGATTCCCCTGGTCCCGCTCGTCAGCGGAGCTTATATGATGCCAGGAACGATTACGAATCCGGTATTACTTTTCATCGCTGATCTATTCCCGCTAGCACATGCCATGGAATCAATCATGTCGATTGTATTTTACGGTGCAGGTCTTCAGGAAGTCACGATGTCGCTGCTGTATATGCTGCTGATAGGAATTGTGGCGATGGGTGTTGGGATTAATCTTGTGGAACGGAGGAGTGGTTAGGAAGAATACGCAATTGGAATGAAAAAGCCTCGATCATGTATCGAGGCTTTTTCATTTCTCGTAGTACCATTTAATCAAGCTCTGTAAGATGCTATCAAATAAGCCTATCTCAGCAGCCTTTGCAATGGATCCATCTCCAAATCTTTCGCTACGCACAATATATGTAGCAGCGCGAATCGCATCTGCAACACTTAACTCGATATCTGGAGAGTAGTCTGGCAACCCATTACTTCTCCAATTGTATAAAGGGGTTATGGCGCCGACAGAATATAGCAAACTCGTGGCTTTTTCTATACGTTTACTATAGGCAGGATATTTTAGTGAACGCTCGTTTCCTCCATTTGTCCATACCACATTACGATCCTCAGCGGTCATTTCTTTTACAACAGACCCTAATTCCGTCCAGGCATCTGTTTTTGACCTATCTAGTTCATTGATAAGTTGAGTATCATCTGGATTTCCGTCCATAATTATCATTCTCCTTTTACTAGATTATATCGTATTCACAGTTAACCACACAAAATCAGGTGGTGGTTTTAAAGCGTTCCTCTGATTCTGTGATGGAGTTAAGAACCTAAGATACTGAACTAACTTGTTTACAATAATATTTGTACGTATAAGTTCTGATTATATATACCTTATATGTGACTCTTTAATAAGAATAATAAAGAATCTATCTAATAAACAGGGATTTTATACTTATTGACAACTTTATCTATTCCTCCTAATCTTAAACTAGTTATATGAAAGCGTTATCATATATTAAGGAGGAAAGAAATGAAAGCTAACAAACATATACTCGTAACGTCGATGCTGTCTGCCGTATTACTAATTCCTGCTATACCAGGCGCGGATACCCTGGCAAAGGATAAAGGCGGAAAAGAAAAAATACCTGTATTTGAGAATGCCTCTGTCCACGATCCTTCTTTCATTGAAGTAGACGACCAATACTATGTCTTTGGCTCTCACCTAGCTGCAGCAAAAACAAAAGACCTTATGAAATGGAAAATGGTCGACTCTGGTGTGCGTGATGGGAATAAGCTCATTCCTAATGTAACGGAAGAACTCAAAGAGACGCTAGAATGGGCACAGACGGATACCCTTTGGGCTGCGGATGTCATTCAGCTGGCGGATGGGAAGTTTTATATGTATTACAATGCATGTAAAGGGGACTCACCGCGTTCTGCAATGGGTGTGGCAGTGGCAGATGATATTGAAGGTCCATACAAGGATACAGGGATCATCCTGAAGTCAGGTATGTGGGACGAGCCAAGTGAGGATGGCACGATTTATGATGCGACAAAGCATCCGAATGTTGTAGATCCGGATGTGTTCTATGATGAGGATGGCAGGCTGTGGATGGTGTATGGATCTTACTCTGGCGGTATTTTCATTATGGAAATGGATGAAGAGACAGGTAAGCCGCTTCCTGGCCAAGGGTATGGGAAGAAGCTGATGGGCGGCAACCATAGCCGGATTGAAGGACCAGCTATGATGTACAGCCCAGAAACAGATTATTATTATATGTTCCTATCATTCGGTGGGCTGGATGCTATTGGCGGCTACAATATTCGGGTGGCGCGATCTAAGTCCCCGGATGGACCGTTTTACGATGCAGAAGGAAATGACATGATTGATGTGAAGGCAGATCCGAAATTACCTCTTTTTGATGATAAGTCGATTGAACCTTACGGTGTGAAGCTGCTTGGGAATAACTTATTCGAGAAGAAGGTCGGTGATCCAGGACAGGACCCGGGTATCGGCTATGTTTCGCCAGGACATAATACCGCTTTTTATGATGAGGAAACGAAGAACCACTATTTAATCTTCCATTCTCGTTTCCCTGAACGTGGTGAGGAGCATGAAGTCCGGATCCATCAGATGCATATGAACGATAACGGCTGGCCAGTCGTCGCACCGTCCCGTAATACGAATGAGAAAGAAGCAAAGATGAAGCGCAAGGATATGGCTGGTGACTATCAGTATGTGAACCATGGAAAGGATATATCTGCTGATGTAAAAGTATCAGAGCAGATTACCCTGAAAGAAAATGGGAAGGTCGAAGGTGCTGTAAAAGGCAAGTGGAAGTACGGTAAAGATAATGAGATTACCCTTACAATTGACGGCGAGAAGTATAATGGATTCTTTTTGAAACAGTGGGATGAAGCAGCACAGGAATATGACACGACTTTCACCGCTTTATCTGATAAAGGTGTCGCCGTCTGGGGCAATCGAATGGAAGACATGAAAGATAAAGAAGTCGTTGCGGCAGTGAAGAAGGACCTGAGCATCGCAAACAGCGATAATCTATTTCAGAATATAGAGCTGCCGACAGAAGGGACGCATGGATCCACGATCAAGTGGACGTCATCCAATCCAAATGTGATCGAGGCGGATGGTACGATACACCGGCCAGAAGCAGGAAGCGGAGATGGCGAAGCTACACTGACTGCAAGCATTCAAGCAGGAAAAAAGGAAGATACGAAAACATTCCAAGTGAAAGTAAAGCAACAGGCCTCTGAGCCGGAAATTGCGCAATATAATTTCAGCGATCCAGGCAGTAAGGAAGCGGCTGATTCCTCCGGCAGTAATCTGCCAGCGCAGCTGAAAGGAAACGCAATGCAAACCGAGGATTTCACATTCTCCGCCTGGGTGAACTGGCAAGGCGGTGCAGCATGGCAGCGAATCTTTGATATTGGCGAAAGCAACGGCAAAAACATGTTCTTCACACCGTCTGATGGCAGCGGCAAGCTTCGATTTACCATTCATAATGGAGTTGACCAGAACATAACAGCTGATAGTGCATTGGCTGCAGGTGAATGGGTACATCTTGCGGTGACATTGGAAGGTAATACCGGAAAGCTGTACGTAAATGGAGAGCTTGCGGGAACTAATGAAAATATAACGGCTAACCCATCTGATATTCTCGGAAATACAAATTATTTAGGACGGAGCAGGTATGCTGCGGATGCGTTCTTTGGTGGGCAGATGGATGATGTTGCCGTGTATCGGAAGGCGTTGAGTGAAGAGGAAATAAACGAACTGGCTAATTAAATAGACGTTAGGAGAACACCTCTTGTGAAGGAGGTGTTCTTTTGCTTTACCCATAGAATATTACCCAAGTTATCTGTTTCAATTAATTAATGTAAGTATTAATAGTGAATTTAATATGGTTAAGGGATAATATTTTATAATGTTTATAATAGAAAGTGTATAGTGAAAGTTTAAGTAGGGTGAAGATGTTGCGTATCGAGAAATATAATCAGCAAACAGGGAATTCAGCTTATTGTCATGAAGCTATATTCTCTCTTATTATAGGAATCTTTTCGATTCTAGGAGTTATTTTTATGGATAATGGGGCAACACTAGGTGGATTTGGACTAGGAATTGCGTACATAGCGCATAGAGAGATTAAGAATGGCAAACTAAAAGGGCGGAAGTTTGTAGTGTTAGGTATAGTGTGCAGTCTGATCGGTATAGTAGGTAGTTTCCTGTGGTAGATTTCAAACCATCTAGCATAAAGTCGGTAATAGAATAGTCTCTATTACTAGTCATCTTTTCTTTTTCTAGGCTTGTGGTTATAGTAGAGATACAATAAGATCTTCGATAATTTTTTTGGGGGTAAGTAAAATGATAGCATTCGCAGATTATCTGGCTCAAATTGACAATCCACAGCATCGGGAACGAACGGAAGAAGTGCTGAAATGGGTGGCTGAGAAATATCCTAATATGGAACAGAAAATAGCCTGGAATCAGCCGATGTTTACTGATCATGGCACATTTATTATTGGCTTTAGCATCGCCAAGCAGCATTTGGCTGTTGCTCCGGAAAAGGCAGGAATAGATCATTTTTCTGACGACATAATTCAGGCAGGCTATGACCATACGAAGCAGCTGGTTCGTATCAAATGGGATGCGCCAGTTAATTATTCATTATTAGAAAGAATGATAGAGTTCAATATTACAGATAAAGCAGACTGTACGACTTTTTGGCGGAAATAATGAAAGTGAATGAGAAACACCTCTAAATGGTGTTTCTTTGCTGGGGATTCTCCCAGCGTGCTGGACAGAGTAAGGAGAAGACATATGGAACAATCTAATCAATTAAAACAGAATGCCTCCCGTATTGGAGTCATTGTATTAGTCTTAAGCATTATGCTTATCGGTGCTAACTTGCGTGCGCCGATAACAGGGTTAAGTCCTTTAATAGATAATATCCGTTCAGATACCGGCATCGGCAATGCTTCAACTGGTATGCTGACTACTTTGCCTTTGATTGCATTTGCTGTATTTGCGCTGGTCGCACCAAGAATTTCTAGGCGTGTAGGTATTGAAAGAACTTTATTTGCCGGACTGATTATCATAGCTGTTGGACTTATATTTCGGTTTTTCTCACCAGTATGGATGCTTTTCGTTGGTACGGCTTTAGCGGGAATCGGAATCGCCATGGGGAATGTACTTTTGCCAGGCTTGATCAAGCGGGAATTCCCTAAAAATGTTGGTGTGATGACTGGAGCTTATGCGATGACCATGAACGGGATGGCTGCGCTTGCTTCTGGAATTAGTGTTCCTCTTTCAAACGGTCTTGGTAGTGGATGGCATGGATCACTCGCAGTATGGGTGATTTTGACGCTTGTAACGATGGTCGCTTGGATACCGCAGCTGCGCCAGAGAGTAACAACATCATCTATTTCCCTACCTAAGAAAGGAAAGAAACTTTGGTCATCGGGTCTCGCCTGGAAGGTAACAGGTTTCATGGGATTGCAATCGCTATTGTATTACATCATGATCACCTGGATGCCCACAATACTTCAAAATCAAGGCTTTAGTGAATCAACAGCTGGCTGGCTTTTAGCTCTTACGCAGCTTTGCAGCCTGCCGACTTCATTTCTACTCCCGATCCTAGCAGGGCGTCTTGCGGGACAAAGGGGAATAGTGAGTATCATAGCTTTGTGTTTCGTTATGAGCTTCTCCGGATTGCTGACGGGTATTACATGGATCAGTGTTATCAGTGTATTGCTGTTCGGGTTAGCTGGAGGCGGTGTGTTCAGTCTCGCGACAATGTTTTTCGTATTACGGACACAGTCAGCTCAGGAATCAGCAGAATTATCAGGTATGGCGCAGTTTGTCGGTTATTTATTGGCCGCAGTAGGACCGACATTATTTGGTTTGCTGCATGATGTTACGTCAAGCTGGACAGTGCCATTGGCATTATTGGTTGCTGTAGCTGCAGTGCTCTGGATTGTTGGTATGGGAGCGGGGAAAAACGCTTATATCAATCAGCAGCACTAATCAAAAAGGCTAACTCCTTATAGCAAGGAGTTAGCATTCTGTTCCTTTTAAAGATCAATAGTCACAATCCTTGCCTTGGCATTCTGCTTTCCGCTCAGGATTGCCTGCACCAGTAGTAAAAGAAGTAATGAAATGATAGAGTGCCTCAAATTACATCACCTCGCTTAAAAGTATTTTAAAAGAACCCAAACTAATACTCGCAGCTTTTCTTTCTGCATGCTGCTTTTTCTTCGGGGAAATCATCACTTTGTATAACGAGGCTGGCAACAGTTAAATCTTCATTTAAACTAATAGAAAATGCCTTACCATTGTTAACTGATCCATCCACCGTCATACTGCCCATTGGTGACTTTACAGGTTCCTCTAGCTCAATCGATTCGATATTTTCATAATTATTTTCTAAATAACTTCTAGTTACAGTCTTAGCTTCGGCAACTGTAGCTTCGTCATATGTTTCCGAGCAGCCAGTAAATACTAAAATCATTGTGAAAAGCAGAAATAATATGGTTAAGTCTTTCATAATATTTGTCACCTGCTAAAGGTTTTTACAGTTAGTAATCGCAGTCCTTTTTTTCGCAAACATCTTTATGCTCCGGAAAACCTTCCTTTTCTCCTACTATAGCAACAGTAAAGTCTTTGTTCAGATCGATAGTAAAGCCGGCTCCATTTACTGTTCCGTCAATTGATAGGCTTCCCATTGGCGATTGATACTGTTCTTCTAACTGATTCTACATCTTGATAATTATTCCTAAGATAACTTTCAGCAGTCTGTTTTGCTTTCGTGATCTTCTCTTCATCGTATTCTTCTGTACACCCAGTGAAAATCAAGAGTAGGATGATTAGGGATAATGATATGTTTAGCTTTTTCATATAGATATACTTCTAATTATAGTAAAGAGTGAATTGCGATTTGTTCCTGCTATTCGCAAAATTGCTTCCTGCATTCTTTCTTTTCCTCAGGAAAACCTTCATCTTCCGCTATGCCTGATACGTTTAGATTTTCATCAAAGCTAATGGAGAAGCCTGCATTACCATTAACAGTACCATCTACTGTTAGACTTCCCATTTGTCCTCGATAAGGCTCATCTAACTTAATAGATTCTATGGATTCGTAATTGTTTTCAATATAACTTGTTGCTATTTCTTTAATGTCGCTGGCAATTTCATTATCAATGTTATCCTGCGCAACGCAACCTCCCAATAGTATCAATATGATGATACATATAAGGGAATATATTATTTTGTGTTTGTGCATTATGACACCTCATATTCTTGGTCTAGCAAAGAAGAGCATATCTATATAGAAATTATTTACAAAAGGAGGGAGTAGATGAGGATTGCAAAAAGTGCCCACCAATAGAATTGGAAGGCACCTTTAATATACTTTTATTCATAAATAGAATCTTATCAGTATTCACAATCCCTCTCTTTACATTCCTCTTTTTTCTCAGGGAAACCTTCTTTTTTGCCAATAGAACTTACAGTAAAGTCATTGTTTAAATGTATTGTGAATCCTTTGTCATTAACTGTACCATCAATAGATAAACTACCCATTTGCGATTGATATGGCTCTTCTAATTCTACTGATTTTACATCAACGTAGTTATTTTTTAAGTAACTCTCGGTAGTTTCCTTGGCTTTACTAATAGTTTCATCATCATAATTGCCTTCATTATTATTCACATTACAACCTCCTAATATTATAATGGAGATAATTAATAAAAATGGAGTTATATGTAATCTATTCATAAAAACACCTCTTGATTGATTGTAGCAAGAAAAGGAGTCAGAATCCATGAGCGAAATGACGGATATTGAAGCAAGCATCTTGTCTCAAGGAGCTTACGAAGATGAACAAGGAGACTTTGAAAGTAAGGTTTCGGGTAGGAGTATTATCTGGGAAACCCAAGAGATTATAGAAGATAAAGAGACGGGTCTTTATGGGTACGTACTCCAAAACCCTGATACTAAAGAGGTTGTTATCAGCTTCCGCGGTACTGAACCCCCTAAAACTACCACAAAAGAAGTGGAACTTAAAGGTCTGGATGAACCTACGAAGAATGCCATTATGAGTGAGGCTGGTGATAGAGCCACGCTTAAAGGTGATACTGTAATCTATGAATCTGATAAAAAGGTAGATTATTCCGGGTTCCTTAAAGATGTTTATGAAGATGCATTTGGCGTAGTCGGTGGTGATTCCAATTATAGTAAAAAGGAATATGGAACCACAGCTTATGTGGCGACACCATCACAGGATGCGGCATTGCAGACGGGCAATGCAAAGCTAAATGACAATGGTACAATCACGTTCACAAACAAGAACCAATTTACCGAAGCGGAAGCTGCTGTTAAGAAGTACGTAGAGAAATATGGTGCCGAAAATATAACCTTTACTGGTCATTCTCTTGGCGGGGGACTAGCTCAATATTGTGCTGTGATGTATGATTCCAACGCAGTGACCTTCGCCGCAGCGGATGCTTACGGTCTTCTGGATGAAGACAAGCAGAAGCGTGTTCGCGAAGGGGATTATAAGGACAAGATTATTACATATGCACACCCGAGTGATGCAGTTGCTATGTTTCATGACAAAACAATCGGCTCCCTTTATTATATGGAAGACCCGGCTGGAAAAGATGGCTTAGGTGACCAAATGGCCGATATGCTTGGATCTCATGGTATAAAGAACTACACGGATGCAAGTCTATACAATGAAGATGGCTACTACAAATCAGATCTACTATTTGATGAAAAACTTCGCTCGGCTATCTCCACATCACCTCTCTTCCTGAAAAATAGTGGTGTATCAGATTTTCACATCGTAATTCAAACCGAATTAATGAAAGCTTATGCGGCACAAGTAGAAGCTAGCGAAGATCTGATTGCGAAGACTAAAAAAGAGATGATGCAGTTCTTGGATGATTATCTCTCGGCGATGAAATATGCCAAGAGTAAATTCAAAGGGCAAGTTGGATCGGGAAGATTTGATAAGCTGAATGGCTCCGATGTAGATGATATCTATCGGGATTTGACGGTAAGTGGTCCAAACGGGATTCCGATGTTATTTGAGATGGATTATTTTGATGAAGTGATTGGATTCCTGAAGGATGCACAATCTGACACTGGAGAAATCGCACACAATATGAACAAGATGGCGAAGGATTTTGCGCATATTGACGAAATGCTGGCAGGTTGGCTGAGGTTCTGATTCTTTAGTGGAAGGCATGATAAGAATGTTTGATATACTTGATGAATTTGACGAATTTCTGGAGAAACGAAAGCAAAAGAAAGAGTTGGAAAGAAGTATCAAGAACGATTTGGAAGCAGATGAGAAGTTTTATAAGAAGTATTTAGAGCGGTGCTACCATATTGAATCACTTTCGGATGAGCATATAAAACTCAAGGATGCGTTGGAGGATTGCTTTGACGGAAAAGCGAATAAAGCACTGAGACAGCGTTTAGAGGAGAATATTATGTTATTGAAAGGAATAGAGCATTCTTATGTTATCTTAAGAGAAAGCATTAGAGTTCGAGGTGGATGGTGGTCTTAAATTCTGCTCATTTATTAGAGGAACTTAGATCTGTAAAATGATGAAAGTTTTATTTAACAGAGATTGATTAGTTGCGAACATATATTACTACGAGAAACCGTCAGCATTTGTGCTGGCGGTTATTTTGATTGGCCTGTATGTTAGAACGCAGAATTTCACTCTATGTAATGGGGTATAGATACTGTAATAGTGTTGGTTACTGTTGCAGCTGATTCCTATATTTGGATTATTAAAAAGTATCGTATCAAGCCGGGGATGGTTGTATAATCATGAAGCATATATAGCAGACGTATTTAATACAAAAGCAACATAGCCGTTATAAGATAAAGGAACTGTCCTACTAAGCAAGCCAGCAGCATGAGTTAAAGACCTAGCAGAACGAGGTGTTGCGATAGTGAATTTATATAAATCAACTAAAAATAAATGGAAAGAAGAATTGAAGCTCGCACTTGATAGAGAGGAATTTCGTCTTCTTTACCAGCCAAAGCTCAACCTGCAGACGGGTAAGCTGTGCGGAGTGGAGGCGTTGATCCGATGGGAACATCCTGAGCAAGGAATCATTTCTCCACTGGATTTTATCCCTGCTGCTGAAGAGACAGGAATGATTCTTCCTATTGGAGAATGGGTGCTGCGGTCGGCATGTATGCAGAATAAAGCGTGGCAGGAACAAGGTCTGTCTTCTATGATTGTGGCGGTTAATCTTTCGGCTTCTCAATTGTATCAAGGTGATTTGGCAGAGAAGGTACAGTCTATTTTAGAAGAATCCCGACTCTCTCCGGAGTATCTGGAGCTGGAGATTACCGAATCTATGACGATGGATGTCGATTATGTATTGCCTGTATTGAATAAATTGAAACAGATAGGTGTTCGAATCAGTTTGGATGACTTTGGCACCGGATATAGTTCCCTCTATCACTTAAAGGAATTCCCGATAGATATCATCAAGATAGATCGATCATTTGTGCGTAATTGTACCATTGATTCCAAGGATGCCACCATTGTCAAAACGATTATTGCAATGGCACATCAATTAAAGCTAGAAGTGATTGCCGAAGGTGTGGAATCCAAGGATCATCTTGTTTTCCTGCAGCAGAATCTATGTAATGAGGCGCAGGGATATCTTTTCAGTAAACCGGTTGAGCCCGAAGAATTTAAAAGAAGCATTCCTCGTTTGGAACAGATAATCCCGGATGAGGGTATCTCCTTAGAGAAGTCCAGGGAAACTTGGTTCAAAAGCGGTGTGGAAAATACGTATCAGGACTTGCAGGAGGCAGTACGGAAACAACAGGGAATGATTTTTAAATTTAAAAAAGAACATGAACGGTTTGTCCATAGTTTTTGTGATGGAGAACTGATCTACCGCTTGCAGTTTACTCCTGACCAGCTTATCGGAAAAGACTTAAAAGACTTTCTTCCGGCCGAAGAAGCGGAAAGAAAAATGGAATTCTATGAGCGAGCGTGGAATGGGGAAGAGAATGTCATATACGAGTCCAGAGTAAATGGTTTGTCGTATGTCACATCGCTGAGGCCAATCATCCGGGGAGGAAAAGTAGTCGAAGTAATTGGATGCTCCGTGGATATTACAAAGGAAACCGGAATTGTATTCAGCTCAGATGATGTGAAATATCGTCTGATTGCAGAAAATGTCCAGGATTTGATTTGTATAATAAATTCGGACGCCATTATACTTTATGCTTCACCGTCCCATCAAAAGCTGCTTGGTATAGCTCCTGAAACCTTTGTCGGAGAAAGTGCTTTTAAATGGATTCACACTGATGAAGTAGAATTGATTCAAAACCGGATCCATCAGATTGTGACATATAAAACAGCTCGGCAGGTGAAGTTCAGATACAAGTGCGCCAATAATGGATGGCTGCTTGTCGAAGCTATCGGAACTCCTGTACTGGACGAACGGGGGGAAGTGGAATATATAGTGGTGGTGTGTCGCGATGCATCGTAGAGAAGAGGACTTTATGTTCGGAAAGTTAGATGTACAGCAGCTGATGCTCCTGGAATCATTACCTATAGCCATAGTCATTCACAGAGAAGGCAGCATCCTGTACGCAAATAAATCATTTGTTGATCTGATTGGAGCTGCCTCTATACAGGAACTAAAAGGAAAATCAATTCTGGATTTTTCTCCTCCAGCTTATGTAGACATAGTCGAAGAACGTTTCCGGCAATTAAATCGAGTCGGAGCAGTAATATCGCCGACAGAAGAGAAAGTAGTGCGTCTGGATGGAGCAATCATTGATGTCGAAATAACTGGTGTTTCTTTAGAGTATGAAGGCGAGCTTTCTTACTTAATGATCATACAGGAGCACACCGGAAGAAAAATGGCTGAAGAAGCGTTGCGGCAAAGTGAGGCACGATACAGATTAATTGCGGAGAATATGACAGATTTGGTTTGTATCATTGACTGGGAAGGCTATTTCAAGTACGCTTCTCCGTCCCATGTAACGGTGCTTGGGTTTCCTGCTGTCGCGTATGAGGGAAAACCAGCGAGGGATTTCATGCATGAAGATGACCGTATGAAGGTACGGCAGAAGATGGGTGAAATGGTGATGACAAAAGAGGGCTGTGTGCTAAAATTCCGTTTTAAGAATATCATGGGCAATTGGATTTGGCTGGAGGCGCAAGCAAGCCCTATCTTCGATGAGCATGGGGTATTTGAACATTTCCTCTTTGTATCAAGGGACATTACGGAAAGATTGGCATATGAACAGCAACTGACGCATATGGCCTATCATGATACCTTAACGGGACTGCCGAACCGAAGGCTGTTCAAGGAAAAGCTGGAGCAAGCGCTGGATGAGGCGAAGCAGAACAGGAAAAAAGTAGCTGTTATGTATTTGGATCTAGACAATTTTAAATATATCAATGATACTCTTGGTCATGATGTAGGCGACGAGCTGTTAAAGCAATTCGCTAGCAGGGTCAAGGGATGCCTGCGGAACCATGATGTGCTTTCGAGACAAGGCGGAGATGAATTTACGATTCTTTTGCCGGAATTTGAAGAGGAAAATGATGTTTTTCGTATTGCGGACGATATCCTTGAATCCTTTCAAAAAGCATGGAATATAGGCAGGAATCTCTTTAGGACAACATCCAGTATCGGGATAGCTTTCTACCCGGAGAATGGCACGAAAGAGTATGAGTTGATGCGGAGTGCTGATGCCGCTTTGTATCAGGCGAAGAAGAATGGCAAAAATATGTATCAGACATTTTAGGAGAGATCAGTTCAATAGAACTTCCTGCATGCAGTTGTTAACTGTAGTCAGGGAGTTTTTTGTTTTCAGTAGATTGAGATCCAACATTGGTTTATGATGATGAATACATATGTAAAATATATACAAACATTGTTGGGAGGAAGTTTTACATGCAAACAGAACATATACTTGAGAATCTTCCATCCTTAGAAACCGAGCGGCTTCTTCTTCGTAAGTTGACCCTATCAGATGCAGAAGCAATATATGCCTATGGTTCCGATCCGGCTGTTTCAGAATTTGTCACTTGGCCTACGCACCAATCGATTGAGGATACGCAGCAATTTTTGGATATCATTCTTAATTTATACGAAAGTAATCAGGCAGTTTTTTGGGGAATTGAGCTTAAGGAGGAGAAGCGCCTGATTGGTACAATCAATTATGTCTCTTGGCAGCAGAATCATCATGTTGGTGAAATTGGATATGTGCTTGCGCAGCCGTATTGGAATAAAGGTTATATGACAGAGGCAGCAAAGCAAGTCACTCAATTCGGTTTTGAGCGAATGGAACTTGAACGGGTTCAGGCAAAGTGCGATGTGAAAAATAGCGGATCGGAGAAAGTGATGCAGAAGGCCGGTATGTCGTTTGAAGGAACATTACGCAAGCTGCTATTTATTAAAGGAGCACAGCGTGATGTGAAAATGTATGCAATAACTAAATCTGATTTCTTACATACGAAAAAGACAGGTTGAAGACAACCTGTCTTTTTGTATAGGTAGGTATCAGCTCTCCATTCGATAGCTGATAAACGATAATAGGGATGCAATAAGAGCACATATCCCGCCCACAATCGCAAGGTTTGGCAGGTTTCCGTATGCAACGACCAACCCGCCTAGCGCAGAACCAAGTGTAATACCGATATTGACGGATACAGGAGTCAGCGAGGAAGCAAAGTCCCTGGCCGCTGTCGAATAGGCTGCTGCTTGATCCATCAGATAAATTTGAATGGTCGCATTCATGACGTAAATCATGACTGCCATTAGCATGATGCTGATCAATCCGGCAATTGTGATGCCCATTGTCACGTATAGGGAGCCAATGATGATTGCTTGGATGATGAATGCATAACGCAGATCTCCAATACCGTTACGGCCGGCTATCTTTCCAGCTAAGAAGTTGCTGGCGATGGAAAAGAGTCCGTATGCAAGCAAGACAAGTCCGACTGAGCTGGAGGCAATACCTAATTCATCCTCAATGATAGGCGTGATATACGTGTAGATTGTATACGTTCCAGCGATACTGAACGTCGGGATAAAGAAACCGACGAGGATTTTCGGATTCTTGAATAGGACAAGCTGCTTCATGATGGAACTTTTCTCGCCTGCTGCTGTCTTTGGCAGGATGAATAGACTGATGACAAAGGCGATAACACCGAGTAGTGCAGTCACCCAGAACGTCAGGTGCCATGAGCCTAATTGGCCTATGAACGTACCAAGCGGTACACCCAGGACATTGGAGATCGTGAACCCGGCAAAAATGAGTGCAATAACCGAAGAACGTCTTGCCGCTGGCATTGTATCACTTGCTACTGTCATCGCTAAAGCGGTAAGGACACCACTTGCTGCTGCTGTCACGATTCTTGCTGTTAGCAATACTCCGAAAGAGGATGTTAAAGCACTAATAATATTACCTAAAATAAAGACGACAATTAGTGTAAGCATCAAGGGGTATTTCGGAAAACGGCTTACCCAGCCAGTTAAGACGGGAGTGCCGATTGCATAAGCAATGGCAAATCCCGATACAAGTGTTCCGGCCGATGCGACCGTTACGTTTAGATCAGCAGCGACCTCTGTCAGCAGGCCGACAATGACGAATTCGCTTGTTCCCATAACGAACGTCAATAAAGTTAACGTGAATGCTAAAAATGTCTGTTTTTTAGTTAAAGCCATCGTGTCACTCCAATTGATGTATATTTGTATTTCTGTATATCGTAATAAACCGATATTTAAAGTGAAAGAAAAGAAATCCATAAAGGATCCCTTGTAAGTCGTTACAATTCTTTATCCAGGTAAGCTGCTAGCCTCTGAATTGTCTCTTCATTTCTGCGGTAATACGTCCATTGGTTATAACGAATGGACTCCAATAACCCTGCGCGCTGCATCATGGCCAGATATTGCGAAACCGTGGATTGAGAGGCTTGGACTTTTTCTTGTATGTCTCCGACACAGACACCGCCCTTGTAATGAACCTCCTTCGGCAGATGTGCCTGCTGCTTGGGAAAATGCTTCTCCGGTTCTTTAAGCCAATGCAGTATTTGCAGTCGTTTCTCATTCGACAAAGCTTTGAATAGTTCGATTGTATTCATGCGTCTATTGTATATCGAGGTTTTCCGATAAAGCAATCATAAAGCTTCGTTTTTTTACAGCTGTTGTTGAGTCAGGATTAGCTAATAAGTTAAACTGCTAGGAGGTAAAGATGAATAAATATCGTTGGAATATCATTTCAATTGCATGCCGTTCTTGTTTTGTTACTAGTAGTATTTGATTATTGGATAAGTTTTAATTTATATGGGCAGGCAGGTATGATTGCTGCAGGGATTTGGGGTATTTACCTGAATATTCATGCTCTGATAAAAATGCGAAACAGAATGAACAGATCAGGTATAGTTAATCATTGGTTTGGTTCTTCTGGCTCTCTGAATACAAAAGTAAATGTATTTAGAGAGTTTTTTGTTTTCTTGGGTAACTAGAGATTAATCAATAGTCCATGAAGAGAGAAAAACATTTAATTTAGGGTTATTATAATGCATAATCAGTACTTTTTTCTCCATTGTTACATTTTGTTCTAAAAATGGATAATCATGTGCTATACTTTAGCGCGAGGTGATGAGATGAACAAAATGTACTTAATTGCATCATTTACTGCTCTTTTACTCTTCTTATGTGGTTGTGGATTGGATACGTCAGTTGATCAATCCTCTAAGAATGATGGCTCAAAAGAATCTAGTACATCAGTACCTAAAGAGGGAGAGGCAAATTCAAATGAGACAGAACAGTCAACGGAAGAAAAAAAGCCAGAACCAGATACAGACACCTATGTGATTGAAGATGGAAAATTTACATACGACAGCATTTCATTTGATATACCTTCTGAATTTGAATTAATCGAAGCGCCAGAAGAGGAGAGCGGAAGTATCACGTTCGGATTCCAAAATGATACTGCTGCGTTTGTATTAGTAGTTGATGATTTATCGTATATGCCGAATTTAACCCCGGATGCTTATGTTGAAATGGCTAAGCAGCAAGCTGGAATCGACTTTTTAAGTAATCGGAAATATGAAGTCAATGGTATAGAAACATATGAATTGGTTAGTCATGAAAATAATAAAATCGTACAAAACATTTTTATACATGATGAAAAAGCCTTTACATTCTCTTTTGGCCTTTTTGAAGCCGAAATAAATCCAGATAACCCGTTCATAAAATCCATAGTAAATTCCGTTTCTTTTGAGTAGAAGCCATTAACCAGCGGTGTTGCAGTTATGTCAGTATCTTGCTATAATGCTATAAGAAAATGGAATACGTTCGTGTTACACTGTATAACCTCAATAATTTGGTTTGAGGGTCTCTACCAGGAGCCATAACTCCCTGATTACAGATTTATAATCTGTGATTGGGGAGTTTTTTTATGTGCCATTTTCGAATATAGGATATAGAAAGGAAATGAAAATTGAATTTCAGAGTCTTTATATTAGCTATTTCTGTTATATCGGTAGGGTTAGTTGAACTGATTGTCGGGGGGATATTGCCTACCATAGCGAATGATCTGCAGGTTTCGATTGGACAGGCAGGGCAGCTTATTACAGTGTTCGCTTTGGTCTATGCAGTGTCAGGTCCGATTTTATATACAATGACCGCAAATATTGAACGAAAGAAGCTTTTGCTTTTGACGTTAGGTGTATTTGTACTGGGGAACGTCATCACATACGTGAGTCCGTCCTTCCTCTTTGTCATGATTGCTCGAGTCCTCACTGCCATGAGTACAGCATTAATCATTGTTCTTTCTTTGACGATTGCGGCGAAAATCGTCAAGCAGCAGCATCGTGCTAAAGCAATCGGGCTCATTTATATGGGAATCAGTTCCTCGCTCGTACTTGGGGTACCGATTGGTATCATCATCAGTGATGCATTCGGCTGGAGAATGCTGTTTTTATTCATAGGATTAATGGCTTTGCTTTCCATGATATTAATCGCATTTACGCTCGATCGTATTGAGGTAGAACAAGTGCAATCCCTGAAATCGCAGCTGAAAGCACTGCGTAATAAAAAAATGCTGACAGCACATTTGACGATGCTGTTCCTGCTTGCGGGCCATTATACGATTTACGCTTATTTCACGCCTTTCCTTGAATCGGAGTTAGGTCTGAATACGCAATGGATTAGTATTTGCTACTTTATTTTCGGTATCGCAGCAGTTGGTGGAGGAGCCTTTGGAGGCAGTCTGGCAGATAAATTTGGGTCCAAAGTGAGTATCATCCTTGTAGTGGCATCATTTGCAATTATTTTATTCCTGCTTCCATTCTCTACAGTTTCCTTCCCATTATTCCTTGTGGTGATGGTAATCTGGGCAGCCTTAAGCTGGAGTCTGGCGCCGCCGCTGCAGAACTATATCATTGAATCGGATGCAGAGACAGCTGGGATACACCAGAGCTTCAACAATTCAGCGCTGCAGATAGGTATTTCATTAGGTTCATTAGTAGGCGGTCTTGTCAATGGTGCTACATCCTCGATGCAGACGACAGCGCATGTCGGAAGTCTGTTAGTAATCTTCTCGCTTGCTTTTGCAGTTTGGTCATTCCGAAGTGTGAATAAGTCGGCTTTACGTTCCAGATAGAGGGATTCGTATAGATCGTGTCGAATATTCCCTTCAAACTGTTTCTTGCGAAAGGATGAACTGAATGGAGAAATTCGGCTTGTACGGGAGATTTCTAGTCCATAAAGATGATAGAGATGAATTGAGTTCGATACTGCTGGATGCAGCGGAGGCTATGGGGCAAGTAGATGGCTGTGAAATATATCAGGTCAGTGTGTCTCATGAAGAGCCGCAAGCAGTATATGTATACGAAGTATGGAAGGATGAAGCGGCTCATCAAGCCTCACTTGCTTTAGATGCGACACAAACATTAATCCGACGGGCAAAGCCTCTTATAACAGGAATGGAACGTATCAATACCCTGCAAACGCTCGGAGGGAAAGGTCTTCCTACTACATGAAAAGAGGACAATCAGTTGTCCGCTTTTTTTATTTCTGCAGCTGTCCTCCATGAAAGATTTTCAGGATGATATCCCATTCTGGCACTTCCAATCTTTCATATCCTCTTAAATAAGCTCTGTTGTCATAAGGTACTTCTATTACGGTTGTTCTAATATCTTCTTCTATCCTTGCAATTGCATAAGGTGCGATCGGTTTTGGCTGGCAGCCGAGAGAGCCTGGATTCAGAAAGATTTTTCGATCGTTACGAAAATGATGAAGTGGGTGATGATGACCAAAACAAATGAGTTCTGTATCCTTTTGTTCCTGAAACAGCATCTCTAGATTTTCAAGAGAAGGTGCAACAATACGAGAGAAAGGATCCTCGCTTATGTGGGCATTCACTTTATCTGGGTGGATATGGTAGTGCGTGAACAAAACGGCATGCCCCTTGATATGCTGATTGATTTGGCGTGGCTGCTTATGAAGTAAGTCAAGGTAACCTGAATCAGTTCGGTCGGCAATCCACTGGTGATGTGCTCTTTCGTTCTTGTGGCTTTCGGGGTAAGTCTCCTGTCTGCTTAGGGCCAGCACAGCTTCATCATGATTTCCGGTAATGATTGATATGTCATCTCTGCCAAATAAAAGCTCCAGTACACGATCAGTTTCATAACCGATCGCCAGCATATCACCGAGGCAGTATATGTGCTCGACATCTCCACGCTTGTCTATATCTCCTAACACAGCCTGCAGTGCAGCAAGGTTTCCATGTATATCTGTCAGGACAGCAATGCGCATAACAATCAGCCCCATTCATACTTTTTATATCCTTCATATATTTCCAATTATGGTAACATGGTTTGTGAGTGGAGAATAGGGGTCGATTGCATGAGTGTGAAAGGAATGATTGTTGGAGCTGCATTCAGTATCACAGCTGCTGTACTTTGTACCTTTATTTTTGTGATTGTTGTCAGTACCTCTTTTCTAATGGCAGCCGCACCCTCGATAATGTATATCGGGGTATTCCTTCAGGTCGTTGTGCCCTTTCTGATGGTTTTCAGTATTGCTGGAGCACAATTCAAAAGAATTGAACGAGTCAGTGAAGGGGTTAAATGGGCTATCAGCAGCATCATGGCTTTTATTGTGGTCGCCTATGCCGGTACGATTGGTTCCCTGACGACTCATATGGTCGTGTGGGGAAATAAACTGGAAAACTTAGCGGTCGGTGATATTATTGTGTGGGGTTTCATCTACGGGTTTCTGTTGCTGCCATTGGCGGCACCGGTCGGCCGATGGCTGATTCTTTTACTAGTAGACTGCTGTAAGTATTTTGAAGATTCAAAAGAGGGGGATATTTGAGTATGAGCGGTTTAGAGAATAAGTTAGAAAAGGTAGCAGAGGAAGTAGATTTCTCAGGTGTGGCATATGTTGTAGAAGAGAATCAAGAAAGCTTTTTCTTCCAAAATGGCTATGCCAATAAGCAAGATGAGCTAGCATTTGATAAGCAAACAAGGTTTGGAATAGCTTCTGGAGCAAAGATCTTCACAGCCGTGGCGATTGCCAAGCTAGTGGAGCAAGGGCGACTGGATTTCCAGACCAAGTTAATAGATTGTCTCCCGGTAGCATTTCCGCATTTTCATAAGGACGTTACAATTCACCAGCTGCTGACGCATACGTCTGGCATACCGGATTATTTCGATGAAGAAGAAATGGATGACTTTGAGGAGCTGTGGCAAACGTTGCCGATGTACCGAGTAAGATCGGGTGCGGATTTTCTGCCATTGTTCGAAGATAAGAAGATGATGTTTTTACCTGGTGAACGGTTCCATTATAACAATGCTGCTTTTATCGTGTTGGGATTAGTGGTGGAAGAAATTGCTAAAGAACCATTTACTGTTTTTGTCCAAAAGCATATCTTTGAACCCGCTGGAATGACAGAGGCTGGATATTTTACATTTGATAAGCTGCCAGAGAATACAGCAATTGGTTATATCAAGGAAGATGATGAGTATCGTTCCAATATTTATGCGTTACCAGTAAGGGGCGGCGCGGATGGCGGGGTGTATGTGAGTGTTACCGATATGGCGCGTTTCTGGGATGCACTGACTCAGTATAAACTCCTGAACGCAGAACTTACCGGGGCGCTGCTGAAGCCGTATGTCCAAGTCGAGGAGGAAACGTCATACGGATATGGAATATGGATAAAAAAAGAGGAGGAAAAAATCAATAAGTATTATGTTGTCGGCTTTGATCCGGGCGTGAGTTTCCATTCTGCTTATTATCCAGAGACGGGAAGAAAGATAGTGGTACCTTCAAACCACGGAGCTGGCCCGTATTACATTGTTCAAGCAATCGAAGAATCGGGGGAAAGAAGCAAATGACACAGGACTTGACCATCGATTTAGGTGAACAGATGCTGAATTGCCGGACGGCAGGCATTATTGTAAAAGATAGTCATGTGCTGCTGCACAAGAACAAGAAAGATCCGTTCTGGACACTAATTGGCGGACGTATTCAGTTAGGAGAAGATTCAGGACAGGCTGTGGAAAGGGAATTCGAAGAGGAACTTGGCATACCTGTAAGGGCAGAGCGGCTGTTATGTTCAGTGGAGAATTTCTTCACCTACAAAGGTCGGCCCTATCATGAATATAGTTTTATTTATCTAATCCAGGATGTTGAAGACAGGCTGTGCGGAATAGGAGAAGTCATATCACCAGAAGGAGGAGAGTTCCATTATGAATGGATTCCCTTAGAAAAAATCGGGAAGCTTTCGATTAAACCTGATTTCCTAGGTGAGAAGCTGGTCAACTTGCCATCTGCACCAGTGCATCTGATTCATAAAGAGAACATATCTGTGGAAGCAAAATGAAAAGCAGCTATATGCAGGAACATGTTGAGACTATCTATCTGCAAAGGAGGAAGGTTTAGGAAAATATCCGTGAATACAGCAATAGAGAATGGATGAGGCCTCAACCAGACAAATGGTCTATCGGAGAAACATATTACCATCTTTATTTGCTGCTAAAGCAGCTAAATAAATGAGCAGCACCATTTTCGCCTCTGTCAAAAACCTTTAAACTTTTTTGAACATACTAATTGTATATGTTCAAAAAAAGTTTTAGCACAGTTGCAAATAGCTTGCTGTATCTTCTTCAAAGGTGTAAGCTCTTACATATGGAGTAGGTAAATTAACCTATTTATACATATTGAAGGGAGCTTTGCTTATGAATGAGCAGAAAGTAGCAGTCATCACAGGAGGCGGCAGTGGTCTTGGACAAGCTGCAGCATTGCGACTAGCAGAAGAAGGTATCGCAATCAGCGTCGTTGACGTTTCTGAGGCAGCCGGTAAAGAGACGGTTCGCTTAATAGAAGAAAAAGGGTCAAAAGCTATTTTCATCAAAGCGGATGTAAGCAAGGCAGAAGAAGTGAAACATTATGTAGATAAAACGGTCGAGGCATTTGGTACTATCGACATGTTCTATAATAATGCCGGTATTTCTGGTCCTGGCGTAAAATTCGTGGATAATACGATTGAGCAGATCGATATGGTATTAGGAATTAATCTAAACGGCGCCCTTTACGGGTTGAAATATGTATTGGAAGTTATGCTAGCTAATGGCGGCGGGCGAATTGTCAACACGTCATCCACAGCAGGTGTTGTAGGACAAGCCACAGTTGGTACATATTCTGCTACGAAGCATGCAATGGTTGGGATCACAAAGACGTTGGCTGCTGAGTATGCCGAGCAAGGCATTGTCGTAAATGCAATTGCTCCAGGTACGACAGAAACGCCAATGGTTCGAGAGTATAAGGAAAAGAATCCTGATGCATTCAAAAATGCGACAGAACCGATTCCGCAGAAGCGCCTTGGCCAGCCAGAGGAAGTAGCAGAGCTTGTCACGTTCCTATTGACTGGTAAAGCACCTTATATAAATGGTGTAGTAGTGCCGATTGATGGCGGATTTACTGCAATTTAACAGAATCAGAAAAGGAGAGATTTCGATGAAACGTTTTGAAGATAAAGTAGTATTGATTACAGGTGGGGGTTCTGGGTTAGGACGCGCAGCAGCTTTGCAAGTAGCAAAAGAAGGCGCAAAGCTTTCTCTTGTTGATTTAAGTGAAAAAGGCATGGAAGAAACGAAGCAGGAAATATTGGCTGCAGCACCAGAGGCAGAGGTTCTTACGATTGTGGCAAACTGTGCAAATGAGCCGGAAGTTGAGGCGTATGTAAAACAAACAATTGATCAATTTGGTAAGATCGATAGTTTCTTTAACAACGCTGGTGTGGAAGGAACGCAAAATCTGACAGAAGAGTATCCTGTAGACGAATTCGACCGCGTTGTGAACATCAACTTGAATGGCGTATTCTACGGCATGCGCCACGTACTCAAAGTAATGAAGGAGCAGGGCTATGGTTCTGTAGTAAATACAGCTTCTGTAGGTGGTATCCGCGGAATCGGCAACCAGTCCGGCTATGCAGCAAGTAAGCATGGTGTAGTAGGTCTTACGAAAAACTCCGGTATCGAATACGGACAATTCGGTGTGAGCATCAAAGCCATTGCTCCAGGTGCCATCATGACGCCAATGGTTGAAGGATCCCTTCGTCAGCTTGGCGGAGATAACTGGGAAGAAGCGGGCAAGGAATTCGTCAGCGTCAACCCGATGAAACGTTTTGGTAAGCCGGAAGAAGTCGGTTATCTCGTTGCATTCCTTCTTTCCGATCAGGCAAACTTCATCAATGCTACTGTTGTACCGATTGATGGCGGACAATCTTATAAGTACTGAGTCAGGCAGAAAAGACCATCTGGATATAATCAGATGGTCTTTTCTTTTTTGGTAATCAGAATCTTGCATAAAATGCTATTTATGTTACGATGTGGGTAAGTTCATATAGATTTTCACACTAGGGGATCCCTTCATAAGGGCTGAGATGAAGAGTAGTGACTCTTTAAACCCTCAAAACCTGAACAGGTTCGGACCTGCGTAGGAAAGTGTAGACACTCGGGTTTACATGCTCTTTTGTATGTATTCATTCGCAAGTTTCACACCACTTTCCTTTGGGGAGTGGTGTTTTTTGTATGTCCGGCCTGTTCGTATTTCCAGGAGGTGATGGCAATCAAATTGATGGCAGTAACCGATGATGCATATGAGCCAGCAGATTTAAGGCGTATCTTGATGGAGATACACCCTTATGTCGATCATGTGCAGATCAGGGAGAAACATAAGCCTGCTGGTACAGTATATCAGCTTTGTAAAGAGCTATTGGACGAAGGGCTGCCAGCACATAAGCTTTGGCTTAATGACCGAATGGATATAGCTTTGCTGCTTGGCTTGAAGCAAGTGCATATACCAGGTCATGGCCTTCCACTGGAAGAATTGAAAAAGCTGTATCCTGAATTGCTGATTGGTGCGCCTGTCCATTCGTTTGAAGAAGCAGTACAGGCGGAGGCTGTCGGGGCGGCATACGCGCTGTATGGGCATTGTTTTCCGACAGCCAGTAAGAAGGGGAAATCACCGCAGCCTTTAGCCAATTTAGGGTATATCCGTCAGAATACCCGCATTCCGTTATACGCAATAGGAGGAATTGATGTGGAGCGGTTGGCTTCTTTGAAAGCGTTTGAGTTAGATGGGGTTGCTGTTATGAGTGGTATCTTTTCTGCTGCAAACCCGCTGGATGCCGTGAAGAAATTAAGGGAGGAGTGTCTGCGTCTTGAAGAGATCCACTGAAGTAGCAATTGTTGGAGGAGGTATCATCGGCAGTGCAATCGCTTATTATTTAGCGAAAGCAGGCCATCAAGTCGATTTGCTGGAAGCGGGCCAAGTCGGATCAGGCTCGACGCAAGCAGCAGCTGGTATGCTAGGTGCCCATTCAGAATATAAGGAATTCGGTGCTTCCCTTTATCCCTTTGCCCGTACTAGTCAAAGGCTCTATGAACAGGCAGAAGAGGATATTCGCTCTCTGACAGGGATAGACATGGAACGTCGCCCAGGTGGTTTATTACAGCTTGTTTTTACAGGAGAAGAAACATTGAACTCTCCGTTCTCTTCGTTGGAAGGAGTAACATGGCTGGATCGTGCAACTGTGTCAAAGAAAGTACCTGGTCTGTCAGAAGCAGTTTCTGGCGCTCTTCATATGGCAGAAGATGTGCATGTCACACCTGCAATTGCCTGCAGAGGATTCCATACAGCTGCCCGTATGCTAGGTGCCCGGATTAACGCTTATACCCGGGTCGATGAGATTGTGAAGGAATCTGCTCATTATCGGTTACGGACTTCCAAAGGAGAATGGCAAGCAGATCGTGTGGTGATTGCCAGCGGAGTTTGGAGTAATGCTCTGCTCCAGCGTTCAGGTTTGGGGACGCCGATTTTTCCAGTGAAGGGTGAGTGCATTGCTGTTACGAATACGCAAACTCCTCTTACATGCAATTTATTCCATGATCAGCATTATATTGTTCCGCGTAACAACAATGAGCTGATCATAGGTGCAACAAAGGTCAAGGATGATTGGAGCACCGAGCCCACGCTTGGCGGATTACAGACTATCATGGAGAAAGCTAGAAAGATGCTGCCAGTGGTTGATAAAATGCCATTCCTCAGAAGCTGGGCAGGTCTCAGACCTCAGACATACGATGGGAAGCCGCTGATTGGTGAGCATCCAGAAATGAAGGGCTTGTATATCGCTGCTGGCCATCAGCGCAATGGCATTCTGCTTGCCCCAGCTACGGGCAAGATGATTTGTGATTTGATAAGCAGCAATGAAGTTCTGGAAGAATGGAAGGAAGCATTTCGTGTCGATAGATTGAACACTGGCGAGGAGGTATTGATGTGAATATTCAGCTGAATGGCAGGCAGCAGGAATTATCCCCTGATATCAAGACTATAGCTCAGCTGTTAGCATCACTTTCCCTGGAGAAAAGGATTGTGATTGTCGAACTGAACAAAGAGATCATTAATAAAGCTTCGTATGCAGAGCAGCCGATTAGAAATGGCGATAAAGTCGAGCTGATTCATTTTGTAGGAGGAGGATGAAGAATGTTACAGATTGCAGAGAAGACTTTTGCTTCCCGCTTATTATTGGGAACAGGCAAATACCCGTCATTTGAGGTGCAGGAAAAGGCAGTCGATATTTCGAAGGCAGAGATACTGACATTTGCTGTGAGACGGATGGATATCTTTGAGCCATCCCAGCCAAATCTCCTGGAACAGCTTGATCTGGAAAAGTACTCTTTACTGCCGAATACAGCAGGTGCAAAGACGGCAGAAGAGGCTGTTCGAATTGCCAAACTGGCTAAAGCTTCGGGGTTATGCGACATGGTGAAGGTGGAAGTGATTGGCTGTGACCGGACATTGCTTCCTGATCCAGTTGAGACACTGCGGGCATCTGAAATGCTGTTGGAAGAGGGCTTCATTGTCCTGCCTTACACGTCGGATGATGTTGTCTTGGCCAAGCGGCTCGTGGATCTGGGAGTACATGCGATTATGCCAGGTGCATCGCCAATTGGTTCGGGAAAAGGTATCATCAATCCTTTCAACCTGCGTATGATCATTGAACAGAGCAGTGTACCGGTCATTGTTGATGCTGGTATTGGTTCGCCAAAAGATGCTGCGTATGCAATGGAGCTCGGGGCTGATGGTGTCTTGTTGAATACAGCTGTTTCCGGAGCTGCAGACCCTGTTCGAATGGCATATGCGATGAAGCTGGCTATTGAAGCAGGTCGTTTAGGTTTTGAAGCAGGAAGAATTCCCGAAAAAAATTACGCAGTAGCTAGCAGCCCGAATGAAGGTTTGTTTACCTGATGAAGGATCGTTATCGGAAACAGGAGCTGTTCCTTGGCAAGGATGGGCAGGCACAGGTTGAAAACGGTAAAATTGTCTTAATTGGGATGGGGGCATTAGGCTCTGCTTCTGCAGAGATGCTTGTACGTGCTGGTATTGGAGAACTGATGCTTATTGATCGGGATTATGTTGAATTCCATAATCTCCAGCGCCAGCAGCTGTATACAGAGCAAGATGCTGCCTCTTATTTGCCGAAAGCTTCTGCAGCAAAGGAGCGACTACAGGCAATCAATCAACAAGTGACGCTGCATACCGTGATTGAAAATGTTGATTACCATAATGTCGAGCGCTTGATTGAAGGTGCTGATGTAATTCTGGATGCTACCGATAATTTCGAGACACGTTTAATCGTCAATGATGCTGCATTGAAGCACGGTATTCCGTACTTATATGGTGCATGTGTGGGCAGCTACGGGATAACCTACCCAGTGCTTGCGGGTAAAGATACTCCATGTCTTCACTGTCTCCTGGAACAGCTTCCGCAGCAAAGTGAAACATGTGATACGGCAGGAATCATCAGCCCGATTGTCCAATGGGTGGCGGCGATGCAAGTGACACAAGCATTGCGAATCTTATGCGGTCAGGAAGTAAAGGCAGAACTATGTGCATTTGATATTTGGACAGGGGATTATACGAGAGTGGATGTGAAAAACCTTCGCGATTCAAGTTGTTCCAGCTGCGGCTCACATGCAGTATTGCCTTTTTTGAATGGCTCCTCCCGGACGAGACTGGATGTCCTTTGCGGAAGGGAGGCTGTCCATATAAGGCCTAGCGCGAAAAAATCATTGAACCTGCAAGCTTTATCTGAAGAGTGGGTTTGTGCAGTCGACCAGATCACTGTTAATGAATACCTGCTGGCTTTTCAATACAAGGGTCATAGATTTGTCCTATTTGCTGATGGCAGGGCAATCATTCATGGTGTGGCTGACATAAGCCGGGCGCGTTCCCTTTATGACAGTCTTGTCGGATGATGTTGTTAGAATTTTCAGTTGACTCTGTATCTTATTCATGCTAAACTCCTTCATAACAAATGAATATACAAAACTCTTATCAAGAGCGGCGGAGGGACTGGCCCGATGATGCCCGGCAACCTGCAAGTGTAACTTTGACTTGTATAGGTGCTAATTCCTGTAGATGAGAGAAGACACAGCACGGTACATTCGTCTCCCTGTCCTCTCAGGGAGGCTTTTTTTATGCAGAAAACCATTCGAGGAGGCAAAACAGATGACAGCAGTGAAGATTGGATTGATAGGATACGGCACTGTAGGAAGCGCTGTGGGGAGGACGATCCGCTCCCATCAGGAGAACCTGCAGACGATTTTCGGGAAGGAGGTACATGTGGCAGGTGTCTTGGTGCGGGAAAAGCAGAAGTATGCGCAGCAAGTGACGGACGCATTGCTGACAGACGATGCAGCGGAGTTGTTCTCTATATCAGATCTTGATGTGATCATCGAAGCGAGTGTCGGAATTGAGCCTGCTTTCAGTTATTTAACGGAAGCAATCCAGCACGGCTGTCATATCATCACGGCGAATAAAGAATTGATTGCTTCCCGGGGCGCGGAGCTGAAGCAATTGGCAAAGGATAAAGGTGTTCGGCTGGAATATGAAGCAGCAGTCGCGGGTGGTGTACCGGTGATTGGGACGCTGAAGCAGCTTCTGCATATTAATCATGTCGTCAAAGTAGAGGCGATTTTAAATGGCACATCCAATTTCATTCTGACGGAAATGTCCGATAAGGGCCTTCCATTTGGAGAGGCGCTGCGGCTTGCGCAGGAAGCTGGTTTTGCAGAAGCAGATCCCGCCAATGATGTTGATGGCTGGGATGCGTTTTATAAACTAATGGTGTTGAGTGATTTGTTATTTGAAGCACAGCCGGATTGGGAGAAGGTCACGCGCAGGGGAATCCGTTCGGTTTCCTCACAGGATATCCGTGCAGCCGCAGAACAAGGGTGGAAAATTAAACATGTTGCCACGCTTGAAAATGCGGGTGGAGAAGTGACGGCATCTGTAGAACCAGTCATCCTAACAGCTGGACACCCGCTGTACAGTGTGGATGGAGTAGATAATGCTGTATGTGTGGAAGGTGATCTGGTTGGCAAGCTGAAGCTTCAAGGGCCAGGTGCCGGCGCCCTGCCGACGGCCAGTGCCATCGTCGAGGACTTGGCGAACCTCGTCCATCAGCGGAAAGAAATCAGTGTTAAACGCGAAATCAAATTCACGGAGAAACGGGAGGCAGTTCCTTATGTTCACTTGCCGTCTGGTGAGACAGTTCTTCTTCACGGAGAAAACGTCGTTGCATCTGATGGTCGCTATTATCGACTTGCCGCAAGAGCACAGGCTAAGGCAGAGGCTTAATGTAGGAAGTCGATAAGATGGACAAAAAGAAGGTGTACATATGATGACTTATGTATGCCTTTTTACATGCTTATTCTAATAAGTACTGCCTCTTTTGGCCTATTTTTTGTATAATGAGGAAGTACATAGAGAAATGTGCAATATTTTAGGTAAGGGGTAGATTTTATGGTAGCATGTCCGTCATGTGGACACAACAATACAGAGGGGAGTAAGTTTTGCGAGAATTGCGGTGCAGCTTTGCAAGGGCAAACTGCAGCAGGTCACACACAGCAAGAAGCAGTTTCATCGGGCGAAAGTGCCAAGGCGAATGAGTACCTTGAGGTCACAAAACAGGCATCATTATCATTTTTCCATTATTTTGCTGATGTGATTAAACACCCATTTAGCTCAGGTAAGCGCTACGGTGTTAGCAATCTGACGAATAGTATCATCACGATGATTCTCTTCGCTGTGTTTTTAGGATTGACAGTTTATATCGGGATGAAGAATTTATTAAAGGAAATAAGCACTGTACCTCTTTTTGGAGACATGCTAAGTGCGGATGAACTAGACATTGAGTTATCATTTGTCGAGTTTGCTATCAAGCCGTTTATCTTCTTTGCGTTTTTTGTTTTCGTGGTGGCAGTTTTGGTATTTGCTGCGAGCAAACTCTCAAAGATTGAAACAAGCTTCAAATCTATAATAGTTAGGTACGGGAGCTATTTAATTCCTTTCCTAGGATTAGTAGCATTAGGTTTCCTGCTTGCACTAGTAAATATTAATCTTTTTTTGTGGTTTACTACTATTGGTTTCGTTGGCACCTTTTTCATTGTTCCAGTGCTTGTGTTGGTAAGCCTATATCGTGATAGCAGAAGTGGCTTGGATATTGTATACAGCTCTTTATTTGTGACTATCTGTACAATGATTGTTTTGTATATTGCTCAAAGAATGTATCTGGAAGAACTAATAGAACAAATGGAAGAACTCATGAATCAATTTTCAATCTTTTAATTAGGAAAAGAGACAGGAAATCCTGTCTCTTTTGTTTTACTCAATATTCGTCAGCTTCCAATCGTCTCCCGATTTCTCAGCTGTGTATGTCCAATCATAATCCTGTTGTTCGGAGGTGCCGTCGCTGTATGAGATTGTAATTGTTTCTTTTGTTGTGATAGTCGCCGAATCACCGTCTTCTTCATAGCTTGTGATCTCGTAATCGTCCAGGGATTCTGTGATGCTTTTGGATGTCAAATTATCAACAAGTGTCTGTTGGGATTCGTATAACGCTGATCCTTCTGCCATATATGGAGAAACGCTGCTGAAGCTATCATCATTAATTGCGTCTATTAAGCCATGCAGGTAGTTGTCCATCAATGTGGCTGCTGTGTCAGGAATATCTCCTTCAGCACTGCTGTCAGCCGTTTTTGTTTCATCGGATTTACTGGATCCATCCGCTTCATATAACGTAGGCTTCTTGTTCTCCACTATCTCGGTGTTTTCACCGATGGAGCTGAAATAGTTATAATCTGCATCATATGCTTGCCATTTCTTTGCTTTTTCATCATAGATCATGACGTAATTGAGTTCATGGGACTGCTCTTCTAGATCAGTTGATGCTCCATCATAAATCTCCGCTTCATTGAACGTTTGGCTGACATCAGCTGTTACCGCCCACCCGGTATCCAATTTGGTTACATTAAACGTATCCAGGTCGAATTCCGATGATAGGTAGGAACCCTCGTAGGAATAATCCCAAGAATCCAAACTGTCGATTTCGTCTTGGACCATCTGCTTAAATGGTTTTCCGGCATCTTTTAGCAGACTTGTGTCTTTGGCAGCTTTGGCATTTGCCAGCTGATCACCGACCGCATTGATCTGATCCATGATTTGTTTCCTCGTATCTTCTGTTATAGAACCTTCCACCTGCAGGTCACTGTATGGGTTCGTATCCTCGCTGTAGAGGTCCATACTTTCTGTTGCAGCCATTTCTATCATATCGTGTGTCAGTTCAGCTGATACTTCGTGAGTACCTGGTACAAATGGGCCATATGTCTTTTCGAAATCATCTGCGTCTGCTTGTCCAACTTCTTTCCCATCTACTTTAAGCACCGTATCTTTATAAGCAGTAGCTAGAGTTATGTAATAAGGCTGAACGTTAATTTCGTAATTATCATACAGAAGAAGTTTTTTCCCATCCTTAGAAAGGTGGATAGGACCAGTGGCATACGCAACTGTTTCCTCTGTTTGGCTTCTCATATCCGCTACTAAAATGTCCAATTCCTCCGGATTTTCATTGTAGTAAGCTATGAGTCCCTGTACGGAATCCTCATCAATCTTGAGCTCTTTATCATCTGTAGTAAGGACCTTCGCAAGTTTCTTTGCATCTTTCTCTGCTAAAGCCGTTTCAAACTTGTCGATCACCTTATCTTTACTGGTCATTGCTTCACCAGTCTTGTAGCCGGCAAACAAGATAATCAGTACTGCGATGACACTCGCTAGGATAATCTTGTTCTTCTTACTCATTTTCTTCTTGGGCGCGGCTTGCTGCTGGCGCTGGGGAGTGGGTGTTCCGCTTGCGCTTGTGCCGCAGTTATTACAGAACTGGGCGCCAGGCTTCAGTTCTTTACCGCATTCTTTACAGAACTTCATAAGTTCTCCTTTCCCTGTCTCATCAGGATAATAGTATAAAAATAATAAAGACAGCATTATTATTATAATCTTATCCTACTAAATATCTAGATGGTTAAGGGAATTAAATTGGAAAAATGGAAGTTTTAATAAAGAAATCCAGTCAAAAGGACCTTGGTGACCATAGAAATAGATAATATAAATTAGACAAGAATTAAAGCCGTTTACAGGTTATAGTCAAAACGGACCATATCCCGGCACTGAATACCGTTTTCAAAAATAGGTTCTTCATAGTGGCGAAGAAAGAAATCATGCTCTATTGTTTTCATTCGGAAACCGCATTTTTGGTAGAAGGCGATTTGATCTATACTTGAATTTCCTGTCCCTACTTCCAATTTAGTATAGCCTTGTATGCGGGCTTGCCCAATGGCGTGGTGGATGAGTTTTTTACCGACACCCTTTCCTTGATCGGCTTCTCTTACTGAAATATTAACTACTTCCGCGGTGTCTGATTTAGTCTGCAATAGAACATAGATGCCGGAGATTTGATTGCCTATTTCTGCAATAAAACTGCTTCCGGAACGAAGGTATGCCTCTATCTTTGTTTTAGAAGGGTCTGCTTCGAGCAAAAGGTCCATGGGCGGGGTTTCAGTTGGGTGGAGCTTTCGTATCTTCATTACATCACTCCTCTTAGGTACTATAGTAGTTATTAAAAAGGCTGCCGAAATCATTCAGCAGCCTTTTATTACGGCAGGTATTTGACGATCATGACAGAACATTTCGCGCGTTTCGCTACACGGCTGCTGACACTTCCGAGGACGATTTCCTGGAGTGGATTCAGTCCGCGGCTGCCCATGATAATGAGATCAGCTCGAGTATCACGTGCATGCTCTAAGATCATCGATGCAGGTTCGCCGTGTTTCATAATCAGTTTGTAATGGATGGATGCTGCTTCGAACGCATCGCGGAAACGCTGGAGCTTTTCGTCACGTTTGCTTTGCAGTTGAATTGGATCCGTGCTGTGCAGAACATCTGCTTTTGTCTTTTCATAATCAAGTACTTGAATTCCTTCAACGTGGGTTCCCGGCTGCAGCTTTGCCAACTGTATGGCATGCTCTGCTGCAAGGAAGGAGTGGTCGGATCCGTCAATTGCCACTACGATTTTCTTATACATGGATGCACCGCCTTTTAATGGTTTGATACGTTCACATGTGTTGAATCGCTAGTTGTCAATCTGTGCATGAGTGCTTGGCTATCCTTGTTCAACCCCTCTAAGGTAACGGAGGAGCCCTTCTCCCTGAATTTTAGCACGACTTTGTCAATGGCTGCCACTGCGGAGTCATCCCAAACATGCGTGTTGGTGAAATCAAGTGTTATGTGTTTGGCTGTATCTTCATAGGAAAAGCTATCCGTGAAATCGGTCACGGAAGCAAAGAACAGCTGCCCGCTAATAGTGTATCGAATATGGTCTGCTGATGCGCCAGTTCTTTTTTCGACTTTCACTTTCGATATTTTTGCGACAAAGAAAATAGCACTTAACAGGATACCAATGAATACACCGATGGATAAGTTATGCGTTGCCACTACAGCGATGACAGTCATGACCATGACAAATGAATCTGATAATGGAACACGTGTAAGGCTTCGGATGGAAGACCAATCAAATGTACCAATGGAGACCATAATCATGACTCCTACAAGCGCGGGCATTGGAATTCTTACTACCCAGTCTCCTAATACGAGAATGAGGAACATCAGGAATATACCTGCAACAAGCGTAGAAAGGCGTCCGCGGCCGCCGGATTTAACATTGATGACGGACTGTCCGATCATTGCGCAGCCTGCCATTCCACCGAAAAAGCCAGTTACTATGTTGGCAATACCTTGTCCGCGAGCTTCTTTGTTCTTGTTACTGCCTGTATCCGTCATGTCGTCGACGATGGACGCAGTCAGCAAGGATTCCAGCAATCCGACGATCGACAAAGCAAGTGCAGTCGGAAAGATAATTTGCAAGGTCTCCAAGTTGAGAGGGATGTCTGGAATAAGGAAAGAAGGCAGTGCTTGTTTAATTTCCCCCAAGTCCCCGACAGTCCGAACATCAATATGCAGGAACAACGACAATATCGTCACTGCCAAAATGGCTACAAGCGGAGCAGGAACGGCTTTGGTGATGAGCGGGAACAAATAGATGATGGCGAGCGTGATTCCCACTACAACATAGGTAGTTGTATTGATTCCTATAAAATGCGGAACCTGCGCTATGAAAATCAGAATGGCGAGTGCGTTCACGAATCCGATCATGACAGAACGCGGGATGAATTTCATAAAACGGGCAATACCTAATACGCCGAATAAAAGCTGTAATACCCCAGTCAGGATCGTAGTGGCAAATAAATATTGCAACCCGTACTCCTTCACCAAGGTTACCATCAATAACGCCATTGCTCCTGTTGCTGCAGAAATCATTGCCGGTCTCCCGCCGACAATGGCAATGACGACTGCCATCGAGAAGGAAGCATACAATCCGACCATCGGGTCCACGCCTGCGATGATGGAGAATGCTATCGCTTCAGGAATCAGAGCCAAAGCAACAACGATACCAGAAAGAATGTCTCCGCGGATGTTACCGAACCATTGCTTATTTAATAGTACTGCTGCCAATTTACACACACCTCATTTTATATAATTTTGTTGACTTCTAAGTCTCATAGAAGTCGTGTCCGAATTTTGATAAGCTTACTGTAACACGAATCAGTTAGTTTTTGAACCAAAACTACCGTTTTTGGTACTTTATTTGGAGTGAGATAACATGATGATTGGATATATACGGGAATTCGTCCAGGGAAAATGGGACCATCGGCCAGCAGAAATAATAAACTGCGAAACAGTGATAGAGGAGAAAGAAGACGTCCAGGGGCAACCTTTATTAGAGGAGCTCCTGGAGAACCTGCAGCCGGGTGATGTACTTGTTGTACGTAAGCTTTACAGCCTGGCAAATTCGACAAAGCATCTAATAGAAATTTGCCGTAATCTGCAGGAGAAGCAGACATCCCTCGTATCGATTGAAGATAATATTGATACAAGAGAGGATTCATTCTTTCAGCATTTGGAGCAGATTGCTGTATTCCGGAAAGAAGTAGTAGGAGAAAGGACCAAAGCAGGACTTTCTGAAGCAAAAGCAAAGAACCGAGCGGGCGGGAGACCGCGCAAGCCAGATAGAAATGTCCAAAAAGCTATCGATATGTATCGTAGCAAGAAGTACTCGATAGCGGATATAACAATTGAAACAGGTATCAGTAAGACAACGTTGTATCGGTATCTTCAAGAATAGAAATTTGTTGGAATTTGTTTTATGATCAATCGTTTGTTTAGCTAATAAAAGCACCTTCATCGAATTTCGAAGAAGGTGCTTATTTTAGTATCCATTACTCTTGTCAATCTACATCCGTACAGATCGCAACCATACACCAAGACTTAAAAATATAACCCCCGTCAAAAGAAGAATACCGAGTATGACGGGAAACTGGGCAGCAGCATCAAATAAATTAATCTGCAGACCGAATGTTTCTTTAAACTCATCTAAAATGAAGGCCGGAGCATCTGCGAAAGTAATGTCTATAGCAGGCTGCATCAGAACGTCACGCAGTGCTGCAACTCCATAAGTCGGGGGAAAGAACTTGGTTATTTCCTGTACGAATACTGGCAGCTGACCGATAGGAATATAGATTCCAAGCAGGAATCCGGATAGGGTGCCAACCAGAGTACCCATGGAGGAGAATGATTTCCGTGATCGGATTAAAACTGTAATGGCAAATAGGAAGGCGGCTGAAGAAAAAGTAATTAGCATGATTAAACCGATTGCCAATAGCAAGCTATTCCAACTGACGGTAGGTTTGTCAGTCAGCCAAAAGTAGCTTTGGGCCAGCAATAATGCGCCTACAGAAAATAGAACAGCTATAAGCCAAGCGGATAATAAATATCCGATAACCAATTGGGTCCGGGTGATAGGTGTAATCAGCAGTGCGTGCAGCTGATTGCTCGCAGCATCCTCGATCATTGTGCCCAATACGGAAAGTGTGACTGTCAGTGAAATAACAACGATGATCCCGGCTAGAAGCCAGCTTTGCATGAGTTCTTTCATGCCGACGGCTCCCTGCGCTGCTTGCTGGGCACTATCAGTTGTCACATCAGCGAGAAAAAGCAGATAAAGAACGATGATGATACCAGTCGTGAGTAAAGACATGAAGACAGCAGTTTTGTCACGAAAATATAGTCGGTTAGAGCGCTTAGTCAGCTGCCAGATTGTGTGCATGTATATTCTCCTTTACTAAGTTAATGAATACATCGTCCAGACTGCCTTTGATTAATTCAAAATCTGTGACAATACCTTCTAAATCTCGGAGGATATGGTATGCTTGCAAGCTATTTGAAACTAGAATCTGGAAAATTTCGTTCTTTAGGCTATAGCTGTAACGATGTTCATCTATATACCTTACTGTTAATTCGTTATCGTTCACTTGTAAGCGCAATGTATCTGAAGCGTAAAGCCGTTTTAACTCTGCAGGTGTCCCTTGTGCTTTGATTCTGCCTTTATCGATGACCACAATTTGATCGGCTTCTGCTGCTTCTTCCATGTAATGCGTTGTCAGAAAGACAGTCATCTGGAGTTGCTGCTGCAGACTTGCAATGGTCTTCCATACATCGACTCTGGTTTGTGGATCCAGACCCGTTGTCGGTTCATCTAAAAATAGAATTGCTGGCCGGTGAAGGAGAGCCCGGGCGATTTCAGCACGCCGTTTCTGTCCGCCTGACAGCTGCCGGAATTGCTTTATAAGGATCGGTTCCAGCTGCAGGGTTTCGGTTACCCAGGAGATACTCTTCTGAGTCTCGTTTTTTGACAACCCATAGAACCTCCCCCACATGTCGAGATTCTCCTTTACGGTCAAAACATCATCCAGTACGTTATCTTGAAAAACCAAGCCGATCCGCTTGCGAATTTCTGCATCATTCTTGCCTGCTTGGAAGCCATCGACGAAGATAGATCCCTTTGACTGCTGGAGGCGGGTGGCGATCATATGGATGGTCGTCGATTTTCCCGCACCATTTACGCCTAGAAATGCGAAAAGATGCCCTTTCTCCACATTAAAGGATATGTCCTCCACCGCTTTAAACTTGCCATAGTTCTTCGTTAGATTTTTAATTTCAATTATTTTCATTCGCTCCAGCCTTCTTCCTTTTATAATTAGCCAGTTCTTCATTCAGTTGCTTCGCTTCAACACTATGAATAAGGCGGTAGATGACCCACAGGACAATATAAATGAAGATAACAAGAGCAAATAATAACGCGAGCAGCTTCCAGTTACTTGTATCAAACCAGCCGAAGAGGGCAGCGGAACCTGTGAAAGTACCTAACACAACAAAGAGGAACAGAAGTGAGCGTGTAAAGATGTTAGACTCATTTGCTCGACCCAGAATCAAAATCTGTATCCACGTAAGCACAAAGGTAATAAGCAGGTTTTGAGGTACAAGTGCAATATCCATTGTGCTATTTCCGATAAAGAGATAAATGTATATGCTTGTCGCTAAGATAGAGAACATAAACATGATGCCCCATGATTGGATGAAACTTACAAAAGTCTTCAACGTTCATTCCTCCTTGCCAATTCCGAGTTTATGTTTGAGCTGCGGTACGTACTGTCTGGAAATCATTACTTTTTCCCCGTTCGTGAGGGTGGCTGTAAGTTTCCGGCCTAGTGCGGGCTTTAGTTTTTCCACTTTGGAGAGATTGACGATAACAGATTTGGATATACGTATAAGATCGGGACTGAAATGGGACTCCTCAATTTGATACAGCTTTAATGAGGATTGATATACAGCGTTCTTATCATAAAGAAATACAGAATTATCCACTGACTCGATATAGTAGATAGAGTCAGGCTGCAGAAGATGCACTTCTCCATTCCTCTCTCCACACAATCTTTCCTTACTGGAGGCGGATAAGATTTTGACGAGCTCCAAAATGCGAGAGTCAGTTTGACGGCAAGTGATTTGCACTTCGGGTTCGAGGCAATTATCGTCCTCTTGAATTGTGATTTTCATTGAGCGCCTCCTGTTCTTTATTTATTCGTATTTCCAGTGTAACGGTCAGCAGAGGAAAAACAATACCAGATGGTGTATCCTGCCAATAAGAGCAGTTAAGCTGCCATCTATGTATTGATCAAACGTTTGATAAAGATCGCTGACCGGGAAAAAGTAAATGATGAAGGAGGAGAATACAATGAAAACTGTTACCCTTCCGGATGGAACGGAACTCGCCGCAATCGGACAAGGAACTTGGAATATGGGGGATGACGAGTCAAGGCGTCATGATGAAATTCAGGCTTTGCGAACAGGCATTGATCAGGAATTGCAGGTAATAGATACAGCAGAAATGTATGGAAACGGCCGTTCGGAACGCCTGGTACGGGAGGCGATAGCTAACCGCCGGAGGAATGTACTCCTTGTTTCGAAGGTGCTGCCATCCAATGCATCGTACGATGATGTGCTAGCAGCCTGCGACCGTTCCTTGGAGCGGTTAGGAACTGACTATCTGGACTTGTATCTGCTTCATTGGCGAGGAAGAGTGCCGCTGGCAGAAACAGTGGCGGCTTTTGAACAGTTGAAGGGAGAAGGAAAGATTAAGCGTTGGGGTGTATCGAATTTCGATACAGATGATATGGAAGAGCTGTGGAATGTAGAAGACGGACAGAATTGTGCCATCAATCAAGTGCTCTATAATCTTACTGCTCGAGGAATTGAATATGACCTGATTCCATGGCAGAAGGAAAAAGGTATTCCAATTATGGCGTATTGCCCGTTAGCGCAAGGTGATCGTAAGGAGATTCTGCACAATGCTGCAGTTCGTGAACTGGCAAAAACATATGATGTGTCTGTTTCCCAAATTGCTTTAGCGTGGACGATTCAGTCAGGGCATGTGATCAGTATTCCAAAGGCGGGACAGGCTCCTCATGTGATGGAAAATGCGGAAGCTGCAAATCTTGTATTAAATAAAGAAGATCTTGCAAAAATAGACAAGGAATTCCCGCCACCAACGTCGAAAGTACCGTTGGAGATCGTGTGAATGCATAGGCATTTTGCATGACAGTTTATTCAGACAACGCTATACTAAACGAGAAAAACCGCTAAAGGAGTGCTTTTAAATGAACTATGTAACACTGAACAATGGCGTGAAAATGCCACAGCTTGGCTTTGGAGTTTGGCAGGTTGGAGATGAAGAAGCAACTGCAGCAGTAGCGAAAGCACTTGAAGTTGGTTATACAAGCATCGACACAGCAATGATTTACAAAAATGAAGCCGGCGTCGGCAAAGCAATCAAAGAAGCAAACGTGAACAGAGAAGATTTGTTCATCACAACAAAAGTCTGGAACTCCGATCAAGGTTTCGACAACACAATTGCAGCTTTTGAAGCGAGTCTTGAACGTCTTGGTCTTGAATACGTGGATCTTTATCTTATCCACTGGCCGACACCGCAGTACGATGAGTACGTGGATACATTCAAAGCATTAGAAAAACTTTACAAAGACGGCCGCGTAAAAGCAATCGGCGTATGTAACTTCGAAATCGAGCATTTGGAGCGCCTATTGAAAGAAACAGAGATCGTGCCAGTCTTGAACCAAGTGGAGTGCCACCCGTACTTGGCGCAAAACGAACTAAAAGACTTCTGTAAAAAGCATGATATCTTTGTAGAAGCATGGAGCCCGCTTGATCAGGGCGGCGATGTTCTGAAGGATGAAGTTGTGACAGCAATTGCTGAAAAGCTTGGTAAAACAGCTGCACAAGTCGTACTTCGCTGGCACCTTCAGAATGACACAATCGTCATTCCGAAATCTGTGACACCATCCCGTATCGAAGAGAACTTCCAAGTATTCGACTTCGAGCTTTCTGCAGAGGATATGGATGCAATCAATAAATTGGATTCAGGCCGCCGTAAAGGTGCACATCCGAATGAAATGAATAAACGATAAGAGAGAAAGAGCGCCATATGGTGCTCTTTTTTTGTCGTTTATAGATATTGGGGGAGTGTATGGGCGTGGAATAAAAAGAAGACTGTCTGAACATCAGACAGTCTTCATCTTACCATTCGCAGCCTACTCCATCTCCATCACGATCAAGATGTCTGCCATATCCAGGATCTCCATCGCGAACCGGTGCAGCTCCAGCTTCTTTGGCAGCAGTACAGTTGTCGAAATAAACACTGGTTGTCGCTGTGTTACTCGACGCCTCTTCAGTAGTTTTGTCACTACTACTAGAAGCTGTTTGTACTGATGCTGTTGACTTGGATTCTAGGTTATCTATTTCGTCTTCAGCATTTGAGAGCTGAGTCGTTAACGTGCTGTTTTTTTCTTTCTCAGAGTCTAAATCACTTTGCAATCCGTCTTTCTCTTTTTCTAATGTTTCAATCTTAGCTTCTAATGATTCTTTATTTGAGCCGCTTTCCTCGGCATCCGCAGTCAATTGATCGTTTTTCTTCGTAAGATCCGATACTGTAGCTGTCAGGTCTTTCACTTCCTGAGCTGATGCGTCTAATTTTTTCTGAAGTTCATCCTTCTCTTCTGTTAGAGTGTCTAGTTTCTGTTGTAAGTCAGTGGTGTTTTGCGTTGCTAAAGTTGCATTAGTTTCACTTGTCATGGACATGAAAGTAATCGTGAAGATAAAGAAGAGAATAATGGCACCAGGATAGATATACAGAATATGACGCCGTCTTTGGAAGAAAGCATGCCTCGGGTTAATCAATCCTAAAATAAGAAATATAAGAGCTGCTAAAAATAAAACCAGAAAGATTAGTGCAAGTGCTAACATTAAACAAAACACTCCTTATTTATATTTTGAAAAACAAGAGTATGTATAGAGGAGAATTTTGCTTTTCATGAGGATTATATACTATATTTGTGGATTTAGGTGGAAAAATATAGTTTAAATTACATTTTAGGAGTTTAATTGTAGTAATCAAAGAGGAAATGAAAGAATCTATCTGCATAAGAGAAGATGATGAAGGAAAGGAGATGTATATGGAGAAAAAAGGACATATCTACAACCTTATATCTATTCTAATGATGGCGATTGGGCCTCTGTTAGCGAAGTTCGGTGTGCAGGAGATAAGTCCGGCACAAGCTGCAATCATCAATGTGCTGGTTATTTTACTGGCAAGCTACCTTTTCGGATGGATGAAGGGTAAAAAAGTAACCTTCTATGCAGACAAAGAGATGATTCTACTAGGGGTGCTGAATTCATTCGGTGTCATTCTCCTGTACATAAGCACCAGTTTGTTATCTCCCGTTGAGATAGGATTTATTGGCCGCTTCTATACGGTATTCGCCATCTTATTGTCTCTTCTCATTCTGAAAGAGAGACTGAAAATAAAAGAGACATTCTTTATCCTGGCGGCCCTGTTAGGGATTTTTCTATTCATTGATACGACGAACGTATATGGTGCCAGCTTGATAGGCAGCATATGTGCACTCTTCCAGACATTCTTCTTTGCTCTTTCCAATATCTATATTAAAAGGACTATGGCGACCGATAAGGACTCCAATACAATCTTGTTCACCAATAACTGTATTGCGCTCGTTTTTGTGACGCTTTACGCAGTTGTTACTGGACAGCTTTGGGAAAGGAATTTATCGTTTGTGGGTGTAGGATTGATTGCATTATCTTCTTTACTGACGGGCTTCATTGGCACGTTGTTCCTATATGAAGCGTTAAAATATTTGAGATTTTCAATTGCCAACACGATACGCGCATTTAGCCCAATACTTCTCGCTGTTATCTCTTTTCCGTTCTTTCCGGTTGAGGTAACTTGGCAAAAAATCGCAGGAGCGAGTGTGATGCTGCTTTCGATTTTTCTTCTTACCTCGAATAAAAAGAAAAAATATCATTCATCTAAAAAGAGTGCGGGTTGATGGTAAGGTCTGCGCATGTCTATGCTATAGTAAAAGGGAAAATGACAGGAGGGATCAGGATGCAGACAGAACGGTTACAGAAGCAGGATTTGGAAGCGGCAATGCAGATGTCAGAGTATGCTTTCCGGTATCGCATACCGGAAGATAAGCGTGACACAAGACTGGAGCAGATGGATCAGCACCAGCAGCTTTTTGGTATCAAGGAAAATGGGAAGCTGGCTGCCAAGCTGCAGCTGCTGCCGCTTTCGATCAAACTTGGTGAGCAGACAATGCTGATGGGCGGGATTGCCGGGGTGGCTACTTATCCGGAATATCGCCGGAATGGATATATAAAGCGACTATTAACTGATACGCTTTATCACATGCGCGAACAAGGGATGCCTGTTTCCATGCTGCATCCATTCTATGTCGATTTCTATCGCCGTTTCGGATATGAGTTGTTTACGGACCGCACGGTTTACACATTGAAGAAGAAAGATCTCGTACGCCTGACACCGGTGGACGGCACAATTGAGCGTATAAAGAAAGAGGAACATACGCAGGAAATTGAAGATATCTACAATGCTTACTCCTCTACATACAGCGGCATGCTTGCACGGGAGGGTTTTTGGTGGAAGCATCGCGTATACCGCGACCATGATTTTATTGCCCTTTATCGTGACGCTGAAGGTAAGGCGCAAGGGTATATCATTTATGAGATTTCTTCACGTGATAAGCTGGATGTGTCGGAATTCGTTGCCCTTACGGCTGATTCTCGTATCGGGTTGTGGAATTTCCTTGCGCAGCATGACTCCATGTTTGAGGAAGTAACACTTGATCTTCCGCAGCATGATCCGCTCAGCTTCATGCTGCCAGATCCGCAGCTTGAGGTGAAGCATTATCCGTACTTTATGGCGCGTATTTTAGATGTGCCTGCCTTCTTTGAGAAATATGATTGGCAAGGAAGTCCTGCGGGTGTTGTGCTGCACGTAGAGGATACAATCATTCAGGAAAATAATGATACGTTTACTTTCAAGGATGCAAACACAGTGATTTCATCAGAGACGAAAGGCATCAAGCTATCTATCAACATGCTTTCTGCCATTGCGTTTGGTTACAAGCGACCGCTTGTCCTTTGGCAGGCAGGGTTGATAGACGGACCAGAGGAAATGATTCGGAAATTCGAGCAAAGTATCCCGAGGCGTGAACCGTACATCTATGATTTCTTCTAAGGAGATTACCATTATATGAAAACGAAAGAGTTCCACCGGCTTGCCCGTGCTGTGATCCGTAAAGGAGACAGCATCCTGCTGGCTAAGGCGGAAGGATGGCAAAACAGCTTCCTGCCAGGCGGTCATGTGGAAATTGGAGAAGGTGCTGAAGCTGCCTTGCTGCGTGAACTGCAGGAGGAGCTTGGCGTAAAGGGAAAGATTAATAGCTTTCTCGGAGACTTCGAGCACAGCTGGCAGTATGAAGATATAGTACATTTCGAATTGACACATGTGTTTGAGACGGTGATTGATGAGGAGCAGATCGAGAGCCAGGAGCCGCATTTGCGGTTCTTCTGGGCAACCCCAGAAGAATTCGAAGAGCTGGATCTGCAGCCTTATCCACTTATCAATGCGTTGCGAGAAGGCCAGCTTCCTCCGTCTGTGTGGCGGAGCACATTGGAGACAAACTGATTTTATCGGTTTGTCTTTTTTCTTTAAAAAATACTTGCGGTTGACGTTGCGTCAGCGTTTATCGTTATAAGCATAAGGAGGGAAGCATGATGACATACACTGTTCAAAAGCTGGCAGAGCTTGCTGGGGTGAGCAAGCGTACATTGCGCTATTACGATCAAATCGGTTTGCTGCATCCGGCTGAAATCAATGTGAGCGGCTATCGGATTTATACGGAAAAAGAGGTGGATCTGCTGCAGCAAATTCTTTTTTTTAGGGAGTTGGATGTGGATCTGGATACAATCAAATCCATTATTTATTCTCCGGATTTCGATAGGAAGAAAGCTTTAGAAGAGCACCGCGACCGTTTACTGGAAAAGCAGGAGCATATCCAGATGCTTCTTGGAAACGTGGGGAAAAGCATTGAAGCAATGGAAAGGAAGGTAACGATGTCCGATAGTGAGAAATTTAAAGGCTTCAAGGAACAGAAAATTGCTGAAAATGAAGCCAATTATGGAGAAGAAATCAGAGAAGCATATGGCAAAGAAGCAGTGGAAGCTTCCAATCAAAAATTCCGTGGTTTGACAGAGGAACAGTACAAGAAAATGAATGAAGTAGAGCAGCGTTTATTCGAAAAGCTGAAGACTGCAATGCAGGCAGGAGATCCAACAGCATCAGAAGCATTGCACGCAGCTGAGCTGCATAGGGAATGGCTGGAATTCACTTGGCATGCTTATTCCAAAGAAGCACATGCAGGTTTAGCAGAGATGTATGTCCAGGATGAGCGGTTCGCGGCTTATTACGAAAATAATATCATGGAAGGAGCAGCTCAATTTCTACGGGATAGCATCCGTTATTATACAAAGCTTTGACGTCATGCGCAGCTTTTGTATTCCAAAGCGAAGAGGTGATACACTAATTGGAAAAGGAGAGATGACATGAACAGAAAAATTGTAGTGAACGGTATGGAATTGGCTGCTTATGATTATGAACATAGTTATGTCACGAAAAACGGGAAGGAATTGAACGAAATCAGCTTCAAGTTCCCAGTGACAAGTAAGGCTTACCATGATGTGGCTGTTATGCTGTATAAAGATGATTTCCAAGTGGAAGTTCCGGAAGAAAACATTGCTTTCGAAGCAGCAATCAAACAGTACAGCACAAGTATCACGAATCTGTATGAGAAAGAACAGGTAGGCGAATATTCCCTCGTGCTGGAGGAGAAGGCAGGAGCTGCGCTATGAAGATTGTCGTAGCTCCTGACTCCTTTAAGGAGAGCATGACAGCATTGGAAGCAGCGTCTGCTTGCGAGCGGGGAATCCGCCGGGCAATTCCGGATGCAGAAGTCGTAAAGGTTCCGATGGCTGACGGCGGTGAAGGGACTGTGCAATCATTGGTGGATGCGACGGGCGGGAGGCTGCATACCTGTGAAGTCACAGGACCGCTTGGAAATAAGGTAAGTGCGGTATTTGGTATGCTTGGTGATGGAAAAACGGCTGTTATCGAAATGGCTGAGGCATCGGGTCTCCATCTTGTCCCGCGTGACAAGCGGGATCCGCTTCGTGCTACAACGCGCGGAACAGGCGAATTGATGATGAAAGCATTGGATGCAGGAGCAGAGCATTTGATTATCGGTCTTGGCGGCAGTGCAACGAATGATGGCGGCGCAGGGATGGCTGCTGCTCTAGGAGTGAAATTCCTTGATGAAGAGGGTCAGCAGCTGGAAGATGGTGCACTTGCGTTGAGAGAGCTCTCCGAAGTGAAAGCAGAAGGACTAGATCCACGCTGGCAGCATGTTCAAGTGGAAGTAGCCTGTGATGTGGAAAACCCGCTGACAGGTGTAAATGGCGCATCCTTTGTGTTCGGACCACAAAAAGGTGCAAACGACGAAATGGTCATTCAACTGGATGACATACTCACACATTACGCTGCAAAAGTGGAACAGACTGTCGGTAAGAGGATTGACCAGCTGCCAGGTGCAGGAGCTGCAGGTGGATTAGGAGCAGGATTAGTGGCTTTTCTGCCAGCAGAACTGAAAAGTGGTATCACTATTGTGAAGGAAGCAGCAGGGCTGGCAGATCATATCAAGGGTGCAGATTTGGTCATTACTGGCGAAGGGAAAATCGATGGCCAGACGATTTACGGAAAGACACCGATCGGGGTAGCCAAATCAGCGAAACAATTCGGAGTGCCAGTCATCGCCATCGCCGGAAATGTAGGGGAAGGAAGCGAAGCAGTCTATGCACATGGTATAGATGCTGTGTTCAGTATCATGCCAGGTGTAATGAACTTGTCAGATGCACTTTCCAACGGGGAAACAAATATTGAGCAGACTGTCTACAATATCTGTAAAACGATGCAAATTTCCCGGTCATTCTAAAAGAAATCTTTCCTTGGAAAACGAGATATGAAAGATACCTTTCTTTATGTATAAAACTTCACAAATTGGTCACACTGATATGTGTAAGCGGTTACTTTATAGCGTATACTAACAGTATAAAGTGGAGGGTATACAGAAAGGAGAGGCTGAGAATGATCTTGAAAGCGCTTAAGGAAACGGGTGATATGACGATCTCTTATTATGAGAACGGCATGCTGCATACCTTTACCGGAAGATATCATAATCTGAATCTCTTGGACCAAACGCTTTGCCTGGAAAATGACGAAAAGAAACGAATGATAATCCATATCGCGGGTATTCAGCATATACATTAACAAACAGCCGAAAGCATCTCTTGATGTTTTTCGGCGTTTTTTTTATGTTTTTTACCATTTTTGCGGTACAATAGATGGAACAAATAAGATACCCGTTTCCTTATGTAAACGGATACGGGAAAACAGCTGTCAGAAGAACGGGCTGATTAGTGGAGGTTTCAAGCATGAGTTCGCAATATCCAGATGATGGACTGACTTTACATACAGATCTTTATCAAATCAATATGGCGGAGACGTATTGGAGTGATGGGGTCCACGAAAGGAAGGCAGTGTTCGAGGTTTCGTTCCGCAAGCTGCCGTTCGGTAATGGCTTTGCCATATTTGCAGGATTGGAACGTGTTATAGAATATTTACAGCAATTTCGTTTCACAGAGAGTGATCTGGCGTACTTAAAGGATGAGCTTGGTTATGGGGAAGACTTCCTTGCTTATCTGAAGGATTTGCGTTTTACAGGGACTGTTTACTCGGTTGTTGAAGGAGAGCTTGTCTTCAGCAATGAACCGCTTATGCGGATCGAAGCACCGCTGGCTGAGGCGCAGCTGGTAGAGACGGCAATTTTGAATATCGTAAATTACCAGACGCTGATTGCGACAAAGGCATCCAGAATCAAGCTCCTGCTTGGCGATGAGATTGCACTGGAGATGGGCAGCCGTCGCGCGCATGAGCTGGATGCAGCAGTTTGGGGGACGAGAGCAGCTTATATCGGCGGGTTCGAGGCAACTTCGAATGTCCGTGCAGGCAAGAAATTCGGCATTCCGGTAGCTGGGACATTGGCACACTCGATGATTCAGGCTTACCGCGACGAATACACTGCATTCACGAAGTATGCGGAGCGGCATACGAATTGTACATTCCTTGTCGACACATATGATACGCTTCGTTCTGGTGTACCGAACGCTATCCGTGTTGCGAAGGAACAGGGTGATAAAATCAAGTTCACTGCAATCAGACTTGATAGCGGGGACTTGGCTTACTTATCCAAGAAGGCTCGGAAAGCATTGGACGAGGCTGGATTTACGGAGACGAAGATTTCCGCATCGAATGATTTGGACGAAGAAACGATTCAGAGCTTGAAATCCCAAGGAGCGAAAATCGATATCTGGGGTATAGGTACAAAGCTGATTACTGCTTATGATCAGCCGGCTTTAGGTGCGGTGTACAAGATGGTAAGCATCGAGGATGAAGGCGCGATGCAGGATACAATCAAGATCAGTGCCAATCCGGAGAAGGTATCGACGCCAGGCTTGAAGAAGGTTTACCGCATCGTCAATCGAATCAGTAAAAAATCCGAAGGCGACTACATCGCGATGGAGGATGAAAATCCACAGGAAGAGGATCATCTGAAGATGTTCCACCCAGTCCATACGTATGTGAGCAAGTTCGTGACAAATTACGATGCAGTTGATCTGCATCAGACGATATTCAAAGACGGCAAGCTTGTCTACGAGCTGCCTGCTATTGAGGATATCAAGGCTTATGCGAAAGACAATCTTTCTCTGCTATGGGATGAATATAAACGTCCAAAAGCGCCGGAGGAATATCCTGTCGACCTCAGTCAGAAGTGCTGGGATAATAAGATGGCGAATATCCAAAAAGTGAAAGAGCATGTAAAATCTTTGCACACAACAACTTGATAGGGTTACAATTCATTTTATTGGGAATAACTGTATCATCCAGTTCTTATCTTCTAAATGGAAATCCTGTGAAAATGCTGTTGCAGCAATGTTAAGAATGCAGATTAATAGCCATGAACACCGGGATGCATGCTATAATAAGGAAATACGGGAACAGCCATGTTCCTGCATATCAATCTAAAACATACAGCTTTTACATCAGGTGAAGGTTATGTATAAATTTATCAAATGAGGTGTTTTTCATGAACAAAGCAGAATTAGTAGAAGCAGTAGCGCAACAAGCAGAACTATCTAAAAAAGATGCAAGCAAAGCAGTTGATGCACTACTTGAAACAATCTCTGAAACACTTGCAAAAGAAGAAAAAGTACAGCTTGTAGGCTTCGGTACTTTCGAAGTGAGAGAGCGTGCAGCACGTACTGGCCGTAATCCGCAGACAGGCGAAGAAATCACAATCCCTGCATCTAAAGCTCCAGCTTTCAAAGCGGGTAAAGATTTCAAAGAAGCTGTAAAATAAGAAGGATTCCTTTATGGAAATAAAAAATGCCGACGCACTAGTGCGTCGGTATTTTTTTATAGCTTGCTAATATGGATGATCGACAGTTGTCCGTTGTTTGCTTCGATTTTCCATAACGGTTCGAACATTGTACGTAAGGTGGCGGCTGTATCTTCATCTGTCTTTAGACCTTGGACCGTCTTGTCCTCTACCGTATAATCTTTACCTTCCTCTAAACCGAAACGCAGATGCAGAAGATTCCGTACGCCGTTAAAGGTAGGGAAGGAAATGCTGTAGCCCTCTTTTAAAGCAGATGTTAGCTTGTTTTGCTGTGACCGGAGCATTTCTGGATCGGCTTTTGGATAGCTGTCCTGAATTGCACGCCATTCGCCTGCTTCAATTAGTTTAGCGGTTTGCTCTCTTCCCAGGCCGCTATGGGCGATACGTTCGATTTGATAGGCTTCTGCTTGAGATATTGTGATTGTCATGTTTATGCCTCCTTTAGTGAATGGCTTTATTCGATGGTGCTTGGATGGTGTAGGATTTCCGTCTTTTGTACAAATAGGCAATCAGCTCCAGCAAAAAGCCGGGCACCTTTTTCGGAAATAATTTTTTCTTGTAGAATCTTTCATAAGCCCGGTGAAGGTCCTCCCATTGCGTGCAATGCTTTTGCTGGCGGAATCGGGCAGGATCGATTAAGCGGATGTTCCCATCAGGTGTGATCAGGATGTTACGCAGATGAATGTCGGATGGATTCAATCCTTCTGCTGCTGCTGCGGCCAGGGCCTTGTCAATATCGGCTATATGATGATCTGTTATGGGGATTCCCTCACGTAGGCAATCGTACAATGTATGGCCGGGAATGTAATCCATTACTAAATAACCGTTACCGGCTGCGTGAAGAGCAGGAAAGAAATGGTTGCTCTCAAGTGTTTTATAGATTTCCGCTTCTTCCGCTGCAATGTGACGGAAGGCAGGGAAAAATACCTTCATCACTTTAGAAGATTCCGTAAGGCGGAATGCGAATGCGCTTCTGCCAGTCCCGATTAGTACGAGAGAGGAAGGGTACGCTGTTAAATGGGGCATCGTATCAGAACCAGACATGTGGATCTGCTCAGCAATCTGTTCAAAATCAGCCATTTCCAGCACTCCTTTTCTTTGGAACAAGGGCTTGTACAGTTATCATACGCACGAACTCGGGAGTAGGTGCATAAAAATAGTAAAAAAGCTAGTCCATCCTCCGTGTTCCGAATCTTGGATTTTCCTGCTTTCTGGCTATTTTCATCGTTACAGGGACTGTTTTCTTTACCTTTCGGGAAAATAACTATATCGTCAATCTATAAAGCTCCTCTTTTTTTCGACCAAATCGAAATCATATAAAGAAAAAAGGTGATTACATGCAAGAGAGACCTAGTACAACGGAATATCCTGCTTATTTCCAAGATTACATGAAACTTGTGCCTGAGGGAAACATAGTAGCTTTGTTCAAGGAACAGGAAAGACAAACATCCAATTTACTGCAAGGACTGACGGATGAACAAGCCTGCTTCGCTTACGATACGGAGAAATGGACGATCAAGGAAGTGATTGGCCACCTGACAGACACAGAAAGAATTATGTCTTATCGCTTGCTTACCATTGCGCGAGGGGATGTGACACCGCTGCCAGGATTCCATGAAGATTCCTATGTGCTGCAAGCGAAGTTCACGGAGATGACTGTAGCGAGCCTTCTGGCGCAATATAAGGCAGTGCGTTCCTCCACGATCGCTTTGCTGGAGTCACTGAATGATCAGGATTGGATCAGGCAGGGAATGGCAAACGGTCATGTAACGTCGGTTCGGGCGCTAGCGTATATAATGCTTGGCCATGAACGTCATCACCACAATATCCTTCATGATCGTTACTTTGCTTCTGCTACGTATCCGCTGAACCGTATGTGAGTTGGGGTATATTGACAGAATTACTTAACTCGTGTATGCTATATTGCAGATTAATAGAATAGGATTGTGATTGCTCCAAAGGGGAGTAGCTTCCAGTTAAGTCGACAATACGTGATAGCTTGCTATCGCCGGTTTAACTGACAACGTCAAGTTGTTTGCCAGACCTTTGCCAATTTGGTGAAGGCTGATTACAGACGGGACCTTCACTCTGTGGGGGTCCTTTTCGTTTAGTACACACAAATGGAGGAATAATTTCCGTGTTGAAGAAATGCTTAGAACTGATGCAGCTGCGGGCACCATCGATAAGGCTCGAACTTAATCAGGCAAGCTATCATGCAGGAGAAAAAATCGAGGGACATTTTCAGCTTCTTGGAGGCTGGAAGGACCAAAATTTGAACAGATTAGATTGTGATTTAGTTATAAAAAACAGCGCAAACGATAAAATAGTGAATATAAAGAATGTATTAAGCATTTTTATGTCCAAGCAATTGAAATCGAATGAGCAAATGAAGAAGCCGTTCACATTCCGTTTGCCGGAGGAACTGGAACCAAGCTCTGGAACATTGGTCTATGAACTGCAGACGAAGCTTGTGTTCGCCAATGAAAAATGCGCGAAGGATGATAGGCAAGTACAGATAATAGCGTAGGCGCTAAGAGAAGGAGGAGATTGCATTGGGAAGGCTTTGCTGAAAATAACAACTTTATATAACAGAAGTTTTGCTGACGCTGCTCCTCGTCGAGGTGTCGCAGCTATTTTATTAATCTGCTTGTAAACTATCAAACAAATAAGCGAGGTGAGTCCCTTCATTCAAAGAAGGGAATTAATTGGACCCATCAATAGTCATTAATTTAAGTTTAGTAGTGTTATTCATCATTTTTACGGCCTTTTTCGTAGGTGCAGAGTTTTCAGTCGTGAAGGTACGTATGTCCCGGATCGACCAGCTTGTTGCGGAAGGGAATAAACGGGCAATCATTGTCAGTAAGCTAGTGAATAATCTTGATTATTACTTGTCAGCCTGTCAGCTGGGTATCACTGTAACGGCGCTTGTATTAGGTGCGTTAGGTGAGCCTACAGTAGAGAAAATACTACACCCGCTGTTCAATGATTTAGGATTGTCTGAATCTGTTTCCACCTTGCTTTCCTACGCCATTGCTTTTGCGTCGGTCACTTTCTTGCATGTTGTGATTGGGGAATTGGCGCCAAAAACACTGGCAATCCAGTACACAGAGCAATTGACTTTAATTCTAGGTCCGCCTCTGTATTGGTTTGGTAAGCTGATGGCTCCGTTCATTTATTTACTGAATGGTTCTGCGCGTGTATTTCTGAAGTTGTTCGGCGTGAAGCCGGCTGCGCATGAATCAGCACACTCGGAAGAGGAATTGCGCATCATCATGACGCAAAGTTATCAAAGTGGTGAAATCAACAAAACAGAACTTAGTTATATGGAAAATATTTTTACATTCGACGAACGTGTGGCGAAGGATATCATGGTGCCGCGGACACAAGTGGTCACCTTGGAGAAATCCATGACAGCTGCAGAAGTGATCGAGATCATCGATGAACATCAGTTCACACGTTACCTTGTGACAGAGGATGGAGATAAAGACCATATCATCGGTTTCGTCAATGTGAAGGAAATGCTTACGGATTTTGCAGCGGGCAGAAGACAAAGCCTGCCTAACTTCATCCATGAGCTGCCGCTTATCCATGAAGGAACCTCCCTGCAGGATGCTCTTTTGAAGATGCAGACAGAACGCGTGCATATTGCACTCGTAGTGGATGAATACGGTGGAACCGCAGGTATTCTGACGATGGAGGACATTCTGGAAGAGATCGTCGGGGAGATCCATGACGAATTCGATGAAGATGAAGTGCCGGATATCCAGGAAGTGTCTGATCGTACGTATCATATCAATGGTCGTGTACTGCTGGATGATTTAGAGGATCAATTCGGCTCTGTGTTTGACAATCGAGAAGACGTTGATACGATCGGCGGCTGGATTTTCGTCAAAAATGACGACGTAGATTCTCAAACCACTGTTGTGGATGTAGCAGGAAATGAGTGGGAGGTTATCGAAATGGATAACCATCAGATCCTTAAGATTGAACTGCGCATCCTGGAACAAGAACAGCTTCCGAGGCTGGAAGCTTAAGAATCGTGAATAAAAAAAGAAAGGCCGGGATGCCTCTTATGCATCCCGGTCTTTTTTTATTGGAGGTAAACAAATCAAGATGATCAGACTTTATGAAAATAAGCATCAGGAAAAGAATGAGGTTGCCAGGCATCAGCATGACACCCATCAGCTGCTTTATTTCCTGGATGGCGAAGGGAAATGTGAATTGGATACCAGGAGCCAGAAACTGCATCGTGACAGCATCGTGCTAATCTCTCCTCATACAGAGCATGCGATCCAAGCTCATTCGAAGATGACGGTGCTCGTATTGGAATTCGATATCCGTCAATTAACGGACGATGTCGTTTCTTATCTCGTTGAACCAGTATTCGCAGTATCGCGCACCTTGAACCTATCTCTGTTCGAAAGCAGTGAGATCCGTCAGCTGCTGCGGAAGATGCTATTCGAACAATCACAGAACCATCCGATTCATGCGATGGGGCTGAAGCTCTTGCTTGCTCAAGTACTTTATCAGCTTGCAATCATGCAGCAGGAAGATACGACACAGGATACAAATACGAGACGTGCAAGGTGGCTCAAGCATCACCTGGAAACACGATATTTTGAGATTGCCAGTATGGAAGAAGTTGCAGCCAAAGCTGGTGTAAGCAGCCGTTATATGAATCAGATATTCAAAGAAATGTATGATACGACTCCTTATCAGTTCCTGACGGAGGTAAGGCTGCTTAAGGTGAAGAAAATGCTGCGTGAGTCCGATAGGGAAATTGTTTCCATCTGCTTTGAAGTTGGGTTTGAAGCTGTCTCGACATTTTATCGTGTCTTTAAAAAATATGTCGGTGTAACGCCGAATGTCTATCGGCGCACAACGGATGATTTCTGAAATTGAGAATATCAGAAAAGAATGATAAGAAAAATGTAAACGCTTTACTTATACTATCCTTAATATGGATAATGGGAGGCGTAAGTATGGCGACGAAGAAAATTGGGATAATCATGAACGGTGTAACAGGCAGAATGGGAACAAATCAGCATCTAATCCGGTCCATTGCGGCAATCCGCGCAGAAGGCGGTGTGCTGCTTTCGAATGGAGACCGTCTGCTGCCGGATCCGATTCTTGTTGGACGGAATGAAGAAAAGCTTGCGAAGCTTGCCCGGGAAAATAGTGTAGAGCGATACAGTACTGATTTGGAAGCGGCTTTGGCCGATGATTATAACCTGATTTATTTTGATTCGCAAACGACGAATCGAAGGGAAGCAAGTATCAATCAGGCAATTGAAGCAGGTAAGCATATTTATTGCGAGAAGCCGACTGCTACAAGCTTAGAGGGTTCCTTGGAACTGGCTAGATTGGCACGGGAGGCTGGTGTGAAAAACGGGGTCGTGCAAGATAAGCTTTTCTTGCCGGGATTGCTGAAGCTGAAGCATTTGATCGACAGCGATTTCTTCGGGGAAATTCTATCCGTAAAACTGGATTTTGGCTATTGGGTATTCGAAGGCGATTGGCAGGAAGCGCAGCGCCCGAGCTGGAATTACCGAGCTGAAGACGGTGGCGGCATCATTGTTGATATGTTTGCACACTGGCGTTATGTCATCGATCATCTTTTTGGGGAAATTGACAGCCTGACTTGTCTTGGAGCAACTCATATCCCGTACCGGGTGGATGAAGCAGGCAATCGCTACAAAGCGACAGCTGATGATGCGGCATATGCCATTTTTGCCCTTAAAAACGGGATAGTGGTACAGGCAAACTCCTCTTGGACGACTAGAGTCGACCGGGATGATCTGGTTACCTTCCAAGTGGATGGGACGTTGGGAAGCGCGGTGGCTGGTCTTAGGGATTGCAAGGTACAGCATCGTGTCACCACACCGAAGCCTGTGTGGAATCCGGATATCCCTAATGCAATTGATTTCCGTTCCCAGTGGGAGACATTGCCGGAGAATCGTTCGTATGACAATGGATTCAAAATTCAATGGGAACTATTTTTGAAGCATGTGGAAGAAGATGCTGCGTTTCCGTGGGACTTGCTGGAGGGCGCGAAAGGGACCCAGCTGTCAGATCTGGGACTGGAAGCATGGCGTGAGAAAAAGTGGGTCTCTGTTCCGAGTCTGGAAGTATAAAGGGGGAAGCAGTATGACAACGATTCTTTTACCAACGCAAGGTCGTTCATTGGAGGCGTACACACTAGTCCATTCAGCTTCAACCTATCCGATAGAAGGAACTTTCCGGACAAGGACAGCCTATTCTGCTGCTCACGTTGTTGCGGATGCACAATCTGAAGCACATCCTATCTTAGGAGGGGCAATTGATTGGGAAGCAACATTGAATTATCGGAAAGCATTGTGGAAGCTTGGTTTCGGTGTGGCAGAGGCTATGGATACGGCACAGCGAGGCATGGGACTCACATATGAGATGGCGAAGGAACTGATTTCCATAAGTGCAGAGGAAGCGAAAAAAGAGAATGTGTTGCTCGCTTCTGGTGCAGGGACGGATCATTTGCCGGCTGACAGTTCGTTTACGACGTCAGAGATTAAGCAGGCTTACGAAGAGCAGTGCGCATTCGTCGAGGGTACCGGAAGCCGGATCATCCTGATGGCAAGCCGCGCGCTGGCTGCCAGTGCACGATCGGCAGCGGATTACAAGGATGTTTACGGGCATGTGCTTAGCGGAGTGAAAAAGCCGGTGATCCTCCATTGGCTCGGGCCAATGTTTGACCCGAAATTGACAGGTTACTGGGGATCGGAAACGATCAGCCGTGCGATGGACGACTGTCTGGAACTGATCCATCAGTATGAAGGGAAGATTGACGGAATTAAAATCTCTTTACTCGATAAGGACAAGGAAATCGAAATGAGAGCGAAGCTTCCTGCTTCGGTTCGGATGTATACAGGAGATGATTTTAATTACCCAGAGCTGATCCAAGGTGATGGAGAGCGGTATAGCCATGCGTTGCTCGGTATCTTTGATGCAATTGCACCAGCTGCTTCCGAGGCGCTGCGGGCACTTGATGCAGAAGATCTTGACCGATACCGGGAAATCTTCGATAAGACAGTGCCGCTTTCCAGGCACATCTTTGAGACACCAACGTACGCCTACAAAACAGGCGTTGTTTTCCTGGCATATTTGAATGGGTATCAATCACATTTCCGGATGATTGGCGGTGCAGAAGGAGCAAGGTCGGTTCTTCATTTGAGTGAGCTATTCAGACTGGCTGATCAAGCGGGAGTCCTCGTGGACCCGGAACTTGCAGCAGAACGGATGCAGCTCGTATTGAAGCTGGCTGGTATCGAACAGAAGGTGATGTCATGACAAAAGCGGATCTGCAGTTTCTCAGTCTCAATCAGATTACGACAGAAAACTGGTCGCTGACCGAAGCAATCCAAGGCTGTGCCCGTCATGATATTCATTGGATATCCATATGGAGGCATAAGCTGGAAGAAATAGGTGTAAAAGAAGCGAAAAAATTGTTAACGGAATACGGCCTTCGAGTGTCAAGTCTTTGCCGCGGCGGAATGTTTCCGGCAGCTACAGAGCGGGAGAGGCAGCTGCGAATAGATGATAACAAACGGGCAATAGAAGATGCGAAGGCATTGGGGACAGATGTGCTGGTGCTTGTATGTGGTCCGGCTTCGGATAAAGATATCGCCAAGGCTCGTCATTGGGTGGAGGCAGGGATAGAAGCTATCCTTCCATATGCGGAGGATCTAGGTGTAAAGCTTGGCATTGAGCCGCTTCACCCGATGTATGCAGCAGATCGTTCTGTCATCAATACATTGGGGCAGGCCAACACTCTGGCAGAGAAGCTGCAATCCGAGCATCTTGGAGTTGTGGTAGATGCCTTCCACGTATGGTGGGATCCAGAGCTCCGTCCCCAGATTGATCGGGCTAAGGGTAAGATACTCGGCTTCCATGTATCAGATTGGAAGGTGCCGATGAAGGATATGTTCAAAGGGCGAGCCATGATGGGCGAAGGCGTCATCAATTTGCGCGAGATGCGCAGCATGGTGGAGGAAGCAGGCTATCAGGGCCCGATCGAAGTAGAAATCATCAATCAGGAGATTTGGGATCAGCCAGGCGATGAGGTGCTTCATCAAATGAAGCGCTGCTACCAGGAACATGTATAAAAGGAGAGCTGATAAATGGCACTGCTGAATCAATTGGAGGAGCTAGCTCAAGAAGCTGCAACAGTTGCTGACACTCAGATAACAGCACCTTTCATTTTTTCTGCTGCGGGTCTGGATCATCCGCATATTTACAGTATGGTGCAAGGTCTCTTGGATGCAGGGGCAAAGCTTATGCACATCTATGATCGAAATCCAAATCAGGCAAATGCCCTTCAACATAGATTTCAAACAGGAGAAGTTGTCTCAGAGCTGTCCCAAATCCTGCATAGCGAGGTTGATTTGATTGTAACCAGCATTGTGCCATCCGAGCGCGGGGCTTTAGGCATTCAAGTATTGGAGCACAACAAGCATTTCCTTTCCGCAAAGGCGCCTTTTACGACAATGGCTCAATTGCATGCGGCAGAGGAAGCGGTGCGCCGTACAGGAAAAAAATGGGCGGTGTTTTATAGTGAGCGATTGGCTGTGGAGGCAGCCCTGCTGGCAGATAACATTATACAAGAGGGGCTGATCGGAGATTTATTCCAGCTTACTGGTTCGGGGCCTCACCGACTCCAGGCAGACACAAGGCCGGATTGGTTTTTCGATCCGCAGAAAAATGGCGGTATTTTATGTGATATCGGCAGCCATCAAATTGAGCAGCTGCTTCATTATACGAGAAGTAAAGAAGCAGAGGTACTGCATAGCAAGGTGGCGAATTATGCTCATCCGCAATATGGTTCCTGGCAGGATTTCGGTGACGCAACACTTGTTACCAATACAGGAGTCAGCCAATATTTCCGTGTCGATTGGTTCACGCCCGATGGACTTCGGGTCTGGGGAGACGGAAGAACGGTGCTGCACGGCACAAACGGGTATGTGGAACTGCGAAAATACACGGATGTGGCTCGCTCGGCAGAAGGAGAACATCTGTATGTGGTGACGGATCGGGAGGAAGTGTATTTCTCGGCTAAGGGAAGGGTAGGAGTTCCGTATTTCAGACAATTGATTACTGATTGTCAGCAGGGAACGGAAACAGCGATGAGTCAGGAGCATACTTTCCAGGCAGCGGCTCTGGCTATCCAAGCACAGGAGCAGGCAATCAGCCTGACAAAGGTGGGGGAAAAGCAATGAAGCAAGCAGTCGTTTTAATCGGAATGAATGGATATGGGGAGCATTACTTGGATGCATTGCTGGAGCGGGAGGACATCACATTCGCCGGAATCGTGGAAATCCATCCAGAAAGAAGCAGTCTGCTGGAAAAAGTAAAGCAGCGCGGGATTCCGATATTTTCTGCGGTGGACGCTTTCTATCAATACAACCGAGCGGATTTAGCCATCATTGCCACCCCTATTCATCTGCACACAGAGCAAGCACTATCCGCGCTTCGACATGGCTCAAATGTGCTTTGTGAAAAGCCGATTTTTGCCGATATGCGGGATCAAGTGAAATGGGAGTATGCAATCTCTGAATCCGGAAAGTGGGCTGCTATTGGCTTCAACTGGTCGTTCACTGCTCCAATCTTGGAGCTTAAGGAAGATATCCGGAAGGGACTCTATGGAAAGCCGAAGCAGCTGAAAACATTGGTGCTGTGGCCGCGGAATGAAGCATATTTTTCCCGTTCGGCTTGGTCGGGCAAACTGATGGCGCCGGATGGACGGCAAATTCGGGATAGTGTAGCCAATAATGCCGCTGCTCACTTCATCCATAATATGCTTTACATGCTCGGGCATGAGCTCCAGGAAACGGTGCATATCAAACGTCTGGAAGCTGAGTTGTATCGAGCCAATGATATCGAAACCTTTGATACATGTGCAATTCGCATGCATACGGAATCTGGGTGTGAGCTGCTCTTTTATGGATCGCATGCAACAGCAACAGAGCAAGGACCCCAATTCTTGTACACTTTTGAAAAAGGCTATATCGTATATGATTGCAATCTCAATCAAGGCATCATCACAGCGTATACAGAGGATGGTCAGGAAAGAATCTATGGAAATCCGCAGACCAATCATCTGGATAAATTGGATTATTGCATCGCTGCACTTACAGATGGACGGGATATTCCATGCACATATGAAACAGCGCTTGGCCACGCATCGATTATTGAGGCACTGCACCAGAATATTGCGGCTGGGCAGCCTTTCCCTAAAGAAACAATCAAACAGACAGCCGGAAATCTTAAAACCGTTATCGATTTAGAGCAGACGATGAATGCATGTTTTATGAGTGGTAAACTGCCTTATGAATTACAGATACCTTGGAGCAAGCCGGCTAAAAAGGCTGATGTGATCCTGACACTCCAGAAAGGGAGCGTCTGATCACACCCAGTCGAATGCTGATATTTGTAAGCGCTTTATAATACCTTGTGGAGGGTGAAACATGAATCGAGCGAAAACGACGTGGCTAATTCTTGCTGTTTTGCTGCTTGGAATAGGTGTGCTGATGGTTGTCGCTCCTGCTACAGATGCTGCGGGCCAGGAGACGAGGAAGCTGACGATGGGGCACATCCATAACCCGAATAGTCCGGTTTATGCGAGTCTGGAGGAATTCAGCGGGGAGCTGGAGAAGCGCACTGACGGTGTGCTGACAACGGATATTTATACCGAAGGCGGTCTTGGTGACGAGAGGGTAATGCTGGAGCTTGTCCAGAATGGAGTAGTCGACATGGCTAAAGTAAATGGCGGTGTACTGGAGAGCTTCTATTCCGATTTCTCCGTATTCAGTTTGCCATATGTATTTGAGGATGAAGAGCATTTTAAACGAGTTATGGCATCCGATATTGTAAAAGACCTTTATGAAGAACTGGAATCCATTGGTCTGCATGGTATCGCTTATTACGATGCAGGGGCAAGGAGTTTCTATACAGCAGACACGCCAATTCAGAAGCCGGAAGACCTGCATGGACTGAAAATACGTACGATGACGAATACAACATCAATCCGGACGATGGAGCTGCTGGGAGCGTCCCCTACACCGCTTCCTGCGCCGGAAGTCTATACAGGGCTGCAGCAAGGTGTCATAGACGGAGCGGAGAGCAGTCCGATTGCCCTTACGGATGCGAACCATGGCGAGGTAGCCAAATACTTTTCTTACGACGAACATACGCGAATTCCTGATTTCCTCATTATGAGTGAGAAGACGTGGAATAGTCTGAGCCCGGAGCAGCAGCAGGCTGTCGAGGAATCAGCAGCGATTTCTTCGGAAAATCATAATGCGCGCTGGGACCAGCTGATCGAAGAAAGCATCAAGAAAGCAGAGGATGAGATGGGTGTTACCTTCAATGAGCTTGATCAGGAGCCATTCAAGGAACTGGTGCAGCCGCTGATCGAAGAAAGGCGGGAAAATCCGGAAATAGCGAAAGTGCTGGATGACATCGCGGCGTTACAGTAAACGAAAAGGAGCTGAACGAGGTGGAAAAAGTACGGAATTGGGTTGATAGATGTATTTTGCTCGTGACGTGTACGCTGACTGTCTTCTTAGTCGCGGGTGCAATATGGCAGGTATTCACTCGATTTGTCCTGCAAAATCCGAGCGTGTTCACAGAAGAGGTGCTTCGGTTTTCCTTCATCTGGGTCGGATTGCTTGGAGCCAGTTATGCTTTCGGAGTAAAAGAACATATCGCGCTGACGTTCCTAATGTCCAAATGGAAACATGCAAAGGACAAAAAAGCTGCCGAGTTGATCATAGAAGTGACGGTGCTGGTGTTTATGGTAGTTGTCTTTATTATCGGCGGGACACAGCTGATGCTTGCCTCGATGACACAGACTTCACCAGTCCTTGGGCTCCCTATGGGCTACGTATATGCCGCACTGCCGCTGTCTGGCTTGCTGAGTGTTTATTATATAGTCACGAATCGATTAATGGCACGCAGGGAAGCCGCTAGAGGGAGGGACGCAGCATGACGAGTGTCGTTCTTGCAGGTATCGTCTTATTCGGGTTGTTTTTTCTCTTGATTTTCTTCGGTGTTCCGATTGCAATCAGCATTGGCTTGTCGTCGTTGGCAGCTGGAGCTATGCTGCTGCCATTTGATGAGATTTTAATGGTCGTTTCACAGCAGTTTGTCGCTGGCATCGATAGCTTTGTCCTGTTATCCCTTGTCTTCTTTACATTGGCTGGAAGTATCATGAATACGGGCGGAATCGCTTTGCGTTTGATCAATTTGGCCAAGCTTTTGGCGGGGCGCCTTCCAGGTTCCTTGGCTCACACAAACGTCATCGGAAACACTCTTTTCGGAGCCTTATCTGGTTCTGCTATTGCATCAGCTGCAACGATGGGGAAAATCATGGCGCCTATGCAGAAGAAAGAAGGCTATGATCCATCTTATTCTGCAGCAGTCAACGTAGCTTCTGCACCGGCTGGTTTGATCATACCGCCAAGCGGTACGCCGATTTTATACTCTGTTCTAAGTGGCGGTACGTCGATTGGCGCATTGTTCATTGCGGGTTATTTGCCTGGTATTTTGATGTCTGTCTTGATTATGATGACGGCTTACATAGTTGCAAAAAGACAGGGATATACGGTATCTGAACCAATCCGCTTTTCTCAGGCTGCCAAAGTTATCCTGGATGCTATTCCGAGTTTGATGCTGATTGTGGTCGTCATCGGAGGAATTTCTTTTGGGGTCTTTACGGCAACAGAGGGAGCGGCTGTAGCAATCCTGTACGCTCTGGTGCTTAGCATGATCTATCGCAGCTTGAAATGGAAGGATATCCCGGTGATTCTTCGTGATACAGTCATGTTCTCCGGCGTCATCCTTCTGTTAATTGGAGCATCAGGGGCTATGTCTTGGATTCTGTCATATTCCAAGCTGCCGCAGATGCTTTCATCTGGGATACTTGATTTCAGTGGTAATGCAGCCGTGCTGATGCTGATTATTGTTCTGATTCTATTGCTTGTCGGCACTTTCATGGATATCGCTCCTGCATTGCTGATTTTTACACCAATCCTGCTGCCTGTTGCTCTGGAATTCGGTGTGGATCCAGTCCATTTTGGGACAATTATGTCGATGGGACTTGCTATCGGTACGATTACACCACCGGTTGGAACGGTACTCTTTATTGGATCCAAGGTTGGCAATGTTACAGTGGAACAAATGACAAAACCATTACTGCTGTTCTACATTCCTGTGTTCGTTGCTTTCCTTGCAGTAGCCTATATTCCGGCACTGAGTCTATGGCTGCCTGAGCTTATGGGTGTACTCAATAAATAAGAACAGGCCTTCTCGCAGGAAGGCCTGTTCTTTTGCTTAAAAGCAACTAAATGCTGCAACTCGTCTGAGGTCAATGCCAAAGTACTGCCAACGGAACTGCTGCGGACGCCAGCGGAAGCCAGCAATCGAAGTACGGCCGACAAATACTGGGTAGTACCAGAAGCGCTGGCCGTTCTCAAGCTGCATATACGTGTAACGGAAGAGACAGAAACGGATTCCGCCCGGATCTATAGCAAAGGCAGAAGGACCACCACTTCCGCCTACTGGCTGCAGCTGCGGAATTTGAGATGGAGGAGGTCCAGGAGGTCCAAACTGCCCCTGCTGTCCTCCGCCTTGCCCGCCAGCTCCCGGAGGGGGGACGAATGGAAATCCGCCTTGCCCGCCGCCGAACCCAGGACCACCGAATCCAGATCCGCCTGATCCAGGGCCGCCGGGACCGCCAAAACCAGGTCCGCCTGGAAATTGTATTTGTCGTTGCTGCTCTTGTTTGTCATCATTTTCGTAATACATCATCATTCTCCCTTCTTGCTTCTTCTTCATCGTATGTAGGCACCTGTGCAAGGGTAGCTTGCCTAACCTATTTTTACCGGTTTCTCTTCTGCGCGGCATGGGTATAGCTTTTTAAAACAGGGGAGGAAGACGACTATGGCCGATAAACAAGAAGCTAAACAGAAGGCAAAGGATACAAAGGAAGAAACAAAGCCATGGATTCGGAGGTTTGGACGAATCGGTTATATGTCTCAGGGGATAGTCTATGCCCTCATCGGTGTTCTTGCACTCTTAGCTGCGCTTCACGTGGGAGGAGATACGACTGACACAGGTGGTATGCTGCAAAAACTGGCGGGTATGCCCTTTGGAAATGTTTTGTTATGGCTGATTGGAATAGGATTAATCGGGTATGTATGCTGGGATGCGATACTAGCCATCAAGGATCCGAACAAAGAAGGAAACGGAAACCGTACAAAAGGGATCATTATTCGCATAGGCTATGGCGTCAGCACGGTCATATATGCCAGTATTGCATTTAATGCGCTTCGTTTTGCTGCCACGAATCAAGGGAGCGGCGGAGGGAGCGAGCAATCCCTGACAGCAAAGCTACTTTCATATCCCTTCGGACAGTGGCTGGTTGCAGCAGTCGGACTTATTATCATCGGATACGGCGTCTATGAATTTTTCAGTGGCGTGTCTGGAAGCTTTATGAATCGATTCAAGACAGCTGAAATGAATAAGCACGAAAAACGTGCTGCCCGCCAAGCAGGCCGCATCGGTTTGGTAAGCAGAGGCATTGTTTTCGGCGTAGTTGGATTCTTCTTCGTCCTTACAGCTATTCAGTCTGATCCAGATGAAGCGAAAGGACTGGATGGAGCGCTGGCGGAAGTTTCACAGCAGCCATACGGACGCTGGCTCCTTGCGATTGTATCAGTTGGGTTCATTTTGTTCGGGGTGTATAGTATCATTCGAGGCCGGTATGAGAGCATGAGCTTCGGGAAGAATGCATAATAATTTTAATATTTTTCTGGAATAGGGGAAAGCTACGTAAGCAAAAGAGTGTAAGGGCTTTTATTATGTCTTTTTTTCGAATATATAATAGGAAATGAAAAAAATCATTAACGTGTGTGAAATAACTTTTGACAAGATCTCCAAGTAGGAGTAAAGTTGTAGGTGGATATTTTGAGCAATTTGTGAACGTACAGTTGTGAACAAATTCACAACAAAGTATAATGTTTACGTATAAATATAATGCATTACCATAGCAAAGGAGAATACGTTATGTCAGAAACAAACGAAAGTGTTAGCCAGAGCCAACAGGACCTAGCTGCGCAATTGCTAAAACCTGAAGTGCAAGAATCATTGACTTCTTTGATTGAACAGCTTCCAAAAATCAATGAACTTGTGAACGCTTTGACTGCTTCTTACGACTTCGCACAAGCTGTAGCAACAGATGATGTGTTGAAATCCGATACAGTTAATGCAATTACAGAAGTACTTCATCCAGTGACAGATTCTGTGAAAACAGTTGCCCAAACTGCGATTGAAGCTAAAGACCGTGCAGAAACAAGCAACGAAACAATCGGCCTTTTTGGTCTGCTTCGTCTGATGAAGGATCCACAAGCACAAAAGATGTTCCGTTTTGTTCAGAGCTATCTTGAAGTAGCGAACGAAAAAGAAAGACAAAAACAAAAATAAGAGCTTATAAGGTAAGGACGGAGGATTAAGTATGGCAAAGAATATCGTTATTTTAGGCGCCGGTTACGGCGGAGTCTTAGCCGCTCAAACCGTACGTAAGTATTACAGCAAAGCGCAAGCAAATGTAACGCTTATCAATAAAACACCTACACACCAAATCATCACTGAGCTTCACCGTCTTGCAGCGGGCAGCATCTCCGAGCAAGCAGTGGCAATGCCAGTTGAGAAGCTTTTGAAAGGTTTGGATGTAGACTTCAAAGTAGCAACAGTGGAAAGCTTCAATGTCGACAAGAAGGAAGTAGTTCTTGCTGGCGGAAATACACTTTCTTACGATGCTTTGGTAGTAGGTCTTGGAAGTAAGACTGCTTACTTCGGTATCCCTGGATTGGAAGAAAACAGCCTTGTTTTGAAATCAGCAGATGATGCAAACAAAGTGTATAACCAAATCCAAGATAAAATTAAAGCATATGCAGCATCTAAAAATCCTGCAGACGCGACTATCCTTATCGGTGGCGGCGGTCTGACTGGTGTTGAGCTAGTCGGCGAAATCGCGGACAAGCTAGCTTCTTTCTGCTTGCCTCACGGTGTGGATCCTAAAGAAATCAAGCTTCAGCTTGTTGAAGCCGGTCCGAAGATCCTTCCAATGCTTCCACAGCATCTAATCGATCGTGCGCAGTCCAGCTTGGAAAAACGCGGCGTAGAATTCTTGCTTGGCTTGCCTGTAACGAACGTAGTAGGCAATGTCGTGGAATTGAAAGATGGTCAGAAAATCGAAACAAATACATTTGTATGGACAGGCGGCGTACAAGCGCTTCCAATGGTAGCTGAATCTGGATTGGAAACAGATCGCGGCCGTGCGACTGTGAACAACTTCCTTCAGTCTAAGAGCCACCAAGATGTATTCGTTGTCGGTGACAGTGCTGTATACTTCGGTGAAGACGGTCGCCCTTGGCCTCCAACAGCACAGATCGCTTGGCAAATGGGCGAGCTAGTAGGATATAACCTATTTGCTTACCTTGAAGGCAAAACAATGGAAAACTTCAGCCCGATCAACTCCGGTACACTTGCGAGCCTTGGCCGCAGGGACGCTGTAGCATTCATCGGTGCGAACCAAACACCATTGAAGGGTCTTCCTGCTACAATGATGAAAGAAGCAAGTAACATCCGCTACTTGACTCACGTAAAAGGACTATTCAGCCTAGCTTACTAAACATAAACATATCGAAAGCACCTCCATCGGAGGTGCTTTTTTGTATGTTGCGAAATGTAAGATATCGGTCATTTTTCTTATTTTTCCAGTTATAATGGAAGTCTAGGAGGAGAGACTATGCTAATTTTCATTCGTTTATGGAAGAGCATCACTGGGTTCAATTTTCTGGCAATAGCTTTGGCGTCTGTCCTTGTCGTGCTGATAGGAACCGTCGGTATTCATGTAATCGAAAAAGATAATTTCCCATCTTTGTTCGATGGATTCTGGTGGACGATGACAACTGTAACCACAGTCGGATATGGAGATTTTTATCCAGAGACGGTACCCGGAAGACTGCTTGGAATCTTTTTGTTCTTATTCGGAATCGGCGTAATTGGTGTATTGATCGGAAAGATTGTAGACGGTGCCTCAGCTTATAATCGCATGCAAAGGGAGGGGAAATTGATGATCAAAAGGAAAGGGCATTATATTTATATCGGTTGGTCAAAAAAGGTGAAGAGATCAATTGAGGAAGTGCTGGCAAGTGAAGAAAATGCCTTTATTGTTGTTGTTGATGATAGGAAAGAGCATCCATTCGATCATGAACAAGTTGCTTTTGTACAGGGAGATCCATCTGATGAAACGACTTTGATACAAGCAAATCTCCTGGAAGCTGCACGCGTTGCTGTGTTCTCAGATCCCGAACTGGAATCTACACTATTAGCAGATGCTAAAACACTTCTGATAGCTTCAGCGGTCGAAGGGCTTTCCAAAAAAGAAAATACGAATATACATACTGTTGTAGAAATCAATAATGAAACACATATTCCTAAGTTTGAGCATATATCCATTGACGATTTTATTCTATCCAATGACTCCGTTTCCCTTTTGATGGCCAAGGCTGTGATGGCGCCGGGAACATCAAATCTCTTCCGTCAGCTATTGAGCAAACAGTACGGGACGAATATTTTTGAGATACACCCTGCCTCTGTTTGGAAAACATATCAAGATGCGCAGGAAGCGCTGACGAGAGAAGGGATGGTCCTGCTATGTATCAATCAGGATATGAACTACCTAAATAAAAGAGAAACCTCCCTTCAATCTGAAGACAGGCTGTATATCCTGGCGAGCGATGAAACTTATGAAAAGTTCTCACAACGTGTTGTACAGTAGCTCGTTACATGATATTATAGAAAAAATTTACAAGTGATGATGCGGAATAGTACTGCATGACGCTCCTTTTACAGAGAATCCCTGTAATGCTGAAAAGGGTGAAGGAGTTCAGCTGGAACAAACCGTGGAGCTGTCTGCCGGATGAAGATGATGGCAGTCCGGGAAGTGCCCGTTAACGCACAAGGGTCTACGCAGCAATGCGTGTACTTTCTGAGCCTGGCTGGGTGACCTGCCGGGGAAACTAGGGTGGCACCGCGACGGTATCTCGCCCCTAAGATGACAATCTTGGGGGTGGGATTTTTTTATTGGCTTCACTTCAAACAGAGAGAGGGAAATGAAGATGAAGAACTACCGTTTACGCGCTATCGCAATGCTTACAGCAATTACATGTGCATCCTGCGGTGATTGGCTTTATTTGATTGCTTTGAATTTAATGGTATACGAGCAAGCAGATCAGGCTGCAGCAGCTGTTGCAATCCTCTATATGATCAAGCCAGCAGCTGGATTGCTGATGAACAGCTGGGCGGGCAGTATCATAGATCGGCTGGATAATCGGAAGCTGATGATTCTGTTGTACGCTATAAGGATTTTCGGTATAGCCGGGATGATCATCGCCACTTCCCTATGGCAAATTTATGTGCTTGTTTTCTTCGTAGCAGCTGCAGGGACCATCTTTGAACCTGCAAGTTTGCCGTATATCACTGGGTTAATCCATAAGCGGCACTGGCAGAAATTCAATTCCTATCGTGCTATTGCAGATGGCAGCGGCTTTGTATTAGGTCCGGCAGCTGCAGGGATTTTAGTTGGCGCAGGATCAGTTGAGGCTGCATTAGGCACTAATATAATATTGTTACTGGCAGCAGTTAGTATATGCATAGCTTTGCCATCTGTAAAAGTTGTCTTGGAAGAAGGTTCGGAGGCAAAATGGCTGAAAATCTGGAGAGAAGACTGGCGTCTTGTTACAGCTTTCAGTAAAAAGTTTGTCATGCTGACTCTTCTGCTTCTGGTGTTCAGCTGCATCACTGTCATGACTGCAGCTGTTGATTCTATGGAAGTTGCTTTTTCTGCAGAAGCGATCGGATTATCAGAATCTGCTTATGGACTGCTTGTAAGTATTGCTGGAATCGGTTTTATTTCGGGTTCTGTATTGTTGACTATCGTAAGTCGCCATTTCTGTTCCATTCAGCTGCTCACTTATGGAGCGGCGGGAGGAGCATTGGGGTATGTGCTGTTTGCTTTTTCTCAAAGCTTTCTCCCAGCAAGTGTGGGTGTATTCCTTCTATCCGGTGCACTGGCTTTTGCGAATGCTGGATATGTCACTTATATGCAAGAACATATTCCAGTCGAGCAAATGGGCCGTATGATGAGTATGTATCAAACGGTAGAAGCCATTCTGATTATCGGGATGACATCAATTTTGGCTGGTATCAACCGGCTTACAGGTGTAGCTGCCGCGGTACAAATAGGCTGCCTGATCATGTTGTCACTGACAGTACTATTATTCATAATCAGCAAAAGAGCATTAGTGAGTGGAAAAGCCTGATATCCTTCCGGATACCAGGCTTTTTCATTATGGCAGCTAGTCTGCACTGACAGCCAGCAATAAAACTGATTGTTTTTGAAGTATCTGATAATACTATAGAATCAACCCGCACCCAGCGCCTAACAGGACAATAACCCAAGCCGGAACTTTCCAGAAAGTCAGCAGGCTGTAGAAGGTGGCAGCAAGTGCAATATCAGCAGCGTTGTGGATAGTAGTTGACCATATCGGGATGAAAAACGCGCTGATCAATATCCCTACAACTGCAGCGTTTACTCCAGTGAAGGCCTTGCGGAAGCTGCTGTTTTTCTGGAGACTTGTCCAGAATGGCAGAGCTCCGATTAATAGCAGGAATGCTGGCAGGAAAATAGCTGCGGTAGCTAGCAGTCCGCCTTGCCAGCCATAAAGCACAGTCCCAAGATAAGCCGCAAATGTAAAGAGAGGTCCGGGGACTGCTTGAGCAGCTCCATACCCTGCCAAAAAGTCTTGCTGGCTGATCCAGCCAGTTGGAACGAATTCCCGCTCTAAAAGCGGAAGGACTACATGACCGCCTCCGAATACGAGGGAACCTGCACGATAGAAGCTGTCAGCCATAGCAAGAAGTGGAGCATCTGTTAAAGCGCGCAACACTGGCAGACCAGCTAATAAAAGGAAAAACAAACCAAGGCAGATTGCTCCAGTTTTCTTGCTGATATAAAAGTTTATCTGACTGGATGCCTTATCGTTTTGATTCGGATGAAGCAGGAAGTACCCAGTACCAGCTGCAAGCAATAATGCCAGCAGCTGCGAAAATTGATGAGGCCATAAGAGGGTTAGAACAAGTGCCCCTAAGGCAATTCCCTTTGTCATTCGATTTGCTGTGAGTTTTTGGCTCATTCCAAGTATGGCATGAGCAACGACAGCAACAGCGACGAGCTTCAAGCCCTGAATCCAGCCTGCGTCTGAAAGATTCGTTTGTCCAATAAATAGGGCAAATAAGATAAGTATCAGGACGGAAGGCAGGGTAAAACCGATAAATGAGATGATTCCGCCAATCATGCCGCCTCTTATTATGCCAATACCAATGCCGACTTGACTGCTGGCTGGGCCCGGGAGGAATTGGCTAAGAGCAACTAGATTCGCATAAGCCTGTTCATCTAGCCACCTTTTATTACGTACATAAGTCTCTTGAAAGTAACCAAGATGGGCAATCGGACCACCGAATGATGTGCAGCCTAGGCGAAGGGAAACAATAAAAATTTCAAGAAGAGCTGATATTTTTTTTTTGTCATTCGTCATATTAAAATCTCCTTTCCATATATTAATCGTTGGAACAGGGGGAAACGTGCTATTAAAATTCATTTGTACTATAACATTTCTTTACCTTTTACACACAAGCATTTACATTAACTTTACAAACTAAATTGCAGATCACATTCTTGACAGGTTAAACGAAAAAAATTATTATTATCTAGACCAATCGTTATAATTTAAGGAGTGTAAGGTTGTATGGGACAGTGAAAAAGAAGGAAAGCACAAAAGAACTCATCTTACGTACCGCTTCAGAGCTGTTCCAGCGACAAGGCTATCATGGCACAGGCTTGAATCAGATTATAGAGGAAAGCGGTGCTCCTAAAGGTTCGCTGTACTATCATTTCCCGAATGGGAAGGAAGAGATTGCAGTAGAAGCAATTACGCTCATGAAGAAGCATGTATTAGAAGGAGCAGCACAGGATTTAAACGAGAAGGACACTGCATCAGAGGCTTTTCAATATCACATCCGTAAAATTGCCCAAGATTTTGAAAAAAAACATCAAATGGAAGGTGTTCAAATCGGACTGATTGCGTCAGAAACTGCGTCAACTCATGAAGTGCTGCGAAACAGCTGCCAGCATGCCTATGCGGACTGGCAGGCATTATACGCAAATCGATTGATTGCTTTTGGCTATGAAAAGGAAATGGCGAAGGATCTGGCCGTTACGATAAATGCCTTGATAGAAGGTGCAGTGACCCTGGCTCTGACAAGTGCATCGGGAAGCCCGTTGTATAGTGTGGCAAGACAGCTTCCGTCATTACTTAAACAATAATTCCATATTGGAGGAGAAAGCTTTGCAAATGGATAGTAATAATACAGCTACAACAGCTGTGAACAACAGTAATATCAAAGCTATGCCAATCATCATCTCATTTTTGATTGCTGGTTTTGTTGGTCTTTTCAGTGAGACAGCGCTGAATATTGCGCTGCAGAATATCATTAATGGATTCGGTATTTCAGCCTCCTCAGCTCAATGGCTGACTACAGGTTACCTTTTGACACTTGGTGTGCTTGTGCCGGTATCCGGTTTAATCATGCAGTGGTTCACGACACGTCAGCTATTTTTGACATCTTTGGTGTTCTCAATCATCGGTACTATCATAGCTGCTGTTGCACCGTCATTCAGTGTGCTGTTAATAGCGCGTGTTGTGCAGGCGATAGGTACTGCTCTATTGCTTCCGTTAATGTTCAATACCATTCTTAACATCATCCCGCCGCATCGACGCGGTAAAGCGATGGGATTAATCGGTCTAGTTATTATGTTCGCACCTGCAGTAGGTCCGACGGTCTCAGGTCTGATCATCGATAAACTTACTTGGCATTGGATTTTCTGGTTCTCCTTGCCATTACTAGTAGTGGCACTTGTATTCGGTTCATTCTTCATGCAAAATGTTACACAATTGACAAAGCCTAAAATCGATATTCTATCTATCGTCTTATCGACTATCGGTTTTGGTGGTGTGGTTTACGGATTCAGCCATGCTGGTGAAGGCGGCGGTTGGGGCGATCCAATCGTTATCGTTACCATTGCAGTCGGCGTTTTGAGCCTTATTTTATTCTCTGTTCGTCAGGTTAAGATGGAACAGCCGATGATGAACTTGAACGCGTTCAAGTACCCGATGTTCGTATTAGGATTGGTGCTGATCTTAGTAAGCATGATGGTTATGCTTTCCTCTATGATCTTGCTGCCATTGTACCTGCAAACATCCTTAGCGCTTACTCCGCTTGTTGCCGGTCTTACAATGCTTCCTGGCGGTGTTATCAATGGTTTGCTTTCTCCTGTCATGGGAGGACTATTTGATAAATTCGGACCAAGATTCCTTGTTACTCCTGGTCTTATCATTGTCACTTTGGTTATGTTCGGGTTCTCTACCATTTCCCTGGACACGTCCACTGGCTTCATCATTGGATTGCATATCGCTTTGATGATTGGTATCTCCATGATTATGATGCCGGCACAGACAAATGGCTTGAACCAGCTGCCTCCTAGTCTGTACCCAGATGGAACAGCTATCATGAACACATTACAGCAGGTTGCTGGTGCAATTGGTACTGCTGTAGCAATCTCTATTATGACTGCTGGACAGAAGAGCTTCATGGAAGATGCGGCCAATCCGCAAGATCCAGCTACAATGATTCAAGCATTCACAGAAGGTGTCCAAGGTTCGTTTATCTTTGGTATCATTGTTGCTATTATTGGTGTGGTCATCAGTTTCTTCATCCGGCGAGTGAAAGTGGATCATCAAGCAAATTAATTAAAATCCTGCCGTATAATCGGCAGGATTTTTTTGTGTGGAAAATTAAGGTATGATAAGTGAGTAAACAGAGATTGGGGGGATATGTTTGCTTACAATAGAACAATTAAAAGAAATAAAAAAACTTCAGCAAGCTGTGGAGCAATATGACAGTATAGATCTGAAGCTGAATTGGGATATGCTCGAGAATAGAAGTGATGAGGATCAGACTGATTTTTTGTCATATGATTCGGGCCGGCTTGTCGGTTTTCTTGGCTTATATAGTTTCGGGAGCAAAATAGAAGTATGCGGTATGGTGCATCCAGATTACCGAAGGAAAGGCATCTTTAGCAGACTATTTCATAACAGCCAGCCTGCCCTGGAAAAAGCTCGGAAAATCTTATTAAACGTTCCGGCGGATAGTCAATCAGGAAAACAATGGTTGGACTCAATAGCTTGTACATATGAAGAATCAGAGTACATGATGAGATGGGATGGAAACTTACTTTGGGAATTGGATGAATCCATTCGTTTGCGACCTTCACGTAAAGAAGATATCGAAATGAAGATGAAATTGGATATCGTCTGTTTTGAGTTTAAGCCGGATGAAGCGAAGGTTTACAATGATAGATTGGAGAGGGATGGATTTCAACAGGAGTTTTTCATGATTGAGGCAGAAGATAAGATAGTCGGGAAGATTCGTATTCATCGTGAGAAAGAACGAAGTGAGATATATGGTTTTGCAATCCTTCCCGAATTCCAAGGAAAGGGATATGGGAGAAGGGCTTTGCAGAAAGCTGTGCGGATGGAGGCACAGCGGGGACAAACGGTTTATCTGGATGTCCAGCCAGAGAATGAAAAGGCGCTGTCTTTATATACGTCGACCGGATTCAAGAAAGAAAGCCAGCAGGATTATTATCTTTATTCCATATAAATAGGCCGCCTTAAAGGCGGCCTTACTTTATTTCTGTAATAAACGATTGATGCTTACCATCTCGACGCACAAGCATAGTACCTCGATGGCTTTTTTCAGTTCTTCAGTTGGCGGAAGTGTTGGTGCGATACGGATGTTCCTGTCATATGGATCCTTACCGTAAGGGTAGGTTGCACCAGCGCCAGTCAAGGTTACACCAGCTTTTTTGGCAAGCTCCACGACATCCTTCGCGCAGCCTTCCATCGTGTTCAAGCTGATGAAGTAGCCGCCGTTCGGATTCGTCCAATCGGCGATTCCTTTACCACCCAATTTCTCCTCCAGGATTGTCAGGACGGTCTTGAATTTTGGCGCAATGATTGCGGCGTGCTTTTTCATATGGACAGCAAGGGTGTCTTTATCTTTTAAAAATGCTACGTGACGCATTTGATTCAGCTTATCCGACCCAATGGATTGAACGGATAGATGCTTTTTATAGAAAGTAATATTCTTTTCGCTGGAAGCCAGAGCAGCAACACCAGAGCCAGGGAAAGTTACTTTAGAAGTAGAAGTGAATTCCATGACACGATCCGGATTCCCCGCAACCGCAACTGCCGTCATGATATTTTTAAGTTCATCTGGTTCTTCTGTAAGATGATGGACGATATAAGCATTGTCCCAGAAAATCCGGAAATCATCTGCAGCTGTTTTCATTCCAGCAAGACGATCAACAACAGCATCGGTGTATGTAAAACCATCCGGATTGCTGTATTTAGGTACACACCAGATTCCTTTGATTTGTGGATCAGCTGCGACGAGCTTTTCTACTTCATCCATGTCAGGACCTTCTGGAGTCATCGCAACAGGGATCATCTCGATTCCCAATGCTTCGCAAATTGTGAAATGACGGTCATAGCCAGGGCTAGGGCAGAGGAATTTCACGTTATCCTGCTTGATCCATGGTGTCGCGTCTTCTGATACACCATGCAGCAAAAATTGAACGATGGAATCATGCATCAATGTCAGACTGCTGTTTCCTCCAACGATTACTTGCTTCGGTTCAACATCTAGGATGGAAGCAAAAAATGCCTTTGCTTCTGGAATACCGTCCAATACACCGTAATTCCGTGCATCTGTTCCATTTTCCGTTTTAACAGTGCTGCTAGACGTAATGATATCGAGCATCGGCTGGGAGAGATCAAGCTGCTCAGTGCATGGTTTCCCGCGCGACATATCCAGCTGCAGCTGCTGACTGGCGATTGCCTCATATGCATCCTGCAGCGTATTGTATTTCTGTTGTAACGCTTCATTCGAAAGATCTTGATAATTAGCCATGGTTGCCGCCTCCGTTGCTTATTTTTCAATGATTATCTTAACACGAAAAGAGTGGAATTCCTAACGTGTTCGAATTATTCTATTAATATTACAAAGAAAGGAATGGGGGTTAAGTCAATGAGAAATGTTTTTACGAGAATTGGAGAAAAGATAAGTGATTATCCGTTATTTGCAGCGGAGTGGGAAGAGCGGGCTCGGGAAATTCTGCCGGCCGGTCCTTTTGGATTTTTGCAAAGCGGGGCCGGAGATGAAGAGACGCTCGGGCAGAATAGAGAAGCATTCAGCGAGTACGACATCCTGCCGCGAGTACTGCGGGATGTCTCCAATGTAGATACTTCCGTCCAGCTGTTCGGGCAGGCGCAAAGTATGCCTGTGATGCTGGCGCCGGTAGGTTTCCAAGGGATCTTCCATCCGGAGAAGGAGCTTGGCAGTGTGAAAGCTGCAGCAGCTGCCGGTATTCCGTTTGTTGCAAGTACGGTTACATCGGCTTCCTTGGAAGAGATTGCAGCAGCAGCACCGAAAGCAGTGAAATGGTTCCAATTGTATTGGTCTAGGAATCGTGCTTTAACTGCCAGTATGGCAAAACGGGCTGAAATAGCGGGCTATAAGGCAATTGTAGTGACGGTCGATACAGGTCTGCTTGGGTGGCGAAAACGAGATTACCGGAATGGCTATTCGCCGTTGAAGCTGTTAAAAGGAACAGCAAATTACATAAATGATCCTGTTTTTCAGGAATTGGTGCCACAGCTTACAGAGGAACATATAAGAGAGGCTATACTGGAGAATATCCATCACCCGAATCTTACATGGGATGATTTACTATTCTTGCGGGAACAGACAAACTTGCCGATTGTGGTGAAAGGCATCTTGCACCCAGCAGATGCCAAGCAGGCAATTGAATTAGGAATGGATGCTATCGTTGTGTCCAACCATGGGGGAAGGCAGCTTGATAGTGCCATTGCTTCTTTACGGGCACTGCCTGCAATCGCGGAAATAGTAAATGGAGCAGTGCCGATATTGATGGATGGCGGTGTGCGGAGCGGATCAGATGTATTTAAGGCAATTGCCTTGGGAGCGGATAGCGTCCTGATCGGCCGCCCTTATGTATACGGACTCGCTGCAGGTGGACAAGCTGGGGTGAGCCGTGTAATCGAGGATATGCGTACGGAGCTTCAATTGACCTATGCTCTGTCAGGTATATCATGCACGAAGGAAATTGATGCAGCTTATCTAGTAAAAAGATAGAGAAATAGGAATTTTAGAGGTGAAGTTATGCGGATAGAAACACATACAAAGAAAAAACGGACGAAGGCAACGATTGCAACCGTCCTGCAGTACGTTTTGAATGTAGCCTTGATTCTTTTGGCTATCGCCATTTCCATATTGCTAGTGAAGGAATTGATTGATATTATCACCAATTCCTTATTCAATGAAGGCAATACTTCCCGACTGGAATTCTTAAATAAGATTCTCGTGTTTTTCCTGTATTTTGAGTTTATTGCCATGATCGTAAAGTATTTTCAAGAGGATTATCATTTCCCGATCCGGTATTTCCTTTATATCGGTATCACAGCATTGATTCGTTTGATCGTCGTCTACCATGACAGTGCGCTTAATACATTGTTTTTCTGTGGTGCGATTCTTTTGCTTGTTATTTGTTATTTCATCATGAATAGAGCGAATGAAAGATCAAAGAAAGAAGACTTCTAAAAGAGAGGAGCATGCTGCTTCATGAGCTGGCATGCTTCTCTTTTTTCGGAAACAGGGTATAGCTGAAGCTGATGAGAAAATCAATACCAAGAATAATCGACCAGATCCTGAGGACGCCGCCGAGTGCCTCTGTTCGCTCCGCGTCGTTGATCCAATAAATCACAGCAAGCAGGAGACCAGCGCCGATGATATATGCAAGCAAGTGCTGCAGCCAACCCTTCACTTCTTTCTTAGCATGTTCTTTGCCGTAAAGTTTTTTCGGTTTCTCACCTTGTTTTGTAATGTAATAGGCAAAGCGCTGATCGGCCCAGCGTATCATCGATTTTCCATATGCCAGGCTGACGCCGATATAGATGGCAGCAATGGCATGGGCAACAGTAGCTGTTGCACCGCGTGCAAGATCAAAGCCGGTAGCTAGTAACAATATCAAGTCAATCAGAGGGGTCGCACCGAGCAGGATCATACCGAATTTTGGAAGCTTGAACACATAGCGGGCAATTAGTCCAGCAGCAATAAAAACCCAAAAACCGACTTCACACAGAATGATTAAAACAATAATACTGTTCATTTTCCATCTCCTTTTTATAATACAGTTGTATTATTATGCTAACACGGGAATCTTTGTGATACAAGTGTATTAAATAAATTGATTTCATATATGTTTTTTGCTAAAGTTAAGCTATGCCAAAAAAAATAGATCATGAAGCAAGAAAGCAAGATATAGCCAAAGCAACTTGGAAGGTCATCATGGATGGCGGGATGGAGGCAGCCTCTGTCCGGAACATTGCCAAAGAAGCCAATCTGTCACTAGGTGCTTTGCGTCATTATTTCACGACACAGGAAGAACTGCTTCATTATGCGATGGAGCTTGTGAAATCCCGTTGTGAAGCTCGGATCATGCAAGTGATTCAACAAGTATTGCAGCCAAAACAGCTTGTGACAAAGGTATTGTTGGAGCTTATCCCAATTGATAAGGAAACAATGGCGGAAATGCAAGTATGGTTTATGTTCACGCTGCATTTCAAATACAAGCAAGGAGATGCTTTTCGTCAGACAGATGGTATCCGGGAAACTGTGCTGCGTGTGTTGGTATTCCTTTCAGAAAGTGGATATATGAAAGAGGGGAGAGATCTGCAAAAGGAAACGGAAAAGTTATATGCGTTAATTGATGGATTGGCTTTCCACCGTTTTATTGATCCTGAGCATTTTTCTGGTGAATATGCCGCAGAACTCCTAACTGAATATGTAGATGATTTGTGCCGGGAAGAGAAAGGGGAGTAATTGATACTCCTCTTTTTTTAGTTAAAAAAAGGTGCGGATTTAGCTAAAATTTATAGATTGGTTTTTGCGGTAGGAGAGAATTGGATAACAAAAATGACATACTAATCTTATATGTTATATACTTAAAAACCTTGATATCATGGAAAAAATTTAATTATATTTTTTGAGCAAAATGATTCCATTATAAAAATGTTAGTAGTAGAATGAGTGTCAGAA
>NZ_NPBF01000034.1 GCF_002272135.1 Virgibacillus sp. 7505 | reverse complement strand
ATAAAAATGTTAGTAGTAGAATGAGTGTCAGAAACTTTTTTAAGTTTTTTAATTAAATAAACTAACTGCAACACGAGGAGGAAAAAGTAGTGGAGTCAACATTAACAGCACAACGTTATTATGTGAATGGCGAATGGAAAGAAAGCACCACCGGGAATGTAGTGGAAATCATGTCTCCGTACAAAGAGGGCGTCGTTGGAACTGTGCAGGCATTGTCTCAGGAAGAGGCAGCAGCAGCAATTCAATCAGCGAAGCAAGCACAAAAAGCATGGGCAAAGGTTTCCTTGCAGGAAAAAGCAGATTTGCTTTATAAATGGGCGGATGAACTGCTTGCAATGCAGGATGAACTTGCACAAACAATGATGCTTGAAGTCGGTAAGAGCCTGAAGGATGCTAAAAGTGAAGTGCAGCGGACATATGATTATATCCGTTATACTGCACAGGAAGCATTGCATACCAATGGCGAAAGCATGAGAGGCGATCGTTTCCCGGGTGGATCCAGTTCCAAGGTTGGTATTGTGGACAGAGTACCTTTAGGTGTCGTTCTGGCAATTGCGCCTTTCAACTATCCAGTAAACTTATCAGCATCCAAACTGGCTCCAGCACTTATTTCCGGTAATACGGTCATCTTCAAGCCTGCAACGCAAGGCGCTTTGAGCGGTATCAAGATGATGGAGGCATTCGACCGAGCTGGCTTCCCGGCAGGTGTTGTCAATATCGTCACTGGCCGCGGTTCTGTCATCGGTGACTTCCTTGTGGAGCATAAAGATATTAGCATGGTCTCCTTCACTGGAGGAACAAAAACAGGTGAGAACCTGGCGAAAGTAGCTGGCATGAAGCCAGTCGTTCTTGAGCTTGGTGGTAAGGATCCTGGTATCGTCCGCGAAGATGCGGATCTTGATAAAGCTGTGAAGAATATCATTAGCGGCGCATACTCCTATTCAGGTCAGCGTTGTACAGCTATCAAGCGTGTGCTTGTCCACGATAATGTGGCAAATGAGCTCGTTTCAAGACTGAAGGCCGAAGTAGAAAAATTGGCTGTCGGATCTCCGGAAGATGGCAATACAGTCGTTCCATTGATCGACAGTAAATCTGCTGACGGTGTTCAAGCTTTGATTGATGACGCGTTGGAAAAAGGCGCGACACTTGTTGCAGGTAACAAACGCGAAGGCAATCTGATTCATCCGACTTTGCTTGATCATGTAACGGAGGATATGGATGTTGCATGGGTAGAGCCATTCGGTCCGGTATTACCTGTTATCCGCGTTGGTTCTGATGAGGAAGCAATCGAGATTGCTAATAAATCCGAGTATGGTTTGCAGGCAAGCATCTTCACTCGAGATGTAGATAAAGCCTTCTATATTGCAAATGAATTGGAAACTGGTGCTGTCCAAATCAACGGACGCACAGAGCGTGGTCCAGACCACTTCCCATTCCTTGGTGTGAAAGGTTCTGGTATGGGAACGCAGGGTATTGCGAACAGCATTCTTTCCATGACAAGAGAGAAATTGACTGTATTGAATTTAGATAAATAATATAAAAAAGAGGAATCCCGTGGGATTCCTCTTTTTTATGTGTTTTT
>NZ_NPBF01000033.1 GCF_002272135.1 Virgibacillus sp. 7505 | reverse complement strand
ACTGGAAGTACTTGCGAAACAAGCGGCGGACACCAAGAAAAAATAAAAAAGAGAGGAGGAAATAGATGGCTAAACTGACAGCAAGATTCGAGCTTCAGGATCGCATCAGCAAGAAACTGAAGTATATCACTGGTCAGCTGGATCATATGGAACAGCGGCGAAAGCGGTGGGAACGTCCGGTGACAGTTACTCTTGATGACCGAGTGACAAAAGGTATGCTGAAGTTACAGCGCTTCATCCTGCGAGACTTTCAAAAGAGTTATACCATCCAGATGAAAGTGCAAGACTTAGCAACTAAACAGATGCGGAAGTTTGATAGATTTGTTCAACGGCGAATGCCTAAAAGACATGAGGCCTTTTTGAAAGCTGTGGATCAAGCGACTCCAATGATTAAGAAGCTACAGCGCTATATGGGAAAGAGCATGCTGAATTCCTACGCATTCGGTATAGTGGCAAAAGACAAAGCAACGCCTGTTGTGCGCAAAATTGCTAGCTATGTACGAAACAACCTGCAACGAGGTTACTTGGTTACGGTTTCTGTTATCGATAAGGTAACCAAAACTGTCGGCTGTATAGCAAACTACAACCAGAGATTCGCTTCCAAGTCGTATGAGATCACCTATAAAGCAGTGGATATGGCAACACGTACACTTGGAAGCATCCGAAGTATGGTAAGTTCTATTCCCGCTCTGATACCTATCACTTTAGGAGTCGTTGGAGCAGGAAAATTAACCGATGCTACTGTGGGTTCTGCGATGGATTTCGAGCAGTACACAGTTTCGATGAATCACTGGTTAGATGGGAACAAAGACAAGGTAAAAGAGACCATGGATGGGCTTGGTCGTTACGCTGATAGCACACCATTTAACATGGACGAACTGTTCCCAGCGATGACCCGAGGTATCGGGATATCTAACGGTGACGTGAAACAAGCACAGTCACTACTCAGTGTTGCCAGTGATATGGCTGCCCTTACACCAGGTAAGACAGTGAACGATGCCATGGAAGCACTTTCTGACGCCCAGATGGGCGAGTTCGAGAGAATGAAAGAGTTCTCCATGAAAGTCACTGCAGATGACTATGCTGCTATGGGTTGGGACGGTTTCATAGATAAAGCGAACGAGAGATTCTCTGGTGGCGCTGATGCACTATCTCAAACAGCTCGAGGGAAGCTGAGTACAATCACTGGTTATATCGGTACTACTTTCCGACAAATGGGTGACGAATCTCAGGGAGAATTATCTTGAGAATGAAGATTTCCGGAATCTGGACTTTGAAGGAAAGGTTAAATTCGTTCTGGATGATGTGAAATCATGGTGGAATGACACAGCTAAGCCAAAAGTAGAATCATGGTGGCTAAGTACTGGTGAACCATGGGCAATTGATATGGGTACACTCATCGGACAAGCTATGTATACCGGAATCGTTGGAGGTATGAAGGGTGGTCTTGGAGTTGTAGGTGGCATGAAAGATGCTTTTAATGATCCGAGTGTCGGTTCTATTGGCAGTGCTGCAATAGGAACGTTACTAGCCGGATCAATAGCCTCCATGTTGCTATCACCACTTTTAAAATCAGGCAAGGTAGCTGTAGATTCTGGGAAATGGATGTACGACAAAGGTAAGAAAATCCATGGCTGGAATAAGAACCGTAAAGGTGGAGGACCTTCTAGTCCCTCTGCACCGCCTAATGCACCAGCGTCTAAAAATTACCGAGCACCGAATGATCCTCAGCCATACCTGCCTAATCCAAAGGGTAAACAGCCGAAGTATGGTCGTTCATGGTTTGGAGAACAACCACATCAGGTAAATGAGCCGAATACCTTCAAGAATGCAAAGCAAAACGGCGGTGGATTTTTATCCAAAGCACTTGGCTGGGGTAAAAACGAGTTTTTTTGTTGTCAATGAAGGCTTGTCAATTCTGGAAAACTGCGCCCAGTTGGGGCTTCCCATTCCGCCAATTCTGTTTAATGCATTAGAGAAATTGCATCGTGATCCAAGCGGTAAAGAAGCATCACTCGAAAGAGATCCAATGCTAGATAACTTGGATAAGAAAGAGCTAATAAAAGAGAACAAGCAGCTACAGCAGGAAGTCATTAAAGAGAAAAGTCCATTGAAGGGGGGAATAAAGATGGAAGAAGTAATGACTTTTGCGACAATCATTAGCCCCCATTGTTCTAGCATTGGTACAACTGGTCAAAAAGACAATACCTGTTAACAATCATTACTTGCCACTTATCAGCTTGCTTGTAGGGATAGTGGTTGGGTTTATTTCCAAACCTTTCACACCATTAGATACAGTGCTGCGGTTGTGGGCAGGTGGTTTTGCGGGACTTGCAGAAGCTGGTTTGTTCTCATTAGGTAAGAAACTATAGCAAAAAAAGATTAAAAGGAAAAGATTTATTATGGTAAAAGTTTATATTGATCCAGGTCAATGACGAGAAACAGAAAATCGATATGTATAAACGTTTCCAGAGCTGTTCATGGTGGAACTGATCCAGGAGCACAAGGAAATGGATTAAAAGAAAAAGACATTACACTTGAAGTAGGGAAAATGGTAAACGAGCGCTTGGATGCAAGCGGGTTTGAGACACGAATGTCACGAACTGGAGACATATTCCCTTCTTTATCTGCTCGTACAAACGACGCAAATAAATGGGGAGCCGACTTCTTTATGAGTATTCACGTTAATGCTGGCGGAGGCGAAGGATACGAGGATTATCGATATATCAAGCTTTCCGCTTCTTCAGCTACTGGAAAGCAGCTAAATTCGGTATGAAGGATCGCGGTGCAAAATCCGCAAACTTCCATGTATTACGAGAAAAAAATGAGCGCTGCACTAACAGAGCTAGGATTCATTGATTCCAGCAAAGATGCAAAAAATCTAAAAGACAGCTCTTTCCTATCACAAATGGCTTGGGGAATCGTGGATGCTCTGTGTGAAATCTACGGAAAGAAACCGGCAGCCCCTGGCTCGGATGCTGACAAAGGTGCTGTCGGTAAACTTGTTGTTGTGAAGGATAACTCTGATGGATGGCTATGGACCTATAAAAGCGCCAACTGGAATGACAGGACAGTTAAAGTTAAACCTGGCGAAGCTTTCACCATAATGCTTGAATTGACGGTGAATGGCTCTAAGATGTACCAAATTAAGTCTGGTTTATATAACGGCTTCCACAAAATACGTAAAGGTAGAATAGAAAAAAGCCTGCTTCCATTAGGGAAGTAGGCTTTTTGCTATTCTAAAGGATCCATGAAAAAAACTCCCCTTAAAAGAGGAGTAATACTATTAAAAAGGAGTAGTACTAGAATGACATCGTAATAGATAAGACTGAAAAAAATCACAAAAGAGATAGGGTACTTCAGACGACTGTTATTTATCCTGTGAAGGCTATACCGTAAAAACTTTCAGGGCCGACTCGCACTGTTCCTAATAAACTTGAAGTAATGAAAGCCGTATAAGTTAATTGTCCGCTAGATGGTGGTGGTACGTTAAAGTCAGAAGCAACAAAATTAAACGCCTGTGGACCAACTATCTCAAGGTCCAAGTTTGATGATGCAGAAAAAACAAGAGGGTCTGTTGGCTGTGTTCCACGTACGACAGTGACCGTTACAGATGTAAGCGCCGGAACAAGGGGAAGCTGTAGAGAGATGATTCCACTCATCTGAACACGAATTGGAGTGGTTGCCTCTGCTGTAATAAGTCCTACTTGACCAAATAACTGCGGAGCACCGACTAAAACTGGAATCGATATAGATCCTGATGTGCTCGCATTCTGCGAAGTTCGAGCATCAAGTACTGTGACCATATTTTCGACCTCCTTTCTGAAGAAGATACTATAAGTTATGTGTAACAGTACTTCATGCAAAGGACAGCCATACTGATATATATCTACCGTTTTTTTTCGTTCAACTTGTTATCCTATAAAAATCCTCCTTTAGATAGGATGCTTTTTATTTCTTTTGCTGAGAGTAACATTTGACCTGAGTTATAATTTGTTATCTTAACCTTTTCATAGTCCTTATACTGTTCTTTTATTTCTTTAGTTTTAAAGTTGGGAAGAATAACAAAATAACTTTTATCATAGAGAATTGCTGATTGACTTTCTGTTTCACTTAAAAGCAGTTCATGAATCTTTTCACCGGGTCTAATACCGATGATTTCAAAATCATTCCTTACTCCATGTTCGTCCATAAGGACGTTTGCTAGTTCAGTTATTTTAAACGCAGGCATCTTCATAATGAAAATTTCTCCTCCGAGTGCATCAGATGTTGCTTTCAAAACAAGCTGTATAGCATCCTCTACAGTCATAAAGAAGCGTGTCATTTCCACATCAGTTATCTTAATCTTCTCATTTTCAGAAATCGCTTTTTTAAACAAGTGGATAACACTACCGTTTGTCCCTAATACATTTCCACCTCGAATACAAATAAATGTAGTCTTTACTTTTCTAGTATTAGCATGTGTAATCAAATGTTCTCCCATTGCTTTGGACAGACCATAGAAATTGGAAGGATTTGATGCCTTATCTGTTGAGATATAAATTACCTTATCAATTTCATTAAGAATAGCAGCATCAATTACATTTTGGGTACCTATCACATTAGTTTTAAAAGCTTCCATAGGTTGTTCTTCGCATACAGGAACATGTTTGAGAGCGGCAAGGTGAAATAAATAGTCAACTCCCTTAGTAGTAGCGTTTAAAGCCTCCTGGTCACGGATATCTCCGATATAGAATTTTAGCTTTAGATTATTATCAAAATCCTGCATCATCTTAAACTGACGTGATTCGTTTCGGGAAAATATGCGAAGTTCTTTAGGTTCATAAGACAATAGCTGCTTTACAAGCTCATATCCCCAGGATCCCGTACCTCCCGTAATAAAGATAGTTTTGTTCTTGAACAATCTTTAAACCTCCTAGTAATTTGTAGTTAGACTGCCATGAGGGGTGTCTCAAGGGAAAAACTTTTAATATCATGATTTCTCAATAATATATGGGAGATTTATAAAAAAGATTGGATGGACACACACTCATTTTAAAATTTGGGTAAGTCAAAGATTTGTTCTGCACATATATTAAATGTGGAGAGGATGATGTTTTTGGTGAAAAAAACTAGGATGTATCAAAATCAAAAAAGGGTTAATTCTTGTAGTAGTGGGACCATTTGGGGAGGAGCGTTTTTGGCTCGCAGGGGATTTCGTATAACTAACTATACAGTAGTAACTCCTGCCGTTGTACCTTTAGAAATTACTTCACCTGAAATTCCTATAGTTTCATCAGCAGTTGTTGCTCCATTGCAGGATCAATTTAATAATCAAGCAGATGAATTTTTGTTTCCTGCAGAAACTCAATCCCAAGTTGATAACGCAACTGTAGCTGATCCAGTGTCTCTACCACAAGATATTCAGCAAGTTAGCGTTTCTCCACCGCCACTTATTCCGGCGACACCAGTACCATACGAATCTAATGAAGTAAATGGATTCCAAACTGAATGGAATGCTGAGGGGGCTAGGGTAGTTAATATCAACAATAGTCGAGTAACTATACCAGATCTCGATATTATTGGTGTAATTCCTGACGAGTGATAGCTTCCTGCTAAGCAGGAAGCTTTTACTTATATACATGCACATTATCTGAAGAATATATGGGGGATTGAAAAATGAAAATTTTATTAGCAACCTATTGGTCCATACCTCATTTGGGAGGTGTATGGACTTATGTATCCCAGCTTAGAAGTCGCTTAGAAGAATTAGGGCATTCAGTAGATATCTTAGGATATGGAGGAGACAACACTTTTGTTCAACTTATTGGGAAAGATATAAAAATTCCTCGCGATCGTTGGACTCCTTACGTATACAGTGTCTTGCAACGTGAGAATTATCCAAAAGTCTATCTCAATGATTTGGTTGAATTCACAGAAGTACAGCGCTACGTATTCGAGCTTGCAGCATCTGAATTTAACTTAGACGAATATGATATTATACATTCCCATGATGTTATTTCAACAGTAGCATTAAAACGTGTGCTACCGGAGGGAAAACCACTTGTAGCTACCTTACACGGATTAGTATCACATGAGATTCGTCATCAGTTACAAACTATTCATAAATCATCAACTTCGGAATTAGCACGTGCTTATTTTGATGAGATTGAAAGACTGGGTGCATCGAGTGCAAACGTGACAATTACCGCAAACGAATGGTTACAAGATGTCTTAGTATCGGAATTTGGTGTACCGAAAGAGCAATTTGAAAAGCTTCACTATGGTTTTACAGTGGATCGATTTTTAGAAGAACAAGCTAAATTAACTAATATTCAGGCACCACCTGGAAAGAAAGTTATTGTATATGCAGGAAGGATTATAGAGCAAAAAGGTGTAGATTATTTAATAGATGCTTTGGCATCACTTAATCATAGAGGGGACTGGGTTTGCTGGATTATAGGTGAAGGAAATAGGAAACGACATTTAGAGGAGCGAGTAAATGAACTCGGGTTAAGTGATAAAGTCCTATTTCTTGGTAAAAGAGAAGATGTACCAGTACTGCTGAAGCTTGCAGATATCTGTGTACTTCCGAGTTTGATGGACAACCAACCACTCAGTGTTATTGAAGCTCAAATAAGTGGGAAAGCAGTAATTGTTTCAGACGCTGGCGGTCTACCAGAGATGGTAAACCACGGAGTTACAGGCTTAATCGTACCGCAGGCGAACACAGCTTCCCTGCTCAGTGCAATTCAGACCCTTTTGGATGACGATGCTTATAGAGAAATCCTCGGTAATCAAGCTCGAGAATGGGGAGTAAATTACTGGTCTATGGAAACAGGTGTAGATCGTCTTCTCGAAATATATAAAAGATTTGTACCTACTACCTAAGATGTTCTTCTCAATTCGGAGAAAATGGACGTTTTCGTGGTCGGTTTGCTCTTTCAAATTGATCATATAACGAATTTATATATATAGGGAGGTATTAAGAAAGGATTGAGATAATGGGAAACGATATTTTAAAAGGTGGTTATGATGCTGTTTTTAGCCTTGGTGATCTATGTCTTGGAGCAATTCAAATGCAGAAAAACAATCTCCGGCCTTTTTCAGGTCCTTTAGATTGGATGGGATCTCCCCTTTTACCAAAAGTAATTGAACTATTCGAAAAAAGATTTTCGGACTTCATGCTAGAGGAGAATCTTCGTATAGTGGGGAAAGCAACAGACAAAATGATGCTTGTATCAGATGATAGAAACCTTGTAATGTCAAATCATGATTTTGAAATAGCGCATAATAGCATGACACAGTTGTTGACTTATCCACAAGTCAAAGAGAAATTAGATCGAAGGGTAAATCGATTATTCGTGAAACTTACTTCTGCTCAACGAATCTTGTTTATTAGGACAAGTGCCTCGTTAGAAGAAACTGCTTTACTGCAACAGGTACTACGGTCGATCATTGTTAATGACTTTCGCATTTTGGTGGTTAATCATGGTCCTGTAACAGGCATTGTAGAAAATTACTGGCCTATAGATCATGTATACAGTGTTGTACTTCCTAATAATGAGATATGGGAGGGAAACAACGCTCTATGGTCACAGCTATTCGAAGATGTTTATCTTATGTGATAAAAAATTCTTAATGAAAAGTTAACTCTCTAAAACTAAAAGTCTCTGTGCTTGGTGCCAGGGACTTTTGGAAGTGTTATACTTTAAGTGATTACATATATTTAAGGGGCTAGAATATGTTATTACCTAAGGAACTGCATGACTACCTGTGCAATAATATAGATCATTTTACTGAGGAATGGTATGAAACATTAGATAAATCTGTAGGTGTATATGGGTCCACGGATTCTCAAGACATTCAAAGATTAAAGAACCAGAATAAAGGTTTCCATATTCAGTTTTGTGAAATATTAGATCCAGACAATGGATCTTGTTTAGAGAATTTTGAGAGTTGGATAAGTTCAATTGCAAAAGATCAAAATCATCTTGATACGCCTATTTACAAGGTGATAGATGAGTTTTACAGAACACAATCTCAATATGTAGCGCTAGTGAGGAAATATTCCAAAAACAAAGATGTATCACTTAGCGAAACCTTGGATTACACAGAGTATATCAGCGATCTATTCAATAAAATTATAGTTTGGTTTATAAGAGAATATGCTAAAGAATCTGAGTTTAAATTGATTGCTCAACAAGAGATGATTTTGGAGTTGAGTACGCCGGTGATTTCATTGACGCAATCAGTAGCGCTTCTACCTTTAGTAGGAGAGATTGATACAAGACGAGCACAACATATGATGGATAGTGTCCTCCAAGAGTGTGGGCGTTTAGGAGTAGATCATCTCTTTATTGATATGTCAGGGGTCGTCGTCATTGATACCATGGTTGCCCATAGAATATTCACCATAGTTAAGACACTTAAACTGATTGGTGTCGAAACAATAATTTCAGGCATTAGACCGGAGATTGCCCAAACATCAACCCATCTAGGTATCCCATTACATGAGATTAAAACGACTAGTTCATTACAGAAATCTATAGAAAAGATAATGCTGCAAGATTTGACTAAAGAAAGCCCCTTCCTATTATAGGAGTAGGATTTTTTGATTGGTGTAGGCAAGGCTTGTTCGATTAACCCTTTGTAAGGGGGAGGGTGTAGAATATCCGCTTCGGAGTGTTGTTTAATTTCCACTAGTGTCGAAAAATTTCCAGTATCTTATTCAACAGGGATAAAACAATTATATTTAGTTTACATCGTATACCTAGAAGATAAAATTCAAGTACATAAGATTCTTCTAACGTTTTTTTAACACACTAAGCCGCGCTTATAAATAAATAATATAATTATTCAGCAGAATACCTTAATACAAAGCATAATATAAGTAATCAACTAACATAGATAAACTTACACATAATTAAAAAATGGTTTCCGGTACCACGTCTGCCGGGGGTTCGAATCCCTCCGAGCGCGCTAATAAATGCAGTAATAGCAAGGGTTTAGGCGAATTGCCTCCCTTGCTGTTTTTTTGTATGCAATCAATTAAAACAAACAGGAAATATATCTCCCCCAAAAGCATACAGTGGAAGCATGAAGCGCAATTATAAAACTTGTATACTAGTATCATTTTCGATTCAAACATTCCAGATGATAAAGAGATGATGAGAATGAATAAGTTTACTGTCCAGCGGAAGACATTGGCTTATGAAGTGTATAAACACTTATACAAAAAGATAATAACGCTAGATTACAAGCCGGGGCAGATGATTTATGAGAGCACGATTGCGGAAGAACTAGGATTAAGCAGAACGCCTGTAAGGGAAGCGATTCAAATACTTGCTTCAGAGGAGTTCCTGCAGATCATCCCTCAGAAAGGTATCAGGGTGAAATATATTTCAAAGAAAAAGGTGCAGGAAGCGTTTCAGGTTAGAAAAAGTCTGGAAGCAGTTGCGTTTCGGGAAGCCGCTGTCATTTGGGATGAATCTGATTTACAGGTGAGAAAGTTCAAGGATGATTTAAAGCATATTATGAATCAGCAGAGAGCAGCTGCACAAAAGCAAGAGGTTATTGCCTTTTACGAGTATGATGAGAAGTTCCACGACAAAATTCTTGAGATATGCGGTAATCAGACTTTAGCCAGTGTCGTTCGTCAGGTACGGGGACATGTCAACCGGATAAGCTACTTGGATTTTTTCGAGTCACGGGAAATGGGCCGGGTCATGCTTGACCATGAAGAATTGATTGCGCTGATACAAAAAAATGATGCCGAGGGAGTTGTAGAAAGGCTGAATCAGCATCTGGACACAGCCTCCAATCACTACGGAAACATTATGAAGAAGTATGCTGATTATTTTGAAGTGCAGTCCAGTAGATGAGTTCCGTATAAATCATAACTTGTATACTAGTATGCTAAAAGGAGAATAGTTGGATGAGAGTTGCAGTGCTTGGTTTGAATCATGGTTACACATTTGCACAGCAAGCGAAAAAAATGGCGGGGATCACATTGGTAGCGGTAGCCGGTAATAATGCGAGTGCAAGGGAGCGGGCAAAAGAGCTGGCTGTACCTTTATTCGAAGATTATAAGGAGCTTATTGATAATTGTCTCCTAGACGGAGTGATCATTACACTGCCGAATCACTTACACAAAGAAGCGGTTACGTACTGTGCGGAAAAAGGATTGCATTGTTTAGTAGAAAAACCGATTGCCGACACAACGGATGCCGCTCGTGAAATGATTGCTTATGCTCGAGACAAGCAAGTAAAGCTTTTGGTTGGCCATCATCGACGGTTTTCTGCGAAAATCAATCATTTGAAGCAATTGCTGGAAAGTGGTGTCATCGGCGACTTAGTCGGCGTAAATATGATGTGGGTCCTCGCCAAAGATAAGGATTATTACAAGGAAGCCTGGCGCGTGAAAGCAGGTGGCGGACCACTATTGATTAATGGTATTCATGACTTGGATAACTTGCTTTATGTGACTGACTTAAATATTGAAAGCGCTTACGCTATAAGCCGTAACAAGATTCGCGGGTTTGAGATAGAGGATGCCGTAACAGCCATCTTAGAAGCGGACGATGGGACAGTCATTCAATACTTTTTGACAGATGGGGTTCCGTCTCCATGGTCTTATGAATTCAATGTTAAAGAGAACCCAATTTACCACTACTATGAGGAAGATTGCTATTACTTTTTCGGAAAGAAAGGGAGCTTAACTTTTCCGAGCTTTCGCTGTTATCAGTACAGTGAGGAAGAGTATGGCTGGAAGCATGCTTTGGTGGAACAAAAATTTCCACCCGCTTCTACTGTAGATCCGATAGCTGCGGAACTGCAGCACTTTATGGATGTGCTGAAAGAAGGCAAAGAGCCGCGCGTCCCTGGAGAAGCAGGCTTAAAAACATTAGAAATACTGGAGGCAATCAATCTGTCTATTGAAGAAAAAAGGCGAGTGACCCTCTGAGATAGCAATGGTAAACCAGAGAACAAATAGTTCTAAATCAGTGGGAAGTAAAAGCAGGTGGGAAAATGGCGGATTTTGCTCAGAAGAAAGAATACAGAAAGGTTGATCACTTTGAAGGATCAATTTTCTTTAGCGCATCTGACAGCATTGGCATGTCCACCCCCAACACTAACTTATATTGCAGCCAGGGCAGGCTTTGATTTTGTAAGCATCAGACCAATTTGTATGGGACTGAAAAATGAACCGGATTACAACTTGGCTAGCAACCGAAAGATGCTGAGACAAACAAAAACAGCACTTCGTGAAACTGGTATCCAAGTGTTGGATATAGAGCTAGCCAAAATAGTGGATGGTATGGATCCGAAACAGTATGAACCAGCTTTTGAAGTCGGAGCAGAGCTTGGAGCCCGGCATGTGCTTTGCAGCGTTTGGACGGACGATTTGGTATTTGCTACTGAGCGTTTTATTCAATTGTGTGAATTAGCAAAACCCTATCAATTGACGATAGAACTGGAGTTTGTCCCAGTAGCATCTGTTGCTACTTTAGCTCAAGCTGTCAGTATGCTGACAGCTGCTGCACAGGATAATGCAGGGCTGATGATTGATAGTCATCATTTTCATCGTTCAAAGGAAAATGTTAACGATATCAAGGAAATACCTGTTGAGTGGTTTCGTATGTTTCATTTATGTGATGCAAGCAAAGAAATTCCAACATCAAGAGAACAAATGATCCAGATAATGAGAGAGGAACGCCTTTATATTGGAGAAGGCGGTATTCCTATCAAAGAAATTCTACAGGAGATTCCGAAAATCCCATATTCATTGGAAATTCCTCACTTGCAGCGAACAAAGGAATTGGGGTTCGAGGAATATGCGAGAAGATGCTTACAATCGGCGAAGGAATATATCAGTCTGAATCTGGATGACGTAAACATATACTAGTGTACAAGATCGAGATTTTGCGAGGTGAGGGAATGAGTGGACGAAGTGCATTGGAGCATTACAAAAACGGCGGAGCTTGGTGGGAAACAGAAATTAGCGACATAAAGAAAAATCAAATTGTTCTTCGCGGTAAACGAATTGAGGATCTCATTGGGAATGTATCTTACAGCCAAATGCTGTTTTTTCTGCTGGTCGGCAAGGAACTAACCGACCAGCAAGCTAAATTATTCGAAAGTGTGCTTGTAGCCGGTGCAGATCACGGTCCGCGCGCGCCTTCGATAGCGGCAGCAAGAATGGCAGCCACTTGTGGTGTCAGTTTTAATTCGGCTGTTGCTACAGGAATCAATATGCTGGGAGACATACATGGCGGTGCTGTAGAAGGTGCAATGGAATTGTTATATATAACGAAGACAGAACTGGCTTCTAATAAAAATGTTGTGGCAGATACCTTGCAGCGGTTCCTTTCTGAAGGCGAGAAGCTTCCTGGTTTCGGTCATCAGCTGCATGATCAGGATCCGCGTGTCGATAGATTGTATGAGTTGGCGCGGAAAGTAATTGACAGTGGAGAAATCACCGGAGACTATCTTGCGATTCTGGAAGATTACAGAAAGACGATGTCGGCTGCAAAGAAACGTACGTTTACGATTAATGTGGATGGTATTAGTGCAGCTATCCAGTGTGAACTTGGTATCCCGGCAGAAGCAGCCAAAGGGATCTTCTCCCTCTCTCGGGGGATGGGAATCGTTGCGCATGCCTATGAAGAATTAATGCAAGGCACATTGATCAAAGGGCCGTGTCCTAATGAAGAAAAACTTGTGAAATATACAGGGGATATACCAAAAGACATGCGAAAGGAGTGATAGCGAATGCGAAAGGCCAGACCTTTTGTAAATGGTGTATGGATAGATGACGATCGTGAACCGATCCCGGTGCTGGGTCCTTATAAAAATGAACAAGTTGGTGTTCAATTGACAGCGAGTCATGCTGAGGTTGATCATGCACTGACAGCAGCGTACAGCAATAAAAAGCAAATCGCTGCTCTTTCACAGGCGTTCCGGGCGAAGGTGCTGTACCAGGCTGCTGCTTTGCTGCAGGAGCGTAAAGAAGAATTTGCGCATTTGATTTCAAAAGAAGTAGGGAAGGCTCTAAAAAATACGCGGGATGAAGTTGCTCGTTCCATAGAAACATTGCAGCTGTCAGCGGAAGAAGCCAAACGACTTTTTGGCGAGACAATTCCAGGAGGAGCTTCAGAGAGAGGATCGTCCTCCATGGCTTTGACGTTTCGTGTCCCAGTAGGAGTAGTGGCAGCTATAACACCGTTTAACGCGCCGCTCAATTTGATTTGTCATAAAATCGGACCAAGTTTTGCAGCTGGTAATGTCACTGTTCTAAAACCAGCTCCGCAAGCGCCTTTAATTGCGACTGCACTTGTGGAACTGCTGCTGGAGGCTGGCATGCCGGCGCAGGCAATCCACATGATTCTAGGTGGAAAAGAGATAGGCGAGCAGCTCGTCCAGGATGATCGAGTCAATCTCGTATCGTTCACAGGAGGAGTTCCAGGTGGCAGGCAAATCAGCAAAACGGCTGGCATGAAAAAGGTACTGCTAGAGCTTGGGGGGAATGCGGGAACCATTGTCGATAAAGATGCCAATGTTGAGCGGGCCGCTGCCATTTGTGCGAAAACAGCTTTCAGTAATTCCGGGCAAAGCTGTATTTCCGTCCAGCGTATTTATGTGCATGAACAAATCTTGAACGCATTTGTTGCAGAGCTAAAGCAGCGGACAGCAGAGCTTATTGTTGGGAATCCGGAAGATGAGCACACAGATGTTGGGTGTGTGGTGAATAGACAGACAGCAGAGCGGATCAGTGAATGGATCGACGACGCTGTTGCAGAAGGGGCGGAGCTAATTCATGGCGGCAAGGTGAATGGCGCTGCCATAGTGCCGGCAATTCTGCTTCGTCCGAAAAAGCAAAGTAAAGTTGTCTGTCAGGAAGTGTTCGGACCAGTAGTCAGTGTGCTGCCCTATCATAATTTGGACGACGCAATCAAAGAAGTGAATGATTCGGATTTTGGTCTGCAAAGTGGCATTTTTTCTAATTCACTGGAAGTGATCCGTAAAGCAGTTAAAGAACTGGAGGTTGGCGCTGTCATCGTCAATGGATCATCAAATTTCCGTTTGGATCATTGGCCATATGGCGGTATTAAAAACAGCGGCATCGGCAGGGAAGGTCCTCGATTCGCTGCAGAAGAGATGACAGAAATGAAGATGGTCGTGCTTCAGGATTTGCTGTAAGCGGACACGAAGAGCTAGGAGGATACCCTATCATGAAAAAGTTAGTTTCGGAGCAGTTAGTCAAATACCTGGAATCTCGTGGTGTGAAATATATTTTCGGACTATGCGGTCACACCAACATCGCCGTGTTGGCGGAATTAGAAAAAAGCACTATTAAGTTCGTTAATGTACGCCATGAGCAAATTGCGTCACACGCAGCAGACGGATATGCACGAGTGACAAAGAAGGCTGCAGTAGTGCTGAGTCACTTAGGGCCAGGTTTAACGAATGCAGCAACAGGAGTTGCCAACGCAGCATTGGATTCTACTCCGATGGTCGTAATCGCAGGCGATGTGCCAAGTTATTACTATGGAAAACATCCGCATCAGGAAGTGAATATGCATGCTGACGGCGCACAATATGAAATCTATCGTCCGTTTGTAAAGCGAGCATGGCGTGTTGATCAGGCGGAGCTGTTTCCGGAAATCCTTCAAAAGGCATTCCAGTTGGCGGAAAGCGGACGCCCCGGCCCTGTTCTTATATCCGTGCCGATGGATATATTCTCGAAGAAAATAGACGAAGACAGCTTCAAGCTGCTACAGCACCATACCCGGGTAGTGGAAAAACCATCCATAGATGAAGAAACAGCAGCACGTATTGTAGGGAAATTAGCTGATGCGAAGCGCCCGGTACTGTATGCCGGTGGCGGTGTGGTGCTGGCCGATGCAGCGGAGGAGCTGCGGGAATTTGTGGAGCATATGAACATACCGGTAGCCCATTCGCTGATGGGAAAAGGGGTTCTGCCTGACGATCATGAACTGACGCTTGGCATGACTGGCTTCTGGGGAACAAGCTTCATTAACGAGCAAACAAAAAATGCCGATTATATTTTCGGGGCAGGCACTCGTTTTTCAGAAGCAGATTCAAGCAGCTGGTATGATGACGTAACCTTCCATTTTCCAAAAACCAAATTGATTCACATCGATATTGATTCGAATGAGATCGGTCGTAACTATCCGGTTGAGATTGGGGCGGTTGCTGATCTGAAAAAGGCGTTCATTGCACTGAATAGGGTAGCACGTCGTATATATCCAGACGGCATAGACCGTAATCAGCGACTAAAAGAAGAAATCATAGCCTATCGCAAATCATTACGCGAGCGCATTTCCAAAAATGTGCACAGTACATCCTTCCCGATGAAGCCAGAGCGTATATTGGCTGAGGTTCGTGATGTCCTGCCGCGGGATGCCTATCTTACAACAGACGTTGGCTGGAATAAAAACGGTGTAGGACAGCAGTTTCCTATATACACACCAGGTTCCATTTTGACACCTGGCGGCTTTGCAACGATGGGGTTCGGCAGTTCAGCTGCTCTTGGCGCCAAGATAGCTGCTCCTGAAAAGGTAGTCGTTTCATTAATAGGCGATGGTGGATTCGGACAAAATCCTTCCGTGTTAGCAACAGCAAAAGAAGAGAATATACCGGTTGTCTGGGTTGTGATGAACAACAGTGCTTTTGGCACAATCGCCGGCTTGGAGATGGCCCATTATGATACAACTTACGGAACACGATTCCAGGTTGATGGTAACAGCTACTCACCAGACTTCGCTGCAATAGCGAGGGGATACGGCGTAAAAGGAATCAAAATTGAAAATGCGAACCAATTCAAAGGTGCACTAAAAGAAGCAATCGAAGCGAATGAACCTGTCGTCATCGATGCGGCCATGAAGAATGAGCCTGTTCCGACAGACGGGAAATGGAATATCAATGATATTTATTCACCTGATCAAGCTAAATCACATGTAAGCATTCCTTGAGAAAGGAGGGAGTAACATGCCAACACCTTTGGCAGGTGTGAAAGTACTGGATGTATCGACAATGATCGCGGCGCCGTTCGGAACGGCATTGCTTGGTGATTTTGGCGCCGAAGTTACCAAGGTCGAGATACCAGGACGAGGGGATACATCAAGAAGTGTTGGACCATTCAAAGGAGATGAGCCGCTGCGCTGGCCAGGTCTGTCACGTAATAAAAAATCGCTGACGCTTGATCTGCATAAAGCAGCGGGCGTGGAAATCATGAAAAAGCTTGCAGCGACACATGATATCTTAGTGGAAAATTTTCGTCCCGGAACGCTGGAAAAATGGGGCTTAGGTTACGATGTACTGAAAGAGATCAATCCGAATTTAATCATGATTCGAGTTTCAGGTTATGGCCAAACAGGACCTTATCGTGAAAAAGCCGGCTTCGGCACTCCTGCGACAGCGTTCAGCGGTTATACCTATTTACAGGGATTCACCGATCGTCACCCGGTAAGTCCGCCATTTTCGCTGACGGATTATATTTGCGGTATTTATGTAGCCTTTGCGGCTGTGACTGCTATCTATCACCGAGATACAAATGAAGCGGGCACGGGACAGATGATAGACGTTGCGCTTTATGAATCAGTCTTTAGGATGATGGAATTTCTTGTAGCTGAATTTGATCAGCTCGGGAAAATACGGGAGCGTTCGCCTGGGTTAGCTGGACATTCCTCTCCCTCAGGAACCTTTAAAACGAAGGATGACCATTGGGTCGTGCTTGTTACGAGCACTGATACGACCTTCAATCGACTGGCAGCAGCCATGGATCGTACAGATTTGCTGTCCGACACGCGTTATCATACCAATGCATGCCGGCTGGAAAACAATGAAAGTATGAATCAAATTGTCGCAGAATGGATTGGTAAGCACCCTCGGGAAGCGTTATTGAAAAAGCTCGATACACACGGGGTGCCAATCAGCCCGGTTCTGAGCATCGCTGATATCTTTGAAAATGAACATTATCAAGCCCGCGAAAATATTGTCGAAGTGAAGCATCCGAGATTGGGGAAAATCAAAGTACCTGGGATTGTTCCTAAATTCGAAAAGACACCAGGCAGCATTCGATCGGTTGCACCTGATTTGGGCGAGAATAATGAAGAGATATTACAGAGCTTAGGTTATTCCCATGAAGAAATAAAAGCACTGAAGCAAAACGAAGTTATTTAAAGCAGCAAGGTTCGGGCATTTTGCCAGCCTTGCTTTTTTCCTGTCCGGAATCTGCAAGGAGCTGCTTTACAAAGTAAAGGAAATAATTATAATGAGGATAGATTAATTAACTTAACTTAACTTTTTGGTTCTTGTACAGTATTGCAGCAGAAGGAGAATGATTATTTGAAGAAGCCAATAAAAGAACAAAAATCCGTATTAATTATATTATTAAGCAATTTATTCATCGCTTTTTTAGGGATGGGACTTATCATTCCAGTGATGCCGTCATTCATGGAGATTATGCACTTATCAGGCAAGACGATGGGGTATCTTGTTGCTGCATTCGCAGGGGCGCAATTGATTATGTCACCATTTGCAGGCCGATGGGTGGACCGATACGGCAGAAAGAAACTCATTACAGCAGGTTTGTTTCTTTTCGCTGTTTCTGAGTTGATTTTTGGCTTGGCGACCCATGTCTCTTTACTCTATCTATCAAGGATATTAGGCGGCATCAGTGCTTCCTTTATTATGCCTGGAGTCACAGCTTATGTTGCTGACATCACGACAAATAAAGAACGGCCGAAAGCGATGGGATACATATCGGCTGCAATTAGTACAGGATTCATAATTGGGCCTGGACTTGGCGGGTATATTGCCGAATATGGCATTCGAACGCCTTTTTACGTTGCTGCGGTTATAGCATTCCTAGCATGCTTTTTATCTATTTTCATACTGAAAGAGCCTCTGACGAAGGAGCAGCTTGCTGAGATTGCGGACAGTAAAAAGGGAACTAGTTTCCTGGGTGACTTGAGAAGATCATTGAATCCGATTTACTTTATTGCGTTTTTCATTGTATTTGTGCTCGCATTTGGTTTGTCAGCTTATGAAACTGTATTCAGTTTGTTTTCAGACCATAAGTTCGGCTTCGATCCAAAAGACATCGCATTAATTATTACGGTGAGTTCTATCTTCGGCGTGATCGTGCAGGTCCTGCTGTTTGGGAAGATGGTAGATGTCATGGGTGAAAAGAAGCTGATACAGCTATGCTTGATAATCGGTGGTGTTTTAGCTGTTGTGTCTACGGTAATTTCCAGTTTCTTATTAGTACTCGCTGTAACTTGCTTTATCTTTCTTGCCTTTGATTTGCTGCGGCCAGCTCTGACAACGTTTTTATCCCGGACAGCTGGCAAGGAGCAAGGTTTTGTTGCCGGAATGAATTCAACATATACTAGTTTGGGCAATATCATTGGTCCGGCGTTAGGTGGAATACTATTTGATATAAACATTCATTACCCTTATCTCTTCTCGGCAGTGATTTTGATTATTGGTCTGGCTATTACATTCTTATGGAAGGGCAATAATCAGCAGGAATCCTTATCAGAAAATTAATTTTAGAAGAATCTGGCCCCGCGTTATTATTGTATGTATACATACTTTCGTCCCGACGCTCATATAATTCTGCGTTGGATAAAAACGAAAGAGGTGGGTGCAACATGTTTTATCACATCAAAGAGCTCCAATACCATGCCAAACCATCTAAACCTGATCCGGTTTTTGCGAGACAGTTGCAGGAAGCCTTAGGCGGACAATTCGGCGAGATTAGTGTAATGATGCAATATCTTATGCAGGGCTGGAATACGAGGGCGGATGCCAAGTATCGGGATTTGCTTTTTGATACTGGCACGGAAGAGATAGCGCATGTTGAAATGCTTGCCACTATGATTGCCAGGCTCCTTGACGATGCACCTTTTGAGGACCAGAAAAGTGCGTATGACCAAGATCCTGTCCTAGCTGCTGTCATGGGTGGTACTAATCCGCAGCATGCAATTGTATCAGGACTAGGAGCATTGCCAGCGGATGCCGCTGGTTACCCTTGGAATGCTAAATATATCATCGCAAGCGGGAATTTGCTTGCCGATTTCCGTGCCAACCTTAACGCCGAAGCTCAAGGGCGTCTTCAGGTAACACGTTTGTACGGCATGACTGACGATCCAGGTGTTCGCGATATGCTCTCATTCCTTATTGCTCGGGATACGATGCATCAGAACCAATGGGTTGCTGCAATCAGGGAGCTAGAGGAAAGAGAAGGAGACATCGTTGTACCGACTACCTTCCCAAGAAGCTTGCAGAAGGAAGAAGTCGCGTATACATTATTTAACTTCTCCAGAGGGGATGCAAGCTCCAAAGGGCGTTGGGCAAGCGGACCTAGTATGGACGGCAGAGGTCAGTTTAATTATGTGGCAGAGCCGCAGCCGTTTGCCGGAGCTCCGAAGCTGAAACCAGCACCGTTCCTCTATCATGATACGATGCCACCGAAATCTTTGATGTAAAATGTTAGACGTACAGGCGGAGCTTGTACGTCTTTATTTATTAGGTTAATATCAAATGCACGTTTCTTCTTGTCCGCATAGTATGCAGTACAAGAGGGAGGTGTGCCATATGGAACCGATTCAAAACGAAATAATGTATCAAGTGCTTGTATTTGCGACGATCCTCGCTCCGATTGTGACTGCATTGATGGAACTGCTGAAGAGGAGCCTTCCCCGAATGAAACCCTATCATGCACTTCTAAGTCTCATTGTCGGTGCTTTGTTAGGTGCTGCAGCATATCCATTTACAGACTTCGAACTCACAGCCAGGCTTTGGGCAGGCGGTATTGCCGGCCTGGCAAGTGCTGGTTTGTATAATACGTTCTCTTCCAGAAAACATCCACCAGACAAATAGTTTAAAAGAAGAACAAATAGGCTAAGGAATAGTAAAAGTTGTGAGGGAGGTTTCACTCATGAAAAAACTATTCTTAGCACTTCCTCTTTTGTTAATATTCCTAACTGCCTGCGGATCGCAGTATGATCCCGAAATCGAACAGGTAATCGAATTAGAGAACGAACATCTAGCCGATCTAGGGGATAATGTGAATCTGACTCGTGATACTTCTGATATTTATATATATGCTGATGGCGGGTATGTGGGAATTCGTTATGATAATGCTGCTGGAGATGAGCAGCAAGCAGTATATGAAGAAACAGGTACAGATACGTATGAGCGGCACGATGGAATGCCTGAAGAAGCAGAGAACCTGACGAGGGAATATGAAGAAGAGAATAGATAAAGAGTTCGGCGGGCTTCAGCAGAAGCCCGTCATTTTTGTGCAGAATGGATAAAAACGAGATGGTCTGTCCATTGCCCATTTTCAAAAATAAAGCCTTTGCGGATACATTCAAAATGCATGCCGACGCTTTTGGCAAGAGCTATCGATTGCGGATTATCCAGATTGATATGTGCCTCGACCCGTTGATAGTGAAGCTGACAGACAGCAATATCAAGTGCCAAACGAACTGCTGTTTTACCATAGCCTTTACCCCAGTATTGATTATGGATTGTATAGCCGATTCTTCCCCATTGAAAGTCATCACGCGCTAATGTAGAGAAATCGATCATGCCAAGATGTGCGCCATCTGTTTCTCGGAATACAGCAAAAACATACACTTTGTCTTCTGCGGCGAGCTGCTGATGCTTGTCTACTAAATCGGAAAACCAAGAGTCAGTACAATCCGTCATGTCGAGCAGTCCGGGATCGTGGGTATGCTGAGACAGCTTACGTCTGCTGAATCCACTGAACCATTTGGTATAATCTTCCTTACATAACGGCCGCACAATAATCCCATCTGCATGCGTATGATAATCGAAATTCATCGGGGGCACTCCTCCTTTTCCTCTACTATATCACCAAATTCCATGTTTGCCCCTGAACAGTTTGACCATACATATACGGTTCAAGCTGCATAGTTTATAACTGTAAGCTGATTACAAACTTAAAGGAGGAATCACTAATGGGTGATAGATGGGAAAAAAAGAACAAATATGAAGGGAGCAACCAAGAGATGAGCTACCACAAACATGACAGAGAACATGATGAAGAAGAATTCGACGTAGAATCCGAAAGCGCAGCTAAAAACAAATCCAAAAACCACAATGAAGCAAAAGTTGTTAAAAGCGGTAACTCCTACGTTTGGGTTAAAACAAAAGCAGACGCAGAAGTTGAAGAGGACATTGAAGTAGATTTTGAAGACGATGATGATGATGATGATAACGGCCATGGTCATCATGGCGGCGGCAAAGGCAAGAAAAGACGTAGACATAAAAGAAGACCTTGCTAATTAATCATTAAGAAAGGAGAAGAACAATGAGTAATCTAAGAAAATATCAAAACCCGTTTTCAACCAGCAGAAACGATAACAATTATCTTTCATCTAGTAGAAACGATAACAATTCCCAAGTTGCCCATAGTGGTAACTCAGATGTTGATGTTATTGTAGAAGTGAATACAATGCCGATTGCTTATGCTATGCTTTGTTCCCTTTACGCAACAAATCAGTTATCTTTAAATGAATTCGAAGATGCTATCAAGAATTTGAAAAGCCTTGTAGATGAAGATCGCAACAACAATGGTAATGACCCGAATACAGCTAAAATCTATCAAATAGAATAGTGCTATAGAGTAGCTCTCCTGCTTGCCTCAAGCAGGATTGCTACTACAGCTTTCTGCTTATAATATGCTCACAGATGTCCTAATGGTAGTTGTCAGCTCATGTTCTTCTCATGGCCAGCCTGATGAAGGCTGGCTTTTTTACATAGAGATAAGCGCCCCCAAAAAGGGAGCGCCGATTATTACAAGGCAGCCGGACCTTGTTTTCCTGTATTGATATCAATTGTTTGCTGGATTGGATAGACGAATATCTTTCCGTCACCTGCTTTACCAGTATGGAGTGCGCTTTTGGCGGCTTTGATGACGTCATCGACTGGAACTGCACTGACGACGATTTCCACTTTTAGTCGATCAAATACATTCTGTACTTTCTTGACGCCCCGGTATAACTCCGTATAGCCTTCTTCCAAACCGCAGCCTTGCACATGGGAGAAAGTCATGCCAGATACTCCGATTTCAGCCATTTTCATTTTGAAAGCTTCAAGATCCGCTGAATTCCTAGTGATAATCTCAACCTTGAACATGTCACTCATATACCGTTCCTCCTTTTAATTAATCCTGGTAAGCACGCTCGCCATGCATCGTGAGATCCAAGCCTTTTGCTTCTTCTTCTTCAGTAGCACGTGCTTTGAAGATAAGGTTGACGATTGTGATCAGGATGAATGTCACCACGCCGACGAAGGCAAATGTCGCGATGATGGCAACCACCTGTCTCCATAATAGATCAATACCGCCACCATAGAAAAGACCGTTGTGCTCCACAATTGCGTTAATAGAGTCGCTTGCGAACAATCCAGTTGCGATGCCGCCCCATGTACCGCCTACTGCGTGCAGGCCGAAAGCATCAAGTGCATCATCATAACCAAGCTTCTGTTTCAGCCAGCCTACACCCCAGAAGCAGACCAGTCCGCCGATGAAGCCGATCGGAATACTGGCAATCGGGGAAACGAAACCAGCAGCCGGAGTGATAGCTACAAGACCAGCAATTGCACCGGATACAGCTCCCAGTAGTGTCGGCTTTTTGTTGACGACCCATTCAATGATCATCCAGCCCAGAATACCTGCAGCAGCAGCAGTATTTGTATTGATGAAAGCATACATTGCTACATCATCGAAAGCAAGCTCACTGCCGACGTTGAAGCCGAACCAGCCAAACCAGAGCAAAGCGCCGCCGATCAAGGTGAAAATCAAGTTATGCGGTGCAGTTGAACCAGCATTTTTCCGTTTGCCGATGACGATGGCAACAACCAAGCCTGCAAGACCGGAGGATATATGAACAACGTTTCCGCCTGCGAAATCGAGAGCGCCCATTTCTGCGATCCAGCCGCCGCCCCATACCCAGTGTGCAAGCGGGGAGTAAACGAAGAGTACCCAGAGAACTGTAAATAAGAGGAATGCTGGGAAACGAATACGTTCTGCGTAAGCACCAGACACGATTGCAGTTGTCAGAATCGCGAATGTCATTTGGAACATCATGAATAAATTGAATGGAATGGTGTGTCCTTCATTCGGTTCGAAACCGACATTATTCAATCCGAAGAAGTCTAAACCTCCAATAATTCCGTTACCTGGTGAGAATGCCAGGGAAAAGCCGATGATAATCCAGATAATCGATACGATTGCCATAGTAGTGAAACTGTGCATTGCTGTGCTCAGCACGTTCTTGCTTCTTACCAACCCGCCGTAGAAGAGTGCGAGTGCTGGTGTCATCAACCATACTAAGACAGTTGCGACAAACATGAATACCGTATTAGCCATATCCATTTTCTCTACCCCCTGTGTTAATCTTTATTGTTTGAAAATTTAAATCTTTTCTCATTATAAGTGCCCCGCAAAAAAATGTAACAAACTTGTGAGGTTATCTTACGTGAATATTTCTGACCAAACCGTGTAAGTGTTTTCAGTACTTTTGTCATAAAGCGTTACTTAAAATACGACTGCATCTAAGAAAGATGGGAAATTTAGGGTGGTTTGTGCAGGTTGCTAGCGGGAATAGATAGTCAGCTGCGGAGAAGTGCTACATCGGGAGTTTGACAATAATTGTAAAGCATGATAAGATAGTTAACGTCTTCGATGTTTAAGTAACTTTATCGAAGATCATTGGCATTCTGCTATAGTTTTAATCAGAAGTACTTATTCAGACTGGAGCGGCCTAGGAGCCGTGAGGATGCAATAGAGGTAGGGATTGCATCGTTTAAGTGTAAACTACCATGTGGAACAAGTACCGCGGCAGGAGGATGTATTAGGTATCCTCTACTTACAATAGAAAAGTTACATTTTAGCCCCGCATTGGCATTAGCTGATGCGGGGCGTCCAAATTTCCAGGGATATTTATAGTGTAAATGGAAATTTCAGAATTTATAGTTGACTCATAAAATAACACATGCTACAATCCTGTTAACAAATAAATAGCAAGCTCTTATCAAGAGAGGCGGAGGGACTGGCCCGACGATGCCCGGCAACCTGCAAGCAGAAATGCTTATAAGGTGCTAATTCCTGAAAGTGCGTATGCACTTTAGAGATGAGAGAGACAAGTCGGTACATATTGCCACCCTGTCCTCTCAGGGTGGCTTTTTTATTTGAGGGGAGGAAGCGTACGGAACATGAAGTCACAACAGTCATACCAAACCGGCAAACTTCTCATCGGGGATTTCGAGCTTGAATCAGGTCATATCCTTTCAAAGGTAGAGGTTGCTTATGAAAAAAGCGGTCCTGAATCGGGAGAAACGGTGCTGGTCTGCCATGCTCTGACAGGGGATCAGTTTGCGGCCGGCACCAGTGCAGATCCAGGCTGGTGGAGCGGATTGCTGCAGCCCGGAGGTTTTATCGACACCGACCGGTATCAGATAATTACATTCAATGTGCTTGGCGGATGCAACGGGACAACAAGTGCCTTATCAATAGATCCAATTTCGGGAGTGAGGTACGCATCGGCATTTCCTGCTATCACGATTCGTGACATGGTTTCGGTTCAGCGCATAGCGTTGGAGAAGCTAGGAATCTCTCATTTGAGGGCTGTGATCGGCGGATCATTAGGAGGGATGCAAGTGCTGGAATGGGGTGTCATGTACCCGGATTTTATGGATGTACTAATCCCCCTTGCAGCTACACCTTTTGTGAGTGACTATGCGATTGCCTATAATCATTTGGCCAAGACAGCTATCACATCTGATCCGAATTGGAACAATGGTAATTACACAGCAGACAAATTACCTGCCGCAGGTCTTGGACTTGCACGGATGGTAGGAATGCTTACTTACCGTTCTGATCATCAATATAATGAGCGCTTCCGACGCGCTGCATCCCAAAGGGACGATGCAGCATATGAGGTGGAATCATACTTGAACTACCAAGGAGAGAAGCTCGTCAATCGTTTTGATGCCAACTGTTACATGACATTACTGAAGGCTATGAACAGCCATGATATCGGAAGGGGCAGAGGTGGCTGGCAGTCTGCTGCCCAAAGAATAAAAGCGATTGTACTGTCGTTCGGCTTCTCGAGGGATCTGCTGTTCCCTCCGGAAGAGATTAGCCGCTTCGCGGCGGAAGTTCCGGGTGCGCGCCATGTAGATGTAACAACAATCTATGGACATGATGGCTTTCTGCTTGAATTTGAGAAGTGGGGACATCATATCCGCCAGTTGCTTCAGCAACCTATAAAAATTTCATAATAGCTTATCAAGAGAGGCGGAGGGACTGGTCCGATGATGCCCGGCAACCTGCAAGCAGCAATGCTTGGAAGGTGCTACTTCCAGCAAACAAAGAGTTTGAGAGATAAGAAGTTCCATGCTTATGCAGCAGCTTCTTACCAGAAGCTGCTTTTTTCATCTATATATAATTGGAGGAATGACAAAATGACAGATCAAGTTTATAAAGCAGAGACATTAGCATTACACGGCGGGCAAGCACCAGATCCGACAACAGGTTCAAGAGCGGTGCCGCTTTATCAAACAACTTCTTACCTTTTCCATGATACAGATCATGCAGAGCGCCTATTCGCCTTGGATGAGCCTGGTAACATATATTCCCGTATTGGTAATCCGACGGTTGACGTATTGGAAAAACGGATTGCATTGCTGGAAGACGGCGTTGCAGCAGTCGGTGTCGCGTCTGGTATGGCAGCAATCAGCTACAGCATTCTCAATTTGGCAGGCGCTGGAGATGAAATCGTAGCAGCGACCAATCTCTATGGCGGAACGTACAATCTTTTCCAGACGACACTGCCACGCTACGGAATCACCGTTAAATTCGTCGATCCGACTGATCCGGAAGCTTTCCGCGCAGCAATTACAGACAAAACGAAGGCTGTTTTTGCTGAAATCATCGGGAATCCGAGTCTGCATGTACTAGACGTGGAAGCAGTAGCGGCTGTGGCACACGATGCTGGTATTCCTCTAATCGTCGACAGTACATTTGCTACACCGATTTTGAGCAAACCGATTACGCTTGGTGCTGATATTGTCGTCCATAGTGCAACAAAGTGGATTGGCGGTCATGGTACTTCTATAGGAGGGTTGATTGTAGACGGAGGCAGGTTTGATTGGAATTCACCGAAATTTCCGACATTTACAGAACCTGATCCAAGCTACAACGGCATCCGTTATGCATTTGATTTTGGCACACTCGCTTTCAGCACGAAATTGCGTGTGCAATTGCTCCGCGATTTAGGTGCTGCGCTAAGCCCGTTTAATGCATGGCAGCTGATTCAGGGGCTGGAAACGTTGCACCTGCGCGTTGAACGTCATGTTCAAAATGCAGAAAAGCTTGCGACCTATCTGGAACAGCATCCGGCAGTCGATTGGGTTGCTTACCCTGGGCTCAGCAGCCATCCATCGTATGAAATAGGTAAGAGAGTGCTTCCGAACGGTACTGGTTCGATTGTCAACTTCGGTATCAAAGGCGGCAGAAAAGCTGGTGCTACTTTGATCAACAATGTTGCACTATGGTCACACGTTGCCAATGTCGGGGATGCCAAATCATTGATTATTCATCCTGCGTCAACAACACATCTACAGCTGGATGCGGAAGGACTCGCTGCTACAGGAGTAAAAGAAGAATTGGTACGTCTATCTGTTGGAATCGAGTCAGTAGATGATCTAATCCACGATTTAGACCGTGCCTTGGAAAAAGCGACGGGAATCCGTTCTGAGTCAAGGAAAATCGTTATCAATGATGAAGCCGTCATCCGGGAAGCGCTCGGCAGTGCGACAGATGCGACAGGACGTCAGAAAACTATTGCAGTAGTGGGCTTGAGCAGTAAGGAACAACGTCCAAGTAATCGTTTGGCACGGAAGATGCAGCGACTCGGATACAAAATCATCCCTGTTAATCCTGCCGAAACGAGTGTATTGGGAGAAAAAGCTTATCCTGATTTGACAAGCGTACCTGAGAAAATCGATATTGCTCAGATTTTCCGCAGTCCTGAAGCAGCTGTGGAACTCGCTAAAGAAGCGGCGGAAGTTCGCCCGGAAATCTTCTGGCTCCAAGAAGGAGTCGTTTCGCAGGAAGCCGCAGCTATTGCAAGAGAAGCAGGATTGGAAGTCGTTCACAATCGCTGCACATACAAAGAAGCACAGCGCTTGCGCGGTTCGATCAGCACGTATGCCTGTGAACTAGATAACAAAGGAGTAACGATTGATGAATAAGATTCCCCTTATAGATAAAAGAAGTTTACTAGCTTTACTTAGTTTAGTTGTCATCGTCTTTCTGGCAGCTTGCGGAAACTCCAGCAGTGCATCAGGTGAACTAAAACAAATTCGCTTGGATTATGCCTACTACTCCCCAGCAAGTCTGGTGATAAAAAATAAAGGATGGGCAGAAGAAGCATTCAAGGATTCTGACATCGAAGTAACTTGGACTCTCAGCCAAGGATCTAATAAGGCACTGGAATTTTTGAACAGCAACAGCGTTGATTTCGGTTCTACAGCAGGCAGTGCCGCCTTGCTTGCCAAGGCGAATGGCAATCCGATTCAAGGTATATATCTGGCATCGAAACCAGAATGGACAGCATTGGTTGCTGCTAAGGACAGCGATATCCAAGAACCGGCAGATTTGAAAGGGAAGAAAGTCGCGGCAACTGTCGGGACTGATCCGTATATCTTCCTTCAGCGTTCTTTGCAGGAAGCTGGTTTGGACGAACAGGATGTTCAAATTGTAAATTTACAGCATGCAGATGGAGCTAGCGCTCTTCTGTCAGGTGATGTTGATGCATGGGCAGGACTTGACCCGCATATGGCGAAGCTTGAATTGGAAAATGACGCCCAGCTTTTCTATCGTAACGAAGATTTCAACACATATAATTTCCTGAACGTTCGGGAAGAATTTGCTGAAAATCATCCTGAAGAAGTGAAGGAAGTCTTGAAGCTTTATGACAAAGCAAGAGCATGGATCGAAGAGAATCCAGAAGAGACAGCTGAGATTGTTGCCAAAGAGGCGGGAATCAGCCAGGAAGTTGCTGCAAAACAGCTGGAACGGAATGATTTCTCGGAATCTGTACCAGGTGATACACAGCGGGAGATTCTGAATCAGTCAGGCGCTGTTCTGGAAAAAGCGAATCTATGGAAAGGCAACAAAGATGTAGCGGAAACGGTTGATTCGTATATCGAACCAAAATTCGCACAAGAACTTGGAGAGGAATGATGATTTATGTGGAAGAAATTAAGAACACATCCTGTACTGCTCGGTTCCCTGCTGCCGATTGTTTTGCTGGCAGCATGGGAGATTCTGAGCAGAGCAGGAGTCATTCCTGCCTATCAGCTGCCTGCGCCTAGTGCCATTTTGTCGACTATCATTACATACTTGCAGGATGGTACGCTGCAGGATCATGTATTACTTACTGTTTACCGGCTGTTTGTCGGTTTCATCATCGGGTCTATCGCAGCAATTCTATTAGGTACACTTGTCGGCTATTCTGAGCTTGTGGAACGATTTTTCGATCCGCTGATCCAAGCATTCCGGAGCATCCCATCACTGGCCTGGGTTCCATTATTCATCCTTTGGATGGGTATTGGAGAAACATCGAAAGTTACATTGATTGCAGTCGGTGTGTTCTTCCCTGTTTATTTGAATATCGTTGATGGTATTCGCGGAGTGGATCGAAAACTGATTGAAGTAGGCAGAATGTACGGCCTTGATGGAGTAGCGCTTGTAAGAAGAATCATTCTTCCGGCGTCCCTGCCGTCTTTCCTAACCGGTTTACGAAGCGGTCTTGGATTAGGCTGGATGTTCGTTGTAGCAGCAGAGATTATGGGTGCCAGCCAAGGGCTTGGTTATTTGCTTATTTTAGGGCAGAACACATACGCTCCCGATGTGATCATCGCCAGCATTTTCTTATTTGCACTGCTTGGTAAATTGACGGATTGGGTGTTAAAGCTTATTCAGAAGCGATCGCTTCATTGGCAGGATACAGCATTAGCGAAATGAGGGGGGATCAGCATGACACTACAAGTGAAGGCACTTGGACGACGCTTCGGCGAAAAACAAGTATTGCAGCAAGTGGATTTCTCAGTCGGAAAAGGAGAAATCGTAAGTCTGCTCGGTACAAGCGGTTGCGGCAAGAGTACTGTTCTGCGGGCACTGGCAGGTCTTGATTCGGATTATGAAGGCAATATCAGCATCCCTTCTGATCAGCGTGTCGGCTTTATCTTTCAGGAACCGCGGCTCCTGCCTTGGAAAACAGTCTTGGCCAATGCCACTTTCGGCTTGAAGGGCGACCGCAAAGAAAATGAGGCAAAGGCAAGGCGGTATTTGGAGCTAGTTGGATTGAAAGATGCAGAAAAACTATATCCACGGGAGCTTTCCGGCGGTATGGCACAACGGGGAGCTATTGCACGCGCGCTTGTGACAGAGCCCGATATCCTGCTGCTGGATGAGCCATTCAGTGCGCTGGATGCATTTACGAAAATGCAGCTGCAAGAGCTGCTATTGAAGATCTGGGAAACAACTGGAACAACAATTATTCTCGTTACGCATGATATCGATGAGGCTTTGTATCTGAGTGATCGTGTACTGCTCCTGCAGGGGCGGCCATCGACTTTGGCCAAAGACTTGAAAATAGCTTTATCAAGACCGCGTTCCCGAGGTAGTGCAGCGCTAGGAAAATGGAAAGAAGACATTCTGGATTTACTGGAAGGGAAGGAACAGACATATGACTACAGCCTTGTCACCGAAATCGGACAGAAAGCATAATCTGCCAAGCTATCAAGAGGCAGTTAACAACCATGACTGGAAGGATCTGGAAGAAAAGTTGTCCAGCAGGAAAGATGGAAAATGCAACGCATCCTATGAAGCTGTCGACCGCCACGTCGAGGAAGGCTATGGTGCGAAAACGGCCTTGCATTATGTGAAAGATGGAGTGCTGCAATCCAGTTTGACATTCGAACAGCTGCAGCAGAAAGTTGAGCATTATGCAAAGGTCCTCCGATCACATGGAGTGGAAAAAGGCGATCGCGTTTTTATCTTTTTACCGAAGAATCCGGAATGCTATGTTGCTATCCTGGCGACGATCCGCATCGGTGCCATCGCAGGTCCTTTGTTTGAAGCCTTCATGGAAGATGCAGTGCGTGATCGGATCAATGATTGCGGTGGTACGCTGCTCATAACGGATCAGGACTTGATAAACCGAGTACCGGCCGAGGATATCCCTTCCTTGCAGGAAATTCTTTTAATAGAAGAAATTGATGCAGCCGAGCCTGATGCGGCTGTTTCAGGAGAAGTAGAGTGGGTCGACAGAGAAGACGGTCTGCTGATACATTATACGAGCGGCTCGACTGGTAAGCCGAAGGGCGTCCTGCATGCCCACCGTTCTTTCATCCATCATGCTGTATCCGGCAAGTGGGTACTTGATGTGCAAGATGATGATGTGTATTGGTGCACGTCCCATCCAGGTTGGGTGACTGGCAGCGTCTACGGTTTGTTTGCACCATGGCTGAACCGAGCGACGATAGTTATCCAAGGAGGACGCTTCCAAGCAGAATCATGGTACAAAATAATTGAAGAGCTTAAAGTAACGACACTTTATAGTGCACCTACTGCTTTCCGTCTGCTCAAGGCAAAAGGAGATTTGTACAAGGATTATGATTTATCCAGCTTGCGTCATATCCTCAGTGTAGGAGAACCGCTCAATCCGGAAGTCATTACTTGGGCGTGGGATAACTTACAGCTACGTATCCACGATACGTGGTGGATGACAGAAACCGGCGGGCATATCATTGTAAATCTGCCTTCTGAACCCATCAAACCGGGATCAATGGGTCGTGCATTCCCAGGCATTCAGGTTGGTATCCTCGATGAAGAGGGGAATGAGCTGCCGGCGAATTCAATTGGTCAGCTTGCCGTTAAGACCCCGTGGCCGGGTCTTATGCAGGATATCTGGGGCGACCGAGGAAAATATGAGAGTTACTTTGTTTATCCAGGCTGGTATATTTCGGGGGATCTAGCATTGAAGGATGAAGAAGGATATATCTTCTTCCAAGGCCGAAACGATGATATGATCAATTCTTCCGGTGAGCGAATCGGTCCTTTTGAAGTAGAAAGCAAACTGATTGAACATCCTGCAGTTGCAGAAGCTGGGGTAATCGGAAAACCAGATCCTGTTCGCGGGGAAATCGTCAAAGCTTTCATCACGTTGCGTGACGGGTATGAGGAAACACCAGAGCTGCTGGAATCTTTACGACTGTTTGTCCGTAAGAACCTGGCTGCTCATGCTGCTCCAAGGGAAATCGAAGTAATGGAAGAACTGCCGAAAACACAAATCAGCGGGAAGATCCTGCGCCGGGAATTGAAGCAGCAGGAAATAGAAAAACAATCAGCTCTAAAAACGCCTTCCAAATAAGGAGGGCGTTTTTTTAATTTGTTTTCACCACAAGTCATCTCAAAAAATTGATAAAAGTGAGCATAGGTTGTCAATGAAATGCAGCGAAAGGAGTTAGAGGATTTGTTATTTTTCTTTGAAAACGCTTCCTGGAAAATTGTGAGAATACTCACTAAACAGCGAGGGAATAAGCGTTTATAGAGCTGATGTAGAGTCAAAAAATAATTTTTGTCTTTTTTAGGTAAAGCCCTTTACATTCTCAAAAAAAGGATTAATATAGAGTGAGTTTGATTTTAACGAAAAGGAGAATGTCTGTTGGGTAACCCAACTTCTACATCTGAGCAAACATTGTTTCGCATCTCTTGGCCGCTGTTTATTGAATTAGCACTTCATATGGGAATGGGTATTGTTGCTACACTGATGCTGAGTCATTACTCAGATTTAGCTGCTGCCGGAGTCGGCGTAGCGAATCAGCTGATTAGCATTTTTATTTTGGTTTTTAACGTCACGTCTATTGCTTCTATGATCATCATCGGCCAGAAGCTCGGTGCAGAGGATTTGGCGCATGCCCGGCAGACAGCTCGGACAGCGTTCGGTATGAACTTTTGGTTTGGCTTGATCGTTTCTGCTGTTGTCGTTTTGTTCGGTTCTGTATTTTTAAGTTTCTTTGATTTAAAAGGTGAGACACTCGCTTATGCTACCACCTTTGTGAAAATATGCGGTGCATCTTTATTCTTGGAATCTCTATCATTAACACTTAGTGCAATCTTACGGGCAAATGGCCGGACGAAGGTTTCCATGGTTGTTGCCGTATTGATGAATGTTCTGAGTGTGCTAGGCTATATGATTGCTATCTTTGGATTGTTCGGTATGCCGATCACCGGTGTTGTCGGAGTATCCTGGACAATCGTGATTGCCCGTATTTTTGCGGTTGTTGTATTGTTCTACTTTGTTTATCGTTATCTGGCAATCCGTTTTACAGGTACACATTTGATTAAGCTGAACGTACAAGATATCAAGGATATCCTGGTAATCGGTGTACCTTCTGCTGCAGAAAACTTATCTTATCAATATTCGCAGATTGTCATCACAGCTATTGTAGCGAATTTCGGCGATGCTTCACTGGCTGCGCGTGTATATATCAATAATATTTCCATGCTATGCTACCTGTTTACATTGTCTATTGCGGAAGGTACGCAGCTGCTTGTATCTCGATATATCGGCGGCAAACAATTCGATCGTGCGCTCAAACGAGGCTTGCGTACACTGAAGATAGCAATGGTTGCTTCTTTCATTGTTTCATTAGGATTTGCATTGACTGGAGCACCTATCCTGGAAATGTTCACAGATGATCCGGCTATTCTGGCAGTAGGTATCCCCATCCTTTGGGCAGTTGCCTTCACGGAGCCTGGCCGTGCAATGAATATCGTCTTGATGAGTTCACTCAAGTCTGCTGGAGATGCAAAATTCCCAGCAATCATCGGAGTCATCAGCATGTGGGGTATTGCTGTACTCCTTAGCTACACACTTGGCGTATCCTTCGGTCTTGGTTTACTTGGGGTCTGGATCGCGATGGGTGTGGACGAATGGTTCCGCGGCTTCTTCGCTTACCGGAGATGGCGTTCCCGTCCTTGGGAAAAGAAAGAACAGGCAGCTGTTCCGGAAACTGCATTAACATAATATATAGTAGGAAGGCATCGACTTGTGGTCGATGCCTTTTTGTTATGAAAATGTTAAGTTAAAAAAATATATAAATAAATTGTTTATTTCGATGGATTTAAGTTGAATATAGCGAATCTTACTGTTATGATAATCGTGCAAGAGGAATTTTTTTTATAGCAAGTGGGACAATATATGACATACTGGGACATTTTTGACCCATTAAGCTTTATGAAGAAGGGGTATGTTATGCGATCGATAATAGATCTACAAAAAAAGCTTTTCCCGGATGTTCTGGCAATTATGCAGCGAAGATACGGAATCCTGCAGTTTGTCAAAACAATGGGACCGCTGGGACGTCGCACACTTGCTGAAAACATGAATCTTGCAGAACGAGTCGTCAGAGGTGAAATTGACTTCCTTCAGAACCAAGGATTGATCTATATCACGACAAAAGGGGTACAGATAACCGAGTTCGGTCTGGAAGTTCACGAGCAATTGGAAGCTTTTATGCTCGAAGCCTCTGAAATAAGTGTTTTGGAACAGCGAGTCCGGGAAACACTAGGAATAGATAATTGTATTGTTGTCCCCGGTAATAGTGATACCCAAGATTGGGTAAAACAAGAGATGGGAAAACGGTGTGCCCAGCTTCTGGAAAAGACATTGCATCCGAACTATACGGTTGCAGTGACAGGAGGCACCACCATGGCCGCGCTGGCAGCAGCGATGCCGCCGATTCATACAGCTGAAAATGTCATGTTCGTACCTGCCCGCGGCGGTATTGGTGAGCAGGTGGAAAACGAAGCGAACACGATTTGTGCTGCTATGGCAAAGCGAGCCAGAAGTCAGTACCGGCTGCTGTATGTTCCTGATCCGATCGGGGAAGAATCATATCAGACAATTATCGAAGAGCCTTCCGTTAAGGAAGTCCTGTCCATCATCAACCGTTCGAATGTAGTCATTCACGGTATCGGTGACGCCATGACGATGGCGGAGCGGAGACGGACGCCTGCGCCGCTTGTCGAAAAGATAAAAAGCGGTGTTGCAGTAAGTGAGGCATTTGGTTATTACTTCGACGCTGAGGGGAATGTAGTCCATCGTGTCCGCACAGTCGGATTACAGCTGGAGGACTTAGATAGAGCAGAACATGTAATAGCTATTGCAGGCGGTGCCTCGAAAGCTCGTGCAATCGCCTCATACTTCAAACTGGGAAGAAACAATATCCTGGTAACGGATGAGGCGGCAGCGAACCAGTTAATAAAGGGCCATTGAACCCTTTAATCATTCAGTTATTACAAGGAGGAAATTTTCATGACAGTAAAAATTGGTATTAACGGTTTTGGACGTATTGGACGTAACGTATTCCGTCAGGCGCTAACTAACAGCGAAGCAGAGGTAGTTGCAATCAACGACCTTACTGATGCGAATATGCTTGCCCATTTGTTAAAGTATGATTCTGTACACGGTATCCTTGATGCAGAAGTATCCGTAAACGGCTCTAACTTAGTTGTTGACGGTAGAGAGATCAAAGTTCTTTCTGAGCGCGATCCTGCTAACCTTGGCTGGGGAGATCTTGGTGTAGAAGTAGTAGTTGAATCTACTGGTATTTTCACAAATGGTGAAGATGCGAAAAAACACATCGAAGCTGGAGCGAAAAAAGTTATCATCTCTGCACCAGCTAAAGGTGAAGACCTAACTGTCGTAATGGGTGTTAACGAAAACAGCTATGATCCATCCGAGCATACTGTAATCTCTAACGCTTCTTGTACTACTAACTGCTTGGCGCCGGTTGCAAAAGTACTTCATGATGCATTCGGAATCAAACGCGGTCTAGTAACAACAGTTCACGCTTACACAAATGACCAGCAAATCCTTGACTTGCCGCACAAAGACTACCGTCGTGCACGTGCAGCAGCTCAAAACATCATCCCAACAACTACAGGTGCTGCGAAAGCTGTATCTCTAGTATTGCCTGAATTGAAAGGTAAATTGAATGGTATGGCTATGCGTGTGCCAGTTGCTGATGCTTCCATCGTTGACTTGGTTGTTGAATTAGACCAAAACGTATCTGCTGAGCAAGTGAACACTGCATTGAAAGACGCTGCTGAAGGCGATCTTAACCACGTTCTTGGTTACAGCGAAGAGCCGCTTGTTTCTTCCGACTACATCGGAAACAGAAACTCTTCTACTGTAGATGCACTTTCTACAATGGTATTGGAAGATAACATGGTGAAAGTTGTTTCTTGGTACGATAACGAAATGGGTTACTCCACTCGTTGTGTAGATTTGGCTGTATTCTTGAAAAGCAAAGGCATCTAATTCTTAACGAGCAGTGGTAGAAAGGGAGGGGGGTGCACCTCCCTCCCTTTTAACCTATGCCTGTTCTTTTTCTGTGTATTCGACAAGAAGGAACAGAACCTGCCAATGGCGAATACATAGAAGGAACAGATACATAGGTAACAAGTATTCGAGGAGGCGTAGATATGAACAAGAAATCAATCCGCGATATCGATGTAGCCGGCAAGAAAGTTTTCTGCCGTGTAGATTTCAACGTACCAATGGAAAATGGCACAGTAACCGATGATACACGGATCAAGGCTGCCCTTCCGACAATCAAGCATCTCACAGAGCAAGGTGCAAAAGTTATTCTAGCAAGCCACCTTGGCCGTCCGAAAGGCGAAGTAAAGGAAGATTTGCGTTTGGACCCTGTTGCACAGCGTCTTAGCGATTTACTTGATAAAGAAGTTGCAAAAGTAGATCAGGTTCATGGCGAAGAAGTGAACGAAGCAGTAGCTGAGCTAGCTGACGGCGAAGTACTTCTTATCGAGAACGTACGCTTTGAGCCAGGTGAAGAAAAGAATGACCCTGAATTGGCAAAAGCTTTTGCTTCCATGGCAGATGTGTATGTGAATGATGCATTCGGTGCTGCACACCGTGCGCATGCTTCTACAGAAGGTGTGGCAAAACATCTTCCAGCTGTTGCAGGTTTGCTTTTGGAGCGTGAGCTGGAGGTACTTGGCAAAGCACTATCCAATCCGGAACGACCATTCACAGCCATCATTGGCGGTGCAAAAGTAAAAGATAAAATAGGTGTAATCGATAACCTGCTTGATAAAGTAGATAATCTGATCATCGGCGGCGGCTTGGCTTATACATTTGTAAAGGCACGCGGCTACGAAATCGGAAAATCCTTGCTTGAAGAAGATAAAATCGATTTAGCAAAAGAATTCATGCAAAAAGCAAAAGACAAAGGCGTCAATATGGTTATGCCTGAGGATGTTGTTGTTGCTGATGATTTCTCAGAGGATGCCAACAAGCGTGAAGTGAGCATAGAAGAAATTCCTGCTGACTGGGAAGCTTTGGACATCGGACCGAAAACTCGTGAGACTTACAAACAGATTGTCAAGGACTCCAAATTGATCATCTGGAACGGACCAATGGGTGTGTTCGAGTTGAACGCGTTTTCTGGTGGAACAAAAGCAGTGGGTGAAGCATTGGCAGAAGGAGAAGGATTCTCAATCATCGGCGGTGGTGACTCTGCTGCTGCAGTTGAGAAATTCGGCCTTGCTGACAAAATGGATCATATCTCCACTGGCGGCGGTGCCAGCCTTGAATTCATGGAAGGTAAGGAGCTGCCTGGTGTAGCTGCATTGAACGATAAATAAAAAGACTGAAGGGATGGAGAACTATGCGTAAAAACGTCATCGCAGGAAACTGGAAAATGAATAAGACAATTTCTGAAGCAAAAGAATTCATCGAAGCGACGAAAACGAAGATTCCATCCAGTGACAAAGCAGAAGCAATTGTTTGTGCACCAGCATTGTATTTGACTGAGCTAGTGAAGCTTACAGAGGGTACGGACCTTAAGATCGCTGCTCAAACAATGCATTATGAAGAAAGCGGCGCTTACACTGGTGAAATCAGCCCGACAGCGCTTAAAAGCATCGGTGTGGAATATGCGGTGATCGGACATTCTGAGCGTCGTGAATACTACAACGAAACAGACGAGTCTGTAAACAAGAAGACACATGCAGCATTGCAGCATGGAATCACTCCAATCGTCTGCATCGGCGAAACGCTTGAAGAGCGTGAAGCTGACAAAACTAACGAAGTAGTCGGCGGCCAAGTCGAAAAGGCTTTGGAAGGTCTGTCTGCTGAGCAAGTTTCAACAGTAATTCTTGCTTATGAGCCAGTATGGGCTATCGGTACTGGCAAAACTGCAACTGCACAGCAAGCGAATGAAGTCTGCACCTTCATCCGTAATGTTGTGAAAGAGAAAGTATCCGCTGAAGCAGCTGATGCTGTACGCATCCAATACGGGGGAAGCGTAAAGCCAGCAAACGTGGACGAACTTCTTGCAGAATCTGATATCGACGGCGCTTTAGTCGGCGGTGCAAGCCTGGAAGCAGATTCCTTCCTAGCGCTTGTGGAGGCTGGTGCAAAATGAGTCAGGACAAACTAGCTGCCCTCATCATCCTCGACGGATTCGGTATCCGCGATGAAGAAAAGGGTAATGCAGTGAAGCATGCCAAAAAGCCGAACTTCGACCGTTACTGGAACAAGTATCCGCATAACGAACTTACTGCTAGCGGAGAGGCTGTTGGTTTGCCGGAAGGCCAGATGGGTAATTCAGAGGTGGGTCACTTGAATATCGGTGCCGGACGCATCGTGTATCAAAGCTTGACTCGCGTGAATAAATCCATCAAAGATGGTGACTTCTATGATAATGAAGTGCTTCTTAAAGCAGTCGACCATGCGAAAAAGAACAACAAGAGTCTGCACCTCTTCGGTCTTTTATCAAATGGCGGCGTGCACAGCCATATTGAGCATTTATTCGCTCTTTTGGAGCTTGCGAAAAAGCATGACTTGGAGAAAGTGTACATCCATGGTTTCCTTGACGGCCGTGATGTCGGTCAGAAAAGCGCCAAAGAATTCATTGATCAGACAGAAGCTAAAATCAAAGAACTTGGTATTGGACAGATTGCAACACTTACAGGCCGCTATTATTCCATGGACCGCGACAAACGCTGGGATCGTGTGAAAAAAGCTTACGATGCGATGGTTTACGGAGAAGGACCTGCCTATAAGAGCCCTTATGACGTCATCGAAGATTCCTATAAAAATGAAATCTATGATGAATTCGTCCTTCCATCTGTCATCACAGAGGAAAACGGCGAACCGGTAGCGAAGATACAGGATGATGATGCTATCATCTTCTATAACTTCCGTCCGGACCGAGCTATCCAGATTTCCCGGACATTCGCAAACAAAGACTTCCGTGACTTCGATCGTGGTGAACACCCGCCAACGATCAATGAATTCGTCTGCATGACGAACTTCAGTGAAACGGTAGACGGCGATGTTGCGTATAAGCCAGTAAACTTGGATAACACGGTTGGTGAAGTGCTTTCCCAGAACAACATCAAACAGCTGCGCATTGCAGAAACAGAGAAATACCCGCACGTTACATTCTTTATGAGCGGCGGCCGCGAAGAAGAGTTCCCTGGTGAGGATCGGATCCTGATTAACAGCCCGAAAGTGGCAACATATGATCTGAAGCCTGAAATGAGTGCTTATGAAGTGACGGACGCGTTACTTGATGACTTGGATCAGGACAAACACCAAGCGATCATCTTGAACTTCGCAAACCCTGACATGGTTGGACATTCAGGTATGCTGGAACCGACTGTGAAGGCAATTGAAGCAGTTGACGAATGCCTCGGTAAAATCGTCGACAAGATTATTGAAAAAGGCGGTCACGCCATCATCACGGCTGACCACGGCAACTCGGATGAAGTAGTTACGCTTGAGGATAAGCCAATGACTGCCCACACGACTAATCCGGTTCCTGTAATTGTGACAAAAGAAGGCGTTGAACTCCGCAGCGGCGGTATCCTTGCTGACTTGTCCCCAACATTACTGGATCTATTGGATGTTGAGAAACCAAAAGAAATGACAGGCACAAGCCTAATCCAAAAATAAGAGGAGAGAAAAAATAATGCCATACATTACTGACGTATATGCACGCGAAGTCCTTGACTCCCGCGGTAACCCTACTATCGAAGTAGAAGTACTAACAGAATCCGGAGCTTTCGGTTCTGCAATCGTTCCAAGTGGTGCGTCCACTGGTGAATACGAAGCAGTTGAGCTTCGTGACGGCGACAAAGATCGTTACCTTGGCAAAGGTGTTCAAACAGCAGTTGCTAATGTAAACGAAAAAATCGCTCCAGAATTGATCGGTATTGATGTTACTCGCCAAGTAATCATCGATCAGCTTTTGATCGAACTTGATGGTACAGAAAACAAAGGTAAACTAGGTGCCAACGCTATTCTTGGTGTTTCCATGGCAGCAGCACATGCAGCAGCAGATCACCTTGGAGTACCTCTTTACACTTATCTTGGAGGATTCAACTCCAAAACACTTCCAACACCAATGATGAACATCCTTAATGGTGGGGAGCATGCAGATAACAACGTTGATATCCAAGAATTCATGATCATGCCTGTAGGAGCTCCTACATTCAAAGAAGCACTTCGCATGGGTGCGGAAATCTTCCACAGCCTGAAGAAAGTTCTTCAGTCTAAAGGTTTGAACACTGGTGTAGGTGATGAAGGTGGATTCGCACCAAACCTTTCTTCTAACGAAGAAGCTCTTGAAACAATCGTAGAAGCAATTAAAGCTGCTGGTTACAAACCAGGTGAAGAAGTACAGCTTGCAATGGACGTTGCATCTTCTGAGTTCTACGAAGATGGCAAATACAACCTTAAAGGTGAAGGCGTAGTTCGTTCTTCTGAAGAAATGGTTGCTTGGTACGAAGAAATGACAAACAAATATCCAATCATCTCTATTGAAGACGGTTTGGACGAAAACGACTGGGAAGGCCACAAGCTATTGACTGACCGCATCGGCGACAAAGTTCAGCTTGTTGGTGATGACCTATTCGTTACAAACACAAAACGTTTGAAACAAGGTATCGAGCAAGGCGTTGGTAACTCCATCCTTGTTAAAGTGAACCAAATCGGTACACTTACGGAAACTTTCGATGCTATCGAAATGGCGAAACGCGCTGGCTACACAGCTGTTATCTCTCACCGTTCTGGTGAATCTGAAGATGCAACAATCGCTGACATCGCTGTAGCGACTAACGCTGGCCAAATCAAAACTGGTGCACCATCCCGTACTGACCGTGTTGCGAAATACAACCAGCTTCTTCGTATCGAAGATGAGTTGAAAGCATCCGGCATCTACGGCGGACTTGCATCTTTCTATAACTTGAATAAATAAGTTAAAAGAAGAGGATGAGCTCATATGAGCTCATCCTCTTTTTTAATGCAAATAAGATTTTCGTTGCTTTAAAAAATAGCGGGCGCTAGAATAGATAAATGAGGAAAGCGCTTTCTGAACAATTGAGTTATATCAGATAGGAGTGATCAGATGTCAAATCAATATCCGGTACTAAAAGATGCGGAACCTTTTCAATTCGAGGGAAACCGTATAGGAATTCTCGTATCCCATGGCTTTACAGGATCTACTCAGAGTATGCGTCCTTTGGGAGAGGCATATGCCCAAGCAGGTTATACGGTATGTGGACCGCGTCTGAAAGGCCATGGAACACATTATGAAGATATGGAACAAACAACGTATAAAGATTGGATAGCTTCGATTGAAGAAGGCTATCACTGGCTGAAGGAACGGTGCGATACGATCTTTGTCACTGGCCTATCGATGGGAGGCACCCTGACATTATATATGGCAGAGAATCATCCAGACATCCATGCAATTATTCCAATCAATGCAGCAGTAACCGTACCATCTATGGAGAATGTTCATGAGCTAGAAGAAGTAAGGTATCTGGATGCTATTGGTTCTGATATAAAAGATCCTGAAGTAAAAGAGCTGGCATATGAGAAAACGCCGGTTCAATCCGTAAAGGAGATCCTGCAGTTAATGGAGAAGGTTAAGGGCGACCTTGCCAAGGTTACATGCCCTGCATTGATTTTTGTTTCAGATGAGGATCATGTAGTCCCACCAGTAAATGCACAGCTTATTCATGATGAGATTGGATCTGAAAGCAAAACAGTATACCCATTAAAAAACAGCTATCACGTCGCCACCCTTGATTTTGATCAGCAAATTATTATAGATAAAACACTCGAATTTATTGAATCAACCTTATAGTCTTATAGAACATATGCTCCAGAAGAATTGCCGGGCAAGGCCAGCAGTAAAGAACTGGTCCTGTCCCGTTTAATGCGTTAACATATATTAATATCGAGAAACGTACTAAGTATGTTCTTGATAAAAATGAAGAAGAATACAATAAGAGCCTTAGTTCAGCACTACTGGACGTAGCAATGCAGTAATGAGCATAACGCTTGTTGAGCTTGCATCAGGCTGATAATATAAAGCGAATGGTTTCATTGAAGGAGGAATTACATAATGGCACAATCATTACAAGGAAAAAGAGCTATCATTACAGGCGGCGGACGCGGCATTGGAAAAGCACTTGCAGAGGCACTTGCAGCAGAGGGTGTGCATATTGGCTTGATAGGCCGTACAGAAGAGCATGTAAAAGCAGTAGCTGCTAGTATAAATGAAGTGAAAACAGCTTACGCTTCAGCGGATGTTTCCAATCTGGAGGATGTCACAGCAGCAGTCAACAAGGTGAAAGAGGAATTGGGCGGCATTGATATTCTAATCAATAATGCAGGTATCGCGAAGTTTGGCGGATTCATGGATCTTGATCCAGAAGAATGGAAGCATATCATTGACGTAAACCTGATGGGTGTATACAACGTCACACGGGCACTATTGCCAGACTTGATAGAGCAAAAATCTGGCGACATCATCAACATTTCATCCACAGCAGGCCAAAAAGGTGCTCCAGCTACGAGTGCTTACAGTGCATCTAAGTTCGGTGTACTAGGTTTGACTGAATCACTTGCTATGGAAGTGCGCAAGCACAACATTCGGGTAACTGCCTTGACTCCAAGCACAGTGGCAACCGATTTGGCATTTGAAAACAAGCTGACAGATGGCAATCCTGAAAAAGTCATGCAGTCTGAGGATATTGCAGAGTTTGTCGTAGCACAGCTGAAATTAAACAGCCGCACATTTATTAAATCTGCGGGTCTCTGGTCTACAAATCCATAAGATATAATTAGTAAAGCGGGACATTCGATAGTTGTTATCGAATGTCCCGCTTTTTTTGTACGCTTCATCTTGGGGACTTGTGTTCCAGGGCACGAAATCGGGTATAGGAAGAGGGAGAAATTCTTTTCTTAGAATTAGAAGCCATACCTATAAATCAGGACAGAGCATGTACTAGTACATATGCTAGCTCATGACCTCCTTATCGGAGGAAAACATGCCATTAAGGAGGAGAATCATCATATGACAGTTAGAATCGGAGTAATTGGAACAGGTGCTATTGGAAAAGAGCATATGAATAGAGTAGAACAAAGATTATCTGGAGCGAAGATTACGGCCGTTACAGATGTTAATCCAGCAGCTGCAGAAGAGGCTCTTACTGAGTTGGGAATCAAAGCTAACTTTTATCCGGACGATCAGACATTGATAGATGCAGAGGAAGTGGATGCGATATTCGTTACAAGCATCGGACCAGCGCATGAAGCAACAGTACGTAAAGCAATAGAAGCAGGAAAATATGTCTTCTGTGAAAAACCTCTTTCCGTTACCGCAAAGGGCTGCCAAACAATCATGCAGGATGAAATGGAATATGGTAAACGTATTGTGCAAGTTGGCTTTATGAGGCAGTTCGACAAAGGCTATGAGCAGCTGAAACAAGCCATTGATTCCAAACTAGTAGGGGAACCGCTGATGGTCAAATGCGCGCATCGTGCTCCAGAAGTTGATGCAGCCTACACCACAGATATGGCGATTACAGATACCTTGATCCACGAAATAAACATTCTGCACTGGCTGTTAGGGGACAACTATGTCTCTGTACAAATCCTATATCCACGAAAGAATAAGCATGCTCTCCCACATCTGCGTGATCCGCAAGTCATCTTACTTGAAACGGAATCCGGAGTACTTATCCAAGCAGAAGTGTCCGTTAATATTAAATACGGCTATGACATCCAATGTGAAATAGTTGGAGAAGAAGGAATCGTGAGCCTTCCGGAGACAGAAAGTCTTAAAATACGGCATAACGGGAAACAAAGCACCGACGTCTTACAGGATTGGAAAGTGCGTTTTCAAGATGCCTATGATAAGGAAATACAGGTTTTTATCAATCAGGTGGCCAAGCAAGAGGCACTGCAAGGTCCTTCTGCCTGGGAAGGATATGTAGCTGCAGTTACATCTGATGCATGTCTGAAGGCACAGGAATCCGGTCAGAGAGAGCCGATAGAGCTAGGAAGCATGCCTGCTTTCTATAGTAAGGAAGAAGCAGCAGAAGCTAGCTATTAAGATAATTGGAATATACATTACAGAAGATGTAGTAATAGGAGGATTATAATGAAACTGGGTTTTAATCAGGCTACAACATTGGAAAATTCAAATCTAGCAACTGACCTCGATATATGTGAACAGCAAGGCTATGATTATATAGAAATCCGCACAATGGATAAGCTGCCGGAGTACTTGGAACAGCATTCGCTGGAGGATCTATCAAATTATTTCAAAGAAAATCATATCAAACCTTTGGCATTAAACGCTCTAGTATACTTTAATAATCGCAGCAAAGATGATTATAATCAATTGCTGAACGAATTCAAACAGATGCTGGAATATGCCGATAAATTGCATGTGCCTTATATTGTTGTGGTTCCGCTGGTTACAAAGGATAAAATACTTAAAAAAGATATCAAAGCAAGCAGTGTGGAGGTACTGAATGAACTAGCCGGTCTTGCAGAACCGTACGGTATTAAGCTTGCATTGGAATTTGTCGGACACCCGGAATGTACAATCAATACATTCGAGCAAGCTTACGATATCGTACAAACAGTCGGTAATTCGAATGTTGGTTTAGTATTGGATTGTTTCCACTTCCATGCAATGAATTCCAGCATAGAAGCATTGAAACAGGCAGATATATCAAAGATATTCATTCTTCATATGGACGATACAGAGGATTTTCCGATCGGAAGCCTTGTAGACGAAGATCGAGTATGGCCTGGACATGGAGTGATAGATTTAAAAGGAATACTATCTGTGTTGAAGGAAAAGGGCTATGAAGGACCGGCGACTGTAGAGCTGTTTCGACCGGAGTACTATGAGATGAAAGCGGAAGAAGTCATTATCAAGGCAAAGGAGACAACATTGGAAGCAGCCAGCAAATACTTTGAATAAAAGAAACAGAGCCAGTTGCATTGCTCGCTGGCTCTGTATTTTTTTATTCAGTTGCCGAAAGAGATGTGACAACTGCTTCAGCTGCTTGTGCAATCAAATCGTCATCTGCTTTTGCATCAGCTTCGTCACAGTCGGACATAATGGCCAATACAATAGGTTCTTCACCAGGAGGCCAAAGAATAGCAATATCGTTTCTTGTGCCGTAAGATCCAGCACCGGTTTTGTCACCGACTTCCCAGTCTTCTGGAACGCCTGCCCGTATAAGTGCATCACCAGTCGTATTTCCTTTGAGCCAATCTATAAGAAGCTGGCGCTTATCTGCAGCTAGGTGATCTTCTAGCGCAAAAGCACGAAGGCTTTCTGCCATTGCTTTTGGAGTACTGGTATCACGTGTTTCACCTGGTACTGTATTATTCAGTTCCGGTTCAATGCTCTCGGAATTTGTCACTTGATCTCCAATCTTTCGCAATCCTTCTTCAAATCCCTCTGGACCACCGATTTCTTCAAATATTAAGTTAGCAGCAGTATTATCACTGTAACTGATAGATGCCTCACTCAACTCTTTCAAAGTCATACCAGAATCCACATGTTTTTCAGTAATAGGATTGTAGTTTACAAGATCATCACCCGTAAACATGATTCTTTTATTAAGGTCTTCCATTGACTTTTGCTGCAATAAGACGCCAACAGATAATGCCTTATGAGTGGAAGCAAAACCAAAGCGTTCGTTTTCTCGATATGCTACTGTCCTTCCGGAGCCAGTATCAATTGCAAAGACACCCAGGCGGGCATCGTATGTCTCTTCTAAGCTGCTAAATGATGCCTTGTCATTTGATATGATGACATCCGTTGATTTGGTTTCGCCGGCATCACCCGAACACCCCGCCGCTATATAAAGAAAACAAAATGCAAAGAATATGTAGGTATACTGTTTCAACTTTCTTCTCCCTCTCCGATTTGGATTACGATTGTAGTCATTATTACACTTGTAATCCATAACTGTCAACTGTACAATAAAAATTATGAAGATAGGGGAAGGGAGAGCAAGAATGACATTTGTTCAATTGCTGCTGGCAATGACGTTGGCTTCCGTAACAGTTGGGATCATATTATTTATCCGAAGGTATCTGAATTCGCAGCTGGCTCCGGCTTGGCGGTATTATTTGTGGTTTTTTCTGTTAGGCACGTTATTCCTGCCATTCCTGCCGCTGAAGCGATTCAGTATGAAACAGCCTACGTCTTTCACAAACACTGATAAGAGTGATGTGGGTAGTTTTGCTTTATCAGATACAACCGGAACTGGATGGATTAATGATTTCGGAAATTCCGTCACAAGAATAGATGGTTCAAGTTTGGACCAGCTAACCAGCGGCCTCTGGATAGCAGGAGTGGCTGTTAGTGTATCGGCTCTTCTATTCACACAGATGAAAGTAATACACCTAGTAAACAAGGCGGAGGTTATCAAAGATGAAAAGGTAATCGAGTTGTTTCAAAAATGTAAAATGGAGCTGAACATACGGAAACAAATTAAGCTAAAGCAATCAGCTGATGTGTCAGCACCATTCATTTTTGGTTTGTTCCGTGCCTGTGTGGTTCTCCCAAGAGAAAGCGGTAGTTCGTCCAAAGAAATGAAGCATATCCTGCTTCATGAACTGCATCATTATAAGAGCAGACATGTGCACTGGAATTATCTCTTCTTGCTAGGGGGAGTCATTCACTGGTTTAATCCCTTTGTGCGGTACGCGATGAAGGAAATGCGATTAGATCGGGAGATTGCCTGTGATGCTGCTGTTTTACGCTGTTTGACCGATGAAAAGGAGAAAACTGATTATGGACGGACAATATTGCACTTTGCTGAGAAATCGAGATGGTCGATGGTCGACCAACATACCACTTCCATTAGAAGTACCAAGCAGCATCTTAAGAAACGTCTGATACATATTATGTCAGGACGTCTTACTTCCAAGAGGCTTCATGTAAAAAGCCTTGCTATATTTACTGTACTGGGCCTTATCGTTGCTTTTCAGGTGCCTGCTTATGCAGCTGTCCTAACGGATGAACAGTATACAATAGGCAGAAAAAATATAGCGGAAGCGAATGTCAGTACATATCTTAAAGGCGATAACAGCAGTTTTGTTTTATACAGCATGAAACAAGACAAGTATTATATCCATAATAAGAAGCAAAGCGTTAAAAGGGTTTCTCCCAATTCCACTTATAAGATATACAGTGCCTTAACAGCATTAGAAGCGGGAGTAATGAAACCAGTATCCACAGATATGGAATGGGACGGAAACAATTACGAATATAAGAGTTGGAATGCAAGCCAGGACTTACAATCTGCAATGCAGTATTCCGTAACGTGGTACTTTCAGAATGTCGATAGGCAGGTCGGGAAGCAGACCATCAAAAGGATGTTATCAGAATACCATTACGGCAATGAGGATGTATCTGGTAAGATAGAGGACTTTTGGCTGGAATCCACGTTAAAAATATCTCCCTTTGAACAGGTGGAATTACTACATAATTTATATGAAAATAAATTTAGTGCAACTCCAAAAAATATTGAGGCAGTCAAGACATCAATAAAGCTGGAAGTAAAGGATGGAGTCGTCCTCTATGGCAAGACAGGAACAGGTATTGTTAACGGAAAGGCAGCTAACGGCTGGTTCATTGGCTTTGTGGAAACAAAAATTGATACCTATTTCTTTGCAACGAACATTAGAGATGGGGATGCGACCGGGAGCAATGCTGCAGAAATCACACTGAGAATATTGAAGGAAAAGGGTATATATAAATAAGAAAGAGGAATAACCATGACCAAAAATGTACCAAATATTTCAGAATCAGAGTGGGAAATAATGAAAGTGCTTTGGGATAATTCCCCCCGTACAGCAAATGAGGTTGTTACCTCCCTTCAGGGGAAAGCGGATTGGAAACCTAAAACGATTCGCACTCTGCTTGACCGACTGACAAAAAAGAACGTAGTGGGCGTGAATAAAGAACAACGAGTATATACATTTTATCCGCTTTACGCCGAGGAAGAGTGTCAGCGTGCTGAGACTAGATCATTTATCGACCGAATCTATGGAGGAACGATGAAATCGATGCTGGTACAGTTTATTGAAGAAGATGATTTATCGGAAGAAGATATGAAGGAGCTTCGTCAGATTTTGGAGGAAAAAACAGAAAGTAAACGATAAAAAAACAGCTCTCCAATACGGAGAGCTGTTTTTTATTGACCTGTCTTCTGACGGACAAGCTCTTCCACTTCATCAGCAGTGCTTAGAGTCAATGCCTGTTGGCTTAGCTCTTGCATGTCTGCTTTAGAAAGCTTCGTGATTTGTGTTCTTGCTGGCAGGATGCTTGTTGCACTCATGCTGAATTCATCAAGGCCAAGGCCGAGAAGAAGCGGGATTGCGATTGCATCGCCTGCCATCTCACCGCACATACCAGCCCATTTGCCTTCTGCATGTGCTGCCTCGATGACATTATGCACAAGGTTCAGGATAGCTGGGTGGTAAGGCTGGTACAGGTAGCTAACGCGTTCATTCATGCGGTCAGCTGCCATTGTGTACTGGATCAAGTCGTTTGTTCCAACGCTGAAGAAATCAACTTCCTTCGCGAATTGCTTCGCAGCAACGGCTGTAGAAGGAATCTCAACCATGATACCAATCTCGATAGAATCAGAGACTGATACGCCATCTGCAACAAGTTTTTCTTTCTCTTCCAGAAGGATTGCTTTTGCTTGGCGGAACTCTTCCAATGTAGCGATCATTGGGAACATGATCTTCAGGTTGCCGTATACGCTCGCACGCAGTAGGGCACGAAGCTGCACACGGAAGATATCATCACGCTCCAGGCAAAGGCGGATAGCACGGTAGCCTAGGAACGGATTCATTTCTTTAGGGAGCTGCAAGTAGCTTAGCTCTTTATCGCCGCCGATGTCTAGTGTACGAACTACGACAGGCTTGTCTCCCATGTTTTCAAGAACAGCTTTATAGGATTCGAATTGTTCGTCTTCACTTGGAAGCTCACTCTTACCCATGTAAAGGAATTCTGTGCGGTAAAGGCCAACGCCTTCGCCTCCGTTGTTTTGAACGCCAGTAACGTCTTCTGGTGTACCGATATTAGCAACAAGCTCTACGTGCACGCCATCTGTTGTAATAGTAGGTTCGTTCTTCAGCTTCGCCCATTCTTGCTTTTGCTGTTCGAAAGCTTCTTGTTTCGCTTTGTATGCTGCTAGTTCATCCTCGGTCGGGTCAATGATGACAGTACCTTCAATACCATCAACAATGATCATCACATCGTTAGCGGCAGAAGATGTAATTGACTTCGTACCGACAACAGCAGGAATCTCAAGAGAGCGGGCCATGATAGCAGAGTGGGAAGTACGTCCGCCGATATCAGTTGTAAACCCTTTCACAAACTGCTTGTTAAGCTGTGCCGTATCGGAAGGAGTCAGGTCCTCAGCGATAATGATAACTTCTTCGTCTATAAGTGCAGGATCCGGGAAGGAAACCTGTAACAGATGTGCCATAACGCGTTTCGTAACATCCTGGATGTCAGCCGCGCGTTCCTTCATATATTCATTATCCATGCTGCGGAACATGTCGATGAACATTGTCGCTGTCTCGTCAAGAGCAGCTTCTGCATTGATGTTGTTATTGCGGATATTGTCTTTAACTGGATTGATCAGTTCGGGATCTGCCAATACAAGCAAATGAGCCGAGAAAATCTCGGCATGCTCGTCGCCAAGTGACACACGGGCATTCTCGCGGATTTTCTCCAACTCTTTTTTGCTGATCTCGAGGGCAGCATCCAAACGGCTGATCTCTTCTTCCGCATTCGCAACAGTTGTTTTATCGAAAGAGAGGTCTGGTACAGCTAAATGGTATGCTTTTGCAATTGCAATACCATTTGAAGCTGCAATTCCGTTTATCATGCTCATCGGAATTATTCTCCTAGGCCTTCGCTTTTGATTGTTTCCGCAATTGTGTTGACTGCTTCTTCTGCATCGTCGCCTTCAGCGGAGATTGTGATCTCAGCACCTTGTGGAATACCTAGGCTCATAACACCCATGATAGATTTAAGGTTAACGCTTTTTCCGTTGTATGCAAGCTGGATATCGGATTTGAAACCGCCCGCTTTATTTACTAAGATTGTTGCCGGACGAGCGTGTACGCCAGTCTCATCTGTGATAGTCATTGTTTTTTCTGCCATGGTAAATACCTCCAAAGAATTTTTATGTGAATGCTTTCATCCTATTTTTGTGAATGCTTTCATTCTATCTTATTTTATACTTTTCTTAGGTCTTTTTTCAACAGTCCTACAATAATAGCTGTGACAAAAGAACCGATAATGATGGAAAGGAAGTAAAGCAATGGGTTTCCTTCTACCAAACTTGCTGAAATAATGCCGCCATGTGGTGCATTCAGGCCAATTGCGAAGAAGGCTGATAGACCTCCTGCTACTGCAGCACCGATAGCTGTCGCTGGAATGACGCGAAGCGGGTCAGCAGCTGCGAAAGGAATGACACCTTCTGAGATGAAGAATGCGCCCAGTACGTATGCTGTCTTACCTGTTTCTCTTTCCTGTTTTGTAAACTTATGACGGAATAGGGAAGTTGCCAGTGCAAGTCCAAGCGGTGGTACCATACCACCGGCCATAACAGCAGCCATGAATTCCAAGTTACCAGCATCAAGCATTGCAATACCAAATGTGTAAGCAGCTTTGTTGATCGGACCGCCCATGTCAATTGCCATCATGGCACCAAGAACGATTCCTACCAATACTAAGTTCGTACCTCCAAGGCCTTCAAGGAAGTCAGAAAGTGCTACATATACTTGCGTCAAAGATGGATTGATCAATAGCATGATCATCCCTGTAATGAAAATACTTAGTACAGGGAAGAAGAGGATCGTTTTCAATCCTTCTAATACAGCTGGAAGACCAGATAGTGCTTTTTTAATACCAAGTGTCACATAACCTGCTAGGAAACCAGCAATTAAACCGCCGAGGAATCCGGAACTAGTTGCATCGCCATGACCATAGGTGACAGCAATCAAACCGCCGATAGCCCCAGGTGCGAAACCAGGTTTGTCAGCAATACTGCTTGAGATGAAACCAGCAAGTACAGGAACGATCAGGAAGAACGCTTGGCTGCTTCCGATTTCATTGAGCATTTCAGCAAAGCGGCTGTCCGGGAACAATTCTCCGAATAGGATGCTGAGTGCGATCAGTATACCACCGCCGACAACGAATGGGAGCATGTTGGAAACACCATTCATGATGTGCTTGTAGAATCCGGAACGCTGTTCTTTCTTTTGTCCGCCCTCAGCTGCTGTTTCTGTGCTGCGACCGTTGTTGTGATGAACTGGTGCATCTTGGGCAAGTGCTTTTTCAATCAGTTCTTTCGGTATTTTCAGTGCACGTCCAACTGGTACTTGCAGAACGTGCTTGCCTTCGAATGGGCTAAGATCTACATTGACATCAGCTGCAACGATGATCGCAGTTGCATCTTTAATATCTTCATCTGTAAGTCGGTTTTTAACTCCGCCGGCTCCATTCGTCTGGACTTTAATAGGAACATTCATCTCTGCTGCTGTCTGCTTCAGCTTATCCGCAGCCATGAACGTATGTGCGATACCTGTAGGGCAAGCAGTGATGGCAAGTACTTTACCTTGTGTGCCTGGTGCATCCTGTGCCAATTCTACAGCAGGATTTTCTTGTGCTTCTTCTTCACCTAGCTCTTCTTTTTCCTTCGCATCGATGATGCTCATGATTTCTTCTTCAGTCTTTGCATTTTCAATGTGAGACCGGAACGTGCTATCCATTAAGAAAGAAGAGAGTCGGGACAATGTTTCCAGATGCGTCTGGTTTGCACCTTCTGAAGCAGCAATCATGAAGAATAGGTGGGATGGCTGTCCGTCCAATGCTTCATAATCCAAGCCTTCCTTAGAACGGCCGAAGGCGATGGCTGGTGTTTTAACAGCAGCGGATTTACCATGCGGAATGGCAATTCCTTCACCGATTCCTGTCGTAGATTGTGCTTCACGTGCAAGGATTGCGTCTTTGAATCCTGCTTTATCATTCAATTTGCCAGCTTGGTCCAGTTTGGAAACAAGCTCCTCGATCACATCTGCTTTTGATTGAGACCCGAGCTGCAAGATGATGGTATCTTTTGTTAGTAGTTCTGTAATGCGCATGATTAACACCCCTCTTAAATAGATGTGAGTTTGACTTGGCTGACTAATTCTTCTATATATTGTCTCTCGCCGAGGTCATCACTGAATGCCGTAGCACTTCCTGCTGCTACTGCGTAGGTGAAAGCTTGTTCGTAATCACCTGATTTTTCATATGCGGCCAGGAAGCCTGCCACCATACTATCGCCAGCACCAACAGAGTTCTTAACTGTTCCTTTTGGTGTCTCTGCTTTCCAGGCATGATCTCTGTTCACGAAGATGGCACCTTCTCCTCCCATGGAAACGATGACATTTTCGATGCCTGTTTCATGCAGCTTCCGGGCATAGCTGACGATATCTTCAATAGAAGAGATGGTTGTATCGAAAAGCTCTCCTAATTCATGGTGGTTAGGTTTTACGAGGAACATCTTCTTGCCGATTAAATCACGAAGTGCCGCACTCGATGTATCAGCAATGAATCTAGTTCCATTTTCTTCACAGATATCAGCCATTCTCGCATAGATGTCAGCTGGAACGGAGCCAGGTGCATTGCCTGCCGCAACCAGGGCATCCTGTTTGCCTAGGCTTCTGATCTGTCCGAAAAGCAAAGCAAGCTGTTCAGTTGTGATGGACGGTCCAGGACCGTTAATTTCTGTTTCTCCGCCTGACTTCAGCTTAACATTTACGCGTGTCGGTTCATTTATTTCAATGAACTGATGTGCAATTCCAGCACTTTCAAGGGTTTCCCTGATGAAGGCACCGGTAAAACCACCGATATATCCTAATGCCGTTGTATCCACATCAAGTCGTTTCAGCAAGCGGGAAACGTTAATACCTTTTCCGCCAGCAAAATAAGCTGTCTGTGTAGCACGGTTCAAATCTTCTGCTTTGAAATCGGCCACATGCATGATGTAGTCAATGGATGGGTTCAGCGTACATGTGTAATTCATGGGTCCACAACCTTTATTGATGTAAGTTTCTTGTAAGCAGTCTGCTGTTTTGAACTGACAGTGTCGACGATAAGTTTCGCTTCTGTCAGATCCGCTATATGGGCGAAGGTTGTCTTGTCCAGCTTGCTGCGGTCAGCTAAAACGAAAGCCTCATCTGATCGAAGCAATGCCTGGCGTTTAATGGCAGCTTCCTCCGGATCTGGTGTTGTATAGCCGTTCTCCGGATGAACACCGTTGGTTCCGAGAAAGCATTTATCAAAACGATACTGGGCAAGTGCTGTCATTGCACCTCTGCCGATCAAAGTTCTCGTTTTATCCTTTACTAAACCGCCGGTTACATACACGGTGATATCCTTTTCATATAGTGCATCCAAATGTGTCAAACCGTTTGTGACGACGGTTACATTTCTGCCTGTTAAGAAAGGAATCATCTGAAATGTCGTCGTACCTGCATCCAAGAAGATGCATTCTTCTTCACCGACAAGGCTTGCAGCATAAGCGGCGATTTTTTGCTTGCTGGTTTGGTTTTGGGTTTCCTTCTCCGTATAGCTCATTTCGTAGCTTAATGATGATACAATCGTCGCTCCGCCATGAACCCGCTGCAGCAGCTTCTGCTTCTCCAGTTCAATAAGATCTCGGCGTATTGTCGAGATGGAGGCGTCAGTTGCCTTCACGAACTCTGGAATAGTTACAACACGCTGCTCTTGCAGCATCTGTAAAATCATTTTCTGCCGCTCAGGTGTAAGCATTTCCATGACCTCCTCCTGAACTTAAGTACACTATAAAGGAAACGGTTTCACCTTGCAACCAAAAAAGTTCAAAAAACTTCATTAAAATTCATATTTCGTAAAAATAGTTCATAATTTTGTCGCATATCGTCGATTGGACAAGAACATCTTGCCAATTATCTGACACATATGCTACAGTTGACACAGGTATTTGCTGTTATAGGAGGTGCTGGGATGCAAACAACTTTAGTAGTTCTATTGATAATCGATGCCATTGCGCTAATCGCGCTAGTCCTTTTACAATCTGGTAAGAGTGCAGGCTTGTCAGGAGCGATATCTGGCGGAGCAGAGCAATTATTCGGTAAACAGAAAGCCCGTGGACTGGACTTGTTCCTCCATCGTGGAACAATTGTAACAGGAGTAATCCTTTTCATTTTGACGTTCCTTTTGGCGTACGTCCTGCAATAATCGAATAGCCAATTTCATCCCTCGTCACAACTTCTGTGGTGGGGGATTATTTATTCCCGATAAAGGGAAAACTAGTGCGGAAATCTACTATATAATATAGAAATAACAGGGGAGATACATATGGTCACAATGAAACAGCCAGAGCCGTTCACATTTGAGGGAGAGGGAGATCGCGCTGTTCTGCTGCTGCACGGCTTTACTGGTCATTCAGCTGATGTACGGATGATGGGCCGGTTTCTAGCTGGTAAAGGGTACACAGCGCACGCTCCGATTTATCGCGGGCATGGAAAAACACCTGATGATATCGTTTCCTCCAATTCGGATGAATGGTGGGAGGATGTCCAAGCTGCTTATCAGCATTTGAAGGATAAAGGCTATGAAAAAATCGCAGTTGCCGGCTTATCCCTGGGCGGGGTGCTTAGTTTAAAACTCGCTTATTCCTATCCGGTAAAAGGCGTTGTAACGATGTGTTCACCAATGTTCTTTGATAACGAAACCCAGTTGAACAAAGGATTCAAGTTATATGCAAGACAACATAAACAGCTGCAAGGTAAAGATAATCAGGAAATAGAGCAGGAATTAGCTGAATTGATGGAAGCACCAGAAACATCAGACATGTTTCAGCGCCTTGGTGCTTTTATCACCGATGTGAGCAAGCATGTAGATGAAATCTATGCACCACTCTTCGTTGTGCAAGCAACAGAAGACCAAATGATCAATACAGACAGTGCGAATTTCATTTATGAGCACGCAGAGTCAGATTTGAAGGAAATCAAGTGGTACGAAAACTCTTCTCACGTCATTACGATGGGGAAAGAAAAGGAACAGCTGCATGAAGATGTGTATCAGTTTCTCGAATCGCTTGATTGGGAATAGTTCATACTAGATGAAAAAAGAGCCGAAAAGAAGGTGAAGCAATAATGGAAGAAATCAAACAGAAAATATTGGCTTATTTCAAAGAAAATGCGGCTAAACCATTAACCGTTGAAGAAATCGAGGAGCAATTGGCGCTCGATGATACAAGTGAATTCACTGTCCTCGTCAAAGGGCTGAATGAACTAGAAGCAGAAGGACAGCTAGTGCGGACAAGAAGCAACCGCTTCGGACTGCCTGAGAAATTGAACCTCGTACGAGGCAAGATCCAGATGCATGCGAAAGGCTTTGCTTTCCTCATACCAGAGGAAGAGGGAGTGGCTGATGTTTATATCCACTACTCCGATCTGCAGTCTGCCATGAATAATGATACAGTGCTGGTACGCATCGAGAATCAGGCTGAAGGCGGACAGCGTCAAGAAGGACAAGTTGTTCGGATACTGGAGCGAGCAATACAGGAGGTAGTCGGTACGTATGAAGATAATGGCCGTTTTGGCTTCCTTATTGCCGATGATAAACGTATCCCGAATGATATTTTCATACCGCGCGGTGCATCAGGCGGAGCGACTGACGGCCACAAAGTAATTGCTAGGATCACAAAGTACCCAGAAGGACGCATGAGTGCCGAAGGCGAAGTCATCCGAATACTTGGTCATAAGAATGATCCTGGCATTGATATACTGTCCATCATTTATAAGCATGGTATTTCTACTGAGTTTCCGCCAGAAGTACTGGAACAGGCAGCAAATACACCAGATACGATCGATCCTGCCGAGATAGAGAACCGTCGGGACATCAGAGATATGATGACTGTTACAATCGATGGAGCAGATGCAAAGGATTTGGATGATGCAGTTTCTGTCAGCCGTCTTGAGAATGGGAACTATCGTCTTGTTGTTTCCATTGCGGACGTCTCTTATTATGTGGAAGAGGGCTCTCCTATTGATGAAGAAGCTTTGGAACGAGCAACTAGTGTTTATCTAGTAGACCGTGTCATACCGATGATCCCTCACCGTCTTTCCAATGGTATCTGTTCCTTGAATCCACAAGTAGACCGCCTAACCTTGACATGTGATATGCAAATCACACCGCAGGGAGAAGTGGTGGAACATGAGATTTACCAAAGTGTCATCAAGACGAATGAAAGGATGACCTATGGTGAAGTGAACCGAATTTTGCTGGAGGATGATCAAGAGCTGAAAGAACGATATTCGGATCTTGTCCCGATGTTCCAGCAAATGGAGGACCTAGCGGCTATCCTTCGTAAGAAGCGTATGGACAGGGGAGCAATCGACTTCGATTTTCCAGAAGCGCGGGTTGCTGTCGATGAGGAAGGAAAGGCCATTGATGTTATCCTTCGGGAGCGCTCTGTAGCAGAGAAGCTGATTGAGGAATTCATGCTGGCTGCCAATGAAACTGTAGCGGAACATTTCCATTGGATGGATGTACCGGCCATTCATAGAATCCATACTGATCCGGACCCAGATAAACTGCAGAACTTCTTCGAGTTCATTACGAGCCTGGGCTATACAGTCAGAGGGTCATCTTCGGATATTCATCCGCAGACCCTGCAAAAGATCGTGGAACGGGTAAGAGGAACACAGGAAGAAATGATCATCAACCGACTTATGCTGCGTTCCATGCAGCAGGCGAAATATGATCCGCAAGGGTTGGGTCACTTTGGTTTGGCTACGAAATTCTATACGCATTTCACTTCGCCAATCCGCCGTTATCCCGATTTAATCGTGCATCGACTTATCCGCACGTATATTGTCAACAATCAGCTGGATAAAAAGACACAGGATCATTGGAAAGAACGGATGCCTGAAATCGCGAGACAGTCGTCAGAACGCGAACGTGCTGCTGTCGATGCAGAGCGGGAAACGGATGATCTGAAAAAAGCTGAATATATGCAGGATAAGATCGGTGAGGAATTCGATGGCGTCATCAGTTCCGTAACAGGCTTCGGATTGTTTGTCGAGCTGCCGAACACGATTGAAGGTCTTGTTCATGTCAGTTACCTGACAGATGATTTCTATCACTTCGATGATAAGCGTTATGCGATGGTAGGAGAACGTACTGGTAACCAATTCCGCATCGGTGATGAAATCACTGTTCGTGTTGTGAAGGTGAATATTGAAGAGCGTGTCATCGACTTTGAAGTAGTAGGCATGAAGCCGCGCAAGCCGCGTGAGAATCGAGACCGTCCAACTATTATCAAAGCCGAAAAGAAAAACAAGCCGGGTGATCATCGCCCGCCGAAGAACAAAGGAAAGCGGAAACCGCCGGCAAGAGGGAAGAAGAGCAAAAAACGCAATACAAGGAAAAGACCATAAACAACAAACGCCCCGACTTTCATAGTCGGGGCGTTTGTTATCTGATATATCTTCCGTAAATGAGCCAAGGATCATCATCTTCCATAAAGCTGCCACTAAAGGCTGCCGGTATGCTGGAGGCATTTTCGGATGACACATCCAGCTGCGGTACCAGCGGCTTGTCCGATTGTTTGAGATAGTTGAACACAGCAGCCCATAAGCCGTCTTGCTGAAACACATCTGGCCAGAGATATTGGATCTGAGCTATATCCATGCCTTTATGGTCTTCTTGAATTGCCATGACGCGGCTGGAATCAGGATCACGGAATACAGCCAGCTTTTCTATATATGCATCCTCTAATATAGCGGAAGCATAAGGAATCGGGAAATATGCCTCAAATGGATAGAAAGCGGCTTTTGTATCAACAGCAGCTTGTTCGATGGCGGCTCGCTTATTCTCTGTTCCTTCAATCAATTCCCATGGTGCAGCAGATGGGCTGACAAACTTCTCAGGCGCTTCCATCAGCAGACTGATAAAGGAGCTCTCAGCATGTATATGGAGCTTATCCAGTACCCTCTGAGCAGGAAGATTGGACTTGCGGGTGATCGCACCGACCCAATTCATCGTTGGATCATTTTCGCAAAAGGCAATAATATGCTGCAGCAAAGCAGTAGCATTTCCTCTGGAATGAAAACGAATATCACTCCGCAATCGGCCGAGAATTCCATTTCCGTTCGGTAAACGATACACTCCCGCCAATGCAGCAATACCTTCTTCTGTTTCCAAGCCGAATAAGGTTTGGGCTGGATTCTCGATCAGCTGAGGGAAGATCCGGAGTACATAGTCGTCCTCAATACCGGTCTGCATGTTGAGCACTGCCCGGTAATCATTTATTGTCAATTGTCTAATGGTTGTCATGTATGTACACTCCAATCAATCGGGATCACTTGTGTATACCCGTTTCAGTATTTGAATCGTTAGGATTATCATACAGTTTCTGATAAAATAAAGCTCGTAGTTAGGAGGAAGAAGTCTATGGCTAAGGGACAAGGTAAAGTACTCGCACAGAATAAAAAAGCTAATTTCGATTATGCGATCGAAGAGACGATCGAGGCTGGTATCGTCTTGCAAGGTACCGAGATCAAGTCGATCCGTGCAGGGCGGGTGAATTTAAAGGATAGTTTTGCTAGGATTGACCGCGGCGAAGTCCGTATCATCAATATGCACATTTCCCCTTATGAGCAGGGAAACCGATTCAATCATGATCCGACAAGGACTAGAAAGCTGCTATTGCATCGCAAACAGATAGATAAACTGATCGGTCAGACACAGCAGCAAGGGTATTCCCTGGTGCCGATAAAGCTGTATATAAAGGATGGCTTTGCGAAGATATTGATCGGTGTCGGTAAAGGGAAGAAGAAATACGATAAGCGTGAAGACCTCAAGCAAAAGCAGATGAAACGTGACGTAGATCGTGCTGTGCGCGACCGCGATTACTAAACTTGCATTTTCTAATAAAGATGATATAATGGAAGTTGTCTGGGATTTGATTATCCTGATTGAACGGGTTACTTCCTGTAGCTCCCATTATCATGGGGACGTTACGGATTCGACAGGGATAGTTCGAGCTCAGGCTGCGTGTCGAGGTTACGGCTCGTAAAACGTTACGCCTAAATATAACTGGCAAAACTAACAACAACTACTCTCTAGCAGCTGCGTAAGTAGCACTGGAGGATCCTTGCTGCTATCGCCCATGTGGCAGATTTGAGGGTCTCAAACTTAAGTGGGCTACGCCATTATTCTCGGCTTGCGGATAATCGGAAGAAGACAATCAAGCTAGCCTCGCTGAAAGCCTGTCGTTAGGTCGAAGCGTGTGCGAACTATAATATAACGACTACACACGTAGATGCCTGAGTGCCGTTATCTTTGGACGTGGGTTCGACTCCCACCGTCTCCATCCTTACATATTGGATGGAAAAAAGGCTTTGAAATGCTGATTACAGTGTTTCGAAGCCTTTTTGTTTCTATTTAAGTTTAATTCATCATTTTCGTTTCGGTATAGAATACAATGATAAAATGACGATTTTTGTATAAAATTAAAGCGGGATAAAGAAAGTGGGGTAGAAAAAATGATTGCAAAAACAGAAGAAGACTTTAAAGCTCTGAAAGAAATTGGCAGAATTGTTGCCTCGATCAGAGACGAATTGGTACAAAGAACGGTTCCAGGAATTACGACCAAAGAACTTGATAATATAGCCGGAGAGATGTTTGAAAAAGAAGGTGCAGTTTCCGCTCCGAAAAGTGAATATGATTTTCCAGGCCATACTTGCATTAGTGTGAATGATGAAGTGGCCCATGGTATTCCGGGAAGTCGCGTTATTTCTGAGGGGGATCTTGTTAATGTGGATGTTTCTGGCTCAAAGAATGGTTACTTCGCAGATACGGGAATCTCTTTTGTAGTAGGCGAAGGAGAAGAAGTATTAACGAAGATATGCGATGTGGCTAAACAAGCATTTGAAGCAGGCCTTAAGAAAGCAAAACCAGGTTCCAAAAAAAGCGGAATTGGAAGAGCAGTATTCCAAACAGCAAGACAGAATGATTTAACTGTTATCACAAACCTTACAGGACATGGTATTGGACGCACCATTCACGAAGCACCAGACCATATTTATAACTACAAGGATACATTTGATGATGAATTATTGAAGGATGGGATGGTTATCGCATTCGAGCCATTTATCTCAACTTCTGAGGAAGAAGTATTCCAAAAAGAAGACGGTTGGACATATGCTACAGAAAAAAGCTATGTTGCTCAAGTGGAGCATACGATTATCCTTACTAAGAATGGTCCGATTATTGTCACGCTATGATGCTTTCAAAAGCATTAGTTAATCCGAAGTTGTATTGTAGAAGAGCCTGGAACATTTAAACGTTCCAGGCTCTTTTTTATGCAACAGCAGAAGTGTTACGATCGATATCTGGCTCGATTAATAGGAGGATTAGTTAGCTGTGATGTGATATATATGGATACAGCTGGGATAGGAGAAGGTGGGAGGTGATTTTTTGCAGGATCCGTTGCATTAGTTCCTGTATAGAAATATGAGTGGAATATGTTTATAAGTAAGGCAATGCGATAAAATAACATTGCCTTACAACAATTTAATGAATTCACTATATGTTTTTGCTTTGATCAGTTTTTGCACAATGGATCTGTTTTCAATTATTTTTAATAGGATATCATATAGAGACTGCAAGTCCTCCATACTTTTCTTTTTAACACAGAGTAGTCCTATAAATTGTATGGGTTTATCATTCCACATGATAGCTTTTTCCAATGTACATACGGCTAAAATTGTTTCATTGGATTGAGGTGATATAGGATGAGGTATAGCTACTAGATTTTCATATGCAGTAGGAGCGATCTTTTCTCTTTCATAAACTGCTTCGAGAAATGTATCATCAACTAACCCATCTTTCACTAATTTACTGTTTAGAAATGCAAGAACTTCTTCTTTAGATGTGAACTTTTCTCTTAAAAATACAAGATTCTCAGGAAAGTAGATTTGATGTTTTTCCTTTTTTGTGAGGAAGTGTCTCTTTATCTTTTGCAGGTCTTCCTCTCCTAATACTGCGTTAACCTCGATTACCGGGACAGCCAATTTTTGCTGAATAGGAATAGAACTGATAATAAAATCAATATCAGTTAAGTCATATTGATTAAGCTTGTAGTATTCCGTTGTACCAACAACATCAAGAGATTGGCCAAAGTAGTTATTGAGTTTATAAAATATAAGTTTTGCTGTCCCTAACCCGGAAGCACAAACAACTAAACACCGACTCGGACCCTTTTTCAACTTGTTTTTTTCTATGGCAGCTCCTATATGTAAGGCAATATATCCCAACTCATTCTCGTCTATTTTAGATTCTATGGCTGCCTCAATGGCTTTACCTGCTATTACAGCGGCTTCGTAAGATAATAGGTAATTCTTTTTTATATCGTCCAACATTGGATTTCTAATATTCATTCCATATTTAAATCGGTTAATGGCGGGTTTTAAATGTAATGCTAAAGCCATTCTTAATTCATCATCTTCGTTGATTCCCAGGTTCAGTTCTTGTTCTACTTTTTGAAGGGCATAGTCTACTAGTTGACCGATCCTTTCTTCTATAAGCCCTTTAACTGCCTTATTTCCATGTGAATCTGCAACTATCTTCGTTCCCAGCAAGTGAATTGCAATATAGGCAATTTCCTCCTTTGGGAAAGTAACATCAAACGTATTCTCAACGTCTTTTACGATTTCTTTGGCGACAATATACTCATGTTTGTCCAATATGTCATCTAGATCGTTCTTAAATATTTTAACGTAGTTATTAAAGTTAATTCTGTTAATAGCAATTGAAATATGAATCAACAGATTATGAAAGGCTATATCAGATAAAGGAATATGGTGCATATTGATTTTTTCTAAAAGGATTTTCTTAACTGTATGGAGTTCTTCCTCAGACATAAATTGCTCACTCAGTAAATAATGATTGCCTTCTGCTTTTCTGTTGAATAAATACTCAGACATACAAAACCGCATTTTCAATTCGTTTCCTGATAATTTCAAGCCATGATTTGGTCGGGACGTGAGTTGGATATTATATTTTGAAAGAGACTCCTTAACGATTTTCAAATCATTTTGAACAGTGGATTTGCTAACAAATAATAAATCCGCAATCTCGTCAAGTTTCACATAATGTTCGCTCATGAGTAGATGCTTTATTATAAAGGATACACGGTCTTCTGGCTGACTTGGCGTATATTGAAGTTCTAGGTCTCCAGTTATAGAACGGATATATTTATAAAATTGCTTCTCGTGAATAATATGAAGCTGATAACCTTTACCCATAATAGATGCGATGGTTGCACCGTGGTCATTTATTAACGAGTTCAATATTTTTACATCTTCCCTTATGGTGCGGATGCTTACTTGATTATGATTGGCCAAATACTTTCCACTTATCGGTGTTTCAAGAGACATCAATTGCTTTAGTATAATTTTGCCTCTTTTTGTTAACATTTTGTAATCACCACTCCTACATTTATGAGAAAGCGCTTTCTATTTTCGTGCTGGAAAGGTTCTGGCTCAAACTGAACCAGAACCGCTTGATAGTATTATCGCTTATGATATTCTGCTTTCTTGGCTAAAATCCATTATTGCGTGAAACTTCGGTAAACCATTGAGCACTTTTCTTTAAAGTGCGTTCCTTTGTTTCAATATCTACGGAAATGAATCCATAACGGTTTTTGTAAGCATTCATCCAAGACCAATTGTCCATGAAAGTCCATAGGTGATAACCCTTCACATTACAGCCTTCTTCAATAGATTTATGCAGCCATTTTAAATGTTCACGAATAAAATCAATTCGATAATCATCTTGAATTTGCTTATTTTGTATAAATCTTTCTTCGTCTTCGACACCCATGCCATTTTCGGAGATAAAGGATTCTATGTTTCCATAGTTTTCTTTTAAGTTAATCAATATATCGAATATGCCTTTTTCATAAATTTCCCAACCGCGGTATTTATTCATTTTTCTGCCAGGCATTTCGTATCTATCAAAAAACCATTCTGGCATAAGTGGGCTTTCTGGATTAACAGTATATTCTTTTGCTTTTACACGGCGAGGTTGATAATAATTCACGCCAAGAATATCCACGGTATTATTTCTTATTAAATCTAAATCTCCATCAAGTATAGTCGGAAGCTCACTATATTCTTTGATAATCTCAATTAATTCTGGAGGATATTTTCCAAGTACTGCCGGATCCAGGAAGCAGCGATTAAAGAATAAATCTGCAATACCTGCGGCTTTTAAATCTGTAGGGTGGCTGCTTCTAGGATAGGAAGGTGTTAAATTAAGTATAATACCTATTTTTCCTTTCTCAAATGGAAGGGAACGATAAACTTCGACTGCTTTTGCGCTTGCTATAATTGTATTATAGGCTACTTGTGCTGCTCGTTTGAAATCAACTACATTTGGATAATGCATATTATAGAGATAACCTGCTTCAACCGGAACAATAGGTTCGTTGAAAGTGAACCATTTTTTAACTCGATCACCGAATAAATCAAAGCATATTTTCGCATAGTCTTTGTATGCTTCAACAACTTCTCGGCTTTCCCAGCCGCCTTCATTTTGCAAATCAAGCGGCATATCGAAATGATAGAGATTAACAAATGGCTCTATACCATTATCAATCAAGTTATCAATTACAGAGTTGTAAAAGCTAACGGCTCTTTGGTTAACTTCTCCGCGACCTGCTGGAATCAGACGTGACCACGAGATGGACATTCGGAATGAATTATGGCCAATTTGCTTCATCAAACGGATGTCTTCTTTATAGCGATGGTAAAAATCAGATGTAGATTCAGGACCGACGTTATTAAAAAAACGGTTTGATTCTAATTCATACCAATGATCCCAGATGTTTTTACCTTTTCCATCTTTATTTGCAGCACCTTCAATTTGTGTAGAAGAAGTAGCGCTGCCCCACCAAAAGCCCTCGGGGAATGTATAGGATAATTGCATTTATAAACCTCCATCTATTGGCTGCTATTTAAAACGATAAAGTTCTATAAATTCTACTGCCAGGTCCCGAACGGTCATTGCTGTCATTAGATGGTCTTGGGAATGAATCAGCAATACACTAATAATGTTCCCATTACCGTTTGCTTCTTCTTGTAACAGCTTTGTTTGAACACTGTGAGCTTTACTTAATTCTTCACCAGCTTCTTTGATCAATTCATCTGCACGTTCAAAGTTTCCTTGCTTTGCTTCCTGTATCGCTTCCATTGCATTTGCTTTACCGTTTCCTGCATAAAGAATGATTTGAAATGATATTTCTTCCATCGTTTCCATTCAATAACCTCCAATATAAGACTTATCTACGATGCTCATTAGACTTTAAATAGCCATATACAGCGCCTAACAAATTAGCATGTTGTGCAAATTTACATGTAGCAATACTAGGTTTGATTTTAGCTAAGTCGATTTTCCCTATGATAAGATCTAGCTTTTGGTTGATTTTTTCAATCAGGTCTGCTCTTTGGCTGATCCCCCCGCCAATTAATATCACTTCAGGATCATAGATGTATTGCAGGTTATATATTCCGACTGCTAAAAGGTGATAGAAATCCTCCACAATTTTGGATACCTCAACATCGCCAGATTCAGCTAATTCAAATACCTGTTCTCCAGATAAAACATACGGATCGATCTGTTTTAAAGTAGCAACTTTTTTTACTAAAGCTTTAGTGGATGCTAGCCTGCTCCAGACATCATCGCTATTTGTTATAGTGTCAGTGAGCAGCATATATCCAAATTCGCCACCATGTAAATTGGCTCCTTTATGTAAACTGCCATTCTTAAAAATAGCTCCGCCAATCCCAGTACCAATTACCATTACTAAAACATCGTTCTTTCCTTTGCCGTTTCCATCCCAAATCTCAGCATAGCCCGCACAATTTGCATCATTCTCGAGATATACAGGCAAACCTGTTTTTTCTCCTATAAGCTGTTTCATATTAGGGCCATGGATATAAGGAACAGCGCTGGATCCGTAAATGATTCCATCATCAGAAACAGCGCCAGGACAACTAACGGCTATACCTGAAATATTACTTAATGATTGACTTAAATGCTGGATAAAATCTAATAGAGATTGGAGGGAGTCTGGTGTTTTCACTTTATTTATGCGAGAGATTACAGCGTTTTCTGAAACTTCTCCATATTTGACGAATGTTCCACCTATATCAATAGCCAAAAAATTCTTCATAATATTTTCCTTCTTTGCATTGAGTCTGTCCGTCACTTATTTATATTCTTCTTCTGAAACTTCAAGCTGTCTCGACTCGATCAGCTCTTTATACCAATAACCCGATTTTTTTAGGCTGCGGTTACGATTTTCAGTTAAATTGATTTCAACTAGACCATACCGATTTTTAAATGCATTCATTGGTGAAACATTATCTGTAAATGCCCAGAGCATATAACCTGTGCAGTTGGCTCCTTCATCAACGGCTTTTAATAACCATTGTAAATGTTCATTGATAAACTCAATGCGATAATCATCTTGAATCATATTATCTTCGTTTTTAAAGCGATGTTCATTTTCAACACCCATACCATTTTCAGCAACGAACCATTCGATGTTGCCATATTCCTCTTTCATTCGAAGTGCGATATCATACATTATTTGCGGATAAATTTCCCAACCGCGATATGGGTTCATTTTTTTCCCTGTTAATTCGTGCTTGTCATAATAATATTCCGGATGGAAAGGTGTATCCTCGTTCCATGCTGCAGTTCTTGCTTTCACCCTGTGAGGGAAGTAAAGATTCAAACCAACATAGTCTACTGTGTTTTCTTTAATAAGTCTTAATTCATCTTCCGTATAGTCAAACGTGATATCATGTTTCTCCATTAGTTCAAATAATTCTGATGGAAACTCTCCCTTAATAGAAGGATCTAAAAATACACGATTAAAGAATAAATCATAGATACGTGCAGCTTTTTGATCATGTTCTGCAGAGGATCTTGCATATGTTACTTCAGGATTAATGATATTACCAATCTTCGCACCGAATTTCTCTTTTAACTGCATTTGCTTGAATAGCCTTACAACTTTTGCTGTAGCTAAAGATTTATTGTAATTCCATTGCATCCATTTTCTTGTATTTTGCTCAAAGGGCCAGCGAATGGCGTCTAAATGAACACGGGTCTGTACAACTATTGGTTCATTGAATGTAAACCAATGTTTGACCCGGCTGCCGTATCGCTTGAAAACCTTTTCTGCATACTTCTCAAATAATTCCACAACATGTTTCGAACCCCAGCCACCGTATTTTTCAAAAAGAACAGCTGGAAGCTCATAATGTTCGAGGCAAATCATCGGTTCAATGCCATTGTTGAGTAATTCATCTATTACGTTTTCATAATGAGAAGCATATTCTTCATCAACTATGGCATTTTCATAATCCACTAAAAACCTGGCCCAATTGATAGAAGTTCGATAATGAGTAAGCCCAATTTGTTTCATCAATTGAATATCTTCTTTGTAACGGTTATAAAAATCGGTTGCTACAGCCGGGCCATAGCCATTATGCCAGACATTCTTATTGTTTTTGTACCAAAGGTCCAAATAGGAGTCCTGAAAATCCTTTTTACCGGTCCAACCTTCTGTTTGCCAGGCAGAGGAAGCTGCACCAATAATGAAGTTATCAGGTACTTTGATTACTTTGTTAGACAATTTTATCATCCCGTCCTTGTTTTTGATCTTTAGCAGTTGTTTGCTCAGTCTGGAAATATTGCTTATCGAGAATTCTTAAGAATGGCAGCCAGATCAGTACAACAATTACTAGGTTCACTAATTGCATGATTGCTCCGGCAATTGAATTCGTAACCAACATACCGCTAATGAAAATTGGTGTTGTCCAAGGTACATGTACTCCAGTTGAAACCGGAACTAGTCCAGTTGACATTGCAAAGTAAGTGACGATAGTAACAACTACTGGAGAAAGCAGCCAAGGAATGATCACCATAGGATTCATGACAATTGGCAAACCAAAGATGAGAGGTTCGTTTACATTGAAAATTGCTGCTGGTCCACCAAGCTTACCAAGGTTTTTTAATTGTCTGCTCTTGGTGAATAAGAAAATACCTAAAATTACTGCCATTGTCATACCAGTTCCGCCCATTCCTACAATGAATGTATCTATAAACTGGTTGTTAACAATATTTGGACGTTCTAGACCAGCATTAAATGCTTCTAAATTTTCAAGGGATAATGTCATCCATATCGGATCCATGATTGAATTGACAATAATCTGTCCATGAAGTCCAAAGAACCAAAATACCTGTATTAAAAGAACGGCGATAATTGTTGCCACCAAACCGCTTCCTAAGGAAGTTAAGGGTTGTTGAATAAGAGTATAAATAAAATTCTGTAATGTTTCGTAAGGTGTGTAGCTCAAGATAGCGCGGATTGCTAAAAAGAAAGTTAATGTCAAAGTTAGTGGAATTAAGGAGCTGAAAGATTTCGACACAGCATCAGGTACACCCTGAGGCATTTTGATAGTCCAATTTCTCTTAACAAAAAATCTGTATAGTTCTACTGATACAAAGGCCGTGAAAATCCCTAGGAATAAACCTTGAGCACCTAACGCTGAAGCAGGGATAACCCCTGCAACCCCTTCTAAAACTTGAGGTGTTAAGATTATGAAAGAAGCCAGTGCAGCGAAGCCGCCATACAAAGCTTCCAACTCATAATGCTGAGTCAATTTGTAGGCGATGCCGAAGATGACAAAAAGACCCATAATACTTAAAGTAGAGGCAGAAGCAGGTCCTAAAATACTTTGATATTCTGCTAGAGCATTTTCACTGATTATTTTGTCCAGGAAAGGAATGTTCGCTAATACTACAAAAAGAGAACCGAAAATAATAAAAGGTAAAGCAACCATAAAACCATCGCGCAGTGCGCCAAGATACCGGTTATTATTTAACTTATCTGCAATAGGTAATAATATATTTTCTAAAGTCTCGGTAAATTTACTTCCCATAATGGTTCCCCCTCATTACACCTTTTTTTGGATCAATTCTAATGCCTTATCCAAAACAGCTTCACCATCGATGCGTCCATAAGAAATAGGGTCGATCACATCGACTGGTACACCTTTCTCACCAGCAACTTTTGAAATTTTTTTGAAGAGGAACCTCATTTGAGGTCCGATTAACAGTACATCCGCTTTTTCCATGTCGGATTCAGCCTTATCCTGTGCCACTGCCCAAATCTCTGCCTCGATTCCTTTTTCTCGAGCGGCATCTCTCATTTTGGATACTAATAAACTTGTGGACATTCCAGAAGAGCAAGCAAGTAGAATTTTCATCAAATATTTCCCCCTGTCACAATAAATGATATCGCTTACAAATTTGATTATATATATTGTTTAGATGAAACTGCACATATTATTTTGCCTCTTTAAGGGTGAAATCTTTAAAATCTATCCGAAGCTAGTTCTTTCATGACTTAGTTTTATGTAAGCTGAATTGGCTTAAGGAATTGAGAGGGGATTTAGTATATACATAAAAAATAAGGTGATGCTGAGAAAAATCTCGGCACCACCTTATATTTCTTCATGTTTCCATGTTGTTTCCTCACCCTTAGCAGGGCATACAGGAAACACATCATTTTCTTTTATTTCGACTCTTTCACCGGACTGACAGATGTATACACCTGTTTGAGGTACACCTTGTCCTGTACGGTATTCGCGCGTATCATTACTCAACTTGTACACCTCCAGATTTACATATATAGTTTATCCCTTCCCTTTTAAGCTTACTCTTAACAGTTATAGGAGGTTTTCTTATTGTTTGCGAATACGAAAACAGGCCATATCGTTTCCTTGAGTACCTGTATCGCGATACAATTAAGGCAGCTGCATTATAACGGAGGAAAATAGAACGGAGTGACGACTGATGAATGAAACAATTATAACGTTATCAACAGGTGAGAAAATTCGAACTGAAGCACCTGAACAGCAAATACTGGAGCATATAACGAATAACCAAGGCATGATGAATAAAGCTTTTGTCGTGATTGGGGACGTACATATTGCCACTGCGCACATAGTTAAGATTGAATCCACTCTAGATGAATTCGAGAGACCTATACGTTTTGAACATGCAGATGATGGAGAGGGTCAAGTAGAGCTTGAACAGACGGAAGAGGTATCGAATCCGGATCAGTTTGAACTTTTGGAACAGCAATTCAGGGAAGCTATGCAGACGAGAGATATATTTGCATTGGATACTTTTCTGCATGATGATCTTGTTTTTATCAATCATGAGGGCAGCTATGTGACCAAGGATATGGACTTGGAGGCGCATCGAACACTTGCTGTGCGCTTCACGCAAGTATCTTGTTTTGATTTGCAAATCAAACCGACAAAGGATGGAGCAGTAACAATTTCCCGTATCCACCTGGAAGGACAGGAAGGGGACGATAAGATCAGCGGTGACTTTATTTACACACGTGTGTGGCAGCTGATCGGTGATCAATACCAAGTGATTGCGGGACACTGTTCTAAACTGTAATTGATGCGCAATTGGTCATTTTTATGCATAAACTATAGGTGTCTGGCCTAACAGGTAAATAAGGGCATTGTCACGTATGCGAAAAGTGGTATACAATACAGGTTGGGGCACGCTCATTTGCAGCGGCTAATACAGTAATGAGGGATTATATGATGAATGTGAATGCATTGGAGAGAGACATAAAGCAATTTTTAGAGGCTACAGATGTACTTATAGAAGCACCGCTTGCGGATTATACGTATACAAAAGTGGGCGGAAAAGCGGATGTACTTGTTTTCCCGAGAAGTTACACAGAAATTGAACAGGTTGTTGCTTATACAAAAGAAAATGGAGTGCCGCTGACAATCCTCGGTAATGCATCGAATGTGATCATTCAGGATGGCGGATTGCGCGGAGTGGTCATGATACTGACGAAACTCGATGAAGTGAAGGTAGAGGGAAACAGGATCACAGCGCAATCAGGTGCAGCGATAATCGATGTGTCCAGAATTGCGCTGGATGCGAGTTTGACTGGATTAGAATTCGCTTGTGGCATTCCTGGTTCCATCGGCGGGGCATTGTATATGAATGCTGGTGCGTATGGCGGAGAAGTCAAGGATGTTCTGGAGCAAGTAGTGGTCATAACTGATACTGGTGAGCGTAAGGTGATGACAAGTGAAGAATTAGAGCTTAGTTACCGTACCAGCATTCTGCAGAAGAATAATTACATCGCTGTGGAAGCAACATTCGTATTGGAAGATGGTGACCAAACAGCGATTAAAGCGAAAATGGATGAACTAACATACCTTCGTGAGTCGAAGCAGCCGCTGGAATATCCATCATGCGGCAGTGTCTTCCAGCGCCCTCCAGGTCACTTTGCCGGTAAGCTGATCATGGATGCAGGGCTGCAGTTGACTCGAATCGGCGGTGTAGAGGTATCAGGTAAGCATGCAGGCTTCATGGTGAATGTAGCCAACGGTACAGCATCAGATTATATCAATCTTATTAAACACGTCCAGGAGACAGTCAAAGAGCAGTTCGGTGTAAGTCTTCACCGGGAAGTGCGAATCATAGGAGATGCTCCTGATAAATGAGGAAAAGTACATCACTGTAGAGTGGTGTACTTTTTTGGTGTTTAATGTAAATCCATAGCCGAATCGAATAAGGCGTAACACAAAAGAAAAAGGATAGATGAACATAATTGTTCATCTATCCTTTGTTTTATCTTTTAGGATTAAACTTCTTGTGGAAGTGCAATGCCTAGACCGTCAGCGACGCGCTGGCCCCATTCTTTATCTGCTTTGTAGATATGACCTACTTGGCGTTCTAGAATGTCTTTTCTTGTAACTGGCTTCATTGCATCAACAAAGTTCTGTACAAGACGAGCTTTTTCATCATCAGTCATAAGACGGTAAAGATCTCCAGGCTGTGTGTAGTGGTCGTTTTCATCGTAACCAACACTGTCAGCTTGTCCGGATACTTCGAATGGTGCCATCTTGCTTGCTGGATCTTCTTTCGGACCATTGAAGCTGTTCGGCTCATAGTAAACGCCGCTTCCGCCATTGTTATCGAAACGCATTTGTCCATCACGCTGATAGTTGTTCACTTCGTTACGCGCACGGTTGATTGGAAGTGCTTGGTGATTAGCACCTACACGATAACGGTGTGCATCATGATAAGCGAACAGACGACCTTGAAGCATCTTGTCAGGAGATACTTCGATACCAGGTACAAGAGTTCCTGGAGAGAACGTAGCTTGTTCTACTTCAGCGAAGTAGTTCTCTGGGTTGCGGTTCAATACCATGCGGCCGACTTCGATTAGCGGGTAATCCTTTTGGGACCATACTTTTGTTACATCGAATGGATCAAAGCGGTATGTGTTCGCATCTTCAAGCGGCATGATTTGAACATAAAGCTTCCATTCAGGGAAATCGCCATTTTCGATTGCGTTGAATAAATCTTCTGTATGATAATCTGGATGCTCACCAGCAACTTTTGCTGCAACGGCCGGATCCATGTTTTTAACACCTTGCTGCGTCTTGAAGTGATATTTCACCCAAACGCCTTCGCCTTGTTCGTTCACCCATTTGAATGTGTGGGAACCGAAACCGTGCATATTGCGCAATGTTGCCGGAATTCCGCGGTCAGACATAAGAATCGTAACCTGGTGCAGGCTCTCAGGAGAAAGAGACCAGAAATCCCAAACCGCGTCAGGGTTTTTCAAATGTGTTTGCGGATGTCTTTTTTGAGTATGGATAAAGTCAGGGAACTTGATTGCATCTCGGATGAAGAATACAGGTGTATTGTTACCGACTAGATCATAGTTGCCTTCTTCTGTATAAAACTTAACAGCGAAACCGCGAGGGTCACGTACTGTGTCAGCAGAACCAAGCTCACCAGCTACAGTAGAGAAACGGATGAACATATCTGTTTTTTTGCCTACTTCAGAAAGGAAGTTTGCTTTTGTATATTTGGAAACATCATTAGTGACTTCAAAGTAACCATGTGCACCGGCACCTTTTGCGTGTACAACGCGTTCAGGAACACGTTCACGGTTAAAGTGTGCTAGTTTTTCAAGAAGATGCACATCCTGGATCAGTGTAGGTCCACGTGATCCAGCAGTTTGGGAATTCTGGTTATCTCCAACTGGAGCACCCCAGCTAGTAGTAAGTTTTTTATCTGCCAAGAAAATCACCTCAGAGTATGTAGTGTTTGTAAATCTATAAACATAGTAACATCTTTTTATTAAAAATCAATACTTATTTATAATAATTATAAAGTTATTATAAGGATAATTAGAAAAAGGGTAGACCAGCCTGAAAGCCAGTTTACCCTCTAATATAGATGATACCGTTTTCAATAAATTTTATAAAGAAGCAACCCATGTGACTAAAGCACATCCTACTATGCTGCCGCTGATTAATAAGTTTGTTTTCCACATTGGCACCCCTCCTCCTTCGATAAATTAAGTCTATCAAAATATGAAAGGGTTTTCAATATACAAAGAAGCCCAATTATTGGAATTGGGCTTCTTTGTGCTGTTGTTTGGTTTTGCACATTTCCTGATCAGTAATATCTATCATTTCTGAATCAGTCAGCGTAGAGCCTGGGCATAGTCATGGATTCCGAAGCTTGCTGCGATCGGGTATCGTTTTATCTTATCTCCATCTAAATAGGTTAATTTGTCCTGCAGTTTTTTTAGGAATTCCTCTGCCTGAGGACAAACTTTTTTAGGCAGCAGAATAATGAATTCGTCGCCGCCATGTCGGAAAAGACATCCATCTCCAGTTAAGGTTGATGCTATAGTGGAGGCAATCAGTTGGACAAGCTGATCCCCTTCATAGAGCTCGATTTTGTCATTTACATGTTTCAGGTTATTCACGTCTACGAAACAGAGGCAGAAGGGATGTTTCCCCCTGTTGGAGCAAATCCTCGATAAATTGAATGCCCGCACGGCGGTTGAATAATCCAGTTAGGGCATCACGGCTGGCATGCTCCTACAGTTCCATTTCAATCCTTTTGAAGCTCGTCACATCCGTCACGCTGATTAAAAGTGCATCTTTTTATTATAACTGAGCAGCTCAAAATTCAGCATCATCCAGGTTGCATGATGTACCAGATTATGGTGATATAATTCTCGATTTTCACTTCGTTCTTTAGTAGTCCTAGCAGTATTTCCTGCTCTTTTTGATCAGGTAAGAAGGAGGAGAGGAAAAAGCTGCTGACTGTTTGTTGACTTATACCAAAAAAGTGTCCAGCTTGTTTATTGTACAGAATAATATTTTTAGTATGTAAATCAATAAGTACTACTGGCTGCGGATTGGCAAAGAACAGGGTCTTGAAGTTACGTTTTTCTTCCTCCAGCTGCACTCGGCTTCTGTCGTCTTTTCTCAAGTAGTGATAGAAACTGAGATTGATCACTGCGCTTACTACCAATCCGCCTGTGAAATTGATAAGCATGATAAGCGAAACAGAGCCAGGATGAAAGTCATATAATTCTCCTCCGAGCAGCATGATATGCGCTATACCTGATATAAGGACATAGAGTATCAGTTGTATTTGTTAAAAGTGAAGTGCAGGCAAGCAAGATGATGAGGTATGCATACATATTTCCCTTCTGAAAACGATTAAAAGAAGAGAATGCACCTTGGGCAATATACAGTCCTATATAACAGCTGCTGAGAATCCTGGAATGAAATGATGTGAGAGATAACAGGCAGACATCAGCATGCCAGTTAGGTGGACAAGTGCGAGAGGAAGTACATAATCCGGAATTGAAGAAAGTTGAGCAGGAGAGACGCATAATGGTATTCATTACAAACAAAAAAAAGCTGCAATAGCAGCTCTTTACAAATGGTTGTTATAAGCGGTTGTAAGATTTTCCACGATTTCTTCCACGTCATATCCTTCGATTTGTTCACGAGGGATGAAATGAACCAGTTTACCGTCCTGCATCAATGCGACAGAAGGGGAGGATGGCGGTTGATCTGTGAAGTATTCCCGCATCTTTTCTGTAGCCTCTTTATCCTGTCCTGCAAATACTGTTACAAGATGATCTGGTTTTTTAGCGTTCTGTAAGGATTCGCGGACTGCTGGTCGTGCAAGACCTGCCGCACAGCCGCAAACAGAATTGACAACTACCAGCGTACTGCCTTTTGTCTGTTCTACATAGTTTTCAACCTGCTCAGCGTCAGTCAGTTCCTGGAATCCTGCTTGTGTCAGCTCATCCCGCATGGGCTGGACGATGCCGCGCATATATTCTTCGTATGCGTTCATTTTCCTATTCCTCCTTTTGTTTGGCTGCTTCCGTCATTTGTTTCCAGACGGAGCCTTTTGCTGCTTCGCCTCCGGCAATCCTCTCGATGGCCATGTTCAGCTGCAGCTTCACTTCGAATTCAGTTTCCTGTCTTGCTGCTTTTTCAAGCATCGGCAGGCTTTCGCTATCCCCAAGTTCATATAGAAACATTGCAGCCCGCCACCTGACTATCCGACTCGGATCGGCAAGTGTTGCTTCCATCGCCGGTGTTGCTTCTTTAAACCCAAGATCGGATAGGCAGTCACCAGCTGTGCGTCTGACTGTTACTACCTTATCCTGCAAAGCACGGTATAACAACGGCAAGACAGCCTTATCCTCTATCATACCGAGATAAGCAGTTGCCAGCCGGCGAATGGAGGCTTTCGGGTCTTGCAGAGCTTTATCCAGGAAAGAAAGATGCTCTTTTTCAGGCTCCAACGCATCAAGGGCACGATAACGTACACGCCAATCATCTTCATCCCACACATCCATTGTAGGCTGTTCTCGCATTACCGGCGGAGCTTGGGGATTCCTGGCACGTGCTACGAGTTCTTGCAGCCTTTCTGAACTATAGCTTGCGAGCAATTCTTCATATATATCCTGTCCTACCTGATTTGGATCACCGTATCGGGGGTACTGTTCTTCCCATTTACGGGCAAATACAATATTGTCATCCCCGGCGGCTTCCATTGCTGCTTCCGTAAACAGAGCAGGAAGCCCGATCCGCTTCTCTTGTTCATCAAAAAGCAGCTTGATTTGCATCGGAACACCATAAATCGTCTGAATCTGGACATCTACTTGTCCGTAATGCGGCTCTTGGATGCCAGCTTCTGCAGTCGTATCCTGGCTTTTTTCTCCGAATGCTTCCCGTACAGCAGGAAGTATCGTCTCCCAAGCTGTTTTCGGACTCCGTTCCAGGGCTAGGAAGTCTGCTACACGATAAATCCCTTTGACACCTTCTATTTTGAATAAAGCTTGGATGTAGTCTGGATCAGCAGACGATTGAGCTTCTCGTTTGTAATCGTAACTGCTGCCCATTGGCAGCATGTCATCCACCACGATTTTCATCGAATATGGACTCGGGGTAGGCTCGATTGTCACGATTTTCATCGTATTCCCCCTTACTACATTAATCATTTTTCTTCTATAGACTATATCACAAATATGGTTAAAGGTGCGACAATGTGAACCTAGGACTTCAGCCCAATGAAAACTAAGTCTCTGTTTCTATTAACCTCTTGGGTGCTGTCTGCTAGAATGTTAATTATCCGTAAAAAATTCCACCTTTTCGAGTGCAGGATGCTATAATGATTTGGTAAATAATTTACGTTTGGAGTTGTAAAATGGATAATTGGATAACGCAGTTTATGGAACAATTCGGTTACTTTGCGATCGTATTGCTGATGGCAGGCGAAAACGTATTTCCGCCGATCCCCTCAGAGATCATCCTGCTGTTCGGCGGCTTCCTGACAACCACCTCTGATAGTGTCACAGCAGTTGGTGTTATTATCGCGGCGACAATCGGTGCCGTTATTGGAGCTATTATCCTTTATGGCATCGGGCTTCTCTTGGATGTAGAACGTCTGGAGAAAATCGTGGACCGCTGGGGACATATTTTGCGAATAAAAAAAGAAGACATACATAAAGCGGATGCTTGGTTCGATAAGTATGGCGTATGGACAATATTCCTTTGCCGATTTGTACCTGTGATTCGGAGTTTGATTTCCATACCGGCTGGGATGTCCAATATGAATTTCCCGCTCTTCCTCATTTTCACGACATTAGGAACACTCATTTGGAATACAGTATTAGTATTGCTCGGTCTATGGCTAGGTGAATCCTGGACAACAGTGGAAACATATCTTGGTTATTACCAGGATGTCGTCATCGTAGTACTGGCGATCCTTATCGTATTGTTCGTCATTTGGTTCATCAGACGGAATAAAAAGAAAAAAAGTAGCTAGAGGAGTAGAGGCATGAGTATCATTGAGTTCTTTTCGGCCTTGATCATGGGGCTGGTCGAAGGGTTGACAGAGTTTGCCCCAGTTTCATCTACAGGCCACTTGATCATCGTCGATGATATGTGGCTGAAGATACACGAATTGTTCAACGATGAAGTAGCAAATACTTTCATTATCGTCATTCAGCTTGGCAGTATTTTGGCTTCTGTTATTGTGTTTTGGGACAAGTTCATGCAGATCCTTGGTATTCGCAAGCTGCAGGGGAAAACAGAGTCGATGCCAGGAAAACAAAACAAGTTCAACCTAGGAATCGTTATTGTTGGCTTGCTGCCGGCAGGGATCCTTGGACTATTGTTTGATGATCTGATTGATGAGTATCTGTTTTCCGTATGGTACGTTATCGTAGCACTAGTCGTGGGGGCTTTCTTCATGATCTTTGCAGATAAAGTATCGTCTAAAAAGACAGAAACAATCGATTCTTTGGATGGTCTTACGTATAAGAAAGCTTTTCTGATTGGGTTATTCCAGTGTATCTCTTTATGGCCTGGTTTTTCCCGTTCCGGAGCAACAATTTCCGGTGGTGTCATTCTTGGATTGAATCACCGCGTTGCATCTGACTTCACTTTCATCATGGCAGTACCTATCATGGCCGGTGCGAGTCTTGTCTCACTGCGCAATCACTTGCACGCTTTCACACCTGACGTGATTCCATTCTTCATCGTCGGATTCATCAGTGCGTTTATCTTCGCCCTGATTGCTATCCGGACATTCTTAAAAATCATTTCCAAGTATAAACTTGTTCCTTTCGCCTATTACCGCATAGCTTTGGCGATTGTGATCGTAATCTTCTTGATCATCAACAATTGATCCCTGTCTTGTACAGGGGTCTTTTTTTTGGCTAGAAGTGCCTTTCATATTATGACGCTTAAGACAGAAACTAATGCAGAAAGGAGGAGAAGCATCATGAAGAAGAATCGTGTGGATGGCGGTATCTGGATTGACGATACGTATCAGCCAGGCATGGAGGAAGGGCTTACAGCCAATAGGGATGAACAGGATCCAAACAAGAAGCACGTGCGCGCCGACTATGAGGGCGAGACCGGTGATGCACATACGCTTGGTCATTATCGATGACAAGGCGCAATAAAATACTCGTGCCTGAGGCGCGGGAAGGTCTTGATCAGTTGAAACATAAAATCATTCAGGATGCCGCCAACCAGTCATACCAGACAGAGCATGCTGATGATTTAGGGAATAGAACGAGCAGAGACAATGGCAAAACAGGCGGCAGCATTGGCGGTAATATGGTCCGTGAACTTGTACGGATGGCGGAAGAAAATCTGAAGCATCGTTAAGGAGGAAAAGCCGTGAACGACAAGGATAAATCATTGGAAGAATATTACATGCGTTATACCGATCTTGATGGAGATGGGAGAGATATCTCCTTTTCGCAGGAGGAAGCGGATATCGATGATTTGGAAGCACAGGCACGTTCCGATAAAGCAGATGCGCGTGTCGCTAAAAGGCATAAATAACCGGTCATAAGTCCTCGTATGATACAGCATACTAACAAGGCACGATATTTTATAGGGGGTTATCACATTGGAAAATCAGATGCAGACTGCACAGATGAATCAGCCGACAACTTTGCATGGCAAGCAAAACCATGGTGGTCATGAAATTTTTGATACACATGAAATCCTTACTGGGATGATCAGTGTGATCGATCAATATAAAATTTTTGACCAGTTCATTCAAGATCCAGAACTAAAGACGGTTGCTCAGCGCCAAGGTGATTTCCTTACTCAAACGTATAACACGATGGTGGAAACATTTAAGACTGGCCAGGATCCAACAGTTCCAACCACTTCTTACAGCATGCAGCAAGGAAATGATGTTGTATATGGAATAAAGCCTTCCCAGCCTAAAAAGCCGATTGCATCCGTTAACGAACTAACGGACGAATGTGTTTCCACTTATATGCTCACGCAAACAAAGAGTCTTGCTACCATGAGCACACGTGGTGCTTGTGAAATCACTAACCCTGTCTTAAGAAGGATTGTTGCTGATTCGGTACCGAATTTGATCGAAATGAGCTACGAAATCTTCTTGTATCAAAACAAACACCATTATTATCAGGTGGCACAATTACAGCCAAGCGATATGGCTGCCATGATGCAAAGTTACGATTCAGCTCCAATGAATCAAACGCATTAAACAGAAGGTCCGCCACTTGGCGGACCTTCTTATTTATTCTTATTCTGTTGGTAATTTGCTTCTTCTTTTAACTCGTGACGAAGACTATCTACGCTTGCAGCGCGTCGCTCGTTCTTCTCTTTCAAAAATGAGATTTCTTCATCCGTCAAATGCTCACTGTTCGCTTTGACGAAGTCCTCTGTTTGATGCACATTCTGCAGGGTATGCTGGATTGTATCCTCAATCCGTTCGGCATTGTCTGCACGGTTGTCCGGGTTTGGCATAGTAGACCTCCTTTCGAAGCAGATATAAGGTAGTATCCGCTACCGGAAGGAAGTTTATGTATACTTCAGTTCCCTATGATGGAAAGGACAACCTCCTTGTATTGGCTCCGCATCATCTCCAATGAAATATTGCTTCCATTCATGATGACTATGATCACCAAAATGACCGATATCCGGATGTTTCGGGAGCTTGTCCCATTTTTCTACCCGATCCCGGACGGAACCCCGTGATTTTGTCCCCGCGGGCTTGTCTCCTTCCAGCCCGTCGAAGATACTGCGTGGCTGCAGTCCAATGACAAGGGATGGACCCAGGTCGCGTGTGATACGCTGCTTATATGCTGGCGCATTACCAAAAAGGAAGTAAGCCTCACCGCCAATATGATAGTCAAAGAGGAAATGATCCGGATCCCGCGGGCGTTCTGCTGGCCACGGTATGTCGTCCACTTCATGCAGCCGCTGAAGGAAGCGCCAGAAGTAATCGCGGTAATATTCGAGATCTTGTTCCGTTTCTTCAGGCTCAAAGAAAAGGAACAAACCCCGGCGCACAGCTTTTTCCTGCGTATGCATCAGTTTTGTGAATTCATTGATAATCTTGAGCGCGTCATCCCAGTTGTTGTGTGGTACGAAGCCATATCGCAAGTCACCTTTCTTTTGAGCCGCAATTCCGAAGTAGCAGGGGAAATCTCGTTTAGTGACTGTTTCAGCAAAAGGCTTATAGGCATCAAGAGCCCAATTAGGAAGCTGTTGATTTGAGGTGCTGATGTCTTCTTTCTTTAAAAGCGGAAGCATAGATACACTCCTTATGTAGGTTGAATATTGTTATATTTCTTTGTCAGTCCAAAACTCCTATTGACGAGTCTTTTTCCATTTACTATACTAAAGCTAGAATCTAATTGATAATGAATATCAGTATCATTGATGCTGCTGAAGAGGTTTGACGCTTATGAAGTTGATTTACTTAGTTGTTATTACTGTTCTATTAGCTGTTTGTTCCCTGTTTGTCGGGGTGGAAAACGTGTCATTTTCTGCATTGTGGAAGATGGATGAGGAATCCTGGAATATCGTTATGATCAGCCGGCTGCCGCGGATGCTCAGCATTGTCATGGCTGGAGTAAGTCTCAGCATATGCGGGCTTATCATGCAGCAGCTTACCCAAAATAAGTTCGTATCTCCAACAACTGCTGGGACGATGGATTGGGCAAGATTGGGGATTCTTGTTTCCTTGCTGTTCTTCACCGATGCCAGCCCGATATGGAAGATGTGTATCGCTGCTGCTTTTGCTTTATTTGGCACATTGCTCTTCATGGGAATTCTACAGAGGCTGAAGCAGAAGGATACAATTTTTATACCGCTGGTTGGAATTATGCTGGGGAATGTGGTCAGTTCGATCGCAACATTTTTTGCTTTAAAGTTTGACTTGGTTCAAAATATGTCCTCATGGCTTCAAGGAGACTTTTCTTTGATCATGGAAGGACGCTATGAGCTTCTTTACATAAGTGTACCGCTACTGATCATCGCTTTTCTGTTTGCCAATATGTTCACAGTCGCTGGCATGGGAGAAGACTTCGCAACGAATCTCGGTCTTCCTTACAAATATGTCGTGAATGTAGGATTGATTATTGTCGCAATCATAACTGCAGTTGTCATTTTGACGGTCGGCGTCATTCCGTTTCTCGGTTTGATCGTACCGAATATCGTCAGTATGTACAGGGGCGACAATTTAAAGAACAGTATCTGGCATACAGGTGTGCTTGGTGCAGCATTCCTGCTCATATGTGATATAGCAGGACGTTTAATCATCTATCCATATGAAATCTCGGTAGGTCTCATGGTTGGCGTCATTGGCACAGGTATCTTCCTTTATATGCTGTTAAGGAGAAACGCCTATGCTTAAACGAAAAATCATCTTACTGATTATTGTCGCCTTGTCATTGGCTGGCTTGTACCTTTTCATCCATATGAACTTCCAAGCAATGGAGTACCTGCTGCGCACGCGGCTGGAAAAAATCCTGGCTATGATCTTATGTGCTGTTTCGATTGGTGTTTCGACTGTCGTGTTCCAGACCATTACGCATAATAGAATCCTAACGCCAAGCATCATGGGACTGGATAGTGTTTATATGTTCATTCAAACCATCGTGGTCTTCCTATTCGGTTCTGGAACATTTGTGATCCTGCAGAGTGATGCGTATTTCTTCCTTACTATCCTGTTGATGGTCGGTTTCGCTTTCGGGCTTTATCAGCTGCTGTTCCGCAAGGGACAAAGTAATCTGTTTCTGCTGCTCCTTGTCGGGTTGGTACTGGGGACATTTTTCAGCAGCTTGTCCTCTTTCATGCAGATGATTATCGATCCGAATGAGTTTCTTCTGATTCAGGACAGCATGTTCGCAAGCTTCACGGATGTAAACACGGATCTACTGCTCATTTCAGCAGTAATTATTATAGTGCTTTGTATATACATCTTCCGTTATCGTCACTACTTTGATGTCATGTCCATCGGTCGCGACCATGCAGTGAATCTAGGTGTGCCGTATGAGAAAATCGTCAAACGGATGTTCTTGGTCATTGCAGTACTTGTTGCCGTGTCGACTGCATTAGTTGGACCTATCACTTTCCTAGGATTGCTGACTGCCAATCTGGCACGGGAATTCCTCCAGACGTTCCGGCATACGTACCTGCTGATTGCTGCGAGTCTGCTCAGCGTGATTGCATTGCTCGGCGGACAATTAGTTGTCGAAAGGATCTTCTCCTTCTCAACACCAATCAGTGTCATCATCAATTTCGTCGGTGGTATTTACTTCATTTATTTATTAGTAAAGGAGAGTAAGAAGATATGATCGTTGCAGAAAAGCTTTCCAAGTATTTCGGATCCAAGAAAGTCATTCAGGATGTTTCCATAGAGGTCAAACGCGGTGCGATCACTAGCTTCATCGGGCCAAACGGTGCAGGGAAGAGTACCTTGCTTTCCATGGTGAGCCGCTTGTTAAAACAGGATGATGGTATTGTCTATCTTGACGGGAAAGACGTTCATAAACAAAAGAGTAAGGATTTGGCGAAGACAATCGCCATTCTGCGTCAGTCCAATGTCGTCCAGATGAGACTGACTGTCCGTGAGTTAGTAAGCTTTGGCCGATTTCCTTACTCCAGCGGGCGTCTTACTGCCGAAGACGAACAAAAGGTTAGTGAAGCTATTGCATACGTGGATTTGGAGGAAATGGAAGATAAATATTTGAACGAGCTCAGCGGCGGTCAGAAGCAGCGGGCATTCATTGCTATGGTACTGGCGCAGGATACAGATTATATCCTGCTTGATGAACCGCTTAATAACCTCGATATGAAACATGCTGTACAGATGATGAAACTGCTTCGGAAGCTGGTGGAGGACTTTGGCAAAACGATATTGCTTGTTATTCATGATATCAATTTTGCTTCTGTTTATTCAGATCGGATCGTGGCAATGAAGGATGGCCAGATTGTAGCAGAAGGTCCTACTGAAGATATTATCCAATCTGACGTTCTGAAATCCATCTATGATTTGGATATCGACGTCCATAATATCAGCTGTAATCGTATATGTGTCTATTTCTAAAACCCGTACAGGTTAAAGGGGTGATGCCGTTATGAAGCTAACTGCCTTTCTTGGCCAGCATGTCATACATCAAACAGAAAAAGGAGATAAGATAAAATGAAGAAACTCACATTATTGATGACAGGTCTATTATTCGTACTTCTGCTAGCAGCATGCGGAAGCAACTCCGATAGTGCAAGCGGTGCAGATAAAGAAGAAGAGAAGCTTACAATCGAGCATGAGCTGGGTAAAACAGAAGTGGCAAAAAATCCAGAGAAGATTGTTGCGTTTGATATGGGCGCATTAGACACATTGGATAAACTCGGTGTCGATGTAGCTGGTGTACCACAAGAAAATCTTCCTGATTATCTTTCCAAATACAGCAGTAATGACTATGAAAATGTCGGCGGTCTGAAAGAGCCGGATTTAGAAAAAATTGCTGAAATGCAGCCGGATGTCATTTTTATCTCTGGCCGTCAAAGCGACTATTATGAACAGCTTAGTGAGCTAGCACCGACTATTTACATCGGCGTTGATACGACAGATTATATGAACTCATTCAAGAAAAACACAGAGACGATTGCACAAATCGTAGGTAAGGAAACAGAAGCGGAAACAGCGCTGGGTGAAATTGATGATGCTATTGCTGATCTGAAGACGAAAACAGAAAGCATGGATGAAAAAGCATTGATCACACTCGTGAATGACGGCAGTGTTAGTGCATACGGCAAAGCTTCCCGTTTCGGAGTCATCCATGATGTTTACGGAGTGCCTGCAGTGGATGATACAATCGAATCTTCTACGCATGGTCAGTCCATCGGCTTTGAATATATTTCTGAGAAGAATCCTGATTATTTGTTTGTAGTGGATCGAGGCGCTGTCGTTGAAGGCGGTTCATCTTCAGCTGAAAAAGTATTGGACAATGAATTAGTTAATGGTACAAATGCAGCCAAGGAAAACCACATCACTTACTTAAGTCCGGATTATTGGTATCTATCTGGTGGCGGACTAGAGTCTGAAATGGAAAAAGTGAAAGAAGTATCCGATGCATTAAATTAAGAAAGAAAAAAAGCGCAGATGCTGAGATGCATTTGCGCTTTTTTAATACATATCTTCTTGATGGAAGTAATTTGGCTTGATGATTTCATTCTTATAAGGTTTATGGAAGATATGAGTTGCTGCAGGTGACATTGGAGGAATGAGCCAGCTCCACATACCTGTCAAATCACGTCCAGCTTTTTGCTCCTGCTTCTCGAAATGGGCGAATTGCTTAGCAGCAGTGTGATGATCGACAATCGTAACACCGGATTTTTGGAAAGATTGAAGCACAGCGATATTCAATTCAACCAATGCGCGATCCTTCCAAAGTGTAGATGCCTTGCTTTGATCAAGTTCAAGAACCTCTGCGACTTTCGGCAGCATATGGTAGCGGTCCTCATCGGCCAGGTTCCGTGCACCGATTTCGGTTCCCATATACCAGCCGTTAAAAGGTGCTGCGTGATAGGTTATACCGCCGATTTCCAATTTCATATCTGATATGATCGGAACTGCATACCAGCGTATATCTAAATCAGCTAGTTTAGGATACTCCTCATGCTCGATTTGGACCTCCTTCACTATATCTGCAGGTATTTCTTGAAGTACAGGAGGTTGGTCACCCACTTGTACGACGAGCGGAAGAATGTCGTGCATCGTTCCTTTTCCTTCCCAGCCGAAGTTTCTGCAAACATTGGTGAAACGTACAGAAGCAGGGTCACCGATTATGCCATGCTCTGACTCGTACCCAGCATACCGAAGTAATTGATGATTCCAAATCCGGATATTAGCATCCGGTGAGAAGATAGTGATCATCGGCTTTACTATTCCATCATTTGTAGCTTGTTCAATATGATTGAATAGCTTCTCCAGTATCTCCTCTGCATTCGTTGCTTCCCGTGCATCATTTACATGAAGGCCATTCCAGAACAAGCGGCCGATACAGCGGTTCGAATTCCGCCATGCCATTCTAGCTCCGTGCTCAAGCTCTTCAGCCGTATGGTTATATGTAGAGTTTTGGTTTATTTCATTTTCGATCTCGGACAGGCGCTGTTGTATTTCTTTATCTGATTTCCCGAGTTCTTGATAGCTTATCTGGATGAATTCTGTTGCTTCTTCCAATAGTTCTTGCATAGCAGCAGCCTCCTTTAGTCAGCTTGTAGTATAGCATGTGGGAAGTAAAAAGGCTTTATCAGGCAGAAATTGTAGAAAAAGGTTCATGAACGGCACAAATTAGCCGATAAATAAAAAAGAGAGGAAGGGGGATTTATGATGAAAAAAAGACATGCCATTAGTGTGTTGAGTGCAGCATATCTTTATGCGATTTTGCTGTTTCTGCAAAATGAAAGGGTTTTCTTGTTTGAATGGTGGGTTAATCTAATAATCGGACTTGTTTTGGCAGGGGGAAGCTTTACTAATGTTTTGCTATCCAATAAAGAAACAGAAGAAACAGCAGCTGAAGCTGCCGCAGAGATTCCATTTCCACAGGAGACAGCAGCGACGGTTGAGCCGGATATAGAACCAGAAAGAGATTCGGCATCTGATAAGCTGGAACAGACAGGTGAAGCGCTGAATCAAATTGTAACCGCTTTAGAAGAAGTTACAATCGGTTCAGAGAATCAATCCCATGCTTCAGCTGAGTTAGCTGGAACAATGCAGAAGTTCGCTGAGAATGTCATGATGGTGGCGTTAAAAGGGGAAGAAGCCAAGCAGGTTGCTGGTGAGATGGATGCATTGACTAAAGAAGGTGCATCTCATATGGATGATTCCGTCAATCATATGGACACGATAACAAGCAAAATTACATTCTCCTATGAAAAAGTAATCGGCTTGAATGGGAAGACAGATCAAATCAGTGCATTGCTCCAGGCAATCAAGGATATTGCCGAACAGACGAACTTGCTTGCGCTGAATGCTGCCATAGAGGCGGCACGTGCAGGTGACCAGGGTCGCGGATTCGCAGTGGTGGCAGATGAAGTGCGCAAGCTTTCCGATCAAGTCCGTGTTGCTGTAACGGACATAACAGGTGTATTCCAAGCCATCCAGACAGAATCAAAGGAAGCTGTCGATGCTCTTGGTGCAGGAAAGGAAGCAGTTGTTGCCGGATCTGATAAGATCACAACGACCCAAAGCACGTTTGAACAACTGCAAGCAGAGATCACCATAACGAGCAATCAAATCGAAGCGATTTCAGCAGCTATGTATGAGGTTCTTGATAACACCCGCGGGGTAACTGACAGTATCAATAGCATCGTATCTGTCGCAGAACAGAATGCAGCAAGTATGCAGGAAGTGACTGCTATTACACAGGATATACAACAAAACTTCACGAAGTAATTCTAAAAGCGGCCAGCGGGTCGCTTTTTTTATCCAGCTTCGATTGCCCTCCTAGCTTTTAAATACTATTTACCTCTTGAAATTACCCCTCCTGCAAAGCGTTAAAACCTGTTAAATTATTTGGATGCGCTTCCTATAAATTTTTTGTTAAATGACCGGGTTATGGTTTGAATAGAGGGCTTTTCTGTTGTATCGTTAGCGGATATTATGTCAGAAAAAAGGAGGAGTTAACATGTCTCTAGCAGGCAGACAATTTAAACCTACGACAGTGATTGCCGTCTTGATGGTTTGCGCTTTTTCCATCGGAACAACGGAATATGTTGTCACTGGCGTACTTACCCATATCGCGTCGGATCTCGGTGTGACAATTGCATCAGCGGGTCTTGTTGTCAGCATGTATGCACTTGGTGTGGCAATATTCGGTCCGCTTATGACAACCTTATCTGTCAAATTGCCAAGGAAGCCGATGCTGCTTCTGTTTATGCTGATCTTCATCATCAGTAATATTATTAGCGCGACAGCACCGAATTTTACAGTGCTGCTTGTTTCGCGTGTCGCTTCCGCTTTTATGCACGGTCCATTTTTCGCGCTCGCTTTTGTCATGGCAAGTGACCTTGTGGAACCGCGTAAACGTGTTCAGGCGATTGCCGCCGTCAATGGCGGACTTACTATAGCCATCATGATCGGTGTCCCATTCGGCGCTTATCTTGGCTCACTGATAGAATGGCGTCTCGTATTCTGGCTAATTGCAGTTCTGGGAGTGTTAGGATTAATCGGGCTGCTTATTTGTGCACCGAATACAAAGCCGGCAGAAACGCCGCGTATCAAGCAGGAGCTTAGTGTATTCAAACATAAACAGGTGCTGCTGACGATAGCTATCATCATCTTTGGCTACTCAGGTGTATTTACCGCCTACACGTTCATTGAACCGCTGCTGCGGTCGGTTACTGGCTTTGGAGGCATCGGAATCATGATCAGTCTCTTCTTTTTCGGAATGGGGAGCGTAATTGGTAATTTTTCAACGCCGCGTCTAGCTGCTGGTAATGTGACTAGAACGTTAATCTATGTATTTGCAACGCTGACGGCCATTCTCCTATTATTCCCGCTGGCAACACCATATGCGGTCACTGCTGTTTTAATTATTGGCCTGTTTGGTGCCGGTGCTTTTGGAACAACCCCTTTATTGCAGTCAAAAATCGTGATGGCAGCAAAAGAGGGCCCGACAATTGCAGCAGCAGCAAGTGTGTCAGCATTCAATCTGGCGAATGCTGGCGGTGCTTATATAGGCGGACTTGTGCTGGATGCAAATCTCGGCTATACATGGCTTTCTGTTATCGGAGCCGGTATTTCTATCATTGGAATTCTATTATCCGCAATATCTTATCGAGAAGAGAAAAAGCAACCAGAAGCAGCCTGAATAGTATTGCAAGGTCCAACACCTTCCTTCATACTAGAATAAATTTCTAGGAGGGGGAGCAGCGATGAATCCAATATTAAGAGATTTCAAGACTACTATTGAGACAGAGCGTCTTATCATCAGGCAGCCTAAAATCGGTGATGGCAAAGCTATGAACGAAGCTATCAAAGCATCTCTGCCGGAGCTGCAGCTCTGGATGCCATTTGCGCAGGAACTGCCGACTCCGGAAGAAACGGAGGAAAATATCCGGCAGGCGGTCGCAAATTGGATCAATCGGACCAATCTGCGCATGCTCATTTTCCGTAAGGATACTGGAGAATTCATTGCATCCAGCGGTTTTCACGGGATAGATTGGGATGTTCCAAAAGTAGAGATCGGATATTGGATGGACACACGTCATACGGGACAGGGATTTATGACGGAAGCCGTTGAAGCTCAAACGGAGTATGCCTTTACAGAGCTTGGTGTCCGGCGGGTTCAGATACTATGCGATGAAGAAAACAGTGCAAGCTGGGCTGTTCCGGAACGGCTCGGCTATAAGCTGGAGGGGATACATTATTCTGACAGCCTGCATGTAGATGGTAAGACTGTTCGCAATACGGTGTATTACAGCAAAACCAGATAATGGCTGGTAAACCAGAAATAGTTGCAGATTTACATGAAACGTTCAAATTTTGTTCACTACTTATTCTTATTCTCTCTTTTTGCCGGTGTTAGAATGAAAAATGAACTGTTTACTTACCAGGCAAGTCTGGTCTTTTTGGCTGCTTTGTATTACACTAGTTTCTGGATTGTTGTCAGACACTGTCTATTCGACAGTGTGATTGTGTGTTTCCAGCTGAGTTTCTGCCACTCCTGCGGGAATGCGGAAGTTTCATTGTGAAATACTTATCAAAACCCTATTATAGCGGATATGGTTGTTTTCCTATGCAGAGGGAAAACAAGCGTTTTCGTGAATTCAGGTAAAGAAAGGAAGGGAAGCAGGCGCATGCTTAAAAAATTGAAACCCTTAAGTCTTCTATTGTTCCTTGCCCTGCCGCTAATGCTCGCCGGCTGTTCTACACCGGAAGTGCTTGATCCGAAAGGACCAGTGGCAAGTCAGCAGAGTGACCTTATTATTCTATCAATCATCTTTATGCTTACAATCGTTGCGGTTGTATTCGTACTTTTGACGATTATCCTTGTCAAGTACAGAGAAAGAAAGGATCACGACAAGTACAGCCCTGAACTACACGGCAGCATGCTGCTCGAGACTATCTGGACGATCATCCCGATTATCATCGTAGTAATTTTGGCTGTCCCTACTGTCAGAACGATCTATTCACTAGAGGAAGCGCCTCAGCCTAAGACGGCTGAAGCAGCGCAAGAAGACCCTCTAGTAGTACATGCAACATCCATCAACTGGAAATGGGTATTTACTTATCCAGAAGAAGACATCGAAACAGTGAACTATCTGCATATTCCGATTCACCGTCCGGTGGAATTCAAATTGACATCTGCCGATTCCATGGCTGCTCTATGGATACCAAGCCTGGGCGGTCAGAAATATAACATGGCAGGCATGCAGACAACTCTTTATCTGCAAGCAGACCACGTTGGCACGTACGATGGACGAAACGCTAACTTCACAGGTGAAGGCTTCAACGAACAACGATTCAAAGTTTACGCCGATGAAGAAGCTGATTACCAACAGTGGGTGGAAGACGTACAAAACTCCGCTCCAGAACTGACACAATACAAGTATGACAATCTTCTGATTCCTGGTGTTTATGAGGACGGAACAGCTGAATTCAATGGTACGCACTTGCAATGGATTGACCATTCAAAAAATGCGGACTACACATTGGAAGCATGGGATCGCTTAGGCTATGAGCCGAAGAATCCGCATGCGAAAGACAAATCTCAAAATCTCTTGCGTGAAGACGAAATTCCGTACTATCAGCAAGACAATACTGTAGACAACTCGGATGAAGACATGGACTCTGAAGAACATGCACATGCGGGTCATGAGTAACAGAGAGAGGGGGAAGAGTTTTGGACTTAAAATGGAATGAGTTTATCATTACCGGCGATCCATTGATTCTGGGCGCACAGATCAGCATCTTGCTCGGTGGAATCGCCGTTGTAGCTGCCCTTACTTACTTTAAAAAATGGAGTTGGCTATGGAAAGAATGGCTGACTTCCGTTGACCATAAGAAACTGGGTATCATGTATATCCTTAGTGCCCTATTAATGCTTTTCCGCGGCGGTATCGATGGTTTGATGATCCGTACGCAGCTTGCGAAGCCAGGGATGGAATTCCTGGATCCGCAGCATTATAACGAGGTATTCTCGACACACGGTGTTATCATGATCCTTTTCATGGCAATGCCATTCTTGATCGGTTTGATCAACTATATTGTACCGTTGCAAATCGGTGCACGTGACGTTGCATTCCCGTACTTGAACAACTTGAGCTTCTGGACATTCTTTGTCGGTATGGCTCTATTCAATATTTCCTTCATCATCGGTGGTTCACCTGATGCCGGTTGGACTGGTTATACGCCGCTTGCGACGAATGAATTCAGCCCAGGCCCTGGTCAGAACTACTACTTGCTAGCAATCCAGATTGCTGGTATCGGTACATTGATGACAGGTATCAACTTCTTCGTTACCATCCTTAAGATGCGTACGAAAGGTATGACACTAATGAAAATGTCCATGTTCACTTGGACATCATTGATCACAATGCTGATCATCATCTTTGCATTCCCAGTGCTTACAGTTGCATTGGCTATGCAGACATTTGACCGTTTATTCGGTTCCGTACTCTTCACCTTGCAAGGTGATGGTAACCCAATGCTTTGGGTCAACCTATTCTGGGTATGGGGTCACCCTGAGGTATATATCGTTATTCTTCCTGCGTTCGGGATCTTCTCTGAGATCATCTCGACATTTGCAAGAAAACAGCTATTCGCATACAAAGCGATGGTTGTGTCCATTGTGACGATTTCTGTATTGAGCTTCCTTGTATGGGTTCACCACTTCTTCACAATGGGTAATAGTGCTGAAGCGAATAGTTTCTTCTCTATTACAACAATGGCTATCTCTATCCCGACCGGGGTTAAGATATTCAACTGGTTATTCACGATGTATCGAGGGCGTATTACCTTTACGACTCCGATGCTTTGGTCCCTTGCTTTCATCCCGAACTTCGTTATCGGTGGGGTTACAGGGGTAATGCTTGCGATGGCAGCAGCTGACTATCAGTATCACAATACGTACTTCCTAGTATCTCACTTCCACTATGTGCTGATCTCGGGTACTGTATTTGCTTGTTTCGCAGGTTTGATTTATTGGTATCCGAAAATGTTCGGTCATAAATTGAACGAAAAAATCGGTAAATGGGCATTCTGGATTTTCGTTATCGGCTTCAACGTATGTTTCTTCCCTCAGTATTTCTTAGGGTTGGACGGCATGCCAAGACGTATTTCCACTTATTTGCCAGAAGATGGCTGGACAGGATTGAACATGATCTCCACTATCGGAGCATTCATGATGGGTCTTGCATTCATCATCTTCGTATACAATATCTACTATAGCTGGAGATATTCACCAAGAGAGAAAACTGGTGATGCTTGGGGTCTTGGACGTAACTTGGAATGGGCAACAACTTCGTCTATTCCACCGCATTACAACTTCGCTGTTCTTCCTGAAGTGACAGGTCTTGATCCTTACTGGGATATGAAGGAAAAAGGTCTTGATCAACAGAAGATCACGGATTATAAACCGATTCACATGCCTAGCAACTCTTCTATACCGGCAATCATGTCAGTATTGATGGGTATGGCAGCCTTCGGACTTGTATTCCAATGGTACTGGGTTGGAATCGTAGGTGCTGTCGGTATCTTCATCACAATGATTATACGTTCATTCGATTACAATGATGGTTACTATGTCAGCGTGGAAGAAATAAAAGAAACAGAAGCGAAAGCGAATAAATAAAGGAGGTTGTGAAGAAATGGCACATGATCACAATGTGAACCCCAACGCGCCATTGGAATACCAATCAGAAGCCGGCCGGTTAAACATCACCGGTTTCTGGACCTTCCTTGGTGCAGAGATCGCTTTGTTCTCAACACTATTCGCGTCTTATTTCGCGTTACAATCACGTGTAGGCGACGGACCAACATCCATCGAGATGTTCGAAGCTGGCCTAGTCATGATTATGACAATGCTGCTTCTTACAAGTAGCTTCACTTGCGGACTCGCGATTCACGAAATGCGTGCGAACAATGTAAAAGGTGTTATTGGCTGGATGATCATTACACTTATCCTAGGTGCAGGGTTTATCGGCTATGAGCTATACGAATTCGTACATTATGTACACGAAGGTGTTACACTAGGAACTAGTGCACACTGGTCTATGTTCTTTATCCTGCTTGGTACACACGGTCTGCACGTATCGATCGGTATCGGCTGGATCATTCTTCTTCTGATCCAACTAGCAAGAAGAGGACTTACACCAAAAACGGCATCAAAGGTCTTTATCTCTAGTCTCTATTGGCACTTCTTAGATGTTGTGTGGATCTTTATCTTCACATGCGTTTACTTGATGGGGATGGTGAATTAATATGAGTCAACAAACGAAAAAAGGACATTTCCCTTGGAAGCACATCATCGGATTTTTGATCTCAATCGCGTTGACACTTGTAGCCTTCGCAACAGCGCTATGGACAGACTGGTCATCAACAACGATCTTCATCATTATTTTGATTTTCGCTGTGATTCAGGCTGCCTTGCAGCTCGTTATGTTCATGCACATGACTGAAGGAGAAGACGGCGGTTTGATTTCCGGGAATACGCTTTTCGGATTCTTCATCGCTATCGTTATCATCGTCGGCACATACTGGCTGATGACTTCCGGTCACATGCACATGGGTATGAGTATGTAACACATAAAACCCGCTCTCTTGAGCGGGTTTTTTTGTATTCTTTTTTTCTTTTCACTAAAATAGAGGAGATAAAAGAGGAGGTTCGGCATGATTATTGCAAAGGAAGAACATATTCTTACTAAAGCGAAGCAAGTAGCAGAGGTGGCCAAGAAATACAAACAGATTGGTGATGAACAGGCACAGCTGGCGCCACAAGTGGTGGAGGCCTTGCGGACGTCAGCGTATACACTGCTGACTGTACCTAAAGCTCAAGGAGGAGACGGAGCAAATCTGCATGATTTCTTAATGGCTCAGGAGATAGTTGCCGCCGGCGATGGAGCAGCTGCCCTATCCATAGGGTGGCACTTGAGTACCATGCAGGACTTATGCGAAAATGCAGATTGGCCAAAGGGTATGTTCGAAAAGTTTCTGGAAGAAGTTGTGCAGGAGCGTAAAATTGTCAATCGCGCAGCATCTGAACCGAAAACAGGAAGTCCCACAAGAGGGGGGATGCCTGAAACGAAAGCTGTGCGGGAAGGTAATGATTATATACTAACTGGCCGCAAGACATTCACATCCATGGCAGCTGACCTGGATTACTATTTAGTGACTGCTTATGTAGAAGAAGATAAGACGATCGGAAGCTTTTTAATTGCCAGGGAAATAAACGGGGTGCGTGTCGAAAAGACTTGGAACCCGATGGGAATGCGTGCAACTGGCAGTGATGATCTAATTCTTGAAGAAGTAAGAGTCCCAGTAGATTGCTATGTAGAAAAGACCCGGAAGAAAGCCGGACCGAAGGGATCATTACTGCATATTCCAGCGTGTTACTTAGGTATTGCCAAAAGTGCACGTGATGAAGCTGTTTCATTTGCTAAAACGTTTCAGCCAAACACATTGGATAAACCGATTATCAGTGTGCCTCATATCCGGGAGAAGATAGGTGAAATGGACTTGGAGCTAATGCAAGCAAGACATTTTATGTATCATGTTGCCAGCTTGTGGGATAGCTATCCTGAGAAGCGGCAAATGATGGGACCAGAGCTTGCAGCAGTTAAAGTGAATGCAACAAAAGCTGCAGCTAAAGTAGTCGACTTGGCAATGCGGATTGCTGGCGGCCGAGGGCTCTCCAAGACGCAAGCTTTTGAGCAGCATTACCGGGACGTGCGTGCCGGCTTGCATAACCCGCCGATGGACGATGCTGTTTTAGAGCTGTTAGCTTCCCATGCCGAGAAAAAAGGTAATTAAATTTCTCTTTTTAGTACCAGGTATTAAAACTAGATGGTATAATGGAGGCAGATGTGAAGGAGGCAGATAATATGGAATCCAAAGCACGCATAACAGCAATTGGAACATATATCCCGGAAAAGGTATTGACCAATGCAGATTTTGAAAAAATGGTCGATACATCCGATGAATGGATTGTACAGCGAACTGGAATCAAAGAAAGAAGAATCGCTGCTGAAGATGAGTATGTAACAGATCTATGTGAAAATGCTGCAAGAAACCTTGCAAAGAACTTCAACAAGTCATTGGATGATGTGGACTTGATTCTGGTAGCTACGGTTACAGGTGAATACAAATTCCCTAGTGTATCCAGTCAGCTGCAAGCAAGACTTGGATTGAAAAACACAGGTGCACTCGATTTGGGAGGCGCATGTGCAGGCTTTGTTTACGGGCTGCATATGGCAAACGGATTGGTTTCATCTGGTTTGCATAAGAAAGTACTTGTTTTGGGCGGAGAAACTTTGTCCAAAATCACCGACTATACGGATCGTACGAGCTGTATTCTATTTGGTGACGGTGCAGGTGCTGCATTAGTCGAGTATGATGCAGAAAATCCGGGCTTCTTTGGTTTCCATATGGGAACTAAAGGTGAAGGCGGACGTCATCTTTACCAAACTGGTCTGTCCACAAAACTGAACGGTGAAGAGCTTACTAACCCAGGGAAGTTGGTTCAAAACGGACGCGAAGTTTACAAATGGGCCGTTTCCGGTGTGCCAAAGGGCGTTAAGAAACTAGTTGAAGAAGCAAATATGTCACTCGATGATATAGATTGGTTCATCCCGCATAGCGCCAATATGCGAATGGTAGAATCTATCTGTGATCGTTTGGATTATCCAGTCGAAAAAACACTGACAAGCATGGCATATGCAGGTAATACATCTTCTGCGACAATTCCGCTTGCATTTGATTTCGCTTTACAGGAAAACAAAGTCAAAGATGGCGATACAATGCTGCTATACGGATTCGGCGGCGGTCTAACCGAATGCGGTATCATCATCAAATGGGATCCAAAAGCATAAGAAAAACCCGTGGAGTTATCTCCACGGGTTTTCTTATGCATTGGCTTCAGGAATCCTTATGAGGACCTCTTATCGGCAGATCCCCAGCAATTTTTGCACGAAACTGATCCAGGAAAATGACATTATAATATTGATCTTTGCCATTTCGAATCACATATTTCCGTACGTAAGCATGCAAAAACGTCCCGTCCAACCATGCAAGAATCAAGCTTGCTGGTATCGCGCTTACCAATGGATGTACAGGACCATCAGTCGCTAGGACAATAAGCATCCAGCTGACAATGGTGAAGAATATACAATCAAGCCATCCTGTTGTCTTATTTGCTTTGCTGGGCAGTAATAGCATGTCGATCAAATAGCCTATTACAGTGAGGATCATCGTAAGCTGGAATACCTTGGTAAAGGATAATTGATAGATTAAACCTGCGAAAAGATAAAGGATCGCGAAGGCGAATATCCCTTTCAGAAGTATGGCTTTGACATGTTTCATCATTGTTCACCTGCTGCTTTTTTTATACAATATGTCCAGTTTTGATTACTGGTATACACTGCTGCAACAGTTCTAGAGAATATGGTATAATAACCTGCTGTATTGTTAAGAGATAGGAGTTTATGTCGTACATGATTACAACTATAAAAGAAGCGTGGCTTTCTAATGTACCGAAGGATGTATTATCAGGAGTTTTAGTAGCCTTAGCACTTATACCGGAAGCGATTGCTTTTTCTATTATTGCAGGCGTTGATCCGATGGTCGGATTATATGCTTCCTTCTGTATTGCCGTTGTCATCGCGTTTGCAGGCGGACGGCCAGCGATGATATCTGCTGCCACTGGTGCGATGGCACTGGTAATGGGAAGTCTTGTCGCTGATCATGGGTTGCAGTATCTCTTCGCTACAACCATATTGACCGGAGTGATTCAAATTTTCTTCGGTATCTTTAAAGTAGCGAGGTTGATGATATTTATTCCAAGACCAGTCATGATTGGTTTCGTCAACAGTTTGGCAATATTGATTTTCATCGCGCAGCTCGTTCATTTCGAGGGCGAGTCATGGCAAATCTACGCTTTCGTGGCTGGTGCACTAGTGATTATTTATGTGCTGCCGCGTTTTGTGAAAGCTATCCCATCTCCGCTTGTTGCGATTGTCGTTATGACCATAATTGCAGCGCTAACGCATAGTTCGACAAAAACAGTCGGTGATATGGGTGAGCTGAAGCAGGCACTGCCTTCCTTCTTCATACCGGATGTTCCGTTCAATATGGAAACACTGCAAATCATTTTTCCATATGCTATTGCTTTAGCCATCGTTGGTCTGATGGAGACATTTCTGACGGCACAGTTGCTGGATGACTATACAGATACAAACAGTAATAAAAATCGTGAAGCGCGCGGCCAGGGGATTGCCAATATTGCTGCCGGATTTTTCGGTGGGATGGCTGGCTGTGCCATGATCGGACAATCTGTCATCAATGTTAAAGCTGGCGGACGGACCCGTCTGTCTACCTTTATTGCTGGTGCGTTTCTAATGCTGCTTATAATCGTCTTCAACGATGTTTTGGTCCAAATCCCGATGGGAGCACTTGTTGCGGTCATGTTCATGGTGAGTATCGGAACGTTTGACTGGTCATCGGTGCGCAACCTGCATCGGATGCCTCTGACGGATGCTGCAGTCATGATTGTGACAGTTGCAGCTGTGCTGTGGACGCACAACCTGTCTGTCGGTGTCATTATCGGAGTACTGATGAGCGCAGTGTTCTTTGCAGCCAAGATATCAAAAGTGGATGTCAAAGGCACGAAGCAAGAAGGACAGAAAGTCTATATGGTCAAAGGACAGCTGTTCTTCGTTTCGGTAACCGACTTTCTAGCTTCATTTGATCCGAAACGGGAGGATACGCAGCAAATCATCTTGGATTTTCAGGAAGCGAGATTGTGGGATGATTCAGCAGTAGGAGCATTGGACAAGCTAGTGCTGAAATATAGGGAATATGGCATTCAGGTGGATGTCCGTAATCTCGACCATGCTAGTCAAGCACTCGTCGATCGACGTGCGGCTTATATCCAGGCATGAAAATAGGCGTATACCGCATGGTGTACGCCTATTTTTTTCTCTTGAACACAATGTATTTCATGAATAGGAAGCTGCTGGCCGAAGAGAGGAACATGGCTGCTCCTTTGGCTATATTATTATCAATATATGCCGGGAAGGATACAAACGTAATTGCTCGGAGGACAGCTAGACCCGCGATGAAAACAAGATTGCTGATCACTAATGCAACTAAAGCTTGCGCAAAGAACAGACTTTTCTCTGCTTTGCTTGATTTTTTCTGCTTGCGGAACGTAAACCTCGTATTCCAATAATAACTGTTCCAAATACATACTAAATAACTGATGGTATTGAAAAGCAGCAGCAGGAGATTATTCTTCGTCGGCCAGATAAGTAGTAATATATTGAGTACGACTAGGTCAACTGCTGCGTTAAGAACGCCAATAGACGTAAATTGCAGGATTTGTGTGCGGGTCCTTTTTAACATGATTTATCACAGCCTTCAGGTAACATAGTTCGATCTTAACATCATTCCCTTATTTCCTTCCTTTTTAACGTTTCAATCAGCTTGTATGTGGTATGTAGTGCTATATGCTAGTTTTACTTTACTAAGCAAATTTGTAAGAGGAGTGATTGCAGTTTGTGTTACGCAAAGGACATGGAGAAACTCGCACAAAAAGCCAAGCGCCATCCTCAGAAAGTACTTAGCATGTATGTGAATACGGATCCTGCCAACCGTGATCAGACAGGTGGCGAATGGAAGATTCACGTAAAGAATGGATTGAAGAACTTCGAAACATATCTCAAGAACGACCCCCAGGAGCTGGAGCAATTCTTGAAAGTGAAGGATAAGGTGAAAGCGTTCCTGGAGGATAACGGTCAAAGCATGAAAAAAAGCTGTGTCGTGTTTGCATCTGCGGATGATATTTGGTTTGCGGAATGCCTCCAAATGCCAGTCACGACAGAATTTCACTGGGAAGATGAGCCGAAGCTGGATCAATTTCAGGCTCTGTATGAAAAATTCCCAGAGTCAGGCGTCATTCTGGTGCAAAGAAATCAAGTCAAAGTAATCGATGCCGTCCTAGGGAAGATAAATGACACAAAGATATATGAGATGGATGTAGACACCGAGAAATGGAAGGTGCAGGCTAGCCCGCAGCGGGCATTGTCCATTAAAGGGAAAGGCGGAAAAGGATCGAAGAAGGACACGATCGAGAACCGCTTGGAAGCTAACCAGAAGCGCTGGTACAAATCTCTTGCACCTGACCTTGATAAGCTCGCAAAAGATAGAGAATGGAAAAGCATCCACCTCGTCGGTAATAAAGAAGAAGCCAAATTGATAGAAAGTTATATGCAGAAGCAGGTCCAGCAGACGGAAGGCAAAAACCTTTTTGATCAAGAGGAGAGGAAAGTGCTGGAGGAAGTGATTTTGTGATTGGAACAGTGTGCGTAATCGCACACTGTTTTTTTCGAATGAAACACGTTACTTACCTAAGCGTAATACTAGAAAGCAGTTATTCGTCAGCTATACTGGAATCATGAAGAAATCGCTCTCATATGCAGGTATGCGCCCATCTTGTTTCCGCGACAGGTATTATGGTTACAGGCATAGAACTTTCAACATGGACATACATGTATAGCGCTGTTATAATAGACAATATGAACACATATGACAAAATATTGGCAGCTGCTCTTAGGGTACTCGAAGAGGAGGGCGGAACCCAATTTTCGACGCGAGCCGTAACTGCAATCGCGCAGGTTACTGCTCCTACACTTTACCACCATTTCGGTAATGCCGATGGACTCCTGAGTGCAGCTATAGCGGAAGCATTCAAACAGTTATTTGAAAGCAAGATTGCCGCTGTGGAGTCTACTATTCCAGAGATGGCTCTTCGTCAAGGATGGGATGACTATGTCAGCTTCGCGGCAGCCCGTCCTCGGATTTATGCGGCGATGATGGGGCGGTTGCTCGAGGGGGCCCATATCGAGGCGGCTGATCAGTCGTACCAAGCACTAGTGCAAAATATTCAGAGAGTCGCCGATGAAGGCAAACTGGCTGTGTCAGTCCAAGCCGCGGCTGATCTGGTTTGGGCTTCCGCCAATACAGCCTCTTGGCTGTATGTGACGGCTCAAATTCGCAAAGCACCTCCCCCAAAGCCCAATGTTGTAGATCTCATTAGAGAAAGCGTAATGCAGATTATTTTGATCCGTAACCCGGACGCCGATTCGAGCCCTAATTCAGAAGACACATAAAAAAGATCGCTATCCAACCTGGCCCCCAGGAGGATGGCGGTTTTTTTTATATTTGAAGGATTTCTATAGGATTCGTGGTGTAACAGGTGAAATGTGACACATCGTGTATCACCCAACGCCCGTCAAAACGATGTTTCGAACTGCAGGGTTTACCCTTCCAAAAAGTATATAGCACTGCTATAGACAGATTTGTATAGCGGTGCTATAATGCTGATATAGCACTGCTATACAGTGATTTATATTTTATCCACCCTAGGAGGGTTACTATGCCATTCAAAACTCAAGAACTGGTCATCGTCACAGGTACGTCCAGCGGCATCGGTAGAGCTACCGCGGAGCAGCTCGCCGCTGAAGGATTTCACGTTTTGGCGGGGGTTCGTCGTCAGGAAGATGCTGACAAAATCAAACGCAAAAATATCGAGCCGGTAATCGTCGACGTTACCAAAATCGATACACTAAAGGCCCTGGCCGAAAGGGTGGCACAAGATCCGCTTGGTCGCCCTTTGCGGGCAGTGGTCAACAATGCCGGCATTGCCGTGAATGCACCACTCGAGATGGTTCCGCTCGATGAATTCCGCCGCCAGATCGAAGTCAGTGTGATAGGACAGGTCGCGGTTATTCAGGCGCTTACCCCAGCTTTGCTGAACAGCGGTGGGCGTGTGGTCAATATCGGTTCCATTGGGGGGAAGGTCTCCATGCCCGGTTTCGGAATTTATTCGGCTGCAAAGTATGCTATGGAAGCAATCAATGACAGTCTTCGCAGGGAAATGTCCTCGTTTGGATTAAAGGTTATCATGATTACTCCGGGTGGGGTCAGCACTGGCCTATCGGAACAAGGGATTACGACAGCGGCGCGGCTGGCCAAGTTAATGACGCCAGATCAGCACAGACGACATGACCGCCTTTTTGATGCCGTAAAGGTTCAGGCTGAAACATGGGCAACGGACGGTATCAGCCCCGAGAAAGTGGCAGCAGTGGTTTCACGAGCGATCCACGTAAGTAAGCCGCGCACTCGCTATACGGTTGGTCGCGATTCGGCACTGCTAATTCGGCTAGTCCGCATTCTCCCGGACAAACTACTCGATTGGATGCTCCGCAACCAGATGAAATTGCAGTAACGGGAGAATTAATTGATGTCACAAAACAATTTAAAACATGGTTTAGGTAGGGAAGATAGACGAAGCTTTGGGTAATATCAAACGCGTCGTTTAGATGTGGTTCGTCAAGATGTTCTTGCGGGCCAAGGCTTTAATCGTTCTTTTGAACTCTTATAACAGCATGAAAATAAGCCACTAAGCCACTGGAATTCCAAGCATAATCGAACGAAGTTTTTATAAATTAGGGGAGGAATTATCATGAACGATACAAAGAACCGTTACGTTACTGTACTATGGGAGGCGAGAGCTAAGTCAGGAAGAGAAGCCGAGATGAAGGCATTCATGACTGCTGCTATCACCCCGTCGCGCAACGACCTGGGCAATATTGAATACGAGGCTCACGAGGTAGAAGGTCAGCCGGGCACATTTATCATCTACGAGCGGTGGGAAAACCGAGATGCTCTCGATCGGCACCTGAACGCACCCCGGATGCAGGAACTGGTGCCCCAGCTCTTAGAACTGATGGAGGGATCCATTGAGGAGGGGATTCGACTTCTGCAACCGTTTCGTCCGGCGCAGTAAATTGCAAATCCGAGTGGTTTAGAAACTTTAGTGGAGGAGGCAAATCGTGGCATCTATCGAATATTTTACAGCACTTGATATTCGTGTCGGAACAATTAAGGAAGCGGAGTTTTTTGAAGAGGCCAAAATCCCTGCGATAAAGCTTAAGATTGATTTTGGAAAGGAAATCGGAATGAAATCCTCAAGTGCACAAATAACTAAGCGTTACAATGTAAAGCAAATTGTAGGAAAGCAAATCATTGGAATCATCAATTTGCCTCCTCGGCGTATTGCCGGTTTCAAATCGGAGGTATTAGTTTTGGGAGGAGTCCCGGAAAAAGGAGATGTTATTCTATTAAAGCCAGATACTGAAATACCAAACGGTACTCCTATTGCATAAAAATGAAGGCTTTACTGTGTGAAGTTGATTAGTAGCTGAATACGGAGCCTCTGCAAGTCTCTGTCTGAATACCCTTACGTATTGTAATCACATAGTACTGGAATAATTCCCTCGATTGGTTATTCCAGTTACTCACCAATCTATAAGAATGCAGAGACATGGGATGGATAGGAGCTGACAAAAAACTAGGGTTTTAAAGATAACTCAACAATGGGCTTTCAGTAACGGTCGTATTACCATTCCATCCAGATGATTTAGATTATACCGAGCATTTTTATAGCTATAGTAATTTAATAGGCCTCCTGAATAACAAAAAAGTATTTTGCAAAATTTAATTGTTGACAATATTTCGTGTAGGAAGTAAGATGAAAACACGAAATATATTGCGCACAATATTATTTTGTGAAACTAAAATGTGAATAATGGAGGAATCTAAATGAGTAAACTTACAGTAGGATTCGAAAATGGTGCACCGATTGAGCTTCACTTTGAGGACATAGGTTCTGGAAAACCAGTAGTGTTAATTCATGGTTGGCCACTTAGTGGGAGATCGTGGGAAAAACAAGTACCAGCATTAGTTGAAGCTGGTTACCGAGTAATTACGTATGATCGACGTGGATTCGGGCAGTCTTCACAGCCATGGAATGGGTATGAATATGATACGTTTGCGGCAGATCTACATAAGTTACTGGAGCATCTTGACCTTCAGAAGGTAACATTGGTTGGCTTCTCAATGGGTGGAGGCGAGGTTTCTCGTTACATCGGTACTTACGGAACAGAGCGTGTATCAAGAGCTGTACTAGCAGGGGCCGTACCTCCGTATCTTTACAAAACTGAGGATAACCCAGACGGTGGATTTGACGATGCAGTAATCAAAGGCTTACAAGATGGAGTAAAGGCAGATCGAATTGCATTCCTCGATAAATTTACGACGAACTTCTTCGCATCTGGGGACAGAACGGATCTAGTGAGCGAAGAATTCCGATTATATAATCGTGATATCGCATCATTCGCTTCACCAAAGGGCACACTAGACTGTATCGCAGCGTTTAGTAAAACAGATTTCCGTGGTGATTTAGATAAATTCAACGTACCAACACTAGTTATTCACGGTGATTCAGATGCCGTTGTTCCATTGGAAGTAAGCGGACAAAAAGCGCATGAACGCATTTCGAACAGCCAGCTTGTGGTAATTAAAGGTGGTCCTCATGGGTTTAATGTGACGCACGCTGAGGAGTTCAACACGGAATTGATCCAATTTTTGAATACTACTGAATCAGATTCTATAGAGTAAATGATTTTATTCGTAAATAATTCCTATCTGTTATTCAGATGGGGATTATTTTACGATACAGTACACTCTGCACATTAAGAGTGCGAAAACAATCCTTATTGTCATTAATTTTAGGAGGGTGTCTATAGCTAAATCGATCGACAATCAATTTAAAGCATTATATGTTAAAATCTCGTTGGATGAAGCAAAGGCAGCATATGCCTTGATTTTCATTAATCAAGGTACCCACTATATACACCCTGCCTTCCAAAAATTTAGTGAATAACTCTAGGAATGCGCCAATCTATGTCCAGGCGTGGAAACTGAGGGGGATAAGGCCCTCAAGAATCAATCTTGGGTCATTTTAAGGACAAGGCCAATATTAGAATATGTACGACACTAGATCACTAAAACAGAAAATAAAGCAGTATATGAGTTAATACAATAGCTACAGATATCAATGAATTTAAAAAAAGATGATCCCTATTCAATACGGAGATCATCTTTAAAAGTTAGCCTTCAGTTGCATCTATACATCAGCTGTTTCATCCAGATGATGTAAAAGATGCGTGATTCTTTCATTTATTTCATTCAATTCCTTAGTATTCAATCCCGATGCGTCGAATAAGGATTGCGGAACACAAGTTGCCTTCTCCTGTAAAGCTTCGCCTGCTTCCGTAATAAATATGTTCATGACTCGTTCGTCCACTTTGTCACGGCGGCGCTCAATGAGACCGGCAGCTTCCATACGTTTGAGTAGTGGAGACAGTGTACCTGTATCAAGATTAAGCACTTCGCCCAGATCTTTAATTGTTCTTTGTGGTTTCTCCCACAGAGTAACTAAGACTAGATACTGAGGATAAGTGAGTTGAAGTTTATCTAGGTAAGGGCGATATAGTCGTAAGATAGCCCGTGAACAGGCATACAATGAGAAACATAAGTGATCCTCTAATTTAAGATTATGCGGGTTTTTCTCCATGGTTGCACCTCTAATGATTAGTATTTCTCTCATTAGTACTTTAACATACCTCCTGCATGATAAAAAGAATTTTGCCCAATTTAATTGTTGGCGATATATAGAAAGTAGGATAGAAATAGAAATATGAAATATGGTAAAATCATGTATCACGGTTGGTACCTGTTTTTAAAAAATAAATAGCCATCATTCTACGCAAAGCTAAAGGAGTTGAAATCACTATGAAACGTTTGTGGGATAACCTACCAAAATATAGCTTTCCAGTATTAATAATTCTTTACCTTATACAGCGTGACTATCCTTTTGGAGGCACGTTTCAGACAATAACTGACATTGTCCTTTCATTAACACTGATATTGGTTGCGGTGAATTGGATCATAGATTGGAAACTTAAAAGATTAGATGAATAAGTAATCGAGATCAAGTCACCTAATGGGTGGCTTTTTTATTATTGAAGGCGTACAACTAATTACAAGACCAGCCAGTAGAAGTTTTCTGCTTTTAAAAATTCTACAGTTGCCAGCTGCATACTGATACTGATTCATAAATAGAGATAGCTCCTTAAGCGAATCTCAATTCAGAAGGGATACTGTACCAAAGATTATGAATATTAGTAAACGTATACGTATACATTTACTAAGTAGGCTGATCAGTATACTGAAATATATTTCTTCCTCTTCATAGAGTTTCTTCTTATCATTAGCCTTTATGAATTCCAATTTCCAGCTGGTGAGCCATGTTTAAATGACAGCAACAATCCAAATGCTTTCTCATTCCTGTTAAAACTGCACATCTTGTGGAGAAGGCTCGGATTGCCAAATCACCCGGAATATACGTCGTGGCATTTACCAACTCAGCAGCCAATACATTGGCTGATATCGCTTTTTTAGTCTACGATCTAGTGGGAGGAGAGCAGGACAACTACGAAGTGATCCCTCTGAATCCAATTTATATTGCTGATAGATATGCTCTTATTATGATGACAAGCAATCGATAGCAAAAAAGCAGCATGCTCACCTGAGCATGCTGCTTTCTATTAAGATAGACGTTTTCCGGCAACTCCGTAATTTGCCTTGTTCATTTCCTCAATGATGATGGAAACTGCTTCTGCGCGAGCGCCAGTTGTCTCGACCATCACGTCGGTCATTTTCTTGATCATTTGTTCTTTTTGTTCATCCGTTCGGCCTTCCAGCATTTTAACTGTAATGATTGGCATATATATCGACTCCTTATCGATTGTGACACGTCGGGCAAAGACCATAAAGCTCGAAAGCGTGTGTATTTACATGATAATCCGCAAGTTCTTCTGTGTAAACTGGGAGCGGACATTTCTGGAGCGGTTTGGTCAGTCCGCAGCTTTCACAAATGAAATGATGGTGATGCGTGCCGCTTCTGCAAGCAATTTTAAACAGCTTTTCTCCGTTTTTTTCACGGGATTCGAGCAGCTCCAGCTGTTCGAAAAGACGGAGATTGCGATAGATCGTATCCAAGCTGATACCAGCATAGCTAGTCTCCATGAAAGCAAGCAGTGCTTTTGCACTTCGATATCCTTTGGCATGGATAAAATAAGCTAGGATATCTGCGCGTTTATCTGTATATTTATGACCATTTTCCTTCAGGATCGCAATACCTTCGTCCACTTGCATATCAGGAAACTCCTTTCTCGAAAGCCGCTTTTCGTTTGTTGGCAAGCAGCAGCTTTTGAATGATGAAACTCAACAGAAGAATCAGGATCGATACGACAACAATGGTACCCCCTGGCGGTATTTCAAAATAATAACCAGAGAAGAGGCCGACAATAACGGATGTCTCCCCGAAGAGGATAGCCAGTATCATTGCCCATTTGAAGCCTTTTGCCAGACGGATGGCCGCTGCTACAGGTATTGTCATCAAGGCAGAGACGAGCAGCACACCAACGATCCGGATGCTCGCTGCAATGACAAGGGCAGTCAGCAGCATGAAGATGAAATGGATTGCTCTTGCATGCAAGCCGCTGACACGCGCATGCTCTTCATCAAAGGAAAGCACAAGCAGCTGCTTGTACAAGAATCCGATGACTAGCAGGACAATGATCGAGATGATCACAATAACACGCAGGTCTTCACTGCTGACAGCAGATACGGATCCGAATAAATAAGAAAACAGATCCGTTGTAAAACCATTAGCCAAAGATATGAAAATAACACTCAATCCGACTCCTCCGGAAAGGATGATCGGAATAGCGATTTCTTGGAAGTTACGGAACATGCTGCGAAGCTTCTCGATTAGCAGTGATGCTGCAACCGAGAACCCAAGACCCGCATAAAACGGTGTGATCACAGGAGTTGCCAGCTTTTTCTCCAGCAACAGTCCGAATGCAATACCGGCTAAGGTTACATGCGATAGGGCATCCGCAATCAGAGACAGTCTGCGTACGACGATGAAGCAGCCGAGTAATGGAGCAATCAAGCCGATTAGCAGACCGGTATATAGTGTATTTCGTAAAAATTCAAATTGAAGAAAATCAGCAATCATGCATGAATACCTCGCAATACTTGTAAATCGGTTTCAGGCAGGCTGAATTGTTCTGGGCTGCCTTCGTATTGGACTTGCTGATCCAAATAAACAAGTTTGGATGCATAATGCGCAATCCCAGCCAAATCATGCGTGATCATCACTAAGGTAAGTCCTTTTTCCTCATTCAGCCGCTGCAATAATTCATAGAAGCCTTTCACATTGGCGTGGTCGATTCCAACAGTCGGCTCATCAAGTATGATCAATTCCGGCTGGCTTACAAGCGCTCTGGCGATGAAAACGCGCTGCTGCTGGCCTCCGGACAAACTGCTGATATTTTCGTGCAGATAATCGCTCATATCCACTTGCGCAACAGCTTGCTTTACAGCGGCCCGGTGCTTAGCGGAGAATCTGCGGAAATAACCGATCTTCGGGGTAAGCCCCATTGCGACTACTTCGAAAACAGTAGCTGGGAAACCTTTATTGAAGGCATTCGCCTTTTGGGATACAAAGCTGACTTTATTCCAGTCCTTAAAGGAAGAAACAGACTGTCCAAAAAGTTGGATGGAGCCATTATTAGGCTGCAGTATTCCAAGTGCCAGCTTGATCAATGTTGTTTTACCCCCGCCGTTTGGACCGATCAAACCGAGGAAGTCACCTTTTTTTACTTGAAGGGATACCTCGCGCAAGGCAGCCTTCTGTTCATATGAGAAATTAATAGTATCTATTTGAAGGATAGATGTCATTTTCTATCACCTTTCTAATCACGTACTTCTTCACAAAGACTTATTCTATCGTAATCATTTCGATTTGTAAATCATAATCGTTTCGATTTAAAATCAAATTGTTGACATATACCTGGTGGGGGTATATTATATTTGTATACCTATAGGGGGTATAAAGGAGGTGTGCTATGGAACATTCAGATAAAAAGCCAGTCAAATCAAGGACTACGACAGAGAAGCAAGCGCTTGTTAATCGGCTCAAACGAATCGAGGGGCAAGTTAGAGGACTTCAGAACATGGTCGAGGAAGATAGATATTGTGTGGATATCCTTGTTCAAATATCAGCTATTCAGGCGGCACTGAAAAAAACCGGAGCCGCAGTTACCGAAAGACATATGAAGCATTGTGTTTCCCATGCAATTCAGCATGGAGATGGGGATGAGGCCATCGATGAATTGATGAAAGTACTGCAGCAATTCGGCAAATAGGAGGCGGTCCATATGGAGAAGAAGCAAGTAACAGTACCCATTACCGGTATGACTTGTGCTGCATGTGCAACCCGTATCGAAAAAGTGTTGAACAAGATGGATACGGTAGAGGCCAATGTCAATTTGGCAACAGAAAAGGCAGCAATCTCTTTTGATCCGAACCAGGTGGATGAAACAGATTTAACAGGTAAGATTGAAAAGCTAGGCTACGGAGTGGAACCTGAGGAAGTTTCCCTAGATATAAAAGGAATGACTTGCGCTGCCTGTTCAGCAAGAATCGAGAAGGTGCTGAACAAGCAGGAGGGCATCCAGCATGCTGTTGTCAACCTGGCTGGAGAGACGGCAGCCATTCGCTATAATCCCCTGCTTACAGGTACAGATGAATTTATCGAGCGTATCCGGAAATTAGGCTATGATGCAAGCCCGCGTAAATCCAGGGAAGAAAATGAGCAAGCCAGAGACAAAGGTATCCGGATGATGCAAATGAAACTACTGCTATCCGCTTTGCTATCTTTGCCGCTGCTCGCTACAATGGGCGGACATTTGGGCTTGTATGAAGTACCGCATATCCTTATGAATCCGTGGGTGCAGCTATTATTGGCTACACCGGTTCAATTTTTGATCGGCTGGCAATTTTACAGAGGAGCTTATCATAGCTTACGCAGCGGGTCCGCTAATATGGATGTGCTTGTTGCGCTTGGCACAAGTGCAGCATATTTCTACAGTTTATATGAAGTAATTCGTTTTCAAGGCAGCGGACATATGCCTGCGCTTTATTTCGAGACGAGTGCCATTTTGATCACCTTGATTCTTCTTGGTAAATATATGGAAAAGGTGGCGAAAGGGCGAACTACTACAGCAATCACTTCCCTCGTCGGCTTACAGGCGAAAGAAGCGACCGTATTGCGTGGGGAACAGGAAGAGAAAATTGCGGCTGCAGAGCTGGTGCAAGGTGATATCGTTATTGTACGCCCTGGAGAGAAACTTCCTGCAGATGGCATCATTGTGAAAGGCAGTACCCATGTTGACGAATCGATGCTCACTGGAGAAAGTATTCCAGTCAGCAAAGATATTGGTGATAAGGTAGCAGGTGCTACAGTCAATGGAAATGGAACAATCCAAGTAAAAGTGACACATTCAAATGAAGAGTCGGTTCTTGCGGAAATCATTCGTGCAGTAGAACGTGCTCAAGGATCCAAAGCACCTATCCAGCGCTTTGCCGATCGCGTTTCTTCGTTTTTCGTTCCGGCAGTTATAGTAATTAGTATACTTACATTTGCAGTATGGATCCTCCTGGTGAATCCAGGGGAGATGGCTCCAGCTTTGACAGCAGCTATCGCTGTATTGGTAATCGCATGCCCTTGTGCACTGGGACTCGCTACTCCGACAAGCATCATGGTTGGCACAGGCAAAGCAGCAGAAGCAGGCATCTTGTTCAAAGGCGGCGAACAGCTGGAGACAGCATATAAGGTAAATGCTGTCGTCTTCGATAAAACTGGCACAATCACCCAAGGAAGACCGCAGGTGACAGATATTTTGGGTGACACGCACCACTTGTCTGAAGCGATTGCGCTCGAAAAACAATCGGAGCATCCGCTTGCCCAGTCTTTTGTTCAATACGGGGAAGAGCATAGTCTTCCAGTCAAGGAAGCGGAAACGTTTGAGAATATACCTGGCAGGGGTATCAAAGGAATAGTTGAAGGGACTCCTATTCTAATTGGGAATAGTGCACTCATGTCAGAAAATAATGTGCCGCTTGAAGACTTTAAGCTCCAGGCTGATACGTTAGAAAAAGACGGAAAGACTGTCATGTACCTTGCTGCAGAAAAAAAGATAGAATCAATCATCGCCGTCAGTGATGCCGTTAAACCAGATGCAGCAGAAGCTATTAAACAATTGAAATCACAAGGTATCCGGACAGTCATGCTGACAGGGGATAATCAGCGAACAGCTGACAGCATAGCGGCGAAAGTTGGGATCGACACCGTTTTTGCCAGTGTGCTTCCCACTGGAAAGGCAGATCGAATTGCGGCTCTGCAGCAGGAAGGTTTTACTGTCGCGATGGTAGGGGACGGCATCAATGATGCACCTGCATTGGCAGCCGCTGATATCGGAATTGCCATCGGCACCGGCACAGATGTTGCAATAGAAGCTGCAGGAGTGACCATCCTTGGCGGAGACCTCAAACTCGTACCAAAAGCATTAGGGTATAGTGCGAAAACAATACGCAACATCAAACAGAATTTATTTTGGGCACTTGCATATAACAGTGCGGGTATACCAGTTGCGGCAATCGGTCTGCTGGCACCATGGCTGGCTGGAGCAGCAATGGCCTTCAGTTCTGTCAGTGTGGTAGCAAATGCTTTACGATTGAAAAGACAATTAAAGGAGAGATAAGACATGGAAATGACATTACAAGTAAACGGGATGACTTGCGGACATTGTGAGAAAGCAGTCAAAGGAGCACTAGGAGAACTGGAAGGAATTCAAGGAGTGGACGTGGATTTGGCCAGCGGAAAAGTCGATGTTGTGTATGATGATACATTAGTGACGAAAGATGATATGAAAGAAGCAATCGAAGAACAAGGTTATGAAGTAGTAGCATAAGAAAAACCTCCGCATTCTGCATGCGGAGGTTTCTTTTTATACTGCTGCAGCTTTTCCGTCTTTTTTAACAAACTGAACAGGCTGCTGTTTTTTCAGCATTAATGCTGCACATGTAAGTAAGAACGTGATAATCAAGATCAATCCAAGATGGAGGATAGTTGATGGTACACTTTCTCCGGCGTAAATTAGCTGAGTGAAGCCTTGCACCCCATTAGAAGCTGGCAGTATAGCGCCTATTACACGGAATATAGGAGACAATAGGTCTGTCGGAATGATATTTCCGGCAGCCATCAATTGGAACGGAATCATAGCAACGTTGAATAAAGCACCAGCATTGCCGAAAATAGCAAAGCTCATCTGTGTGAAAGCGATGCAGGCAAAGACAACTAGCAGCTCGAATCCCCATAGCTGCATGTAGGAAGCAGCTGTATCGTTTGCAAGTGCATGAATCGTTACGATAATCGTCGTTACGACAAGACCGATAATCAGTAAAAGCAGCTGTTTATTCCAGAAGAGCTGCCATTTGCCGAATTTACGACTCAGGATTTGTGTGACAATGTTCATTTGGATATTCATTGTCATGACAGCGATGAAGATGATGAAACCAAGGATCATCGGTACCATACTGGTTGCGAAGTTATCAATGTGATTTTCTTTGATGATTTCTGCTTGTACATTGGAACCAGCTATAGAGTCCGTCATTTGTCTTGCTGTACTTTCAGCTGCCGATAAAGCAACCTGTGAGTTGGAGCTGTTCAAGTAGAATTGTAATGTCGTGTCACTCTGTTTGGCTAAGTTTTCGGTGAATGCTTCCGGAATGACAATCAGCATCGTAATATCATTTTTATCCAGCTGTTTCTTTGCTTCATCATAAGAAGCAAGATCCGCATCAAATGGCATACTATCCAACATTTGTTCTGCCAATGCATTGGCCTGTTCGCCATCTTCATTGACGACAGCAACATGCAAGCGGTCCAGATGATTTGTTGCATCATGATAGCCTGTCAGCCAGATGACGGAAAATAGTAATGGGACAAGTATGGCAAAAGCCATGCCCACTTTCGTATTCGGGATTTTAAGCATTTCCCGCAAAGGTTGTAAACGCAAAATAAAAACTCCATTCTATATTAGTTGCACGTGCATGTATTTAGCGAAAAAAATCACTGCAAATTCTGATGCAGCTTTCGAATCAGAGTATGCAGCAATTCTATATCCTTCCGTTGGAAACCTAAATAAGCATGATTTTCGATTTCTTCTATCTTCGGTTTGATATCTTTGACCAGATCCCGGCCTTCTGCTGTAATTTGCAAACGGATTGCCCGGCGGTCGTGGAGATCATGTCCGCGGGTGACCAGTCCCTTTTTGACAAGTTTATCGACTATCTTCGTAACGGTGGTCTGCTCTCTTTCCGTTAAGTCGGCAAGCTCTTTTTGGGTGATGTTATCCTGCTTGTCCAATTCCGCAATAAGGGAGAATTGTTCTGGTGTCAGTTCAAACTGTTGAAGCATGCGGGACGTTTCCCGTTTCAAGGATAAGTATGTCCGGGATAAAAGCAGTCCTAACTCGTCTTGTGTCCTGCTCATGGTCCGCTCCTTTCAGATAGCTCAAATAGTTGCACATGCAAGTATATTACGGGTTTGTATCCTCTGCGTCAATATTTTTTTTGGATTGGTTAAAAAAGGACAATCAGCAGCTGATTGTCCGTCTGTGTCATGTATAGGGAAGTTCTTGTCGTGTTTTGCTGAATTGCTGATAAGCCTGTTCCACTTTTTGCTGCGGAGCTTGCTCCAGGCTGTACCACCCATGCTGGAACATCAGGTTATACAAATTACGCTGGGAGTCCTGTGTCTCCTTGAACATACGAGCTACTGTTTCATATAACGACTGATTGCTCATTTCGTTGAGTGCCGTGCTGTAAGAAGCTGTCATATACTTTTCGGTAGCAAGCAGATCAGTGACATGATCCCGGTCATTCATGTTCTGCGTTGTCGGGACTGGTGTCTGGGGATTTTCTATTTTTTGATTCTCTGGCATAACGTTCCCTCCTTAATTGAGCGGTTTTGTCTTCAAATGCTCCAGTAACATATCATAATGGCGCTGATGCATCTGGCCGATAGTGTGCAGCGCTTCCTGGGCATCTGTCAGCTGCACTTCACCGGCAGCATGCTGTGCCTTTTTTGCGGCATTCAAGTTCCAGTTGAGCATATCGCTCAAGTACAGTAAGTCTTTTTCTGAGATCATTTCTGGCGGCTGCAGCATAACATTTTGCTGATTTTCTGCTGGCATGGGATCCCTCCTTTTTCCTTTTTATCGTACCCGGGATCCTGGCGATTATTCTGTGCGAAAGATGCAAAGGACTATGCTAAAATAGCAGTATGAAAAGGAAGGAGATCTGTATGTTCCGATTTTATTGGTACCCGAATTGCAGTACATGTAAAAATGCAAAGAAATGGCTGGATGCGAATGACGTACCCTATGAAGCGATACATATCGTAGAGAACCCGCCAAGTCCGGAGATCCTGCAAGAAGCAGCGGATAAAAGCGGATTGCCGCTTACCAAACTGTTTAATACGAGCGGAAAGGTATACCGGGAGGGCGGCTATAAAGAGAAAATCAAAGAGGCAGATGATGCCCAGCTCAAGTCATGGCTGTCCGAAAACGGTATGCTGATCAAGCGACCGCTATTAGTTGGGGAGAAGGCGTCAGCGGTAGGTTTCAAACCGGAAGTGTACGAAACTGTGACTGCTTCGAATTAAGCAGAAACGGTGGTAATTTTATCTATTACCTCTTATAGTAAATATGTTAGCTATTCTTGTAGAAAATAGGTGGAGGAATAAAAATGAGCAACTTACCGAAAGATCTACGTTATACTGAGGAACATGAATGGATTAAAAAAGAAGAAGGCAATCAATATCGAATCGGTATTACCGACTTCGCCCAGGATGAACTCGGAGACATCGTGTTCGTGGAACTTCCATCAGTTGGTGACGAATTGAAAGCAGACGAGCCATTCGGCAGCGTCGAATCTGTTAAAACAGTTTCAGAGCTGTATGCTCCGATTAGCGGTAAAGTCGTAGCAGTGAACGAAGATTTGGACGACAGCCCTGAGTTCGTAAATGAATCCCCATACGAGAAAGCATGGATGATCGTAGTGGAAACAGACGATGAAGCAGCGTATGAGAGCTTGCTTTCTGTTGAGGATTACGAAGGACGGATTAAAGAGGATTAATTTTTTGGGTCCTTGTTGATATCTGTTAGCAAGGGCGGCGGTCTCTTTTCATATACTATGGCAAGCGTTCATTGCTAAGCTGCCTTTATTCGGGGGCTCGGGCAAGAAAGCAATCAAATATCGATCAGAATAGGTGATGCCAGTATGGGTGATGAAGAAAAAGTCATTATCGTAGAAGGACGCTCGGATAAAGAGCAGATAAGGAAGATCATCGATGAGGAAGTGACGATCATCTGCACCAATGGAACATTGGGCATCGAGCGGCTGGAACAGCTGTTGTATGACTATGACTTGGATCACAAGCAAGTATATATTATGGTGGATGAGGACAGCGCTGGTCATAAGCTGCGAAAACAGTTAGCACGAGAGCTGCCGCATGCCCAGCATATTTACGTAGACAGAACCTATCGAGAGGTAGCGGCGACCCCGGCCCCAGAATTGGCCACAGCCCTGCTTAGCAGAAGTATCATGGTGCATCCATTCTTCCTCGTCTGAAGAAAGAAGGGATGAATTATCAACATTATCAAAACGGAGGTCCAGTCCGTTATACACCAGGAGCAAGCAAGGATATTTGTGCACACGCCTTTTTGCGGCACATGTCAGCTTGCTGAAAAAATGCTCCTTGCGGTGGAGGCAATGATGGGCCAGGAATACTATCATAAACTGAACGCCTCTCTCTTTCCTGATTTCATGCAGGAACATCAGATTGAAAGTGTGCCTTGTCTCATTACCTTCAAACAAGGTGAAGTTCAGGAAAAAATATACGCTTTTCATTCCGTCCAGCATATGCTGGCCAAGACGCTGAGTGAATAAAAACAGCTTTCCTTTCCGGAAAGCTGTTTTTTCTTGCAGGAAATCAGAACGAGAAGAGCCAAATACAGTATATGGAGGGGATGGCGGATGATCATCGAAAAACTGACAAAGCTCAAGCATCAGATCGAGGTGAGGGAGGATTTGCTGCCTTTATGTAATGACAAGCGGCTGAAGGTCTTCATTGAATGGGAGGATGCCCATTTCGATTTGCATATAGATAGAAGCAGCCTCACGACACCAGCTTCCAAGCCTTATGGCATTTTACATATACGTACCGATGAGCAGACATTGCAGGAGCTCCTTAGCGGCGAGGTGCAGCTTCGCAGTATCTGTCACAGGCAAGTGGTGGAGGGGGATTATCAGCATATTTTACTTGTGGAGGCACTACTATTTCTGGGAGCTCAAGGAAGTATGTAAAATATGTTGACAAGATTATTAACTAGATGCTAAACTCCTTTTAGCAATCATATACCAAACTCTTATCAAGAGTGGCGGAGGGACTGGCCCGATGAAGCCCGGCAACCACAGGTTTTCCTGTATGGTGCCAATTCCTGCAGGGAAACCTGTACAGATGAGAGAACAATTATCGAACGCAGATGCGTCTTTTTGTTCTCAGGACAAGAAGACGCTTTTTTTATGGTTATAAAGCCACATGAGGAAGGAGGAGCGGATATTGATCACTATCAAAAACCTCTCCAAGACATATCGCACAAAAAAACAGAATATTACAGCGGTCGATCAGCTTAATCTTACGATTGAGTCGGGTGAAATCTTCGGCGTGATTGGCTACAGCGGTGCTGGAAAAAGTACTTTCGTACGCCTGCTGAATCGTCTCGAAGAACCGACCGCCGGCGAAATAATCATCAATGGCAAGGATATCGTTAAACAGCGAAAAAACGAGCTTCGTCTTGCCAGACAAGAAATCGGGATGATCTTCCAGCATTTCAACCTGCTGTGGTCCCGTACTGTACACCAAAACATTGCTTTTCCATTAGAAATAGCTGGTGTGCCGAAAAAAGAAAGAAAAGCAAAAGTAGACCGGCTGATTGAGCTAGTCGGATTGAAAGGGCGCGAAAACGCCTACCCATCACAGCTGAGCGGCGGCCAAAAGCAGCGGGTCGGCATTGCAAGGGCATTGGCTAACGACCCGAAAGTGCTGCTTTGTGATGAAGCAACATCCGCACTGGATCCGGAAACAACAGATTCCATCCTTGATTTGCTTGTGGACATCAACAAACGACTCGGTCTGACTATTGTATTGATTACGCATGAGATGAATGTTATCCGTAAAATCTGCCACCGTGTAGCTGTAATGGATACCGGCAAAGTGGTAGAAGAAGGCGATGCTGCTCATGTATTCCAAGACCCGCAGCAGGATATCACAAAGCGATTCGTCCAGCAGCTGGATGGAAGCGAGCAGTATGATTCCTTGTCTGCAGCAGTAGTGAAAGAAGGTACAGGTACGATAGTGAAACTTTCCTTCTCCGGCGAAAACGTCAATCAGACGGTTGTCAGCCAGACTGCGAAACAATTTGATGTTGATATTAACATCCTGCAAGGAAATGTACTGCAGACACAAACCGGAGCAGTCGGTAATTTGTTCCTGCAGCTGGTAGGCAGTGAACAGGAAGTGGAGAAGGCACTGAACTTCATCCGCGCAGCGAATGTGAGAGCGGAGGTGCAGGAACTTGTTTGAGAAGTGGTTCCCGAATGTAGATATTGCAGATTTGAATACAGCCATCTATGAGACATTCTATATGACGATCCTTTCTTTGATTGGTACATTCCTCATTGGTATCATCCTTGGTCTTTTGCTTTACCTGACTAGTAAAGGGAAGCTGTGGGAAAATAAAGTTGTCTATGGAGTTGTAGCAGCTGTCGTCAACATATTCAGGGCGATACCTTTTATCATCCTGATATTACTTCTGTTCCCTTTCACCGATTTTGTAGTCGGCACCATCCGTGGTCCAGAGGCAGCATTGCCCGCGCTAATCATTGGATCAGCGCCTTTCTATGCACGGTTAGTCGAGATTGCATTGAAGGAAGTGGACAACGGGGTAGTGGAAGCCGCGAAGGCAATGGGTGCGAAGAACAGTACGATTATGTTCAAAGTACTGCTGAGAGAATCCATGCCAGCCCTTGTTTCTGGTCTTACAGTAACAGCAATTGCGCTGATTGGATCCACAGCGGTAGCAGGTGTTATCGGAGCAGGAGGATTAGGCGACTTTGCTTACTTCTATGGCTTCCAGAGACGTCAGTTTGATGTTGTATTTATCTGTACGCTATTAATCGTTATTGTTGTATTCGTCTTCCAATTCATTGGAGACTTGATTTCAAATAAACTAGATAAACGATAAAGGAGAGGGATTCATTTGAAAAAGGCATTATTAGTTATTCTATCAGCAGCTTTCATGATCTTCCTGGCAGCTTGCGGTTCATCTGGCAGCGGCTCGGGCGACGAAGAAACAACAACAATCAAAGTTGGTGCTTCCAGCACACCTCACGCAGAGATTCTTAAAGAAGCGCAGCCTATCCTTGAAAAAGAGGGAGTCAATCTTGAGATTGAAGAATATCAGGATTATGTACTTCCGAACGACGACTTGGCAAGCGGCGACTTGGATGCGAACTACTTCCAGCACATCCCTTACCTAGAAACTTCAAACGCAGATACTGGCTATGACCTGATCAGCCTTGGAGCTGTTCACTTGGAGCCTATGGGCGTGTATTCCAAAAATATCAAGAATGTCGATGATATTAAAGATGGTACAGAAGTAATCATGGGTCGTAACGTAGCAGAGCAAGGCCGTATCCTATCTATTTTCCAAGAGGCTGGTCTTATCACGATCAAAGATGGTGTAGAACCTGTAGATGCTACTTTGGATGATATTGGTGATAACCCGAAAAACCTGAAATTCAGCATGGATGTTGACCCCGCTTTCCTTCCGGATACGTATGAATCAGAAGAAGATGCGCTAGTTGTCATCAACACGAACTATGCATTGCAAGCAGGTCTTACGCCTTCTGAAGACGCATTGATCCTTGAAGGTACAGATTCTCCATACGGCAACATCGTGGCGGCACGTGCAGAAGATAAAGATAACGAAGCATTGAAAAAATTGATGGATGTCCTTCATTCCGATGAAATCAAACAGTTCATCGAAGACAATTATGACGGAGCGATTCTTCCTGTCGATAAATAAGAAATACTATTCTCATGCCTTTGCTGGAATTCTCAGCAGAGGCTATTTTTTTGGGTTGAAATGGATGTGTGATACAATAGGAGAAGATCATGTTAAAACTGTGTTTTTATCTAGTAAAAAAGTTGATAATGGTCGAATAATGCTTTAAGATTGTAATGAGAATAAATTGATAATGTGTTTAAATAACGTATTATCGAAACTTATAAAATAGCAGCTATCGGAGGGTTTATAAATGGCAGGTTCAGTTTTAGAAATCAAAGACCTACATGTTTCGATTGAAGATAAGGAAATTCTAAAAGGTGTAAACCTTACGATAAAGAGCGGAGAATTCCATGCAGTAATGGGACCGAATGGTACTGGTAAATCTACATTGGCATCCGCGATCATGGGACATCCTAAATACGAAGTGACTAGCGGAAGCATCACTTTGGACGGGGAAGATGTTTTGGAAATGGAAGTGGACGAGCGTGCTCGTGCGGGTCTGTTCCTTGCAATGCAGTATCCAAGTGAAATCAGCGGTGTAACAAACTCTGACTTCCTTCGTTCTTCCATCAACGCTCGCCGTGAAGAAGGCGACGAGATTCCATTGATGAAATTCATCAAAGAGATGGACGAAGCGATGGACTTCCTTGAAATGGATAAGAACATGGCACAGCGTTACTTGAATGAAGGTTTCTCCGGCGGGGAGAAAAAACGTAATGAAATCCTTCAGCTTCTTATGATGAAAGCTGAAATCGGTATCCTTGACGAGATCGATTCCGGTCTGGATATCGATGCGCTGAAAGTTGTTGCAAAAGGTATCAACAAACTGCGCGACGAAAACTTCGGTTGCCTAATTATTACCCACTACCAGCGTTTGCTAAACTACATCGAGCCTGATTTCGTACACGTTATGATGCAAGGCCGTGTTGTGAAATCCGGCGGATCCGAGCTTTCCCAGCGTTTGGAAGCAGAAGGTTACGATTGGATCAAACAAGAGCTTAACATCGAAGACGAAACAATTAACGCGTAAACTGGAGGAGGGATCTTATGACTGTTGAAACGAAGCAACAATATAATGATGAATATATCAGCCGTTTTTCCAGTTCCCGCAATGAGCCTGAATGGATGAAGGAACTTCGTCAGCAAGCTCTTTCCCAATCGGAATCTTTGGACATGCCAAAACCCGATAAAACTGGGATCAAGAACTGGGATTTCGATACGTATGTGCATGAAGTAGCAGGGGAGAAAATCAATACGTTGGAAAGCCTGCCAGCAAGTGTGGCGGCTTTGATTGATACGGATAATGCTCCAAACCTTTACATTCAGCGTAATAATAGTGCAGCATACCTTGCTCTAAGCGAAAAATGGAGCGACCAAGGTGTTATCTTCACGGATATTTTCACTGCCCTGCAGCAGCACGGTGACTTGGTGAAGCGATTCTACATGAAGGATGCTGTGAATATTGATGAAAATCGTTTGACTGCTCTGCATGCAGCATTGATGAACGGCGGAGTGTTCGTCTATGTTCCGAAAAACGTTGTAGTGGACGAGCCGCTTCAAACTATTTTCTGGCAGGAAGATGATAAAGTAGCTTCCTTCAATCATATATTAATCGTTGCGGAAGCGAATAGTGCTGTAACATATGTTGAAAACAGCATTTCACATAACGCTGACCAAGCAACATTCGCAAACGTTGTGACAGAAGTCATTGCAGCAGATAATGCCAGCGTATCTTATGGTGCGGTTGATAACTATGCTGCAGGTACGACTGTCTATGCAAAACGCCGCGGTGTAGCTTACCGTGATGCTCGCATTGACTGGGCGATCGGTCAAATGAACGATGGTAACACAATCAGTGAGCATATCACACACTTGATCGGTGATAACTCCGGTTCCGAAGCGAAAAGTGTAGTTGTAGGACGCGGAAAGCAAATCCAGAACTTCACGACGAATATTGTTCACTTCGGTAAGAATTCTGTTGGAAGCATCTTGTCCCACGGTGTTATGAAAGACCAGGCAAGCTCTGTATTCAACGGTATCGGTAAAATCGAACATGGTGCCAGCAAATCTGATGCAACCCAAGAAACACGTGTTTTGATGCTTAGCCAAGGTGCACGCGGTGACGCGAACCCGATTCTTTTGATTGATGAAGATGATGTAGTGGCAGGACACGCAGCTTCTGTAGGCCGTGTAGATCCGCTTCAGCTTTATTACTTGATGAGCCGCGGAATCACGAAGCATGAAGCTGAACGTCTAATCATCCATGGATTCCTTGCACCTGTAGTTAACCAGCTGCCGATCGAAACGGTAAAAAATCAGCTGACTCAGGTAATTGAAGGGAAAGTAAACTAATGGATGCCCGCTCTATCCGTGAACAGTTCCCGATCCTGCATCAGGAAGTCAACGGACATCCGCTGGTCTACTTGGATTCCTCTGCAACTTCCCATAAGCCGATAAAAGTATTGGAAGCTGTGGATGCCTATTACCGGAACGACAACAGCAATGTACACCGTGGTGTGCATACACTTGGAACCCGGGCTACGGATAAATATGAAGGTGCCAGAGAAAAGGTGCAGCAATTCATCCATGCCAGAAGCACCAAGGAAGTAATCTTCACACGCGGTACAACGACAGCAATCAATACGGTTGCACACAGTTACGCCCGTGCGAACTTGGAACCTGGTGATGAAGTGATCATCACACCGATGGAGCACCATAGTAATATCATCCCGTGGCAGCAGGCGGTCAAAGCGACCGGAGCAACATTGAAATACTTTGAACTGAACGAAGATGGTACGTTGAACATGGAAGATGTGAAGAAATCGATCGGTCCGCAAACGAAGATCGTAGCTTTGACTCATGTTTCCAATGTTCTTGGAACCATTAATCCTATAAAAGAAATCGTCGAGCTTGCTCATCGGCAGAATGCTGTCGTTCTAGTTGATGGTGCACAAGGCGCACCGCACTTAAAGGTGGATGTGCAGGATCTCGATTGTGATTTCTATTGCTTCAGCGGTCATAAAATGTGCGGACCGACTGGAATCGGTGTCCTTTACGGAAAGCAGGAACTGCTTGAAAATATGGAACCGGTCGAATTCGGCGGTGAAATGATCGATTTCGTACATCTGTATGATTCAACATGGAAGGAGCTTCCTTGGAAGTTTGAGGGAGGTACTCCTATCATTGCTGGAGCAATCGGTCTTGGTGCTGCAATTGACTTCCTGACTGAAATCGGTCTGGATAATATCGAAGCACATGATCAGAAGCTGACTGCATATGCGATGGAACGGATGAGCGGAATCGAGGGGCTGAGCATCTATGGTCCTTCGAAAGACAAACGCTCTGCAGTGGTCACTTTCAATATTGATGGTGTCCATCCGCATGATACAGCGACTGCTCTCGATACAGAAGGTATCGCTGTCCGTGCCGGACATCATTGTGCACAGCCGCTTATGCGCTGGCTGGACGTCACAGCTACTGCCCGTGCAAGTATGTACGTTTACAATACCGAAGACGATATCGACAAACTTGTCAGCGGACTGGCAAAAACGAAGGAGTTTTTCGGAAATGTCTTTTAATAACCTTGATACACTCTACCGTCAAGTGATCATGGATCACTATAAACATCCGCGGAATCGTGGTAAGCTGGAAGAAGGCGCACTTGTGGTCGATATGAATAACCCGACGTGCGGGGACCGGATCCAGCTGCAGCTCCAGGTGGAGGATGGCAAGGTGAAGGATGCGAAATTCGAAGGAGAGGGCTGCTCCATCAGCATGTCCTCTGCCTCTATGATGACACAAGCCATCAAAGGTAAATCCGTTGAAGATGCACTCCGGATGTCTCAGCTGTTCTCCGATATGATGCTAGGTAAGGAAATCGATCCTGGCAATCTGGAAATGGGCGATGTGGAAGCATTGCAGGGAGTTGCGAAATTCCCGGCACGCATTAAATGCGCAACACTCGCTTGGAAGGCAATGGAGCAAGGCGTCGAAAAGAACTAAAACGTGAACACTGTCGTGTGAAATAGATGTAATCCTATAAGGAGGTTTTACCATGGCTAAAAAAGCGCCTGAAATTGGAGATTACCGGTATGGCTTCAGTGATCGTGATGTATCCATTTTCCGTACGGAAAAAGGCCTTACACCTAGAATCGTTGAAGAAATCTCTAAATTGAAAGAAGAACCACAATGGATGCTGGACTTCCGTCTTAAATCCTTGGAGCAATTCTATAAGAAACCAATGCCGCAGTGGGGTGGAGACCTTGCTGAGCTTGACTTCGATGAAATCACTTACTACGTGAAACCATCTGAGCGTTCTGAGCGTTCTTGGGATGAGGTACCGGAAGAAATCAAGAACACATTCGATAAGCTAGGTATTCCGGAAGCTGAACAGAAATACCTTGCTGGTGTTTCGGCACAGTACGAATCCGAGGTTGTTTACCATAACCTAAAAGAAGACCTAGAAGAAATGGGTATCATCTTCAAGGATACAGATACTGCCCTTAAAGAAAATGAAGACTTGTTCCGCGAATACTTCGGTAAGCTTATTCCGCCTTCCGATAATAAATTCGCAGCTTTGAACTCGGCAGTATGGTCCGGCGGTTCCTTCATCTATGTACCGAAGGGCGTTAAGACTGATACTCCGCTGCAAGCATATTTCCGAATCAACTCTGAAAACATGGGTCAGTTCGAGCGTACACTAATCATCGTTGATGAAGGTGCTTCTGTACATTACGTAGAGGGCTGTACAGCTCCTGTATACACAACGAACTCCCTGCACAGTGCAGTAGTTGAGATCTTCGTTGCAAAAGATGCTTACTGCCGTTATACAACAATCCAGAACTGGGCGAACAACGTCTATAACCTGGTTACAAAACGCGCGACAGTAGATGCTAACGGTACGATGGAATGGATCGATGGTAACATCGGTTCCAAGCTTACAATGAAATACCCAGCTGTCATCCTTAAAGGGGAAGGCGCACGCGGTATGACATTGTCCATCGCACTTGCAGGTAAAGGACAGCATCAGGATGCTGGTGCGAAAATGCTTCACTTGGCACCAAATACTTCTTCTACGATCGTTTCTAAATCCATCTCTAAACAAGGTGGTAAAGTAACGTATCGCGGAATCGTTCACTTCGGTAAGAAAGCAGACGGCGCTCGCTCCAACATCGAGTGTGATACGCTGATCCTGGATAACAAATCCACTTCCGATACGATTCCTTACAACGAGATCTTCAACGAGAACATCTCTTTGGAGCACGAAGCGAAAGTTTCCAAAGTATCCGAAGAGCAATTGTTCTACTTGATGAGCCGTGGTATCTCTCAAGAAGAAGCAACTGAAATGATCGTAATGGGCTTCATCGAGCCATTCACGAAAGAACTTCCAATGGAATATGCCGTTGAAATGAACCGTCTGATCAAATTCGAAATGGAAGGTTCCATCGGTTAATAGCTTTCCTATTAATATGAAAAAGACGAACTCTTGGAGTTCGTCTTTTTTTGTTGTGTAAAATTGATTCTTCGAGAAGATAAGAGTATCATTTATTAGATTCAACATATAATTTTCGTTTTTGAATAATTATTTATTGTAAAACGATAAATAATATATTAAGATCGTAATTAAGAAAATCAAGAGAGGTGCTTATAATGAAACGAGAAACACTCTTCTTAAAGCTAGCTGTCTTTCTAATGGCTTTGCCGGTTCTTGCATTATGTATTTTTGCGATTCCAAATATAGCTTTTGGTTCGGCAGATTATTATCCGGAAGTGGAATTTTTAAAATATCCTGCTTTGGTTGGATTGTATGTAACAGCATTGGCATATTTCCTAGCTCTTTATCAGTCTTTTCGCCTGCTTGGTTATATTGACAAAAATGTAGCTTTTTCCGATTTGTCTGTCAAGGCATTAAAGAATATTAAACTCTGCGCTATAACTATAAGTATTGTTTACGTAATACTTCTGCCGCTAATTTATGTCGTTGCCGAGAGAGACGATGCTCCAGGACTTATTTTGGTAGGAATGGCGCTTATCTTCGCGCCGTTGGTAGTTGCAATTTTTGCTGCTGTCCTGCAAAAACTGCTGAAAAATGCCATTGATATTAAATCAGAAAATGACTTAACGGTCTGAGGTGAACAACATGGCGATAATTATAAATATTGATGTAATGCTCGCTAAAAGAAAAATGAGTGTTACAGAACTTTCAGAGAAGGTCGGAATTACAATGGCGAATCTGTCCATTTTGAAAAACGGAAAAGCAAAGGCGATACGAGTATCAACGCTAGATGCTATTTGCAAGGCTTTGGATTGTCAGCCTGGAGATATCCTGGAATACCGAAGTGATGAAGAATAACGAATTAGCAGCCATGTGGCAAGCCGAAGAAAGTACCGGAGGGATATGGCTATGTATAGAAATCGAAACATAACTTACTATGCAGGACAGGAACTACCCGCATTCCAAAAGAGAACGTTAGCATCGAGAATGCTGGGAGCATTGACGCAGCTTGTTCGTTTTGGGTGGGAGCAGGCTTTATCCTGTTTGTTTCCTGTCGTTATCTTTGCTTCTTTAGCTTTGACTCAAGTTATTCCGCTCCCGTTTCTGCCGCGATATGACTGGCTGCTTATCATCTGCCTTTTGATGCAGTGGCTGATGCTGCGTTCAGGACTTGAAACACGGGATGAACTAAAGGTGATTACGGTGTTCCACTTTATTGGTCTTGCGCTTGAGCTATTCAAGGTACATATGGGTTCCTGGTCTTATCCAGAAGAAGGCTATTTCAAAATCTTCGGCGTTCCTTTGTATAGCGGCTTCATGTACGCAAGTGTTGCGAGTTACCTTTGCCAAGCATGGAGAAGGTTAAAAGTCGATCTCGTGAAGTGGCCGCCGTATCTTATTGTCGTTCCTCTTACAGCTGCGATTTACTTGAATTTCTTTCTGCATCATTTCTGGATTGATATTCGATGGATCCTATCTGGACTGGTACTCCTCGTCTTTTGGCGAGCATGGGTTACTTACGAGGTTGGTGGTATTCGTTACCGTATGCCGCTTGCGCTTTCTTTTGTACTTATCGGCTTTTTTATTTGGATAGCCGAAAATATTGCTACGTTCTTTGGAGCTTGGGAATATCCGAACCAAACGGAAGCATGGAGCCTTGTTCATTTAGGCAAGGTGAGCTCATGGCTATTATTAGTAATTGTCAGCTTTCTTATAGTAGCGACACTGAAGCAGTTCAAGGGAAAGAACACATAAAATTATATGGCAAACTGTGCTTAGTAAAGCGAGAGGTATAATGTTTGACAGTAACAACCTCTGGGAACATTTCCTTTATGTGAAGAAACGAAGGAGATGAAGTCCATGAGTTACAATTTAGATGGCAAAGTAGCAATCGTGACTGGGGCCAATGACGGTATCGGATTGGAGACAGTGAAAGCCTTCCTGAATGAGGGAGCAAAGGTTGTCGGTGTCAGCTTAACGTTGAATGATGTGCAGGATATTGCAGATCGTTCTTCCTTTCTGCCACTGGAGCTGGATCTGACAGATGAAGGAGCTGCTGACAAAGTGGTCGAGGCGGCTGTTTCTCATTTCGGAAAGCTGGATATCCTAGCGAATGTTGCGGGGATTGCTACCTATAAAGATAGTTTCATGGATGTAACATTGGATATTTGGCGAGAGACTTTCGAAACGAATTTATTTGCTGTAGTAGCATTAACGAAAGCAGCCATTCCAGAACTGAAGAAACAGCCGGGTGCAAGCATCATCAATGTTGCGTCAGAGAGCGGCCATGTACCTGATTCGTTTGCAATTGATTATAGCGGCAGTAAAGCAGCTATCCTGAATTTGACTCAAGCCTTGTCTGATGAATTTGGCGGAGAGATTCGAGTGAATGTCGTATCCCCTGGTCCGACACGAACAACGATGTGGAACAAACCGGGCGGCATGGTCGATATGCTAAGCGATATGTTCGATAAAGAAGGCGAGGAAGCAGTCAGCTACTTCGCGAAGGAAGTCCGTCAGATCCCTCGCGGGGAGATAGGCAAGCCTGAGGAGATTGCCAATGTGATTGTCTTCTTGGCTTCTGACAAAGCGACCTATGTCACTGGAGCAGAATTCCCGGTGAACGGCGGGTCGGTCAAATACAAATGATTTCTGTTATAATGGTATGACTGCTGTATGCAGTCATACTTTTTTATTACAGTTGAAAAGATGGAAGGGATACACATGGTTTTTGCCGTAAGTTTACTAATAGGGCTCCTTGCAGCCGCGCTTGGCAGTTTGGTAGGTTTGGGAGGAGGAATCATCCTCGTACCGTCGCTGCTGATCTTGAGCAACTTCTGGGATGAATTCAGCTGGGCTACACCACAAGCAATCGTTGGTGTGTCTGTCATCTTTATGATCTTTACTGGCCTGACTTCTACGCTGACATATATGAAAAGCGGACGGGTTGATTACAAAAGCGGACTCATTTTCCTGGCAGGAGGATTGCCAGGAGCTATTCTTGGTTCATTCCTGAATCGTTTTATCTCGGGTGATGGTTTTTCGTTATACTTTGGCATACTTGTACTGCTTGTTTTCTTTATGTTCTTCGTAAAACGTAAGGAACGTGAAGTGATTAATCCAAAAGGAATCATCGTTACAAAAGAGATTGACGGGACCACTTATACATATAGCTTCCGATTCATGGCGGCATTTGTGCTGTCTTTGTTCGTCGGACTGCTTTCTGGTATGTTCGGAATTGGCGGGGGAAGTTTCATGGTGCCTGCCATGATCCTTATGTTCGGTTTTCCAGCACATGTTGCTGTTGCCACAAGTATGCTAATGGTATTTTTCCTCAGTATCGTCAGTACCGTTATGCATATTTCACTTGGACATGTGGAATGGAACGTTGTATGGGCCTTTATTCCAGGTGCGATTATTGGTGGGTTCCTCGGTGCGAGGATTAACCAGATGCTGAAAGGAAATACTGTCGTTTGGATATTGCGTATCATGCTCGTATTAGTTGCTGTCCGTTTGATTTGGGACGGTTTGTCGTCATAAAGGAGTAGAGAAGGATGCAGGAAAAGCTGACTATCAACTACACAAATGATTTGCATAGCTATTTCGAGAACTGGCCGAAGATTGTCGGCTATCTGAAGGAAAATAAACAAAAGCTGAAGGAAGCGGGCGAGACGTGCTGGCTGATTGATATCGGCGATCATGTCGATCGCTCACGTCCGATTGCAGAAGCATTCCGAGGCAAGGCGAATATCAGCCTGCTGAACGAAGCAGGCTATGATTTCGCAACAATCGGCAATAATGAAGGAATCACACTAGATTATGGTGACCTTTATCATTTGTACGATGAAGCGGAATTCCGTGTTGCAGTCGCAAACCTTCATTCACAGTCCGAGAGGGATCCGAGCTGGATGGAGTCGTCCTGGGTGGTCGAAACAGCTGGCGGTGTAAAAGTAGGTATGATCGGACTGACAGCGCCGTTTCCGGATTTCTATAATCTAATCGGCTGGAACGTCCAGGACCCGATGGAAGTTCTGAAGCGTGAAATTGCCCCGCTTCGCTCTTCTTGCGATGTGGTTGTTTTGCTTTCCCACCTCGGAATTTATGCAGACAGGGACATAGCTTCTGCTTTTCCGGAAATCGATGTGATTGTCGGCGGGCATACGCATCATTTGCTTCATGAAGGAGAATATGTGAACCAATGTCTGATTACGACTGCAGGCAAGCAGGGCTTTCATTTCGGAGAAGTGGAGATCATTTGGGACACAGAACAGGGATGTATTATCGACAAGCGAGCCAGGGCTATTCCTGTGGCAGATTTGAAGGATGACGCAGAAACAGCGGAGCATGTTGCTGTTTATTCGGAAAATGCAGCAAAAGCAATGCATCGACCTGCCGTCGTTCTGCCAGATCCGATGCCTTGTGCTCCTTATGAAGATTCTCGTGCAATGGATCTGTTGACGGATTATCTGCGCAGATGGACGAAGGCAGATCTTGCTTTTCTGAACGCAGGGGTGCTGCTGGAAAGCTTTCCGGCAGGGGCGGTTTCTTATATGGATATTCACCGGATCTGCCCACATCCTATCAATCCGGCAACAGTTCCATTAACTGGAGAAGCATTGGAGCAAATCGTAAATGCTGCATTGCAGCCTGATTTTGTTTCATTCCCTCTTAAAGGATTCGGCTTCCGTGGGAAGGTCATCGGAAAGATGATTTACAGCGGACTGACGTTCGACATTACAGGAACAGAAGCAATACCAGTGGCTGTAAACATAAAGATACACGGTAAGCCGCTTGATCCTGCCAAGCTTTATTTAACCGCAATGGCGGATACCTTTACTTTCGGCAGCTTGCTGCCCAATATAAAGCAAGCAGAAGGCAAGACATATTTCATGCCGGAGATGCTCCGTGATTTACTTTTGGAAGCATTTCAGGAAATAGAAAAATGAGCAAACACCTCCGTTTCTCCTACATAGGATATAACGGAGGTGTTTTTAAATTGATGACTGTAGAACCTTTATTTCTAGATGGCAAGCCTTTTACCGCTGTGACCGTCGTATTGCCGAAAACAACCTTGCTCGTTGTGTCGAATGATGTCGGCTATATTATGTGCGGTGCATTGGACGTAGATTTGCTGAATGAAAAGCTGGCAGATCGCAATATTATATCAGGCAGGGCGGTCGGAGTTAAAACGATCGAGCAGCTGCTGGCAGCACCACTTGAGAAGGTGACTGAAGCATCAGCAGCGTATGGCTGGAAACCTGGGATCATAGGTAAAGAAGCATTACTTCTACTGTCTTAAAAAAATTGTCGAAGCTTGCCTCGTCAATCTAGATTGTTTTCCGATTTTCTGGTACTATTTTATCAGAATGGAATGTCGGAGAAGATAAGGGGTACGTCAATGAGACTAGTTTCGACAAAATCGGTAAAGCCCGGCAGTAAGCTCGCTCAACCCGTATATAATGATAAAGGCAGTATTCTCATCCAGCGGGATGTGGAGTTGACAGTAAATATTATCGATCGCTTAAGAGAGCTGCGATATACCTACGTCTATATCCGAGACGACAGGCTGCAGGACATCGAGCTTTACTTCTCCACTTCCAATGAAAAACGGCTAAAGGCAATGCAGGTTATCCATAAGAGTTTTCAGGAAATCAAAAAGAGTGACAATGGACGTTATTTGACTGAAAAGATGACGGATAAAATTACGCATTCCATCCAGGAGATGGTCAGTAACCTGCGGCCAAAGCGTCAGACACTGACGATTCTTTCCGATATGCTCATATATGATGATTACATTTTCTCTCATTCAGTCAATGTAGCATTGTATGCGATGGCCATCGCCAATGAAATGAAGCTTCCGGTTTCCGTTGTGGAGGAGATTGGTTTCGGAGCAATCCTCCATGATGTAGGCAAGATGTTCGTTCCGCAGGAAGTACTGCAGAAAACCGGCAAATTAACTGACTCTGAATTCGAGCAGATTAAGGAACATACAACAAAGGGTTTCCATTATTTGCGCAAGATGAATAATATCCCTCTGGTAGTCGCGCATTGCGCATACCAGCATCATGAACGGATGAATGGCTCCGGCTATCCGCGAGGCATCAGCGGATCCGATATACATTTGTATGCGAAAATCATTGGCATTGCCGATGTCTTCGATGCCGTGACAAGCAACCGAGTATACCGGGATGCCATGCTGCCGCATGAAGGTCTGGAAATACTGTTTGCGGGCGCGGGGGATCAGTTCGATATGGAGATGGTCGAGGCATTCAAGCGAAGCGTGGCAATCTACCCTACTGGTCTGACTGTCCGTCTTAGTGATGGAAGAACGGGTATCGTGATTCGTCAAAATGAAGATATAAATACGAGACCAATTATCCGTATTCTTCAGGAAGCGGATGGTACAGAACCTGAACCGTATGAGGTAGACTTGTATGAACATTTGAATATAACAGTTGTAGCTTGTTCGACATCTGCTGAGATGAACTAGCTTATTCTAAGCCCCCTTGGTCAAGCATATGTTTGATTCGAGGGGGTTTTTTCCATGCGTCCATGGCAGCGCAGAGCTACTAAAGCATCACCTTCCTTTCGTCATGTACTCCTGATGACCTTGCTGCTATTCCTGCTATTTACTAGTTTAAGCCTTTGGCTTGTGAATAGGGGCCTGGAGCCGACGCTTATGGCAATTGCTGAAACAAAGACAGAGCAGTTTGCCAAACAGGCGATAAATCAGGCTGTACAGGCAGAGAAGGAAGCGGATTTGGACTTGAACGCATTTGTGCAAGTAGAGAAAGATACTAACGGAAATGTGACACATGCCAGCTGGGATGCAGCGACAGTGAACGAAGTGCTGCGGAAAGTTACCTTTCGCGTCCAAAACTATTTGCGGCTGATGGAGGATGGCGAAATGCCGGCAGTCAGCGAGGAACAGCTGGCTGAGGAAGCAGCGGCGGATGTTATTCAGGAGAAATTGGAGGAAGATCCGACACTTGTCGAGATACCGCTCGGTCAAGCAACCAATAATGCTTTGCTTGCGAATCTTGGTCCTCGGATCCCGGTGAAATTCGAAATGATCGGTTATGTAGAATCCGGTGTTGATGTAAAGGTGGAAGAATACGGTATAAATAACGCAATGTTCGTCTTCATGGTCGAAATCAAAGCGAATGTCCGAATCATCATTCCATTTTCCACGAAGACGACAACCGTCACGCAGGATGTTCTGTTGGGAAGTACGGTAATTCAAGGGCAAGTGCCGGAATTCTATAATAATGGAGGAGAGTCCGGTTCATCTCCATCTTTCTCCATCCCAATGCAAAAGGAAGGCGAATAAATTCAGCCTTCCTTTTTTTGCTGTTTGGATTTTTGTTCCCATATCCGTAGATAAGGATAAGGGTCAAAGGAAAACTCCGAGCGCCCGTTGTCCTTATACATGCCGTAATGCAAGTGGGGCGGAAATTTGCCGGATGTTCCAGGTGGTCCATAGCCGCTGGCACCTACATATCCGATCACATCTCCTGGTTTGACAACATTCCCGACGGAAACGCCTTTTTCGAATCCGTTTAAATGGGCATAGTAATGGTAGATATTATTGCTGTCACGAAGACCGATACGCCAGCCTCCATACAAATTCCAGCCTTTCAATTCAATGACGCCATACGTAGTCGCATATACCGGGACTCCGTAGTTAGCGAATATGTCCGTACCTTCATGAATTCGCCTGCCTCCAAATCCTCTTGCATCTCCCCACGTGTTGCGGTAACTGTAATTATGATGGAGAGGAAGCGGGAAGGAGCGTTTATCCAGTTCGATTGTTCCGAATTTCTCATATAGCTTGGCAGTATTCATGATCGTCTGTACGGTGAGATCGCGCTCATAATAATGCCAAAGGGCGATTTTGATATCGTTCTTCGTTGTCCCGACCCGCTGGATAAATGAAGCCATCGTAAAGAGTACATCTTCTGGATTGTCCGGATCGGCTTGCTTGTCTCCATCTCCATCACGTCCTAATCCTTGAAACCATAAGATAGAAGCTTCGTCGGCCTGCTGTCCGTGTGCAGCAGCCCCGAACCATTTTTCTTCCGGGATTTCGATTGCGATCAGTTTCTTTTCTTTGGCTTGTGACGGAAGATTATGCTCGTACTGGTCGATTGCAGCTAAATAATACCAAGGAAGACCTGTGGCAGCTGCTGTTTTTTTGTAAAGCGCCATGCGATCCTGTTTTGCTTTATCCACGTTTTCTTCTCCTTTTGCATAGACGGAGAACGGGAAACTGCTTAGCAGGAGGATTAGCAGCATGGCAATGTGCATCTTTTTCATGTGCTGCTCACCTTTCCTTATACGTTTACTGTTAGTTTGTACAGAGATCAGAAATTCATGAGTCCCGATCAATAGTTGAGAGGAAGGTATGCGAAAATATAAAAGAAATATGCTACACTAGAAACAAGATAGGGGAGTCGATAGATGGTGAAAACAACAGTACAGGGCAAGCACTATGAAGTGGTGCAGGATGTAAAGGGAGCCTTTCAGGAACAGGCATTCCAAAACCGCTACAGCGAAATCCTGACGAAATATGATTACATTGTCGGTGACTGGGGATATGAGCAGCTTCGTCTGAAAGGTTTTTTTGATGACGACAACCCAAAGGCCACCTTCGATACGAAAATCAGCACTTTGGAAGATTATTTGTATGAGTATTGCAATTTTGGCTGTGCATACTTTGTCGTGAAAAAAGTTCCGGCAAAGTAAACGCGCAAGAGAGGGGCAAATACGATGTACTTTGTGGATAAACGAAAGATAGAAGCAATCCTTACATATATGGAAGAACTGCTGGCAGCTGAGGTATCTCATTCTTCAGGGCTGACAGATAAGCTGGCTGCTGAACGGCGGGCGCAGCTCTTGATTGAAGGTATACTGGATACTGGCAACAGTGTAATTGATGGATTCATTATGCGTGATCCGGGAAGTTATGATGATATCATCGATATCCTTGCAGATGAAAAGGTGATAGCCGAAGACACTGCACCAGCCTTTAAAGAAGTGATTGCGCTGCGTAAAATGCTCACTGCTGAATATCAGCAGGTGAATCACCAAAGACTTTCGGATACGATGGAGAAGCATCACGATTTGCTTGGACAATATATAGAGTGGGTAAGAGCATATCTGGTGGACGAGACGCGGACAGCTTCCGCTTTTTCAAGGGGCAGCCAAGATGAAAGCTTATGATGGATATCTGATTGATTTAGATGGAACGATGTACCTCGGTAAGGAGCGGATCGAAGCCGCGCCAGGATTCATTCAGAGACTAAAGGCGGCTGGTAAAAAGCATCTTTTCGTAACGAACAATTCCACGCGCACACAGGAGCAAGTAGCTGCTAAGCTCCGTCAAATGGATATCGCAGCAGAACCGGAAGATGTGTTCACGACGAGCATGGCGACCGCAGCATACATCCGTGAGCACAATCCAGCTGCCCGGGTATTTGCCATCGGCGAGGAAGGGCTGTTTGATGCCTTGGCGAAAGAAGAGATCACCTTAGCAGAAGAAGATTGTGATTTTGTTGTTATTGGTCTTGATACATCGATCACATATGAGAAGCTGGCAAAGGCTTGTCTGCTTGTACGGGCAGGAGCCAAGTTCCTCTCCACAAACAGTGATCGAGCCCTGCCTACAGATGCTGGCTTAATGCCGGGAAACGGTGCGATGACAGCTGTCATTTCTGTCAGCACTGGTATTGAACCGACTTTTATCGGCAAACCAGAGAACATCATGATGGAGCAAGCAAGGAAGCTATTGGATCTGGATAAGGAACAAGTTCTTATGGTCGGTGACAACTATTTGACAGATATAACAGCAGGTATCCGGGCAGGAATGGATACACTGATGGTTTGCACCGGATTCACAAGAAGGGAAGAGCTTCCTTCTTTAGACCCCAAACCAACATATACGATTGATACGTTAACGGAATGGGAATTCAAATAAGGAGCGGCCTCTATTGGAGGCTGCTCCTTATTAATTAAGTTCTTATTTCTTATATCAAGATGTCAGTAACCCATCTGCAGTGCTCTATTGGCATTTCTGATATCATTTTGCAGCAGACGCTCGAAGTTATATGCTGGGTAAAGACCTCTTCTGTACATGTAATCAAAGATTTTCGCATGCGTATCGATTGCCAGCTGTAATTGCTTTCTTAGCGTTTCACGGAGAACAGGTGTAGCAGTTTCTGTGATAGCAATCGCATAATTCCGGACAGATGTCTTGGCGAAAAGAAGCAAATCACCGGCATAAAAAGCAGGACTGACCTGTCGTGTATCTGTTACCTCGTTGGGTCCGGGTGCATAAGGGAAAAACTGAAGCAGTTCATTCAAATTGTTCTCCAGACCTTTGATCGTCTGCTCATAAATGGAGCGAAGTTCACCGTCGTTGATATTCCCAATGAATTGTTTCATTTTCATCAAGGCAATAGCTTGTGAAGCGACAAGTTCATGCAGTTCAAGAGTTTCATGCCATGCTAAATGGTTCGGATAGCCGGCTGTGGTATTTTCCAAAAGATTCCCTCCTCGTATACTAGACGTTTACACTATATTCGGGAATATACTGAATGGATACAGTTTTTATATAAACAAAAGAAGCAGCCAGAAAGCTGCTCCTTGTTACCCATCAATATTTTCTTCATCGTTCTGGCTGTGTGCAAGTCTGCTCGCTGCTGCAGCCGCGATTGCCCCTACAATGTCGTCCAGAAAGGTATGGCATTCCCCGCTGCTTTTGTCATTCAGCTTGGCCAAAATACCAGGTTTCTGTTTGTCGATATAGCCATAATTCGTAAATCCTATAGATCCATATAAGTTGATGATGGAAAGTGCAATCACTTCGTCGATACCATACAGGCTTTCATCCCGCGCCAGGTTATCTTGAAGCGGCTGTTCCAGTTTTCCTTGTTCCGTTAGTACATCAAGCTGGATCCCAGTGAGGATGGCGTTTTGAACCTCTCTTTTGGACAATACACGTTCTACATTATAAATACACCGGTCCATCGTAAGGCCAGGATAATATTTTTCTTGCAGAAAATGTACAAGCTCTGCGATATCTTTTACTTGCACACCGCGTTCGATGAGCCACTCCCGCGCTTTTTTCTCTAATTCAGCTGTCATAAGATCACTTCACTTTCCTATGTATGATTCTCTGTTTAGCAGTATACCCTTCTAGCCTATGCGCCAACCATCAGTACTGGAACATGTTTCTTACATATGCATCATAAAATGAGATAGGAGGTGTTTGCTCGTGTTGCAGTTGATGCAGCAATATATTCCAGGTTTTAGCGGCAAGCCGGTATCCTACCGGAATTATCACGCATATCAGACAACAGATCGATTATATGTCATTATACCAGCAAGGACGGATCAAGACAGTTATTATGAATTGGCTGCTATCACTGTTTATATGCAAGAGGCAGGTTTTCCCCGTCTTGCGCAGCCAATGCTGACAACGGATGGACAGATATTGACGGTCTATGAAAATACGGCGTATCTCGTAGTGGAAATGCCGCCGCCTTATCCAAGGGGTCTTGATGCGCATGGGACAGAGCTGGCAGCATTTCATCAGCTGGGTGCCGGATGTCCATTTGCGCCTGATACACTCTCCAGCTACGGAAAATGGAGTGATCTTTGGACTGCTCGTCTGTCGCAGGCAGAAAGGCTTTATTCAAACATGTATCAGAAACGGCCGCTTGTCCATGAAGAACGGGTATTCCTGGATACCTTTCACTATGTTATCGGCAGGACAGAGCTTGCCATCCAATATCTGAATGAAACAAGCAATGAATTCCGTTTCACGGACTATGATCAGCCGACCACGGTATTCACCAAATACGGTTCTGAACTGGCAGATACATATGTGCTGCCTCATAACATCATTTATGACCATCCAGCTCGTGACCTGGCAGAATTCACAAGGACTGCCTTTTGTAAGAAGGAGGAAGGGGAAACGGCTGAATTTCTGCAGTCTTATATGCAGCAGCGGCCGCTCTCTGTTTTCGGAATGCGGCTGCTGTATGCCAGATTGATCATGCCGCTTCATCTGTACGATCAGATGGAGAAAGGTCTGACTGGAAAAGCGTATGAAACTCTCATCATGCAGCAAAGCAAGTATGAGCAACGTCTAAGCGGATTATTCGACCGTATGCAAGTCGATGCGCATACTCTTGAGATACCGATATTGGAAAAATATTTGTAAAGTTGGTTGCGATAGCAGATTGATAGAGTTATAATGTCCTTTATATAAAAACATTTGTTTATTTGAGGTGGACAGGAGGCTGAGTGAGATGAAACAAAGGATACAAATCGGCTTATGCGGCCTTGGCACAGTTGGAAGCGGTGTGGTTCAAATTTTGCAGGATCACCAGGAACAGATTCGATATCAGCTCGGCTGTGAAGTGGAAGTAGCGAAAGTGCTCGTCAAGGATAAGGAGAAGAAGCGGGAATATATCAGGGATGCTTCCATCCTTACGACGGAAGCCGCTGATATTACAGATAACCCGGACATTGATATCATTGTGGAAGTGATGGGCGGGATGGAAGATACATTTCAGCTGCTGGAACGTGGCATCCGGAATCGAAAACATATCGTGACAGCCAATAAAGACTTGATGGCAGAGCATGGTGATAAGCTGTTTACACTGTCTCAGGAATATGGTACCGATATTTATTACGAGGCTAGTGTGGCCGGCGGCATACCGATTCTTCGTTCACTCAGTGACGGTCTTGCTTCAGATAAAATTGAGAAAGTGATGGGAATCGTCAATGGAACGACGAATTTCATCCTTACGAAAATGACAGATGAAAACCTATCCTTTGAAACAGTGCTGGAGGAAGCGCAGGCACTTGGATTTGCCGAAGCTGATCCAACGTCGGATGTAGAAGGTCTGGATGCAGCCCGTAAGATGACTTTGCTGGCGAACTTGGCCTTCAAGATGCCAGTTGCATATAGTGATGTCCAAGTTGCTGGTATCACTTCCATCTCGCAGGAAGATATCGAGTTTGCAGGAAAACTCGGCTATATTGTGAAGCTGATCGGTATCGCTGCAATTGATGAGGGAAAAGTCGAAGTCAGCGTCGAGCCTACTTTGCTGCCGGAAGCACATCCGCTGGCACAAGTGAAGAATGAGTTCAATGCCGTTTATGTGTATGGGCACGCTGTCGGGGAGACGATGTTTTATGGTCCGGGAGCTGGCGGTCTGCCAACAGCGACAGCAGTCGTATCGGATCTTATGGAGGTCATCAAGAATATTCGCTTAGGAGTCAGTGGAAAGGCATATGTGCAGCCGCAATATAAAACTGCTTTAAAGGATAATACAGAAAAGCACGCCAAATATTTCATTCGTGTTGAAGCAGAGGATCAGACAGGTGCATTCCATGCCGTCACAAATGTCTTTGCAGGCCAGGATGTCTCGTTTGCGAAAATCCTCCAGCTGCCGCATTCCAAATCAAAAACAGCAGAAGTTGTCATGGTGACACATAAACACAGCAAGCAGCAAATCGAAAACAGCATACAGCAGCTGGAGCAATTGAACGTCGTGAAACGCGTCATCAGCTGCTATCGTGTAGACGGAGAGGATTGAGAAGCATGGGATGGAAAGGTCTTTTAGAAGCTTATAAAAATCATTTACCGATATCAGAGGAAACGCCAGCATTAAGTTTAGGAGAAGGAAATACACCTTTAGTAAAACTTGAAAAGCTGTCAGCAGCGTATGGTATCGAGGCCTATGCGAAAATCGAAGGAGCGAACCCGACGGGAAGCTTCAAGGATCGCGGTATGGTCATGGCCATTGCCAAGGCAAAAGAGGCAGGGGCGAAAGCAGTCATCTGTGCTTCCACAGGCAATACATCTGCTTCAGCAGCTGCATATGCAGCCCGTGCTGGTATGCGCTGCTTCGTCGTCATTCCAGAAGGTAAAATTGCACAAGGGAAACTGGCACAGGCTGTCATGTACGGAGCGGAAATTTTCTCAATCGAAGGCAATTTTGATGATGCACTGCGTGTTGTACGGCATTTAAGTGAAACCGAGCCGGTAGCACTCGTAAATTCTGTCAATCCATATCGTCTCGAAGGACAGAAGACAGCGGCCTTCGAGCTGTGCGAACAACTGGGACAAGCGCCGGATTATCTCTTCATTCCGGTTGGCAATGCAGGTAACATTAGTGCTTACTGGAAAGGTTTCAAGGAATATGAACTAGAAAAAGGATACAGTCTTCCAGTACTGAAAGGCTACCAAGCAAGCGGAGCAGCTCCGATTGTGCATGATAGGGTGTTCGACAATCCGGAAACAGTCGGTACTGCCATACGTATTGGTAATCCTGCAAGCTGGCAGAAAGCAACCGCTGCAAGAGATGAATCAGGCGGGACAATCGATGAAGTGACAGATGTGCAGATTATCGCTGCTTATCAAAAAATCGCCCGTGAGGAAGGAATTTTCGCTGAACCAGGATCCTGTGCTTCATTCGCTGGACTGCTGAAGGCGTTGGAGCAAGGTGAGGTGCCCAAAGGTGCAACAGTCGTTAGTGTACTGACTGGAAACGGATTGAAGGATCCGAATACAGCAATAGAATACAGTACTATCAAGCCGGTTGTCCTCCCGAACGAAGAACAGGTGATTGCAGACGCCATCAGGGAGCGGATGTAATGAAACGCTGGCAAATAAGCGTACCCGCAAGCACCGCCAATATCGGACCAGGATTCGATTCAGTTGGGATCGCTTTAGATCTGTATTTGGAGCTGGAAGTCCAGCCTGGATCAGAGTGGGAATTCATTCCGATGTCGGAAGCTGTACAAGGACTTCCGGCAGGTAAGGACAATATGATCTATGAAACGGCCATTTATGTTGCGGATCGCTATGGATATAGTGATCTGCCGGCATGTACAGTCCGAATGAGTAGTGATATTCCGCTGGCTAGAGGATTAGGCAGCAGTGCGACCGCCCTTGTCGCAGGAATTGAACTTGCTGATTGTCTTTTGGCGCTTCAGTTGAGTGATGAAGAAAAGCTCGATATCGCTGTCAGTTTGGAAGGACATCCTGATAACGCAGCACCATCCATTTTAGGTGGGTGTGTAATCGGCTATTATGATGACAAAGTCCATTATGTGCAGACCCCGATTAAGGATGTACGCTTCCTGGCAGTTATTCCTTCATTCGAGCTCGCAACATCAGATGCCAGAGCAGTTCTTCCAGAACAGCTCCTGTATAAAGACGCTGTGAAGGCAAGTGGCATTGCGAATGTAGCTGTTGCTGCTTTGCTGCAGCAAAACTGGGAGCTGCTCGGAGAGATGTTGACGAAGGATCTTTTCCATCAGCCTTACAGGCAGTCAATGATTCCACATTATAAGAAAATCGCGGACTCACTTCAGGAAGCAGCATATGGTGTCTATTTAAGCGGAGCTGGGCCGACAATGATTGCTTTAGTTGATGAAGCCCGAGCGGATGCGGTTCATTCACACTATCAGAAATTGTATCCTGAATTTGAATGGCTTTTGCTTTCTTGTGCTGCCGAAGGGAGCTGCGCAGTCGAGTTGGCTATTGAAGCTTAACAAAACCCACAGAAACCGGATGATTTCTGTGGGTTTATCATTGTCGTTTATGGAATGTCTTGCGTATAAATAAAGAACCACGGGAAAGCTTTCACTCTTCCGTGGTTCTATCAATGTATTAGAATACTTGCTCGATCTCACGGACTCCAGGAACTTCTGCCATCAAGGCACGTTCAATTCCGGCTTTCAATGTGATCGTAGAGCTTGGGCAGTTGCCGCATGCTCCCATAAGACGCAGACGCACGATACCTTCATCAACATCGACTAGCTCGACGTCGCCGCCATCACGCAGCAAGAATGGACGCAATTTATTCAAAACTTCTTGTACTTGGTTTTCCATCATCCATTATCCCCCTTACGATTATATATTCATTATAAATCCTTTCGGGCAAAAAATCCACGCTGGCTAACTGAGAAATTCTATCAATTAAAAAATAAATTCCAACATCGTGATTGTTACGGTAAACTGAAGCTATCAGTATACGAGAGGATGGAGCTGGATGACCACTACTATTACCGTTTATGGAGCTGATATTATCTGTGCAAGCTGTGTGAATGCACCAAGCTCCAAGGACACGTATGAATGGCTGCAGGCCGCATTGGCAAGGAAGTTCGAAAACAAACAGTTTCGATTCGAGTACATTGACATCAATGAGCCGCCTGATGAAGAAAAGCACAAACAATTCGCTGCGAAGGTAATAGAAGAGGATTTGTTCTATCCAGTTGTTCTTGTCAATGATGAAATAGCCGGGGAAGGAATCATTTCCCTTAAGGCAGTCACGAAAGCTGTTGAAACAGTCAGCGCAACCTAGTTGTGCTGATATCCCGCCTTATGGTAGGATTATCACTTGATAGTGTTACATCCTAGAATAGGAGATGAGCGGGATGAATCCGATCATTGAATTTTGTGTTAACAATCTGGCCTCCGGCTCGCAGGCAGCTTTTGAGAAGCTGGACAGTGACCCAGGCCTTGATGTGATAGAATATGGCTGTACAAGCTTTTGCGGCATTTGTGCCCAGCACATGTTCGCACTCGTAAATGGCGAACCGGTGACAGCTGAGACACCTGATGAGCTTGTCGAAAACGTCTACAAGTTCATCGAAGAAAATCCGTTATTTTAATTGGCCGTGCGTCTGCATTTCGCAGGCCATGGCTTTTTTCATAGTAGAGGAGAAATGACAATGGATATACCTTTTGTAAAACTGCATGGTTTAAAAAACAGCTACATTTTCGTGAATCTCTTTCAATTCCAGCTCGAGGAGGACATGCTCGCACCGCTTGCGATTGCTGTTGCAGACAGGAATACCGGAATCGGATCTGACGGCTTGATCCTCATCCATCCAAGCGAAACATGTGACGTAGGCATGCGTATTTTCAATCTGGACGGCTCTGAAGCGATGAATTGCGGTAACGGCCTGCGCTGTGTTGCCAAATATGCTTATGAGAACGGTCTGGTAGAAAATGATACATTCACGATTCAGACGAAGGCAGGCCTAGTAGAAGCGCAAGTCCATGGCACAAAAGAGCATGTACATGAAGTGACAGTTGATATGGGAGCACCGATTTTACAGCGTGAATTGATTCCGATGCTAGGTGAGACTGGTCAGGAAGTCGTCAACGAAGCTTTTGAAGCAGGTGAAGAACAGCTTCAACTCACAGCAGTGAGCATGGGCAATCCACACGCCGTATTCTTTGTCGATAACATTGAGGAAGCACCGCTTTATACGCAGGGTCCGGTTATTACCAATGATCCCAGATTCCCAGAAGGTGTTAACGTAGAGTTCATCGAAATGGTTTCCGAGAAAGAATTGCATTTCCGTGTATGGGAACGCGGCTCTGGTGTCACCCAGGCATGCGGTACTGGCGCTTGTGCAGCAGTTGTTGCAGCCATTCAAAATGGCAAAGCACCATACGGAGAAGAGGTAACCGTGCATCTTAGCGGCGGCGATCTGTTCATCCGCTGGGAAAAAGATGGTTCCGTCTGGATGCGCGGTGCTGCCGAGAAGACTGTATCTGGTATTTTTCACTGGGAGCACAGTGCTTGAGCATCAGCGTATAGGAGCGTATACTTACAGTAAGATTAGAATGGGGAGGTAACCTAACATGGTATTGAATATTACCGACAGTGCGAGCCTTCAGATCAAGGAAATGATGAAGGAAGAAGAAGCAGAAACTGTTTTGCTGCGCTTTGGCGTAAAAGGCGGCGGCTGCAGCGGCCTTTCCTACAGTCTCGGCTTTGAATACGAAAAGAATGAAGAGTTGGATACATTCGAAGAGGTCAACGATATCCCGGTCATCATCCGTTCTATGGACATTCCGGTCATCCAAGGCACGACGATCGATTTCAAACAGAATATGATGGGCGGCGGGTTCACGATCGATAACCCAAACGCCATCGTCAGCTGCGGATGCGGTTCATCCTTCAAGACAGCGACGAATGCTGGTACGCCTGAGAATTGCTGATGCATAAATAAGCCTTCCTGGCCGTTTGTTCTTACAAACGGCAGGAAGGCTTATTTTGCATACAGAAGTCTTTTAATTTTGAAGAGCCGCTTTAATATGGCCATTTACTTGATAGCTGTTTAAAAGGCCGATGTGAGATACACCGTAAATTCGGATATTATCCGCACCAGATAGGATAGAAAGAGACGGGTTCACGATATAGTCACTTGTAGAATAGATAGAAGTAGTATCTATACCAGCAGGTGCAGCGCTGGTTGTCAGTCTATTTGCCCCTCCAAGCGTTACCAGTTTATCTACTTTGTCACTTCCGCCTTTATTCAATATGTAATACAGACTGTTCGCTCCACCCATACTATGGGCTACGATATTAACTTTGTCACTGCCTGTTTCCTCTAGTACATCATCGACAAATCCTTTTATGGCAGTTGAATTCAATTCTTGGTGCCCTTGCTTGCTTGGAAGATCAATAGAATAAAGTTCATCTTCTGACCAGCCTTGCCCCTGCAGGTATCTCTCAATGAAATAGAAATTTGAATCGGAGCCAGTTAAACCATGAACAAAGACAACAGGTGTGTTGGCAGTGGCCGCTTGGACTTTAGAGGGCTGCAGGTAGACAGATAATGCGAACACCATTGCGAGACTGATAAAAAAGAGCGTTAAGATTTTACTTTTCTTCATTTTATATTTCCTCCTATCGATAAATGAGTAATTCTATTAAATTGTAAAATATAAACTAGAATTCCGGTATTGGGAAAATGAGGGGAAGTTTCACTTGTTTATATAATGAAAGAAACAATTTTTATCACCTAATGGCTATCGAATAAGTTTTTATTTCCCAACTCAGTGTTGTTTTCTGCTTTTCCATTTATCTGGGTAAATGTGTGTGCTGGAATTCGACTGCAGTTCAAAATTTCATGTATGTCAACAAAGGAGGTCTACCATGATTACTTTGGCAACACCTGAGGATGCATCGGTAATCCATCGTGTCATGCTTACTGCATTTGAGGATTATAGACATAAGGCGCTTCCTTCCAGTGCTTTAAGTGAAAAAGCGGACTCGATCAGAACTTGTTTAAATGAGAATGAGAAAGCCTTCTTATACTGGCGGGGTGAATCAGCTGTATGAACCGTCCGTTTTAAAGAACAGGACGATGCTATATATTTCTTTCGCCTGTCTGTATGTCCAGAAGAAAGAGGCCGAGGAATAGCAGGACAGCTGCTTCAGGCATTAGAAGATTATGCAGCAGCCTATGATTTTGCTGTGCTTTGCTGTCAGGTGAGGCTGTCAGAAATAAGAAATATCAATTTATACAAAAAGAATGAATTTCATATAACCGACAGTGAAACAGTCGTAAAGCCCAATGGAATTCACATGGAAACTGTAACTATGACCAAAAATCTATGGTAAGTCTATAGAACTCTATAAGACCTCTTTCATGTACAAAACCAAATATTGTAATGTTTGAATGTGATTATATTAATAAAATACGGGTATATAACTCCTACCATATAAATCATGGGTGAAAGCATTGTTTGTTTTTGCAACAGACATATGCAAAAAATGGAGGAGAGAGAAAGATGGACAAACAAGCTAACGGACAAGGGCAAGTCCCTCAAATGGAGGATGATGGTCGAAGTTCGAAACGAAGATTGAGACTGATCGCATTCATTTCCACTTTTGGTGGATTATTATTCGGTTATGATACAGGTGTAATCAATGGGGCATTGCCTTTCATGGGTCAGGAGGATCAGTTGAATCTGACACCGTTAACGGAAGGGATGGTAGCAAGTTCCTTGCTTCTAGGAGCTGCATTTGGTGCTGTATCCGGCGGGAAGCTGGCAGATAAAATTGGCCGCCGTCGCGTCATTTTATATTTAGCTGTCTTATTCTTTATTGCAACTTTAGGCTGTTCATTCGCACCAAATACGGAGACGATGATTGTCTTCCGAGTCTTGCTCGGTTTGGCTGTCGGTGGGGCATCCGTAACAGTTCCAGCTTATCTAGCTGAAGTATCTCCATCTGAATCAAGAGGAAAAATGGTTACAATCAATGATCTGATGATCGTTACTGGCCAGCTGATTGCTTATTCTTCTAACGCATTTCTTGGAAACATGTTCGGAGATACAGCTCATATCTGGCGTTATATGCTTGTTATTGCAACAATTCCTGCACTTGTCTTATGGTTCGGTATGCTTGTCATGCCGGAAAGCCCAAGATGGCTTGCACAGCAAGGTATGCTGAAGACCGCTTTTCAAATCTTATTGAAGATTCGCCGTAAAAACCGTGCGAAACAGGAAATTGAACAAATTAAGAAAACTGTTGAAAGAGAGAAGAAGCTGGATAAAGCTTCCTTTAAAGATTTGACTATCCCTTGGATCAGAAACATTGTGCTGATCGGTTTGGGTATTGGTGTCATCCAGCAAATAACTGGTGTTAACTCTATCATGTATTATGGTACGCAGATTTTAAGTGAAACCGGATTAGGCCGTGATGCGGCACTTATAGGTAATATCGCAAATGGTATCATTTCCGTTGCTGCCGCTATTTTCGGTATTTGGTTATTAGGTAAGGTTCGCCGGAGACCGATGCTTACAATCGGGTTCATCGGAACGACAAGTGCATTGCTTTTGCTTACCATCGTCACAACCTTCTTTGAGGGTAGTCCTGCGCTGCCATATATGGTACTGGGACTTACGGTTACATTCTTAGGATTCCAGCAAGGGGCTGTTTCCCCGGTTACGTGGCTGATGCTATCTGAAATCTTCCCTTCCCGTATTCGCGGAATGGGAATGGGAATAGCTGTATTCTTCCACTGGATGACGAACTTCACTGTAAGTTTGACATTCCCTGTACTGCTTAGCGCAATTGGATTATCAAGTACTTTCCTAATCTTCGTTGTACTAGGTGTCTGTGCGATTATCTTTATCCGGAAATTCCTGCCAGAAACGAAAAACCGTACACTGGAGGAATTGGAACACGACTTCCGTAATAAAAAGATTCGTAAGACTGTTCCAAAACTGAATAAAAAAGCTGAATTAAGTGAAAGAGTGTAAATAGAACAATCCCTTCCTGACTGTCAGGTGGGGATTTTCTGTTATAAAGAAAGATATTGTTATGTCTGTTTTATGGGTGAAAATGACAATTAATATGTTTGCTGTGGTACAACTGTTTAATTGAAACAGAGTTGTAATATAACAAAAGTGATTATTTTGATAAAAGACGGGTATATAACTTCTACCACCCTCTACATACAAACAAGGGGAAAAGCATGATTCATGCAGCAGTCAAATGCGTAAATGGAGGAGAAAAATATGGACAAACACGAGACTGAAAAAGGGCACGTCCCACAGAATGAGGATGATGGAAAACATTCGAAGCGAAGGCTGAGATGGATTGCCATCATATCTACTTTCGGAGGATTATTGTTTGGATATGATACAGGAGTCATCAATGGTGCTTTGCCATTTATGCGGCAGTCCGATCAGCTTAACCTGACCCCGCTAACAGAAGGTGTTGTTGCCAGCTCCCTGCTGCTAGGAGCAGCATTCGGTGCTGTATTTGGCGGGAAGCTTGCGGATAAGATAGGCCGTCGACGTATTATATTGTATCTTGCGGTTTTATTCTTTATTGCGACATTGGGCTGTTCATTCGCTCCGAACACGGAGACGATGGTTATCTTCCGCGTACTGCTTGGTCTGGCCGTCGGTGGTGCTTCCGTAACCGTCCCGGCTTACCTTGCGGAGATGTCACCAGCAGCGAAACGCGGACGAATGGTAACGCAAAATGAATTGATGATCGTAACTGGTCAGCTGCTTGCTTATACTTCCAACGCTGCACTCGGGAATTTGTTCGGTGATACAGGTCATATCTGGCGTTATATGCTGGTTATTGCTACCTTGCCAGCTATCGTCCTTTGGTTCGGGATGCTAGTCATGCCGGAAAGCCCAAGATGGCTTGCACAGCAAGGTATGCTGAAAACAGCTTTCCAAATTCTTTCGAAGATACGCCGCAGAAACCAGGCGAAACAGGAAATGGCGGAAATTCGCAAGACAGTGGAAAAAGAGGAGAAGCAAGATAAGGCTACGTACAAAGACCTTGCAATACCATGGATCAGAAAAATTGTTTTTATTGGTATGGGTATTGGTATTATTCAGCAGATCACCGGTGTTAACTCCATTATGTATTACGGAACAGAGATTCTGAGTAATGCAGGATTTGGAACAAAAGCAGCATTGATCGGTAATATTGCTAATGGTGTCATTTCTGTACTTGCCACATTTGTTGGTATCTGGCTGCTAGGCAGAGTAGGGCGCAGGCAGATGCTGACAGTTGGTTTTATCGGTACAACTAGTGCGCTGCTGCTTATTACGATAGCTGCTACTTTCTTTGAAGGAACAACAGCACTGCCTTACATGGTGCTAGCTCTTACTGTCACATTCCTTGCCTTCCAGCAGGGAGCTGTTTCACCAGTCACATGGCTGATGCTGGCAGAGATTTTCCCTTCCAGACTGCGTGGAATGGGGATGGGAATCGCAGTATTCTTCCAATGGATGACGAACTTCACGATTAGTTTGACGTTCCCGGTACTGTTAAGTGCAATTGGTCTATCCAGCACTTTCCTGATTTTTGTTGTCCTGGGGATTGCTGCCATTCTCTTTATCCAAAAGTTCCTTCCGGAAACAAAGGATCGGACACTGGAAGAATTGGAGCAGGATTTCCGTCAGATGACAATCCGCAAATCAGTACCAAAATTGAAGAAGAAAGCAGAAATAGGAGAAAGGGTATAATCCCTTCTCCTATTTTTTTGTTTCAGTTAGTTTCTTTAAGCCCGCTTCCAATTCGTCAAAAAATACAGGCATTCCATGTCCAGTACCTGCCGCTTGCGGATGCAGCTCTTGCAGCTTACGGATGGAGCGGAAGGACTCTTGCTCGTCCATTGTAAAGTAGCGGGGAGGACCATTGAATTCCTTTTGCTGCGTGAGCACTTTGTGCAGGGATTCCTGCTGCACAGTCGTGAATGCATCCCCCGCAATCAAGACTTTGTCTTCTGTATGGAATAAGCTGATATGTCCGGGAGTATGGCCGGGCGTATGGATCCATTCCCAGCCAGGAAGATGCGGTACTTGATGATCGAGCGGAACGAGACGTACATGCTTGCTTAAATCGATCCCGGCATTCGGAAACGTTTTGGACAGCTTGGTGATCAGTCCGCCGCCAGCATCTGTCTTAGCTTCCGGGTAATCTAGCTGTCCCGTTAGATATGGAAGCTCGAGCTCATGCGCATATACAGGGACATCCCATTCCTTTACCAGCTCGACGATGCTGCCGACATGGTCAAAGTGACCATGTGTGAGGATGATGCATGCTGGTTTGGCGCCTTCTCCGAATAGTTCAGCAGCAGCTTTCTTGATATTGCCTGCTGTATCAGGGACTCCAGCATCGACAAGCACCCATTCTTTTGTAACAGGATTTTCAATGAAAAAGACATTCACTATTCTGTCAAGATAGCCATGAACAGTTGGGGAGACGGTTGTTTCTGTTCCGCTCTTTATTGAGGCAAGCGGAATTAAGCGATGTTCAAATTCGTTTTCCATACAGCTCCTCCTTTATCGATACTAGTGTGTGATAGACGGGCTTCCTTATACAAGAAGTATAAAAAAACACCGGTTTCCATAAAGGTAACCGGTGCGGTGTTATTTAAAACATGCTTGTGGAATGTTTAGGCTGTACACGTGCGTCTGGATCAATGTAAGTTTTGGCATTGTTGATGGCAGTCGGACCTTCGCCGAAACCAGAGGCGATCAGGTTAACCTTGCCAGGATATGTGCAAATATCACCTGCAGCGTAGATGCCGGGAATATTCGTTTCTTGTTTCGTATTTACAACAATGCTGTTTTTCTCGATTTCCAGATCCCATTGCTTGATCGGACCTAAGGAAGAAATGAAGCCGTAATTGACGAGCACTTCGTCCACATCGATCGTTTCTGTTTCTTCGCTTTTCACCTTCTGCAGAACAACCTGTTCGATGCGGTCGGTACCAAGCATTTCAACTGGTGTGTAAGGAGTCATGATTCTAACATTGGATTGCATGAGTCGTTCCACACTGTGCTCATGGGCGCGGAATTCATCGCGGCGATGCACGAGAATGACTTCTTTGGCAATCGGTTCAAGCATCAGCGCCCAGTCAACAGCCGAATCGCCGCCACCTGCTAATAGAACACGCTTGCCAGCGTATTTCTGCATATTATCCACATAGTAATTCAGGTTGACACCCTCGAACTCGTCACATCGTTCAACAGTCAGGCGACGCGGCTGGAAGGCACCGTTTCCTGCTGTGATGATGATCGTTTTTGAGAAGTGCACGTCTTTATCTGTTTCGATGCGGAATGTATTATCTTCCAACCGCTCGACTTTATCGACTGATTCCCCGAGTGCGATAGTAGGATCGAAGCGTTTAAGCTGTTCCATCAGGTTGTCCACTAATTCCTGCGCGCGGACTTGGGGGAAGCCTGCAATATCGTAGATGTATTTTTCTGGGTATAAAGCAGAAAGCTGTCCGCCCACTTGGGGAAGGCTTTCAATGATTTTGACACTTTGCTGACGCATCCCACCATAGAATGCGGTGAAAAGTCCGACTGGACCTGCACCGATGATGGTCACATCATATACTTGATCTGACATACCGGTTCCTCCTAGTATTTTTAAACGTAACACCTGGTATTTTATCATAGTTGCTGAAATATGAGTAAGAAGAAGGGTTTTTAATGTATGGTAGTATGCCCTGGTACGTGATAAGCTTCCCTTTTTTTGGTTGATAAAAGGAAAGAAAACGTTTACCATAATATTGATGACGGTTTTGTGACAGTTTTATGTTTTCATCTGCTTTATAAAGTGAATAGTATCACAAACAAAAATATTAATGTGTTGTTAGGTTGCTGAAGCTTAGGAAAAACCAAACTATGTTAATGGATGTGATCGAAGATGAGCAAACCCAAAATTGTGATTGCAGGTGCTGGTTACGGCGGCCTGATCACGACAGTGAAACTTCAGAAACTGATTGGAGCGGACGAGGCGAGCATTACACTCGTCAATAAGCATGATTACCATTATCAGACTACATGGCTCCATGAAAACGCAGCAGGGACGAGACATCATGATCAGACACGGATTGCCATCAAGGATGTTATCGATGCAAAAAAAGTCAATTTTGTACAGGATACGGTAACGAAAATCAAACCGGACGAAAAAAAGCTGGTGATGCAAAACGGCGAAATCTCCTATGATTATCTTGTTGTAGGCTTAGGTTTTGAACCGGCGAATTTCGGGATTGATGGTCTGCTTGACCATGCGTACATGATTCGGAGCATCAATTCCTCCCGTTTGATTCGAGAGCATATCGAGCACAATTTCGCTGTGTATAACAATGAAACGGAAAAGAAAGAAGAGCGTCTTAATATCGTGATCGGCGGAGGCGGTTTCACGGGCATTGAATTTGCTGGAGAACTAGCAGAACGTATACCAGAACTGTGTAAGGAATATGATATCGACCGCGATAAAGTACGTGTTATCGTTGTGGAAGCAGGTGCTTCCGTGATGATGGGATTTGATCCGCAGCTTGTAGAATACGCCTTGAACTCACTGGAATCCCGCGGTATTGAATTCCAGACGAATGCTTTCCTTAAGGAAGTGACGGCCGACAGCATCGTTTATGAAAAAGCAGGCGAGAGGCATACGGTCAAAACCAATACAACTGTTTGGGCAGCCGGTGTCAAAGGAAATTCGATTTTGGAGGAATCTGGGTTTGAAGTAAATCGCGGTAAGGTAATGGTGACAGACGATCTGCGAGACCCAAATCATGACGATATCTTTATTGTCGGCGATTGTGCTGCAGTGATAAATGATGAAACCGGAAAACCATATCCGCCGACTGCACAAATAGCTACACAGATGGGCTACAACTGTGCCCAGAATCTAAAAGCACTTATCCGTAAAGAAAGAAACACTCAAAAATTCGTGCCGGAAATCAAGGGTACACTGGCTTCCTTGGGAGGCGGTGATGCCATGGGTATGGTAATGGGCAAGAAGCTGTTCGGAAAGCCAGCAGATGTGATGAAGAAGGCATCGGATAATCGCTATCTTTATCAGCTTGGCGGTGTAGGACTGGTTTTGAAAAAAGGGAAATTCAATATCTTCAGCTAAACAAAAAGCAGCCATATGGCTGCTTTTCTTTTGTATAGGGATATTCTGATTTGTCGATGCTGTTACCAGAGGTGAAAGATATGATACGACGATGGTGCATTAGAGCACTCCTTTGCACCCTCTGGCTTACAGCTATGTATGTGACATGGAGCCAGCTGACTAATTTAACTGCAGAGGACGTCATCCAATATGAACAGAGGCAGCTCCCGGTGCGTGATTTCGGAAGCAAGCAGCTGCATTTGCAATTAAAACAGCAAATAGATGACTAGAGAAATACCAATGCCGGTCAGGGCGCCGAAAAAGACTTCAATCGGCTGATGTCCGAGCATTTCCCTGATTTCACGATTCTTTTCGAACTCTTGTTTACTGCCCCAGTGTTTAGCTTCGTCTACAAAGCGCTGGAAATCCTTCAATAGCAAATTAAGCAATACCGCTTGTTCACCAGCTTGTCTTCTTACACCAGATGCATCGAACATGATGATGATGCTAAAGACAAAGGATGCTGCAAAGATAGGGGAATCAAGTCCGCTTTCAAAGCCGATCGATGTTGTCAGGGCAGCCACTGCTGCTGAATGACTGCTTGGCATACCTCCCGTACTGAATGCAAGATCGGCCTGGATGCGCTTATCGGCAATCGCGCGGATGGGTACTTTTATTACTTGTGCGAAAACGATGGCAATCAACGCACTCCATAGTGGCATATTTTGTAACAATGACATGTACTGCTACATCCTTTCAGAGAAAAAGCTATAATATATGATGTACTCATTATAACTAAATTTCCCTGAGAAAATGTCATTTAAACGAAGTATTATATGTCACTTTACCTTTTTTGAAAGCATGAGCCACTCTAGGGTAAAAGAGGGCTGCAAGTATAGCGAAACAGAAATCTTTGATAAAGAATGGAATCATACTGATCCAAGCAGCCAAGTAGCTGATATCCACACCCATCCAAAGGTGCATGGCGCCATACATATACGTGACACCCATAAGATAATTTACAATTACACCAGCGATTACCGCCCCGAATGCCCGGTATCGTAAAGATGTCTTTTCCATGATGAATCCAGCGATAAAGGCAATAGGTATGAAAGATAGCAAGAAACCGCCAGTGGGACCAGCAAAGACACCAAATCCTCCTGAGAGATCTGCGAATATCGGCAACCCCGTCAGACCAAGCAATACGTAACAGATCATACTGTAGGCTCCCCATTTATAGCCTAACAGCAATCCAGCAAGTAAAGCGAAGAACGGCTGCAATGATAATGGTACGGTTTGTCCTCCGATTGGTACAGCAAGAAACGGAAGCCAGACCGAAATGTTTGCTCCGACTGTCATCAAGCCAACAAACATCGCGCTTGCAGTCAATTTACCAGTACGACTCATAACTTATCAACTCCTTGCAGAAATAGTAAACGACACTACCACTATTGTCAACTTGAATTTTATTAAGGTTTACAATTCAGGCATAAAAAAAGGCATAGAAGCCTTCTTCTATGCCTGAATTGCTGCATCCAATGCAATTTCCATCATATCGCCAAAAGTAGTCTGACGTTCCTCGGCAGTTGTTTCTTCGCCAGTGAGGATGTGATCGCTGACTGTAAGAACAGATAGCGCTTGACAATCATGTTTCGCAGCTATCGTGTAGAGTGCAGTCGTTTCCATTTCGACAGCCAAGACTTTGTAATCTGCCAATTTTCCGTAGAATTCCAATGTGTTGTCACGATAGAAACGATCGCTTGTAAACACGTTGCCAACACGGATATTCAACCCTTTTGCTTGTCCAGCCTGATAGGCTTTCAACAACAAATCAAAGTCAGCTGTAGGTGCAAAATCGACTGTGCCGAATTCCTGTCGGTTTATTTGGGAATCAGAGCTCGACGTGGATGCTAAGATTACATCACGAACTTTTACATCCTTCTGAATAGCGCCGGCAGTACCAACACGGATCAGTTTTTTCACACCGTAGCTTTGAATCAATTCATTTACATAGATGCTGATGGAAGGGACACCCATACCAGTACCTTGAACGGAGATTCTTTCTCCTTTGTATGTACCAGTATAGCCATACATTCCTCTTACTTCGTTATAAAGCTTTGCATCTTCTAAAAATGTTTCGGCGATGTATTTTGCGCGAAGCGGATCGCCAGGAAGCAGGATCTTGTCTGCAATCTGGCCAGCCTCTGCATTTATATGTACACTCATGACAGCACTCCTTTTTCTAGATGTGTCAAAATTACCATAAATACTGGAGAAACTCAATCTTCTGCCAAGAAGCTGTTTTTAAACTTAAAAAAGTGGCATATTTATTTAAAACCGCTTTCTTTTCTCCTATAATAATTATGTTACCACTTTCACATTTACATACATGAGCTATTTGCTTTGGAGGGAATTACGATGCAAGAGAAAACATTCACCATTACTAGCGAAACAGGAATCCATGCGAGACCTGCAACGCTGCTTGTTAATAAAGCCGGCCAGTTCAACTCTGAGATTGAGCTTGCATACAAAGAAAGAAAAGTGAACTTGAAATCGATTATGGGTGTCATGTCACTAGGTGTACCGCAGGGAGCACAGGTTGTTATTACAGCAGACGGAAATGATGAGGAAGCAGCGTTAGAAGGTATCCAGGAAGTGTTGGAAAACCATTTGAGCTGATCGAAAAAGCTGGAGATTTTCTCCGGCTTTTTTTATACTTTTCTCAAGGAGTTTAATACACCGTAGGGGGAGTCCTGGCTGATGAAATGTCATATATCACAGCTTCCTGGTATCGGAAGCAAAATTACGCTGCGCACTGGAGAAGAGGGGATGGTTGTCATCATCGTCCACCATTCTGGCAAACGGGAGCTGTATTTCTTCGAGGATGCTTCCAATGATGAAGCGGATTTCGCAATGGATTTGACAGCAGATGAAACACGGGAACTAGGCGCACAGCTTCTAGGTGCAACGTATCAGCCAGTTGATACCGATCAGCTGAAGCTCTTTCGTAAGCAAATCATCGTAGATTACATTGAATTATCGGAATCATCAGAGATTGCGAATAAGACGCTAGGAGAAGCGGCGGTACGTTCCAAAACCGGAGTAACTGTTATCGGGATCATCCAAGGTGATGAGACAATTGCCATTCCCGAGCCGGATACAGTTTTGCATCCTGGGGACGTACTGATGTCCATTGGAAAGAAAGTACAAATAGATGCGATGATTGACCTTTGTGCAGGTAAGGATGAACAGACTTGAGTGTGCAGCTGCCAACGCTGCTTGGAACTGGCCTTGTTTTGCTCGGCATTTTCTATTTGGGTTTCCTTTCCATCAAGATCCGTTTTCCTAATGTCATTCTGTATATCTTATTTGGCATCATTCTTGCAGATCTGCTCGTTCATAATGAGATTCTTCACTTTTCCAGTGAGGTTGGAATCGTTTTGCTTTTCTTTGTGCTCGGTTTAGAATTCAGTATTTCGAGACTTGGCGGAATAGCTAAGAAAATCTGGTCAACCGGACTGCTGGATGTGGTCTTAAGTCTTGGTGTTACGATGGGGATATGCCTCATTTTGAAGGTTGATTTGTTTACATCATTCCTTATTGGCGCGGTGGCATATGCTACAAGCTCCTCCATTACTGCTAAGCTGCTGGATGACAAAAGCAGAATGGCCAATATGGAGACAGAATTCATATTGGCACTCCTTATTTTCGAGGATATCATCGCGCCGATTTTAGTAGCTGTGCTAATTGGTATCAGCAGTTCGGGAAGCTTCGATCCGGTTAGTGCTGTGTATCTTGTGCTGAAAATACTTGCCCTAGCTGCAGGGGCGGTTGTTCTCAGCAAAACAGTCTTCCGCAGATTTGATACCTTCATGGATAAGCTGGAAGACGAGGACTTTAAAATTGTGCTGTTGATCGGAATAGCTTTGACATATGGCGGGCTTGCTGTCTACCTTGGATTATCCGAGGTGCTGGGTGCCTTCCTGGCCGGGATGATTTTAGCGGAATCAGGTAAAATCGAGCGTGTGGAACATGCTGTGATACCAATTCGAGATTTACTGCTGCCGACGTTTTTCATCTATTTTGGAACAACCATAGATTTCGGCGACGGTGTACCAATGCCGTTATTGCTTTTGATTGTCCTGATTTGGACAATAGCAGCCAAAGTGATGACAGGCTACTTTGGAGGATTGATGTACGGATTGCCGAAGAGAGTCGCTTTTCGCGGAGGATTGTCTATATGTGCCAGAGGAGAATTCAGTGTTGTAATAGCCAGTATTGCAATGGGTACGGCAAAAGTATTTGCTGGCATCTACATTGTCCTGGCAGCCTTCATCGGTGTATTGCTGTTCGAATTTGCCCCGCAGGTAACAAACAAGATTTTTGGTAAGCCTGTGACGAAAAAACGTAATCTGAAAGTGCCAGGCTCTTAAGACTGAAAAAAGGCAGAAGCTAAGCTCCTGCCTTTTTTGTTTATTTGAAGTAATCCTTTTCCAGCGTATCAACGTTTGCAAGCGCGAGTTCTTGATAGCGCGAGGCGGATTGTTCCTTCAAATCGTTTCTAAGCTGCTGAAGTGCAGTACGTAGGGAAGCGGAGTACTCAGGTACTTCGTCTGCAAATTCTGATACAGCTGTTTTCGGTATATTCGCTTTTTCATGCTGAGACAGTGCGCGGCGTTCATGGAAGAAAACATCTTCTGTTTCCTTTGGATGGTGCAGATCACCTTGTTGCGGATGCTTGAGAACGGCCAGTATCTCCACCAAATAGAACTTGCCGCGTTCCTCTTTGATTTTTCCGACATAGGAACCAGTTTTGTAGCGTGCTTTTACGACGCTGCCGATTTCCATAGTCATTTTGCAGCCTCGAATTCCTTAAGGCTGTTTGTCAGCCGCTGCAGGGCATCGCGCATCGTTTCAGGCGGACAGGCAATGTTCATCCGAACAAATCCAGCACCCGCTTCTCCGAACTGAATGCCATCATTGAAACCGAGCTTCGCTTTCTTGGCAAAGAAGTCCATCAATTCATTTTGTTCCAGCTGCATCTGGCGGCAATCCAGCCACATCAAATAGGTGCCTTCCAGAGGTGCAATTTGGATCAAGGAACTATCTGCCAATGCTTCTTCCGTCAGCTTTCGATTGACGGCCAGTATGTCCAGCAGTCCTTCCAGCCATTCCTCACCGTCAGTATAAGCAGCTTCCATTGCGGCAACTGCCATCGCATTCAGCATATGGAAGCCTTGCTTCGAGAACGTCTCCTGCAGCTGCTGCCGCATATCTTCCTGCTCAACGATGCTGTAAGATACCTGCAATCCTGCTAAGTTGAATGTTTTTGACGGAGAAAGGAATGTGATCGTCCGTTTGCACATGTCCTTAGACAAGGAAGCAATGGGTATATGCTGATATCCTTCATGAATCAAATCAGCATGGATCTCATCTGACAGGAGCAAAACATCATAGGTTTCGCACAGCTTTGCTAAGCGCTCCAGTTCTTCTTTCGTCCAGACACGTCCAACTGGATTATGCGGGTTGCAAAGAATCATCGCCTTTGCTCCTTCTCGGAAACATGTCTCCAAGTGTCCGAAATCCATTTGATATGTACCATTCTCTTCAAGGAGAGGGTTTTCGACGATTTCACGATCATGAGCTGTAACCACACTGTAAAAAGGAGCATAGACAGGTGTTTGAATCACAACTTGTTCACCAGATTCGGTAAATGTCTGGATGGCCATATGCAAACTCGTCACGACGCCCGGACTGTATAGAAGCCAGCTTGGCTTAATGCGCCAGCCATGACGTTTTTCAACCCAATTGGATACGGTCTTGGAAATACTCGCATCTGTGATTGTGTAACCATAGATGCCGTGTTCAGCTCTGCTCTTCAAGGCATCTATCACGGCTTGAGGCGCCTGGAAATCCATATCTGCGACCCACATCGGCAGAACATCTTCTCCTCCATATAATGCTTTGAGATTGTCCCATTTCACGGACCGCGTCTTTCTGCGGTCATGTACTATTTCGAAATTATGCATAGTCCGTACTCCTTCCATCATTTCTTTTCCCATTATATAAAGAAATGCTTCGAAAAGCGAAAGGCTTGATCATTCTATATACGAAACAATCGTCTCCGGTGTTTCTTCGGGTAAGAGATGACCGGCATCAGGCAGGATATGGAGCGTGGCATGGGGCAGCTCTGCAAGCAACCGATAGCCAATGGAAGGAGGCAGTAATGGGTCTTCTTTTCCCCAGAAAATGATTGTTTTTGCTTTTATTTGCTGCAGGCTGTCATTCGGCAAATCGCCGCCTCGTGATCGGATAAAATGAGCCAGACTTGGAAAAAGTTCCTTGTCCATAAAGGGAATGCTGTATGCAATCACCATCCGAAGGGTGACCTTTTCAGGATCTGCAACAAGGTGGCGGAGGAAACCAACGACGCTCGTAGCTTCGAATACGAATTGCATAATCGCAGGGAAGATGCTGGCAGAAGCAATCATGCTTGAAAAAGTGTCCGTTGGCAGCATATAGCTTGATGGTGCAAATAGAAATAGCTTATTAATACGTTCTGGGTAGCAATAAGCGAGACGCATAGCAATTTGACCGCCCATTGAGTGACCGCCAATATCCAGATACTTTATTTGCAAGTGATCAAGAAGAGATGCCGCAAGGTCGGTATAGTCTTCATAGGAAAAAGCTATATCAGATGATTTTTCACTATTTCCGAAGGGAGGGAAATCCAATGTTATTACCTGGTAACGTTGACGCAGGTCGGGTATCATGCGATGAAAGCAGCTTCCTGAGGCAAGGAAACCGTGAAGAAGAAGGATTGTACGTAATGAGTCGGTATTGTGAGAAGGGTAAATACGGTAATCGATAGCTATTTTTTTGTAATGGAAGGTATGGTTCGAGTAAGACATTCTAGCTGCCCCTTTGCCTGCAATTAATTCTAGTCTCGGTCATTTCATACTTTATATGCAAAAAAAAATAGCAAAGCGATACGGATCGCTTTGCCTACAGGGGGAATACGAGAAAGTCTTACAGTACTATGTATTGCCCAAATTGCTCCTTTGCAAACCTGTTCCGATAAAAAAATCATACTTAGATAAATTTTTGCCGAAACCAACTTACTGTGATAGAATTATTTATTGCGTATAAAAGTAGAAAAAATCAGGAGTTGTTTAGTATGGCAGAGAAGTTCGAAACAGGACAAGTATTGACAGGTAAAGTAACAGGAATCCAGCCTTACGGTGCGTTTGTTGCATTGGATGAGCAGGTTCAAGGTTTGGTTCACATTTCCGAGGTGACTCACGGTTTCGTAAAAGACATCAATGAGCACCTATCCGTGGGCGATGAAGTTAAAGTTAAAATCCTTGATATCAACGAAGAAAGCGGTAAATATTCCCTTTCTATCCGTGCTACTGAAGAAGCACCTGCAAAACAGCAGCAAGCTAGCAGCCAGAAGCAAGCTGTTTCTGAGGATGCTCCAGCAGGATTCAATACGTTGAAGGATAAACTTCAAGACTGGATCAAACAAACTGAAGGCAACCGCAAATAATTAGAAAGACCCCCATTGAAGGGGGTCTTTTTTGATTTATCCGTTTATGCCTTGGTAGTTGACGCTTCTTCCACTTCTTTGCGCTCAAGGAACAGAGCGGAAATCGACACAAGACCAGCCAAGCCGACAAGACTGTAAATGATCCGTGGAAAAGCAGCAGCTTGACTGCCGTTACCAAAGATACCTGCAACCAAGTCGTAGTTGAATAAACCGACTAGTCCCCAGTTAATCGCACCGATTATGACAAGAACAAGAGCGATACGCTGTACCATATTCAACTGCATAACCTCCATTTCATGAAGCGGGATGATAAATCTTTCTTAGCATGCCTTTGTTGGCTGATTATATTCCTGCAACAATTCTTGCTTTACTTGTCCAGTTTCGGTAAAGTTGCAGTAGTAAGCAGTTCAAGGAGGATGAATATGACACACATCGGATTCGATTATAAGAAAGCGATGCCATATATCGGGGAGCAGGAGCTTGATTACCTTGCACCGCTCGTACAGGCTGCGCATGACCAATTACATAATAAAACAGGTGCCGGCAATGATTTCCTTGGCTGGCTTGATTTGCCGACGGATTATGACAAGGAGGAATTCGCACGTATCAAGCAGGCGGCAGCCAAGATCCAATCAGATTCGGATGTCCTGCTCGTTGTCGGAATCGGCGGTTCTTATCTTGGCGCCCGTGCGGCGATCGAGGCACTGACGCACAGCTTTTTCAACGTACTTTCCAAAGAAGACCGCAAAGCGCCGCAAGTATTCTTTGTCGGCAATAGCATCAGCGCCCCTTATTTGAATCAGCTGCTTGATGCAATCAAGGGCAAAGATGTCAGCGTGAATGTCATTTCCAAGAGCGGTACGACGACGGAACCAGCAATTGCCTTCCGTGTCTTTAAGAAGTACCTGGAAGAAAAATACGGAGTGGATGAAGCACGCAAACGTATTTATGCCACAACGGATAAGGCAAGAGGTGCTCTGAAAACACTTGCCAGCAAAGAAGGCTACGAGTCGTTCGTCATACCTGATGATGTTGGCGGCCGTTTCTCTGTCCTGACAGCCGTTGGACTATTGCCAATTGCGGCAGCTGGTGTCGATATCGACAGCATCATGTCAGGCGCACAAAAGGCGCAGGAAGAACTTTCTGTATCCGATTTGAAGGAGAACCCGGCTTATCAGTACGCAGCTATTCGTAATGTCCTGTATAACAAAGGCAAGAATATCGAACTGCTTGTGAACTATGAACCGTCATTGCAGTACTTCAATGAATGGTGGAAGCAATTGTTCGGAGAGAGTGAAGGGAAGGATTTGAAAGGGTTGTTCCCGGCATCTGCTAACTTCTCTACCGATTTACATTCCCTCGGTCAATACGTACAGGAAGGCCGTCGTGACTTGTTCGAAACAGTCGTACATGTGAAACAGCCGGTCTCTGATGTGACGATAGAAGCGGAAGAGGAAGACCTAGATGGACTGAACTACCTTGCAGGTCAAACAGTCGATCAAGTGAACCATAAAGCCTTCCAGGGTACATTGCTTGCTCATACAGATGGTGACGTACCAAACTTAGTCGTAGAAGTTCCAGCACTCGATTCCTTCAGTTTCGGGTATCTTGTATACTTCTTCGAGAAAGCTTGTGCAATCAGCGGCTACTTGCTTGGTGTGAATCCGTTCGATCAGCCAGGAGTGGAAGCCTATAAGAAGAACATGTTTGCGCTGCTTGGCAAACCTGGCTATGAAGAAGAAAAAGCAAAATTAGAAAAAAGATTATAATAAAAAATCCCTTCTTGCCTTAATGGCTGAAGGGATTTTTTATTCAATATGCTGTAAGGTGATGATGCAGTCCTCCTGATGCATCGGTTCCTGGAAGTCTGGGTTCATATCCATACTTTCTCCTCGCATATAGCCGATTACCGTTTTTTCCTTGCGGGCAAAATAACGACTAGCTTCAAAGTAGCTTTTACCCGCTAATTCATTGGGCAGGGAGATGATTCTGATTTCCTGTTCTCGCAGAAAATGCAAAAGAAGTTCCAAATGACTTTTCTTTTCTTTATGATACACTTCGTGGAAAAACAATGTACTCACAAAGTCGTTAGATCGAATGACGACATCTGCTCCTGCACGTCGCAGATTTTCCTTTTGACTAAATGTCAGAACTTCAGCTACGATGTGAAGCTTTGGATTGTTGCCCCGCAACGCAATCGTCGTCAGAATCGTCATGTAATCAATTTGTTTTTCGTTTTTGCCAGCGTTGGCGGTGATGATAGCGGTCTTGGCATGCTGGATATTCGCTTTTTGAAGAGTCTTATCTTCAGAAGCGTCGCCGCGGATGAAGTGCAAAGGGTGTTCCCGGTAGGGGAGCATAGTCAATGACTGATCAATCAAGACGACAGATTGTTCAGGATGTTTTTCGGTCAGCTTTTCAAGCAGGGCCCTAGCCCGCTCATTCCAGCCGATAATGATTATATGATTGCTTCCTTTGAATTCGGTTAGTCCTTTCGAAAGATCCTGGGTATACTTTACAGTTCCAGCAGCAATAGTGGCCAAATAAAAAGTGACAAGACCCGCTCCTGAGAGGATAAGGACAATCGCAAGAATCTTGCCGGAAAATGTTTCAGGGATCAAATCCCCATAGCCGACTGTGGATGCGGTGACGAATGCCCACCAGACACCATCAAAATAGGTGGGAAACTGCTCCGGTTCTATGTGGCGCATGCATATTCCGAATATCACCATCACGATAAGTATAGTGGAGAAAAGACGGACAAATATGGGAAGGCGGAAATAGAAACGTCGCAGAAACTGCGTGACCATACTATCCCTCCTCATTTTTTTGTTAGTATATGTTTATTCACATTGTTTAAACGGACAGGAGGGGGAAGATTTGGATAAAATGATGGCAGGATGGCTGGAAAGCTACTTACAGGAAGCAATCTGGCATGTAGAAACTATTGATATGGGCTGGGATCATGACGTATATGTACTGAATAACAGCTGGGTATTACGAGTGCCGAAGAAGAGTGAGACAGTCAATCAGGAAGAGAAGAAGCTGCTCAAAGATTTACAAGTTAAAACAAACATTGCACTGCCAGCATTCACTATCTTAACGACTCCGAAGGGAAGCGAAGCTGTACTTTATCCATACATACCGGGACATCCTATATCTGCAAACATGTCAGATATAGTTCTTGAGGGGGCAGCGAGTCAGCTGGGTGCCTTTCTCTCGAAACTCCATCAACTGGACGCTTCCATGTACAGGTTACCGGAACGAGACAAATCTTATTATGATCGGCTTCAAGAAGGAATAAGCAGCTTTTATCCGAGTTTGCCTGCTTTTGTCATTAATTACACAGAAAGATTGTTTGCGGAATTAGAACCAGTTTGTACCGCTGTTGTGCATGGAGATTTACGATCAGCGCATATATTGTGGGAGGAATCGTCCTGCCGAGTCGGTATCATTGATTTCAGTGATATGCATGTCGGTGATCCAGCTATCGATTTTGCTGGAATCAGTGAGATAAGCAAGGTTTTCTTGCAGCAAGTACTGTGCGCGTATGAAGCTGATGATAAGGAAAAGATTTTACGGCGGGCAGAGCAGCTATCCAAACTAGGCTTATATTATGAGCTGTTTGAATATGGACCTAACAGTAAGCTATTAGCTGAAATGGAGAACCGATTTGTTTAATATGGGATACTTATATTGAATAGCAACTGTACCCCTGCAGTAATTTAATAAGAAGCAAAAAAACATCCGAGATGGATGTTTTTATGCTTCTTCAAGGCCTCTTTTCAAGCTTGCATAGACTCGCTTCCAGAAGTCTGTATTGTCACGATATGATTTTGTGATAAAAGTGAGCATTTGGCTGCGTTTTTCCTCATATTCAGGTGCATCCTTATCCGGCAGACTGCTGAAGGATTCATCAATATAAACTTGCAGTTCTGGAGCTCGCGGACCCCATTTCGCAACTTCATCTCCATTTTGGTTGATAAAGATGATGATTGGAATGGAACGGCTTTTACCATTAGTCAGGTATTGATCCATCAATTCCAAGTTCTCATCACGGCGAAGGATGCGAACATCGATTGCTCCGGCTTGTGCGATATGATAGAAAATCGGCAAATTCAGCATGGCATCCCCGCACCAGTCTTCTGTCAGTACGATAGCTCGCAGTTTTTGGGAGCGGAGTGTGTTGAAAAACTCTGTGTCAGCTGGAAGCTCGTAGTGATCGTAGATATGCATCGTATTTTCTTTATGTGTTTGCATGGAGTCCAAATACGCATCGATATTAATACCTTTTTCAAACCATTCGTTTAATGTCGTCATGTGCCTCATCCTTTCTGATGTTTAGTTTACCCGAGCGATAGGATAAACTAAACAAATAAGCCTCTGAATATGCTACAGTGATAGAAGACTACATAAAAAAGGCGGATAGATATGCAACTAGAGAATCAGGGATTTTTAATGGAGCTGCTGCGGACGGCATCTCCGTCCAGCTATGAAATGGATATACAGAAGAAGTGGATGAAGGAATATGCTCCATACGCAGATGAGATGCGTACAGATGTGTCAGGTAATGCCATTGCAGTTGTGAATCCAGATGCAGAATTCAAAGTGCTGCTTGCTGGTCATTGTGATGAAATTGCGATGGTCGTAACGGGGATCGACCAGAACGGTTTCCTGCAGATTGATGAAGTGGGACGCTTCAATGCAAAAGCTGCACTTGGTATGACCGTACAGGTCATAGGCTATAACAAGACGATTCCAGGTGTCGTAGGTGTAAATGCGATGCATCTCGGAGGCGTGAAGGGAGACTTTGAACTGCCAGATCTGTATATTGATTGCGGAGCTAAGTCTAAACAGGAAATGGAGCAATACGTGCAAGTAGGTGACTTGATCGTGTACCAGCGGCAGCCATCAGTGCTGATGGAACGTTATGTTACTGGGCGAGGTTTGGATAACCGTACAGGTTCATTCATCGTTGGAGAAGTTGTCCGCCGGCTTAAGCAAGAGAACGTCAATATTGGCGTATATGCAGTCAGCACAGTGAATGAAGAAACGAATATGGGAGGGGCGTACTTCGCAGCAGCTGGTATCCAGCCGGATTTAGCGATTGCCTGTGACGTTACATTTGCGACCGACCATCCAGGTGTCAATAAGCGGAAGGCAGTGGATGTCAGCTTGGACGGGGGTCCTGTGCTGGCGAAGGGGGCACCTATCAACCGTAAAGCAAATCTTTTGCTGGAGCAAGCAGCGAAGGAACTGGATATTCCGCTGCAATACGAATTGACGCCCCGCACCACCGGAACGGACGCAGATAAGATGCGCTATTCAGGTAAAGGCGTGTCGACTGCGCTCGTATCCTTGCCGCTTCGATATATGCACTCCCCGGTAGAAACAGTAAGTTTGCAGGTCATCCAGCAGGAGATCGATCTATTGGTAAAATTCCTGACAAACCTGACAGGTGAAGAAAGCTTGAATCCATTGGATCTGTGAGCATAGGGGTTGCAAATGCGCAGAAAGCAGTTATAATATAATAACAAAACTAAATCGATTCTATCTTCGGGGCAGGGTGCAATTCCCGACCGACGGTGACAGCAGGAAACTGCTGAAGTCCGTGACCCGCAGAACATAGTTCTGCGGCTGATCCGGTGCAAGTCCGGGACCGACAGTGAAAGTCTGGATGGGAGAAGATACGAAGCAGAAGAGGGATGCCGAACGGGCTATCCTTGTTTCCATACGGTATCCGTATGTTTAACATCTTCATGCTTATTTGCGTATATTCCAAGCCCCAGAGCATTATGCTCCGGGGCTTTTTAACGTAGATAGGCAGCTTCCCCTTCATCAAGAGTTAGAATCGATAAACAAGATGAAGGAGGAGAACGATTATGCGTTCATCCAAGTTAACTAAAACAATCACTTTCGCTTTATTGGGAGCGATCAGCATGGTACTTATGCTGCTGAATTTCCCGCTACCATTCCTGCCGCCTTACTTGAAGATAGACTTCAGTGAGATTCCGGTACTGATTGCAGCACTGCTGTTTTCACCACTTGCAGGTGTTGCTGTCGAGGCAATCAAGAACTTATTATATCTTATCTTTACAGGTGCTGGTGACCCGGTTGGCGTCGTAGCGAATTTCTTGGCAGGCATGCTTTTCGTAATGCCGGTCGCATACTTTTACCATAAATTCAAAGCAGGCAAGAAAACACTTGTTTCAGGATTGGCTACGGGTACAGTTACCATGGCAGTCGGAATGGGTGTGCTGAATTACTTTGTTGTCCTGCCGCTATATAGTATCTTCCTAGGCTCTCCAGTAATGAGCGCTGATGCGAAATGGGCAGCAGTCATTGCAGGTATCCTGCCATTCAACCTATTGAAGGGTGTCATCATAGCAATCGTCTTTGTACCGCTGTTTGCAAAACTGAAACCGTGGTTCGCCAAGCGTAAAAGATCAGCAGCAGCATAAAAAGGCTCCCGATTCGGGAGCTTTTTTGTGTCCGAAAAAACAGTTGTTGCAATACAGGATAGTCCATGCTACAATAGTCTAGCGATGAGCTGAATTGCATAAGTCGGTAAAGCGCGTCTTAGACACGTGCGGATGTGGCCGCACGGCTTTATACGCCGCAATTAACAAAGGCACCCTGCGAGGGTGCCTTTTCTTATGCTCTTTTTTAAGCTCTTCTTGCTTCTTCTACTTCAGCTTGTTCCTCTACAAGTAAACGGGCAGTCGGTTCAGCCTTCAGCCGCTCCTCCGGAATAGGTTCGCCTGATTTCTCACTTACTCCGTAAGTGCCTTCTTCGATTCGGTCTAGTGCATCTTCAATATCGCGAAGTCGTTCACGTGCAGCTTCTTTCAATGTTTCGGCTGTCTCGCGGTCATGCATTTCCGTGCCAAGATCGCCTGGGTGATTGACGATTGTCGAGAGTTCCCCGGTAGAATCATTAGGGAATTCCTTGGCGCTGTTATAGCTGTCATTCCCTTTGATTTGTTCCTCTGCTTCTTCCTTCATTGCAAGCAATTGATTGCGGAAATAATCCAATTTATTTTTATCCATTTTCAATCCATCTCCTTTAGTGCCTTTTCGTTTTCACGGCCAGCGTACAGCGGGCGATAGAGAGCAGGTCCTTATTCTCATCTGAAATGGTTATTTGCCATACCATAGTCGATTTTCCAATATGGATCGGAGAAGCGACCGCAGTCACGATACCGGAACGGACACTGCGAATATGGTTTGCATTGATCTCCAGCCCAAACACCGCCTGTGTTGATGGGTCTGCGTGCAGGTTGCCGCCGATACTTGCTGCTGTCTCTGCCAGAGCTACACTGGCACCTCCGTGCAAGAAACCCATTGGCTGCCGGTTATGCGGCCCGACGGGCATTTCCATCACAACCTGATCCTTGCTTGCTTCGACCACCCGCATTTGCAGCTGCTCCATTAATGTTTCTGAGAAGTCCATAATAGTAACCTGCTTTCTGTATGGTAATGTATTTCCCGTACTAGTCTGTATTAAACCTATATAAAAAAGCGGGCAGGATGCCCGCTTCTAAATTAGAATGAAAGTGGTACGAATTGCTGGATCAGTAAAGCAATCACAAGCAATAAACCATAAATCGTATTCGTTTGTCCCGTTGCTTTCATTGCAGGCATCATCTCAAGCGGCATTGTCTTGCCGATGAAACCCCGGTAAGCATCACGGGCTTTTTTAATGCTCAGGAAAGTAATGACAGCCCAAATTGGAAGTAATCCTACAGCAATGAACACAGCAGTAATAACATAGCTGACGATGAAACAAATACCAAGGAAGGTAACACCTTTTTTACGTCCGAGCAGGATAGCTACTGTTTTTCTGCCGTTCACTTTGTCACCATCATGGTCACGCAGGTTATTGGCAAAATTGATACACGCGATGAAAATAGTCACTGGGATACTGATCAATACGACGTCTCCGGTAAGCGTCAACGTCTGAATGTAATAGGTGATGCAGATGATGATAGCACCCATAAAAACACCAGATGTCAATTCACCAAAAGGTGTATAGGAAATCGGATATGGACCACCTGTATACAAATAACCGCAAAGCATACATGCCAATCCTATTAAAGCGATATACCAGCTGGATTCCATGCAAATATACACGCCTAACAGCATGCTGATAGCATAGAATGTCAGTGCAAGTGACAACACGGTTTTCGGCTTGATACCGTCACGTACGATCGTACCGCCGATTCCGACAGACTGTTCATTATCCAGTCCGCGTACAAAATCATAATACTCATTGAACATATTTGTCGCACATTGGATCAGCATACAAGCAAGCAGCATAGCTCCGAAAAGCAGCCAGTTGATCTTGCCGTCCAATGCAGCGAGCATCGTTCCTATAAAGACAGGCACAAAGGAAGCTGTCAAAGTATGAGGACGCATGAGACGCCACCAAATTTGGAAGCCTTCGCGCTCATTAAGTGCTTGTCGCACGTTATCGTTACCGATGGATTGCATAATACTTTCTCTCCTTAAAAATGCAGGGCATTATATCATATTAATTTTAGGGAAACAAAGATAGCATGTCAACGCAAATTGCTTACTAAAAATAAGTTATCAAGTGCTACTCCTTGTTTATCGGCGAAAAAGGGAATAGAATAGGGAAGGACATCAGAAAATGAACGTAAACGAACTAATTGTCCTTGCAGTAATGTGGAGGTCGGAAAATATGATTCAACAATATAAGACAGATTTCGAGTCTTTTCTTCGAAAAGCTGCTGTTAAGCAGCAACAGCAAATACTTGTCAGCTGGACTGAGAAAGTCGGAGCGATAGATCCTCTCCGTTTCTTTGCTAACGGTTCTTCTTTGGAAGGAAACCGCCATTTCTGGTACAGCCAAAAAGATGATTTTTGCTTGGTTGGTGCAGGACCAGCAATATTGGATATGCGCACTGCTGAAGAATGGGAGCATGTTATAGAAAGTGCAGTTGTTCACAATCTTTCTGCGATAGCTGGTACAGGCCCTGTTGCTTTCAGTGGAATGAACTTTCAGCAGGAGCGCGAACGTGAGCTGTGGCAGGACTTTCCTGACACACAATATCGCATACCTGCTTTTACTTTGACCAAAACGGAGAAAGAATATTATGTAACCATCAATCAATTAGTGGACAGCTCAAATATCGAAAGTCAAATCACTAATATACTTGAGCAGCTTGAGCAGCTGTTCTCTGAAAATGATATTCCTGTGCTGCAGACTGTGCTCATTAGTAAAGAAGAGCTTGAGTCACAAGCGTGGAAGCGATTAGTTAAAGAAGCAACGGACACAATAAAGTCGACTGAATTGGATAAAGTCGTGCTGGCACGGGCGATGAAACTTGAATTTGAAGAAAAGCTTCAGGCAGCGGGTGTGCTTCGGAATTTGCTGGACACCCAAAAGGACAGTTTTATTTTTGCTGTCGAAAACGGCTCAGCATGTTTCCTTGGGGCAACGCCGGAGCGTCTGGTGCGTGTTGAGTCTGGCACACTGCATACAAGCTGTGTCGCTGGAACTGCTCCGCGCGGTAAAAATGAGACAGATGATAAAGTGATCGGCAATGCGCTGCTGCAAGATAGTAAAAACCGTGAAGAGCATCAATACGTTGTGAAGATGATTACAGATGTAATCAGCAAATACAGCAAGGACTTGCTTGTACCTGAGGGACCGCAGCTATTGAAACTGCGGCAGCTTCAGCACTTGCATACTCCGGTTTCTGCCACACTCATGCCCGGAGCCTCGCTGCAGCAGATTGTACAGGAGCTGCATCCAACACCTGCGCTGGGCGGTTTGCCAAAGCAGGAAGCATTGGATTTCATTGAAAAGAAAGAACCACTTGAACGAGGCTGGTACGGTGCGCCGGTAGGCTGGTTGGACAGCTATCGTAATGGTGATACAGCCGTTGCTATCCGTTCTGGTCTGCTGAACGGGAAGCAGGCTGTGCTATTTGCAGGCTGTGGTGTCGTGAAGGATTCAGATCCAGATATGGAATTCGAAGAGACGGCAATCAAATTCCGTCCGATGCTGGAAGCTTTGGAGGTATCAGAATGAGTCATATTGAAACATTGACCAAATATGTTGGACATTTTGTGGACGCACTTTGGCGAAGCGGTGTGGAGCAGGTCGTTATTTCTCCTGGTTCTCGTTCTACACCCTTAGCTCTTATGATGACCGAGCATCCGCAAATGAAACAATGGGTGAATCTGGATGAGCGTTCCGCTGCATTCTTCGCGCTCGGTCTTGCGAAGGAAAGCCAAAAGCCGGTAGCGCTTGTCTGCACATCAGGTACTGCTGCAGCGAACTATATGCCTGCAGTTGTCGAGGCTTTTTACAGTCGTATCCCATTGATTCTTTTGACAGCTGACCGCCCGCATGAACTGCGGGATGTAGGTGCGCCGCAGGCCATCAATCAAATTCAGATGTATGGCGGCTTCGTCAAATGGTTCCATGAGATGATGCTTCCGGAAGCGAATCCGGCTGCGTTGCGATATGTACAGCAGCAAGCGGGCAGAGCGATGCAGCAGGCATTGGAAGGAAATCCAGGTCCAGTGCATCTTAATTTTCCGTTCCGCGAGCCGCTTACACCTGATTTTACCATTGAGAACATATGGTCCTCAGGAGAAACAGCTGTAAAGCCTGCTTTGTATGGATCAGCACAATTGGATGAAACCCTTGTACAGCAGTTTGCCGAAATACTTGAAACCTCTAAAAAAGGCTTGATCGTAGTCGGTCCACAGGAGGATAAAGGATTTGCGGATGCAGTCGTTGATTTTGCGGAGAAGTGGCAGCTGCCAATCCTGGCAGATCCGTTATCGCAATTACGAAGCGGTGCACATGCGAAGGATGTTATTATTGAAACATATGATACGATCCTGAAATCGGAATCAGTACGTGCAAAGCTGCAGCCAGACTTTATTATCCGGTTTGGTGCTATGCCTGTTTCCAAGCCATATCTATTTCTTATGAAAGAATATACCGGCAATAACCATATTGTAGTAGAGAAACATGCAGGCTACCGTGAACCAGTCGGGGTCGACACGCAATTTATTTATGCTGATCCGGCTAAGCTTTGTAAGTCGTTAGCATTAATTCCTGCTGCTAAGAGGGAAACATGGCTGCCAACATGGCAGGAAATGAACCGCATCGCGCAGGACGTATTGCATGATGATAAGGAAACAAAAGAGCTGACTGAGGGAATAGCTGTGCAGGACATGCTGCGTGAAACACCGGAGGATAGTCATGTGTTCGTTGGTAACAGTATGCCGATCCGTGATTTGGACAGCTTCTTCTTTGCAACAGATAAAGGAATACAGCCATGGTGCAACCGCGGAACAAATGGTATCGATGGTGTTGTTTCCACAGCGTTGGGTGTTGCTGCCAGCGGTAAGCGTACTACACTCGTAATTGGGGATCTTTCCTTCTATCACGATATGAACGGGCTGATGCTAGGCCGCAATTATGGTCTGGATCTCACCATTGTTGTAATCAACAATAATGGCGGAGGTATCTTCTCCTTCCTTCCGCAAGCGCAGGAGGCAGCTCATTTTGAGGCACTTTTCGGTACACCTACGAACTTGGACTTTGCGCATACAGCCAATTTATATCAGCTGCCTTATACACTGGCAGATGATCGTGCAGCATTTTCCAGTGCTTTGCAGGAGAGTTATAATAAAAAGGGCATGCATATCATCGAGGTTCGTACCGAGCGTGATGCTAATGTTAGCTGGCACCGTGAAATATGGCAAAAAGCTGAGCGGCAGCTGCTGGATTATTTGGATGCTGATCATGCCTAAGTTTCACTATGTCGAAAGCGGCAGTGATTCAGCATCAGATACACTTCTGCTGTTTCATGGATTTACTGGCACGCATCAAACGTGGCTGCCATTCCTGGAATCCTGGAGTGAGAAACATCATGTGATTGCTGTGGATATGCCAGGCCATGGTAGGACTGCCATTCAGGATGACCTGACAATGGACCGTTTTACGGATGATGTTGCTGATTTTCTTGTCCAACAAGGAATTGCGGATGTTAAGCTGCTCGGGTATTCTATGGGAGGCAGGGCAGCACTTGCCTTTGCCTGCCGTTATCCGGATAGAGTGAGTGAACTACTGTTGGAAAGTGCATCCCCCGGGCTGCGAACAGAAGAAGAAAGGCTGGCCAGGCAAAAACAGGACCAACGGCTGGCCAGTCGGCTTGAAACGGATGGTTTAGAGCAGTTTGTGAACTTTTGGGAGAACATCCCGCTTTTTGATACACAAAAAAACTTGCCTGAGTTTATCCAGCAGATCATCAGGGAAGAACGCTTATCGCAGCAAGCAACCGGTTTGGCAAGTTCACTACGGACTATGGGAACGGGCAAACAAGACTCCTATTGGGACAAGCTGTCCTTTTTGGAAAAACCGGTCATTTTAGTTGCTGGATCAATGGATCATAAATTCGTCGGTATCAATCAGGAGATGGAAAAACGGCTGTCTGCAGCAGAATTACACATCGTTGCATCGGCTGGTCATTGCGTCCATGTTGAACAACCGCGAATCTTTGATAAAATAGTAAGAAGATACTTGCTTCATAATGAAGCGGATATATTGGAGGAATCATAATGGCAATTACATGGGAAGCTACCCGTACGTACGAAGATATTTTGTACGAAGAATACAATCAAATAGCAAAAATTTCAATCAACCGTCCGGAAGTTCGCAATGCGTTCCGTCCGCAAACGGTAAATGAACTGATTGATGCGTTTACATACGCACGTGACGACTCTAACATCGGCGTTATCGTACTTGCTGGTGTCGGCGATAAAGCATTCTGCTCCGGCGGTGACCAAAAGGTACGCGGTCATGGCGGCTATGTAGGAGAAGATCAAATTCCTCGCTTGAATGTATTGGATTTGCAGCGTTTGATTCGTGTTATTCCGAAACCAGTCGTTGCAGAAGTATCTGGTTATGCAATTGGCGGCGGACATGTGCTTCATGTTGTCTGTGACTTGACGATTGCTGCTGATAACGCAATCTTTGGCCAAACAGGTCCTCGTGTCGGAAGCTTTGACGCTGGTTATGGCGCTGGTCTTCTTGCACGTAACATCGGCCAGAAGAAAGCTCGCGAAATCTGGTTCCTATGCCGTCAGTACAATGCACAAGAAGCATTGGATATGGGCTTGGTCAACACAGTTGTTCCATTGGATCAGCTGGAAGCAGAAACAGTTAAATGGTGTGAAGAGATGCTTTCCATGTCTCCGACAGCATTGCGTTTCTTGAAAGCTTCTCTTAATGCGGATACAGATGGACTTGCTGGTTTGCAGCAAATGGGCGGAGATGCGACATTGCTTTACTATACAACGGATGAAGCGAAGGAAGGCCGCGATGCGTTCAAGGAAAAACGCACGCCTGACTTCAAGAAATTCCCGCGTTTCCCTTAATAGATATCACCAGGAACCTTTGCAGCATATTGCAAAGGTTCTTCTTTATGACAGAAAGGAATGGATGTAACATGACGGAAATCATCCCGCATTGGCTGCAGAAGCAGGCTGATCTTAGTCCAGGGCGTTTAGCTTTGGAGACGCCCGATGGAACGACAATAACATTCGGTGATTTGCATAAAGCAGTCGATATCCGGGCTCGGAAGCTCACTTCGCTAGGTGTAAAGCAAGGATCCCGGGTTGCTGTGCTGTCCCATAACAGTGTGGAGATGGTGATGCTTGTCCATGCTATGAGCTATATCGGGGCAACATTGATCCTCCTTAATACGAGATTGACAGCTGCTGAATGGTCATTCCAGCTGCAGGATAGTGAAGCTGAATTATTGCTCACTGAGGCAAGATTTGAAAAGCAGGCAAAAGATACTGGTGTTCCTTCAGTGACAATCGAAATGCTGCAGAACCAGCCTGAAAAGGAGTATACATGCTGCACAGAGCTGCAATTGGATGATGTGTTCACTATCATCTATACTTCCGGTACAACAGGCAATCCGAAAGGCGTCGAGCATACTTATGGCAACCACTGGTGGAGTGCTATAGGGTCTGCCCTGAATCTGGGTCTAACACAGGGGGATAAATGGCTGTCTCCTCTGCCGATGTTCCATGTAGGCGGGTTATCGACCATTTTCAAGAGCGCCATTTACGGGATGCCATTATACGTGACCGAGAGCTTCGATGAAAAAGTCGTACAAACAGCGATCATGGAGCGGGGAGTGACCATCGTTTCTGTTGTGACGGTCATGCTTCAGCGCCTGCTGCGGCTGCAGGAGGAAGATGGCGTCACATATCCCGAGAAATTCCGCTGCATGCTTTTGGGCGGAGGACCTGCTCCTCTCCATTTGCTTGAGGAATCAAAAACGCGTGATATCCCTGTATTCCAATCGTACGGGATGACCGAAACTGCGTCACAAATCGTGACGTTAAGCCCTGAGGATAGTATTCGTAAGTTAGGATCTGCCGGAAAAGCACTAGTTCCTGCCCAGCTGCGTATCATGACCGAGTCTGGGTTTGCCAAGCCGGAAGAGCCTGGGGAAATCCAAGTGAAAGGTCCTATGATTACAAAAGGATATTATCGGAATCCAGACGCCACAGATGGAGCTTTCCGGGAAGGCTGGCTTGCGACAGGAGATATTGGCTACACAGATAAAGAGGGATACTTGTATGTGCTTGACCGGCGGAAGGACCTGATTATTTCCGGAGGTGAAAATATCTATCCTGCAGAAGTGGAAGGTGTATTGACAAGTCATCCTAGCATAAAAGAGGCAGCTGTCATCGGGAAAGCTGATACCAATTGGGGAGCTGTACCAGTAGCGTTTCTTGTAAAAAGTGCGGAAGTGAGCACCGATGAATTACAGGCGTATTGCCAGGAAAAACTGGCCCGCTATAAAATTCCAAAGTACTGGCACTTTGTGGAGGAGCTTCCGCGTAACGCCAGTAATAAACTGATGCGCTATAAGCTGCAGCACCTGCTAGATGAGGGGAGTGCGTGATGGAACTGAGAAGCTATCGTCTATTCCGATACACACTGCCGCTTAAACAGCCTTTCACGACTCATGCTGGTGCATTGACCGAAAGAGAAGGCATCATTGTCGAGCTTCAGGATCATGATGGGCGTTCTGGCTTTGGCGAGGGAGTTGCTTTTGCTGCTCCTTTTTATACGAGTGAAACAGTTGCATCGAGCTGGAGCTTGCTTCAGGAATCCTTACTTCCGCTTTTATTCGCCAATAAGCTAAATCATCCGACAGAAGTACCGCAGCTGTTTGCAGGCATTGTCGGCAATCAAATGGCCAAGGCTGCTGTCGAAGGAGCGGTATGGGATTTATACGCGAAGCAGCAGGGTAAGAGCCTCGCTTCTTGCATCGGCGGTACAAGGACGAAAGTGAAAGCAGGAGCGGTCATCAGCTTGTCCGATGATCTTGAACAGACTATTGAGATGATACGCAGCCAAGGCTTTGAGCGTGCCAAGCTGAAAGTGACTAAATATAATGAGCGCAAGGCCATTGAGCTGGTCAAGGAAATTGATCCAGAGCTGCCGCTTATGATTGACGGTAATGGGATGTACAAGGAAGAGGATATCCCCTTGCTTGCCGAATTGGACAGTTTGAACTTACAGATGATCGAACAGCCATTTTTGCCTGGAGATGTAATTTTACATCATCGCTTGCAGCAGCGCATGGAAACGCCCATTTGTCTTGATGAAACAGTGGAGAGCTTTTCGGATGCCTGGCAGGCTCTTGAAATGGGAGCGTGCCGAACCATCAATATCAAGATTGGCAGGGTAGGAGGCTTGACGGAAGCGATCCGTATCCATGACTTATGCCAGCAGGCCGGTTTAGCTGTCTGGTGCGGCGGAATGGTGGAAACTGGTATATCGAAGGCGCATAATCTGGCGCTCGCCTCCTTGCCTGGATTTTCAATTCCTGGTGATCTGTCTGGATCTGATCGCTATTTCGACCGAGACCTGCTGATAAAGCCGCTGCGAGTGGAACAAGGAAGCATGCGAGTTCCAGATGGACCTGGAATCGGGGTAGAGGTGGATTTGGATTACTTGCTGCACGTGTCCAAAGAGGTATCTGCTGGCGAATAGGTGTCAAAGGGAGCAGATAAGGGTACTTCTATAGTAATGCTGCTTAGAGGAGGAGTACCTATGTTTATGTACCTGCTGGCAATTGTATTGCCTCCTGTTGCCGTGTTGTTCACGGGCAAGCCATTTAAAGCATTGCTTAATCTAGTATTGACACTCATCTTTTTCGTTCCGGGAGCCGTACATGCCGCCCTGATAGTAAAGATCATAAAAATAGTAAAAAACAGTATGCTTGAAAAGGCGCCCTCTAACTGGGCGCCTTTCTCTTACTTTTCTACTAAAAATACGTGGTATACTTGAGTTGACAGCTAATAGATGTTACATTCGTAACCATACACGAAGAGAGGGGTTTCTATTTTATGAAACGTATTACAACCCTATGCCTGATGCTGGTACTAGCTATCGTATTGGCTGCATGCGGGAATGATGAGGATAAATCATCTGACAATGCTTCCACAGCTGACCAGGAAGAAGCACAAAAGCAAATGGAAGAAATGCAGAAAAAGATGGAGGAACAGCAAGTAGATCCGGATAAGACAGTTGCGACTGTCAACGGTACGGAGATTAAAGGCGAAGAGTATAATTCACTTCTTTCTTCTGCTCAGCAGCAATCACAGGCCAACGGAGAGGATCCGACAACTGATGATGGTGCGAAGGAATTAAAGGACCAAGTGTTGAAAAGTCTTGTAGGAAATGAACTGCTTTTCCAGGAAGCGGAGAAGAAAAACTACGAGGTTTCTGATAAAGAAGTGGATGAGCAAATGCAATCTGCAAAAGAACAGTTCGAAAATGAAGACAAATTCAAGGAAGCTTTGGAAGCTGCCGGTACAACAGAAGATGAGTACAAGCAGCGTTTGAAAGAAGGTTTGCTTGTAAATAAATATGTGGATGAAGAGCTCTCACCAAAAGAAGTGACAGAAGACGATATGAAGACATATTATGAAGAAATGGAAAAACAGGCTAAAGAAAGTGAACAGGAAGACAGCCTGCCAAAATATGATGACATCAAAGATCAGCTGAAAGCAACAATGGAACAGCAGAACCTGCAGACAGTCATGCTTGAAAAAGTGGACGAGCTCGAAAAAGATGCAGATGTGAAATATAATATTTAAAGTGAAAAGGCACCAGGGTATCCTGGTGCCTTTCTTGTTTAGTAAGTTGCAGCTGGTTGATCAGAGATGTCTACTGCGCTATCTGCTTCAGCTGGAATTTCGATGCTGTCTGTTGCATTGTAGTTTTCGTAATTCATATCCATCAATGCATTGACGGTCGCTTCGTCACCGGCTTCTTCCATCTTCATGACCATATCCAATTTGATATTCTTCGGATAATTTGTCTCTTTATCGATGGAGATCGTGTAATTGAACTTATCGAAAGTAAAGTTACCCATGCTCTCGAGGCTTTCGCCTGCTGCACCCATCTGTTCTTCCATAAAGCTCATCATCTTATCTTCTGCTACTACAACATCAAGTACATACTCCGTATCCGTTTCGGATACTTTGATACTTTCTGCCAAATCTTTAACTTGCTGGATTTGCTCATCCAAAGGCTGTGCAACCTGATCGGTTCCAAGTGAAGCGCCGATCTCTGATTCAGCATCCATCTTCATCCACATATCGGATGCTGGCTCATACATATAAATCATATTGTCCTTGATGTACATATCGAATTGCTGTCCCATGGAATCCATGCTGAGTTTTGAGGAAAGTGGATCCATCACGATAGTACCGTCTGCTGTTGTAGTCATGGATTGATCCATTCCAGAAGCTTTAACGTCCATATCCATTGTCATATCCATATCATAGCTATTCAAGTTTTCATTGGCTTCGGCGGATTTTTGCAGTATTTCTTCCGGCGTCGGGCCTTTCTTTTCTTTGCCTTCCGCATCTGTAGAAGCGCTGTCTGTTCCGCATCCAGTCAAGAATAGTGCCAGTGCTAATACTAACCAGCCAAGGTGTTTTACCGATTTCATCTAATCCCTCCAAAATAATTTGCTTTTCACGGACCCCGTTACCTTATTACAAACGGAGCATGTCTTATTACAATAGATGTCAAAAATTAGTCCGTATGGAAAGCTTATCAATTCATTACGTATTTTACATGAATTCGCTTCACAATTTCCTACAAAATTCTACATTCAGTAATAAGTAACTACAAACTTTTTGGAAATGATTACAAAAGGGAAGCATAATACCTAGATGAGGAGTGAGACATCAGCACTAGAGTCAGGTTAAATACTTACTTTAGGGAGCAGCAGTTGTTAATACTCACGTCATTATAAAGCTATTAGAAGTCAGAGGATGGGTAAGCTGTTATGTCCGGGGTATTTCGAGCTTCGGCAGTATCTGAATCGGTTCCATACGATTGGAGTCTTCCTATGTTATAGCTGATCGATATCAATCGCAGCTGAATCTCCGTCTGCAGAAGCATCTATTGCCATCTGTAAATTTAAGTATTGTGGCAAGTGAGAGGCTAAGCTGCATAGATAAGTTTTTCTTCAGAACTTTATATCATCAGCCGAAGGAATTGTTTTATTCTGATCCGCTTCTGCTTCACTGGGAAGAATCAGCTGCACCGCAGGATTGGAAATAGTGGTGGCTGACTAGTATAAACAAACTTAGATAGCAGTGCTTCATCAAGAATAACCATCCATTATCTTTTGTTAGCCAGATAAATTAGAAAGGATTTTGAGTTAAACGTGTTGTATGTAATTCTTCATCAAGCCATTTGTAATTCATATGCTCACCTCCCTTTATTTTACAAATCAGATGCATATTCTTTTATAGGAACAACACTTTTTCAAATATAGCGTTTGAATACTTAATTGAGGTTAAGTGTCAGAAAGCGACAAACAGTATGAAAATCCTACAAACATTCAGGGTTTTAAATGCTTACAGATGAGGAATACCTATAACATGACTACATAAGGAGGACTATTTATGCTTCAACCAACTTGGAAAAAAGCAATAGCTGCAATCATCATGCTCCTAGTCCCATTTACATTCGCGCTATCATACCAAACAGACAATATATCTGCAGTTACAGCTGAAAAAAATGAGACTGTCGAGAAGGCGGAACTGAATAAAGAACAAATAGTACAACTGACAGATGCATTTATGGATAAAGTCACACAGGACATTGATACAAATTACAAAGTTCTAAATTATAGTACGAAGGAAGATTTGCTAAAAAGTTTTGACGAAGTGGCTACCAGAGATGTTAGCGGGCCGATTGTCGATTTCTATTTCACTGAGGAAGCGGATGGCTTGTATATTCTGCCAACGGAGACACCTGCTTGGTTCAATCCTGATAATTCATACAAAGTGGAAACAGACTCCGATAAGTATGTTACAATTACACAAAGCAATACCGATGATTTGCACGGTAACTATACAATCGAGATCAAATTCTTGTATGACGGAGGCTGGAAGATCGCAGCAGTCAAATACTTGTAGGTTTGATGTGAAGAAGGCAGTGGGAAGATGATTACGTTCAGAGATTACTACAATAATGAAGTGAAGATGTCTTTTGCCGATCATCCATTTTCTGATCAGCCTAAACATGTGTGGGTGATTTGCCGATACGGCAGCAAATGGCTGCTCACGCGTCATAAGGATCGGGGATTGGAGTTCCCTGGCGGCAAGGTGGAAAAAGGAGAAACCGCTGAGCACGCTGCTTTGCGGGAGGTAATGGAGGAGACTGGCGGTGTTGTTCAGCAGCTGAAGTATGTCGGTCAGTACTTCGTAGCTGGCAAGGCTGGACATATCGTAAAGAATGTCTATTATGCCATCATTTCGGAACTGAAAAAGAAATCCAATTACTTGGAAACATATGGACCAGTACTGGTCGAGAAGTTCCCTTCCCATCTGGCACAGCATGCAGAATATAGCTTTATGATGAAAGATAAGGTGCTGCCTAGTGCATTGCACCATATAGATAAGTTTGAAAAGACAATGTAAAAGAACTGCCCCGATTATGGGGCAGTTCTTTTTATCTGTATAGCGGTCCCGCTTGGCGGACAGCTTCATCAATGAAATCGAATTTAGCAAAATTTTGGTGGAATTTTACTGCAAGTTCTTGTGCCTTCGCTTTGTAAGCAGCTTTATCCTCCCATGCATTTTCCGGCATCAGCAGCTCTGCTGGCACATTTGCAATAGAGACAGGAACATGCAGGCCGAAGATTGGATCTTGCGTAGTCTCTGTATCATGCAGTTCTCCGCTGAGAGCAGCCTGAACCATTGCTCTTGTAAAAGCAAGCTTCATTCGGGAACCGGAGTGATAATCTCCACCCGTCCAGCCGGTATTGACTAGATATACCTCTGCTTGATGCTCACTGATTTTTTCCCCGAGCATATCAGCATAAACAGAAGGTGCCAGCGGCAGGAATGGAGCACCGAAGCAAGTCGAGAATGTTGCTTCAGGTTCTGTGACGCCTCGCTCTGTTCCGGCAAGCTTGCTCGTATAGCCGCTAAGGAAGTGATACATTGCCTGTTCAGTTGTCAGTTTACTGATTGGCGGCAGGACGCCGGTCGCATCTGCTGTCAGGAAGACGATTGTTTTTGGATGACCTGCCAAGCTCTTCGGCAGGCTGCCCTTGATGTAGTCAATCGGGTAAGCTGCACGTGTGTTTTCCGTTACAGATCCATCTTCATAATCACAAACACCAGCTTCATCAACTGCTACATTTTCAAGAATCGTACCGAATTTGATGGCGCCATGAATTTCCGGTTCTTTTTCAGCGGAAAGATTGATGCACTTAGCGTAACAGCCGCCTTCAATATTGAAGATACCATCAGGTGACCAGCCGTGTTCGTCATCCCCGATCAAAGGTCTGTTCGGATCAGCTGATAGTGTCGTCTTACCTGTTCCGGATAAACCGAAGAAGAGGGTTGTATCACCATCAGGCCCGACGTTGGCTGAGCAGTGCATCGGAAGGATCTCCTGCTGTGGCAGGAGAAAATTCATTACAGAGAAAATGGATTTCTTCATTTCCCCGGCATATTCTGTACCGCCTATCACGATTACGCGCTGTTTGAAAGAGACGATTACAAATGCTTCTGAATTAGTGCCATCGACTAGCGGATCTGCTTTTACACCAGGAGCAGAGATGACAGTGAATGCAGGTTTATGTGCTGCCAGCTCTTCTTCACTCGGCCGGATGAACAATTGGTGGGCGAACAGATTATGCCAAGCGTATTCATTGATAACCTGTATCGGAAGGTGGTAGCGTTCATCAGCTCCGGCAAACCCTTGGAATGAGAAAACTTCTTCCTGCGCCTGCAGGTAGTCGACGACTTTACCTAATAAGTGTTCGAATATTTCTTCGCTGATAGGCTGGTTGACTTTTCCCCAGTCCACTTTGTTTTCGGAAAGCTCGTCTTTGACGATGAATTTATCTTTTGGTGAGCGGCCGGTATATTTTCCTGTCGCAGCCCGCAGAGCACCAGTCTTTGTCAGACGTGCTTCTTGGCGGGACAATGCCGCCTCCGTCAGCTGAGCCGCGGATAGGTTTTTTCTTACATTGGATTGGGAGCGCATTTCTTCTAACGCTGTTAACGCGTGCATCATTCGCATCTGGATCCCGCCTTTTTTAAATTTTTAATTAGTATAACACATTAAAATATTAATACATACTATTTTAAAATGCAATCAATAAGTGGATGCTTTATTGAATTATAATTCCGAGTTTTTTAGTTGGTATTAACATGATTTTGTTGACTTCTGTAGGCTGTTCCGATAACATAGTTGCGAACGGAAAACACTCTTATTCAGAGTAGGCGGAGGGACAGGCCCTAAGAAACCCGGCAACCGTCACATTTGTGAAATGGTGCTCAACCTGAGCAAGGGATACCTTGAACGATAAGAGAGGGAATAAGCCATCCTTCTGTTATGATGGAAGGTTTTTTTTATGTAACGGCTTAATAACAGAAAAAGAGCAATACTATTGGTAGTGCTCTTTCAACCTTCACCCATTATCAAGTTTCTTAATAACATACTTGGAAAGAGTAAAACTTCCGTATTAATCGTAGTTGAAGGGGGATTTGGCAGAATGACTGCTAATCGTCGATTATTTACCTCAGAATCCGTTACTGAAGGCCATCCGGATAAAATCTGTGATCAGATTTCGGATGCTATATTAGATGAAATACTAGCTAAGGATCCGAATGCCCGTGTTGCTTGTGAGACGACTGTTACGACAGGGCTTGTACTTGTTGCAGGTGAAATCACAACAAGCGCTTATGTTGATATCCAAAGCATTGTCCGTAGAACAATCAAGGAAATTGGTTATACACGTGCGAAATATGGCTTTGATGCTGATACATGTGCTGTATTGACTGCAATCGATGAGCAATCTCCTGATATCGCAGGCGGTGTCGATCAGGCGCTTGAGGCTCGTGAAGGGCTGATGACAGACGAAGAAATCGATGCAATCGGCGCAGGTGACCAAGGCTTGATGTTTGGCTATGCAAGCAATGAAACACCAGAATACATGCCTCTGCCAATTTCACTGGCGCACCGTCTATCCAAGCAATTGGCGAAGATACGCAAAGATGAGACTGTGGATTACTTACGCCCGGATGGGAAAACACAAGTAACAGTAGAATATGATGAAAACGATCAGCCAGTACGTATTGATACGATTGTCATCTCCACGCAGCATCATCCGGAAGTCGAGCAATCTCAGATCCACGCTGATTTGAAAGAGCTTGTTATCAAACCTGTTGTTCCGGCGGAATTGCTGGACGAAAATACGAAATACATCATCAACCCGACAGGTCGTTTCGTTATCGGCGGACCGCAAGGTGATGCAGGTCTGACTGGCCGTAAAATCATCGTTGATACGTATGGCGGCTATGCTCGTCACGGCGGCGGAGCATTCAGCGGAAAAGATGCTACGAAAGTGGACCGTTCCGGTGCTTATGCAGCACGTTATGTTGCGAAGAACATTGTTGCAGCAGGTCTTGCTGATAAATGTGAAGTACAGCTTGCTTATGCAATCGGTGTTGCTGAACCAGTTTCCATCAGTATCGATACTTTTGGAACAAGCAAACAATCCGAAGAGGCATTGGTGAAAGCAGTACGCGATCTATTCGATCTTCGTCCTGCCGGCATCATCAAAATGCTGAACCTGCGTCAGCCAATCTACAAAGATACGGCTGCATACGGTCACTTCGGACGTACAGATAAAAACTTCCCTTGGGAGCAGACTGACAAAGCAGTACAGCTGGAAAGCTATACATTTGCATAATCTGCTTGAAAGGCAAGAGCGATTATTACGCTCTTGCTTTTTTTGTGTCGGCGCCCATAATCTTCCTTCAAGAACCGAATTGTTTTATGCTATAATTAATGGCTAGAAGTAATGAAAGAGAGGCTAATAAGTAAATGTGTGGTTTGATTGGCGTAATTAGAAAGAACGTAAAACAACTAACGCAAGCTGATAAGGATAAATTCAAACAACAGAACAACATCATCACGCACCGCGGTCCGGATGATGAAGGATATTACCATGACGAGCATGTATCATTCGGTTTCCGCCGCTTGAGTATTATTGATATCGAGGCTGGTGTTCAGCCATTAAGCTATGACGACGAAAAAATCTGGATGGTTTTCAACGGAGAAATCTACAACTATGTAGAGCTTCGTGAAGAATTGCTGAAAAAAGGCGCAGAGTTCAAAACGGAATCCGATACCGAGGTCATCGCTGCGATGTACCATACATACGGAACGGAAGCATTTAAAGAGCTTCGCGGTATGTTCAGCATCTTGCTATGGGATAAAGAAAAGAAAACACTTTTCGGAGCACGTGATCCATTCGGCATCAAACCGCTCTTTTATAAGGAGACAGAAGATGAGATTTTCTTCGCTTCTGAGAAGAAGAGCATCACACTTCTTGAAGAATCAGAAACAGTTGATACCGAAGCGCTGCAGCATTATTTGAGCTACCAGTATGTACCGGAGCCATTCACGATGACAGAAGGTATCAAAAAGATAGAGCCTGGTCATTACTTCGTGAAGCGTGAAGGTGAACCGATAGAATTCCATCGATACTGGCATGCGACATTCTCACCGAAGATCATGGACAAGCAAGCTTGGATCACGCGTATCCAGGATGTTCTTCATGATTCTGTGAGCAAGCATATGCGAAGTGATGTACCGGTCGGTTCATTCCTTTCCGGCGGAATTGATTCCAGCATCATTGTAGCCATTGCGAAGCAATTTAATCCGAATTTGAAAACATTCTCTGTTGGTTTTGAACGGGAAGGATTCTCCGAAGTTGATGTCGCGAAAGAAACAGCTGAAAAACTCGGAGTAGAAAACTATTCCCATATCATCACACCAGAAGAATATTTAGAGAAACTTCCGAAAATCATGTGGCATATGGATGATCCATTGGCTGATCCATCCGCTGTGGCCCTTTATTTTGTGGCAAGAGAAGCTAGCAAACATGTAACGGTTGTACTTTCTGGTGAAGGTTCCGATGAGCTATTCGGCGGTTACAATATTTACCGTGAGCCAGAATCCTTGCGCATGTTCGACAGCATTCCTGGACCTGCAAAAGCTTTGCTTGCAAGAGTGGCTAAAATCTTGCCAGAAGGTGTACGCGGTAAGAGCTTCCTAGAGCGTGGTACAACACCATTGAAGGATCGCTATATCGGAAATGCTAAAATGTTTGAAGATGCAGACAAGCAGAAGCTATTGAAAACATACAATGATGCAATCCATTATCAACAGATCACTGCCCCATTGTATGCGAATGTGAAAAACGAATCCCTTGTCGATCAGATGCAGTATATCGACATTCATACATGGATGCGCGGAGACATCCTATTGAAAGCGGATAAGATGACAATGGCACATTCACTTGAGCTTCGCGTGCCATTCTTGGATAAAGAAGTATTCCGTGTTGCCCGTGAGATTCCGGAAGATCTGAAAATCGCTAACAACACAACAAAGAGCTTGCTTCGTGAAGCAGTAGAAGGCATTGTGCCGGATCATGTTTTACATCGTAAAAAACTTGGTTTCCCAGTACCGATGCGCCACTGGCTGAAAAACGAATTGAATGGCTGGGCGAAGACACTTATCCATGAAAGCCAAACAGATCATCTTTTGCATAAAGACTATATCTTGAATCTGTTGGATGCGCATTGTCAAGGCAAGGGAGACTACAGCCGTAAAATTTGGACTGTACTTGCCTTCATGCTATGGCATCAGATTTATGTTGAACGTAAGTATGACTTTGCGGAGTTCCAAAAAGTCGACAGAGTGGAAAGCAAGCTGCAGACCACATAATAAAAAAGCCGTTCCTGTAAAAGGAGCGGCTTTTTATGTTGTTTCTTTATACTGTTTACTTTTCTTGATATATTCCATTCGTATGCGCTCCATATCTTTGTAATCGGCTTCGGTCAAATCACGAATGACTTTAGCAGGTCTGCCGAATGCGAGCTTGCCGGAAGGAATCGTTTTGCCAGGAGGCACGAGTGACCCCGCACCTACATATGCGCCATCCTCTATGATCGCACCATCAAGGACGAGTGAGCCCATGCCTACAAGGGAATTTTTCCCAATTGTGCAAGAATGCAGCGTAACTTGATGACCAATCGTGGCTCCTTCCTTTATAATAAGAGGAAGGTCAGGGCTTTGATGAAGGACGCAAAGATCTTGGACATTGGCGCCTTCATTGATCACAACTGGAGCAACATCTCCGCGTATAACTGTCTTAAACCATATACTGGCATCTTTTTCAATCGTAACTTCCCCTGTAATAACAGCATCAGGGGCAACATAAGCATCTTTGTGGACATGTGGACGTTTCTTGTCGTATTCGTATATCATTTGAATACTCCCTTCGTTTATGTTCTTATAGAATTAATAGATTTTTTGGAATGAAGACAATCCCGGATTCGAGGAGCGAAATCACATTATGACCCAACAAATACCAAAGTCATCGGTTTTACTTATGCATCAAGTATATCGGAAAATATTCCCGGAAGTACATAAAGAATTGGAACTATGGACACAGAGGGCAGAAGCGATACCGGATCCGGAACTGCGAAAGCAGGCGCTGGAGAGTATTCGGACCAAACGCTTCCATTGCCAGGGTGGAGCGGTGTACAGTCTGCTTGCTGGTGATGCATGGAAGCAGGCAATCAAGTTCATTATTGCCTATCAGACTATCAGTGACTATCTCGATAATTTATGTGATCGCAGTACTTCACTCGATCCAGACGATTTTCGCCTGCTGCATCAATCAATGCTGGATGCATTGCAGCCAGGTGAAAAGCTGAAGGATTATTATGCATTGCGTGATGAAAAAGAAGACGGCGGATACTTGCACTCACTTGTTTTCACGTGTCAGACTATCCTCGGCAAACAGCCCAATCTGCAAGTTCTGCAGCCGTATTTGCTGAAACTTTCTGGATTATACGGCGATTTGCAAGTGCACAAGCATGTAGCGAAGGAAGAGCGGATTGAAAGACTGACAAACTGGTTTGCCCTGCATCAAGAGGAACACCGGGATCTTACGTGGTATGAATTCTCGGCATGCAGCGGGTCGACACTCGGTATCTTCTGCTTTGTATCTTATGGAATGGGGATGGAAATCGACCAGCAATTGGCTGATGATATCTATCAAAGCTATTTTCCATATATGCAAGGACTTCACATTCTGCTGGATTACTATATTGATCAGATGGAGGATGAAGAGGAAGGCGATCTGAATTTCTGCCATTATTACCGAGACTCGGAGGAAATGAAGGAAAGACTCCTATACTTCATAGAACGGACGAACGAAAGTGTCCAGCGTCTACCGCATGCGTCATTCCATGAGATGGTCCATCACGGGCTTGTCGGACTGTACTTGGCAGATCGCAAAGTGAGTTTGCTTTCGGATAGTAAAGAGATGATCAAAACATTGCTCAAGGCAAGCGGCAACAAATCGAAGTTTTTCCATTTGAATATCAAGGCATACAATAAAATGAAAGAAGCGCGTACCCCGATTGGCTAGGGGCTCGCGCTTCTTTCATTTTTTCTTCTCTGATGAACGGCTGTTAAGAACAGAACACCAGAACAGGTCGAACAACAGGGATTTCTGTACATACTCCGGTACCCGTTAAGACATTCTAAGCTCATTTCAAATCCACATTATATCAGGATGACACCATTCGGAAATTGCTTGTGACTGTGATAGGTGTATCCGGATTTGCTTCCATACCATCTCCCGGTGACAGTGCATGTAAATTTCAAAAAAAGATGTTGATAAATTAAACAACGATATATATAATGGATTTATGAAAGCGTTATAAAAATGAATGTTGTTTAAAAATTAAACAATAGGTGTTCGACTGGAGCAGTATTAGCGGTATTTAAATAAGAATGCCAGTGCTAGTGACACTATACTCCATTGCATTCATAAAAAGTGAAGGAAATGAGGTAAGGACAATACAAACGACAATGCAGAAGTTATATAAATTTCAAACAGCAGACCATATTATTGCCGGACCAAATTCTCTTGGTGATTTAGGAGAGCAACTTCATTTAGTAGGCACAAAAATACAGTCGGCTTTAATTATTACACAGCCGCCAATGGAAGATTTAGGGTTTGTAGATCAAATAACAAACCAACTATCAGCAAAGGGTATTAAGGCGGATGTTAATACGAACATCCTTCCTGAACCAACAGTTGAAAACATCGAAGAAGTATTTCAAAGTACATCCACTGAAAATTACGACGTATTAATTGGTATTGGAGGAGGAAGCGTTCTTGATACCACTAAAATTCTATCTGTATTAAGAACGAATAATAAATCAGTCCGTGATTTGTTAGGAACAGATTTAGTTGAAAAACCTGGTACCCCAACAGTGTTAATTCCCACTACTTCAGGTACAGGAGCTGAAGTAACGCCAAATGCGATCGTTACATTGCCTGATGAAGAATTAAAAGTCGGAATAGTAAGCAAGCATCTTCTGCCGAACATTGTAATCCTTGATCCGCTTTTAACTTTAGGGTTACCAAAGCCTATTACAGCTGCAACAGGAATGGATGCGTTTACCCATTCACTGGAATCATTTATCTCAAACAAAGCAAACTTAATCAGTGACATGGTTGCATTAGAATCTATTCGCCTTATCTCGTCGAGTATCGTTGAAGCCTATCAAGATGGACAGTCTGTTGAAGCGCGAGAAAAAATGCTTGTTGGTTCTATGTATGGCGGGATGGCCCTGACGGCAGCGGGTACAGCAGCTGTACATGCACTGGCTTATCCATTGGGAGGAAAGTTCAAAATTCCTCATGGTGTAGTAAATTCAATGCTTTTACGTCATGTCATGGAATTTAATATGGATAGCATTACAGATCGATTGTACCTTGTAGCAGAACCAATGGGCATTGAAATTCAAGGACATTCAAAAGAAGAAGTGGCTCAAAATGTAGTGGACCGTATTGTAGAATGGACGAACATGCTGGAAATTCCACAAAACTTGAAGGAATATGGCGTAACAGAAGAAGATATCCCGGAATTAGCTATTTCGGCTTCGAAAGTCACACGTCTGTTGGATAACAATCCAAAGGATATAAGTGTAGAGGATATGGAAACGATTTATCGCAAATTACTAGTTTAGTTGTCACTATAGCTTTCAGCATGGCTAAGAGAAAGTCATGTTGACAGGCCGAGTATGAAGTTCGTGGGAGGGAATATAGTGAAGCCGATTATAGGGATTACCATGGGTGATGCCGCAGGTGTGGGTCCTGAAATTATTGTAAAAGCCTTGAGCCATACAGCTGTTTACGATATATGCAGACCGATTGTGATCGGTGATGCGAAAATAATTGAAAGAGCCATCCGCGTCACACAATCTCCATTAACTGTTGAGACTATTGCATCTGTCTCAGATAGTAAATTTGAATTTGGCAGAATCGATTGTATTGATTTGGATTTATTGCCAGCTGATTTACCTTTTGGAGAGTTATCCCCAAAAGCAGGAGATGCTGCCTTCCAATATTTGAAAACGGCAGTTGAGTCGGCTAAAAAGAAGGAGATTCAATCGATCTGTACTGCGCCATTAAATAAAGAAGCCCTCCACAAAGGAGGACATCTATATCCAGGACATACTGAAATTCTTGCAGAATTAACGGAAACAGCTGATTATTCCATGATGTTATCTTCGCCAAAACTAAAAGTCATCCATTTAACCACACACGTTGGCTTGATTAAAGCAGTAGAGTCTATCACGCCAGAACGAACGTATAAGGTTGTAAAGCTTGCTCACGAAACGTTGACACGTGCAGGATATACAAATCCAAGCATCGCGGTTTGCGGAATTAATCCACACGCGGGTGAAAATGGGTTGTTTGGTGAAGGGGAAGAAGAAGAAAAACTAGTTCCTGGAATACAGGAAGCATTTTCTGAAGGCATAAATGTAAGCGGTCCGCATCCTGCAGACACTGTGTTTTTCCGAGCAGTTCGTGGTGATTTTGATTTGATCGTTGCCTGTTATCATGATCAAGGCCATGTTCCGATAAAGGTATTAGGCCTGGAAGAGGGGGTCAATATCACGGTTGGTTTAAATGGCGGTGTTATTCGTACCTCCGTGGACCATGGTACTGCATTTGATATTGCCGGAAAAAATATTGCAGATGAAAGAAGTATGCTTGCGGCTATCCAATCCGCAGCTGACTTGTCTCCAAAGGAAGTTTTGAAATAAGAATTAAAATAGTCATTATGCAAAATGGGTGCTTGATCCCCAAAAATCTCAGTATGGGTGTCGAACCTAGAATCTTGCTCAGGAAGTTATCAAAGAAGCTTATGTGAAAAATGTAACCCGTTATCTGGGGAAGAAGTTAGTTCATACCGTTAATGCAGGAAAGAGTGAATTATGTGATTTTCGATGTAATAGAGAATTTGGATGAGTATAAATCCTTAAATCCAAAATTCGACAACGGTTTAAAGAAATTCAAAGAAGCAAAGATAGATTATAATAAGCGATTTGATTTTGATGGAGGCTATTTGTTCTTTCAGGAAGGATCTACGACTCACATAGATGAAGGGACGTTTGAAGCTCATAAAAAATATATCGATATTCAAATTGTATTGGATGGATCGGAATATGTAGCATGGGCACCCATTGATCAATTAGCAGTAGATGTTACATACAATGCCGAGAAAGATGTCGTTCGATTAAACGGCAGTCCGAAAACGACTATGAAAATCAATAAAGGTATGGCCTACATTTGTCTGCCTCACGATGGACATAAATCTCTAAAACATATAGATGAAACGACGAATTATAAAAAAGCAGTTATTAAAATCGAAATTTAAATAGAAAGATAAGGTGAATAGTATGAGTAATAAAATAGTAATTAACGAGTCAATTCCAAACGGTAAATTATATCATGATGCATATACAAATATTGATTTTTCTTTGATTCCATCTGGACCATTTTCAACTGCACATGCACCGACTGTTACAAAGTTGGAAAATGGTGATTTGCTATGTGCATGGTTTGCTGGTTCATTTGAAGGCAGCCCGGATATTTCAATTGTATTATCTAAATTTGATCATCTCTCCCAAGAGTGGAACGAACCGAAAATCATCTCACAGGACGATACGCGCAGTGAGCAAAACCCATCATTCTTCCATGCACCAGATAATTCCGTTTGGTTGATCTATACTTCCCAGGAAGGCAGACAGCCAGATAAAGATAATATGCAATTCACTTCCATTATTAAGTATCAAAAAACAAGTGACAATGGTGAAAGTTGGTCCAAGCCAGAAGTGTTGTTCGACCAGCAAGGTACTTTTGCACGACAAGCTATTCAAGTATTAAGTAATGGCAGATGGATTTTCAGCACGTGGGTATGTGAGGATTCCGAATTTGGTCTGACGAATGATCCCACAGTAATGCATGTGTCGGACGATGAAGGACTGACTTGGAAAGAAGTACGTATGCCTGATAGTAATGGACGAGTACATGCCAACGTCATAGAATTGGAGAATGGTCATCTAGTGGCATTTATGAGAAGCAGATTCGCAGATTATATATATAGAAGTGAGTCGACCGATTATGGAGATTCGTGGACAGCTCCTGAGCCAACAACCTTGCCAAATAACAATTCAAGTGTAAGCGCAATCAAACTGGATAACGGTGCAATTGCGATTGCATATAACGCTAATTCAGCTAATAACCCTGAAAAAGGCAAAGTAGCTTGGCCTGGATTAAGAAACCCTGTCGTAGTTTCAGTGTCGGAGGATGCTGGTAAAACTTGGCCGATTGGCCGGATTATAGAACACGCTGAAGGTTTCATTGGAGTGGAGAATAAAACGAACAATTCACAGTTCGAATATCCAACTATTTATCAAGATCCGCAAGGGTATCTACACCTAGTTTACGCGTATAAAAATAGAATGTGTGTAAAATATAATGGTTTTTCAGTTGAGGACATTTATGGAGCAAAGCGCGAATACGAAGGGGTCTACAATCCAACTTCTGGAGAAATAAGCTAAGTAGAAAGGGCCAGATGAATCTACCAGTAAATGAATAGAGTGTGGGGCGACATAGCGGCTGTCTCCTAATACTCTAGCATCGGTGTGCTGCGTTTGCATAGCAGCCGCAGCACACTTTCATGCAACGCTGTCGCATATAGTTTGAACACATTGCTAGTAAAGGTGCGCGGTTGAATTGCAGCAGAGCAATCTGAGATATCGGTTTAACATGCTCCTATATAAAATTGCCGTTGGAGCGCCTTAAAATGTAACCGCTTCATCGGGAGGGATTAGCTCGAGATTGTAAGGGAGTATGATGTGCAACTCATAAGAGACTCTAGGAAGTCTTCAAGATGATGGCAAAGTGTCATCACTTAAGAGAGGAGTAACAAAAATGACAATGGATATGTATCTTGCACTTGGTATCTTGGTGCTGATGATTGTGATGATCATGTCAGATAAGTTTGCCTTCGGCGCACCACCACTCATAGCTTCCCTTTTGCTTGTAGTGACAGGTCTGGCCACAGTTCCCGAGGCTTTCGCCGGCTTTGTAAATTCAAGCGTTATCATGGTCGCCGGCTTTATGGTTGTCATGGCGGGACTAATGAAGACGAGTGTAATTGGTAAGGTTCAAAGTTCTATGCTTGCTTTGGTGAATAAGGGAGGATACAAAAGTTATGCTCTTTTGATTGTAGTGGTTATGTTTGGTGCCAGTTTAGCTGGACCTGGTTCCACTGGATACTACGTGCTTATTTTATCTTTGATATCTACTATCCCTTACAATAAAAAAATGCCTACGTCTAAATTAATGATGCCTTTGGGATTTGCGACTAACCATCCTTTGATTCCTTTCAATGTGGCGCTGTTTTATGGTGTTACTGTCAGTGTACTGGAAACAGCTGGATTTACCGGCGGGCTTTCTATGTCTAAGTTTGCAGTGGTGAATTTCATCTTGACCCTTGGTTTTTTGGCGTGGGCTTTGGTTGCTTATCGTCTATTGCCGGATCATCCGATTTCGGAAGATTCTGGATTTGATGAAGTGGCAGTTGCGTCTGAAATCAATACCATGCCTCAATGGAAAGAATACGCTACGATAGCGGCTTTTGTCTTAAGTGTAGCAGGCATGATGCTCATGAATTTATTTGGCGAAGCGGCTTATGTCATACCTGGCCTGGCTGGGGCATTCTTGCTGATAATTAATGTACTTGACTTCAAGGAAGTTCGAGATAATATGGGTGCACCAGTCATCCTGTTAATGGCCGGTGTTATAGGGGTTGCCAATGCGTTGGCTGAGACTGGATTCACAGCTATGGTAGGAGACTACGTGGCAAATTCTTTAGGGACTAATATCAGTCCATTCATGCTGATCTTCATTTTTGCTCTTTTAACTAGTACATGTGCTACGTTTACTGGTTCAAATATGGGTTCTGTATATATCTTTGCACCGATCGCTATTGCAACAAGCCTGAGTTTGGGTCTTGATCCAACTGCTGCAGCGGTTGCAGTTGTAATATCTGCATGGAACGGCGGCTACATGCCAGTCGATGGTATGCCTGCTATGATCTTAGGTATGGGTAAGTATAAGCTGCCGCAGTTCTGGCTGTTCTCCGTACCTATGTATGTGATTCGAATATTCGCGCTAAGTGTTGGTGCGATGATTATGTTCCCTGTAAGTTGATTATGTAATAACAGGAACTGATGAATGGAATGCAATCAGCTTGTATAACGAGGATTAAGCTGGAGTCGTTTTGTTTTAACCTGATAGAGAGCTTGATTCCAAATCAGGATGAATCCTTTATCAACTAGGCGGTCTATAAAAGACTGTAATATATATTGGGAGGAAACGTGTATGGGACAACAGATTTCTAATGTAAAACCATTATGTCCGCCAGGCCGGCCGCCGCGCTGCGAAGATATATCCTTTGCCGAGGTAGCGCTTGATACTGGTGAGTCATACACACTGAAAATGGACATTTATCAAGACCTTAACCAGAAAACTCCAGGTCCCTGCATCATTTACTATTTTGGTGGTGGGTGGATGTATGGAGAATACAAGCAGGTTACCCAGAAAGCAGTATATTTCAGGGAACTTATAAAGTTGGTAGAACAAGGATATACCATTGTATCTCCATCCTATCGCTTGGCCAGTCAGTCTGTTTTCCCGGCGTGCATTCATGACTGCAAGGGAGTGGTGCGTTATTTGAAAGCGAATGCAAATAGATACCATATCGATCCTGAACGAATTGGCGTGTTGGGGAACTCTGCTGGCGGACATCTAGCAGCAATGGTCGCAATGAGCGCAAATTGCAGGGAAATGGAAGGGGATGTCGGCGGTAACCAAGAATATACAAGTGCGGTAAGGGCAGCAGCAATTTTTTATCCGCCATCCGACTTAGTAGAACTCATCAAGAGTGATACCAATGCAGCATTAAAGAATTTGTCTGGAACAGAAGTTGATCATGCAGACAAGTCCATGGATACTGTTGTAACCCAAATTCTTGGATATACTGAGCCTGGAAAATCGTTGTTGGATTTGAATGGATTGCTGGAAAGAGGTGATACGGGTGAACTGGATTGGAAGTATATAGAACTAGCCAAAAAATGCAGTCCGATTACATACGCAAGCGCCGATAATCCACCGATGATGATTTTGCATGGGAGTAAAGACCCTCTGGTACCGATTGAGCAAAGCGAGAGCCTTTATAATGCCCTAGTGTCTTCTGGTGCGGAGGCTATGTATCTAGCTGCTTCCAAGGCTAATCACGGCCCCACAATGGGAGAGGAAGCTGATCAGATGGCGTATCAGTTTTTAAAAAACAGACTTTGAGTATATGTATAACACCGAATATTATCAAGTTTCTTGCTGAAAGCTATAAAAAAGAAGCGCGTACCCCGATTGGCCAGGGGCTCGCGCTTCTTTCATTTTTTCTTCTCGATTGCAATGATGAATGGCGGAGTATTCTTTTGGTTAAGGAAACGGTACTGCAAGACGGCGTAATGTTTTTGATCATAATCCTTTACGTGGGCAAGCAGTCCTTCTTTTTCAATGGCGCCTTCCGGATGGCCATGATAAACGACCAAAACGATTCTGCCGCCGGGTTTCATTGCGTGACGGATTTTCTCAATTGCAGTAATCGTGCTTTCTGCATTGGTGGTAATAGCTTTACTGCTCCCTGGCAAATAGCCTAAATTGAAAATGGCTCCAGCAAGCTTCCCTTCATCTTCGGGAGTTATATAATGATCGACACGCTGGTGGCTGTCCAGAATCAACGTCGTATTCGTGACATCATGCAGGCTTAAGTGCTTACTCGTCATTTCGATGGCCTGCTCCTGTATATCGAATGCCAGCACCTTTCCATCTTCGCCGACATAACGGCTGAGTACGAGTGTATCGTTCCCATTTCCGCATGTTGCATCAATGACAGTATCTCCTGGCTGAATCACTTGCTCCATCAGTTCGTGTGCATAAGCGATAACGTGTTTTAGCATTTCCCTGAATCCTCTCTCTGACAAATTGTACTCTCTTATTTTTACGCTACATGCGCTTATTTAGCAAATCAAATCTCTTTAGTGTAAAGGAAAATTTACAATTAATTTACCAAATATATGTAGAAAACTGTCGATGTAAGGACCATAGTATTAGTATGAAGAAAGAGAAAGGAGTATATCGACATGTATAAGTACATCCTAATACCTATTTGTGCCTTGATTCTATGTTATTTATCTGGGTGTGCGGCAAACCCGGCAGCAGCTAAACTGGATGAAGAAAAACGTATCGGTATCGTTTTGACAGAAGCAGGGCTCGGAGATCAGGAAGGAAATGATTTAGCGATCGAGGGACTGACAAAAGCGAGAGACCGGCTTGATATCATTTATTCATATAAAGAGATCACTGCAGAATTAACCTATGAAAAAGCATTAAAGGAACTAGCGGAAGAAGGAATGGACATGATTATCACGTTGGAAACAACAGCGGAGGATGCGGTAATCAGTGAGTCGAAGGTCAATCCCGAAATTACATACATAGCTTTTGAGACGGAGCTGGAAGGAGAAAATCTGTTCGGCTACTCATTTGATACAAAGCAGGCAGGTTATTTGGCTGGAGTGGCGGCTGCCACTGTGACGCAGTCAGGTAAAGCAGGGTTCATTGGCGGGTCGTCCAGTGCTTACCTGGAAGGTTTCGAACAAGGAATTGCAGATACGTCCAAGGATACCGAACTGCTCGTTCGGGGGACTTCGCCAGATGATAAGGCAGCAGGCAGCAAAGCGGCAAAGGAAATGATCGCTGAAGAAGCAGATATTCTTTTCGCTGAGCCTGGCGATGCTGGAAAGGCAATGCTGCAGCAAGCAGCACTCGCGAATGTATATGCGATCGGCGCTGGAGGTGACCAGAGCTATCTCGCTCCTGAAAATGTCGTCACGTCTGCTCAGGTGCAAATTGATCATATTATATTCGATTTTCTTGAACGGTTATCAAAAGGCAAAGAGTTGCCTGAAAATCATATGATCGGTTTAGAAGAGCAGGCTGTCGGGTTAAGTCCTATCGCTGTTGTCAGTATTACCGACACAGTTGAAGGGAAAGTCCATACAGCGACACAAAAGCTGTTAGAATCGGAGTGAGCTAAATGAAACTGACACGGAAACTATTCCTGCAGGCAGCAGGGACGAGTGCTTTGGCATTGGCGCTCATTGCTTTTATCATTTTCAGTATGATAAGGATCAATGCTTCGAGTTATGAGCAAGTTCAGCATCTCCTTCAGCTTCAACAGCTTGACAGTCAGCTGAACAATGCCGGACAGGTACTGCGGAATACGACTACAATCCGCACGGATGCTTCCGCGGCTGATTTACGCTCTTACATGGAACAAAGCAATTCAAGCTTCAAGCAGCTTTTGCAATCATCGGAAGGGCAGTCAGCAGCATATCTCGAGGCGGGAAAGGAAAAATATGATGAATGGCAGGCAGAAGTAACGAGTCTGCTGACTAATGTGAATGAGATGGATGCGCTGCGGTTATCAAGCCGTGTCCAAGGACTGCTGAATGATATTTATATGGCGAACGCATACAGTACAGCAGCTTATGAGGATGAACAGCTTACCCTGCAGAATCAGATTACATTTGTGATTGTGGTGTCTGTTATAGGCGTATTGCTGCTCATAGTCATCACAAACTACACATCTCGAAGAACGAGTAAGTCGATTGCAGATCCCCTATTGGCACTCGCATCCAGGACGAACCAAATTGCAGCGGGTGATCTAACGGTGGGACCGTTAGAGAAAACAGGTAGTCTGGAAATCAGTGAGATGAACCAAGCCTTCGGACAAATGACGGAGCAGCTGAAGAATTTGATTGGTTCCATTGAGAAGGCTAGTGATGAAGTAGCCGGAATGTCTGTTGAAATTGATAAAGACAACCAGAATCTACAGGGGCTCCATAAAGAAATTGCTGCTTCAGTTGGTGAAATCACTTCCGGATCGCAGCGAATTTCTGCAGATTTGCAGCAGACGGTGACGCTGATAGAGCAGATGGATAAGCAAGGCAGTGCAAACAGTGCGTTTGCTACGGAAACAGTCGCGCTGGGCAAACTTGCGTCTGAGGCAGCGGTACGCGGCAGGGAAACTGTACATAACCAGCAGCAGCTCATGGTCAAAAACGGAGAAAGCAGAGACTTGATGGAAGCATCGCTTCGAGGTTTCATCCAATACTCCCAGCAAATCGAGCAAATGGTAGCATCAGTATCTTCTGTCGCTGAACAGACCAATCTGCTTGCGCTAAACGCCGCAATTGAGGCTGCAAGAGCGGGTGAAGCGGGGAAAGGCTTTGCTGTCGTTGCAGATGAAATTAGAAAACTGGCGGATGAGTCCAAATCATCTGCAGATGCTATTTATCAGACGGTAGGGTCGATTCGACAGGGTACTATGAGTTTATCCGAAGCTGTACAATTCGGCCATGAAATTGCCAAAGCGGAAATAGCTTCTATGGAAAGTATGGAAAGCTCATTCATGGAGATCGAAGAAAAGTTTCAGTCCATCTCGAATCGGCTGCAGCAAATCCAAAACGGCAGCATCCAATCGGAGCGGCTGGGAGCTGAGGTACTAGGCAGGGTAGAACAAATCAGCAGTACCCTTCAGGAAAATACTGCGAAGACCGATATCGTCCATCATTCCACCAATGCCCAGTATGGAGCGTATGAGCAGCTGGCAATGACAGTCGGTCAGCTTGATCGTGTAACACGTGAACTGCAGGACGCTGTTTCGGTGTTCCGGACGGAAGCTGCCGAATCTTGACAAATGCAGTCCAGTTCCGTACACTGGACACAACAATACTGTGAACGATGAGGAGAAGGAGTAGTAGCAAGCTCTGCTTGGTTTAAGAGAGACGGCATTCCGGTGCAAGCCGTCCCAGCATCTTGTGAACTCGCCTTCGTAATTGCAAAAGGGAACTGCCAGTACTTTTTGCCGTTTTCCGCGTTAAGGAATGTCGAGCGGGCGCAATTAGCGCTAAGTTGGGTGGTACCGCGGGAGAAGTCTCTCGTCCCATTATTGGGATGAGGGGCTTTTTTCTTTGCTTCACGGTCAGATTGTTCAAGTTGAAGAGAGTACAGGAGGCACACGATATGTCATTCAATCATCATGAAATCGAAAAGAAATGGCAAGCTTATTGGGAAGAAAATAAAACATTCAAAACAGATACTTCCTCTGAAAAACAAAAGTTTTATGCGCTGGATATGTTTCCTTATCCATCCGGTGCGGGTTTGCATGTTGGGCATCCTGAGGGCTATACAGCTACAGATATTCTGTCTCGCATGAAACGGATGCAAGGCTATGAAGTACTGCATCCAATCGGTTGGGATGCCTTCGGATTACCTGCAGAGCAGTACGCGCTCGACACTGGAAATGATCCGGAAGAATTCACGAAAAAGAATATCGCGACCTTCACAAGACAGATCAAGGAGCTTGGGTTCTCTTACGATTGGGATCGTGAAGTTAATACGACAGATCCAGAATACTATAAATGGACACAATGGATTTTCCTTCAATTGTATAAAAAGGGTCTTGCTTATGTGGATGAGGTAGCAGTGAACTGGTGTCCAGCTCTTGGTACTGTACTTTCCAATGAAGAAGTCATCGACGGAAAGAGTGAACGGGGCGGACATCCTGTCATCCGCAAGCCGATGAAGCAATGGGTGCTTCGTATTACTGCTTATGCCGATCGCCTGCTAGAAGACTTGGATGAACTTGACTGGCCGGAAAGCTTGAAAGAAATGCAACGCAATTGGATTGGACGCTCGGAAGGTGCGGAAGTAACATTCCGCATAGAAGGCACTGATGAAAGTTTTGATGTGTTTACGACTCGTCCGGATACTTTGTTCGGTGCTACATTCGCGGTACTGTCCCCAGAGCACCCGTTAGTTGATAAAATTACTACTGAGGCACAACAGAAGGCTGTCGAAGCATACAAACAAGAAGTTGCTGCGAAAAGTGATTTGGAGCGTACAGATCTTGCGAAAGAGAAAACTGGTGTCTTTACAGGAGCATATGCAATCAACCCGGTCAATGGCGAGAAAATGCCGATCTGGATTGCGGATTATGTACTTATGAGTTATGGTTCCGGAGCTATCATGGCTGTACCTGCTCATGATGAACGCGACTATGAATTTGCAAAGACTTTCGATTTGCCGATCAAGGCAGTTATCGAAGGTGCTGACATAGAAAATGAAGCTCATACTGGTGAGGGAGCGCATATCAATTCTGATTTCCTTGATGGTATGAATAAACAAGATGCAATATCTGCAGCAATTACTTGGCTGGAAGAGAACAAACAAGGTTCGAAAAAGATCAGTTATCGTCTGCGAGACTGGATTTTCAGCCGTCAGCGCTACTGGGGTGAGCCAATTCCAGTAATCCATTGGGAAGATGGTACAATGACAAGTGTACCGGAAGAAGAGCTTCCACTTGTTTTGCCGAAAACAGATGAAATCAAATCATCCGGCACTGGTGAGTCCCCGCTTGCTAATATTACGGAATGGGTGAATGTCACTGATCCCGAAACAGGTAAGAAAGGGAAGCGTGAAACACATACAATGCCGCAATGGGCAGGAAGCTGCTGGTACTTCCTTCGTTATATCGATCCGAAGAACCCGGAGAAGCTGGCTGATTTTGAGACGCTGAAGAAATGGCTGCCGGTTGACGTATATATCGGGGGAGCAGAGCATGCTGTGCTTCACTTGCTGTATGCGCGTTTCTGGCACAAGTTCTTGTTTGATATCGGTGCTGTACCGACAAAAGAACCTTTCCAAAAGTTATATAATCAAGGAATGATCCTTGGAGAAAATAATGAGAAGATGAGTAAATCCAAAGGTAACGTGGTGAACCCTGATGATGTTATCGATTCCCACGGTGCAGATACACTTCGTCTATATGAAATGTTCATGGGGCCGCTGGATGCCTCCATTGCTTGGTCTGAAAATGGATTGGATGGCTCCCGTCGATTCCTTGATCGTATATGGCGATTATTTATCACAGAAACAGGAGAACTTTCTGAGAAAGTACAGGATACAGAATCGGAAGATCTGCAAAAAACGTATCATGAAACTGTGAAAAAAGTGACAGAGGACTTTGAAGCTTTGCGCTTCAATACAGGTATCTCTCAATTGATGGTATTCATCAATGATTGTTACAAAGCGCCTGTCATTCCGCGTGAATTTGCAGAAGGATTCGTGAAATTGCTTTCACCGGTGGCACCGCATATTGCAGAGGAGCTATGGAGTAAACTTGGTCATGAAGATACGATTACGTTTGCAGAATGGCCGGTCCATGATGAGTCGAAGCTTGTTGAACAAGAAATCGAAATCGTATTACAGGCAATGGGTAAAGTGCGATCAAAAGTTATGGTGCCTCATGATGCTTCAAAAGAAGAACTTGAGAAAATTGCACTAAACGACGAACAAATGAAAAGCTGGCTGGAAGGAAAGACTGTCCGTAAAGTGATTGTCGTTCCAGGCAAGCTAGTCAATGTAGTAGCAAACTGATAAGCGAATCCCTTCTGTTTTACGGAAGGGATTCTATTTTAAGTAAAGGGGAACGGAACATGCGGAATATACAACCGGAAGAATTGGATGAACTAATTGAAAATGGCACCTCTTCCTATAAAGTGATTGATGTACGGGAAGATGAAGAAGTAGAGCAAGGTATGATTCCTGGAGCAATTCATATCCCGCTGCAGCAAATACCTGAGAAGCTGCCTGAATTACCGATGGACGACACATATGTACTTGTCTGCCGCGGCGGTCATCGAAGCATGAATGCTGCTGCGTTTATGGAGAACCAAGGCTATGATGTGATCAATATGGATGGCGGAATGCTGGAATGGAAAGGCGAACTCGTCTTTAAATAAGGTAAAAGCACTGCGAGGAAGACGGTTCGACGGCTTCCTCGCAGATATTCTATATTTCTTTGAATCTAGTATTGACAGTATCGAAACATGGTGATAGTATAAAGTTACTGTCGCAAGGC
>NZ_NPBF01000032.1 GCF_002272135.1 Virgibacillus sp. 7505 | reverse complement strand
TTTTTCTTTTATTTTCTTGTTTATTTCTGTGTCTTTTTATGCGTCATTTGAAATAAAATATGAGATATGGGCATTTCTGTCACTAATTTATGTTAAGAACAAGCAAGAAATACAACGTGAGAGAAGTTAATAGTATATCGATTGAAATAATTTCTAATCAGTTGAATTGTTTATTAGTTGATTATTGATTTTATTTCAATCTTCTTTAATTAAAGATAAATGCATGCAAACTAGAAAATTGCCTGCATTTATTTTTTTACTCTGTATTATTTGAATATGAAGTAGCTTAAATCCTTACAATAAGTTACGGTTATTAATTTTAATTGACATTTAAATGATAAACTGAATTTAAAACATGATAAAAATAATTGATACTAAAGTGAGACATTTTATAGTTTGTCTCATGCTACCATTTCACTAACGACAAATTAATGGAATGGAGGATCTCTGATGATAGATATTCACTGCCATATCTTACATGGTCTCGATGATGGGCCGAGTACGTTGGAGGAAAGCTTGCAGATGGCCGAGGAAGCTGTATTTGAGGGAATTGATACTATCGTGGCTACTCCGCATGATCAGAGTCGGCATTCTTTTAATAATCGACAAAGAATTTATGCGAGTATAGACGAATTTAATGAAATACTTCGGGAAGAGGGAATTCCATTACAGGTTCTACCTGGACAGGAGACGCTTGTATCAAATGATTTGCTGGAGGATCGGGATTTCATGGACTTACTGGCAGTTAATACGAATACAAGCTATCTTTACTTGAAGTTACCTGAGAATCCGCTTCCTAGCTATGTGAAGCAATTGATCCGGGAGATGCAGGCCTCAGGATTTCATCCTGTGATTGCTAGTCCAGAGAAGAACGTGTATGTAAATCAGCAGCCGGAATTTCTCTACGAACTAGTCAAAAACGGCTGCTTCGTTCAGATTGCTGCAGGGAGTATCAATGGGGATTATGGTGGGAAGGTACGGAAATTCACACAGCAGTTGATTGCATCCAAACTGGTTCACTTTATTGGTTCGAATAACCATCAATCTGGTAAAGGCTTTGGTTTGCTGAGGGCTTATCAGGAAGTAGGAAAATCATTTGGCAATCAAGCTGCTTATATGCTGATGAATAACAGCTGGAAGATGGTAGAAGGTGCAGTGGTTATAAGGGAGGAGCCTGAAAGAATTGGCAGAAGAGGGCTTAAAAAGCGGTTTGTATAATACATAAAAGAAGCGATACAGCGGTTCACTGTGTCGCTTCTTTTTTATAATGCTAGTATATCAGTAAGTTTTTGAATTGCTTTCTTCTGCTGGCGATAAAAGGTAGCTCTGCTCATATTGCTTGCAGCTACGGCTTTTACTATATTATTCGGGTAGCGGACAAAGCTGTTTAATAGTACGTCCTGTTGTTCTTTAGAAAGTCCATCAGGATTTTGAAGACATTGCAAAACCTTTTGCTGTACAGCTCGTCCATCGTGACAGTCTGTGAACATGCTGCAATAACGGTTTAACTCGCGGGGTGACTGGATGGATTGAAGGATACGCCGCATGTGATTTACAGATAAGCTGTTCTGTTTATGTTGTTCTTCCGGCATCATGTGAAGGACCCAGTCACCAAAAGGTCTTGTACGCAGATCCAGCTCCATAATGTCAGCTCTCGCCCAGGAGGTATCGCAGCTGGTGTCTGTTACAGGACGGCTGTTAAAGCCTATTGTACGCAGGAACTGTTTGAGCGAATTGTTCGTAGCTACGAGTATAGCTCTCCTGCCTGTCTCTAACTTCACAAGCTGCTCGACAATCAGCATGCCAACTAGTTCTTCTCTTGTATAGGCAGTAATGTCATTCTGTGCTGTCACAAGAATGGGAATATAAGTATCTGCTTGCAATGCAGCGTGTCTGCATCCCTTTGCTGTAAAGATAGCATTTAGCTCATTCTGAAAATGCTGGAGCAGCAAAGGAGCCGTTCGTGTCGTATAAAGCACCGTGATGGACATGCCAATCGGCTTATTCGTATAATCGCGTAAAATGGTTATACTGTCTGGATCCATTTGAACCACGGCATCCAAGAAATCATGGTAGTTCTGGTTATGTTCTTTATCTACACTATAAAAACACCATTCCTCCAAAAGCTCATGAAGCAGGGGAAGGTCACTGGCTATCAGCTTGCCTGTTCGCACCTGATGAATTCGCTGCGTAAAACTTGCATAAGCATTATGTTTTGGCCACATCGCTTGATTCATCTTGAGCAGCGCAGATGCAATGATTACGCGATCTGTTTGAGAAGCATGTGTAAGCTCTCGATACAGTGCCCGCATGCAAGATCGATGAAGCCGATAAAGTCTTGTCGGCTCCCTCAGCTGGAAATCCTGGAGTAAGTAACTTTTCGCCACGTCATGCAGCTTCAATCCAAAAGGGTGCAGATCAATGAATGACAGCAGTTGCAGATTACGATAATCTTCCAGGCTCACCTTCCGCCCGAGTACAGCTTCGAATATTTCTTGGTTGGCATACTCCATGACAATAAGTACTTCAAGTAGCGGGTGGAGTGAAACAGCGGTTACTTCTTTTAATATTTTCGCACTGATCGTTTGACTAACAGCGCGCACATCTGGATTTGTACTTGTAGTTACCATGTCTACAGCTAAGGCAAGGCTTAAAGGCAGTCCGTCTGTTTTATTCGCTAAGTCATGAATCTGTTTGGGAAACAAAGAGGTTGTTTTCTCAATATATTGAACCGATTCCTCATAAGATAGATAATCCAGCGGCAAAGATAGTGTCTGTATATGTGCAATGGATATGGGCAAGGGCTTTCGGGTAGCAATTACTATCCCAATGCCATTCATAGCTAATTGTGGAATAAACGTGTGCAAAAACCAGTCTCTTACTTCTGCAAGTCCCTCAAAATGATCGATACATAGGAGTAGTCTAATGCCTGTTGGATTATGGAACAACACATCTAAAGGAGCTTTTTGATGGAAGGATTGCAACAGGCTATGAACATATTCCATAAAGCTTGCTGGTGTTTGCGGACAGGCATTGCCATCCAGAAAGACTATTCTGACATTTTCTTTTTTAACGAGATAGTTCATCCTTGCCAGCAAAGAACTTTTCCCAATGCCGCCCATACCAGAGATGGCAAATAAAGCAGACGTTGCGTCATTATTCTTTAACCAGTCATGGAATACTGTTAATTCCTTTTGGCGACCAACAAATACTGGCTGACGTGCTGCCGGCTCAATGGGGACTATTCCTTCCACCTCGCTTTATCCTCCCTCGCTGTTATAATCTACTAATACTATAAGGATATATTACTATATATTTTGAAATTAATAAGATAAATGACAAAAAAAGACAAACAAAATGTAATGAAATATCCCGTGCATTTGTACCGGTTTGTTATACAAATAAATAAGTACATATAAGTTCAGACTGGCTGTACAGTAAATTGGATTATTTATACTGGATATTCTTTGCAAAAATTATAAAAACTATATTCTGTATAGGCATTTCATGCTATTATCTTTAGTAGGTATTTTCAGAAAGGCGGATAATTGTGACTTTACAACGTCAGAGGCGTAAGAAAAAGAAAGTGCGCAAATTCAGACTGTTTATGATGGTATTCCTGATCGCATTCTTAGCGATTGGAAGTTATGCTGCATATGAATATATTTCTGCCTCGCGAGCTGCGAACGCAGATAATAATTTAAGCGATGAAGTTGAATTCAATGGTTCCGACGAAAATGTTGATAACGTTAATGTACTTGTACTTGGCAGTGACTCTCGCGGAGGAGATAGTGCACGCGCAGATACAATCATGATTGCCAATTACAGTTCGGATACAAAGCAACCTAAGCTGATCTCGATCATGCGTGATACGTATGTGAATATTCCAGGGTACGGTTATAATAAAATCAACGCTGCTTATTCAATTGGCGGCCCTGAACTAGTACGAAAGACAGTTACCGAAAACTTTGGTATTGAGATTAATTACTATGCAGAAATCGATTTCAAAGGCTTTGAAAAGCTTGTTGATGCCGTAGCACCAGACGGCATTGAAGTAACAGTAACACCAGAGATGACAACTGACCAGAAAGCATTGGGTGTACAGCTGACAGAAGGCACGCAAAGGCTTCACGGTGAAGAGCTGCTGGCATACAGCCGTTTCCGCCATGATGCGAATGGTGACTACGGTCGGGTACAGCGGCAGCAGGAAGTCTTAGGTAAGCTGAAAGAGGAAGTTGCTAGTGTGACGACTGTTGCGAAGCTGCCTAAGATGATTGGTATTGCCAATGGGTATATCAGTACAAATGTCCGTAACGGCTTGCTGCTATCAATGGGAACGGATGTCCTAAGAGGAAAAACAGAGGATATGGATACAATGCGTATTCCGATGGATGATACCTATCATGATGCTCGCTATGATGTAGGAGCAGTACTAGAATTTAATGTGGGCGGCTTGGAACAGAATGCCCAAGAAGCGCAAAACTTCTTAAATCAGTAATATAGACCTCTTCTTTTTACAATTAAACGGAAAAAGGAGAGGTTTTTCTGATATAATTTAATTTCCAGTGGTAACAGAATAAGGGGGATATGGTTTTGAGCAGGAAAGAAAAGCGTAAGAAGAAAAGAACATGGCTGAAAGTAACCTTGAGTATTATTGCTGTGTTAATAATTGCAGTAGCAGCAACGGGCATCTATGCTGCGAATAAAGCGAAGACGACAGTTAATACGATGCAAAAAGGCTCAGACTCAATTGATATGAAACAATCTGCAACAAAAGTGAAGGATCAAGAGAAGCTGAATGTATTGCTGCTAGGTGTTGACCAGCGTGATGATGATGCAGGGCGCTCTGATGCACTGATGGTAATGTCGCTTGATCCAGCGAATGATTCTATGAAACTAATAAGTATTCCTCGTGACTCACGTACAGAAATTGTTGGACATGGTACTACGGATAAGATTAACCACGCATATGCATTCGGCGGTGTGGATATGACAATTGATACAGTAGAGAACTTTCTGGATACTGAAATCGATTATTTCGCAGAAATGAACATGGAAGGTTTATCCGACTTTGTTGATGCAGTTGGCGGTATCACAGTGAATAACCAGCTTGATTGGATTGATGAAGGATATTATCAAAAAGGCTATCACTATGCACAGGGAGAAATTCAGCTGGACGGACCAAAAGCAATGGGCTATGTGCGCATGCGCCACTTGGATCCAGATGGCGACTTTGGCCGTAATGCTCGACAGCGTCAAGTAATCCAAGCGGTTATCGATAAAGGTGCAAGCATCAACTCTGTTAGCAAGATTGATGATATTTTAGGTGCGTTAGGTGATAATGTCCAAACGAATATGGACTTCTCAACGATGACGGATCTGTTCAAGAACTACCGGAATGTGCGTCAGAACTCTGAGAATTACCAAATCCAGGGTGCTGGCACAACCATCGATGATATTTATTATTATGAAGTTTCTCAAGAGGAACGAGATAAAGTCCACGATATGATTTCGTAACAACTTCAAGAAATAGCCTTCCTAAATATTGGGAGGCTATTTCTTTTGTCCTTATTATCATCCATATAATTGTTATTACTTAATCAGAAAGCCTTGTTCTTATCTGTGCTATCAGAACTGTTTTTTACAGTTTCTCCTTCACATCTTCTAGCCTTATCGCTCTATTTATACCTTAAAACATTAATGATAACCTAGAAACTGCTTATGTTTTTACTACTAACCTGAGGCAACTAAAAGGAGCACGCCGCATGAAGCAGCCATTCAAAATAGGTTTCATTTGCTTAACAGTATTGCTATCTTTCATCATCCTTCCTATAGATCTTTCCCCATCCACCTATGATAAAACCAAGGTGGTTTTTAATTCCTATGACTACAATGATTCCGTATACTATGTAACCAAAATATATTATCAGAATGAACTTGGTAAGACCTCCCCGGTAAAGAAGGCATATGCAAACGATGACTTTGGCAAGGGGCTGGAGGAGGTACTATCCTTTTCAAAGAGACAGGATGCTAGCGTGGCGATCAATGCCAGTGTATTCAATCCCGACAAGGGTGAGGCTTATGGTATACAAATGAAAGATGGAGAATTCCAAAAAGAGGAAAGTGATTTGGGGAATAGCTGGCTGCTTGGCAGTGATCGTGCAGGCCGGCTGTATACGTTTCAGTCACGCTTTGCGGATAAGGAAATAAAAGAGAAGAATATCGTGAATACATGGCAAGGTTTCTTTCCCTTGGTTGCAGATGGTGAGTGGAAAAACTACTATCGTTACTATTCCATACCGAATATAAAAATCGATAATCCTCGGCAAATCATCATGCAGGATTATTACAACAATACATACATCTATACATTCGATGGCAGAACAGAGCAAAACAGCGGCATAACGTATACGGACTTTTATCACATCATCAAAAACAAAATCAAATACATACGGGTTGCATATGTGCTGGATGGAGGAGGAAGTACATCTCTTGTCCTAGATGGGAAAGCGAAGAATGATTTAATTGGAACAAGTAAGGAAAAAGACGGGAGAAAAGTTGCTGATTATATCTATTTTGACTAAAAACTTCATTACTTTCGTCATCTTTCGTGCGGAGAAGGATGAATCTATAATTTTAATCGAATGTAAATTATCTTTTTTATTTGTAAATTATTAGTGAAGATATGAGAGGAGACAGCAGATTGTCCGTCTACAGCGAAGTATCTAATGGCTCTCTCGTTTTCAAGGATGGGTTTCTGGACTTTAACGGTTCGGTGAATTTGATTACGAGAAAGAGAAGCTCCAATAAGAAATACTATGTGTATGATGCAGCAGGCCAGATAATTACGGAAGAGAACGACGAGTCTCATAACGTTACGATTAAGGAAATTGTCTATCACAAAGGAAAGCAAGTCATTTTTTATTTGGACAAGCGCATGAGATTATCCTTTATTGTGACCCGTAAGCATAAAAGCCTTACGGAGGAGCAGATAATTGAAAAAGCTGAATTAGCTCCTTCGCAGCGTGTTTGGAGCATTCCTCTTTTGAATATGATTCTATTCATAGGGGTTTTGCGGTTCAGGTATATAAATATACAGGAATATGAGATCGCCCTGGGATATGACAAGAAGCACAGATTTCCGATCAAATATTTATTCTCAAAGACGATACGCGAGAAGAATACCTTCAATACCAGTAAACTGAAGCTTTTATATCATACATTCTTCTGCATCATCCCAGCCAAAGACCTCGAACGAATATACATAGAAACAAGCTCGATCAATTTACCGATGTTTCTTCGCATACATAACGACACGGCGAATTATTATTATCCGTTCAAGAAGAGCGGCTTTGATAAGTACAGCCGCAAGCACTATCTTTACAATACGTTCAATTACCGTATAAGCAAGAGTTTATCTGTATTTATCAGGAAATCGGTCACAGGGCAGTTAGTGTTCGTGTACTCCAACAAGCTGCATAAATCAATCGTAATAAAAGAAGCAATTGCGTATGTATTTGTGAAAGTATTCGCTCGGAAAAATAATCGCATCATCCTCTTTGAGAAGTTTTGTGAAGGAGCCAGCGAGTCAGCCTATGAAATCTTTAAATATGCCAGACAGCAAAACGATTCGATGGCAAGATTCATTATTGATAGCAAATCGGACTTATACCCGGCATTAATCGAACAGTTTGGCAGCAAATATATCATCAAAAAAAATACGCTTAGAAGCTTTTATAATATCTTCAAAGCAGATGCATTGATTTCCTCAGATTTAGCTACGCATATCCAGCGTCGTCTGTACGACAATGATCGGTTGATCAAGAAGAAAATTCTAGATAACAAAAATAAAATATTCCTTCAGCATGGTGTAGCGTTAGCGACAAATGTATTTGAAAGAGGCTACTTCAATAAAAGAGTGCCGATTGCACCGGATTATATCGTAACGAGCTCCAGAAGAGAAAGTCGGAATTTTTTGAAGTATGCAAATTATACAGACGACGATATTATACCTACCGGTCTTCCTAATCTGGACCTGTATGTCGAATCAAAAGAGACAGTCCAAAAAGATGAAATAACCTTCATGCTTACATGGAGACCTTGGGATCTGACAGGTGGTAAAACAGAAGGTTCTTATGTAGGCAGGTACATACAATTCATCCGTATGATCAACAGTGATCCTTTCTATGAAGGGAAAAAGATCAATGTAGTACTGCACCCGAAAGCAAAGGTGATACTGCGTGATCAATTCCCTGCTATCTATGCCGACATACAATCCAAGCTATACGCTGGTGACATAAAGGATATCCTTCTTAAAACTAAAGTGCTTATCTCTGATTATTCTTCTGTTACGTTCTATGCATTTGCTGGCGGAAGCAATGTCATCTTCTATTGGGAGGATAAGGTAAAGGCAGAAAAAGAATATGGTGCCCGGAACATCCTGCAGAAGGAGAATGCATTTGGCGACATTATTTACGATTTCGATCAATTGAATGCTTTTATCCAGAGCAATTATATTCAGGAACAGAAAGCAGCCTACCAATCGAAGTTCAGCCTGATGGTTGAGAGAACCGACGGAAACAATACCGAAGAAACGTACAACTATATACGTGAAATTCTCGATAAGGAGAGGGGATTGGCTGATGTTGAATATAGAAATAAAAGGATCCTGCGTAACGAGGGAGTCCTTCAATTATCAGGACAAGAAAACATACAAAGTAAATAAGTATATCTTTCAAAAGCCTTTAAAAGTCATTTCCACTGCTCCAGCAGCGCTCGGTGATGAGGCTGCAATTATCAGAGAAATAAAGCTGCAGCTTACCAATAATGAAAGTGTCAGCGACTTTGTGCTCAAACAGGTGGATGATAGCTTCACGAAGAAGTTCATTATTGGCGGCGCAGATTACTTCATTTTCGATTTGATTGACGAACGAATGCCAACACTTAAAATTGGGGAATCCCACGTGGAACGTCGTCCAGAGATCCAAAAGGTTCTGGAGAGCTTCGGAGTTGATTTTCTGAATGAACCAGGTAATGCAGACGATCTATACGGATACATTGATACCTTTATCGAGGGACTGAAGCAGTATTATCCATTGGAGCGGGTCATCCTGCATAAAGCCTTTGCTCAGTTTAAGGTTTCGGACGGGGAGCAGCTTGTTCCTCTTGCTTACACATTTCCAGATGAAGGTCATCGGAAGTACAGTGCCAGAAGAGCAGTAGAGACTAATTTATATTTGCATTCGTTATACGAGTACATTGAAGCAAATTATCCTGAAATCCCTATTATCGAACTCAAGCATATGGACTACTATTCCACACATGACCATGTGTACGGTCGGGGTTATTATCATTATAATGACGAATATTATCAGGACTTCTTATCTGCATTAGATGGTATTGTGAGCGGGAATCCAGCTGATGAAGACAAGCAAAAGCTGATTGCTGATGATAATCTTCACCTTTTCAAGCTTCAGCAAAACATTCTGGATATTACCGCAGGATTCGAGACGGACAGAAGACTGCTTTTAACAGAAATACCGGATCACAAGCCAGTCGATGCACTGTTCCATGATAAAAATGGATTGAGAATATGCAAAATTTATTATCCTAACGGTGCAAAGCGCGGGTTCATGTTTTATGTCAGGAATAAGATCATAGCAAAAGTGATTATCAAAGAAGGACATCATTATATCTACACGCCAGATGCAACGGGGAAATTTGCAGCAGCCGTTGCGTGGAGCACCCAGGGATACCGGTTATTGCGAGAGGGAAGCAACTATATCGAAAAAGCCAATGAAGTATCAATCGTTATCAATAAACTTCAACGGGTTAAGATCTTGTTTAGAAAAGATGATTTCTCTATCCTGCTGTATAACTTCAATGCATTAGTTGCAAGGCATGAGTTCCAGCAAGGGTTCCTGCACACAGCCAGAGTATTTTCAGCAAATGGGAAGCTCCAGGAGGTACTGTATGCAAAAGGCTACAAGCGAGCCGGAAGAATGGCATCTTCCTATAAATATGATGAAGACGGGAATTTGGAGAATAAAACAGATTTTTATCTGGATGGCAGTCTGTACACAAAACTAGAGTACAACCCGGACGGAACATACTTCCGAAAGATATTTTACAAAAAGGATAAGCCGCACCGCGCAGTTCAGTTCCAGAATAACAAACAAGTGAAACGATTTGTTTATTATCCGGATGGATCCTCTCTGCAGCAGGAAGTAGACTTTTTTGAGGATGGTACGAGGAAACAAGTTACGGTATTTGATGAGAGCGGAGATATTAAAAGGGTGTTGAGTCGTAATTCACCAAACGAGAATCTTGTAGTGAAGGACGCAGCACTTATGGAAGTATAATGAAAGAGCCCCTGTCCGGTTGGACAGGGGCTCATTTTTTAATTCACTGTATGCATATGCTTGGATTCACCAAGCACAGCTTCTGCGATATTTACTGCATGATCTCCAATTCGTTCCAGGTTACTGATGATGTCAATGAAGACGACACCAGACTGGCCGCTGCAGGAGCCTTCCGTCAAACGCTGGATATGCTGCTTGCGAAGTTTACGCTCAAGTGTGTCGATTTTGTTTTCTTGTTCGACTACTAGTTTTGCCTGCTCTTTATCATTGTTCTGTAAAGCAAGCATTGCATCACGTACCGTGTCAGTTGTAAGAAGGAACATATTTGTCAGGTCTTCCATTGCAGTGCTGGAGATTTTGACTTTGTTTGTTTGCTGATATTCGACAAGCTCAATGATGTTCTCGAAATGGTCGCCGATTCGCTCGATATCGCTGACTGCATCGATCAATGCACCATGCTCTTCCGATTCCTGAGCTGATAGCGACTCAGCAGAAATTTGGACAAGATAGTCCATGATTTTGCGGTCGAAGTTGTTGATAGCTTCTTCTATTTGATTAGCATTATTAGCATGTTTCACTTGTTTTGTCTGCAAGAATTGGTTCGTTTCTTCCAAGCCCTGGACAGCCACTTCACCCATGCGTACAACTTCTTGCTTCGCATTGCCTAATGCCACAGAAGGAGACTGCTGGATCATGACTGGATCCAGCCCCTTTGTATTGTAATCAACAACTTTATCTTCACCAGGAATCAATTTCGTCACAATCCACGCGAGTACAGCCACAAATGGAAGCTGGATCAATGTATTCGTAATGTTAAACGTTCCATGTGCAAATGCAATCGTCATACTTGGGTTTAAATCCCATGTTGCCTGCATCCAGTTTACCAGTGCAGTATACGGGATAAGCAGGATCAAGAAGATCACGGTTCCGATCAAGTTGAATAGTACATGTGTTGCGGCTGCTCTTCTAGCTGCAATGGAAGCACCGATAGAAGCAAGTACAGCTGTGATCGTCGTTCCGATATTATCCCCGAACAGGATCGGCAGCGCAGCCTGCAAATCAACAAGTCCTTCCGAATAAAGGCCTTGCAGGATACCAATTGTTGCACTGGAGCTTTGTACGATTACTGTAAATATTGTACCAGCCACGACTGCCAAGATTGGGTTGTCGCTTAGCTGTACCGTAAGGTCATGGAAAGATTCCAGGCTGCGGAGCGGTTTCATCGCACCGCTCATCAGCTCAAGTCCATAGAACAATGCACCAAAGCCAAAGAAGATTTGACCGATATTGTTGACTTTTTTGTTTTTAAAGAAGAATAGCATGAATGCTCCGATAGCTAGAATTGGCAGTGAGTAGGCACCAACATCCAAACCGATGATAAAAGCGGTGACTGTCGTACCAATATTGGCACCCATTATGACACCGATTGCCTGGCGCAGCGTCATGAATCCAGCGCTTACCAAGCTAACTGTAATAACAGTCGTTCCGGAGCTGCTCTGGATTAGGATGGTGACGAGCATACCTGCTAGTACACCCATTAAAGGATTTGTTGTGAATCGATCAAGAATATCGCGTAATTTATCTCCAGCCGAACGTTGAAGTCCATCTCCCATCGACTTTATACCAAATAGGAAAATACCTAATCCCCCGATAAAAGAGAAGATCAGTTCCTGTATATTAATATCCAAACTTTTCACCCCTAAGGTTAATTATCTGCTGCAAACACGACTATTATGTCTAAATGTTAAGGTTGTGTAAAGGTGATGGTTAATTAATTTACAAAACCTTTACAAAAGTATGGGGATAAGAGTAAAAAAGTGTCATATAAGCAAGGGGGACACAAAAAAAGAGTTATTCCCCTGGGGAACAACTCTTAAAATCAAAGCAAATCACTATATCCGTCAATTACGAAGTAAATCGTTAAAATCATCATTATAGCTAGTAATACCAGCATCGTGTAGAAGAACAACTTTTTACCTTTAGATGGTTTAGAATCCATTATACTGCTCCTTTTGCATAATCAATAACCACATCATACCATGCTTATCTTACATAATTCCATCGTTACTCCTCATACTAACAGGACGAGGAGGGAACGGACTTGAAAAAGCATCCAGGTAATAAAGGGCAGGGCAAGACATCCAATACAGGCAATATGAAATGGTGGCAGCTGTCGCTTGTCGGGATTGGCTGTACGATTGGAACGGGGTATTTCCTTGGTTCGGTCATCGGCATCCATTTGACTGGTGCTTCCATTGTCATTTCTTTCGTAGCTGCCGCAGTCGGCACATTGATTGTATTTTTATCATTGGCAAAAATGACCGCAAATGACCCTCAGGAAGGCTCATTCTGTTATTACGCAGGCAAAGCCTTTGGTGGTTGGGCGGCTTTTAGCTGCGGGTGGAGCTATTGGTGCTCGAATATATTGATTATGGGAAGTCAGCTGACGGCAATTTCGCTTTTGAGCCAGTTTTGGTTTGAAAAAATACCTTTATGGGTGTTTTCCACCATTTACGCCGTGCTTGCAATTATCGTAGTCCTGACGGGTGCCAAGGGATTCAATAAGATGGAGAATATATTTGCGGTCGTCAAAACTGCAGCAATTACGATGTTTATTATATTGGCCGCACTTGTGTTATTTAACGTTATCTCTACAGAATCAACGTATAAGCCTTTTGAGGAGTCGTTCCTTCATGATGGATACAAAGGGCTATGGGCATCGCTGATTTATGCTTTTTATGCTTTTGGGGGTATTGAGGTTATCGGAATGATGTCCATGCAGTTGAAGAAGAAGGAAGAAGCCGCAAAGGCTGGGACAATTATGCTGATCGGACTGGCGATTTTTTATGTCGTTTCGCTGCTTTTGGCAATCAGCATGGTCAAGACGCATGATTTCAAGATGAATGAAAGTCCATTTGTTACGGCGCTATCGAAAACGCCGCTTGATTTCTTCCCGCATGTGTTTAATGCTGCTGTCATCATTGCTGGGTTCTCCACTTTATGTGCAGCACTTTTTGCAGTAACGAATCTGCTTGTCGTATTGGCAAAAGACAAAGATGCGCCGCAGCTGTTTGCGAAGAAACTGAAGTATAAGGACCTTCCTTTAGCTAGTATGCTGCTGGCGGCAGTAGGTCTGCTTGCCAGTATCATCACCGCTTTATTATTGCCCGGGAAAATATATGAGTACATCACCACGGCTGCTGGATTGCTGCTATTGTACAATTGGATGTTCATCCTGGCATCTGCGTGGAAGATTGAAAAGTTCAAGATGGGCAATAAGCTGGTGACGGTAATAGGAGGTATTCTGCTGCTCGCAGGAATCAGCGGAACAGCAGTCGAAGCGGAAGTACGTCCAGGCTTATATGTAAGTGCCGGCTTTGCGGTACTTATTCTTATTATCGGTATTTGGATCAAACGGAAAAAATCAGAGCACACTCAAAATGCCTAAATAGCCAAAATAGATACCAAAACCAAGCAATGACAATCCAGAAACAAAGGTAATCAGCCGCAGCAGCCGATCATTCAGGAACCGGCGCAGGCTGCTGGATAATAGGGCGATTACATTATCCCATAGAAAAACACCGACAAAGATGCTGATCGTGTAAAGCAATAAATGATTTGACTCGCCTTGTTCGACTATCTTGGCAAGAACGGATCCATAAACGCCTACCCAAAACATAATGCTGATTGGGTTTACGAGTGCAAGAAAGAAACCATATCGAAGCCCTTGCAGCGGTGCAACCGTCGTCATACTGGCTCGAGTCAAGGTCCGTGTTTTCAGAACGCTCTCAATACCAAGATAAAGGAATACAAAGCTTCCGAAGAAGAAAAGAAAAGACTGGACGACCGGGATCATGATGACATGATAGAACCCAAGATATACAAGCAGCATATACAGGATATCTGCCAGCATGGCACCGAACCCGACAGATAGACTTTGCAGGAACCCGCCGCGTATTCCTTTTTCCATTTGAGCGGCATTGACTGGACCGACTGGTGCAGAGAGACTTACTCCTAACAATATATAATTGAGTATATTACCCATGCTTGGCCTCCTTTTGGCTGACTTGTACAGCCTATTCAGAGCATGGGAAGGGTAGTCCATCTTTTTATTTTACAAATTATTAATACACTGTCTGAAACACGCATTTCTTAATGGAAAATGCGTGTTTTCGTTTTGCTTCTTGAAAATACGACAAATCTTGCGGTTAAGTTCCTGTAAAAACAAGCTGTTTATGCTTCAAGATGTCGATTATGGTAAATTCACCCTTTTCTTGCAAAAGATACGATTATAAGACAGAATGGCATGGGATGAATAAATAGTCCTAAATATTGCATAAAGGAGGATAAGCTGTTCTATCTAAAAATCAAAGGGAGTGGATGACATTGAAGGACATTCGCAATAACGATTTTAATTTGATTCTGGACCAGTATAAAAATATGATTCATTATCATATCCACCGCATGCGTATTCGAGATCCGCACGATGAATTTCTGCAAGAAGGAATTATGGCATTGTTCCTCGCCTGGACCGGATATGATGAATCAAAAGGTGATTTTAACGCCTACGCCAACAGAACAATCCGCTTTCGCCTAATTGACCACCTCAGAAAAATCATCCGCGAACAAGAAAAAACCGACCTCATCATCAATGAAGCCCACACAAAGGAACTCATCCAGCAAGAGCTCGACTTACTCGAAAAACAAGAATTCTGGAAGCGTGTCAAACATACACTCACTGACAGGCAATGGAAATGGGTGTACTGGTACATAATCCATGGTTATGCTGTGAAGGAAATCGCTGTAATCGAACGCACCACAGAGGATGCTGTGAAGAACTGGGGAAAAGAAGTGAAACGTAAGCTGCGGGATTCTGCATTTATTCAGGATTGCAGAAAATAGCGAAAAAAACGAGGGGGCATCTTTATGCCCTCTTTACATTACAGTTAAAATTGTAAAATTAATGAAAAAATATCGTAAATATTAACCGCTTTTTGGATAATTTATAGTAAACTAGTATCATTATCTTTTAGAAAAAATTGGTTTTAGTTATAGCTTAGTAGAAGTGTTTGTACACCTCGAAACAAGAAGGGATCGTAAAAATGAAGAAAATTGCAATTGTTGGAACAGGATATGTAGGCTTAGTTACAGGAGTGGCACTTTCAGATGTAGGACATGATGTCACATGTGTGGATATCGATGAGACGAAGGTTGCCAAGATGAATCAAGGCTTGTCTCCAATCTATGAGCCAGGTCTAGCAGAATTAATGACCAAAAATATCGAAAGAGGCAATCTTCATTTCACGACTGACCACAGCATCGCATTCCATGATGCAGATGCTATCTATATTGCTGTCGGTACCCCAGAGAGAGCGGACGGTTCTGCTAACCTTGACTTTGTCCAGCAGGTAGCAAGGGATATCGCTGCTCATGTAACAGACAAAGGAGCAGTTGTCGTAACAAAGAGTACAGTGCCTGTCGGTACGAACAAGCTTGTGAAGCATTGGATTACAGAAGCTCTTGATCGTGATGTGCAGATTGAGGTTGTATCTAATCCGGAATTCCTTCGCGAAGGTTCCGCTGTACACGATACATACAATGGTGATCGTATCGTAATCGGTTCTGAGTCTGAAGAAGCAGCAGCTTTAATAGAAGAAATCAATAAACCATTTGGCGTACCGGTATTCCGTACGGATATCGAGAGTGCCGAAATGATTAAATATGCGTCCAACGCCTTCCTGGCAGCGAAAATAAGCTTTATCAATGAAATTGGTACGATTTGCGGTAAGCTGGGTGCCAACATTGAAGATGTTGCGAAAGGAATGGGTATGGATAAACGTATCGGCGATAAATTCCTGAATGCCGGAATCGGTTATGGCGGCTCTTGCTTCCCGAAAGATACAAAAGCACTTGTTCAGATCGCTGGAGATGTGAATCATACATTCGATTTGCTGGAATCCGTTATCAATGTAAATAACAAGCAGCAGCAAATTCCTGTTGATATGGCACAAATGGTCGTACGCGGCGGATTGGAAGGCAAGAAAGTTGCCATGCTTGGTCTTGCATTCAAGCCTAATACCGATGATATGCGTGAATCAGCAAGCATTGTTCTTGCCCAGAAATTGACTGATCTTGGTGCGAACATCTCTGCATTTGATCCAATCGCTATGGACAATGCGAAGCGATTGCTTCCAGAGACTGTTCATTATGCAGCTAATACAGAAGAAGCTCTCAAGGATGCAGATGTAGCAATCATCGTGACAGAGTGGGATGAGTTCAAGGACCTTCCGCTGACTGTTTTCGAACAGCAGATGAAACAGCCAATCGTTATCGATGGCCGTAACTGCTACCCGCTTAAGTTTGTAGAAACAGCGAATATCGATTACTATTCTATCGGACGACCTTCTGTCATCCGTGCGAAAAAATCGAATCAGCCAGCAAACTAATTCAAAGCCGACAGCTTCTGCTGTCGGCTTTTTCTATGCCTGCTCCCGGAATCTCCGGGGTGTAAGGCCTGTATGTTTTTTGAATACTTTCGTGAAATAGCTTTGGTCATGGTAATGAAGCAAAGCACAAATATGCAGCAGGGAATGATCCGTCAGCCGCAGCAAGAGCTTGGCTTCCTCGATTCGAAGGTGCTGGATATAGGTCCGTATGGGCATGCCGACTTCCTGTTTGAATCGAGCGGATAAATAAGTCGGATTCATCTTTAGCATGTCAGCAAGCTGCTTCAGCGTGAGAACCTCGTAAAGATGCTGGTAGATATAATGGACGCAATGGGCAATTTTACGCGAATATGTTCCCGCCTTTATTTCGCCTACTTTTTCAGCAAATGTGCACAGTGCTTCGGTTTGGAGACGCACAAGTGCAGACAAATCCTTCTTTTCCTCAATCTGCTGGATATACACATCACTCATCGTAAAGGCAAGCTCAGGAGCCAGTCCGCCGTTAATGGCAGCGCGCGTGGCTAATGTTATTGCCGTTATAGCAAGGTTCTTCCGGTTTCGAACTGCATTCTGTTTCGCTAATGTCCCGCTGAGCTCGTCTGGAAAACTCTGCAGCTGTTCCTTGACGAGATCTGGCTTGCCGGCACGGATACAGTCGAAAAGCTTTTCCTCTAAATAAGGGTGATGGTGCAAATTGGTATTCTGTCTGTTTTCGGCAGACTGAATCATCGGCAGTTCAAAGGAGGGCTTTTGCAATGCGGCCGCATCCAGTTCGCGCTGGTAGAGCATGTAATAAGCGAGTGAGCCGATATCAATTAGCTTCTCCTTTGACAGGCTGGTTTCTGGTGCAGGACCAAGCTGCAGCATCCCGCCGTTATTTTCAAATGGTATGTAAAAAGAGAAGCCGGCAGCTTCTTCCTGTACATATGGAGAGCTAGAGGGTGCAGCTTCTGACTGATAGGTAACAGGTATAGAAAAAGTCTGATGAAGCAATCGTGTGACGGTGGACCATTCGTTCGGCATACATAACCCCCATTGCAGAAAATAGAAAGTAACTACCAAAAAAACGAAATCAATACCAGAAATGTAATCGGTGTCATTATATCATAAATATGCAGGGGTATTGTAATAGGACAACTGGAGGAGGTGCAGGGCATGTATCTTGTAGTCGACATCGGCGGAACTTTGGTCAAAACCGCTTTGATGGATAGAGGCGGCAAAATCATCAAAAAGGACAGCCGGCCGGCTTCCCGGGAAAATATTGAAGCTTTCGATAAAATCTTGTTTGCCAGCATAGATGACATGTTCCAGGAGGATGTACGAGGCATTGCTGTCAGTACGCCGGGAGCTGTCGATACAGACACTGGTGTTATCTATAATGGCGGATCCTTTCCTTTCCAGCATGGCGTGAACCTGAAAGAAAAACTCCAGAAGCGCTATGGTGTGACTATTGCAGTTGAAAATGATGGCCGCTGTGCAGCACTCGCGGAGCTTTGGCTCGGCAGTCTCAAGGACAAGCGCGACGCTATCGTCTTAGTGCTTGGCAGCGGAGTGGGCGGCGGTATCCTAATGGATGGCAGAGTCCATCATGGCCGGAATCTGCTGGCAGGAGAACTGAGTTATGTGATGGAAGCAGTTGACGAGAAGTCAAAGAAAGCCACCTTCTTTGGAGGTACTGGTTCAGCAGTCAATATGATCAAACGTATCAATCAGGAAAAAGAAGTAGCGGATGTCACAGATGGAAAGAAGGCATTCGAATTCATCAATGCTGGCGATACGGCTGCGAATCGGGTTTTTAATGATTTTTGCCAGAGCATCGCCGTACAGATTTTGAATCTCCAATATATTTTCGATCCAGAAGTGTTTGCCATTGGCGGCGGCATCAGTGCGCAGCCAATAGTGGTAGAACGAATTCAGCAAACTGTAAAAGAGTTAAAGCAAGCAAACCCGTTCCATGCAGCGGGTCCAGCAATTGTCTGCTGCCATTATCAAAGTGATGCTAATTTATACGGTGCGCTATATCATTATTTAACGGAACATGAAAAGACAGGGAGGAACTAAATCATGGCAGAAGTGAAAAAAGAATTTCCACAAGGTTTCCTATGGGGCGGCGCTGTTGCAGCCAACCAGCTGGAAGGTGCTTATCAAGAGGATGGCAAAGGATTGTCTACAGCAGATGTGTCGCCGGACGGCATTATGTATCCAGCATCTGAAGATCCAGCCAAACTGAATCTATATCACGATGGAATCGACTTTTATCATCGCTACAAGGAGGATTTAGCACTGTTCGGTGAGCTTGGTTTCAAATGCTTCCGTACAAGCATCGCTTGGACACGAATTTTCCCGAATGGTGATGATGCCGAGCCGAATGAAGCAGGCTTGAAATTCTATGACGATTTGTTCGATGAAATGCGGAAACAAGGCATGGAGCCTGTCGTTACTATTTCTCACTATGAGATGCCATTGAATTTAGTGAAAAAATATGGTGGCTGGCGCAATCGTGAAGTGATTGGTTTCTATGAGAAATTCGCCCGCACTGTGCTGGAGCGCTATAACGGCAAAGTGAAATACTGGATGACATTCAACGAAATCAATGTTGTGCTGCATGCACCATTCACTGGCGGCGGTTTGGTGTTCGAAGAGGGGGAGAATAAGCTGAACATTATGTATCAGGCTGCTCATCATCAGTTCGTTGCAAGCGCATTGGCGGTTAAAGCATCTCATGAAATCAATCCGGAAGCACAAATTGGCTGTATGATCGCGTCTATGACGACGTACCCACTCACCCCGAATCCAGATGACGTATTCGCAGCCCTGGAGCAGGATCGCAAAACATTGCAGTTCTCAGATGTACAAGTACGCGGGTATTATCCAACGTATATGAAGCGGTATTTTACTGAAAATGATATAGAGTTCGAGATTGCTGCTGGTGATGAGGAACTCATGCGTGAGCACACTGTCGACTATATCGGCTTCAGCTATTATATGAGCTTCATTGCGACAACAGATGAAGAAAAGCTGAAGGAAGCAGCAGCTGGAAACTTGATGACAGGGGTAAGAAACCCTTATCTCGAGTCTTCCGAATGGGGCTGGCAGATTGATCCCAAAGGATTGCGTACGACGCTGAATATTCTTTATGATCGCTACCAGAAGCCTTTGTTCATCGTTGAGAACGGCCTGGGTGCCGTGGATAAGGTCGAAGAAGACGGCAGCATTCAGGATGATTACCGCATCAATTATCTGCGTGCTCATATCGAGCAAATGCGGGAAGCTGTAGCTGATGGGGTTGATTTAATCGGCTATACGACTTGGGGACCGATTGACCTAGTCAGTGCTTCGACAGCGGAATTGAAGAAGCGATATGGTTTTGTATATGTAGATCGTGATAACGAAGGCAATGGCACGCTGGAAAGAACGAAGAAAAAGAGTTTTGCTTGGTATCAGCGTGTCATCGCGACAAACGGACAAGAACTTTGATTTGTAAGGCACCTTGCTGCACAGCAGCGGGTGCCTTTTGGTTTGTTGTGGAAGTGTTTCCATTATACTACTATGATTTGTAATTATAGATACAAAAGTGCTAGATTGTGCCACCAAATTTCAACAAATTTTGCTATACTAATAGCAACTAAGATGAAAAAGGTTGATGGGGATGCGGGAACATGAAGCTAGCAGGAATGAAACGGCTGAATCTACTTTGAAAGTCGGTCAGATGAGAATAGAACGGATTAAGCCGGACAGTGTCTGGACAAAGATCGAAAAGTGCAAGCTGACGACGTTGACAGCTCCCTCCGGCTACGGCAAGACAACAATGCTCCAGGAGTGGGCCGCACGAACTGATTTGGAAGTAGGCTGGATCAATCTAGAGGAAGAAGATATCCAGCGTGTCGCCTTCTGGAAGAAGGCAATCCTACATATGCCTGGTCTGCCAGATCAGGAACGAAAAAAACTATTGGATATCATCCAATCCGCTTCTTACTCGCCGACACATTTCATTGCGACATGGTGTGCTTATTTGCGTGAGCATCATGTGGCTGGTGCACTGATCATTGATGATTTTCATCTGATGACAAATTCCAATGAACTGTATGAATTGACTTCATTACTAGAAGAAATGCCAGACACTTTTCACATTATAGTATCGGGGCAGGCTTTTCCGGGTCTTTCGATGAAACGGCTGCTGCGGCAGAGGCAAGTACTTCAGATTACGAAGCGGGATCTCATCTTCACAGAAGAAGAGATTGAGACTTATATCCGAAAACATTTGCATAAGGAGCCAACGGAGGCTGCTGTTCAAAATATTCTGCAGCAGACAAATGGGTGGGCTGCCGGACTTCAGCTTATCCACATGTATGAGCAGTTCCAGGAGGATTACTCCGAGCTCCAGTTTTCAAATATTGTTGTTGCAAGGCAGCTGATTCAGGAAATCGTCCATAGCCTTCCTGAGAATGAACGGACCTATCTGCTCAGAACTTCTATTTTGAATACGATGCACGTCCGGTTATGTGATTATATTGTAGGCACAAGACGTGGCCGGGTAATCATGCGTCGGCTAAGGACACAAGGATTGCTCATCGAGAGTCAGGAGGAGCCAGGCTGGTTCTCCTATAATAAGCACTTCCGCACATACCTGAAAGAAATGCTCGATATGCAGACAACAGACGTTAAAGACTTGTACATCCGGGCTAGCGAATGGTACGAGAACGAAGAAATGCTGCTCATGGCTATCCAATACGCATGGAAAGCAGGAGACCTGGAGCGTGTCAAACAGCTTTTGATCAAAACAGCTCCGCTGCTGCTGCAGGAAGGACGTGTGGACCAGCTGCAGGAATGGATCGGTAAACTGCCGCGAAAGTTTATTTATCAGCTGGAATTAGGGATCATTTATGGCTGGGTGCAATGCCTGCGCTTTCAGCCGAAGCTCGCACAGCGCCATGCATATATGATGGAAGAACAGCTGCTGCGCCGGGAACTGCAGCTTTCCGAAGAAGAAGAAAAGAGGCATTTTGCCGATTTGTATACCTTGAAAAGTTTTATTTCCTTATTAGAGGATGATGCCAGGGGGGCAATGGATCATGCTAGCAAGGCATTAGTGTACAGTGCGAACTCTAGCAGATACTTTTCCCATTCGGTTGATTATAATCGTCACGATGCCACTATCCTTCATTCCCCTCTAGGCGGAGGCGGTGATTTACGTGGTGTTCAGCGCTTATACGAAGCTTTGGGACATACAGTTTCGAAAGAGTCTGTGTTCAGCGGCTATTATCACTTGAGCATGGCCGAGCTTTACTACGAATGGGGTATGGCTAGCAAAGTGAAAATTCATTTGGAACAAGCATCGATTATTGCTGACTTGTTTGGACTGCCAGGTCTGCTCGTACCTACATATATTCTAAAAGCACGTCATGAAATCGAACTGCAAGGTGATGCTCAATCAGCCAAAGCTACGCTTCATGCGCTAAAGGATATGCTCACGCGGAGCAATGCTTCAGCAGATTGGTTCAAGAAAGCAGAGGCGGCAAGAATTCGTATCGCAATTCATCAAGGTGATACAAAGCGAATTCAAAATTGGCTTTCTCTTTTCGTTCTTCAAGAGCCTCCGATGCAGCAGAAAAGTCTATTTGAATACATCACACTTGTGTGGGCTTACGCTGCGCTGGGTGAAGCAGAAAAGGCGCAGAGCTATATCCAAAAGCTGCTGCCACTCGTCAAATTCGGTCATCGGCTAAGTGCAGAAATCGAATTGTACATCATTCAAGCGGTGCTGCTGTATCCAACTGAACGTGAACAAGCATTGCAAGTTATGAGTGATGCACTGCGTCTCAGCGCCGATCATAAATATTTGCGTACGTATTGGAAAAACGGCGATACAGTGCGCGACATGCTGAACGAACTGATGGATACAGAGAAAGTACCGAAGAAGCATCGGAAATACGTTGAACAGATCTTGGCGTACTGGTGGGAAGAGACAACAGAGCAGAAACTGCAAAACAAGCTGACAAACAGGGAGCTGCAGCTTATCTATCATCTTCAGCTTGGCAAACGGAATAATGAGATAGCGGAGGAGCTGGACTTATCACTTGGTACGGTAAAAGTGTATTTCCATCGAATCTATGAAAAGCTTGGTGTGAAAAATCGCAAGCAGGCAAAGGAATTGGCAGCAGGTCTTGATTTTTCCGACATTTTGTAAAGAAGCAAATGATTTTGTGGAATGGTGCTGAATAGTGGAAGTTATTGTAGTAGAATGGAAGAAATGGAAATGCGGGAAGGGGGCAGCACTGTGCTGCAGGCTTTGCATCATATTGCAATCATTTGCTCGGACTATACAGAATCCAAGCGATTTTATACAGAGATATTAGGCTTACAAGTAATTCGGGAAGTATATCGGGAAGAACGGGATTCCTATAAACTCGATCTTGCTTTGGGAGATACATATATTATCGAATTGTTCTCCTTCCCGAATCCGCCGGCACGGCCTAGTTATCCGGAAGCAGCTGGACTGCGGCATCTTGCTTTCACAGTAGATGATGTCGAAAAGGAAGTAACACGACTTCAAGCAATGGGTGTGAAGACAGAACCTGTCCGAATTGATCCTTTCACAGAGAAAGCATTTACTTTCTTCCAGGATCCAGACGGATTGCCGATTGAACTGTATGAAGAGGAGGCTGCCGAAAAGTGAAAAAGGAGACGCTGCTGATCGGGACATTCATCCTTTTCCTTGGTATTGCAGTCTCGGCTTTCTTCTATGTCCAGAACAAATCTGTGACTAGCAGTTCCCTTAAGGCGAATGAGCAAAAAGAGCAGTCTTATGCCGCTGAATCAAAGCTAACAGAAGAACCGAAAGAAGTGAAAATAGAGCATATCGATGGAGAGTTTGCCCTCCAGAAAGAAATGATTGCAGTGGAGGAAGAAGAAGCTGCTGAATTAGAGCCTGAAACGGAAGAAGTTCAGACAACGGAAGAACCAGTGGTTACAGAAGATGAAACAGAGTCCGGTTTTAGCTCTGATTCTACTTATCAAGCACCTGGATCAAGCTACACTGCCCCATCAAGCAGCACATCTGGCAGCAGTTCATCCAGTTACAGTGGAAGCAGCTCCAGTAGGTATAGTGGAGGATCTTCCAGTGGAGGATCATCTAGTGGTTCAGGTGGGGGGGCTTCTTCTGGAGAAACGGATGCAGAGAAAGAGAATGATAGTAATACTGCACCGTCAAAAGAAGAGGATAAACCTGCAGATAAACCGAAACCAAATCCGAAGCCTCCTGCAGCGGAAGAACCGGAAGAGGACCCAGCACCGGAACAAGACTCCGAACAACCGGAAGTCCCTTCAGATGATGCGGATGATAAGGAAGAAATAGAAGCAGTAGGATAAATCAGACAGTCGCACAATTGTGCGGCTTTTCTTTTAGGGACAATGTTATGGCAGCTCCATTTTGGGTAATATGGAGAGAAAGGATTTCGACGTGAGGGGACTTGTTATGAAGACAAAGTATTATGCCATTATAGATATCGGATCGAATACAATGCGCCTTGTCGTGTATTTGCGTGACAAGAGCGGCAGAATCAAAGAAAAAGAGAATGTGAAGGTTGTTGCGCGTCTGCGCAATTATTTGACTGCTGATGGAGTCCTGGACGAAAAGGGGATCCAGACATTGATTAAAACATTGCACAGCTTCCAGGAAGTGACACGCTTTTATGAGCTGGAGTCCACAACATGTGTGGCAACAGCTACCGTTCGACATGCGAAGAACCAACAGGAAATAGTAGAACAGGTAGATAAAGAAACAGACTTTACTATCAGGGTCCTATCAGACTATGAAGAAGCGTATCTCGGTTATTTGGCTGTGGCGAACAGTACACCGTTTCGGGATGGTATAACCATCGATATCGGTGGCGGCAGCACGGAGGTGACTTATTTCGAGAATCGCAAGCTGCTATTCTATCATAGTTTCCCATTTGGAGCTTTATCTCTGAAGCGGCAATTTGTAGCAGGAGAGAAGCCGACGGAGGAAGAACTGGAGCATATCCATACATTTGTATGTGAGCAGCTGCAAACATTGGAATGGCTGCCGGATAAACAGCTGCCGATCCTCGCAATTGGCGGAAGTGCTCGGAATGTCGTCCAGATGCACCAGGAAAAAGTCGGTTATCCACTGGCTGGATTGCATCAATATAAGATGAAGAAGCAAGATATCGAAGACATGGAATCAGAGCTTGCTCCGCTCAGCTTTGCCGAGCTGCAGAAGGTGGATGGTCTCTCAAAGGATAGAGCTGATATCATTTTGCCGGCAATACAGGTGTTCCGCTGCTTGCTTGATATTGTAGGAACAACAGATTTTGTTCTCAGCCGAAAAGGATTGCGGGATGGATTGCTGTATGAAGTGCTGCATCGCCGTAACGAAATGACCTTATTCACAGACGTACAGGAACGAAGCTTCGAGGAGCTGGCGAAGGATTTCGAGATTGATCGGACACATGCACTGCAGCGGCAGAAAACAGCTGTATTGCTGGCGGAGCTAGTGGAGAAAACAGGGCTGGTGGAATTGAATGACCATGATAAGTTTCTCGTGAAGTATGCTGCTTATGTATATAATGTCGGAGCGTATATTGATACAGAATCCGGAAATCAGCACACGTTCTACTTGTTGGCGAATCGGACAATCGACGGCTTGCTTCATAAAGATCGAATCATTCTGGCATTACTCGCTTCCTTCAAAAATAAATCCTTCTATAATCGTAACGCAGAAGTATTCCAGTCCTGGTTCAAGGAAGAGGAGCTTGCACATTACCGGCAGCTGGGAGCTATTATCAAACTGGCAAGCAGCTTGCATGCAACGAAACGGAATATTGTGGCTGACATCGATTTGCAGGAGGATGGAGACGATCTTCTGCTTACTGTAATATGCAACAAAGACTGGCGTGCAGAATGGTATCAAGTGGAAAAACAAAAAAAACATCTGGAAAAACAGCTGAGACGAAATATAGGGCTCGTTTTTCGTGAAGATACTCATTTCCATATAAGTTAAAATTTACAATAACTTCATAATCTCTCTTTTTACTGACTGATATACTAGAAGTGAAGAATACTGTCGAAAAGTGGTGCATGGAAATTGAGAACTGAGGAACAGCTGCGGGTTGATCTGAATAACCCGAAAAATTACAATAACCGAGAGTTGAGCTGGCTTGCATTTAATGAACGAGTGCTGGAGGAAGCGCTTGATGAGCGCAACCCTTTGTTGGAAAGGCTAAAGTTCCTGTCGATTTTCAGTTCCAATCTGGATGAGTTTTTCATGGTGCGCGTGGCTGGTTTGAAGGATCAGGTGAAGGCTGGATTCAACCGGCCGGAAAATAAAGCCGGTATGACGCCAAAACAGCAGCTTCAAAAAATTGGAGCAAAGGCGCACCGTCTCGTGGAGATGCAGAACAGTGTATTCCAGGATGTGATTATCCCGGAGTTGAAAGAAGAGAAAGTAGAATTATTGAACATGGAGCAGCTGTCCAGTGCCCAGCTGCTTCGTCTGGAAACGTATTTTGAAGAAGAAATATTCCCTGTACTTACGCCGATGGCAGTCGATGCTTATCGCCCGTTTCCAATGCTTCTGAACAAAAGTCTGAACCTGGCTGTCTCCTTATTGGACGAGCATGAGATGGATGAAGCTGCTCAGCAGAAGACAGCCATCGTGCAGGTGCCGGCTGTTCTGGACCGCTTTATTCAGCTGGAGGATACAAGGGAAGATGAACTCCATTTTGTTCTCCTGGAAGATATCATCAGTCATTATATTTATAAGCTATTCCGCGGATATCAAATAAAATCTGTGACAGTTTTCCGTATAACCCGGAATGCTGATATGACGATTCATGAAGAAGGCGCCCGGGATTTATTGAAGGAAATAGAAAAAGAGCTCAAGAAACGTAAATGGGGAGCAGCTATCAGGCTGGAAATCCCAAAACAAGAGTATGACTACAAAATGATCACCTTCCTGACAGAAACACTGGATATCCATCGGAAGGATGTCTATGAAATTGATGGACCGATCGACATGACGCGAATGATGCAGTTCTACAAGCTTGTTGCAGCAAAACGGGAGCATCTAGTTTATGAGACGCTCATCCCGCAGCCGCCTGCTGAAATCGGAACAGATGAGAATTTATTCGATGCTATCAATGATCGGGATATATTCCTGCATCATCCGTATGAATCGTTCGAGCCTATTGTTGATTTCGTTTCAAAAGCAGCAGATGATCCCGATGTGCTGGCGATTAAGCAAACGCTTTACCGAGTGAGCGGCGATTCGCCTATTATTGATGCGTTAAAGCGTGCAGCAGAAAAAGGGAAACAGGTTACCGTGCTGTTCGAGCTGAAAGCGCGCTTTGATGAGGAGAATAATGTGCAATGGGCCAAGGAACTGGAAAAGTCCGGCTGTCACGTTATCTATGGTATGACCCATCTGAAGACGCACAGCAAGATAACACTTGTCGTGCGGAAGAAGCATAACCGAATCGAGCGATTTGTTCATCTTGGCACAGGGAACTATAATGATCAGACGGCCAAGCTGTATACAGACATGGGGCTGTTTACCTCCAAGCGGAAATTCGGCATTGATGCGACTAATTTTTTCAATTACTTAAGCGGCTATACTGAGAAACCGACCTTCCATCATCTGTCGGTAGCTCCATTTGATATCCGGTCGGATATGATCAGTATGATGGATGAAGAGATTCGCTTACATAAACGGTATGGGAATGGGCGAATTATCATGAAAATGAACTCGATCACCGATAAGCCAATCATTCAGAAGCTATATGAAGCTTCCATCGCCGGTGTCAAGATCGATTTAATCATCCGGGGCATTTGCTGCCTGCGTCCTGGAATCAAGGGTGTGAGCGATAATATACGTGTACGGAGTATTGTCGGCAGATATCTGGAGCATACGCGAATCTATTATTTCCATCATAATGGGGAGGAAAAGATACAGCTTTCCTCAGCTGATATGATGACAAGGAATATGGAGAAGCGGGTGGAAATCCTTTTCCCGATATTCGACGGACCTATCAAGCGTCGAATCCGAGACATCCTCGATGTCATGCTAAAGGATAATAGCAAGGCAAGAGAGCAGGATGAAAACGGAGTCTATCATTATGTAACAAGGGGCGATCAGGAAGAGCTGATAGATAGCCAGCTGATATTGTTTAATGAAGCTTATCGTGTGATGGAAGATGAGGAGTGAGGATAGGACGCAATCAGCGTCCTATTTTTTTGCTTTTCGACAGAATCTGCTGGGAATTATTGCTATAATGGACTCTAGCAATCTTAAACTGGAAATTCATTCTAGCAGTCTAGCAGAGGAGTGGAAGCAGTGAAGGCATTTTTTATAACATTAATATGTATTTGTATACTTGCAATAACAGGTACTGGCATCTACTTCTTCCTATCACAGGAAGAAAACGATTCAGCCAGCGGGAAAGAAAATGAGGCAACGCAGCAAGAACAATTGCCAGCTGAAATGCCGGAAGATAAACAATTGAAGCCAGTAGAGAAAGGAGAAGGGGCGTCCAAGCTGGAGGAACTTTCTGGCGATACAAAGGATTTCCTTTCTACGTTCACATACGAGGTCTATGATGAACAAGTTGCCTATCAGAATGAAGAGCTGGTCAAGCAAATCATCAGTGACCAGCATGCCTATTTGAATGATCTCACTGGCTGGGGACACATCGATAATGTAGATATCGACTATCTGGCTCAATCAGAGGAATGGCAGCAGCTGCAGAAGGATGTAGAAAGACTGCGAACGGAAGGCTTTGCTCCATCAGAAGCTGTAAACGATATGTGGAACGCCGAGGCGTTCATGCGAATCGCAACAGACAGCGCGGACCTGAACAGTCTGCGTTATGTGCATCGGATTTTTCATGATATGGACGCAGAAATCAATGGAGCAGAAGTGGATAAGGTGTGGGGCGCAACGCGTGCATTTGGTGCTGAAACGGAGACGCAGGAGCTGTATGCATATATTAAAGGATAAAAAAGCAGTCAACGACTGCTTTTTTGTTCTTTATATAGTGTTGCTGTATAAGAAGCATACATATAATCAAAGAAATGGATATCATTGTAATTTGGGTCAGCCTGCAAGGGTGATTGTTTCTGCAGCTGGCTGTATAGAGTCTCGGACATTTGCTGATCATCTACTATTAAACTATAAATCAAAGCAAGCGCATATACAGCACTAGATTCATAATTAACTACGGGCTTGCCGGTGTTACGGTCATAGCCGCCATATAATAGACCATTATTTTGCATTTGAGTTTGAACCCAATCATGAAAACTTTTCGGTTTTTCATGTGTACTTTCTGCATACTGAATAGCAATCAAGAATTGATCAATCATATTTACCGTCTCTGCATTTGCTGTGTGGTAGCTATTGTTTTCCGGGTTGTAGATTTCATTGAAAAAAATTTTGTCTGTCAGGCCATCTGCCAAGATTTGCTTGTATCTAGGTAATTTGGAAGCTTGCAGCTTCTCCAGCACATCATAATCTATATAACTGAGATGAATCTCGGATGTTCTTTGTTGTGATGACCAATCATAGAAATCAACGATTAAACCATTAACAGTTTGTGTTTTATTCATTGTATCCCATATCTGTCCTGCAAAATTAGTGTAAGAGGAATTATGAAACTGTTCTCCCCCTCTTAGCAGTGTTCTTATTATCCGGTAATCGTCTACTGAAGCATTTGCAGTTACATCTTCTTCCAGCTGCCACTTTAGAAAAATGCCCTCATCGGTAGTGACTGTGAAGTTAGATTGAAGCAGGAGAAACTGCTCCTCAAATTCTTGGCTATCTCCGACTATGAGTAAATATTCCATGTATTGCCCGAGGCTTTCAAGAAGGATAGGAGTAGTGTCGCGTTCTCCATCTCCATAGCTAGCAATGAAACCTTCTTTGTTCTTGTATTGTTGTTTGACGGTACTAGTAACTGTTTCCTGGTCAACAGAAGAAGAGAAATTTAAAAACAAAAGAAGGCTACAAATCAGCAGCAAAAGTATTTTAGCAACATAACCTTTATGCTGCATCATCCTTAAACCTTTCTGTTTTATCCCACTTAATTGTTTGCTTCGTCAGCCGGCTCCATATATAAGAAAGTCCACTCCGTAAAAGCAATAACAGGAAGATCTGAGCATAAGTGAAATACATGATTAAGCCGATAAGTACATTAAAGGGGGTAATAGTCCTTTCAAGCACCATTGCACTGACGACCTGAGCAGTATAAACTACATAGCTCATAAACCAGAACAACAGCAAAGGAGATTCAAAATCGGGCAGGTTGACTCCTAGTAAGCTTAGAATGAACCATGTATTTGAAAATAGCAGCATTAATACAAATAATAAATAAGTCAAAACATGCTGGAAGCTATGGACAAACGTCTTTCCTTTCCAATAACTCCATTCATGAAACGATTTCTCCAATAGATAGATATTACCTGTCAGCCATCTTGTACGCTGTCTGACAAAGATACTGATTTTCTCTGGTTCCTGTTCCCATGTTCTAGAGTGGTGAACAACAGGTAATTTCCACCCTAAAGCCGTCAGCCTGACAGTAAGTTCTGCATCCTCGGCAAGAGCATACAGGTCATACCCCCCAGCTTCCTGCAGAACACTTCTTCGAAGCAGCATGTTCGTTCCTGCCAGGGAACCTGTTTTAAACATCTTCCATCGACCACTTTGCATTAATAGCTGAAAGACCTGAAATTCGATCGAGATCATTCTGGTCAATACGTTTCGGTCTGCATTGATAGTCTTAACATAACCCACTGCTCCTCCAGCGTCAGGAGTACGTTCTGCAGCGTGAATCAATTCCATCACACTGTCTTCAGCGGGCTGATTATCTGCATCAAAGACAATGAAATAATCAGATGTCGTTACAGATAATCCATAATTAAGTACCCTTGATTTTCCTTTCGGAGACCCAGGAGGGACTTTTAAATAATGTATACGGGAGAAAGTGCTGCTGAATTTTTGAATGATCTCCGCTGTGTCATCTGTAGAGGCATCATCCAAAACATAGACATCCAAAGCTCCTGGGTATTTTAGTCGAATCATAGCTTCTAAAGTCTGCTTTATCACGACTCCTTCATTATGCGCAGGAATTAAAACAGCAACAGAGGGATAGGACGGTAAAGTAATTTCTTCTTTCCTTTTCAATCGCTGTAAAACGCCGGCGATTGTAAGAATGGAATAATAGATGAGTAGAATCCAGAAAAAGGCCATAACTGCTACTAGAATAATCTTCATCCTGCTGCTCCTTTGAATGGCTGGGTTATCTCTAAGATAGATTCTATCTCTTCCTCCAGTACAGTTTCACATATGAGAGGAGGATCAATCAGATTAAATTGATTCCGAAGTTTACCCATCAATCTGTCAATTACAATTTGACATCCTGCTTCATTGGTATTCTGAAGGAAGATAAGGAATTGCTCTTCTTTTACTTGTGTGACTAAGTCGAATTCGGCGCGTATCGAGCTTAAAATCCCCTCACTTACAATGTGGGAAATAGAGTTTGTGGTTTCTAGCACTTTTTCAGGAGTAACGATGGAAGCAAAAACATAATAGTTTTGTTCATTACGTCGTTTCGTCCCGGTCGAAATCAACTTCACACGACTCTTAAATTCAGTCAAAGTTAGTAATTGGGAAGAACCAGCATATTTTTCAAGTGCTTGAATCTTCTCTTTTAGTGCTATATTTTCGTTACGATAGCGTGATGTTATCCCATAGGTAAGCCAAATTAAAACCATGCTAACAGTTACGAGAATATGGCGAAGCAAATAATAAACCTGTTCTGTCAAAGATGCATGCGTGAATAATGCATAGAAAAGTAGAAAGAAACCAAAAGAAAGACTAAGCAAAAGCAACGTGATAAATTGTCTGGCAAAGCTTCCGGCGTGGATGGAAAAAATGGCTAAAAGCAGAATTAAACCATCGGTCAAAGGAATAGAGGACGATGCTGTAAAGGATAATGCCATAAAACTACATAAAAGAAATGTCAACAAAATCCGGAGCTGCATGTCAAACCTACTTTCTTATTCAAAATAAAAAACAACCGCCAATAAAATGGCGGTTGCACTAGTAGCTCTTCTTTACCCAAGTGCCCACATACAGATAAAGAGTCGAAGCTTCATTTTCTATTGTCATAATATATCATTTATTGTATAGATGTCCATATTTATTTACGCAGTATCCGATTCAGCTGTCTCAGTCAGGAATCGCAATCCTGCTAAGTATTTTCGTCCGCGTTTTTGCACCCATTGGACACGTACATCACTTTCGCGGAAGCTGTTGTGATTGGCGTGCAGACGCAGTACTTGACCTGGTTTAATCGGTTTCTTCAGTTCGATTTGGCAGCCGCTCAGACTGTAATCAATAAGAGTGGTTTCTATTTTACCAGTATCAGCAAAATAGAGGACGCCAGGAACCGAAATTGTCTCCCTGATGCTCTGCCGCTCGGATTGTTTTGGTTCGGCTTGTGTTTGACGGAAGAAGCGGGAAACCGCATGCAATAGTGTTGAATTTACATATTCCCTGCTCGTATATATGTCTGGTGCATCGACGAACAGGAGTTTGATAAGGGCACGGTACTGTTCCTGCGTGACATCCTGGAAGGATACGCCTGCATAATAGCTTTTTCCTTGCTGGGAAACCCAATGCTTGTGAAGCTTCAAGCCTTGCAGCGGGTCTGAGGAAAGCGTCAGCGGAATTCCGGCTGACAGCAGATGGGCTGCTTTTGCATCAAGCAGTTCCAGTCTTGCGCCATATTCGCTTAAGTCAATGATTCGTATGGAATGCATCTTCTCATCAAGACTATTCACAAGCTCTGCTTCCAGCGTCACATCAAAGCGCTCTGCTTCTCGGAAGCGCGGCCGTTCCACCGAAATGATCAAAGCCATTACAAGTGCGACAGCATTGTACAGCACCCAGAAAATATTGATATAGAGCATTTCGACATTATCGTAAATCTGTATAGGGGTAAACAAATCTATTCCGATCATAATCATACTAGCAATGCTCATCGCAAGCAGAATCACATATGGTGTGCTTGTCCGCCAGAGAAAATGCCGGCGATTATTCACTATTCCTTTGCGGGTAACATTGAATTTGATCGATTTTCGGAAGAATAGTTCCGTTAGAACAGATACAGCCATGTAAGGGGCGAGTGCCACCTCATAAATGTGACTCCAAATCGTCGTCCTTTTGTTATCTGCCATGCGGCGGAACGCGAGCTGTGACGATAGGAACGCCGGCAGCCAGAACAGTAATAGAGTCGAGAAATCGGTTTGCAGACTATAGATGGAGAACAGCAGGAACAGCAATGGTGCCAGTAAATACACCATCTTATAGATACCAAAGAACCAATAATGAATTCCATCCATGTACAGCAAGCGCTGCATGAAGCTCAGACCTTTGATTGTGAGCGGATTCCATTTTCGGATGACTTGGATATTGCCTCGGCACCAGCGGTCGCGCTGCTTTAGAAGGTCAGCGTACGTTTCAGGGGATAAGCCAACAGCTAATGCTTCATTCACAAAGACTGTTTTTTGCCCATTTGTCTGGAGAAGCATACCTGTTGCCATATCCTCGGTTATGACGCCCGTTGCGAAACCCCCGATTTCCTCTAATGCACTTCGGCGGAACAAAGCATTGCTTCCGACATACATCGTCGCATTGAAGCGATCCTTTCCTTCCTCCAAACGGCGCATGAAGAAGTCTTGTTCATTCGTAATATTATCCTCGAAGAACAGATTGTACTGGAATGCGTCTGCATTATAGAATACTTGCGGTGCCTGGACGAATGAGACTTTCTTATCGGTAAAGTAGCCGAGCGTGCGTTCAAGGAAATTGGCGCGCGGTACCATATCAGCATCCATCGTGACGATGATCTCGCCGTCTGTTTTTGTCATCGCATGGTTCAGATTCCCGGCTTTTTGATGCTTATTATCCGGTCGATCTAAATAGTAAGCACCCATGGATTCAGTCAATTGCCGGATATCTGCTCGTCTTCCATCATCGCAGACATATACCTTGAGCTTGTCCTGCGGATAAGTCATCATTTGGCTCGCTGCAATCGTCCGCTTTAGAAGATCTGCTGGTTCATTGTAAGTGGCAATATATACATCGACTGTCGGCAGTTCCTTGAATTCCGAAAGCGGAATGGTTTTCCGCCTGAACGGCTTCCAGGAGAGGATGGTGAAAACGACGGATTGTAAAAATCCAGCCCATTCCGTCACCAGCAGCAGGATTCCGACTATCAGACTGAGTATTCCGACTGTCGGCAATGTGAATGCCGTCCGCCAAATCAAGTAGACAAGGTTGATACCAAGAAAGGCAGCCAGCAGCAAATACTTAGCAGCTAGATGTTTCCGGGCCAACCCATAAAGAACGAGCAGAATGACTGTGGAAGCGATTAGCCAAATGATTTCTGGAGTTTGCATGATGTATCACTTCCTTGCTTAGAATAATAGTTTTCGTTTCAATGTGTTATAAGCCTTCTTCGGCTGCCCGTTTTCATCGAAGAGGAGCGGTTTGCCATGTGGAGATTCCTGCTCGGTAACCCAGCTATGATTATCGGATATGCCCCAGACAGTGAACTCCCCGCAGGCTGGTGTATCCAGACACACTTCCATCACATCTCCGTACCGTTCAGCTTGGACATTCTTGGCATCCCCATTGTTGAGATTTTGCAGCTTCACGTCCATTTCCGTCACAGCAATTTCAAAGCCTGCATCTTCTATACGGGTGAACCATTCCTGGATGCGATCCTTGGAAAAGCGGGGGTCAGCGGCATCTACATGCGTTTGCATACCGATACTGTCAATTGGGATACCTTCTTGTTTCCAATTGCTCAAAGCTTCCAGCATCGCTTCTGATTTAGCGTTGGACATTTCATTACCATAGTCATTGTAATACAGCTTAGCATCTGGATTGGCCTCACGAGCCCACTGGAAGGCGAGAGGAATATAATCAGGTCCAATCGTGCGGAGCCAAATCGTATCCCGTAAGGTACCATCATCATTCCACGCTTCGTTGACAACATCAAACGAGTCGATGCGGCCTTGATAATGAGTGACAATTTCTTGGATATGGGTTTTGAGCACTTGCTCTGCGGAAGCGCGATCTACAGCCTGTTGAGATACCCATGCGGGAAGCGCTTCTCCCCAAACAAGTACATGGCCCCTGAGTTTGATATCGTGCTCTTCTGCCATTAGCACCATCTCATCTACTTTAACAAAATTGAAGGCTCCTTGCTCTGGCTGCATGGCATCCATTTTCATTTCGTTCTCGATCGTCCAGCTGGAGAATTCTGTGGTAGCCAGTTTCCGATATGTATCATCCTCCAGCAGGGCATCATAGCGAATCGAAGAGCCTATAAGCAGATCATCGTCTTGAGCAAGCTTGCGCAGTGGTTGTCTCTCCATCAAATACCCTCCAATGGCAATTCCAATAATGAGGATTGCTCCCCCGATCCAAATCCATTTACGCTTTTTCACAAGAAGCCCTCCATTATTAATATAGTAGTTATCGGATGGGGTCGGCAGCTATGTACCTTTTTCCAAAAGTACCCTGCAGTAAACCAGCCAACCTTAAAATGTAACTTTCCTCACAAGATATTTTTGTGTATTTTACACAAAAAAGCTAAAATTGTTTGTCTTTTCTGCATATTGAAAGCCCTTCAATAGATTTCTACAATAAAGGTATAGCACATGTGCAAGTGGATTGGGAGGTGTCACAGTTGGAAGCTTTATCTCGCAATTTTTTCTTGTATTTATCAAAGAATCAGCCGTTGAACAAATTGGCTAATTTATATGGCATTCGAATGGTCAAAGGAAAAATCGTCGGAGGTGTGTCCTTCGATCAAGCAGTACCATTCATCCAGGAGTTGAATCGAACAGGGATGAGTGTGACAGTAGATCATCTTGGTGAATACGTGGCTGATCCGCAAACAGCTGTAGAACGAGCTGGCGAGGCAGTCGCAGCTCTGGAGATGATTAAAGCGGCGAATCTGGATGCGCAAGTATCCTTGAAATTGACGTCACTGGGACTTGATATCAGTGAAGAGCTTGTCCGTTTGAATCTTCGCCGAATCCTGACGGCTGCCGATCGTCTGGATGTGATGGTGACAATTGATATGGAGGATTCGGAACGCTGTCAAAAGACTCTGGAGTTGTTCCAAGAACTGAAAGCTGAGTTTCAAAATGTGAGTACCGTCATCCAGGCGTATCTTTATCGCAGCAGTGATGATTTGGACAGGATGCAGCATCTGCAGCCGTTCATTCGTTTAGTCAAGGGAGCGTATAAAGAACCGAAATCCGTTGCTTTCCCTGAAAAAAGGGATGTAGATGCCAACTATCGCAAGTTGATTGCTAAACAGCTGGACAGCGGCAGTTATACTGCGATTGCAACTCATGATGATCGGATGGTTTCCTTTGCTAAACATTATGCCTTGGAAAAAGGGATAGGGAAAGACAAATTTGAGTTTCAAATGCTGTATGGCATGCGGCAGCAGCTGCAGCAGGAGCTGGTCAAGCAAGGCTATAAAGTCAGGATTTACTTGCCTTATGGGGATGATTGGTATGGCTACTTCATGCGCAGACTGGCCGAGCGGCCGGCGAATATTGCATTCGCATTCAAAGGTATGACACAAAAATAAAAGAAAAGGAGCGATTGATCATGACGACACCTTATAAACATGAACCGTTCACCGATTTTACAGAGGAAAAAGAACAGCAGGCTTTCCATAAAGCGCTGGAGCAGGTACAGAAGGTGATGGGAGAATCGTACCCGCTTGTGATTGACGGTGAAAAAGTGACGACCGATGAGAAAATCGTCTCTATCAATCCAGCGAACAAAGAAGAAGTAGTCGGTGAGGTTTCCAAGGCATCCCAGGAGCATGCGGAGCGTGCTATCGAGGCAGCAGCGACAGCTTTTGAAACATGGCGTTACACGAAGCCGGAGGAACGTGCGCATATTTTGATGCGTGCAGCAGCAATTGTCCGCCGCAAAAAGCATTATTTCTCTGCGCTACTCGTGAAGGAAGCAGGCAAACCATGGAAGGAAGCGGATGCGGATACAGCAGAAGCAATTGATTTCATGGAATATTATGCACGGCAAATGATGGAGCTTGCTCCTGGTAAAGCCGTCATGTCTCGTGAAGGAGAAGCGAACCGCTACATTTACACAGCGACAGGCGTTACAGTAGTCATTTCACCTTGGAACTTCTTGTTCGCCATCATGGCTGGAACGACGGTTGCTCCATTAGTGACAGGCAACACGGTAGTTCTTAAACCGGCAAGTGCAACACCTGTCATCGCGGCGCAGTTCGTCGAAGTGCTCGAGGAAGCTGGTGTACCAAAGGGTGTCATCAACTTTGTACCAGGAAGCGGCGCTGAAGTAGGCGATTATCTGGTCGAGCATCCGAAAACAAGCATCATTACGTTCACTGGCTCCCGCGATGTCGGTACACGTATTTTCGAAAAAGCAGCCAAGGTACAGCCAGGACAGCAGCATCTGAAACGCGTCATTGCAGAGATGGGCGGGAAGGATACGATCGTTGTTGATGAGGATGCTGATATCGAGCTTGCAGCAGATGCAATCGCAGTTTCCGCTTTCGGCTTTGCCGGACAAAAATGCTCGGCTGGATCTCGTGCTGTTGTGCATGAGAAGGTATATGACGCAGTCCTTCAGCGAGTAATTGAAATCACAGAATCCCGCATCACAGCAGCACCAGAAAGTGCAGATGTGTACATGGGGCCTGTCATCGATCAAGCTTCCTTCGATAAGATTACCGAGTATATCGAAGTCGGCAAAACAGAAGGCAAGCTCGTAAGCGGCGGTTCCAGTGATGACAGCAAAGGCTTCTTCATTCAGCCGACCATTTTCTCTGAACTGTCTCCGACATCCCGCATCATGCAGGAAGAAATCTTCGGACCAGTCCTTGGCTTCTCGAAAGTATCCAGCTTCGAGGAAGCAATCGACGTCGCCAACAACACAGAGTATGGTCTCACAGGCGCAGTCATTACGAAAAACAGAGCCCACATCGAATATGCGAAAGAACGATTCCACGTCGGCAACCTGTACTTCAACCGCAACTGCACCGGAGCCATCGTAGGCTACCACCCATTCGGCGGCTTCAAAATGTCAGGAACCGACTCCAAAGCAGGAGGCCCGGATTATCTGCAGCTGCATATGTTGGCGAAGACTGTAAGTGAGATGTATTAAAACACGAAAAGCGGAGAAAGCCGTTTAGGAACGGAGAAGGAAGAGAGAAAGCCCGGAGTAAGGCGTTCTTTCCTTACGCAGGGATTTATCACTTCCGGCGTAGTTCCTGGCTTTCGCAGCTAGACAACACCGAAAAGCGGAAAAGACCGCTTAGAAAAGAAGCGGTAAGCAAGGAAGCCCGTAGTGGGCGAATTCCCCACGCAGGGATTCAACGCTTATCCTCTAGTTTCTGGTTTCTGTAGCTAGACAGCTCCTCCGCCAAGCAAAACTCGTCCAAAAACGAAGAAAAGCGTGCCATCACAGGCACGCTTTTTTATATATGAGGAGATAAAAAAAGAAGGAAGATAGAGGAGAAGCTGATTAGCCGTCTAACTCTTCTTCGTTCTCTGGTTCGCTCAATCTAGTGAGCCAGTCTCTGAACTCAGCGTCATCTTTGCAATGGATTACTTTTGGTGTCTCTTCTAATTTGTTAATCATGTTACATCTCTCCTTTTCGGTGTTTCAACCAAATTATACCCGCTGCAGGATATATTGAAACCAATTTTACAGACTCTTCATCAATCTAACAAACACTTTGTAAGGTTATCTCCGGATAATTTTTAGTGGACAGACTTTACAAGCTTTGTTTCATCATGTATGATTTAAATCGTAACAATTACGAATTATATTCGAGAGGTGTATCATGTCTAACAGAACAAACAAAATTCCCGTCATGATTTTGACAGGGTTTCTTGGAGCAGGGAAGACGACGTTATTAAATCGAATACTTCGTGATGTACGAAGCAGCAATACAGCCGTTATCATCAATGAATTCGGTGAAACAGGAATCGACGGAAGGTTTGTCGAGGAGACGAAGGAAGAGATAATTGAAATCAACAATGGCTGTATTTGCTGTAATGTTCGCGGTGATTTGATTAGAATACTCAAAGACATGCTCGTTCGTGCGCACAAGGAAGGCACCGAAATTAAGCGCGTGATCATTGAAACAACAGGATTGGCAAATCCCGCGCCTGTCATCCAGACTTTCCTGATGGATGATGTTATGCGGTATTGGTTTGAAATGGATAGTGTTTGTACAGTCGTGGACGCTTTACATACCGACAGACAGTTACATGCTCATGCTGTTGCTCGGGAGCAAATTGCTTTTGCGGATAAAGTTATCATCAATAAAAAGGACTTGGTTACAAAAGAAGAATTGGAACTTTTAACGGCACGCATTCAAAGAATGAATCCGGAGGCGGAACTTTTCTTCGCACAAAACAGTCAAGTTCCAATTTTTAAATTGCTGGATGTATTCAGCTTTTCGCTTGATCAAAAGTTGAGTGTTCGTCCAAACATGTTGGATCACCATCACCACCATCATGATGATATTCAAGCAATCGTACTGAAGGATCAGAGGCAGATCGACCCGAAACGTTTGGATAGATGGTTTTCTTATTTGGTCCAGGTAAAGGGAGAGAATTTATTCCGCTACAAAGGTATTCTCCATGTGAAAGGGCAGAACAGGCGTGTGCTGTTTCAGGGTGTTCATATGCTGTTTGCAAGTTCTGCTGACAGAGAGTGGAGGCAAGGAGAAGACAAGCAAAATGAACTTGTTTTCATAGGAAGAGAGTTGGAGGAAGAAGAACTCCGGACTGGCTTCGCTTATTGTCTTGGTGATATAGACTTTCTCACAAAGGGAGCATAAGGCTAAAAAAATTTCGTTATTTTTAAATCGTAATAATTACAATTAGGAGGAATAGAATGAACAAGAAGATTCCTGTAACGGTTCTTAGTGGCTATCTGGGTGCAGGGAAGACGACGCTGCTCAATCATATTCTACACAATCGTGAAGGCTTGAAAGTTGCAGTCATTGTCAACGACATGAGCGAAATCAATATTGATGCAGGCTTGGTGGAAAACGAGGGGACATTATCGCGAGTAGATGAACAGCTGGTTGAAATGTCCAATGGCTGTATCTGCTGCACGCTGCGCGATGACCTGTTGGTTGAAGTGGAGAAGCTGGCCAAAAATGGCAGCTTTGATTATATACTCATCGAATCGAGCGGGATTAGTGAACCAGTACCTGTGGCACAGACATTTACGTATATCGATGAGCAGTTGAACATCAACTTATCCGATTTTACGACGTTGGATACGATGGTGACGGTAGTGGATGCAAATCGCTTTTGGCATGACTTCGGCTCAGGTGAGAGTTTGCTGGATCGTCAGCAGGAGGTTGCTGAGAATGATGAACGTGAAATTGCGGATCTCTTACTCGATCAGATTGAGTTCTGTAATGTACTCATTTTGAACAAATGTGATCTTGTAGGTGAATCAGCACTGCGTGATTTGAAACACGTCATGCGTCTATTACAGCCAGAAGCAAAAATCATTGAGGCAACACACGGTAAAGTCAATCCGCGTGACATACTGTTTACCCAATCGTTTGACTTTGAGAAAGTCAGCTCTTCTGCTGGCTGGCTGAAGGAATTGGAGAATGGACCAGAGCAGCATACACCTGAAACTGAAGAATATGGCATCGGCTCGTTCACGTATGTCCGGCAGCATCCTTTTCATTCAGAACGCTTTATGCAGTTCGTAGAAACAATGCCGGAAAATATTATCCGCTCCAAAGGAATAACCTGGTGTGCGACGCGTAATCAGTATGCTTTGCTGCTATCGCAAGCTGGTCCGGCAGCGAATATCGAGCCGGTATCTTATTGGGTTGCTTCCTTGGAAGAGGAACGACAGCAGTTCATTAGACGGGAAAATCCGTCCATCAATCAAGATTGGCATCCCGACTATGGAGACAGAAAAACACAGCTTGTGTTCATCGGAACAGACTTGGATCAGCAAGCAATAACAGAGGAATTGGACAGGTGCCTGCTGACAGAATCAGAGCTTTCAGGCGATTGGTCACAGCTGCCAGATCCATTTCGCTGGAACATCCAGACTGCTCAGTAAATAGGAGGAAGTAATAATGGCAAAAAAATCAAAAATAGCAAAAGAGAAAAAAAGACAGGAACTCGTGATGAAGTATGCAGAACTGCGAAGGGAACTGAAGGAAAAGGGAGATTACGAAGCATTACAGAAGCTGCCCCGTGATTCTTCGCCGACTCGATTGAAAAACCGCTGTGAAATAACCGGACGCCCGCGCGGTTATATGCGGCAATTCGGCATGAGCCGGATTAAATTCCGCGAGTATGCTCATAAAGGGCAAGTACCTGGTGTGCGGAAAGCGAGCTGGTAAGCTGTGGATCGAAGAATACCAGTGACCGTCTTGAGCGGTTACCTTGGAGCGGGTAAGACAACGCTTCTCAATCATCTGCTTGCCAATAAGCAGCAGCTGAAAATAGGTGTGCTCGTGAATGATATGAGTGAAATTAATATTGATGCCCATTTGGTCGAGCAGGGCGGATTGAAGCGCACTGATGAGAAGCTGATCCAGCTTGAAAATGGCTGTATCTGCTGTACGCTCCGAGAAGATTTGATAATCGAAATTGACAAGCTGGCTGACTTGGACATCGACTATATCATTGTAGAATCAACAGGGATATCCGAGCCAATTCCGGTAGCGCAAAGCTTTACGTATCAAGAAGATGTACTCGGAATTGACTTGTCTGCCAAATGCCGGCTGGATACGATGGTGACGGTTGTGGATGCAGGGAGATTTTGGCATGATTATCAATCTGGAGAGTCCTTATTGGATCGGCAGCAGCAGGCAGTAGAAGAAGACGAACGAGAGATTTCTGATTTACTGCTCGACCAAATCGAATTCGCGGATGTGATTTTGCTTAATAAAGCAGATCAGCTGGATAAGGAAGAACTGCAGCGGCTATACAGCTTGATGCATACACTGAATCCAGAAGCGAATATCCATCAAACAGAGTTTGGAAAAGTAGATCCGAGTCTTGTGTTGGATACAAAGGAATTTTCATTTGAGAAAGCCAGTCAATCTGCTGGCTGGATCAAGGAATTAAACAGTGAGCATATACCAGAAACAGAGGAGTATGGAATCTCTTCTTTTGTCTATCGAAGACAACGGCCGTTCCATCCGGATCGTTGGATGAAGTGGCTGGAGAATTGGCCGAGCGATGTTGTGCGGGCGAAGGGCTTTTTCTGGCTTGCATCACGCCCGGATACAAGCGGTTTATTGTCACAGGCGGGACGGTCGCTGGCAATCAAAGCTGCGGGACCGTGGATAAGCACATATCCGCCAGATGAACAGGGAGCTCTCCGAGCCGAGGACAAAGAACTGGATGCTAGATGGCACCCCATTTATGGAGACAGAATGACGGAGCTGGTTTTTATCGGGATTGGCATGGATAAGGAAGGTATAAGCAGGAATCTGGATTCGTGTCTGCTGACAGATGAGGAAATGCAGCAGGATAGTGCTGTATTTTCTGATCCGCTGCCAGCTTTTGTATAGAAAAAACCCGCTTTCCTGCTGGAAAGCGGGTTTTTGTTAATCTAATTTGAATTGCTGAAGCTGCTCTTGTAAGGTATTGGCATCTTGCTCGAGCTTTTCTGCCAGCTCTTTCAATTGATCCATGGAATGAGTTTGGTCGGCTACAGATGCCGTAATTTCTTCTGTACCGGCTGCTGTCTGCTGACTGATTGCTGCAATTTCACCAGTATTGGTTGCCAGGGTAGCTTCTCTTTCCATCATGAGTTTCATTTCTTCCTTCGTCCGTGCAGTCAATTCCATATTATGCGCAATTGCTTGCTGGATTTGAATGAAGATTTCTTTTGTATTATTTACCGCTGCTTCTTGACCGCGGACAACGTCGCCAGTCTTCGAAGCGAAGGCTGCTGTTTCAGCCGTTTCAGTTTGAATTTCCTGCACGATGGAACCGATATCGCGAAGTGCGTATTCTGTCTGTTCTGCCAGCTTGCGCACTTCATCTGCTACAACAGCAAAGCCTTTGCCGCTTTCTCCTGCACGCGCTGCTTCAATAGCGGCATTCAGCGCCAGCAGGTTCGTCTGCCCGGCAATATCTGTGATTGTATTCACGATCCCGCTGATATTAGCGGATTTTTGCTGCAGGTTCTGTACTGCGTGTTCGATCTTGCCCGTAGCTTCGATAGCATCTTTTGATTGCTCAATCAATTGCTGCATCTGGGAACCACCGACTTTAGCGGATTCCGTCATTTCCAGTGCTTCTTCGTATACTTGCTGGTTGTGTGCATTTACTAGTTTGATATTCTCTGATAATGCTTCTGTCGCAACAGTATTACGCTCCATGATTTCAGCAAGACTTGTTGTTCCAGCAGAAATCTCTTCCATCGTTGCCGCTACTTCTGCGGAAGTCGCAGCATTCTCTTCTGCATTAGCTGCCAGTGCCTGCGATGCGGACTGGACATTTGCCGAGATAGCAGTGTTATGCTGCATCATGCCATGGATGTTCCCGATCATATTATTGAAGCTGTGAGATAGATCACCAATTTCATCGGCTGATTGGTTGTTCATTTTAACAGTCAAATCGCCATCTTCTACTTGTTTCATTTTATCACGTAGTTGTTTGATTGGCCGTACAACAGAGTTCACGACGAAGAAGGTAACAATTAATGCAATGGCTAAAACAATCAATACAGTGATGACCAGAGGAAGAATAATCCCTGACGCTAAGTCACTGAATTCATGTTTTGGAACAATGGCTGAAATTGTCCAACCTGTTCTATCATTCGTTGTAAATGCAAGTACACGATCCTGGCCTTCAAATTCGTAATTGACGACACCGCCTCGGCCCATGGTCTGCATTTTCTTCCAGAATTCTTCTTTCGTTGCATCAGTGCCTAGTTTTTCAGCATCCGGATGGGATAGGAAATGTCCTGTACCGTCGAATACCGCAGCAAATCCTGTTTCCCCAACTTTAACCTGCTCTGTCAGCTCCTTTAGACGAGAAAGCTTGAATTCGACGACAACCATCCCTTTTAACTGATTGTCATTGTCAAAGATCGGCTTTACCGCATCAACCACAGGTTCACTTGAATCGGCTGACATGTATGGATCTGTATAACCAGCGCGCTCTTCCAGCTCTAAACCAAGCTGATACCATGGCCGTGTAGTTGGATCAAAGTCATCTGGTAAATTGGCTTGCGGATAGGCTACCATGTCACCGTCAATCGGCTGGTAGAAAATGGTGCTAATATTTGGGTTGTCTTTTGTATAGCTTTCCATCGTTACAGCTAGTCGGTCCATATCATCTTCCTGCAATGATTGGGTTCTGCTGATACTTCCCAATGTAGACTCGATATTGTCGAGGAATAGATCGTAGATGCTGTTCAGCTGAACAACTGTTTGATCTTCCATTTGATTGGTTTGGTTTTCAAGCACCATGTTACGGCTGAATTCATAGCCGAAATAGGCTGTTACTACTCCTGAAATGACAAACATTGCAAGAATAGGATAAAGTATTTTGCGTAAAATCTTCCTACTAAAGAAATTACCTCTTTTTTTGTTTTCTTCCATATTTATTTTGTCCCTCTCTCTGCTTATATTACGGCTACATCTATTTATCGGTAGGTAAATAGAATTATGTAGTTTTTTAAAATATAAATAATTAAAGAGAACTAATACTCAGTTAGATTTTATCAATATTTTTGGTTTTTATAGAAAAAAAGGAAGTATCTAGGCAAAGCCCTCCTGCTGGAGTATGATAAAAGAAAATGCTTAGGGGTATGAGCTATGGAGTTATTCGATCGTGTATTATCCATCAATGACTTGGATGCTGTCATCGATTTGCTTAGCTTCGAGCTGGAACGGCCAGTGATTGTCGAGAGTGCCGATTATACATTACTTGCGTATAATTCGCATTACATCCAACATTTTGATGAAGCGAACCAGCAAACGATTTTCACAAAGAAGTGGACGCTGCCAATCTATGAAAAGTTTATTGAAGCAGGTGTCGTAAATAAGCTGAAAACATATGAGCGTCCTTTTGTAGTAGAAGCAATGCCGGAAATAGGCTTGAATACGAGAATTGTTGTAAGTGCAAAGCATGAAGGCCGTATTATGGGCTTTATCTGGATTCAGCAGATGGAGGAACCGCTCCCTGTTGAAGGGATCGACTTTTTATATGATATTTCCTTCCATATCGGCAGGCTCATTTATGACATACAGAAGTCGAAGCTGAAGCAAGAGGAAAAAGAGGATCAATTTTATCAGAATATTTTTAATAGGGTATATAAATCAGCTTCAGATTTGGAATGGGGAGCAAAGGAATTCGGTGTGAAGCTGCCGGAACATTTTGCTGTTGCGGCTGTACAGCTGACAGCAAAGGATGAAGCGCTTCTTTCTGATTTGCAGCAGGTTGCTCAAACTTCCTTGCAGCTTGAAGATAAATTGCATCATGTTCTCATACAAGAAGATATCCTGCTCATCGTATTAGGAGGAAAGCGAGCAGATGCGCCAATTGAGGCATTAGCCAAGGAAGTCATCCAGCGAATCCGTGATTATGTGAAGGATAAAGACGCAGCTGTGATGAGTGGTGTTGGAGGTATTTATCAACATCCTTTCGACTTGCTGAAAAGTGCGAATCAAGCAAAAGAGGTCATCCATGCCGGCATTCTGACCCATCGCCCTTTATCTCTTTATTACAAGGATTTACACGTGTGGCGCTATCTTCAGGCTATTGCTGACAAGAATGAGGAACTTGGCTATGAAAGCGAACATCTGAAAAAGATCCAAAAGCTCGATCCGAACGATAAGAAAGAACTCCTGAAAACCCTTGAAATGTATTTGCTTCACAACTGCAAAATCAAACCGACTGCAGCAGCACTTTTTGTCCATCCGAATACGGTGAATTACCGGATTAATCAGATCAACGAAGCGCTGGAGCTTGATTTGACGGATGTACTGCAGAGATTTCAGCTGCTGTTGGATTTGATGACTAGGGGAAAGTAGGAAAGTAAAAAACTACACTATAAGGAAGAATGCTAATGTCTTATCAGATTGATAACTTCGCTGCCGAGGAGTATAGGAAGAGTATGCGGGCAGATTGTGCCAACTGTTTTGGCTTGTGCTGTACAGCGCTTCATATTGCAGCATCCAGCGACTTTGCCATTGATAAACCTGCAGGAGTACTATGTCCTAACCTGCAATCTGATTTTCGGTGTCAGATCCATAGTGAACTAAGGGGGAAGGGGTTTAAGGGATGTACCGTATTTGATTGTTTCGGTGCGGGTCAACAAGTCTCCCAAGTCACATTCAATGGACAGGATTGGAGAGAAAGCAAGGAAACAGCCAATAAGATGTTCTCTGTATTTCCGGTGATGGTACAGCTGTACGAGATGCTGGCTTATGTTACAGAGGCAATGTCTTATCGACTGCCGCAGGACCTACATAAAAAACTTACACTTCAGCTAAAGGATTTAGAAAGCTTAACAATTCTTGATGCCGACAACTTACAGACTTTGGATATAATGGAGCTGCGCAAACCTGTGAATAAGTTACTTTCCAAGACAAGCAGTCACATCCGACATACAATAACGAATTCCATTCCTGCCAAACGGAAACTGAACTATAGAGGTGCAGATTGGATAGGGAAAAGTGCAAAAGGAAAAGACCTTAGAGCAGCTGACTTTCGAGGAGCCTATCTGATTGCAGCGGACCTGAAGGATGCCGATTTAAGGGCTGTCGATTTTATCGGAGCGGATTTGCGGGATGCAAATCTGGAAGGCGCCAATCTGTCTACTAGTATATTCTTGACACAGATGCAGATAAATTCGGCACAGGGTAATAATCAGACGCAGCTTCCTTCACACATAATCCAGCCCTCTCATTGGGCTTCTTAAAAAGAGAGGATTTTAAGTTAAAGATAATATGCTATTTTGTCTGAAGGCTAATTTAAAAATAGAAAAACGGCTCATCATCAGATGAGCCGTTTTTCATTGGAAGTCATTCGACAATGCAAGTTTGTGATAATAATGGAATTGTTCGATTTGCTGTGCTTCCCATAAGAATTGTGAATAATCGCGGGCATAGCTGCGCATCAAGTAGAACAGACCGTTTTCCTTAAAATAAGTGATCGCTGAATCGTACACATAATCCATTGTGTCACGCTCCACATATTTCGCCCAAAGAATAGCGAACTGCCAGCGATATTCCAGGTTTCCCTTTTCTTCGCATACACGCATGCCGATTTTGTAATAGGTCTCCGCTTGATCGGCTTTTCCTAAAATGTAAAGGGAACGAGTCAGCGTGAATAGTGCCTGTATGTACAAGGGATGTTCCGAGTGCGTAACAGCCTGCAGCAGATACGGGATGCCTTTCTCATCTGCATTTTGTTTGTGGTACATGAGACCGATGTTAAATCCGCATGCAACAACCATATCTTCCTGTCCGAGTTTTTCGGCAATGGAGAGGGCTTCGAGGAGATTGCTTTCTGCCTTATCGAATTCCCGCAGATCGATTTGATTCAGTCCTTGGAGGGATTTGCAATTTGCAACCTTCAGTTCATATTGCGGATATGCCGAATAGATAGCTATTGCCTTTTCCAAATGAAAACTGGACAAGGCATTGATGTCTAAATAATAGAATTGCATCGCCTTGTTATAATGCAAGCCGGCATGCTCTTCTTCATCCTCAACTGCGTGCATATATAACTCTGCTTTTTCCAATAAATCGATAGCTGTAAAGTATTCTTTTCTGCTATACTTCACGATTGCCAAAAAACTATAGTAGAAAAAAGACTGATAATCGTTCAACTCATCCGGGTTCAACCGCTGCAGTTTTTCCTCGCAAAGATCCGTATCGCCTTTCAGAAAATCAAACCGTGCATCGAGCAGCAAAAAACGATCCCATAGTTCGTCCGCGAATTCACCTTCATGCAAAGCTGTATATGCTTCTTCGCGCAGTTTAGCCGACAAAGTCCGGTCGCGTGTTTTGATTGTTTTATGCCATGTGTGTAGATGGGTGATAAATTGTTCCGTGCTTTCAATAACAGCCATATACCAATACTCCTATTAGTCATAATATGCTGGACGGTTAAGGGGGTGGTGTTAATAGACTGCGATTATAAGAAAACTACTTTCAACTGATTCAAAAGCAGCTATACCGTCCCTAAAAAGATAAAGCTAGTTTAACATATTAAGGCAATGAAAGCCTATTACTATTGCCTAACATTTAGTCAGTGTAATAAAAGACTAAACATTTATCATTAAATGTCTAGACAAATAGAAAATTAGTTATATAATACAAATGAAAGCGCTTTTAATAAATCCGAGGAGTGTTATCAAATGAACAGAATCCTTTTAGCATGCAGTTCCGGTATGAGCACGAGTCTTTTGGTCACCAAGATGCAAGCGTTTGCAGATTCCATAGGAGAAGAAGCAAAGATTTGGGCAGTCGGTCAGGATCAGGCAAAAAAAGATATGGCAGAGGCAGATGTTGTACTAATCGGTCCGCAAATGAGCTTTCTCAAAGGGGAACTCGCGGCTGAAGCGCAGAAATATGGCATCCAAGTTGACGTAATCGACATGATGGCATATGGGATGGCTGATGGAGAGAAAGCGTATAAACAGGCGCTTGGTCTGATTGGAGCAACATCATGAGTGAGCTGAAATTAGAAGAGCTGACCGAGGAGCAGATTTGTTTTCAGATGATCCTGCATAGCGGTAATGCCAGAAGTAAAGTACTGCAAGCACTTCGGCTTTATCGTGAGGGTGATATAGAGAAAGTTAATGAAATGCTGGCAGATGCAGAAGATGATCTGTCACTTGTACACAAGGTCCATTTCCAGCTGGTGCAGCAGGAAGCAGCAGGCCAGCAGCGGCAGGAACTTTCTCTTTTGTTCCTTCATGCAGAGGACCATTTTATGTCTACATTGACGATGAAAGAAATGGTCAAAGAAATGATACCAATTTTCCAAGAGCTGAAGAGCTAAAGGAGGAAGCAGGCAATGTTCGATAAGTTTAGTAAGTTTTTGATTCCGATTGCCGGTAAGCTGAATAACAATCGCTATCTTGGTGTGCTGCGGGACGCCTTCATGCTGGCGTTCCCATTGACGATTTTCGGTTCTATCATGGTCGTTTTGGCAAACTTGCCATTTTTGGACAATGTAATGAGTGAATCGCTGCTCGCTGGTATCCAAGAGTCGCTCGGACCAGCACCGAATGCCACAATGAATATCGCGTCTGTCTTCGTCGTCTTTGGTATCGGGTATTATTTGGCGAAAAGCTATGGAGTGGAAGCCATTTTCGGCGGGGCTGTAGCATTGACCGCATTCCTGCTGCTGACACCATTCGTTGTGTCGACAGAGAGCGGGGAAGTGGTGAGTAATGTACTTGCTGTCGACCGTCTTGGAGCAAAGGGTATGTTCCTCGGTATGATCGTCGCGTTTGTTTCCGGGGAAATTTATCGATTCATTACACAGAAGAAAATTGTCATCAGGATGCCGGCAGGTGTGCCGCCAGCAGTATCGCAATCATTCGCTGCCCTCATTCCTGCGGTTGTCACGCTGTCGGTATTTTTAGTACTTAATATCATTGTGACGCAAGGCTTCAATACGAATTTGCATGATGTCATCTTCAACACGGTGCAGGCACCGCTCGTCGGACTTGGCGGAGGGCTTACGGCTACCTTGATTGCCGTGTTCTTCATCCAAATCCTTTGGTTCTTCGGGTTACATGGACAGATCATCATCAACTCGGTCATGGATCCAATCTGGAATACATTGTCTTTGGAAAATCTGCAAGTTTATACAGCTGGTGGTGAAGTACCGCATATCATCAATAAACAGTTCATCGAAGTCTATCTTGTCGGTGCAGGCGGGACAGGGATGACGCTTGCCGTACTGGCGGCAATACTCCTGTTCATGCGGAGCAAGCAAATGAAGCAGGTCGGAAAACTTGGGATAGGGCCGGGTATTTTCAATGTCAACGAACCAGTCATTTTCGGCTTGCCGATTGTTATGAACCCGCTGATTTTGCTGCCATGGATCATTGCACCGATGGTTGTAACGGTGGTCAGTTATATAGCGATGGCGATTGGTCTCGTGCCGCCGCCGACGGGGGTAACGATACCGTGGACCGTTCCGATTTTCATTAGCGGATTCCTGGCAACCAACTCAATTGCCGGATCTCTGCTGCAGCTCGTTAACGTTTTGATCGTATTCGCCATTTGGTTCCCATTCCTCAAATTTATCGACCGGATGAATATAAAGCAGGAAAGAGAAGCGGAACAGAAAAATGCAAAATCGGATATGCAAGTACCAAAGGAGAAGATTTGATATGGAAGTGACAGAACAGAAGAAAGACCAAGCAAACTATCTATTCCCCGAGGACTTTTGGTGGGGTTCCTCCTCATCGGCACCTCAGATGGAAGGTGCTGCGGATGTTGACGGGAAGACGCCGAATATTTGGGATTATTGGTATGAGCAGGAGCCGAATCGTTTTCATAATGGTATCGGCCCTGCCGATACATCCGGATTCTACTACCGTTACAAAGAAGACATCGCTTTAATGAAACAGGTTGGCCATAACTCTTTTCGATTCTCCATTTCCTGGTCAAGGCTGATACCGGAGGGGACAGGAGCAGTCAATGAAAAAGCAGCAGCGTTTTATCAGAATGTAATCGATGAACTGCTGGATAACGATATTGAGCCATTCGTGAATTTGTTCCATTTCGATATGCCGATGGTACTGCAGGAAAAAGGCGGCTGGGAAAGCAGAGAAGTCGTCGAGGCTTACAGAGATTATGCGTCTGTATGCTTCCGTTTGTTCGGCGATAAAGTGAAAAAGTGGTTCACGCATAACGAGCCGATCGTGCCGGTAGAAGGTGGTTATCTGTATGACTTCCACTATCCGAATGTCGTAGATTTCAGGCGAGCTGTGCAAGTGGGTTATCATACGCAGCTCTCAAGTTCCCTTGCCATTCAGGCGTACCGGGAACAAGCACAGGATGGGGAGATTGGCATCATTCTGAATCTTACTCCATCCTATCCGCGAAGCAGCAATCCGGCAGATTTGAAAGCTTCACGTATAGCCGATGCGTTCTTTAACCGCTCCTTCCTGGATCCATCCGTTAAAGGTGAATTTCCAGAGGAACTGGTAGACATACTCCGACAGGAAGGCTATTTGCCAGATTACACGCAAGAGGATCTGCAAGTCATCGGGGAGAATACAGTTGATTTGCTTGGAGTGAACTATTACCAGCCGCGACGTGTGAAGGCAAAGGAAAATAGTGTCCACCCAGATGCACCGTTCATGCCTGACAGATTCTTCGATTCCTATGAGATGCCTGGCCGGAAGATGAATGTGCATCGAGGCTGGGAGATCTACGAAAAAGGAATCTACGATATACTTGTCAACCTGCGAGATAATTATGGGAACATCCCTTGTTTCATTTCTGAAAATGGTATGGGAGTTGAAGGGGAAGAGAAGTTCCGCGACAGTGATGGAATCATTCAAGATGACTACCGAATCGATTTCATCAAGGATCATTTACGCTGGGTGCACAAGGCTTTGAATGAAGGAGCAAATGTAAAGGGATATCATCTGTGGACGTTCATGGATAATTGGTCGTGGACGAATGCATATAAAAATCGCTATGGCTTTGTGTCGGTTAACCTGGAGAAAGACGGGGAACGCACCATCAAGAAAAGCGGCGAATGGATGAAACAAGTCGTACAGCGAAACGGTTTCTGATAGTGGCGGCCAATATGGCCGTCATTTTCATTGGCAGATTGCTGCAATTCCAGTATTTTGATAAGCTAACAACAAACAGATCGGCAGCAGAGGAGGAACACTATGAAATATCAAGTGATATCAGAAGAAATCAGACATCGTATCGAATCAGGATTCTACCCTCTAGACCAGCCGTTACCAGATGAACATAGCCTTGTCGAAGAATTTTCCTGCAGCAGGATGACAGTTAAACGCGCGCTTGATGTACTTGCATCAGAGGGAATCGTTTTCCGAAAGCGCGGACATGGAACATTCATTGTGCAGTCTTCCTTCCAATCGGATTACATTCATGTGGGAACGAATGAAACGCTCGGCTTTACCAGTTTAATGAAGGAGAAGCAAGTTACCTCAAAGCTTTTGTTGTTTGACATGATTGCTCCTACAGCTGAAGTGGCATCATACTTGGCCATTTCGGAAGATACGCCTGTATATCATCATATCCGTGTACGCTGTGTCGATGATAATCCTCATGTTATAGAAGAAACGTATATGCCGACGCCGCTCATACCAGGTATCACCCCGACAGTCCTGCATAACTCGGTATATGCATACATGGAAAAAGAATTAGGCTTGAAAATTGCAGGATCACGCCGCCGGATCAGAGCGGAGCAAGCAACAGCACAAGACATGAAGGAACTGGGATTATCCGAAAATGAACCGGTACTTGTGATAGAGCAGGTCGCTTATCTCAATACCGGTATTGCCTTCGAATATTCCTTTGCAAGACATCGGTTTGACAAGTTCGAAATTACAACAGTAAATCTCAATGGAAAGTGACCCGTCAGCTTCTGGCGGGTCACATTTTTGTTGCGGCGATAGCGTTACGAACTTTTTCAACGGAGGTTTGTGCCTTTTCTTTCTGACGCATGATGACTGTTACATAAAGAGCATCGATGATACTCAGTTGTGCAATCCGCGACGCAAGCGCTTCGGAACGATAATCGGTTTCCTCTGAGCTAGTATGCAAGGCAACGTCCACCTGCTGGCCGATAGGGGACTTGGGGAAGCCAGTGATGGCGATCGTTCTGGCGCCTGTTTTCTTGACGGTCTGCAGCAGCTGATAGGCATCCTTGCTGGCACCTGAATGAGAAAAGATAAAAGCAACATCCTGGTCGGTCAGTTGGGAAGCAGACATGAGCTGCAAGTGGGCATCAGGAAAAGCGAAGGCCGGCACACCAGAGCGGACAAACTTATGATACGCATCCATTGCGACCATATTCGATCCGCCAAAACCATAGAACTCCACTCTTCTTGCCTCTAGGAGCAATAAGACAGCCTGCTCCAGCTCCGCCTTGTCCAGCACCTGCAATGTATTTTCCAGGGTTCGGATATTGGAATGAAAAATCTTTTCCGCAACCATTTTTGCCTCATCCGTATCGTTTACGTCTTCGTGCAGCATCTTATTGGGAGAAATGATTTCTGGTGCTAAAGCAATTTTCAGTGCTTGGAAGCCTTTGTAGCCGATTCGTTTACAGAAACGGGAAACAGTAGCATCCGCTACTTCGAGCTGATCTGCTACTTGGCTGATAGTCTGGTGAACAATACTTTCCGGGTGTTCCAAAATGAAATCTGCAATTTTTTTCTCTTTTTCACTCAGTCTTGGATAGTGGGAACGAATCCCCGTTAAACCTTGTTGTGCCAAGAAAATCAGCTGCCTTTCGTCCTATTTGTTACAAGCAGTATAGCACAAATTAACTGAAAGCGCTTGCTATATGAAAATTATTTTCGTATTATGGTATCATAAATTGAAAATTATTTTGAAGGAGCTAACTTATCATGCATATTGGATTAATCGGTCTTGGAAAAATGGGATTCAATCTTGGTTTGAACTTATTGGATAATAACTTCGATGTTACAGCTTTTGATGTAAGTGAAGAAGCACGTGCTAAATTCGCTGAATCCAAGGGATCAGCTGCAAGTTCTTTAAAAGAATTGGTAGAACAGCTGCCAAGCCCTAAAATTGTCTGGTCGATGGTACCGGCTGGTGAAATCACTGATAAAGTGCTGGAGGAATTAAAAGGCTACCTATCCGAGGGAGACATCCTGATGGATGGCGGTAACTCTAACTATAAGCAATCCGTGGAACGATCCAAAATTTTCGCTGCACTAGGCGTACACTTCTTCGACGTTGGTACAAGCGGCGGAACAGACGGTGCTCGTAACGGCGTATGCACAATGATTGGCGGCGATGCAGAGGTGTTCAAGACGATTGAACCTATCTTCCAAGCGATCAGCGTGGAAAATGGCTATCACTACGCTGGTAAAAGCGGCAGCGGTCACTTCCTGAAGATGGTCCATAACGGAATCGAGTATGGCATGATGCAGGCAATTGCAGAAGGCTTCGAAGTGTTAGAAAAAAGTGATTACGACTTCGATTATGAGAAAGTTGCGAAGATGTGGAACAACGGCTCCGTTGTCCGTTCTTGGCTGATGGAACTTGTGGAATCTGCTTTCAGCAAGGATCCAAAACTTGATGCGATTCGCGGCGTGATGCATTCTTCCGGTGAAGGAAAATGGACGGTTGAGACGGCGCTTGAATTGCAAGCTGCAACTCCAGTCATCGCAATGTCACTTATGATGCGTTACCGTTCCTTGGACGAAGATACCTTCTCTGGAAAAGTAGTAGCAGCACTGCGAAATGAATTCGGTGGACATGCAGTGGTGAAACGCTAAAGAAAAGGGAGGGGAAGACGTTGGCAGCTTCCTATATGATCGGTGTGGACATGGGCACAACAAGTACGAAGGCAGTCCTGTTCACAACCGAAGGTGAGGTAATTGCAAAGGAAGGCATTGAATATCCTTTGCATTCGCCTACAGCTGAAACAGCAGAACAAGATCCGGAAGTCATCTACCAAGCTGTTGTAACGGCAATCCGGGATACGATTCAGGTAAGCGGCGTAGATAAAGCGGCAATCCGCTGTATTTCCTTCAGTTCCGCCATGCACAGTGTGATAGCAGTTGATGCAAATGATAAACCGCTCACAGCATGTATCACATGGGCTGATAACCGCGCGACGAAATGGACGGAAAAAATCAAAGAAGAGACGGATAGCCATAGCATCTACTTACGCACAGGCACACCGATTCATCCGATGGCTCCTCTATCGAAATTGCGCTGGCTTAAAGAAGAACATCCAGCCACTTTTGAACAAGCGGCTAAGTTCATCTCTATTAAGGAGTATGTCTTTTTCAAACTGTTCGGCAGTTATAAGGTCGATTATTCCATCGCATCTGCAACCGGGATGTTCAACCTGGAAGAGCTTGCTTGGGATAAGGAAGCATTGCAGGTAGCTGGGGTTACGGAAGATAAACTATCTGAGCCTGTTTCGACGACGTACCAATTCGTTGGTCTCACCGAGCAAATGGCAGAAAAACTTGGTGTGCTGCGGCAAACACCATTTATCATCGGTGCAAGTGATGGTGTCCTTTCGAATCTTGGTGTCGGCGCCGTCGAAGAAGGTGTAGTAGCCGTAACAATCGGAACCAGCGGCGCGATCCGAGCTGTAACGGACAAACCGACAACTGATCCGAAGGGCCGTATATTCTGTTATGCCTTGACGGAGAATCATTGGGTTATCGGTGGTCCCGTGAATAACGGAGGCGTCGTGCTACGCTGGGTACGGGATGAACTCGGAGCTGCTGAGACAGAAACGGCAGCTAGACTTGGTATCGATCCATATCAAGTGCTGACAAAAATCGCTTCAACGGTAAATCCAGGATCAGACGGTTTGCTATTTCATCCATACCTTGCCGGGGAGCGGGCACCACTTTGGGATGCCAATGCCCGCGGTTCTTTCTTCGGACTTGGTCTGCATCATAAAAAGGAGCATATGATCCGGGCGGTGCTGGAAGGTGTGCTTTTCAATCTGTACTCTGTGCTGCTTGCTTTAACGGAACTAACCGGTAAGCCGAAACGAATCCAAGCAACAGGTGGATTTGCACGATCTGAAATGTGGAGACAGATGATGGCGGATATATTCGATCAGGAAGTGCATATACCGGAAAGCTATGAAAGCTCCTGCTTAGGAGCAGCTATTCTCGGTTTGTACAGCTTAGGGGATATCGATTCCTTTGATGTGGTAGACGATATGATTGGCAGAACGTATCATCATACTCCAGATCCGGATTGTGTAGAAGTGTATCAGGAACTAATGAGTATATATATTCAGTTGTCCAGAAGCTTCCAAACAGAATATGAACGAATCGCTGATTTCCAGCGGAGGATGCTGCGCTAAAGCAGCAGCTTCCGCCTATAGGTTTGAAAGCGCTTAAATAGAGAGAGGGGAAATCGAGGGATGGAAATCTATCTTTTACTCATGACCTTATTATCAATCGTGATCGTTATCATCGGTGTCACGGTTTTCAAATGGCATGCGTTTATCAGCTTGACCGTGGCCAGTCTCTTCCTTGCCATTACCGCAGGTTTGTCATTTGATCAGATTGTCGGAGCTTATGAGACAGGTGTCGGCGGTGTCCTTGGGCATCTAGTCGGTATCCTTGCGCTCGGTACGATCCTTGGTAAGATGATGGCGGATTCGGGTGCCGGTAATCAGGTGGCAGACTTCTTCGTAAAGATGTTTGGGCCGAAAAGGTTACCGTGGGCTATGTTTATTGCCGGTTTCATCATCGGAATTCCGGTATTTTTTGAGGTGGGTATTCTGATCGTACTCCCGCTTGTTATCAGTATCTATAAGACAACGAAGCAGAATATTTTGCTGATCGCTTTGCCTGTCATAGCCGGTCTATCCATTGTGCACGGACTTGTGCCGCCGCATCCAGGTGCACTGGCAGCTATCAGCATTTTCGAGGCAGATCTTGGAATGGTATTATTGTACTCCCTTATTATCGCTATCCCTGCAGGTATCCTGGGCGGACCGGTATTTGCCAAGTGGGTGCATAAACGGGTTATTCCAGTAGGAGAGCCTAATCTCATTAAAGTGACACAGCCTGAAAGCAAGCCAGGCACAGGTATCAGCTTCTTTGTTATCCTGCTGCCAGTCATATTGATGATATTGTCAGCAATTGGGCCATATCTGCCGCTTCCTAGTCTAGCGGAGAAACTGCTTGTCTTTATCGGAAGTCCGTTAGTAGCGTTATTGATTGCAGTATTTGCAGCTTACTACTTCCTTGGTTTCCGTCAAGGTATGAATAAGGATCGTTTGAAGAGAATGACGGAGGAGTGCATCCTGCCGGTTGGTTCCATCATCTTGATTATTGGTGCTGGCGGAGGGTTCAAGCAGGTGCTCATCGACAGTGGAGTTGGCGATACAATTGCGCAAATGTCAGAGCATCTATCTCTTTCTCCAATCGTGCTCGCCTTCATCGTTGCCGGCTTGATCCGAATTGCAACAGGATCCGCAACAGTTGCGCTGACAACAGCAGCAGGTATTGTATCTCCGATCATCGCGCACATGTCAGGTGTCAATCTAGAGCTACTCGTCATCGCTACCGGAGCCGGTTCCCTCATGTTCTCCCACGTGAATGATGCCGGTTTCTGGATGGTCAAGGAGTACCTCGGACTTACCGTCAAAGAGACATTCCGAACATGGACCGTTCTCGAAACGATACTGTCATTTGTAGCATTCGGCGGCGTATTGATTATGGATATATTCGTTTGATGCAATGAATCTAGTTTTTGAAGAGGCTGAAGCAGGAGAGTTTCAGCTAGACAGAACCCGAACTACGACGAGAATCTTTTAAAAAAAGATTTGCGTGAGTTCGGGTTTTTGTATGGAAACACGATTAGCGGTGAAGAATTACAAGCACTTAATGATTCTTCACAAGCAACAGTAGCTGTTCAAGAAGCTGCTAATGCTACAGAAGAAGAAATTGCTGATGCTCAATCCTTGAATCAACGGTAGCTGGTAACAGAGAAATTACTGTATACAAAAATGGTTTGGTTGGTATTGAGGATGCCCAAGCTGGTTCCTCTCTAGTTGAAACAGATGGAGAATTCTCCATAATGGCAACTAAGACTAAGACTGCTTCAGCGACCAAGTCTTACTATTCATGGGTAGGATTAAAATTATTTACTGTGTCAGTTTCATCTAAATTTAAGTATACTGGTAGTAGTGCCAGCTATGGTGGCGGGCTTGATTATTATTACAAACGTGGTACATTGTCAGCATGGACAGTAACCGACTGGGGTGGCTTCCATGAAAAATCTGGAACTTCATACTACGCAAGAGCTAAGGGTAACTTCCAATTTGGTTTTCAAGCTAAAGGTATAGGTTTAGTTATTCAAGAATTATATATCAGGCATACAGTCACAGTTTCTAAGCCAGGAAAAGTAACAAAGAACTTCTACCAAAGGTAACAAACAAAAAGGGAGATAACTATGTTTAAAGGATTTAAAAAGCGTGATTACATCATATCCTTTGTCTTAGCAGCTTTTATTCTTACGATCAACCTAATGGCACCAGTTACTGTTTTAGCGGTCATAGGAGTAATATTATCAGCTGCTGTCTTTTCGTTAGTTGTCGGTACCATAACCAATCTTTTGCGAAAGCTTTTAAAAACAAGTAATAGTTAAGAGCCAATTGGCTCTTTTTTTTTGTACAAATAAAGTGTTCCTTTAACATAGTGCAAAGAAATAGCTTCTAAAAAATCAGTAAGCATTCTACATAATAAGTGTTCAGTAACCTAAATGCTTTAAAGTTCTAAGGTGTACTCACCTACCATGCCTTCATTATCACGATCGTCCATGTAGGGGGTATAACCAATGATCCCGCTAATTGAAAGATTTCTTTTGTATTCTGCCTAAATTCCATAAAACCTTCGTTTTAAGAACTATAGTCTTATCTATGTTCCAGCTTCTTTTCTAAATGCTAAATTAATTTTGCTTATCAAGAGAAGAAGGATTATGATATCATCATGTGCTTTTTGAGAGAAAGCAATGCAAAACAAACTTGGATGGTGAAATCAAAAATGAAACGTTTATATTTTCTCACTGTCATTCCCTTCATCGGGATGCTGGGATTCCTCCCATTCGCAAATAGAGTGGAACCTTTTGTACTTGGCATGCCGTTCGTGATGTTTTGGGTGGTTCTATGGACTGTTCTTACATCGGTTATCTTGGCAATCATGTACAAACTAGATCCACGGAATAAAGAGGATGAGAAAAAATGAATATTGCACTTATAATTATATCGGGATTTTTGCTTTTGGCAGTCTTCCTGGGAATCAGATCCACAAAAGGAAAGGATATGGACCTGGAGCAATGGACAGTCGGAGGCCGAGGATTCAGCGGCATTTTTGTCTTCCTGCTGATGGCAGGGGAAATTTATACAACATTCTCCTTCCTGGGTGGAAGCGGCTGGGCATATGGGAAAGGCGCACCTGCTTTATATGTACTTATGTATATTGGTTTGTCATATATTATGTCTTATTGGCTTTTGCCGGTCATATGGCGATACGCGAAGGAACATAGACTTGTGTCACAATCTGATTTCTTCGTCAGCAAGTTTAACAGTCCGTATCTAGGTGTACTTGTTGCACTAGTCGGGGTGATTGGTATGATTCCTGTCATTGTTGTGCAGCTCAAGGGGTTGGGAATCATCGTTTCGCAAGCATCATATGGGGCTATTTCTATGCAAACTGCTGTATGGATCGGCGCTATCAGCTTAACGATTTATGTGATGCTATCGGGCGTGCATGGTTCAGCATGGACAGCTGCAATCAAGGATATTGTCATGGTAATCGTCATTTGCTTCCTCGGTATCTATCTGCCGCTTCATTATTATGGCGGCTTCCAGCCTATGTTCGAGGCAGTTCACGCGGCTAACCCTGAATTTCTCAAGTTCCCGGATGAAGGCTATAGTATGACATGGGTCATCTCAACTGTTTTGCTGCTCGTGCTTGGGTTCTATATGTGGCCGCAAGTGTTCAGTTCCACATATACAGCGAAAAGCGAGAAGGTCTTCCGTAAAAACGCGATAATAAGCCCGCTTTATACACTTATGCTCTTATTCGTCTTTTTCGTCGGAACAGCAGCGATTCTGGCTGTGCCTGGATTGGAAGGGGAAGATGTGGATCTTTCCCTATTGCGACTATCGATTGAGACCTTCGACCCGTGGGTGATCGGTATCATCGGCGGCGCGGGATTGCTGACAGCGTTGGTACCAGGTTCCTTGCTGGTCATGAATACAGCCACTCTACTTGCAAAAAATATCTATCAGGTGTTTGCACCTAAGACAAGTGACAAGACAATAGGAAAGTTGGCTAGATTGTTTGTTCCGATTGTTTCCTTGCTGGCAGTCTATTTCACACTGCATGGAGGAGCAACGTTATCGAATATCATATTGATGGGCTACAGCCTGATGACGCAACTCGCTCCGTCCCTATTCTGCAGCTTGTGGAAGCGCAGCTTCATCAATAAGTATGGGGCAGCAGCGGGAATCATTTCCGGACTAGCTGTTGTCGCTTATATCACAACAAGTCAAACAACATTAGTCGATTTAATCCCATCTCTTCCGCAATCATGGAATGATGTGAATACGGGGATTATTGCATTGATAGTTAACTGTATAGTGATGGTATTAGTGAGTTTGGCTACACAGAAAAATAAATTGAAATCTGTGTAAGGTTGAAGTCCTAGGGAGGCTGGAACAAAAATGTTTTAGCCAGATGAAAACCTGAACAAGTGCGTAAATCTTAAAACAAGATCTGCGTAAGTTCAGGTTTTTTGTTTTACTATAATCTATACTAGCGTAGGCAGAATACGGAGACTCCTCGAAAATACGAATCAATTTTCTTCGTGCGAAGAGAAGCTGTCGTAGCTTTCCTTGTCCTACGGGAACAGCGCGAGTCGAAGACCCCGCAGTGGTGTATTTCCACGAGGAGGCTGAGGCCGTGCCCGTGGAAAGCGGAGTGTTCTGCCGAAGCGGTGCTTAGGGGCATTGTTCGTAATTAGACACTTATAATTTGCAATAATGTACTATATAACAGCAGTTGCTTCGGTTTATATTCATGTTAGACCATTGAAAAAGGAGAGTCAGCATGAATATCACTTCTTTTCTGATTTACTGCTTTATCGTTACATTTACACCTGGACCTACGAATATTGTTATCTTATCAACTGTGAATCAATTTGGTACTAAAAGAGCAATGCGCTATACGTACGGAGCGACTCTCGCATTTAGTCTTCTGTTATTTCTATCTGCTATACTGAATGCAGTACTTGTAACTGTTTTACCGAAAATACTCGTTTTCCTGCAAGTAATCGGAAGTCTTTACATGTTATACCTTGCATATCAAATATATAAGTCAGACAGCTCGAAAAAGAGCGGTCAACTGAACGGCACTTTTCTATCCGGTTTCTTCATGCAGTTTTTGAATCCGAAGGTGATTATCTTTACACTGACTGTCATTCCCAGTTTCGTTATGAAAAACTATACAGAAAATGCAGTGATACTGATCTTTGTTGCTGTTATAACGATAATTGGTTTCTTGGCTTTCATTGGATGGGTCCTTTTCGGTACTATTTTTAAGAGATTCCTCCAGAAACATACCAAAGTGGTAAATATACTCATGGCAGTGTTTTTACTCTATGCAGCCTGCATGATATGGATTTAGATAACCAGAGGTGAAGAAAATGGAAAAGTTCATCTATAAGAAGTCGGCTGGGATCACTGTCTTGTCGGCGAGCATGAAGGAATTCACATATAAGAAACATGCGCATAGGGAGTATGCAATGGGTGTTACCTTACGAGGTATACAACAATATAATTTGGATGGCCACAAGCAATTGTCTTATCCGAATGGCGTGATGTTATTTAATCCGGAACAGACACATGATGGTATGGCACACGATGAGACTGGTCTTGAGTATGTGATGCTGTACTTGGAGCCTGAGTTGCTGCAGGAAATTACAGGGCAAAAGGAATTGATTCGTTTTGCAGAGCCAATCGTATATGATGCTGGACTCGAAAAAAAGATCCTGAGACTTGGTCAGGCAATATTAAATGAAACCGAAGAAGTCCTAAGTAATGAACTAGCTGTTTCTCTAGCAGATAGACTCACAAAAACGGAATTAAATACTACCAGTAAAAAGGATAATGCATTAATTCTGAAGGCGAAGGAAATGATTCACAGCAACCTTCAAGGTGTACTAAAACTGGATGAAATAAGTCACGAATTACAAATTTCGAAATACAAATTTATTAGATTGTTTAACATGCATACGGGCATTTCGCCGTATCAGTATTTCCTAAATAGCAAAGTCCAGCATGCGAAGCAAATCATAGAGAAAAACAAAGATATATATGAAGCAGTTGCGGCTTGTGGGTTTGTTGATCTGACTCATTTGAATAAGCATTTCAAAAGTGTCTATGGAATAACTGCGCATGATTATGTGGCGAATATAAGGTAAGATTCCACTTATCGGAAATAAGGAAGTCAACTAAAAAATGAACATCTTTACAAGGAAACAGTGATTAACAATATTATTAAGTGCAAGAAACGTTGCAACCGCGCTATCGCATCAGATAGCGCGGTTTTCTGATTTTTTGTTACCAATGATGCCAATATCTTCATTCACAATTTTTTTGCTATAAAAGTGATTACTTCTGGGAATGTAGCTTCTATGTGCACAGGAGGTGAGCAATCGTTAAAGCTTACAAAACAAAAACAGCTAAGGCAGCAACGCGGCTGGTAACCGGTGTTCTAAAAAAAGCTATTCCCGAGGAAAAGAAGAAAAACCTTAAGAAAAAAATGGGGCAGATAGCAAAGGATCAAATGGAAGCCTCTCTATCGAATAAGGTAGGAGAAAAAGCGGAAACTGCCGCTTCGAAACTAGAAGACATCAAGAAAAACAAAAGTACTGATGTACACGAAAAGGCTCAGCAATCGGCCGATAAGCTGAGGACGAAATTACTGGATTGGAAAGGTGAACTCCAGGATACTGCAAAGCAGATGAAGGACAAGGTGGAGGGTGACCGCGGATCTGATAACCATGGCCCGCAAGTCAAGTCTGTTTCTAATATCAAACATATTGAAGATATAAAAAGCTACCGGGATGTAAAAGGGCCGGCAGCAGCGAAAAAGTTGAGCGACGTGAAGAAAAAATAAGAAGGAGTGTTTAACATGGCAGTTCAAAAAAGTACAGATAGTTCCGGTTTGGCAGATGTAATTGACCGCATTCTAGATAAAGGGATTGTAATTGACGCGTTTGTCCGGGTCTCTGTAGTAGGAATTGAAATTCTAACAATCGAGGCCAGAGTCGTAATCGCAAGTGTGGATACTTGGCTGCGATATGCGGAAGCAGTCGGGCTATTGCGTGACGAAGTACAAAATGAAGGATTACCGGAACAAAAGAATGAACGAGGCAATTCCTTATTCAGTGTATGAGGAGAGCAGGCTTTAGGCCTGTTTCCTCTTTCACAATTTAGTTAAAGGGGGGGGAATATGAGCATTACAGAAATCATGAAAAAAGTTAGCAGCTTCTTTGAAGAATATATCGCGCCGCCCCATAAAATCACAGCAGTGGAACCGAGACAGGGTGAAGATAGTGCAGACGGATGGACTGTCACGATAGAAGTATTTGAAGAAAGGGATTATATGAAGAAGTATGCAAAAGACGAAATGCTTGGTGTGTATAGCGTCACTCTTAATAAAGATGCAGAAATTGAATCTTATTCAAGACAAAGCACACGTTACAGAAGTGCAGTAGATCATTAATAAAGGAGGCAGCAGCAATGGATGGAACGTATGTATTTTGCGCAGTACAGAATCCGGTTCAGCCGAGCTTCGGAGATGTGGAGCTGGATGGCGTTTCCGGGAGCACATATATGATCCCTCATGGAGATATGGCATTTGTGGCGGCTAAAGTTCCGCAGAAAATTTATCATCCTACCAAGGATAATCTAATGGCTCATCAAGCTATCCTTTCCTCTGTAATGAAGAAACAGGAGGAGATGATTCCTGTCAGTTTCGGCAATGTTTTTAAAACGGATGAAGATGCCAAGGTGATACTGAAGAAGCTAGAACCTCAGTTTACAGAACTATTTCCGGAGATTCGCAATAAGATCGAGCTGGGATTGAAAGTGATCGGCAAACAGGAATGGCTGGAGGAGGAAATTCATAAAGATCCTGCTATCGTCAGACTGAAAGAAGCCGTAAGCAAGAAATCCAAGGAAGCTGGATACTATGATCGAATGAAGCTTGGTGAACTAACCCAGAAGTTCTTTACAGAAAAGCGCCGGCAAATGGAAGAACAGATTCTTACGCCGCTTCAGAAGCTCGCCACAGCAGCAAAAGCAAATGAACCGATCAGTGAGAAGATGCTGCTTAACAGTGCGTTTTTGCTGGATAAGGAAAAAGAATCTCAATTTGATGAAGCAGTCAATGAGCTTCATGACAAATGGGAAGGAAAAGTAGATTTTAAATATTCCGGCCCATGGCCAGCATATAACTTTATCAATATTCGTTTACAGGTTGAAAAGCCATCATGATCCCTTTTCTGGTCTCTGCACCAATCAAACTACTGATAAGAATTGGGCGGGAAATTAAGGGCGAAGCTGATAAGGAGTATTTCGATATCTCCGTTATACAGCAAAAGTTGATTCAGCTGCAGATGCTGTATGAGTTGGAGGAAATCTCAGAAGCGGCATACAAAGAAAAGGAACAGGAACTGCTGCTGCGCTATGAAGTAGCCAAGCAGCGTGAATTGGATGAGTGGGAAAAGCTTGCTGAAGAAGAGGATAAGGAGTAAGGGATATGGAACAGAAGGAAAATTATATTTATTTATACGGTATTGTACCTGTTATTGAACTGGATAAAACACCATTTTCTTCTTTTGCTGGCATTGATAAGGAACAGCAAGCAGCGGTTGCAATATACGGGGACATTGCAGCTATTTATACGAAAGTGGATGCGGAAGCGTATGAAGGGGAAGCATTGGAGTCGAGAATGAAGGACGACCTTGAATGGCTTCAGGAGAGTGCAATGCACCATCATGAAGTGCTGCTTGATTTGCAAAAGCAGTATACGCTGATTCCGATGAAGTTCTGTACAATCTACCTGAGTCAGGACAGTCTGGAAGAGAAGCTGCGTGAACAAGCAGATACAATCCAAAGTCTATTTGTCAGAATTAAAGGCAGCCAGGAATGGAATCTGAAAATCTACTGTGATGATGAACCCCTCCGTGCGCACGTACTGCAGCACAGCCCCAGCATTAAAGAAAAGATGAAGGAAATAGAGAGCTTGCCTCCCGGCCGTCAATTCTTTGAGAAGCGGAAAATCGACCAGCTTGTCGAGGCTGAATTAGAAAAAGAGAAAAACCAATTCTGTGAACAGGTACATGCTGAACTAACTGAAATTGCTTCAGAAGAGAAAGTAAAGACAGCCTGGAGCAAGGACGTCACAGGTCGTGAGCTGGAAATGAGCTGGAATAGTGTTTATCTTATCCAGGAGCACCAAGTAGAAGCATTTTTAGAGCTTGTTCAACAGAAAAATGAAGAAAGTGCTTCGTCTGGATGGAGATTCGAAGCAACTGGACCTTGGCCAGCTTATCATTTCGTCTATTAGATGGAGGCACAAGATGAATACACGTGAGACGATTGACAGAAACAAGGATGTTTCCTTGATAGATATACTTGATGTCATCCTCGATAAGGGTGTTGCAATAAAAGGGGATTTAATTATTTCAATTGCTGGAGTTGACTTAGTGTACTTAGACTTGCGAGTGCTGATTGCCTCTGTTGAGACGCTAGTACAAAATCAATCCGGTAATACACGGGTGGACTTTACATCAGAAGCATTTGATAAACAGAAGGAGGAGCTGGAACATGGAAGTGCAGCAGCCGAAGAGCGGGCGAATCCATTTAGATCCTGATGATGCGGAACATGGTTTGGCACAATTAGTTATGACAGTGATCGAATTGCTTCGCCAGATTGTCGAACGTCATGCCATTCGTCGGGTGGAAGGCGGAACACTATCGGATCAGCAAATTGAAGATCTTGGCATGGCATTGATGAATTTGGAATTAAAGATGGAAGAACTGAAGCTAATCTTCAACTTAAAAGATGAAGATTTGAATATTGACCTTGGCCCATTAGGAAATCTCTTACCAGAAAAGAAGTGAGAACATGGCAGATCAACAAGTCGTTCAGAGCAACACGAGTAACTTGGTCGATGTATTGGAAAAAGTACTGGATAAAGGTGTCGTTATTGCTGGGGACATCACAGTAGGGATAGCTGATGTAGAACTGCTTACCATCAAGATACGTTTAATCGTAGCCTCGGTCGATAAAGCAAAGGAAATTGGCTTAGACTGGTGGGAATCAGATCCATATCTATCCTCAAAAGCAGCAGACAGCAATACGAAAAGGTTGCAGGAGGAAAACGAACAGCTTCAGAAACGCCTGGAATTACTAGAACAAAAAATGTCGGACTAAGGAGGAACAGAAAATGAGTGAAATGAAAGATAAAGTTGTAAATAAGGCAGTAGTTAAAGCAGCAGATAAAGTAAGGAAGGTAGATAATACCTGGAATAGGACAATTGCAGGTGGTATAGCCGGAGCCTCAATCGGACTACTAACTAGCCCGAATATCGGGAAGAAAATCGCAGGTACTTTCAAATCAGCGAAAACGAAGGTGACGGGAAAAGACTTAGGTGAATCAGTTAAGCAGATGAAAGACCAAACCATCAATATGGTGCAGGATAAATTTAAAAAAGACAAGAGTTCAGACGATGATAATAACACAGAAGAACAAGAAGAAAAGAACGAGAATGTTGCGAACCAGAATGATAAGAACAACGAGGACAGTCAACAGGATAACAACAATACAGGTAACCAGAATGATAACAACCAGGACAATCAAAATGATAAGAACAATCAGGATAAGCAAGATGATAGCAACAAGCAGGATAAGCAGGATAATAGCAACAATCAAGAAAATCAAGATGATAACACCAATCAGGATAAACAAAAGGATCCAGGCAGCCAGAACAACCAAGCTAACGAGAACCTGCGTGACGAGAATGAGCATTTAAAGCAGAAAATCGAAGAATTGGAAAATAAATTGAGCCAGCTTTTGAATGAGAACTCATCAAAAGAGGAAGATACTGCGAACAGCAATGGAATAACAATCGTGCGACAAGATGACGTAACAAAGTAATTAGGAGGATTGAAAATGGCTAAAGATGAAATTTTATCATTCTTTGTACAGGCAGCTAATCATCATGATTTCTCCACGGATATAACACTGCATGTGAAAGGTGGGCTGGTCACTGGGACTATCATTTCAGCCGCATCTTACTTCTCCGATTTAAAAGACAGCATCTCAGAAAAAAATGATGTGGCTAAGCAATTGAAGGAAGCTTTGAAGCAGGCGGAGGAATCGGCGGACACCAAGCAAAGCAATGCGGAGTACATTCATTTAAAAAATATGTCCACATATCTGGCAGAAAATAAAACTACACCAGCTAATTCTGATCTTCTATGGCGCGGAAAGATTAGCGAGGTAGATGGATTCTTCCTTGGTAGGATGTCAGATGAAGAATAAAGAGAGCTCCGGCATATGGTTGCCGGAGCTTTTTATGTGTTGCGATTGTTTCTGCAATGACTATACCATGTGTACAATAATCGTGTTTCCTTAGTTAATACCTAGACGATCTTTCATTGTAGTTATCATTTCTTCCTGTACAAACGTTTCTCTTAAGGTAAGGACCAACTGATCCTTTACGACAGGGCGTCCTAAGATGTCATTTTCGTAAAGGAGATGGATGGTAAGTATTTCTTTGTCGGTTATTCGGAAGAGTGTATACAATGAACTGAAGCCATCTTGTCCAATGAAACGTTCAACGGCCATACTTCCGGTCATGCTACCCCACCATGATAAAAAGGCGTCTAAGCAGCCTTCAAAGCTGTTATCATCTTGAAAAAGCAGTCGGAATTTTTCTTTTTGGTGGTAAAGAGACAAGGAAGGGGAAGTAGTGCTGGATAATGATTCATTCCACAGCTGCTGTAATAAAGGCTGCAAAACTGCTTTTTCCCGCAGTTTCCATGGGTTACCAGGCATATAGGGAAAACGATGTTTCTCTTGTTTGGCATAGTTATGTACAAATAAAAGGAAATTCAAAGAGTCGGATGCATCAACTGTCAGTAAACGTTCCTTTTCAGGTTTCAAATAAAGTCCCCCAATATGATGGAAAAGCCTGCAGTCATTTACTGCAGGCTTTTCTGTGTTCTTTTATTCCTTAGCTGCTTTCTTCGCTCGTTTTCTTTCCTTGCGGCGCTGGCGCTCTGCTTTATGATGCTCTTGCAGGCTGAAGCGTGTTGTTGCTTCATACACGATAGGTACGATAACAAGTGTCAGCAAGGTAGAACTGATAAGACCACCCATTACAGTGATTCCAAGTCCTTTCGAGATTAGAACGGAACCGCCGCCTTCGAAGCCGAAAGCAAGTGGTGCAAGTGCGCCGATTGTAGCAATGGCTGTCATCAGTATCGGACGAAGACGAGTTACACCGGCTTCGAGAATCGCTTCGCGAGTCGGAATGCCTTCTTTTTCCTTATGAATGATACGATCGACTAGAACGATGGCGTTCGTTACAACGATACCGATCAGCATAAGCATCCCGATAAGGGAGGAAACACTGATTGTCTCGCCGCCGATGAGCAATCCTACCAACGCACCAATGACTGTGAACGGCAGGGAGAATAGGATAGCAAACGGTGCCAGTGCTCCGCCGAATGTTAATACTAGTACGAAGTATACAATCGCAATCGCTGCCAGGATTGCAAGACCAAGCTGACTGAACGATTCATTGATCTGTTCAGAAACCCCGCCCTGATCGATGCTTACGCCATCAGGCAATTCAAGGTTATCAATCTCTTCTTGCAAGCCGCTAGTAGCAGTTGCGACATCATCGCTTGTAATATCAGCAGATACAGAACCGTAAAGTTTTTCATCACGTCGCTGCAATGTATTCGGAGACTGACCGTCTTCGATTTCAGCAATTTCGTTCAGAGCCACTTCTGTCCCGAGTGATGTTTGGATCGTTGTATTTTCCAGATCTTCTTTATCCTCGAAAGATTCGTTTGCTACTTGCACATAAACATCCAGTGCTTCGCCATCATCATTTTGAATAGTAGCGATTGACGGCTGGCTGCCAATGTTGGACAGCTGAGCCGTGACTTGAGCTGCTGTCAAACCTAACTGAGCCAGTTCTTCCTGGTTGGCTACAATTGTATATTTGTCATATTGCTCAGAAGCATCAGAATCCGCGTTAGTGAAGTTATCGTCATTTTCAATTAGATCAATGACCTGCTGAGACGCAGTTTGAATATCTTCTACGTTATCACCGTAGATGTAATATTGTGTTGTGTTGCTGCTTGTGCCCGTCATGTCGATGGATCCCCACTCACCTTGGTCTGTCAAGGCTTGCAGATCATCGACGACTGCTTCTGTCTCGCTTTGGATATCTTCATAATCATCGCTATAGCCTAAATAGAAGAGGGCTGAATCTCCGGTTGAACCTGAGAGCGGATTACCTCCGCTGCTGATTGTATACTGCAATGTTTCAACGCCGTTGCGATCTAGCAGCATATCCTCGGCTTGGTCGGCAACTTCCTGAATGTCTTCGCGTGTTTGACCTGGTTCAGGTGAATAAGACGCAACGACCATATTCTCGCCGGTACTAGGAATAAAGCTGACACCAATCGAAGGAACTAAGAACAGACTTCCGATTAGTAAAACAAGCGCAATAACGAAAGTGATGATTTTATGCGACAAGCTCCAATTCAAGATTCGCTTGTAGAAATTCGCCAGTTTGCTTGGTTTTTCTTCTTTGTGTACATAATTTTTTGCATCTTGTTCGCTAGTGCCGCGATCCAATCGTTTGCGGAACAATGTATGTGCCACCATCGGTACAACGGTAACCGCAACGAGCAAGGATGCCAGCAAAGCGAATACGACAGCTAATGCGAATGGCAGGAACAATTCTCCGATTTGTCCTTCAACTAATCCAAGAGGAAGGAATACTGCTACTGTTACAACAGTAGAGGATAAAATCGGGACGAACATTTCGCGTGTTGCATCAATGATCAATTCTTTGCCGCGCAGTTTTTCATCTGCCAAGGACATGCGTCGGTAAATATTTTCTACAACAACAATCGAGTCATCAATTACCCGGCCGATGGCAACGGTAATGGCACCCAATGTCATGATGTTCAAGCTGATATCCATTTCATATAGGAAAATCAGACCGATCAAAATCGATAATGGAATCGAAATGATAGAAATGATTGTAGAACGGATGTTACGCAAGAACAAGAGGATGATGATCACAGCGAAAATGGCGCCGAAGAGTGCTTTGTTCACCATCGTGTGGACAGAATCCTCGATTGGTGCACCTTGGTCCATTGTTGACGTAATGGTCATACCATCATGATCTTCTTCAAACTGCTTTATTTCATCTTTTACTGCATTGACAACTTCTACAGTATTGGCGTTTGGATCCTTCGTAATGTCGATCCCGATGGAGTCCTCGCCATTTGTGCGGGAAATGGATTCTACTTCACCGACTATTTCCACTTCCGCTACATCCTGCAGCTGGACAGTTGGCAGTTCAGTCGGAGCTTGTGCAGCCTGCGCCGCTTGTGCTGCAGCATCAGCTTGACCGCCTGCAGCTGCCTGACCGCTTTGGCCTGCTGCTGCTTCTTGGCCACCTTGTGCCTGTTGTGCACTTGCGCCGCCTGTAACCGGAATTTCCAAGTTACGTAAATCATCTAGTGTGACAATGTTGCCGTCTACAGCAACGTTTTTCTCGCTGTTACCAAATTGGTACAAGCCGAGCGGGTAAGAATCACTGCTGTTCTGGATGACTTGACCGACAGTATCCTGTGTCAAACCATTTTCAGCCAGAGCATCTTCATCGTAAGTGATTTGTACTTCTTGTAGCTGCTGTCCCGAGATACCAACAGAAGCGGCACCTTCAATTCCTTCAAGTGCTGGCTGGAGATCGGATTCGACAGTCTGAGTCAGTTCTTCTATTGTTTGATTGCTATTAGAAGCACTAAGGGTGATGACAGGGAAGGAATTCAAATTGATTTGTGCAGCTTCTGGTTCTTCTGCATCCTCTGGAAGCTGTACATTCTCAAGTGCATCCTTTACTTCCTGTTCTGCATCATCCAGATTTTTGGAATAGGCGTATTCCAACTGGATAGTTGATGCATTCTGCATCGATGTAGAGCTTACATTCTCTATGCCATCCAAGCTTTGGACAGCTTGCTCAATTGGTTCTGTTACATTTTCCATGACTTCCTCTGGCGGTGCGCCAGGATATGTAGTTGTTACGGTGAGGACTGGTACACTGATATCCGGAAGTGTTTCCAGTTTCATATTTGTTCCAGCATAAATACCTGTCACGACAACCATGATGGTAAGTAACCATACGGCAACCTTATTTTTCAAAGAAAAGTTGATAAACTTTCTCACGGTCCAGCTCCTTTACTCTCCATTTGACCGACTGGTCATTAGTCCTCTATACTATATAGGCAACCACATCACAATGCAACAATTATATCAAGGATATAAGGAAGTTCAATAGCTTAATTACAGCTTTATTCTAAGAATTCATATATTATTCACAGTCTCTTAACACACTATGACCGACCGGTCAGTCGAAAGGAAAGGCAATATGCAGGAGAAAAAAATCACAATAATTGAACGAGCAACTGAGATTATTGCCAAAAAGGGCTATCATGCTGCAAGCATTCAAGAGATTGCAGTCGCGAGCAAGCTTTCCAAGGGGGCATTTTACCTTTACTTCAAATCCAAGGAAGAGCTGATGGCAGAAATCCTCCGCTATCATATCCGTTTGATAACGAAGGAGATCGAAAAAGTCGATCAGCTGGATTTGGACAGCCGGGAGAAAGCAAAGCTGCGTCTGGCAACCATGATGCGTGAACTCGTCAAACGCGGAAATTTCATCGTAATGCAGCGTCACGATATCGATTCCGATATAGGGAAAGAGATGGAATTGTTTTTCCTGGAGGAAATGGAAAAGGGAAGGCGTAAGACAGAGCTTGATTTGCTCGAAGTATACGGAGAAGAAAGCAAACCGTATTTAAAGGATTTAAGAATGATGCAGGAAGGGATTCTTGCACAAATCATCGGTGATATGCTTCTTCATGGGCTGATCCTGGATCTGGACAAGACAGCTTCTTATATTCTCGAACGAATCGATGATATGGTGGAAGGCCTTTTGAGAAGGAAAGCTGAACCACTTGTGACAGATGCAACACCAGTTTCAGCTTCCATTTTCGAGAAAGAGATGAAGGAGCGGGAAGTAAAACAGGTGTTAGAACGGATGCAGGTTGTTATTCTAACCCTTGATGCAGATGTCCAGGATGTGCAGGAGCTGCAAGGAGTTGTTGAACTGATTCAGGAAGAGATGCAGAAAAAAGAGCCGAAAAAGCTGCTCATCCAAGGCTTGATTGCCAACTTTAAAGGCATCGGGGAACTGGATGGTTTGCGTAAGGAATTGGCAGGACTATTGAATATAAAAGTATTATAGGGCAGAGCCGGGATGCAGCATGCATGCTGGCTTTCCTGTACTTAAACAAGTTTCCGTTGTGATACGGCAAAAAAATAGCAGGAAATGTAAACGCTTTCATCGTATATTGAGAGTAAGAACCGAAGGGGGTAGAAAAATGAATATCTTACTCGTATGTGCCGCAGGAATGTCTACTAGTCTGCTTGTCTCAAAAATGGAGAAAACAGCAGTAGCAGAATCGAAAACGTACAATATTCAAGCTGTATCTGCCGATCAGGCGAAAAAACATATTGCACAGGCTGACGTATTGCTGCTTGGTCCGCAAGTACGCTACATGCTGCCACAGATGAAAAAACTAGGAGAAGAGCGCGGTATTCCGGTTGATGTAATCAATAGTGTCGATTATGGTACTGGAAATGGAAAGAATGTGCTTCATCATGCTGAATCGCTATTTGCGAAGAAGGGGTGAGCTAGATGAGCCGGTTCAATGATTTTCTTGAAATGAAGGTAATGCCGATTGCTGGTAGAGTTGCAGCACAACGGCATCTGGTAGCGCTGCGGGATGGTATCATCCTGACAATGCCATTGATCATTGTCGGATCACTCTTCCTTATTCTAGGTAACTTGCCGATTCCGGGATACGCCGATTTCATGGCTGGTATTTTTGGGGAGTCATGGAGTACAAAGCTGCAATATCCCGTTAATGTAACCTTTGATGTTATGGCATTATTTGCTTGTTTCGGTATTGCGTACCGACTGGCGCAAGCATATGAATCAGATGGCGTGGATCCGCTTTCTTCAGGAGCAATTGCCTTATCTGCATTCTTGCTTGCAACACCTTACAGCCCTTTCCAAGTTGGAGAAGCTACTGCCAATTTCGTGCCGGTATCCTTATTGGGCAGCGGCGGCTTGTTCGTTGGTATGCTGGTAGCGATGCTAGCTACCGAGGTGTATCGATTCATTGTTAAAAAGAATATTGTCATCCGTATGCCAGATGGTGTACCGCCGGCTGTGGCGCGGTCATTCATTGCACTTATTCCGGGTTTTGCTGTCATCATCCTTGTTTGGCTTATTCGTTTGCTTGTAGAAGCAACATCGTTCGGTGATATCCATAATTTGATTGCAACTGTTATTGGATCGCCGCTTACGCTCGTCGGTTCCTCCTTCATCGGCAGCTTTGTCGCAGAATTGATGATCGTGCTGCTTTGGGTGTGCGGTCTGCATGGTGCCAATATCGTCGGCGGAATCATGTCCCCGATTTGGCTGAAGGCGACAGCGGAAAACGCTACAGCATTTGCTGCTGGCACAGAACTGCCGCACATTTTCACAGCTCAATTCTTTGAAGTGTTCATTCATGTGGGTGGATCAGGGTCGACGATCGGTTTGGTTTTGATCATGATTTGGCGGGCGAAGCTTAAGCAAAATAGACAGCTGGGTAAGCTAGCGACCGGTCCAGCGATTTTCAATATTAACGAACCAGTCGTTTTCGGTCTTCCGATTGTACTGAATCCGATTATGATCATACCGTTCATCACTGTCCCGCTCGTGATGGTAATCACCACATACATCGGGATGAGCACAGGTCTGGTGGCTAAACCAGCAGGAATTGTTGTTCCTTGGACCATGCCGCCATTTATCTCGGGTTACCTGGCTACAGGAGGCAAAATCTCAGGTGCTGTTATTCAGCTGATCAACTTAGCGATTGCGATGGTTATCTATTATCCGTTCTTCCGCGCCCTTGAGAAAAACCAGCTGAAGGAAGAGGAAGCAAGACAGCGTGAAGTGGCAGCGTCAGAAGACGGCACAGATCCGGTGAGCAGGTAAAAAGGAGGAACGTGATGAATATAGAAGAGAAAGCATTTCAGCTGATACTGCATGGCGGTGATGGCCGAAGCTATGCGATGGAAGCAATGATACTGGCCAGACAGCATGCATTTGAGGAAGCGAAACAGAAAATCCAGGCTAGCAAAGAAGCAATCAATCAGGCGCATCATATCCAGACGGAGCTTATCACTGCCGAGGCAGGCGGTGAACAGACGACCTTGACTCTCTTGATGGTGCATGCGCAGGATCACTTGATGAATGCCATGACAGTACGGGAATTAGCGGAAGAGATCATTTATTTGCAGGAGGAGCTGGCCAGACAGGCAGCAGCTAGAGGGTCAGTTTAAAGCTGGGCGGTCATTTGATCGCCTTTTTTGCATAGGCATGGAGGATATGGGGGTGAATCTGTATGCTGCAACCAAGGCTGTTGGAAGTATTGACTTTCCTGTCATCTGAATCGCGGACGCTGACAGCGGATGAACTGGCAAGGAAGCTGGCTGTTTCTGAAAGGACAGTGCGTTCTGATATCAAGCTGCTTCAGCAGGAACTGCCGGCGGATTATGCCAAAATAGAATCGATACGAGGGCAGGGCTATCGGCTGGTGGTAATAGAGGAAAAGCTCTTTCAGCAGTACTTGCAGGAAACTATCCGAGTAAAGCAGGAGCGTTTGTATACGCGGGTAGAAACACCTGCTGAAAGAGTGAATCACCTTATGCAGCTGTTGCTTTTAGCTGATGGCTTTATCAAGATGGAAGACCTGGCACAAGCTTGTTTTGTCAGTTTTCCGACAGTGCAGAACGATCTTAAACAAGTGCGTTCTTTATTACAGCAATCGGGGCTGGATCTGGAGAAAAAGCCGAAGTACGGTATTCGTATCGCTGGAACAGAGACAGAGAGACGGTATTTCCTGTCTGCATTTTTTTCGAAGCAGGTCGGTTGGCATAAAGCGTACAGTTTACCGGATAGCATTATCTCTGAAGCGGAGATTCGTTACGTACATGATATTGTGCATAAGTTTGTGACGGAAAATCAATTGATACTGTCGGATGTAGCAGTGCAGAACTTGGTTACGCATATTGCGATTGCCTGCCGGCGGATCAAGGATGAACAATATGTGGAGCTTGCCCCTGATGCCATGCAGGATATCATCCAGCAGCCGGCATTCCGGGAAGCAGCCCAGCTTACCGCTATGCTGGAGGCAGAGCTTCATCTGTTTTTCCCGCAGGTTGAAGTAGCTTATATGACGATACATCTGATGGGAACAGATTATGTATCCAAAAGTAAATTGGATGGTCACATGGGTATGCCGGACTTGGCAGCAGCAATTGTAGCGAGGATATATGATAAGACGGGATTAGATCTGAGGCTTGACCAGGAGCTTCTGCGTGGCTTGAGTTTGCATCTTAAGCCTGCCGTGCATCGACACCTGTATGGCATGAATGTACACAACCCGCTGCTTGAGGATATTAAACGGCATTATCCGCTTGCATTTGAGGCTGCTGTCATCGGTTCTTGTGCGGTAGAAAAAGAGGTCGGCATTCAGCTGGCAGAGGAGGAAATCGGTTACTTGGCGCTGCATATCGGTGCCGCTTTAGAACGAAGCAAGCAAACAGGGCGGAAAATCAGATGTTTGTTGGTCTGTGCATCTGGCGCAGGCAGTGCGCAGCTGCTTCGATATAAGCTGCAATCACTTTTTCCGGACAAGTTGGATATCATTGATACAATCGAATATTATCGCTTGCTTCGTGAAAAAGAATGGGAAGCTGACTTGATAATCAGTACAATTCCAATTGAATCGGCTGTCACACCATTACCGGTTATTCTCGTACCCGTCATTCTGGATAAAGAAGCAATTTCAAAGCTGGAAGCTTACCTGCATTTCGGTCAGCAGATCCGCTATATTAATCCTGCTTATGTATACCTGCAGCAGGATCTAGAGAGCAAGGAGGAAGTTCTGGCTTATTTGACTGAGGTACTGCAAACGGATGGAAAGGTTGGCGAGGATTTTCTTGCTGCTGTATATGAGAGAGAGTCTATGGCGCCGACCAGCTTTGGAAATTTTGTAGCAGTACCGCATCCGATCGAAGCCAGAGTGGAAGAGACCTTGTGGGTGATCTGCACCTTAAAAAAACCAATCGACTGGTCTGGTAAGCAAGTGCGGTTTGTGTGTCTGTTATGTATCGAAAAGGAAAGCGATGAGGATTTTACCGGTATGTATCAGCAGCTGGTGCGAATCATCGAGGAGCCGGAGCATGTTCAGAAACTGTTGGAAGCCCAGACGTATGAGGAGTTTTATAAGGCGCTTGTATCTATATGAAAGCAGCTGCCTAAGTAGGGCAGCTGTTTTAGTTAGGCGAAGGCTCGACTTTTCCGCTCTGACGGGCGAGCTTCATATTCGCGCGTTTTGCCATTTTATAGGCGTCATAGATATTATAGATCGAGAAAATGAAAAACGTGAACAGACCAACAACAAACCACATCAGGAACAAGTTGATCAGATTGATCAGGATGAAGATAGTCCCTTTCAAACTCTGTTGGTTATAAAACTGACCCAAGCCAGCGAATAGAAAGCTCAATAGTGCCGCAACGAGCGGTCTTCTTTTCAATTCCATCTTGTCACCCCATCTTTTAAATACTGTACCAGTTTTCATAAATGTATACAAATATGGTCAGCAAGTCTTTTTTATTGTATTTTGAAACCCTTTTCATAGAATGGACGTAAAGATATAATTAAGATAAAAAGCGAGGCGAGTCGAGATGGATGAACAGCTGCAAGTGAAAGAGACAATTTTGCAATTAGAAAGATCCCTGCTGGAAGATGACACGAGACTATCGACAGACGCTGTCGGCAATTTACTGACAGAAGACTTTTTGGAACACGGATCATCCGGTCAATCATTCCGTAAAAAGGATATTGTCACAAATGGATTGGATTCAGTTGATTTGGATATCAGGGATTTCGATGTACGGATATTGTCTGAAGACACAGTTCTGGCTACATTTCGTACCTGTGACGCAGGATCGGGAAGAGAGCAGCTGCGAAGCTCCATTTGGCGTTATCAGCCGGGCGGCTGGCGGATGTTATTCCATCAAGGAACTCCAGCAGAAAAATGAAAAAGGCGGCTGCATGAAGCAGGCCGCCTTTTTTGCTGAACATTCTCATCGTCCTTCCCAAACGAAGGTGATGGCTGATTGTGGTGCGATTGTATATGGAAGATGCTTGTTCTCCTCTTCGAGTTGGAAGGTTTGTGTCGTATTGCTCGTATTTGCTGCAAGCAGGATGATTTTATCTTCTTTTTGATCCCAGAAAGCGGCAGTTGAAAGATGCGGCAGCTCTGTACTCGAGATACGAACTGCCCCAGGCTGGACGAACTTGCTTATATGACCAAGTGCATAATATTCAACGTTCTTCTTACTATTACCTGATTGGCTGTCAACTGTGACGACGCCCCGGCAATCCGTGCAGCCGCCATTTGTCGGTCCGCCTGTCTCATCCAGAGCCAAGTTCCATAAAAACACCGTTTTGGACCAATTCCGGGTTGTGCCGATGATAACTTGATCCATCAGCCAACTCAAGTTATCTCCGAAATCCTCACCCCATGCTCCTCCGCTGCACTCAGTGAAGTAGATGCCTTTCTCGGGATGAAGCTCCTGTATTTCTGCAGTATTCTCTGGATTGCCTGCGTAGCAATGATAAGCAGTTCCTGCTGTATACTCTGAAGCTCCATTGAGCACTGTCTCTGCGTAATCTTTGCTGTTTTCCCAGTTATGGTCATACGCGACAATAGCTGTTCTTAAACCAGCGTCCAGGATTGCTGGTCCTAAAAAGTTCTGGATAAAGTATTGCTGCTCCGCTGCACCCATTGCCATGCTCGGATAAGCTGCTGTTTCAAACTGCGGCTCGTTTTGCACAGATAGCAAATCAATATCCAATCCTTCCTCCTTGTAATCCAGCAAATACTTTATAAAATAATCCGCGTAAATCTCATAAGTTCGTTGATCTGCATAATTCAGATAGGAGCCATTATATGTGTGCTCTCCATATTTCAGCCATGGTGGTGCAGTCCATGGCGTACCCATCAATTGCAGTTCGGGGTTGCTTATCTTTGCTAGTTTCAGCATGTTCATGACGGTACGATCTGGTGCAGTGGAGAAATGCTGCAGCGGATCTTCAAGTGTACCTTGCTGATCTGCATACGTATAGGAAGATGGGTTTCCTCTATCATCCACGCTATAATCTGAAGCTCCAATTGTGTGTCGAAGGTATGATAAATGAATACCGGATTCGCTGAACAAATCCTGGAATAGCGCATCGCGTTGTTTAGCAGTCAATTTATGTTCCAGCAGATAGGCGCTTGATCCAGTCATTGCCGCTCCGAAACCATCCATTTGCTGATATGTTTTATGCTTATCGACAAAAATGGTCGGAAGATCCTGCTTGTCATCCTGAAATAGTTTGGCAGGCTGGTTCTCGAGAAGATGCTGCTCATCTCCGGTTGTCAGCCAGCTGTCAGCTAGGGGAGGAGGTTCTTTAAACCTGTCACTCAGCAGGAAAAAGCAAAGCATGAGTAAGAGAAGGGATGTGAGTCTTTTCATCTTATTCCTCCTTACAAAAACATCCTGCAGAGTTTCTGCAGGATGTTTTCATTTTGTTATGGCAAGGTTACAGTACCTTCTAATCTAATATCCTCGGAAGAGCTGCCCACATAGACAGGCACTTCGCCAGAAGGCATAACCCATTCATTTTTCGTTTCATCATAATATGAGAATGCTTTCGGATCGAGCTCAATCTTGACGGACTTCTGTTTGCCAGGTTTAAGCTCGACTTTCTCGAAGCCGGCTAACTGCTTAGCAGGTGTTTCAACGTCTGTTGTCGGTAATTCGCCTGCGTACACTTGGACAACTTCAGCACCTTTTGTATCTCCAGTGTTGGCAAGGTTAAGCTTCACTTCAATGCTAGTATCATCTTGCTTCTGTTTCACTTTCGTATGCAGATTGCTATACTTGAAGTCAGTATAAGAAAGACCGTATCCGAATGGATAAGCTACTTCCAGGTTTTGTTTGTCATAGCCGCGATAACCGACGAATACACCTTCTGAGTAGTTGTTTACGCCATTCGTACCAGGGAATTGGTCTTCGTTGCTTGTTGGTGTCTTGTCTTCATCGACAGGGAATGTAACTGGCAGCTTACCAGATGGGTTGACATCCCCGAATAGGACATCCGCAATGGCATTACCTTGTTCTTGACCAGGATACCAAGCCTGAACGATACCTTTGACATTGTCCTGCCAGTCTCCCATTTCAATTGCGATTCCGCTCTCATTCACGACAATCGTGTTTTTATTAACTTTTGAAACTTCTTCAATCAGCTGCTGCTGGTTGTTTGGCAGCTCCATGTCGGAACGCTCTGTGTAGCCTTCGCTATCATATGTGCGTGTTACAATGACAGCTTTATCTGCTTTCTTGGCAGCTTTTACAGCTTCTTTGATCTGTTCATCGACAGCACCTTTTGCAGGTTCCCAGCCGAATCTTACCTGACCGCCATAATCACGGCCATCTCCAGTTTCATAATCTGTTTGATATTCGATTCTAATATCATGCTGCTCGCCTTTTTTCAATTCTACTTCGACGGATTTGGTACCAAGCTCTTTTCCTTCATTCTCTACAATCAGCTCGCCATCCAAATAAAGTTTACTTGTTCCAAAGCTGGTAGTGGATAGGTTATATGTTCCATCCTTAGGAGCTTCAATGACACCCGTCCAGCGAGCGGACATCATGCCGTTCAAGTCTGTCGGCAGCTTGTCCAGTTTTGGTGACTGAGAGTTAAAGCCTTCATAGTTATAGAATCCAAGGTTCATGTTAACTTGTCTGTCTGTACGTTCGTGTGACGGGTTTCCTTCAAAGTTCTTATTCGTCCAGTATTCCGCTTTTAATCCATTCTCAGATGCATCTTTTGCAGTGTGCAGCAGGGAAGAAGGGACAGCGTCAGGTCCAGGCATAACATCGCCAGCACTGATTGGATCGGTTCCAGCTGTATAGCTGACTTTGGTATTTTCCCCAGCTTGGTTTTTGATGCCTTCCAGCGGACTTACAGTATACGTCGGATTCACGAGCGAGCTGCCGCCGCCAGCTGCTGATGCATTATCAGCATCAGGTCCGATTACAGCAATGGAATCTGTGTTGTCCTTGATTGGCAGAACATCTTTTTTGTTTTTCAGCAATACCATGCTTTCGGCAGCTATTTCGCGTGCTGTTTGTCCGTGGGCTGCTGTATCGATCTGCTTATTCTGTGTCGGATTATCAATCAAACCTTTATCGAACATTTGGTAAAGCAGGCGGTAGGTGCTTTGATTGATTGTTTCTTCGCTCACTTGACCGTCTTTCACAGCTTGGAGCAGATTATCGCCCCATTTACCATCTGGTTCTCCTGGAGTTTCCAGATCAAGACCGGAATTGATAGAGTTCGCCGTACTGATGTTGGCACCATAATCACTCATAACAAAACCTTCAAAGTCTAGCTGATCGCGAAGCAAATCAGTTAATAATGTTTTGCTATCACAAGCGTATTCTGTATTCACCTTATTAAAGGAACACATGATACTGCTAAGATCAGCATCTTCAATCGCTGCTTGGAATGGGCGAGCGTAAATTTCATTGATTGCACGTTCGCTTGCCTGTGAATCATTCGTGAAACGCAATGTTTCTTGGTTATTCAGCAGATAGTGCTTTGCTGTCGTCATGACGTGATTTTCTTGAACTCCATTTATGTAAGAAGCAGCCATGCGGGATTGCAGCACTGGATCTTCTCCTAAAGATTCGAAGTTACGGGAACCGAATGCGTTCCGCGCAATATCAAGGCCAGGTCCGAGCAGCACATTATGTGTCGTATTGAAAGCTTCGTTACCGAGCACATCTCCGTATGCAGCTGCTGCATCTGTATCCCATGAAGCTGCAAGGGCAATTGGAGCTGGCATTGCAGTTGACTGTTTGTTCTGTATGTCAGGGTTAGCAATTCTGACCCCAGCAGGGCCATCTGCCATTTTCAATTCAGGAATTCCGTATTTCTCCATTCCTTCATTGTAGTATCCATAATAGTTGTTTAAATTTCCTGTGATGAGATTAACCTTGTCCTCAAGGGACATAGCATCAAGCAGCAGGTTTGTCCTCTTTTTCGCAGACAGATCCACATTCATCCAAGGCTTATCTGTTTCTTCTGCAAAAGCTTGGAATGGAGATGCGATAAGTCCAATAAGTAAAACGGTAATAAATCCGATCACCGGAAAGCGTGTAAGCTTAGCCAATAGTATTCCACTCCTCTTTTAAAACTGTCAGACGTGGCGGCGTCTGTTGTTCCTTTTCTAATGCTACGGAAACAGCAGAGGGAAGGGAATAGACGAAACTGTTTGTTTCTTATGCAGGGGTTTTCCAGCCTAATACCCTAACAAAAGGGTATAACTAGGAAAAGTACAGTGCTAAAAACGGGCATTTGTAATCGTGCCGTAATGGGAATATATTCTTTCGGGTTCCTAAGCCTACATTTTGGGTAATTCTGGCGTTGATACACTGTCTGCCTATATGTACCCATTTATATCGTCATTTTAGATAATATTTTTATTTCATTAGCAGACATTAAGGTTTGACTACATATAGTTTAGGGTATAAACTGAATTGGTATAGGGGGTAAACCATTTTGGATAAATTGAAAGAAGCAATTGATCTCTTCAATGAGGTGTCATTCATGGCAACCGAATTGTTCCATAAGAAAGGCTCTGCATATGACGTGTTCAAGGAGGTATCGCCACAGCAGGTTGGTTTGATAAAAATCTTGAGCTTGTATGGAGCTTCTTCGCCTGGTCACTTGGCTATCGTGCAGCAAGTACATAAGAGTGCGATTTCCAATCGTCTGAAAAAACTGCATGAGAAGGGCTGGGTAGAATGGGTCGATTCAGAAGGGGATAAGCGGACGAAGCTTGTGCAAATTACAGAGAATGGGGAAGAGATCCTGAAACAAGCGGAGGAAGCCATCTATGATAGGTTCTGCGGGCTTTTCGAGCATATTAAGGATGAAGATGTAGAAGCATTCATCCGGATTTTTACAGATGTAAAAGAACAGCTTAAAAAAGGGGAGAAGGAAAATTGAGGACAATCATTCGTTTCAAATGGGTCATCGCGATTGCAGTTATCCTGCTCGCGGTTGGATTGACGATTTTTTCGCCGAATCTGACCCAGCTGGCATCAGATAAAGGGCAGACACAGCTTCCGGAAGATGCGGTTTCCATACGCGCTAGCGATATATTAGAAGATGCCGGGGAAAATAGTAATTCCATAAGTGTCGTGTTCGAGCTTGACGAGGCCTTGGATCAAGATAGCGAGGACATGATTCAGGGAGTCATCGACAAAGTCGAACAAATCGACGGTGTCAGGGAGATTACTACACCGCTGACAGATAATCAAGAGATACAGGATCAAATGACATCCGAAGACAAAAAGACGGTCATGATGCCGGTAACGGTCGAAGGATCGGATGAAGAAGTGGAAAGGATAGCAGATGAGATTTATGAGGCGGTACCTGAAGATGCTACGGCATATGTAACGGGTGCATCACTGATCAACCAAGATTTTGCCAATACATCTGAAGAAGGTTTGAAGAAGACAGAGCTGATTACAGTTTTCATTATCGTAGCTTTGCTCTTGATCGTGTTCCGTTCGATCGTGACTCCATTCGTTCCATTGATCACAGTAGGTATTACATACTTGATCAGCCAGGGAATTCTGGCTATTTTAGTGGACACGTTGGACTTCCCGATTTCAACGTTCACCCAGACGTTCCTGGTTGCGATTTTATTCGGTATCGGTACTGACTATTGCATTCTGCTGCTCAGCCGTTTCCGGGAGGAGCTTGCTAATGGGCATGATAAAGTCGAAGCTACCATTACGGCATATCGGACAGCTGGACGTACACTATTCATCAGTGCTATTGCAGTGTTTGTAGGATTTGCATCTATCTTCTTTGCGAAGTTTGCTATCTTCCAATCTGCAGTGGGAGTTGCTGTAGGGGTCGCGGTTTTATTGATCGTCCTTGTGACAGTACTGCCGCTGTTCATGGTAACGCTTGGTGAGAAATTATTTTGGCCTTCCAAAAAAGCTGCCTCTCACGGAGACAACAAACTATGGCATTTCCTTGGACGCCACTCTGTTGCAAGACCGGTGCTGTTCCTGGCAATCACAGCAGCAATCACAGTGCCGTTCGTGCTCACGTATGATGAACAAGTTTCCTTTAACTCAACGGAAGAAATCAGCAGTGATTATAGTTCCATCAAAGGGCTTAATGCTATCGGAGACGCTATCGGAAAAGGAGAAGCTATGCCGATACAGGTTGTCATCAATGATGATGAAAACCTGACAACAGCAAACACGCTGCCATACCTTGATAATTTGAGTGATGCAATCAGCAAGATTGATGGTGTGGAAAAGGTCCGCACAGCAACACAGCCAACGGGTGAGAAGATCGATGATTTGTATGTAGATTCCCAAACTGGTCAAATTGCGGATGGCATCAATGATGCTGTTGATGGAATCGGAGAAGTGCAGGATGGCCTGACGCAGGTACAGGATGGACTGAACCAAATTTCTGGGCAGGCAGGCGGTGCTGGTTCATCCAGCGGTGGCGGCCTATCTGATGCAACAGAAGGTCTTGGCCAAATCAATACTGCATTGCAGCAAGTAACTGGCCAATTACAGCAAACAGGCAATATCCAGCAAGCATCTGCTCAGCTCGCAGGTATCAGCGAGCAGCTCGCACAGATACAATCAGGTCTGGAACAAGCTGATACGCAGCTGCAAGGTCAGCAGGAGCAGGTTGGTACATTGACTGAAACGCTGCAGCAGCTTGCAGATGGCGTCGGCTCTGCAAACGAAGGGCTGACACAAGTATCAGATGGACTGACAACTGCATCTGATACATTGCGTGATATCAGCGACAGCGAGACAGTCCGCGAGACTGGTATGTATATTCCGGAGGATGCCTTGGAGGGTGACTTCCAGGAAAGTATCGATACGTATGCCTTCCGTGATGGAGAAGGTGTAACACTTGATGTTGTATTGGATGCAGATCCATATTCCGAGGAAGCGATTCAAACATTGCAAACAATCAAGGACCGTGTCGATGCAGAAGTGAAGGACACACCTTATGAAAATGCAGAGATCGTTTATGGAGGAGTGACAAGCACCAACGCCGACCTGGAGGGTCTATCTACCTCCGACCTTTCACGGACAATGGTCATCATGATGATCGGATTATTCATCATCCTGACTATACTGTTCCGTTCTATGGTCATTCCGGCTTACATGATTGGATCCTTGCTGCTAACCTATTATACAGCTATCTCTATTACTGAATTGATCTTTGTCAACGGTTTGGATTATGCGGGTGTGAGTTGGGCTGTCCCATTCTTCAGCTTCGTTATCTTGATATCGCTTGGAGTGGATTACTCGATCTTCCTGCTCGACCGCTTCACAGAAGAAGCGCGTGGTGATTTGCAGGCAGGCATGATTCACTCGATGAAGAAAATGGGTGGAGTTATCATTACCGCAGCTATAATCCTGGCGGGTACATTCGCTGCCATGATGCCATCTGGTGTCTTGACGCTTCTGGAAGTTGCGACAGTCATAATCATCGGTCTGTTATTGTATGGACTTGTGATACTGCCGCTGCTTATCCCGGCAGTAGCTACGACACTTGGTGAGCTGAACTGGTGGCCGTTCAAACGGAGACGCAGAGAAGAAGATAAATAATTAATGAAAGGAGTGCGCTTGGAGGCGTACTCCTTTTTCTATGGACAAGTTTCCATAGCCTGCTGCATATAGTAGCAAGGAATGGAGGTATGCTGATGAAACGAAGCCTTGGATTGCGTCTCGCTCTGGCGGGGACAATGGTGATAGCTGGCCTGCTCTTTTTCTTCACTGACCGATCCACCCACCCTGTCCCCTATAATGATGTCCACGAAGAGATGATTCGTCATGCATTGGAGGAAGTGAACGATACAGCAGTTGAGGAGCTGGCTGTTTATGATACGTACGAAGTGCTTGGAGTTGGTTTTCAGCCGGAAGGCATTATCACCTTGCGCATCCAGAACGAGGGAGAGGAAGTTGATCACGGAATGCATTCTGTTTGGGAAGATGTGAAGGGAGAAGCTGCGGAGGTCGTGGAGGCTCATGACTTAGAGGATGATATCAACCGGGAAATTGAATTGGAGATCAGCTTGATAGGACCGGAAGGCACTGTTTTGCACACACATTAAGCATGCACGGGAGGCATGCTTTTTTCTTTTGCTTAAAACTGGCAGCTAATGGGTATATAAAAGCAAGAACATAAAACATAAGTTGGAAGGAGTGAGATGTATGAAGATAGCAGGCTATTTTGGATTTTTCATCCTGGCGCTTGTCTTCCTACTAATCTTTGCATTTACAACCAATACGCTATTTCTTCTGCTCACTATTCTTTCAGGTGTAGTTGGGGCATTTTTCTTATTCCGTGAATTGAGAACAAGAGAAAAGAAAGAACCAAGAGAACGAGACTATAACCGCAAGGGGAGATAACAATGGGACATGTCATCAAAACAGAATCAGGATATAACATTTTCGCAGAAGATATTGGCGCAGGCATCCCAGTTGTCTTTCTTCATGGTTGGCCGGTAAATCACAAGATGTTCGAGTATCAAATGAATGAGCTGCCGAAGCACGGTTATCGGTTTATTGGTATAGATTTGCTTGGATTCGGCAAATCAGACAAACCATGGAACACCTATACGTATGATGCACAAGCTGAAGCGGTGCACGCAGTAATTGAGCATCTTGGACTGGATCGCTTTGTTTTGGCCGGCTTTTCGATGGGAGGTCCGATTGCTGTCCGTTATATGAATAAATACGGTCTTGCCAAAGTGGACAAATTGCTGCTATTGTCGGCTGCATTACCAGTGTTCACACAGCGCGATGCTTATCCGTTTGGCATGAAGAAAGAAGAAGCGGATGACATGATTGCGCAGCTGCAAGCAGATCGCCCGAAAACGCTGGAGGACTTCAGTGATATGTTCTTCGCACAGGAACATTCTGATCCATTCCTGGAATGGTTCTTCCACCTTGGTCTGGAAGCTAGCAGTCATGGTACGATTCAAGCAATGGAGGCGCTTCGTGATGAAGATCTGCGCGATGAGCTTGTTCATATCAGCACTCCGACATATATCTTCCATGGCCAAAGGGATAAAATCTGTCCATTCGATTTTGCTAATGAAACAATAGGCGGAATTGTTAATTCAACAATTATTCCTTTTGAAAACAGTGGTCATGGCTTGATGTTCGATGAGAAAGAAAAATTCAATCAAGAGCTGCTGCGTGTATTGCAAAGCTAAAGGAACCATAATAGAGCTGACGAATGAGTCAGCTCTATTTGTCATGGGCAGGAGGAGAAGCTAATGGATGGATTGGTTACGGTTATAGGGCTGGCAGTTGTGATTATTCTTGTTGGAATAGCTATTTTCTACAATACGGGGGCACGTAAACGTCCCATGCAGAATTCAGATCGCCACCGGGAGCAGCTGAAGCTGCAGTATGACACATTAAAAGTGCGCCCGACAGAAATAGTGGATAAAGAGCATTTCAACAGGATGAAACGAGCATTGGATTTTGACTATTTAGAAAAAGTTAACGATGCCTTTCGGAAAGAACATTACGATTGGAGCCAGAAAAAAATCAATATGCATTTCCGGGGATTATTCCGGTTCTTTATGCTTGCATCCATTTTTCGCAGCAAAGAATTATTTGGTAAGGAAATCCATCGTTTATGGGAAGTAATGCGCCAGTTTGAAGACGAATACAAACAGTTTTGTATGGATTTCTTTGAAGGGGAAATTACCGAAGATGCTTCTGAACGAGGTGAGCGGCACGCTGAAGAAAGAGAACGTTTCGAGATCAAATATTTACTGCTGTTCCAATTGGGGGAGCAGACGCCAACCATCTGGGGAGAATTCTTCCAATATGGTGATGGGAAGGAGTTTATCGATTATATCCGGACGCATACCCTCGAGCAAGTAAAACAAGAGTATATGGCGGAAAATATAACGCCTGATGCAGAAAGGACATTCGAAAACTTATATAACCATATTAAATGGGGGATGGAGGCGGATGTGGAGGAACTTCGTCAGCATCAGCCGGAGCCAGAAGGCAAAGCAGAGGACAAGGAGATGGATGTGAGTTTCCTTTACTTCCTCAGTTTAAGAGGGGAAACGACAGAAGAGGAGGAAGAGGATTTGTCGGTGTATACCGGTAAAGGCAGTGGCTTTTATGCTACGAATGAATCCTTCGGTAAGATGCAAAAGCAATAATCCCGGGCATATATTTAGAATCCAAACTCACGCAAAATCTTTCCTTAACAATTTTGTGCAGGTTTGGATTCTTTGCTGAGTAAACGCTTTTATCGCCATCATTCTTTCATACTACCTTCTGCCGATCGTGAATAAGCTAGTCCTGAAGGGGGCTTGGTTTATGCATCATTACCGGAGAATCAAACGAAAGCAACTGATAGCCATATGCCTGCTTATTATGCTGCTGCTTTGTCTGTTTGCTCTTTTACTGAAAAACGCTTCGCCCAATCAGGCGAAAAAGACTGTGGAAGACTTTTATACATTGGAACAGAAGGGCGAATTTTCTGCCTCATGGGGTTTGCTGCATAAGGATTTGCAGGCACGTTTTCCGCTTAAGGATTATGTAACGGATCGTTCCCATGTATTTATGAGTCATTTTGGTGCAGATACTTTTTCGTTTGAAATAGAAAAGGGGGAAAAGCAGAAGAAATTGCGGGCAGAACCGAAAGGCCATACCTATAAGGATGTCTATTCCTATACAGTCCAACAGAATTATCAAGGAAAGTACGGGCGATTTTCCTTTGTGCAGTATGTCTACGTGACAAAGGAAAAGGGAGAATGGCGTATTCTATGGGATTATCGAAATCAAAGTTGATAATCTGCCAGTTTTTGACGCAGCAGATGGTTGAATAACAGAGGCTGCTCCACTGGAAAACCATGTCCGATGTCGGCGATTAGAAGGCTGGTGCAATAGGGATTTTCATTTGTTAGTTTAGCTGCAGATCTTTTCATGATTTTTTTCTCCTTTTCACCTACTGTTACAAGAATGTCGGTTTTAATATTAGGGAAATTTTCAGGAATGGAAAACTGCATATTTTCTTCAAGCATTTTAATAACAGCCATGATCTTTCTCATCTCTTATTGTAAGCATAGCGCAGTACTGACAATCTTTCTCGAAAGGCGTATGATGGAGAAAAAAGAGAAACGGAGAGACAGGATGAAAGCAATACTTTTTGACTTGGATGGGACAATTCATGACAGGCATACTACATTACGGCGGTTTTTAACAGATCAATTCCAGCGTTTTCAATCTGAGCTGCATGGTGTCAGTGAATCAGATTTTACAGCAGCTTTTCTGAAATTGGATGAAAACGGTTATGTGGAGAAACCGATTGTGTATAAAGAGCTGTTAAGCCGCTTTTCCTTGAATCCAAACATGGAGCCTGTATTGACAGCTGATTACTTTGATAGGGTAGCGCAGTTCGCAGTCGCATTTCCGGATGCGCTTGAGACTTTGCAGGAATTGAGTATGTCTTATACATTGGGTGTCGTCACGAACGGACCAGCTCTGCTTCAGCAGCAGGTGATCGAACAGCTTGGCCTGTACTGGCATTGCCAAAGCTTGATCATTTCCGAAGCGGTCGGCTTGCGAAAGCCGGATCCGGCAATCTTTGAGATGGCGCTGCTCGAGGTTGAGGCAGCAGCATCAGAAGCTGTTTTTGTTGGTGATCATGCAGAAGTGGATATTGCAGGCAGCAAAAATGCAGGCTTGCAGCCGGTTTTCTTTGGCGGGAAGCTGGAAGGTGTGCCTAGTTTTTCAGATTGGCGTGTGCTCCCAGCTCTGCTTGCTAACTGGAATCGGTCTGAAAGGAAAATTAATGGGGACTATACTATAATGGACATGGACTAAGCATTTACATAAAGGGGAGATTGGATGGCTGAGAACGTAATACAAAAGGATTACAAACTGATCGCACTGGATATGGATGGTACAATGCTCAACCCGAGCGAAGAGGTATCGGATGCGAATAGACAGGCGATACAACGAGCACAGGAGGAAGGCGTCCATGTCATCTTGAGCACAGGCCGAGGCATTCGGACATGTAAGCCTTATGCGGATGATCTTGGGCTGCAATCCTTTCTGGTGACAGTAAACGGCAGTGAAATCTGGACTGCTGATGGCGAGCTGCTCGAGCGTGTGTTGATCGAGGATGATCTGATCAAAAAAATGAAACGCCTGGCTGATGAGTATGACACGCATTATTGGGCAGTCAGCACAGAGCATGTATTCCGCGGTAATTTCCCTGCCAATATGGAAGAATACGATTGGCTGAAATTCGGCTTTGATACATTCGATGATGAAAAGCGGGAAGCGATTGTCAAAGCACTTTCGGATAAAAATGAACTGGAGCTTTCCAACTCCAGTCCGACAAATATCGAGGTCAATGCAGTGGGAATAAACAAAGCAGAAGCAGTGCAAAAGGTATGCGACAGGCTAGGTATCAAAATGGAGCAGGTAATTGCCATGGGCGACAGCCTCAATGACATTAAGATGATCGAAGCTGTTGGTTGCGGCGTGGCGATGGGCAATGCCCAGGATGCAGTCAAGGAAGTCGCAAACTATCAGACTGATACAAATGAAGCTGATGGGGTAGCAAAAGCGATCCATCATCTGCTAGGATGGTCATAAGCCCGGTATCCCGGGCTTCTTACATAAGGGGGGATTCTGAATGAAGACAGATCATTTGTATTACCCATATCATTCTCAGCGAATGACGACTATTGCAAGACAGGGAATGGTAGCCACATCGCAGCCGCTTGCTGCACAAGCAGGACTGGATATGCTGAAAAAGGGCGGCAATGCAGTCGATGCCGCGATTGCAACAGCAGCCATGCTGACAGTTGTGGAGCCGACTTCAAATGGAATAGGCGGTGATGCTTTTGCACTCGTTTGGATCAAGGACAAGCTGTATGGTCTTAATGCCAGCGGTCCAGCACCCCAATCCATTAGTATCGAAAAAGTGAGAGAACTTGGATACGAAGAAATGCCATTGCATGGCTTCCTCCCAGTAACTGTACCAGGCGCACCAGGCGGGTGGGCTGCCCTCAGCAAGCGCTTCGGGAAGCTCCCTTTGATCGAAGTGCTGCAGCCAGCAATCTACTATGCTGAAAACGGATTTGCGGTAACGCCGACAGTTGCGAAGCTATGGGAACGCGCATACCAAAAGTTCAGCACATCATGTACAGAAGCTATGTACACTGGCTGGTTTGATACATTCGCTCCAAATGGAGAGTATCCGAAAATAGGTGACATATGGCGATCTCCTGATCATGCTGAAACACTGCGCCAAATAGCACGTACAGATGCTGCTGCTTTTTATGAAGGAGAGCTAGCTGCTAAAATGACGGAATTTTCTGCTGATAATGGCGGCTTCCTGACGAAAGAGGATTTGGCAGCTTACGAGCCGGAATGGGTTGAACCAATTTCGGTGAATTACCGTGGTTACGATGTGTGGGAAATTCCACCGAACGGCCAAGGGCTGGTTGCTCTTTCTGCTTTAAATATTTTGAAAGGATTCTCTTTCCAGGAAAAAGAATCGATTGATACGTATCATAAGCAAATGGAAGCGATGAAGCTCGCATTCGCTGATGGTCATGCATACATAACGGAAGAGCAGCATATGCCTGTCACTGTGGAGGAATTGCTGTCAGATGCTTATGCGGCCAAAAGACGGGCCGAAATCGGAGAGACAGCACAAGAACCAGAGGCGGGCGAACCGAAAGCAGGCGGAACAGTGTATTTGGCAACGGCAGACAGCGATGGAAATATGGTTTCCTTCATTCAAAGCAACTACCATGGCTTCGGTTCCGGACTTGTTGTACCAGGTACAGGTATAGCGCTGCAAAACCGCGGACATAATTTCAGTCTCGATCCTGAGCACGCCAATAGTTTGCAAGGCGGGAAGAAGACTTTCCACACAATCATCCCAGGCTTTTTGACAAAAGACGATCAAGCGATCGGTCCGTTTGGTGTAATGGGTGGATTCATGCAGCCGCAGGGGCATGCCCAGGTGGTCATGAATATGCTTGATTTCGGGCTCAACCCACAAACAGCTCTGGATGCTCCACGCTGGCAGTGGATCAAAGGCAGAACATTCCACGTGGAAGCCGATTTCCCGAAGCATATTGCAGAGGCACTGATACGAAAAGGGCATGATATCGAGGTCAAAGCGGATAGATCCACATTCGGACGCGGACAAGTCATTTGGCGCGACCCGGAGAACGGAACATTATATGGAGGAACAGAAGCGAGAGCTGATGGCAGTATCGCTTCGTATTAGAGAGGTTGAACAACATGATCTACTGGCAATTATTTATGGCATTTTTCCGTGTCGGCATCCTTGGTTACGGCGGGGGACCTGCATCGATCCCGCTTGTGGAAAAGGAAGTCGTCAAACAGTATAAGTGGATGGACGATGAGGAATTCGGTAACACTCTGGCACTTGGCAACAGTTTGCCTGGTCCGATAGCAACGAAGCTTGCAGGCTACATCGGCTATCGAGTGGGCGGCTGGATCGGTATGATCAGCGCATTAATCGCAACCGTCATTCCGACAGTCGTGCTGCTCATCGCTTTATTTTATTTTGTCGATGCATTGAGCGACCAGCCTTGGCTCAGCGGAATGACAACAGCCGTTATCCCTGTAGTTGGGGTCATGCTGGCAGTGATGACATTGGATTTTCTGAAAAAATCCCGTAATGGGTTGAAGAGCTGGCAGATCGTTGCGTTGTTAGCTGCATCCGTCGTGCTGATTGAACTGCTTCATATCCATCCAGCTTTCCTTATCCTGGCGCTTCTCCTGTTTGCACTTGTCAAACCGGAGAAAAGGAAGGAGGAGGATAAAGCATGATTTATTGGCAAATATTCCTTGCCTTCTTCATTCCTGGAATCGTCGGATATGGCGGCGGTCCAGCTACCATTCCCCTCATCGAAAATGAAGTAGTGGACAGATATGGCTGGATGACAACAGCTGATTACAGCCAGATGCTGGCACTGGCCAACGCACTTCCCGGTCCGATTGCCACGAAGCTGGCAGGGGTGATCGGCTTCCAGCAAGCCGGGGTCCTGGGTGCGGCAATTGGCTTATTCGCTACAGTAGCGCCTTCGCTCATCTTAATGATTGGATTGTTAAGTATTTTAGCGAAGTTCAAGGATTCTCCCCGTGTTAAGCGAATGACAGCATATATCCGGCCGACAATCGCTGTGCTGCTGGCAGGGATGGCAATCAGCTTTTTCCGCACATCCTATGAAAGTGCAGGCTGGATACATACAATCATTTTGGTTGTGTTAAGCTATTTGCTCATGGAGAGATGGAAGGTGCATCCTGCCTTTGTGATCCTTGGCGCTTTGGTGTATGGTGCCCTGCTTCTCGGATGAGATCCTGCAGATTTTTTGCAGGATCTTTTTCTCTGGGCAGGAGATGGAAGGAAAAGGGCTAATGTAATTAGTAAAATAAAATTCACTGCATAATCTAGTAGGGAACCGGGTAGCTACTTAACAAGGGAATAGGATAAAAAAACAAGAAGGAGCATCTTATGCGCGTTACCATTTGGAACGAATACCGTCATGAGAAGGAAAACGACCAGGTGAGAAGCATCTATCCCCGAGGCATTCATGGAGCAATTGCCGAATTCCTGGAGGAAGCAGGCTTTGCTGTACAAACCAGGACACTTGATGATTCGGAGCAAGGATTGGACCAAGCGACGCTGGAAAAAACGGATGTCCTTATCTGGTGGGCTCATAAGGCGCATGATGAAGTAAATGACGATGCTATCGAGCGAGTGAAGCAGCGTGTTCTGGCAGGTATGGGACTGATTGTCCTTCATTCCGGCCACTTCTCCAAAATATTCCGTAACCTGATGGGCACAACATGTGACCTGAAATGGAGACAGGATGGCGAGAAGGAACGCATTTGGGTGGTTCAGCCAAGTCACCCGATCACGAGGGGACTTGGGGAGTATTTCGAGCTTCCGGAAGAAGAAATGTACGGCGAGCATTTCGATATACCAGAACCAGACCATACGCTGTTCATCAGCTGGTTTGAAGGCGGCGAAGTTTTCCGCAGCGGCTGCACGTATAATCGAGGAAAAGGGAAAATCTTCTATTTCCGACCCGGTCATGAAACGTACCCGACTTACCATGATAAAAATGTGCAGACTGTTATCCGAAATGCTTGCGAGTGGGCAGCAGCACCATCAGCTGTCGTCCCGCACTATGGAAAGTCAGAAGCCTTGGAGCCGATACTGCGCCTAGCGAAGAAGTGAGTATAAAGCCGTCTTAAGTCGACGGCTTTTACATAAAACAGATACAAAATAGAGGAGGAGAAATAGATGCGTGCAATCGGAATATACAAAAACAAATCCGTGGATCAGTCTGACAGCTTTATTGAAGAACAGGTGGATAAGCCCACTGCATCAGGTGGGGATGTGCTTGTCCAAGTGAAGGCTGTCAGCGTCAATCCAGTTGATACAAAACAGCGCAAGCTGAAAGAGGACGATGGTACATTCCGCATTCTTGGCTTCGATGCAGCAGGAATCATCGAGGAAGTCGGAGAGGATGTAGAGGGGTTCCAGCCTGGAGATGAAGTCTATTATGCTGGATCTGTTGCCCGTCAAGGATCCAATAGTGAGTACCAGCTTGTCGACCATAAAGTCATTGCCAAAAAACCGGCAAATCTTAGCTTTGCAGAAGCAGCGGCTTTGCCATTGACAGCACTGACAGCGTGGGAAGCTATGTTTGAGAAGATGCATATCCCGCTGGACGTGGAAGCGAATAAAGACAAAACGATCTTGCTGGTCAATGCAGCCGGCGGTGTTGGGTCGATTGCTTCACAGTTCGCACAATTATATGGATTGAATGTAGTCGGAACTGCTTCACGGGAAGAGACGATTACATGGGCCAAGCAGCATGGTACCGAACGGGTGATCAATCATCATGAACGCTTCCATCCGCAGCTGGAAAAGTTGGGAATAGATAGTGTCGACTATGTTTTTTGTATGCATCAGCTGGACAAGGCATGGGATGATATTATCGAAGTCGTGAAACCAGAAGGTATCATCTGTGCCATCACAGGCCCGGTTGAGGATATCAAACTGACGGATCTTACGTCCAAGAGCCTGACACTTGTCTGGGAGTATATGTTCACACGCACGCTCCATCAAACACCTAGCAGATATAAACAAGGAGAAATATTGTCCAAAGTGGCAGAACTGATCGAGGACGAACGCATACGTACAACGAAGGCACAAGAGCTCGATGGCCTTACCGTCGAAAATCTGCAGGAAGCGCATAAACGATTGGAAGATGGCAGTATGATCGGAAAACTCGTCATTTCTGTATGACAGAGGCAGGCTTCATGCCTGTCTTTGTTCTGTTTCCTGCCAAACTTGTTGTATAATACTACTAAGACATATATGGTGGAGAGGTGAACCGATGTTACATAAAGTGGCTGTTATAACTAGCGGTGGAGATTCACCGGGTATGAATGCCGCTATAAGGGCAATCGTCAAGGCGGCAAACTATCATGATATTGAAGTTTATGGTGTGGAAGGCGGTTACCAAGGTCTGATTGAAGACAAATTATCTATCATCCGCACACCTGATGTAGAGACGATCGCCAATAAAGGCGGAACGATCCTGAAAACGTCACGCTCGCTTGCTTTCATGGATGAGTCTGGCAGAAAGCAGGCAGTGGAAGTGCTTCGCAACTATGGTATTGCTGATGTAATCGTCATCGGCGGGGAAGGTTCACTTCAAGGTGCACAAAAGCTGCATGAATTGGGCATCCGAGTCATCGGCATTCCGGGAACGATTGACAATGATCTGGATTACACCGACTACTCTATCGGTTTCGATACAACATTGAATACAGTGCTCAGCTCCATCGGACGAATCAAGGATACTGGTCTATCGCATAACAAGACGACCATCGTGGAAGTAATGGGCAGACATTGCGGCGATCTGGCATTGTTCACTGCTGTAGCAGGAGAAGGAGATATCATTTCCACGCCTGAATATAAACTTAGCTTCGAACAGATTTGTGAGAAGCTCCAAGACAAAATTTCCAAGGGCAGGAATGATAATATCATTGTTGTCACGGAACGGATGTATGATTTGGATGAACTCCAGAAATTCATCGAAGAACAGATGAATATCGAAGTACGTACAACAGTCCTTGGATTCATTCAGCGCGGCGGTGAGCCTTCTGCATTTGACAGGATTCTTGCAAACAAAATGGGTGTCAAAGCGGTGAATATGCTGATGGAAGGGCAGTCTGGCTATGCAATCGGAATCAAAGCCAATCAGCTGATCGAGAAGGATTTGCGTACGATGCTCGATGAGAAAACTGATAAACAAGCAAATTATGATTTGCTTGATATGCTATTGCATACGATATAAGTAAGCCAAACGGAACACGCCTGAGACAGGCGTGTTTTTTCTTTGGCGAAACTTGTATATACAATATTATTGAAAGCGTTTGCAATATTATGATAAACTTTTTATAACTTCTGCAGAAAAGACAAAATTTAGGGGGATAGGCTTAATCTTACAAAAAGGAGGGAATGAGATAACCGCACTAAAGAAAGCGTTTACCAAAATGCGAGGAGGAGCTGTGATGAAGCGAAGCTTTCTGATGGTTGCCTTACTTGCCGGCATTGGGCTGGCAGGCTGCTCGGCCGTGACGAGCGGAGATGGTGCGAGTGATGACAGAGTCCAGATTACATACGCGAGGGGGACGGACACGACTGGTGCCACGGATATACTGGTCGAAGCATTCGAAAAGGAGCACCCGGACATTGATGTGGTGGTGAGGGAAATGCCATCTGATACTGGGGAATCCCATAACCAGTATGTGACAATGTTCAGCGGCAGAAGCCCGGAGATTGATGTATTTGATGCAGACATTGTCTGGTCTGCAGAGTTCGGCCAGGCAAACTATGTGCTGCCGCTCGACCGATTGATTGAACGGGATCAGGTGGATATGGACGCTTACTTCCCGGCTACGGTAGAGGCAGGCAGATATAACGGCAGACAGTATGCTATGCCTGGTTATGCAGATGCAGGATTGCTTTATTATCGGACGGACATAACCGATCAAGTGCCTAAAACCTGGGATGAGCTGGAACAATTAGCCCAAGAGAATATGGGGAAGGAAGGTACCGAATTCGGCTATCTTATGCAAGCAGCTCAGTATGAGGGCATCGTGACCAATGCCATTGAGTATATTTACTCCTACGGCGGTCAGGTATTGGATGCTAATGGAAACGTTGTTATTAACAGCCCTGAAGCAATTGAAGGCTTGCAGAAGATGATCGACATAACGAATAGTGATTTTGTTCCGAACAATATACTTAACTTCCAGGAAATCGACACAGAGTCTTCTTTCAATGAAGGAAATGCCGTCTATGCAAGGAACTGGCCATATTTGAATGATACTGCGAATGATCCGGAGATATCAAAGGTGGCAGGGAATGTCGGCATTGCTACGCTTCCGGCCGGAAGTGAAGGAGCTGCGTCATCACTTGGAGGATGGATGCGGATGATCAACCGCTACTCCGATGAAGTAGAAGCGTCTTGGACTTTCGTGAAATGGATGAGCGGAGAAGAAGGGCAGAAGATCAGCGCACTCGAAGGGGGTAAAGCTCCGACATTGGAAGCTTTGTATGACGATAAAGAGATCACGGATGTCAGTGCCGTCCTTGCAAGCGAGGATTTCTACGATTCGCTTCAGAATGCGATACCGCGTCCGATTACGCCAATTTATCCAGAAATCTCCGATATCATGCAAATCGAGCTTTCCCGTGCGATGGCAGGAGATATTACTGCTGAGGAAGCGGTAGAGCGTATGGAGACGAAAATGCAAGCTGCGTTGGAATCCGTAACCAATTAAAGGAGCTGAGTGTATGAAGCAACCGAAAAAAAGACGGTTTCAGCTGAGTGAACGGCAGCTTGGTTACGCGATGGTCGCACCGTCTATCATCCTTATTGCCGTCATCATCATTTGGCCGATTATGTTGTCAGCATGGAACAGCTTGTTCGATTACCGCTTGAATGACCCAGCCAAAGCAGAGCGGATTTCATCCTTGAGCATCAATCTCGAGACCTATGCCGATAACCGATATCTCGTTTACGACACCATGGAAGATGTCAGAGAAGCGATGCCGGATGCGGGCGGGGTATTGGATGATATCACAACAGCATTGGATGAACAGCATGAAACATTATTGAATACCGATGAAGGACTTGCAGACCGGTATGAAGAAGTCAACACTATGCTGGAAAATTTCCAGCCTGTAAACGATGAGGAGCTCCGGCTGACAGAGGTGCCCGAGGAGTGGGCGGATGGCTTTGCCAACATGTTGGATGAGCAGACAGCCGCTGTCCAGGCTTTGCGGGAAGGTGCTCCTCAGGAAGCTGTCCAGCCGCTGACGGACCTGGAATCCCAGCTTTCGAATACGCAAGGTTCGATTCTTGAGCCGAACTTTGTCGGGTTAAAGAATTATACAACTTACCTTGGTGATGGACGTACATGGACGGCGATGCTTAACACGTTATTGTTCACCGTCGTTACTGTAGGTGTCGAACTTGCCATTGGGTTAGCTGTGGCTTTACTGATCAACCGTGTGTTCATTGGGCGTGGGCTTGTCCGCGCTGCTGTACTCGTGCCATGGGCGATTCCGACAGCGGTAGCGGCAATGATGTGGACCTTCCTGTTTGATGGCCAGTCCGGTATCATGGCTCATTATATGGCTCAGTTCGGTCTCATTGATGACCCAGGTGCACTGCTTTCGACTGGGGCGGGCGGTATGTTCTCAATCATGTTTGCAGACATTTGGAAAACGACACCGTATATGGCACTTTTACTTTTAGCTGGCTTGCAGACCATTCCTCGCTCGCTCTATGAAGCAGCGGAAGTGGACGGGGCAAATAAATTCCAGCAGTTCATCTCCATTACTCTGCCGATGATCCGTTCGGCAATCCTGGTTGCAGTCTTATTCCGCGCATTGGATGCTTTCCGTGTGTTCGACCTTATCTACGTCCTTACTGGCGGAGGTCCAGCCAACTCGACGGAATCCATCAGCGTCTATGCTTACAAACTGCTGTTTGAACAGCAGAATTTCGGTGCAGGTTCTGCTTTGAGTGTAATTGTATTCTTGAGTGTCGCATTGCTCAGTACGATTTTCATCAAGCTGATCGGCTCGGATTTGTTCAGCGGAAGGCTAAAACAATAGGACGGAGGAGGAGAATAGTATGGTAAAACGTGCTGGCGTCGGCTTCTACATTTTTTTGATTATCTTTGTATTCCTGGTCATGTTCCCGTTTATTTGGGTGTTCCTGACATCAATTAAACCACAGGGAGAAATTTTTTCCTCCTTCCAATGGTTCTCAAGCAATATGACATTGGATAACTATGCATCGGCATTGGAAACCAGGCCGTTGCTTATGTACATGCTGAATAGCTTTGTTGTGGCAACGCTCACCACGATCATCTCCATCATTGTCGCATCATTCACAGCCTATGCGGTCACACGGCTGCCGATCCGCTTCAAAGGATTAATTCTAGGGTTGGTACTTGCTGCATCCATGTTTCCGCAAATCGCAGTCCTATCACCGATCTTCAACTTTGTCACCGATGCAGGCTTGCGCAACAGCTATCTTGGTCTGGTAATCCCGTACATTACGATCAGTTTGCCACTGGCAATCTGGATTCTATCGACATTTTTCATCAAAATTCCGCTTGCATTGGAAGAATCAGCGAAGCTGGATGGAGCTACTCCGTTCCAGACATTCCGCAAAATCATCTTCCCGCTGGCAGCACCAGGCGTGTTTACGACAGCCATTCTTGTCTTTATTGCTGCCTGGAATGAATATCTATTTGCCTTGACGATCAACACCGATGATCGCTGGCGCACGATACCAGTCGGTATCTCTTTCTATCAAAGTCAATACACCGTTCCGTGGGGAGATATCACTGCTGCAACCGTTATCGTGACGATCCCGATCGTTGTTCTCGTACTCTTGTTCCAGCGTCGTATCGTCGCTGGTCTTACAAGCGGATCTGTCAAAGAATAATAAACTTGGAGGTACTGCTGGATAATGAAAACCTTACGCGTAGGAGTAGTCGGACTAGGAAGTATTGCACGTAATCGCCATTTGCCGGAGCTTGAAAACAACCCAAATACTGAAATCACTGCTGTTTGTGATGTGGTGCCGAGCCGGTCGGAGGAAATCGCCAAAGAATATAACGCAACAGCATATACCGAATATGAAGAGCTGATCGAGGATCCGCGAATCGATGCCGTTATCGTTTGTGCTGCCAACCATTTGCACGCACCGGTATCGATCGCTGCTCTGCAAGCGGGGAAACATGTGCTTTGTGAAAAGCCGATGGCAACGACATTGGAGGAAGCGGATGACATGATCGCAGCACAAAAGGCAAGCGGCAAGCTTCTGCTCATAGCACATAATCAGTGCTTTGTCCCATCTCATCAAAAGGCGCGGGAGATGATTCAAAACGGCGAGCTTGGCAAGATCTACAGCTTCCGGACGACATTCGGTCACGGAGGCCCGGAACAGTGGAGTATTGATGGAAAAAACAGCTGGTTCTTTGATAAAGACAAAGCTTATATCGGAGCGCTTGGTGATCTGGGCGTGCATAAATCCCATTTGATTGAATTCCTTCTCGATGAACCGATTCACGAAGTAGCGGCATTTGTCGATACGTTGGCAAAGCCTTATGCAGACGTGGATGATAATGCAGTTGCGGTATTACGTACAAAGTCAGGAATCATCGGGACACTTACGGCCAGCTGGTCGTATGTAGCGGAAGAAGACAATTCTACGATTATTTATGGCGAGAAAGGGGTCATCCGACTCGAGGAAAGCCCTGAATACAGTTTGGTTGTCGAGTATCATAACGGAAATCGCAGTAATCATTCACTTGGAGCCATTCAAACGAATGATTCCCAGACGCAATCGAATTCTGGCGTCGTGGACGCGTTTGCCAGCTGTGTACTCGAAAACAATTCCACATGCCCAATTACGGCAGAAAAAGGCCGATCCGCGCTAGCTGTCATCTTGGCAGCCTTGGATTCCAATGGCACGAAAAAAATAATTTCGCTTGCACCAGAGGCAGTAGAGAAAGGGGAACAAGCATGAAACTAGGCGTTTTTACGGTTCTGTTCCAGGAGCTTTCACTCGAGGATATGCTTGCGCGCGTGAAACAAGCAGGATTGGATACAGTGGAAATAGGCACCGGCGGCTATCCGGGAAATGCGCATTGCCCGATTGATGAGCTGCTGCAGAGTGAGGATGCGTTGAAGCAATACCAAGCAGCATTTGAGAAATACGGCGTTACGATCGGAGCTTTCAGCTGCCATGGCAACCCTATATCACCAGACAAGACATTTGCCGAAGAATCAGATTGGACTCTGCGCAAGACGATCAAGCTTGCTGCAAAAATGGGTGTTCCGGTTGTAAACTGTTTTTCCGGCGTGGCAGGTTCTGAAGAGAGTGCAACGAAGCCGAATTGGCCGGTCACCGCTTGGCCGACTGAATATGGCGATGTGCTGAACTGGCAATGGGAACAGAAGCTTGTTCCTTACTGGAAGGAGCTTGGCTCATTTGCAGAGGAGCATCAAGTCAAAATTGCGCTGGAATTGCACGGCGGCTTCCTCGTTCACACACCGTATACAATGCTCAAGCTTCGAGAGCTGACGAGTGATGCTATCGGAGCAAACTTTGATCCAAGTCATATGTGGTGGCAGGGAATCGACCCAACCGCTGCCATTAAGATACTCGGAAAAGCCGGCGCAATCCATCATTTCCATGCCAAAGATACGTATATCGACCCTGAAAATGTGAACATGTATGGCCTGACTGACATGCAGCCGTACAGCAATATCAAACAGCGGGCATGGAACTTCCGCACAGTCGGGCTCGGACACGGTCAAGAGGAATGGAATAAGATGATCAGTGCGCTGCGCACATATGACTATGACTATGTCATCAGCATTGAGCATGAAGACTCGTTGATGTCGATTGAAGAAGGCTTCCAGCGAGCTGTCGATAATTTGAAAAATGTCGTGATAAATGAACCTGCCACTACGATGTGGTGGTCGTAAGATTTGAGAGCACCTGCCATATTGGCAGGTGCTCTTTTTTTTTGTTAGATACGCTAACATCTCCTAAAAACCGCGGTTTGTCAGGGTTTCTAACAAATATACATAATATTAATAATTTTCTAAAAACTATCTTGACTTGCTTCTTCAGCCTGTATATTATTAGACCTAACTTCGAGGCGGCACGTACATAATCTTACAAACGCTGAAGGAAGCAAAGGGGGAAGACAGATGAGGAAGCAAGTAATAGCTTTAGCTATGACAAGTACATTGGCACTTGGTTTTTTGGCGGCATGCGGTAATACGGATTCGGCATCGGGCGGAGGAAGCAGCGAGACGGTGAAGATTGCGCTTCAAGCACCAATGTCCGGCGGCAGTGCGACATTAGGAGAAGCGATCAAAAATGGAGCTGCTATGGCGGTGGAAGAGGAAAAAGCTGCTTTCGAGGAAGCAGGTTTCAGTCTGGAACTAGTGGAATACGATGACCAAGGTGATCCGCAGAAAGGGGTTTCCAACGCGCAGATCATCGGTTCCGATCAAGATGTGTACGGTGTCGTGGCTCATTTGAACTCTGGAGTTTTCATACCTTCAAGCGAAGTGTATGAACGTTATAATATCCCTTCTGTATCGCCGGCTTCAACAGCAACGGATGTAACCGATCGTGGATTGAAATCGGTCAACCGGATTGTAGCGCGAGATGATTTCCAAGGACCAGCTGGTGCTGAATATGCAGTCCAGGAAATCGGTGCAAAGAAAATCTTTGTCATCAATGATAAGACAGCTTATGGGCAAGGCTTGGCAACTGCTTTTGCTGAGGCAGCTGCAGAAGAGGGTGCCGAAATCGTCGGGGAGGCCGGAATCACTGTCGGAGAGAAAGATTTCAATGGTGTGCTGAATCAAGTATCAGCGGCTGATCCGGATCTTGTCTATTTTGGCGGCCTGTACTCAGAGGGTGGATTGCTGATCAAGCAGGCACGTGATAACGGTATCGATGCAGCCTTTATGGGTGGTGACGGAATGGATTCTTCCACACTTGTCGAGATTGCTGGGGACACAGTCAGCAATGTTTATCTGACTTCGGTAGCCGGCGATTCAAGTGCGACTGAATTTGCTAAAAACTATGAAGAAGAATATGGAGCCAAACCGGAATCCTTCTCCATCTATGGCTATGATTCAGCCAAGGTGCTGATGGAAGGCATACTGGATGCAGCTGAGGAGAACGGAGGCAAGCTTCCTGCCAAAGATAAAGTCGCAGCTGCTGTACGTGCAGTCGATGATTATGAAGGGGAGATGACTCAGGTCAGCTTTGACGATAAAGGCGATAACGAATTCGCAAAAATATTCATTTACAAATTCGATGAAGCAAGCTATCCAGCCAAAATCCAAGGCGAAATTTCACAGTAAGAAGTGAAAAGGATATGGTCACGGAACCATATCCTTTTTCATTACAGAAAGAAAGGAGTTGGGATGATGACACAGGTTTGGGATACACTTCCGCAAGTGCTGATTGATGGCCTGACGCTTGGCGCTATCTACGCGATCATAGCTCTCGGGTATACGATGGTTTACGGCATTTTGGAACTTATCAACTTTGCTCACGGAGAAATCTTCATGGCAGGAGCTTTTATCGGAACAGCCGTACTGATCGGCTTGACTGGTCTTGGCTGGGTTGCTGTCATGCCAGCGATATTCGTTTTGCTTCTTGTTTTAGTAATTACAGGAGGGCTAACCGGTATGCTCGGCATGGGTATCGAACGACTTGCATACCGCCCGCTCCGAAAAGCATCGAAACTGATTACATTGATTACAGCAATCGGCGTTTCCTTTCTGCTGCAGGACATTGTCCGCTTTATCACAGAGACACAGCAGAATAACTATATCGTCAATACACCATCGCTATTCCCAGGCAGTTTATCGCTTGGCGGCTTGAACATTCGCTATTCTTTCCTCGTCGTCATCGTCGTTGCGATTTTGATGATGATCGCATTGGAGTTTTTCGTTAATCGGACAAAGTGGGGACTGGCCATGCGTGCTGTAGCGCAGGATCAGGATACCGCTTCCCTGATGAGTGTGAATGTAAATAAAGTTATCAGCGTCACCTTCTTTGTCGGATCAGCTTTAGGCGGTGCAACGGGAGTATTGTTCGCCATTCATTATGGCACGATCGACCCGTATATCGGCTTTATCCTTGGATTGAAGGCCTTCACTGCGGCGGTTTTGGGCGGAATCGGAAATATCCGCGGTGCCATGGCTGGCGGTATGCTGCTTGGACTATTGGAAATGTTCGCAGCTGCAAATCTTTCAGCAATAACTGCGGGCGTCCTTAGCTCCGAGTACAAAGATGTGTTTGCTTTCGCCATCCTTATCCTCGTATTGATATTCCGGCCAGAAGGCTTGTTCGGCAGAGCCGCAATCGAGAAAGTGTAGGTGACATATGAAAAAAATCCTGGAACAAATTCGTGGGAAAAAGTGGCTGCAGCTCGGGCTCTTAGTCGGCTATATCGCACTCACTTCCCTTAGCTTGATCTTGGCACAGCGTTCGGTCGCGGCATTTTTGCTGCTGCTGTTATCGTTTTTGCTCTTGTACTATACCAAGCTGCCGAACTGGTCAAAGTGGGCAATCGGTCTTGCCATCATGTTCTTCATCCTGCCATTTTCTGCGATGCAGGGACCTGCTTATCAGGAATACATGGATGTAGCAACGCTTGTCGGTATATATGTCAGCATGGCACTTGGTTTGAATATCGTCGTCGGAATGGCGGGTTTATTGGATCTTGGTTTTGTGGCCTTCTTTGCCGTCGGGGCTTATACATACGGTATTTTCGCCACAGCACAGGCGTCCAACTTCATGCCGTTCGGTACGTATCCGTTATCGGGGAACAGCTTCTGGATCTTCATCATCATCGGCTGTTTCGTTGCTGCGCTGTTCGGTGTGCTGCTTGGAATCCCGGTGCTGCGGGTGAAAGGTGATTATCTGGCCATTGTTACACTGGGGTTCGGGGAAATCATCCGGATCGTTTTCAATAACATGGACCAGCCAGTCAATATTACGAATGGTGCACTAGGTTTGTCTTCGATCGCACCACCTAAGATTTTCGGTATCGAGCTGCTTTATTCCAACCAGATTTATTTTGTCGTTTTGTTCATTTTGCTTTTCGTCATTTTCGCAGTCCGGAGTCTGGAGCATTCTAAGCTGGGCCGTTCCTGGAAAGCTGTTCGTGAAAATGAAATTGCAGCTCAAGCGATGGGCATCCCGCTTGTAAAAACGAAGCTGATGGCTTTCGCAATCGGCGCATCATTCTCTGGTATGATGGGCGTGGTTTTTGCTGCCAAGCAAGCATTCATTGACCCAACCAGTTTCACGATGCTGCAATCGATCAATATTCTTGTCATGGTTCTGCTCGGAGGGATGGGGAGTGTGCCCGGTGTCATCCTCGGTGCTGCCGTCGTGACCATCCTGAATGCCCAAGTGCTGAATGAACTGACGATGTGGTTCAACAGCTTAAGCACCGCAGGCATCATCACCTTGCCGGATGCCATGTCACCGGTGAAAATGCAGCGCTTCTTCTTTGGCGCATTGCTCATATTGTTTGCATTGTATCGATCGAAAGGCCTGATACCGGCAAAGAATGTCGTATATGATAAACGCAAATTTTTATCTGAGAAGGGCATGAAGAAACGACTGCAATCCGTTGGTGCACCAAAGGAGGATGAACATGGCAATACTGGAAGTTGAAAAACTGACCAAAACATTCGGAGGATTGACTGCCAATAAGGAAATCAGCCTACGGGCCGAAGCCAATAAGATAACAGCTGTAATCGGTCCGAACGGCGCTGGCAAGACAACTTTTTTTAATATGATTACTGGTGTTTATAAACCAACATCCGGTAGCATCAAGCTGCGCGGGGAGTCAATCGGTGGTCTAAAACCACATGCGGTTGCTAAAAAAGGAATCTCCCGCACATTCCAGAATATCCGCCTGTTCGGCCCAATCACGGTTTTGGAAAATGTACTAGTCGGTATGCATACACATTTAAGGGCAGGTATTTTCGGGACGATCTTTCATTTGCCAGGAGTGGATAAGGAAGAACGAATAGCCGAACGGGAAGCATATCGGCTGCTGGAATATGTCGGACTGGAAGAGCATTACAATGATGAAGCTGCCAGCTTGTCATATGGCAGTCAGCGACGTTTGGAAATTGCCAGGGCGCTTGCGACGAAGCCGTCCGTCCTGCTGCTCGATGAACCTGCTGCCGGTATGAACCCAAAAGAGACGGCGGACTTGACAGGTCTTATCCAAAAAATCAAACAAGAGATGGATATGACGATCATCTTGATTGAGCATGATATGAAGCTCGTCATGGAAATCTCGGATTATATTTATGTACTGGACCATGGAGAATTGATTGCAGAAGGACTGCCAGCCCAAGTACGTCATGATAAAAAGGTCATCGAGGCGTATTTGGGTAAGGGAGCGGCCGAGGAACAGGAGGCGGAAGGATGAGCTATCTGGAGCTGAAACAAGTGACTGCTTTTTACGGCGCAATCCAAGCACTGAAGCAAATTGACCTGACGGTAGAGGAAGGGGAAATCGTTACGCTGATCGGCAGTAACGGAGCCGGCAAATCTACTACTCTGAAAACTATCAGCGGACTCATGCCAGTAAAGGAAGGTTCTGTCATGTATAAGGGCCAAGATATCACCTCCCGAAAAGCCCACCAGACGACGAAGCTTGGTGTAGCGCATGTACCGGAAGGAAGAAGGATCTTCCCGAAGCTGACGGTGAAGGAAAATCTGCAGATTGGCGCATTCGGGATAAAAGATAAAAAGCTGATTGAACAAAGGATGGAGAAGGTATTCGGCTATTTCCCGCGAGTAAAGGAACGGCTTCATCAGCTCGGCGGTACGATGAGCGGCGGCGAGCAGCAAATGCTAGCCATCGGCCGGGCGCTGATGATGGAACCTGACCTGCTCATGCTCGACGAACCATCGATGGGCTTAGCCCCAATCATTGTCGAACAGATTTTCCACATCATCAAAGAGCTCAACGACGACGGTATGACCATCCTGCTCGTCGAACAAAACGCCTTCCAAGCACTCAAAGTCGCCCACCGCGGCTACGTCCTCCAAACCGGCAGCATCTGGCGCAGCGGCAAAGGCCAGACACTGCTGGCGGATCCGACGATTACGGAAGCGTATTTGGCATAGGAAAGACTCGCCGGGAGGCGGGTCTTTTGTTATGAATTTATTGTCTTTTACACTATAGGATTTAAACTTCACTTTTATGACCACGTAGATTTATACTTCATAAATTATGTAACTATTTATATATACTAACCACACAATCTACTGAAGATAATTATTGTTCCTTATTATTTATCTTCTTCATACTGAAAAATTTTGAACGTACAAATAATGCAATGGCGCAAGTCCCATAAAGATACACAGCCATCATTACGAGGGGTTCAATTAAATAAGGTAAATCTTCCTGTGGAATCACGAAGAAGATAGCGGTTATGAAACAGATAGTACTGGCTAATCCTATTAAAGTGCTGTATAAAAGCAATGAAAAGCGTACTGCTTTATTTAAATCTTTCTTATTTAAAGGCATAATTTGAAAGCTCCTGATCTAAAGGGATCCTTTTCTGCAGACTTAGTAGATTACAACAGTCTGTCATTCGATGTACCGAACCATACAGAGGAAATTTAACATTACTATAAGGATGGTAACAAATAGTGGACGCTGTTATAAACAGGAAAAAGTTACTAAAGATTGAAAAGTCTAAATTATGTAAGCGACTTTCAATATCCACATTATCTATTCCCTTAACCATGCGCAGGAAAAAATATGTAAATAATTCTCACAAAACACTTCATGAAATTTTATTTTAGTAATATAATCTAAATATGAATTAAAATTTTAAATGTGAAAGCAGGTGATCCTGACAGTGAAGGGCGGTTTAACACTGCTTCGAGAAAGCTTACCTTCGATCAAGCCCTCTGAAAAGAATGCAGCCAACTACATACTTGCTCATCCATCTGAAGTGGTAAAGCTTTCAGTGCAGGAACTGGCAGGGAAAAGCGGGTCCAGTGAGGCGGCCGTTATCCGTCTTTGTAAATCAATCGGTGTGACAGGATACCGGGAACTGAAGCTGAAGATTGCGGGAGATTTGCAAAATGAAAGCGGTAACAAAAATGTGTTTGGTGAGATCAAGCCGAATGATTCTGTTGCACACTTAATTGAGGCGATTGCCGAGAAGCATACACAATCGATTAGCCAGACGATGCAGGTAAATGAAGCAGCAGCAATCGAGCAAGCAGTATCTATGATTTCCAGAGCAAGGAAAATTGATTTTTATGGAGTTGGAGCTTCCTATCTTGTCGCACAGGATGGTGAGCAGAAATTTGGCCGGATTGGCAAATGGTGCACGGCTTACAGTGATGCACATCAGCAGTTGGCTTCAGCAGCAAATCTGACGTATGGAGATGTTGCTTTTGCAATCAGTTACTCCGGAGAAACAGAACAGCTGCTACCTGTCTTAAAACAGGCGAAGGAAGCAGGAGCTACGACAATTGTAATGACAAAGTTAGGTCCTAACCGTCTGCAGGAGCTGGCTGACCTTCAGCTGTTCACAGTGGCAAAAGAAGCCCGCATCCGCAGTGCGGCTACTAGCTCTCGGATCGTGCAAATGTACTTGATGGATATCATTTACACAGCAGTGGCGGGACAAGATTATGATCATACGATCGAGGCATTGGAAAAATCACGGCAGGCAATTCAGCAAGCATTCCAAACAGAGCAAAAGTGAGGGGAAACAATGCTAGATAAACTGACGACAGAAAAGCGCAACGAAAGTACGATGAAGCTGGATCAGCTTTCCACTAAGGAAGTACTGCAGCTGATGAATAAGGAAGATAGAACAGTACCGGACGCGGTCGAGGCAGCGCTGCCGGAAATTGAAGCAGCAGTGAAACAAGTGATCTCTACATTTCAGGCTGGCGGCAGGCTCATTTACACTGGTGCAGGTACAAGCGGCAGGCTTGGTATTTTGGATGCAGTAGAGTGTCCGCCGACTTTCAGTACACCCGATGACATGGTGCAAGGTCTGCTGGCAGGAGGAATGTCCGCTTTTCGAAAGGCAAAAGAGGGAGCGGAGGATAATCCAGAGCTTGGTGCAAGAGAGCTGGAGGAGATTGGATTAACAGCAAAAGATACCGTAATAGGGATTGCTGCAAGCGGCAGAACACCGTATGTGATCGGGGCGCTGGATTATGCTGCCGCCGTAGGTGCAGCAACCGTCAGCATTGCTTGTAATAAAAATGCAGCTATTTCTAAACATGCGAAAATCAGCATTGAGGTAGAAACAGGGCCGGAAATACTGACAGGCTCGACAAGACTGAAGGCTGGAACAGCGCAAAAGCTGGTGCTCAATATGATTTCCACTGCCAGTATGGTAGGTGTCGGAAAAGTATATAAAAATTTGATGGTCGATGTGAAGCCGACGAATGACAAACTGCAGGAGCGTGCCAAACGTATCATCATGGAAGCAACTGGTGCGAACTATGATGCAGCTGAGAAGATTTTTGATCTAGCAGACGGTCAGGTGAAGACAGCGATTGTCATGCTGCTGCTTGATGTAACAAAAGAGGAGGCAGAGTCGAAGCTTCTTAATGCAGAGGGATTTGTCCGTTCAGCGATAAAAGCGTAAAGGGGAGAATCAGAATGGCGAAGATGAAGCAATTGGCAGAAGACATTCTCCGCGAAGTTGGCGGAGAGCAGAACGTCGTTTCATTGACACATTGTATGACACGAGTGCGTTTACGGGTTAAGAATGATAACAAGGTGAATTTTGATGCTCTGAAACGAATTGACGGCGTCATGGGCGTAGTGGCAGATGATACGATTCAAATCGTAGTCGGACCAGGTACTGTAAACAAAGTCTCTGATGAAATCAGCCGAATCACCGGTCTCGGTGTCGGGGAAGAAGCTGCGGAAATTGACAATCTAACTTTCGAGGAAAAGGCCCAACTCAAACGGGAGAACATGAAGGAAAAGAATAAAACGCCGATCAAATTCCTATTAAAGCGTATCGGTAATATATTCATTCCGCTTATCCCTGGGTTGATTGCTTCCGGTATCATCAATGGAGGCGTCAGCTTCGCTGTCAATGCTGGTGCGGATCCTACGCTTAGTATCATCCAGATCCTGCAGCTGATTGGCGGCAGTTTGTTCAGTTTCCTAGCGATACTAGTCGGTTGGAATACAGCGAAGGAATTCGGCGGATCTCCGGTACTAGGTGCCATTGCCGGTATGATTTTGTTCAACCCAGCGCTGGCGAATATTACCTTATTCGGTGAAGCGCTCGTTCCGGGCCGAGGCGGATTATTCGGCGTCATCTTTGCAGCTTGGCTGATGAGTTTCATTGAGAAACGTGTAAGAAAATTCATGCCTAATAGTATTGATATTATTTTTACCCCTATCTTAACTGTTCTGTTTGTCGGCGTTGCATCTTTGCTAGTCATTATGCCGGTTGCCGGTGTGCTGTCAGATGGCATTACTACCGGAATCAACGCTATCCTTGATGTTGGTGGTGTCGTAGCAGGTGCCTTGCTGGCTGGATTCTTCCTCCCGCTCGTCATGGTTGGTTTGCATCATGGATTGACACCGATTCATATGGAGCTGATCCAGACGTTCACCTTTACAGCATTGCTTCCAGTATTGGCGATGGCTGGCGGTGGACAGGTCGGAGCTTCTATTGCTGTCTTCGTCAAAACGCGCAATAAACGTCTGCGGAATATTATCAAAGGTGCCTTGCCAGCCGGATTCCTTGGTATCGGTGAACCGCTATTGTACGGGGTAACCTTGCCGCTCGGACGTCCGTTCTTAACAGCTTGTCTTGGTGCCGCTGTCGGTGGAGCTACGCAGGCATTGTTTGCGACAGGGGCGACTTCAATCGGTGTTTCCGGACTTTCTTTAACGCCGCTCATCGCAGAAGGAAAGTACCTGCAGTATTTGATTGGTATATTTGTCGCTTATATTGCCGGTTTCGTGTTTACGTACTTCTTCGGGTTTAAGGAAGACATGGCAAAGGATATATAACTATAAAAGGGCGTCTTTAGGACGCCTTTTTTGTACATAGGAGGGATAAGGGTGTTAGGGATATCTGTGTATTTGCAGGAACGGATAGAGGAAGAAAAAATCAGGCGATTTCATGCAGCTGGCTTCCGGAGTTTGTTTACATCGCTTCACATCCCGGAGGAAGATGCCTCCGCTTATCGAACAAAACTGCAGCTTCTTGGTTCCATTGCTTCTGCCCTGGATATGGAGTTGATTGCGGATATTTCAACGGCTTCGATGGAAAAGCTCGATTTGGACTGGGATACTGCAGAAACGGTATTGGATTGGGGACTGACAGGTTTACGGATAGATTACGGGATTGAGGATGATGTTATTGTCCGCTTATCTCAAAAGATGAAGGTCGCTTTGAATGCTAGTACACTTACAAAAGGCCAGCTAGAGCGACTTATTCAACTGGGGCTGCGTACTACCCACACAGAAGTTTGGCATAATTTTTATCCTCGGCCGGAAACAGGGCTTGCACTCGGTGATTTTCTGACGAAGAATCAGCTGTTTCAATCATATGGCTTGAAGGTGCAAGCATTCGTACCAGGCGACCGTAATCTTCGAGGACCGCTTCATTTAGGATTGCCAACATTGGAACAGCATCGTATGTATGGAACGTATGCAGCCTTCACCGAACTGAAAGTGTACAATGTGGACAAAATCCTGATTGGAGATCCAGATGTGACAGATGGGGCTTTGATGCAGCTGAAGGATGCATCAACTACGATTACACTTCGTGCGCAACCTTATGGGGAATTAACGGAAGCGCATCATTTACTGGAAAAAGGGACACATAATCGTCCGGATCGGGCTCGGGATGTAATCCGATCAGAGGAGTCCCGGATGAGCGGGATGTTCGAGGATGCAGATGTGCCACCTTTCAACTGTATCGAACGAAACGAAGGCAGCATAACCATCGATAACGATCTGTATATGCGTTACAAAGGTGAAATCCAAATCACTAGGAGAAGCTTGCCGCAAGACGATAAAGTCAATGTGATCGGACAGGTTGTATCAGAGGATGTGCCGCTTTTGAATTATATTGAAGGCAGCAGGCATTTTAAGATCATATGGGTATAAAAAAAGTAGGCGAGGAAAATCCTCAGCCTACTTTTACTTCTTCAGAACCGCCATTGTTCAAGTACTCTTTATTCAAATTGAATTTGCCTTCCCATTTGGAAACGACGATAACAGCAAGACTGTTACCCACAACGTTTACCACAGTACGTCCCATATCAAGGATACGGTCGATACCAGCGATGAAAGCAAGTCCTTCGACTGGCAATCCTACAGAGCTCAATGTTGCAAGCAATACGACAAAGCTTGTCCCAGGTACCGCTGCGATACCTTTGGATGTAACGATCAGCAATGCCATGATTCCGAGCTGCTCCCAGATAGTCAAATCGATACCATACATCTGTGCGATGAATAGAGACGCAAGTGCCTGGTACATGGTTGATCCATCCAAGTTGAATGTGTAACCAGTCGGCAGTACGAAGGAAACAATGGATTTTGGTGCACCCATGCGTTCCATTTTATACATGACACGAGGCAATACTGTTTCACCACTGGAAGTGGAGAATGCAAGCAATAGCTCATCTTTCAATACTTTCAGCATCTTGAACAAGTTGATGCCTACAATCTTAGCAATGATAGTGAAAATGACAAGGATGAAGAATGCCATCGCACCATATGTTACAAGTGCAAGTTTACCTAATGGAACTAAAGACGAAATACCAAATTTCGAAACGGTAACACCGATAAGTCCGAATACACCGATTGGCGCTAATTTCATAACAAGGTTCGTTACCCAGAACATGGTCTGACTGACGCCTTCGAAGAAGTTCAGTACAGGCTGTCCTTTTTGACCGATGGCTGCTACACCAAGGCCGAATAGAGCGGAGAAGAATACGATAGCGAGCATATCGCCCTCACCGATTGCTTGGAAGACGTTCGTCGGGATGATTTCAAGAATCGTATCCACGATAGTTCGATCTTCTTGTGTCTCGGCAGTCTCTTCATACTGAGAAATGCTTGTTGTTTCTAGCTCGGAACGGTTGATACCTTCGCCGGGCTGGAAGACATTCGCAAAAGTAAGGCCGATTGCTAATGCAATGATTGTAACGATTTCGAAGTAGACGAGTGTTTTAAATCCAAGTCTACCAACCGATTTACCATCACCAGTACCTGCAACACCAACAATGATAGAGGCGATAACGATTGGTATAACAATCATCTTGATCGCGCGTAAGAATAAATCGCCAAGAGGCTGTAGAATACTAACGGCAGTTTCATTGCCGTAGAAGATTGAACCAACAATAACACCTAGCACTAAACCAATTAAAATCTGGTAGGCTAGTCCAATTTTAAAACGCTTCATGTTGTACCCCCACGTTGTAAGATTAATAAATCCATAAGTGTAATAATAGCATAGCTTACTAGAATCATGTCAACTTTCCTGACAAGGAAAGGAAGGACACAGATGTGCCCTCCCCTGGCGAATCAGAATAAATTGATTAATTCGTTGACCATTAATGCACCGAATAACAAAATACTGATCCCCAATACGCCATTTGTGATCCAGCCATTCCTGTAATCTGGTTCAACGCGCTTCGAGTTGAGCAGCCATATGAGTGTAATTGCCAGGAACGGCATGAGCAATGCTCCCAGTGCTCCTTGAATCAATACAAGTCCGACCGGTTCGCCGAAGAATAACAACAGCATTGGCGGAAATGTAAGCCAAACAAGATAAAAACGATAAGCAGGATCTTTTTCGGAGACAGGTTTGTCTTCTGACTGCCCTTTTTTTCGAATGGTACGGATGAAATCCGCAAACAAGTATGGAACGCCATTCCATACACCGATTAACGAGGAGAATGCAGCTGACCATGCACCGATCATAAACATCCAGGAAACAACCCCGTTGAATTCCTCTCCAAGCATGCCGGACAGTGTGATTAAGCCTTCTTCTCCATTAATCTGGATATTGGAGCTGTGCAAGAACTCTGCCCCGATGACCATCAAGGAAAGTGTGAAGATGGCAGTTACGATGTAGGCGACGCTGTTGTCGACGCGCATCATAGAAACCCAAGCTTTTCCTTGCCACTTCTTCTCCTGCAGCCAGTAGCCATAGGAAGCCATCGTAATCGTTCCTCCGACGCCGCCTATCAGACCCATGACAAGCAAGAAGCTTCCAGCATCCATTTTCGGTATGACAATACCTTGAACGATATTCCCGATATCAGGAAGCAAGATAACTGCAGTTCCTACTACTGTGACAAACATGATACCGATGAAGAAGAGCATCACTTTCTCGAACAGCATGTATTTACCTGTCCAGATCAAGGCAAATCCTGCGAGAAGATGGACGATGGCCCATGCCCAAAGCGGCATGATCGGAAACATCGAACGCATCATCAATGCACTCGTGGATCCTGCTGCGGCACCATAAAGGATGCCCCAGATAATTGCGTAGACACCGAAATAGCCGGTTGCCCATTTACCAAGGGAGTGCCAGCCTTGCAGGATGGTCTTGCCAGTTGCGAGATGCCATCTGCCGACCCCCTCGGTGAGGAAATATTTGATGATAGAACCTAAAATGATTGCCCAGCCGAGCATCATGCCGAAGCCTGATCCGGCTACAAGAGCTGCGATAAGATCGCCTGTTCCGACGCCCGTTGCTGCGGTGACGAAGCCAGGTCCGACATTGCGGAGCTTCTGGCCGAAGGTTTTCGGAGGAGTAGGACTGGCGGGCGCCAACGATTTGTTTTCGTTTTCCATACACGTACCCCCTTCGCTACTGTGATTGTAAACATAAAAGACAGGTGTTGGCAAGATAAATTTGTAAGGCAAAAAATCCTTGATGATTACAAAAGGAATGATAGAATAATGATTGAGTCAGAGAAACCTAGATATATCAACAATTTTGAGTCAACAAACAGGATGGAAAAAGAGATTTTGTGATTTTTATAGGTTAGTACTTGTCAGACAAAAAAGGAGAAGAAGTATACAACATGAAAAAGGAGAAGGTGGCGCATCGTATTGCGGCTGAAATATTGGAACAAATAGTGGAAGGAGATATCAAACCGGGACACAAACTGCCAACGGAGAAGAAGCTCTGTGAAAAATATGGCGTTAGCCGTGCTTCCATACGGGAAGCATTGAGCGAGTTGAAAGCACAAGGTGCCGTTACATCAAAGCAAGGCGGCGGCACGTACGTGGAACAAGCATTTCATGGTGAATTCTTCCACCAAGTGATGGTAGATGAATCGAATCTTGCCAGCTTCCGCTATCTTTTCGAAATGCGGAAGATTCTTGAGCCGGAAGCAGCCATGCTGGCAGCAGAACGACGTACGGAGAAAGAATTGGATGAAATGCGCTCTGCACTTGAACTAATGAAGCAAGTCGATGTTGACAGTGTTGGATCTACTAAAGGGAGAAATGCTGATTTTGCTTTCCACCTTGCTGTGATGAAAGCGACACATAACCCGGTCATGATTCAGACCTTTGCCAATCTGGACACTGTCTATAAGAAAGCATTGGCGTTGTCATTTGAAGAAAAACAAGATCTTTTACGAAATAAGCAAATCATTTACAAGGAACATGAGAATATCTATGAAGCTATCCAGGCAGGGGAAGCAGAGCTAGCTCGTCTGCAGTGCTTGATTCATCTGCGGAATGTCGAGAAGAAGCTAACCCCTGAAGACTAATAAGGGGCGATACAGATGTATGATATAGCTATTGTTGGAGGCGGTATCGTTGGTTTGGCCACTGCCTATGCGATATTGCAGGAAGCACCTGATAAGAGAATTGCTATCCTGGAAAAGGAGACAGAGCTGGCGATGCATCAAACCGGCCATAACAGTGGCGTGATCCATTCGGGCATCTATTACAAACCTGGCAGCTTCAAGGCTGCTTTTGCAAAGCAGGGAAGTGAGAGCCTGCTTGCCTTCTGTCAGGAAGCAGACATTGAAGTTGAGCAATGCGGTAAGGTAATCGTTGCGACCAAAGAAGCAGAGCTGGAACAATTGGATCAGCTGTATCGCCGAGGTCTGGCTAACGGACTTTCTATTGAGAAAATAGATAGTGATCAGTTACAGCAAATCGAACCTTACGCGAATGGCATTGCGGCTATTCGTGTCCCGCAGGCAGGTATTGTGGATTATAAGCAAGTTTGTCATGTGCTGGCAGAACGAATTCAGTCAAGGGGCGGTACGATCCTGCTTGGCAGTGAAGTGGTGCAGATTGAGGAAAAGCTGTACCAAGCAGTCGTACACACAAAAGCAGGTTCGCTTCAAGCAAGCTATGTCATCAACTGTGCAGGTCTGCACAGTGACCGAATCGCGAAAGCGGCTGGTTACATGACTGACACGAAAATCGTTCCGTTCCGCGGAGAATATTATGAGCTTAAACCGCAAGCTAGGCACTATGTCAAACACTTGATTTATCCTGTGCCCGATCCGGCATTCCCATTTCTAGGTGTCCATTTTACCCGGATGATCGGCGGTGGAGTAGAAGCAGGGCCGAATGCAGTGCTCGGTTTTAAACGGGAGGCATACCGAAAGACAGATATCTCCTTTGCAGATGTGGCTGATACACTGCGCTTTCCGGGGTTTTGGAAGCTTGCCGGAAAGTATTACCGGCAGGGAGCGGCGGAGTACTTCCGATCCTTCTTTAAAAGTCAGTTCGTGAAAAGTCTTCAGGAGCTTATTCCTGCTATCGAAGCAGATGATCTGGAAGCTGCCCCGGCTGGTGTTCGTGCACAGGCGTTGCAGCATGATGGAGGGTTGGTGGATGATTTTCAGCTGGTCCGCGGAAAGCGTACACTGCATGTATGCAATGCGCCGTCCCCAGCAGCGACAGCTTCGCTGGAAATAGGTAAATATATTTGGAAACAAGTGAAATAGAAAACCGAGCAGTCCAGGCTGCTCGGTTTATTCTGTTTCCACAGGTACTGCTGTCCAGACAAAGCGTTCTGGAGCATCGCCTACATAAGAAAACGGGTAGCATGTAGTTACAGTTAAAACTTCTTCTGGAGCAGTTGGAACGATAACAGTCAAATCATCTTTATCGACGATTTTCGTATTCTCAACTTTATAGGTGAAAGAGCCGTACGGCATTTCAACTACAAAGGTATCGCCTACTTTCACTTCCCCCATATTGCGAAAGACTGTATCGCGGTGGCCGGATAAGACAATTTGGTCATTTTGGAGCGGGTAGGCAGTTCCTTTATAATGGCCTACACCTTTGTCAAGGTCATCTGCATCTGTACCTTCAACGATCGGCAAATCTGCATCCAGCTTCGGTACATGCAGCACACCAACAACATCGCCCTGGCCTGGTTCGAAGCTGCTGGCTTCCTCTTCTGCTTGCTCAGGTGTCAGCTTCTCTGCTGCATGAGCTTCGTGAAGCATCGATTTCGCATCGGACAGGGAATCTTTCTGTGCCTTTGCGGTCGTATACCATTCAAATCCTCCATATCCTACCAACAAAAGCCCGGCAACGACTAGTATGACAGCGAATCGTTTCATATGTTCTCCTTTATGTACAAGCTTGTATATTATCTAAACTATATTATATATAAATATTTTCCAGCGCGGAAGCTGTTTCGTGTAAAGGTTTAGTAAAGTGAAGCAGAGGATGAGCTGCCTTTGTATGTGCTGTTATGATATAATCGAATCTTATTCAGAAAAAGGGAGGGGAGAAGATGAGTTTGAAAAAATGGGTCTATGGTATGCTGCCGCTGGCTTGCATCATCATCATCTTCCTATTTTCCGCCACCCCTTACCAGGAGCAGGACATCAAGCCGATGCTTGCTTCCCACATTGATTTAAGTCCGCTTGAACCATTCCTGTCCCCTATCAAATTCACCTATCATGGACAGGAAGTCAGTGTCCAGGCGGTAGGAGTATACTCTGTCGTGGAATTCTTCATAAGGAAAGCAGCTCATTTTGGTGTCTATTTCTGCCTTGCAATTCTTGCATTTACGGCGCTTTATAAGGGATTTGGTTTGAAATATCGCTTGTCACTGCGAATAGCATTGGTGATTTCGATCCTATATGCCTGCTTCGATGAATTTCATCAAAGCCTGACACCCGGCAGGACACCATATGTTGGAGATGTGGTCATCGATACAATCGGTGCATGTGTGGGACTGCTTGTGGTAATTATCAGCAGAAATCTGTATCAGATCTACTGGAAACGATCATAACTGCTACAAAATCCTCATTTATGGCAAAAATAGACATCCTTTTGCAAAAAATGTGGTATATTCACTATGATTCACACGATTCAGATTACGTACATAACGTATTGTATCGATTTATCAAACGAGGTGACATAGTGAAAGAGCAGGAAATATACAAGAGCATCCTAGTAAAGCTGATCTCCCAGACAGAAAACAAACAGATCAACAATATGGAAGACATGATGACAAAGCTAATTCAAGAACTACAATCATATCGAACAGTAAGCCAAAGTTAAAAGAGCAGTGTTCCGGAATCCGGCGCTGCTCTTTTTGTGTGCCCTTAACGGTAGAAGCTGCTTGTGAACGTGTACTTATCCGCACGATACGTGCTTGTTACATACTCGAAGGGCTGGCCATCGTCCAGATAGGACAAGCGATGGATGCGCAGGACGGCATCGCCGGGTGTTACTTTCAATAAGTCGGCCAAATACTCGTCCGCTAAATCAGCTTCAATTTCCTGTTCGGCGCGATGAAGTGTCAGCCCCATTTCCCTTTCTAAATAAGCGTAGAAGCTCTCCTCCAGCTTATTCTCTGTCAGATCCTTAGCCATTTCCAGAGGGGAAGTTATAGTTTCGACAGCAATCGGTTCCTGATCTGCCGATCGTAAACGTTTGATTCTGATCGCTGAGGAACCAATTTCTTTTTGCAACTTGTCTGCAGCCAGGCTGCTCAATTTTATTTCCTTCCATTCCAATATACTGCTCGAAGCAGTGAGTCCGCGGGCTTGCATATCTTCACTGAAACTTGTCAATTTTGATAAAGATTGATGATAAGGACGAACTTTCACGAAAAGACCTTTGTTTCGCCTTCTTTCCAGCAGTCCATCTTCTATCAAGGCTTGCATTGCATGCCTAACTGTCATTCGGCTTATACCTAAAGACTCGGTATAATGCCTTTCAGGCGGCAGCATCTCCCCAGGAAGCAAGCTGCCCGACTCGATGCGCTCACGGATCGCCTGCTCCAGCTGAAAATAAAGCGGAATGGGTGAATTTTTATCGATCATGTGGGTGCTCCTCTGTCGTTATATTTTGCTTAGTATACCATGCCAATTTTTAATTGTATACACATTGTCTATATGGTTAGACAATGTGTATACCTTGTGCTAAGCTATTGATACTATCAAGGAAAGAAGGAATCTTGCTATGGGTGACATCTTGCTTCGGAATGTCCGAATATGCCTGCCAGAAAAGCTGGTAACGGGTTATATCGGCATAACGAATGGGGAAATAGTAGAAATAGGAGAAGATAAGCCATCTCTGCAGTATGATCAGGAAGTTGATGGGAAATATCAATATGCACTGCCTGGCTTTATCGATGGGCATATTCATGGGGCTGCAGGAGCAGACACGATGGATGCGACACAGGAAAGTCTGCACAAGATGGCTACCTGGCTGCCGAATGAAGGAACAACTGCCTTCCTGGCTACTACCATCACCCAGGAAAAAGAGGCAATTGAGACTGCGCTGGAACAAGTGCGTTTGTATATACATCAAGCGGGAGAAGCTGAACTGATCGGTGTACATCTGGAAGGTCCGTTTGTCAATCCGGTAAAAGCAGGAGCACAGCCGCTTGCACACATTTGTAAGCCTGATACAGACCTCTTCCAGAAGTGGCAGAAGCTATCAGGGAATAAAATCAAGGTAGTGACGCTTGCGCCAGAGTACGACAAAGACTATAAGCTGACGCAGCTGCTTGCTTCGGAGCAGATCACAGTATCAGCAGGACATACGGATGCCTCTTTTGAGCAGATAAAGGAAGCAGCTGAACAGGGCATTACGCAGCTGACTCATTTGTGCAATCAGATGAATGGCATCCACCACCGTGATATAGGAGCTGTCGGTGCTGGTTTTTTACTGCCAGCGCTTATGTCCGAGCTGATAGCGGATGGTATTCACGTAGCCCCTGAAATGCTTCGATTGATTTACCAGAATGTTGGTTCTGACCGGTTGATTCTCATTACAGATTCCTTACGCGGAAAAGGGCTGGAAGACGGTACTTATGATCTTGGCGGGCAAGCTGTTACCGTGAAGGATGGTAAAGCTTTGCTTCCTGATGGGACTCTTGCCGGCAGTATGCTGCAAATGAAGGATGCTATACGGAATATGGCTGCATATGTAAATGTCTCTGTTGCTGATATTGCCAAGATGACGGCAGAGAATCCAGCCAAGCAGTATGGTATTTATGACAGAAAAGGTTCACTCGAAATAGGCAAGGACGCCGATATCGTTCTGCTGGATGACCAGCTGACATTGCAAGCAACCTATTGCAGGGGGAACTTGGCTTATCACAAGGAGGAAGAATCATGCTGACAATGGAAAAAGCAAAGGATTATAACGAGCTTAGCAGAATGGCTGCCGAGCGTATTGCTGAGAAGCTTTCTAAAAAACCTGATGCTGTGCTTGGGCTTGCAACCGGATCAACACCGGAAGGCATGTATGACGCACTTATCGAGATGTATAATCAAAAACGTATCTCTTTTGCAGAAGCTGAAACTTTCAATCTGGATGAATATGTAGGACTCCAGTCAAATGACGAGAATAGCTATGCACATTATATGAACCAGCATCTGTTCCGCCATATTGACCTGTCTCCAGAAAAAGCGCATCTCCCGGATGGTAGAGCAGATGATATGGATGCAGCGTGTCAGGCTTATGAGGAGCTGATTGAAAAAGCAGGCGGTATTGATTTACAGGTGATCGGCATTGGTTTGAATGGGCATATCGGTTTCAATGAACCACATACACCGTTTGAGCAGCGGACCCATGTGGTGGAGCTGGACAAGACGACCAGAAATGCGAACGCCCGCTTTTTCCCCAGCTTAGAAGCTGTTCCGACACATGCCATCACGATGGGTATCCAAAATATAATGGAAAGTAAAGAATTGCTGCTGCTTGTGGCAGGCGAACAAAAAGCTTCTGTATTGGAAAGGCTAGTATACGGTGATAAAACCGAAGCATTCCCTGCATCCATCATTAAAGAGCATCCCAATGTCACCATCATCGCGGATCAGGGTGCACTAAGCGGTTTGAAGGCAGCGGACTATCATACAGGAGATTGATTTCCCGGGTAATATTTTGTCGAAAAAAAGATGTGTAGAAGTCGCGCTGACTTTTACACATCTTCTTCTATATATTCTTGACCGCCAAATGTTATTTCTGCCTGTGCATTTGTCATGTCTGTAACATTTGCTTGGAACTCCTCTTCCTGTCCAGATCGCAAGGCGACGTGCAGCACGACGCGGTCAGCATAATCAATGGTTCGCAATGTATAGGCAGATTGCCGCAGTTCGTTTTCGACTTTCCCGAGAAGTGTATAGTCGATATGAATCTCTGCAAGCTGCATGAGCTGCCGTTTTACGACACCGATTTCGTCGATCGATTGGGCAGCAGATCCGGAATAAGCACGAATCAGACCGCCAGCTCCAAGCTTAATGCCGCCAAAATACCTCGTGACGACAACAGCAGTATCCTTCAAGCCCTTCTTTTTCAATACTTCCAAAATCGGCACACCAGCAGTTCCGCTCGGTTCGCCATCATCACTTGCCTTTTGAATCAGGTCGTGTTCGCCGATCATATAGGCTGAGCAGTTATGGGTGGCGTCTTTATGCTCTTTCTTGATTTTCTGAACGAAGCTGATTGCTTCTTCTTCCGTCTCAACGCGCTTCACGTGACCGATAAAACGGGATTTTTGGATGACAATTTCGTGTGAACCTTCCGATTTTACGGTAAAATAAGTTGTAAGCATCTTGCATTTTACCTCCTTGAGCACTCATTATATAAAGATAGCAGAAAACATGACGAATTACATAGAAAAGTATCCCGCAAACCCCATAAAGCAGTTGGGTAATTCGAATGATATAGCATACAAGATTGGAGAAATGAAATGGGTAAAAAAATCGAAGACAAAGCGCTCGACCGGATCATCAATGAGATGGTGGAAGCTGTCGAGAACAGCAAGGATGAGATTTTTTACATAGGGGAAGAGTCACGCATGGAATATGAGCAGCTTCTTGCTGATCTGCAGCTCACAAAGGAAAAAGTGGGTGATATGATCAAGGAAGGAGATCAGCTGGAGCAGAAAGTCCGCTATTCCAAAATGCGTTTGTCTGATGTGAGCCGTGATTTTGATCGTTATTCGGAAGAAGAGATCCGGGAAGTGTACGAGCAGACCCATAAGCTGCAGATTGAGCTACGCATGTCCCGTGAAAAGGAAAAGCTTCTGCGTGAACGCCGTGATGAGATTCAGCGCCGATTGCAGGGGCTGGAACTGAAGATGAAGCGTGCAGAAGGTCTGGTAGGCAAGATCAGTGTGGTCCTCAATTATTTGAATGACGATTTCAAACAAGTTTCCCAGCTCATTATCGATGCGAAGGAGAAGCAGGAATTCGGTTTGAAAATCATTGAAGCACAAGAGGAAGAACGTCGCAGGCTCTCCAGGGAAATGCATGACGGCCCAGCTCAAATGCTTGCGAATATCCTGCTCAGATCCGAACTTGTTGACCGTACTTTCCGAGAAAGGAGTACAGAGGAAGCGCTGCTCGAGATCCAGAATATGCGTAAGATGGTCCGCAGCTCTCTGTACGAAGTGCGCCGCATCATTTATGACCTTCGCCCGATGGCGCTGGATGATCTCGGTTTGCTGCCTACGATTAGGAAGTACTTGGCCAATATCGAAGAATTCAATAACATCCATATTGATTTCACAGCATTAAAGGCAGAAAAGCGTCTGGATCCGAAGTATGAGGTGGCATTGTTCCGTCTTACCCAGGAAGCAGTCCAGAATGCAGTCAAGCATGCAGAACCAAGTACAATCAAGGTCCGCCTGGAAGTAATGCAGGACTTGGTAGTTATTAGCATTATTGATGATGGAAAGGGCTTCGATGTTACAGTGAAGAAAGAGAACTCATTCGGAATTATCGGGATGCGCGAGCGTGTTGAGATGCTGAATGGTTCCATTGCCTTCCATTCCGAAATCGGAAAAGGGACCCGAGTCCTAATCAAGGTACCACTTACAGAAGGATAAAAAGAAGGATATAAGTGGCGGTAATCAGGTAATTATGCTTATAATTAGAAGCATGTAATGTCAACCGCTTAGACGGGACTTGTTAACGCACTTATATTGACAACTTACTCATAATTTCTAAGAGCACACAGCAAAAGATGAAAATGACAAGAACTTGTAGGAGGAGCGAACACATGAGTACTGGAATATTATTGATTGACGACCATAAGCTATTTCGAGAGGGTGTCAAACGCATCCTGGAATTCGAACCGGCTTTCCAGGTTGTAGCAGAAGGAGACGACGGGTCAGAGGCACTTGAGCTTGTTGAAAAGTTCAATCCTGACGTCGTACTGATGGACATTAATATGCCGACTACAAACGGTGTACAAGCAACAGCTGACTTGATCAAACACCGTCCAGATATCAACGTCATCATACTTTCGATCCATGATGATGAAAACTACGTAACACATGCTTTGAAAACTGGCGCACAAGGGTATTTGCTGAAAGAAATGGATGCAGATTCTCTGATTGATGCCATCAAGGTCGTCAGTGAAGGCGGATCCTATTTGCATCCGAAAGTCACTCATAATCTTGTGAAGGAATACCGACGCCTTTCAGAGGAAAGCAACTCATCCATTTCCAGCAAAATCGGCGAACACCGCCGTCCATTGCATCTGCTTACACGCCGGGAATGTGAAGTTCTGCAGCTGCTTGCTGACGGAAAGAGCAACCGCGGCGTAGCGGAAGCACTGTATATCAGTGAAAAAACAGTCAAGAACCACGTTAGTAATATCTTGCAAAAAATGAATGTCAATGACCGTACACAAGCAGTTGTAACAGCAATCCGCAACGGCTGGGTCGAAGTATTGTAAGGTGAAAGTCCGGGTGATAAAGCCCGGGCTTTTTTTGTTTTTCTGATGGAGAGCTAGGACAAAACTGTGATTTCAGACTGGGAATCTGCAAATCACTTTAGTATGGCATGAGATGAATTCCTAATTGATGGATGCAAAAAGGACAGGCATAGGGTAAGATAGAAGGCAGAAATCGTTAGATAGAAGGCAGAAAAACGTAAGGGAGACCGATAGCATGAATATTGCTGTAATGACAGATAGTACAGCATATCTTACGCCAGAACAGCGAGAAGCATTTGACATACATATGATCCCATTGCAGGTCGTTTTCGACGATGCAACGTATGAGGAAGAAGTGGATATCACTGCTGAGGAATTCTATGACAAGATAAAGCAGCAAAAGGCATTGCCTAAGACATCCCAGCCAGTCGTAGGTAAAGTGATCGAGAAGCTGGAGGAGCTGAGCGAATCCTATGATGCCGTTATCAGTGTGCATCTTTCCAGTGGAATCAGCGGTACGTACCAAAGCATGGTGGCAGCCGACGATATGGTAGAAGGAATCGACGTCCATGCGTATGATTCCGAACTGAGCTGTATGGCCCAAGGCTACTATGCATTGGAAGCAGCACGTATGGTGAAACAAGGCGCAAGCGTTGAAGATATTCTTAAGCGTTTGGATGAAATGAAAGAAACGATGATAGCGTATTTCATTGTTGATGATTTGTCCAATCTGCAACGCGGCGGACGCTTGAATGGAGCGCAAGCCATTATCGGCAGTCTGCTCCAGGTAAAACCGGTTCTTCATTTTGAGGATAAAAAGATCGTGCCGTTTGAAAAGATCCGGACGAAGAAGAAAGCAATCAGCCGAATCAAGGCATTATTCGATGAGCAAGCTGCAGGTGGTGCAAAAATGAAGGCCTGCATCATTCACGGCAATCGACCTGAGGAAGCAGAAAGTCTGCGTCAGGAATGGGCGGCCGAATACCCAAATGCAGAAATAGAAGTATCTTATTTCGGCCCGGTTATCGCCACCCATCTTGGCGAAGGTGCCATTGGATTTTTGTGGTACAAAGTGTAAGGGGGGATAGTTTCTCTCCCCTTTTTTTATAGAAAGGAGCAAGTAAATGGAACTTGATCCAAAACGCTATGCCGGTAAACGATTATTAAGCCGTGAAATTCCACTCTCAGCTAATGCCCTTCAGGAAGCTCTCCAACAACATCACTTCAAACAAATTCCATCAATACGAAAAGAAAAAAACAGCTTATATTGTAATCGGTGCAATGCGACACAGCCTCATCTGCAAAGTATTAACTGTCAGATCTGTGGCAGTATCCATCTTTACTGCAGGAACTGCATTCAAATGGGAAGAGTAAGTGCCTGTGAACATCTCTATGAATGGACTGGCCCGGACCCTGAGTGGCCCTCTCATGATAATCCTTGTGCTTGGGAAGGAGAACTGACCAGGTATCAGCAGCTTGCCGCAGATGCAATTGATTTGGCGATGAAGCAGAATGGGAAGCTGCTGGTACATGCTGTCTGCGGTGCGGGTAAAACGGAGATGCTATTCCAAGGGATTACGATCTCGCTCCAACAGGGCAAACGAATTTGTCTTGCGACACCGCGAGCGGATGTGGTCAGGGAATTGCTGCCGCGATTCCAACAGGCATTCCCAACTGTCACTGTTCAAGCATTATATGGCAGCAGTCCGGATAAAACGGGTGACGGTCAGCTCATCCTGGCGACCACGCATCAGCTGCTGCGGTTTTATCAGGCTTTTGATGTACTCATCATTGACGAGATCGATGCTTTTCCATATCATGTTGACCCGATGCTCCATATCGCCTCGGAAAAAGCCAAGAAATCGACATGTGCCTCCATTTTCCTCACTGCAACACCACGGCAAAAAGAAAAGCGGCAAATCTCTGCCCAAACCCTCCCTCATGTTTTCGTTCCCGTACGCTTTCATGGGCAGCCTCTTCCAGTACCTGCATCAAAGCTTTGCTTTGGTTTGCAGAAACAATTACGAAAAGGGAATTTTCCGAAAGGGCTGCTGCATTGGATCAACAATCGCAGTAATCCGACAAGGCAGGTACTGATTTTTCTTCCTACCGTCGTACTTGCTGATAGACTGCAAGAAGAGGCAAAGGAAGTGCTTCGTCCATCCGCACAAAAAATCCTGTCAAAAAGAGATGCAGAAACACTAATAAGAACTGTCCATGCTGCCGATAAAGACAGAGAGGCAAAAGTGCAGGCATTCCGAAATCGTGATATAGCCGTTATCCTAACGACAACCATTCTTGAACGAGGTGTGACGTTTCCTTCTGTGGATGTAGCAATTTTGGATGCTGGTCATGATGTTTTTGATGAGGCAGCATTGGTGCAGATTGCAGGCCGTGCCGGCAGAAGTCCAGCTGATCCGACAGGAGAGGTTGTCTTCTTTCATGAAGGAAGAAGCGATGCTATGGATAAGGCAGTGCGGTCCATCACCGACATGAATCGAAGGGCAAAGCGGCTATGAGTCTATGTGTAGGATGCGGAGAATCGTACGCTTCCCGTCCCAGCTGGTCCACTTTCTTTTGGCCGGAGCGGATATCACTCCTTTGTTTGGATTGTGAAGTGTCTTTTCACAGACTGGAAGAGCCAGGTTGCACAAGTTGCATGAAACAGACGACTTCTAGTACTTGTTCAGATTGTCTCGAGTGGGAGAAAACGAGCTATCAGACTATGCTGGAGAGGAATGTTTCTTTGTACTGCTATGAGCCATTTATGCAGGATTATATAGCAAGATGGAAATATCGCGGCGATTATGTGCTGGGAAAAGTGTTTGAAGCCGAATTTCGGAAACTCTATCTTCAGCATTTCAGGGAGTCCAAGTATGAGGTAGTTCCTATTCCATTAAGCGCAGAGCGGATGGCGGAGAGAGGCTTCAATCAAGCGGAAGAGCTGGCAGCTTTTACACGGGCCAAGCGGAAGAATGCACTAGGAAGAAAGCATGGAGAAAAGCAATCCAAGCGTAGCCGATTGCACAGAGTGACAGCTGATAATCCGTTTTATTTACTATCGGAACCACCCCGATTCGCTGTTTTGATCGATGATATTTATACAACAGGAACAACGCTTCGGCATGCTGCGCAGGTTTTGAAGGAAAATGGTACCGAATTTGTAGCGGCCTGTACGTTAATCAGGGGGTAACTTTCCCATATGCCAAATGTCGTGTGAACCGCGGGTTTATTATATTATCATGCTATAATTATACTAATCAGGTCACTTACGAGTGTACCTATTATACTAGGAGGAGGGCGTTAGCCTATGTTAGAACTAGCAAATTGCGTCCGCTGCGGAAGCGTATTCGCGCGAGATTACCGAGATATTTGTCCGAATTGCCATCGAGAGGAAGAGCGTTCCTTCCAAATGGTCTACCAGTATCTGCGCAAACGTGAAAATCGCCAAGCAACCATCCAGCAAATTACAGAAGTCACAACCGTACCAGAATCACTGATCATCAAATTTGTCCGTGAAAAACGATTGCAGCCAAGTCAATTCCCGATGCTGTCATATTCTTGCCGCAACTGTTCCAATCAAATTACAGAAGGCGAAATTTGCACAGATTGCAAAGATCAAATGCGCAAAGATCTGGACGTTGCTCGCGAATTGGATGAGAAACGTGTAGCTGCTGCAGGTGTTAAAGAGCAGCGTGTCTATTACAATGCAAATCGTTCTGTGAAATAATTCATTAAATCGCTTAACATTTCCCCGATGTTGACCGATACTATCTGTAAGAGTGTTAAGAAGTTGGAAAGGGGTGTAGATCTTTGAAAATTCAAGGTCCGAACCAATCCGGTTTCAATCCGTACACAAAACAGCTCAAGCAGCAGGCAGATTTGCAAAAAGCAAGTCAGCGCCAGGATAAATTGGAGATCTCCTCAGAGGCGAAACGCCTTCAGGAAGGCGACAAAATCCAGGCTAGCCGCCAGAGCCATGTGGAACAGATAAAAGCCGCAGTACAAAATGGCGAATATAAAGTCGATGCAGAGAAAACCGCTAAGAAAATGATGGATTTTTGGTCATAAGACCAAGGAGGAGCAACCATGGCTTTACAAGCTTTATTAGAAACGATTGAAAAACTGCATAAATTGCATCGGAGTCTTCTTGAAATCAGCCGGCTGAAAACAGATCATCTGAAATCAAACGACATGGAAAGCCTGCAGAAGCAGCTGCTTGCAGAAAAGAAGCATGTGCAAGCTGTCGCCCAGATTGAGAAATTGCGAATTCAGCAAACAGAATCATGGGCTGTTGCATCTGGACTTCCGGTGCCGTCTACTGTTTCGGAGCTTTTGGAACTGATTACAGATCAGAAGTCAGCCCTTCAGTTTGAACAACAACTGATCGGCCTTACGGAGACGGTGACAGAGCTAAAGAAGCAGGAAGCGCTCAATCAGCAGCTGCTGGAGCAGTCGATGCAATTCTTGCAGATTTCACTGGATATGCTTGCTCCCTCCATCCAATCATTGAATTATGGTACACCTAACCAGGATCAGCAGCGACCGCAGAATCGCGCCTTGTTTGACTCCAAAGCATAACACAGATACGGAAAAGCTATCGGTAAAAGGGGAATATACATGGGATCAACATTCCAAGGATTAGAAATCGCACGCTCAGCGCTTTTTGCGCAGCAGACGGCGTTATATACGACAAGCAATAATATTGCGAATGCAAATACAGAAGGCTATACAAGACAGCGCGTTAACTTCGAACAAATCTCCCCATATCCAGCCGCAGGACTAAATCGTCCACAAATAGCCGGACAACAGGGAACAGGGGTCCAAGCAGGCTCAATCGAACGTATCCGAAACAGCTACCTGGATGCGCAATACCGTTCGCAGACTGGAACTTCTGCTTACTGGAGCATGAAATCCGAAGCATTGAACCGGATGGAAGGGATTATTAACGAGCCGTCTGATTCGGGCTTATCTGCTGTTTTGGATGATTTTTGGAGCTCCTTACAGGATCTTTCGGCTACACCAGATGAATCAGGAGCCCGTTCTGTTGCCTTAGAAAAAGGTAAGGCAGTAGCAGAGACGTTCAATTATATCTCTGACAGCCTTACGAATGTTCGTGGCGACCTACGTGACCAAATTGATAATGTGTCCGTGAAGAGCATCAACTCTTATATGAACCAAATCAATGAATTGAACAAACAGATCGCCGAAATGGAACCGCACGGTATGGTGACAAATGATTTGTATGATAAACGAGATGTACTGATAGATGAGCTTTCCTCGATGGTCAACATCAAAGTGGAATACCAGGAATCAGGCGGCTTAGCTCCAACAGCAGCTCAAGGTATTGCTAAAATCACATTGGTTGATGAACAGGGTGCAGCACAAGCAGTATTGGTTGATCCTGACACGAAAACCTATCAGCCTTTGTCAGTCCAGTATGGTCAAGATGAGAACGGCATGCAGGCTGTTGAAAGTATTACTTTTGGAGATACAGAGATTTCTGTAGAGGATTTTACTTCCAAAGGGGAGCTTAAGGGCCTGATGGATTCATACGGATATCTGGAAGATGGTTCTATTAAAGGTACATATCCGGAAATGATGCAAAACCTTGATAAAATGGCGTTCAACTTTGCACAGGCAATCAATGCAGTGCAGCAGACTGGCTATACAAAAGGTGGCACCCTCTCTGGAATTGATTTCTTTGACGCAGGTGGATCGCAGTACGGAGCTGCAGCAAATATCAGCTTGTCCGATGAGATAGATGGCAATCCTGATCTAATAGCAGTAAGTGCAGACGGTACTTCCGGTAATGGCGAAAATGCGAAGAAGCTCTCCGAAGCGATGCGTTCCCCATTAGAAGGACTAGGTAACACTTCCGTCAGCAGTTTCTATGAAGGTATGATCGGTACATTGGGCGTGAACGCACAAGAAGCAAAGAGACAAGCAACTAACTCTACTTCGTTAGTCGATCAAGCTGATTTGCAGCGTCAATCTGTTTCCAGTGTGTCACTAGATGAAGAAATGACCAACATGATCAAGTTCCAGCATGCTTATAATGCTGCTGCCCGCAGCATGACAGCTGTAGACGAAATGCTCGATACAATCATCAACAACATGGGATTAGTAGGGAGGTAAGTGAAACATGCGTATAACACAAAGTATGATGTCCAACAGTATGCTGCGTAATCTGAGCAACAGTTACAGCGACTTGAATAAGTATTCTGAACAGCTTTCATCAGGTAAGAAAATCACAAGGCCTTCTGATGATCCCGTTGTTGCGACAAAGGGTATGAGTTATCGAACTGAAGTACGTGATGTAGCACAGTACAAGCGAAACCTATCAGAGGCCCAGACTTGGATTGATAACTCTGATTCTGCTCTGAGCAACGCTACAAGTGCGCTGCAGCGACTTCGCGAATTGGCTGTCCAAGCGAGCAATGGTACATATGAAGAGGGACAGCGAAGTAATATTGCAGAGGAAGTTGATCAGCTTAAAGAACAGCTGGCAACAATTGCAAATACACAAGTAAATGAGAAATATATTTTTAATGGATCCGCCACTAATACTGCTCCAGTTACGATTAATGAGGATGGTAGTACTACTGTAGATTTTAATTCTAATGCAGTTAATCTGACTTTATCCAAAGGTGTTGATGTTAAAATCAATGTCGATGGAGGTGCAGTATTCGGGAATAAATTATTCGATGACTTAAGTAATTTCTCTGCAGCACTCCGCTCAGATGGTTCTGATGAAGACTTAGATCAGTATATTGGACTAATAGACGAGAATATCAATAATCTTGTCAACGAACGAGCAGATATAGGTGCGCGGATGAATCGGATGGATCTTGTAGAATCCCGCTTGGGTGATCAGGAGCTGTCAGCCACAGAATTGATGTCCAATAACGAGGATGCCGAAATGGAAGAAGTTATAATGAATCTTACTTCCCAGGAAGCAGTTCATCGAGCGGCGATGTCAGCAGGTGCGCGAATTATTCAACCAACCCTTATGGACTTTCTACGATAAAAATAGATAAAGCTCTGCCAGTAGGCGGGGCTTTTTGTATAGAAAGGAGTAATACTTATGCAAATGCCTCAAGTGCGATTACAATCTCAGCAGGCTAAGATCAGTATTAATACAACCGATGCGACAGTGAATATTCAACAGCCTGAAGCAGAACAAACGATTCGTCAGCCACAAGCTGAAATTACGATGCATACAACACCATCCAAGCTTACGATTGATCAGACACAAGCGTGGAATGATATGGACTTGAAGTCTGTCTTTAAACGGATAGAGGATTTTGCGGAGCTTGGCAAGAAATCTAACTTGGAAGGCATCGCGCGCCGTGTCCAGGAAGGTAAGGAAATGATGGAAATTGAAAAAGGCGGAGATCCGATTGTGGCCCAAGCAAAACGGATAGATGATCGGAAACTGAAGGATTTCGCAATTGGGTGGATCCCTTCCCGATTTTCTGTAAAGATCGATTATCAGCCTTCTGATTTGAATATCGATGTGAAGATCCACTCTCCGGAAATAAAGAATACACCGAATAAACCGCAGTTTGCCTATGAGCGAGGCCAGGTGGATACAGGTATCATGCAATACCAGTCGCTTAAAGTAGACTTCGAAAACTTAAAATTCTATGGTGTTAATGGGTTCGAGATAAACATATAAGGAGTTTAGAAATGAATATTGAAACAAAATATTTTGGAAATATGTCAGTAGATGAAAATAAAGTGATTCACTTCGAGAAAGGGTTACCAGGATTCCAGGATGAAAAGATGTTTGTGTTGATTGATTTTCCTGACAACCCTGTATTTCAGATCCTGCAAAGTACTGAAACAGCCCATGTTGCATTTGTAGTGGCTAGTCCATATCATTTCCGTAAGGAATATACATTTGACTTAGGAGATCAAACGAAAGACGAGCTGGCAATCACAACTCCGGATCAAGTAAAGATTTTATCTATACTCACATTACGGAAGCCTTTTGAGAAGAGCACGATTAATCTATTAGCACCGATTATTATCAATGTAGATGCATTGAAAGGGCAGCAAATCATTCTTACGGATGATTTCTCCTCCCGTACACCTTTGCAATCTGAGAAAGCGAGGGCGGAATAATGCTTGTTCTGACAAGAAAAGTTGGAGAGTCTGTTAAGATTGGTGACGATATTGAAATAAAAGTCCTGAGCATCGATGGAGAACAGATCAAGCTTGGTATAGATGCTCCTAGAGAGATAGCTATACATCGTAAAGAAGTTTATCTATCGATTGAACAAGAAAATAGTGCTGCTGCAGACACTTCTGTCGATTTACTTAAATTCTTAAAAAAAGAATAAAGAAAAAGCTAAACATATGCTGAAATCCTCCGATATAAATAGTACAGCAAAGGTAAGCACGGGCGGCCGACCGCTGCGAACCAATAAAACCACAAGGATGTGGGCTGTACTTACACTCAAGGAGGAATTTTTAAAATGAGAATCAATCATAATATCGCTGCTCTTAACACTTACAACAAACTAAGTGCTAACTCTGCTGCAACACAAGGATCTTTGGAAAAACTATCTTCAGGTCTTAAAATCAACAAAGCTGGAGACGATGCTGCAGGTCTAGCAATCTCCGAAAAAATGCGCGGACAGATCCGTGGTCTTGACATGGCTTCCAAAAACGCACAAGACGGTATCTCTTTGATCCAAACTGCTGAGGGTGCTTTGAACGAAACTCACTCTATCCTACAGCGTATGCGTGAATTGGCTACACAGTCTGCCAACGACACTAACACTGATACAGACCGTGCAGAGCTTCAAAAAGAAGTGGATCAGTTGGCTCAAGAGATCACTCGTATCTCTACAGACACTGAATTCAACACGAAGAAACTAATCAACGGTGATGTAGCTGCAACTGCAATGACATTCCATATCGGTGCTAACCAAGATCAAAACATTGAACTTACAATTGCTGACATGGGTGCTTCTGCACTAGGCGTAGAAGGTGATTCTGCTACTGCTGGTATCAACATCTCTTCTCAAAGTGATGCTAACGCTGCGATTTCTACAATCAACGCTGCAATCGAAACAGTTTCTGCTGAGCGCTCTAAACTTGGTGCTTACCAAAACCGTTTGGATCACACAATCAACAACTTGCAAACATCTTCAGAAAACCTAACAGCTTCTGAATCTCGTATTCGTGACGTTGACATGGCTTCTGAAATGATGGAATTCACTAAAAACAATATCCTTTCTCAAGCTGCACAGTCTATGCTTGCACAAGCTAACCAGCAGCCACAAGGTGTATTGCAACTTCTTCAGTAATTTCATTATAGGCGAATCTTTTTTCGCCTATAAAAATACTGGTCCAATTTTTTGGACCAGTATTTTTATAGATTGAGGTGGTGTTAATTTTGAAAAAACCAATTGTTTCTCTTTGTATGATTGTAAAGAATGAAGAGAAAGTGATAAAACGTTGTTTAGATTCAGTTGTGGATTTAGTAGAAGATATTGTTATTGTCGATACGGGCTCTACTGACAGTACAATCGAAATAATTAAAGAGTATGAAAATGTACGTCTATTTTACTTTGAGTGGAATAATAGCTTTGCTGATGCAAGGAATTTTGCTGCTAGTCATGCTCTAGGTGAATGGATTCTTGTATTAGACGCAGATGAATTTCTTGAGGCAACAAATGCTCGCGCTGTAATCGAAGATTTGAAAAATAGTAAAGATGATGTGTATGCAATAAATATAGTTAATTTCGTGGGTGACAATGGGAATCGAATTGTTGAAAATAAACATGTGAGATTGTATAAGAATTCCGGTGCTTATGAATATACCAGAGCTATACATGAACAAATAACACATAAAGAAAATAAGAATATCACTGTTAAATTATCTGATCTAATCGCATATCACTCTGGTTACATGGAAGAAGTAGTGAAAACAAAGCAAAAGACAAATAGAAACAAGAAATTAATAAATCTACAACTTAAGAGAGAAAAAAGTGGTTTCGACTATTATAATCTTGGTAACGAGTTGAAGATAGAAAAGAAATACGAACAAGCACTTGATGCTTTTGTAACTGCATACAAGAAAAAAGAAGATCCTTTTATAAATTGGGTTCCTATATGTTTGCTTAATATTACAGAAACATTGATTTTGTTGGATAGACATAATGATGCGCTTAATGTACTCCAAGATGCGATAAGAATATATCAAGATGCAGCAGATTTCCTATATATTAAAGGTTCTATTTATATAGCCCAAGGTAGACTTGAAGATGCAAAGCAGGTTTTCACGCTAATATTAAGTGAAAAATCAACGTTTAAAACTGTTGTGAAGAGTTCAGATGCAATTGAATATCTACCATCTTTAAGGTTAGGTAAAATTTACGAACTCGAAAAAGATATGGAGAAGGCTGTAGCTTATTATTCCAAAGCCTTGAATATAAATAACCGCTGCTTTGACTCACTCACAAGCCTTTTGAAGATACTTGCAATTCATACTTCTGCAAAAGAAACATTTGAGATCACAAAACCCTATCTAGAATTCCATCTATATGATGTCATACGTTTTCTTCTAAATGAAGGTCTATATGAACTTGTCAGGGAAATTGCAAACAATGTAAAAATGGATAAAGACGTTTTAGACATTTTAGAAGTGAAAATATCTGCAATTAGATTTTCTGGACTTGAAAATGATTGGCTGAAAAACGACGAACCAAAACTTGCTAAGGCTTTACAACTTAAATTTATCGATGCAGGGGATATCTATTTATTGCATCGCTTAGAACCTTCCCAAAACTTAAAACATGTATATAGAAATATCATACTAAATTCAGTATTAGGTTTCCTGATCGATGACAATTTTAATAAAGACGAACTGAAAAAAGAAGATTATACTTTAGAATTTAGTTATATGATTAAGAAATTAATCAAGTACGAAAATTACGAAATTGCTAATGAGTTGCTGGAACAAATTTCTTTATTCTCTCCATCAATATATGCAAAGCTTGGAGGAATATTGTTCGAATTATCACAGCAAGATCTCGCTATGATTTTATATGAAAAATCGGAAGAACATACTTTAGAAAGACAAGACTATCTAAATATAATTACATGGTTAAAGGCGCACGATAATTTGGAAGAAGCTAATAGAATAGCTAAAGAAGCGTTAAAAAAATATAATGATAATTACCTGTTTTATAAGCAGTTAATTGAAACTGACGCGGATCCTGAGCCATATGTGATGAAAGCTTTAGATTTATTCAAGGATAGTATGTGGCTTGAAGAGAAACTATTAGGAATTTAAAAAAGCGCACCTTATATAAGGTGTCTTTTTTATGATTTAAAAGAGAGAAAGAGGCGAATATGATGCTAATTGATATCGTTTTAGGATATGCAGAAGGAAAAGGCGGTTTAGAGGACGTATTGACTACTGTTGTAAGTGGTCTTGTGAGAAAAGGGAATAGAGTGCGTGTATTACAAACACATCCCCCGCAATTTAAAGCTTGGGCAGAAACAATACCCGAAATATATTATTATGGCCAGGGTGGAAAGGTCGGGGAAGAAACTGTCTCTTCTATGCAAGCTGGTTATACAAACTTCTTGAAGAGCGCGGAACTGCCGGATGTAGTCATAGCCACACATGCTCCCATATTAAGCTACATTTGCAGGTCGGCTATTGCCCGCTTTAAGCCTGATACTCCTGTAGTATCTTGGCTTCATGGACCCCCGGCTTATTTTGGAGGAGGAAGATTTCTGAAGTATAGCGATACGCATTTTGCAATTTCTTCAAGTATTGGACGCACAATAAAAGACTTTACTGAGGAACAGCCGATCTATTTAGTGAACAACCCTGTAGACATAGAACAAAAAGAAATAATTCGTCCTGAGGAATTGAAGATTATATTCATAGGTAGATTGAGTAATAAGGAAAAAAGACTAGATTTATTATTAGGGGCGCTAGCGGGTGTTCATGATGAATGGGATCTAACTTGTATTGGAGATGGTCCTGATAAGAATATGCTTTATAATTTAGCAGATGAATTGCATATTAATGATAAGATAACATGGTTAGGATGGAAGGATGCTCCCTGGGACGAGATAGATGAAGCCTCGGTTTTGGTTTTGCCATCTGATTTTGAGGGGTTTGGATTAGTGTTGGTAGAAGCGCTCTCCCGCGGCGTGGCGGTTATCTCAACTGATTGTGATGGGCCCATGGATATAGTTAAGAATGGTATTAACGGATGGATTGTTCCCAAAGGGGATAAAAATAGAATAAAAGACCTTCTTAACGATATACAATCTGGAAAAGTTAAGCTGCCTGATCCACAGGTGTGTATCGATTCAGTTATAGAATACGAAGCTGAGAGAGTGGTAGAGAGAATGGATGATATTCTCCAAAGTCTAACAACTAATGATTTTATTGTGAATGAAAAAATTGTTAGTGAGAGTCATGTAGAAGATGAAGTTACTTGTAAATTCATAACTGCGGATATTTATCCTGCTCTAGAAGAACACTTATCAGCGAATGGCATCCATTGGTATGACTTGAAAATCAATGCTATTAATTATTCTTACACAAGAGCAATCGTTCGTTTTAGCTATCAAAAAGACAGGCATGATAATATAGAAGAAATCAGAGTGAAAATTGTGAACGATAATGGAACTTGGCAGGTAAAACGAATCTTTTAATATAAAGGAGTATTTACCATGATCATTGATTTTGCCTTTATATACGCTGATGGCAACGGCCACCTGGAACAGATTATAACCAAGACTGCAAGTCTGCTGACTAAACGTGGTCACCACGTGCGTGTGTTCCAATCCTATCGACCAGAGGATACAGAATGGGAGTCATCATTGCCGGAAATCCACTACTATGGAGAGAAGAGCGGTCTGGAATATGAGAATCCAGATTCTTTAATCGAAGGGTATACAAATAGCTTGCGGCATCATGGCAAGCCGGACGTGATAGTAGCAGTACGTGCACCGCTGATGAATTATGTATGCCGAACAGCAGTAGCGCAGTTGTATGGTCCGTTACCGAGAATCTATTCTTGGCTGCAGGGAGCACCAGAGGAATATGGATATGAAGAGGCGCTGAAATTTAGTGATCGTCACTTAGTGATGAATGAACAGCTGGAGGAAGCTGTGCAACGCTATTCTTTTCAGGATCAGTGGCTGCATTTGATCGGAGAGCCAATTATACAGGGGAAGCCTGCTGTGATACCTCGTCCAGAAGATAAAGTCCATTTCTTTTTTGTCGGAGAGTTAACTTTGTTTGATAATTATTTCGAACAGGTTTTTACCACTTTCAGGAGCATACAGGACAATGTGGCCCTAACGATAATCGGTGATGGACCGGATAAGGCAGCTATACAGCAATTGGCTCAGCGGATTGGGGTAGAGGAAATAATTGTTTGGAAAGATAGTGCTGCGGACTTTTGGTCACTCCTAGAATCTGCGACAGCTTTAATGTTAAATGGCAGCTATCCCGAATCGAATCAGATGAAAATAGAAGCGCTGGCAAGAGGCGTTGTTCCTATCAACCTGGGTTCTCATGGGTCGATGCCTACACTTGAAGATGTGCCAGCCATTGCAGAAGGTAAATATGAACTGCCTACTCCTGAAGCTTGTCAGGCTATGGTTCAGCCGTACTACATTGAATCGGTAATTGATCAATTGGAAACTGCCCTGAAAGAGGAGAGCTCTGCAGAAATTCCGATGCAGGCGATACATGACCCGCAATATCTTTATTATAAAGTGCTTAATGATATCCTGGCTTGCGCGATTGAAGGGACAGAGTTGGTTGTTCAATCAGAGGAAGAGATTGACTACTTAGCCAGCTTTTTTACCCAGCGATATATAAGCGAGGAGTTCAAGCCTGTAGATGCAGATGTAACAAGGCAGGTTGCATATCCAAAAGTAGAATCTGTCGATTATCATTATAAAAGGGCCTCGGTACGTTTACTTCTCATCCAAATGTGGAAGGAGCAAAATCGGTCCGAGAAAATCTATTGCCGGCTTGAGTTAATAAATAAAGCTGGAACGTGGAAAATTGATCAGCTGCATCGGGAGGCGCCTTTCCGTACAGAGGAACAATCCGTATCTACAACTGGTCGTAAAAAGCTAGTCATGGTAGCGCGTAATAGCAGTGGTTCGAACACGTATGCTTTAGCGAAGCATATTCCGGAATCCATTCATGATACATTTGATGTTGAACTGCTGCAGCAGCAGGAGACACAGGAGTTTCAGGAGAAAGTCAAGGCTGCCGAAGTGCTGGTTATTACCGAGGCGAATATAAAGCATAATAAAAAGCTTTACAATCCTAATCAGCTGATCATAGACACTTGGCATGGCTTTCCGCTTAAAGCAATGGGATTCCAGGACAAAAATGAACAGAGCAAGCATGTGTTGGCGGATCGTTGGGGAAGCATCAATTATGTGTGTTCGTATTCTGAGTTCTTCAGTAACTTAATGATCCGCTGTTTTAAATTGAATCCAGAGCATATCCAGCTGACGGGTGCACCACGTAATGATCTGATGCTGCAACGGCCTGATATGCACTTTCTAAGAGAAGAATTCGATATAGACCCAAGTGAAAGCCGGATGATTTTCTTCATGCCGACGTATCGGCAAGTGGCGCACAATGACCGAGCTGATACAAACCTTAATCGAGATAATCTTTTTGGGATGGAAAGTTTCGATAATGATCAGTTTTACGATTTCTTAGAGAGAGAAAATTTGGAGCTGATTGTAAAGCTGCATCCAGCTGAAGAAAAGCTATTCTTGAATCATTTCGAGATGCAGACACGTGTGCATTTGCTTACAGATGAGATGCTGACTCGTTATGGAATGGATTTATATGAAATTATGCCGCTCGCAGATATGCTGATTACGGATTATTCCTCCATTTATTTTGATTATTTATTATTGGATAAGCCAATTATCTTTTCACCTGTTGATCTTCAATCGTATCAGCAGAATCGTGGATTCATTCTCGATTCTTATACGAACTGGACACCTGGACCAAAGGTGACGACGCAGGAGGCACTGCAGGATGCTTTGTCGACCTTCTTAGAGAACCCTTCTTGGTATAGCGCTGAACGGAAACAGATTCGAGACCAAGTGCATCACTACCAAGACAGCAAGTCTTCTGAAAGAGTATGGCAATTTATCCAGGAGAAAATTTCAGCTTATACCCAGCCAGTATAAAACCGCCTTTTCAGGGGCGGTTTTTTATTGTTATAAAAAAGATACATTTTTTAAAAAAAAGATGTTTTGAAACTCAGCTATATGGGTACAGGGTGGGGTCTATTC
>NZ_NPBF01000031.1 GCF_002272135.1 Virgibacillus sp. 7505 | reverse complement strand
CTATATGGGTACAGGGTGGGGTCTATTCTTCCTAGTACAAGAGAATGGGTCAGTTTCCAGAAATTTTCTTATAAATTTACAAAAAAGCCGAAATTACGTATATTTAAACAGGAATGATGTCAAATGAATCCCTAGGAGGAGCAGGAATATGCATAGGAATAAGGACTTATATTTATTTTTAAAGGAAAAAGCGAAGGAACTTAACGACAGATGGTATGAGCAGCTTGATAAATCCAAAAGTTCAGGCGTTTACGCATCCACTGATCCAGAGACCATTCAAAACCTCAAAAAGCAAAACTACGATTTTCATCTTCATTTCTTCCGTATTTTCATTGAGGATAAGGAGACCTTCAATAAGAGCTTTGAAGAGTGGATTATTTCTACAGCTCGTGATGAGAATCACTTGAGTACGCCGACTCATCAAATAATCCGTGAATTTGTTGTAACTCGGGGACAGCATCTAGACTTAATAAATGAATTTTATACTTTACATAAAGACACTATTAAACCTGAAATGCTCGATTTTTGGAATCGTGAAATTATTACAGCTTTTGATCAGGTAATCCTTAAAGTTACCGAAGAGATGCATCATTACTCAAACCGGAAACTTCAGGCTCAGCAGGAAATGATCAATGAACTTAGTTCGCCAGTAATCCTTTTAAATGATACGACAGCACTTCTGCCATTGGTAGGGGATATTGACACAAACCGTGCAAAACTTATTTTGGAGAATACCCTCCGAGATTGTACTAAGCAGGATGTGGATCTATTATTCATTGATCTTTCTGGTGTCATCATCATCGACACAATGGTAGCACAGCAAATCTTTTATCTAGTAGAAGCATTGAAGCTAGTCGGTGTCGAAACGGTAATCTCAGGAATGCGCCCGGAAATCGCGCAAACTGCGGTTCAGCTTGGTGTTAGCTTCAACGCTAGAACAACGGCTACATTGACGCAGGCAATCCGTACAAGTAATCGTATCTCGATCAAATAATATGTGTGAAACTACTGACAAGTTGATTGCCTCTGTCCCGGGGGCGTCCGCGCTAGTATGGTGAAACTGATCGATATATGGTAGGTAGACTTTAAAAAGGACAGACGTTCGAGAAGATTACCACCAATATTCCTGCATGATAGATTAAGCACTCCTAATCAATAGCGGTATTCTCTATTGATTTTTAGGAAAGGCGGGTACAACTGCTGTACCCGTTTTTTTTGTGCTTTTTTATTTACATCTCTACACATCCTGCCTATCCTGCCGATATAAAAAGAAACGCATGTGCAAGGAGTTGGCTTTTTGATGATAGACAAATTATCTTCTTCTGCTTCACAGCATATTACACACACCTCGGGCGAAAGTCGTCCAGTAGCAAACACAGTATTACATAAACAGGAGACGGCTTCAGATGCCTCCAAACCGTATATCGATTATGACAAATCCGATATCGAAAAAGTGATCGAAACAATGAATCAATTCCTGGAACCAACACACACAAACATGAAATTTGAACTTCATGAAGAATTGGATCGCTATTTTGTGACAGTAGTTGATTCAGATACGCAAGAAGTCATAAAGGAAATTCCGCCGAAGAAGCTTTTGGATGCATATGCCAAAATGGCAGAATTCATGGGACTTCTCGTTGATAAGAAAATATAAGGAGCAGGTGATCATATGGTAGATAGTATTTCAGGCAGCAACTCCATGCGAGTCGGGGGTCTTGCGTCCGGAATGGATACGGATTCTCTTGTTGAGCAGTTAATGAATGCTGAACGTCAGAAATTATATAAAATGCAGCAGGAACAGACTAAACTGACATGGCAGCAGGACTCTTTACGTGAAGTGAACGCATCACTGAAAAGCTTTGATACTAGTGCATTTAACATGAAATTGTCTACTACTTATAATGTAAAGACTACTTCATCAACAAGTTCTGCAATTACTGCAACAGCAGACTCCAGTGCATCTAATGGATCTTATTCCATTCAAGTGAGTCAAATTGCATCTTCAGCAATTAACGTAAGTACAGGCAGTATTGCTGGTGCGGGGTTTGATCCTGATGCAGCGATTGGTGAGCAAACATTCGCTAATGGGCAAGTTACAGCAGATGATTTGAAATTCTCTTTCACAACTTATGATGAGAATGGTACTGCTAAAGAACATAGCTTTGAATTCAAAACAACAGACAGCTTGAACAGCATATTAAAGCAAATTACAAACTCAGATGCAGGTGTACGTGCTTTCTATGATAAGCAGTCTGGCCAAGTTGTAATGGAAAAGAAAGATACCGGTAAATTCAACGAAAATGTAGATGGTAAAGAGATTGAATTTGATACAAATAACTTTCTTGGTTCATTTCTAAAGCTCGATCCAAATAATGAAAAAGGTGCACAAGATGCAAAATTCACCTACAATGGAGCACTTGAAATTACCTCGAATAAAAATAGCTACACCCTTAGTGGTGTAACGTTCAACTTTAATGAAGTAACAGAAAGTGCAGTTAAGATTACAGTCGATAACGATGTCGATGCTGCCTACAATAAAATCAAGGATTTTGTGGACTCCTACAATAAAATCATAGAAGATACAAACGCAAAACTGAGCGAAAAAGTATACCGAGATTATCCTCCTCTAACAGATGATCAGAAAAAAGAAATGTCGGAAGATGAAATCAAGCTTTGGGAAGAAAAAGCGAAGAGCGGAATGCTTAAGGGGGAAACAGCCCTTCAAAACGGTCTTTATTCATTGCGTTCGGCTTGGTATGACAATGTTGAAACTGGCGGGGAGTTTACTCAGCTTGCACAGATTGGTATCGAGACATCTAATAACTACTTGGACAATGGTAAGCTTGTTATTAATGAAGATAAGCTGAAAGCTGCACTTAGGGAAAATCCGGATGGTGTGTATAAGCTGTTCTCAAATGATGTCAAAGGATCAGGACGCGGCATCATTAACCGAATTGAAGATACGCTGGATGCAACAATGGATACTATTACAGAGCGTGCAGGTAGTACAGACAAAACAAACCAGCAGTTTACGCTTGGCAGACGACTTGATGACATCGAGGACCGCATAGACAGCTTCCAAGACTATCTCACACAAGTCGAAGATCGCTACTGGCGTCAATTCACGGCGATGGAGACCGCAATCAGCCAAATGAACCAACAATCCGCTTATCTAACATCCAATTTCGGAGGATAAGCGCTAAAGGAGTAATACAATCATGTCGGTACAAAATTACCAGGCGTATCAGCAAAATTCTGTCCAGACCGCTTCTCCAGGTGAGCTGACGCTCATGCTTTACAACGGCTGTATCAAGTTCATCAAATTTGCCCAGCAAGCCATTGAGAAGAAGGATATTGAAGCGAAGAACACAAATATTCAAAAAGCCCAGAACATCGTGCGGGAGCTGATGATCACTCTTGACCCGGAGGTACCAATTTCAAAAGAGATCATGCCTTTGTATGATTTCATCAATCACCAGCTTATCCAAGCTAATACCCACAACGATCAGCGAGCACTCAGCAGTGCATTGGATTTGATTACCGATTTCCGCGACACATGGAAAGAAGTCGTAAAACAAACCCGCAAACAGCAATTCGGTACAGGAGCAACTGTCTGATGAATCGGGTGCAGGCACTGTTTGATACGACTGCCCAGCTAGACACACTCGTCAGCCAGCCGGTAACAGCTGAGAATCGGGAAGAAATCGTCCAATCCCTTACAGCACTTTTAGAAGTCCGCTCTGGACAGATGGAGGAGCTGAAGCCGCCTTTTTCGACGGAGGAAAATCTTTTGGGGAAAGAGCTTCTGCCGATGAATGAAAGAATCAGCAAGCAGGTCCAAAATATTTTCGACCAGTTAAAGACTGATATTCGTACAATTAAGAAGCAGAAGCAGTCCGGCAAGAAATATATAAACCCGTATGGCAGCATGCATACGCTTGACGGCAGGTTCCTCGATAAACGTAAATAAAAAGTGCCTGAACCGATTTGGTTCAGGCACTTTTCTTATGTAAAGTTTTGTTGAGCGATTCGTGACAATTTTCGATTAAACTTCTTATTTTTCTGACTCTTTTCTGTGTTTATGAAGGTATTGTAAAGGGAATGTAGAAAGTATCCTCATAAGGATGAAAGGAGGACACTTGTTATGAAGTACAATATTCGTGGCGAGAATGTCGAGGCTACAGAAGCGATCAAGGACTACATCGAGAAGAAGGTAGGCAAACTGGAGAGATATTTTGATTCCCCGGTGGATTCCGAGGCTCACGTAAACTTGAGTGTGCATAACAATGAGTCGAAGATTGAAGTGACGATTCCGATGAAGAACCTGCTGTTGCGGGCAGAGGAAAGTCATTCAGATCTATATGCTGCAATTGATCTGGTTGTTACGAAGCTGGAACGTCAGGTCAAAAAGCATAAGACGAAAGTGAATCGACGCTCCCGTCAAAGCGGAGATGCACCGAAGCATGCATTCGCTGCAATGGAGAATGAAAGTGCAGCAAGTGCTGTCGTCGCAACGGAGGAAGAAGAAGATCTGAGCCCGTACGAGATTGTGCGAAACAAGCGTTTTGACTTGAAACCGATGGATTCCGAGGAAGCGATTTTGCAGATGGATCTGCTGGGTCACAGCTTCTTCGTATATACGAATGCGACGAGTGGAGACACAAATGTCGTTTACAAGCGTAAAGATGGAAGATATGGGCTTATCGAGCCTACCTAAAGAAAACTGGAACGAGGCAGACGCATTTGCGTCTGCCTTTTAATTTGGTCCGTTTTGCAAAAACGCAGAAGGAATATTTCAAAATCACTTAAAAATTGGCATGAAAGCTGTCGGATGATGGCGAATTCTAGTGTTTTATGGAGGAAGTCCTTCATCGTTTTACGAAAACGGTCGTTTTTCCTTTCGGAAGTCCCATGATATAAATAAGTCAGCTACAACAAAAGGAGGTACTGACCATCAGAGATTCAGATTATGCTGTCCACCGAGTCTCCCATTCCCAACTCACACAGCATGAGCATACGATCACACAGCTGCTCGAGATCATCGCAGCAACCAATCGAAGGCTGGCGGAACTTCAATGGAAGCAAGAGCAGCTCGAACGCTGGTGCATCGAACAAATGCAGCGGGATCTGTCCTCCAGATCACGTGTCTTCTGAGGGGCAGTCTTCCTTTTCCCCCGCAAGACTCCACCAGGATATCGCAGCCTCCTCCCTTGGGGCTGCGCATTCCAACTGATGGTGGCTCATGCGGCTGGAGTAGCGGTTACAATATTGCGAATGTCTGACATGGCACTCCTTCCATGTAAAGCGGCGTCCCGGGACTGGGCGCCGCTGTTTTTTTGTTTTTGGAAGGAGCTGGTTTCCCTTTCTTGTAAACCGCTAAACCTAGTGTTATTATTATTTTTGGACTATACTTTTTTGATTTAAAAGAGGAGCGTTATTATGCGTGGACTACTTAAACGGGTGTTTGGAGACGGTACGCAGAAGCAAGTCAGCCGTGCCCAGAAAACAGCCGAACAAATAGAAACATTAGCAGATGAATATCGAGCATATACAGATGAACAATTAAAAGAAAAGACAAATGAATTCAAAAAGCGCTATAAGGATGGCGAGTCCTTGGATGACTTGCTGCCAGAAGCATTTGCAACCGTAAGAGAAGCAGCTGATCGTGTACTCGGCATGCGTCCTTTCCATGTCCAGTTGCTAGGCGGTATCGCCATTCATGGCGGAAATATTGCCGAGATGAAAACAGGGGAAGGTAAAACACTTGCAAGTACGCTTCCTGCATACTTGAACGCTTTATCTGGCGAAGGTGTGCATGTTGTCACAGTCAATGACTATCTTGCAGGACGTGATGCGGAGAATAACCGTCCGCTATTCGAATTCCTTGGGTTGACTGTCGGACAGAACAGCTCGGGCATGACACGTGAGCAGAAGCAGGAAGCATATGCGGCAGATATCACATATAGCACGAATAACGAGCTTGGCTTCGATTATTTGCGTGACAACATGGTGCTGTATAAGAACCAGATGGTACAGCGTCCGCTCAATTTTGCCATCATCGATGAGGTCGATTCCATCTTGATTGATGAAGCGCGGACACCATTGATCATTTCCGGTTCAGCTGCTAAATCAGCAAGCTTGTATACACAAGCTAATTCCTTTGTTCGTGTGTTGAAGAAGGAAGAAGATTATACGAATGATATCAAGACTAAGTCCGTTCTTCTGACTGAGGAAGGTATCAACAAGGCAGAGAAATTCTTCGGGCTGGAAAACTTGTTCGATTTGAAGAATGTATCCATCACGCATCATATCAACCAGGCATTGAAAGCCCATGTGACGATGCAGCGAGATACGGACTACGTTGTAGAAGACGATGAAGTCATCATCGTTGATAGCTTTACAGGACGTCTGATGAAAGGACGCCGCTACAGCGACGGTCTTCACCAGGCAATCGAGGCGAAGGAAGGTTTGCAGATCCAGAATGAAAGCATGACGCTGGCATCGATTACTTTCCAGAACTACTTCCGTATGTATAAAAAGCTTGCTGGTATGACCGGTACAGCGAAGACAGAGGAAGAAGAGTTCCGTAACATTTACAATATGGACGTGCTTGTGATTCCGACGAATAGAGATATCACGCGTCAGGATAAAGCTGATTACATCTTTAAATCCATGGAAGGCAAGTTCCGTGCGGTTGTAGAGGAAATCAAGGCTCGTCATGAAACTGGTCAGCCTGTGCTTGTCGGTACAGTAGCTGTCGAAACTTCCGAGCTGATCAGCAAGCTGCTGAAACGTGCTGGTGTGCCGCATAATGTATTGAATGCGAAGAACCACCACCGTGAGGCGGAGATCATTGAGGATGCTGGTCAAAAAGGTGCAGTGACCATCGCAACGAACATGGCTGGCCGTGGTACAGACATCAAGCTGGGTGAAGGTGTAAGAGAGCTTGGCGGACTTGCTGTTATCGGGACAGAACGTCATGAATCCCGCCGTATTGATAACCAGCTTCGCGGTCGTGCCGGACGTCAAGGTGACCCAGGTGTGACACAGTTCTACTTGTCTATGGAAGATGAACTGATGCGCCGCTTCGGTTCCGATAACATGCGCAGCATGATGGATCGTCTAGGCATGGATGACAACACGCCGATTGAAAGCAAGATGGTATCGCGTGCTGTAGAATCAGCTCAGAAACGAGTGGAAGGGAATAACTTCGACTCACGTAAAACAGTTCTTTCTTATGATGATGTCCTTCGCGAACAGCGGGAAATCATTTACAAACAGCGCTTTGAGGTAATCGATAGCGATGACCTGAATGCTATCATCGATGAAATGGTCCGCGATACGGTTCATATGGTTGTTCAGGCACATACTGCTGACGATTCAGAGGAAACTTGGGAGCTGGATGCATTGGTGGAATATGTACATGCCAACCTGCTTCCACAGGACAAGCTGACAGTCGATGAGCTGAAGAACAAAGACGAAGAAGAAATTGAAGAATTGCTGCTTAAGAAAATCGGTGAGCATTTGAAACAGAAGGAAGAAGAAATGACTCCAGATCAAATGCGCGAATTCGAAAAAGTTATCCTGCTTCGTACAGTTGATACGAAATGGATGGATCATATCGATCAGATGGATCAGCTTCGCCAAGGTATCCACCTGCGCGCGTATGGTCAGAACGATCCGCTTCGTGAATACCAGCTGGAAGGCTACAATATGTTCGAAGCGATGATTAGTTCCATCAAGGAAGAAGTTACGCGTTACGTACTGAAAGCAGAAATCCGCGATAACCTGCAGCGTGAACAAGTTGCCAAAGGTGTCCAAGCTGTCAGTGGCGATGAAACACAAGGCGATAAGAAAAAGAAAAAAGCTCCAGTTGTCAAAGGTGACACGATAGGGCGAAATGATCCGTGCCCATGCGGCAGCGGCAAGAAATACAAAAACTGCCATGGTCAGTGATTTTGACAAACCCGCGCAAGTGGTTGCACGGGTTCTGTCCAAGTCATAGAGTATGATGGTGTGTGTTATAGACTTATATGAGGTGAGAGAAAATGGAATTAGCAGAAATCAGAAATGAACTTGATCGAATGGAAAAACAACTAACTGACTTTAGGGGGTCTCTTTGACTTAGATCAGAAGAAAGCCCGTATTGCCGAGTTAGAAGATTTGATGCTTGAGCCGTCATTCTGGGATGACCAGCAAGGAGCACAGAAGATCATCAATGAATCCAATGGCTTGAAGGAATCAGTGGAAGGCTATGAAAAGCTAGTATCCCAGCATGAGGATTTGGATGTTAGTTTCGAATTGGTGAAGGAAGAAGACGATGAAGATCTTCGCAATGAGCTGGAGGAAGAAATCGTCTCCATGCGTGAAGCAATGGATGAATTCGAACTGCTTATGCTTTTGAGTGAGCCGTATGATAAGAATAATGCGATTCTGGAGCTGCACCCAGGTGCCGGCGGAACGGAATCTCAGGACTGGGCGAGCATGCTGCTTCGTATGTACACGCGTTGGGCTGAAAAGCATAACTTCAAAGTGGAGACGCTTGATTATCTTCCTGGTGAGGAAGCTGGCGTGAAAAGTGTAACGCTGTTGATCAAAGGTTTGAATGCGTATGGCTATCTGAAGGCTGAAAAAGGAGTGCACCGTCTTGTGCGTATTTCCCCATTTGATAGCTCAGGCCGTCGTCATACATCATTCGTATCCTGTGATGTGATGCCAGAATTCGACGATGATATCGATGTGGACATTCGGACAGAGGATTTGAAAATCGATACGTACCGTTCCAGCGGTGCCGGCGGACAGCACGTCAATACGACGGATTCTGCCGTAAGGATTACACATCTTCCTACTAATACTGTCGTGACATGTCAATCCGAGCGTTCACAGATCAAAAACCGTGAGCACGCAATGAAGATGCTGAAAGCGAAGCTGTATCAGCTTGAAATTGAGAAGCAGCAGCAAGAGCTGAACGAAATTCGCGGGGAACAAAAGGAAATTGGCTGGGGAAGCCAAATTCGTTCCTATGTATTCCATCCATATTCCATGGTAAAAGATCATCGGACGAATGAAGAATCCGGGAATACACAAGCTGTAATGGATGGTCAGCTGGATCCATTCATCAATGCATACTTGCGTTCCACAATTTAAGAGCTTTTTGTAAAATTCCTGTAACATAACAAGCTGAACCGTTATTCCATCTCAAAGAAAAGGATGCGATTCTCTTGAAGAAACTAGTTTTAACTGGCTGCAGTTTGATGTTCATGCTCTTCCTTGCTGCTTGCGGGAGTAGTGATGACACGGCCGGAACACCACAAGAAGCGTATGAAAACAACTGTGCCATGTGCCATGGTCAGGACTTGAGCGGCGGCAATGGCGGTCCTCCGCTTGATAATCTTGGTTCTACGTATACAAAAGAAGAACTCGTGGATATCATGGAAAACGGTAAAGGCGGTATGCCTGCCGGGCAGGCTGAAGGTGAAGAGGCGGAAAAAATCGCCGAATGGCTGCTGGAACAGCAGAAGTAATAAATGACGAATACCCATACAGAAGCTGTATGGGTATTTTGGTGTGTTTTTTTCCTTGACAGCGAGTGGAAGCGACAAGATACTACGCAATATATTTCAAAAACCAAGCCTATTGTCATATATTGAAACACAAATGTAATATTATTTTGTCTAAAAAAAGAGGAATAAGATGTTATAATGGTTTCAGGTTTGAGAGCTTTTTCGATTGCTTTCGCCATTGTTCGACATACTAAGTTGATAAATTAGCAGATTAGAATAAAAACAAAGGTGAGTATAACATGATAGAAATGAAGGGTGTGCATAAGACGTATTCCAATGGCGTTACAGCGCTGAATGGTGTCGACGTGCATATCGACAGTGGGGAATTCGTGTATTTAGTAGGACCGAGCGGAGCCGGTAAATCAACCTTCGTGAAGATGATCTTCCGAGGTGAGAAACCGAGCACCGGTGTCGTGAAAGTAGATAACAAAGATTTGAGCACGTATAAAGAACGCCATATTCCAAAAGTCAGAAGGAAAATCGGTGTTGTGTACCAGGATTTCAAATTGCTTCCGAAACTGACAATCTATGAGAATGTTGCCTTCGCCCTGGAAGTAATAGAAGAGTCTCCTAAAGTGATCCGAGATCGTGTGATGGAAGTACTCGATCTTGTTGGAATAAAAGATAAAGCTAGATCGTTACCTGATGAGCTTTCCGGTGGGGAGCAGCAGCGTGTGGCAATTGCCCGGGCAATTGCGAATAACCCGAAGGTCGTAATCGCTGACGAGCCGACAGGGAACTTGGATCCAGAAACATCCTGGGGCATCATGAAGGTGCTGGAGGATATCAACAACAAAGGAACAACCATCATCATGGCTACACACAGTAAAGAAATCGTTAATACGATCAAAAAACGTGTCATCGCCATCGAAAACGGCCGTATCGTCCGTGACGAAGCAGGAGGTGACTACGGGTATGAAATTTAATACCGCGAAACGCCATCTGCGGGAAGGATCAAAGAACATCTTCCGTAACGGCTGGATGACCATCGCCTCGATCGGGGCAGTAACAGTAACATTGATCCTGGTCGGTGTCTTCCTGGCTGTCGTATTCAACTTAAATAAATTCGCTACCAATATTGAGTCGGATGTTGAAATGAGCGTATATCTGGATCCTACACTTGCTGAAGACCAGGTGCAGTCAATCCAAGGTCAGCTTGAATCGATTGATAAAGTTGGTTCTGTAAAGTATTCCTCAAAAGAAGAACAGTTAAACCAGCTCATGGAAGATATGGGACAAACAGAATGGGATTTGTTTGAACAAGACAACCCATTAAGTGACACGTATATTGTCAAAACATCTGATCCGCATGACATAGCTTCTGTATCGGAAGAAATTTCGAAACTGGATGGAGTCGACAAAGTGGATTATGGTAAGGGGACAGTAGAGAATCTCTTTACTGTAAACAAGTACGCCCGGATTATCGGTGCGGTCTTGATCGTTGGTCTTGTGTTCACGGCCATCTTCCTGATTTCAAATACAATTAAAATAACAATCATTGCCAGAAGCAGAGAAATCGGCATCATGAAACTGGTTGGAGCAACCAACTCCTTCATCCGCTGGCCTTTCTTTATCGAAGGTCTGCTGCTCGGAGTATTGGGCGCTATCGTTCCAGTAGCATTAGTACTCGGCGGGTATTACTATCTGTCACACAACTTGACTGATAACATCAGCATCGGTTTCGTCGAGATTCTCCCTTATGCACCATTCGCTTTCCAGCTTTCAGGCATACTGCTGGCAATCGGCGCGATCATCGGTGTTTGGGGAAGCGTCATGAGTGTCCGTAAGTTTCTTAAAGTCTAATAAACCTACCATATATGCTTTTTTAAGGAAGAAAGGGAATGAGAGAAGAATGAAGAAGATGATCAAGCCTGTTCTTGTAGCTGTTCTAGCTACGGGAGCAATCCTACATACTCCAATTCACACGTTCGCGAAATCCTCATCTGATGTACAGAGTGAGATAGAGGATCTGCAAAAGCAGCAAGAGGAAAACAGCAATAAGCAAAGCGAACTTGAAGGTCAAATCAATAACGCAGAATCTGAGCAGTCTGATAACCTTGCAGAGCAGGACAATCTGCTGGCGAAACTGGATGATTTGAACAACCAAATCGATAAAAATGAAAATGCTTTGAATGACAAAGAAGACGAAATCACTGAGACGAACGAAAAGATCGAAAAAATCTCTGGTGAAATTGTAGAAACGGAAGAAGACATCGACAAACGCGAAGATAAATTGTCTGACCGTTTAGTCAGCATTCAGCAAAACGGTGGAGACGTGCAGTACTTGCAAGTATTGATGGGCTCTAAAAACTTCGGTGACATGGTAAACCGTTTGAACGCAGTAACGACTATCATGGATTCTGATAAGGAGCTTTTGAACGGATACATTCAAGCGAAGCAGAAGCTTGAGGATCAAAAGCAGCAGCGCGAAGATGAAAAGCAAAACCTGCAGGATCAAAAAGATAAATTGGAAGATATCAAATCCGATTTGAAATCCCAAGCAAGCGAGCAAGAAGACTTGAAAAAGCAGCTTGAAGATGAATACGAAAGATTGGGTGAGCAAATTCTTTCTGCTGAAGAAGAGAAAGAGCTTGCAGCTAACCAAGCCGAAGCACTTCGTCTGGCACAGGAAAGTGCAGAATCAGAACAAGCTGATTTAGCAGCACAAGAGAAAGCAGCAGCAGAAGCGAAAGCAGCAGCGGCTGCTGCTAAGAAAGCGGCGGAGAGCAAGCAGGAGGCTTCTTCATCCAGCTCTAGCTCCAGCAGTTCTTCTAAGAGCAGCAGTTCAAGCAAATCGAGCAGTTCTAGCAGTTCATCAAGTTCCAGCAGTTCATCCAGTTCTAAATCAGCACAAGCTGGCATCTTCTCTTGGCCTGCTGAAGGTCGACTAAGCTCTGGCTTCGGTGTACGTAAAGATCCATTCGGTAGCGGTTCTACAGGCAACCACTACGGACAGGATATCGCTAATGCAACTGGCACGCCAGTTCATGCGGCAGCAAGCGGAGTAGTTTCTTTCAGTGCTACGATGAATGGCTATGGTAATGTTATTATCGTTACACATTCCATCAATGGACGCACGTACGACACACTTTATGCTCACCTAGACAGCCGAGGCGTATCGGTTGGTGAAAAAGTCTCCAGAGGACAGGAAATTGCGAAAATGGGTAACACTGGCGGATCAACTGGTTCCCACCTTCATTTCGAAATTCATGAAGGCAGATGGAACGGTGCGAAGAGTAACGCAGTGGACCCAATGAAATATTTCTAATACCAGAATTAAAAAAGGCATTCTCCATTAATGGAGGTGCCTTTTTCACATCAATTGCTTCTTTTAGTGATAAGATAGAGGGAGTTTAGCATAATAGTAGGATTAACGGATTGGACAAGTAAGAAAGGATGAGAGGCGAACGTGCAGATCAGAAAAGCGACATTCGTAATAGCGATCATTGTGGCATTGATTGTCGGGGCAGGCGGCAGCTATGCTTTTACATCATATGCAGGTAAGGAAGAGTCTGGTTTCCAATCAGCTTCAGATGATTCGGGCAGTCTGACAGAGGTGGAAAATGCGTATGAGCTCATCAAAGATAATGCGTTGGCGAAACCAGATGCGCAGCAGCTGCAGGAGGGTGCAATCCAGGGGATGCTGGAAACATTGGATGATCCGTACAGTTCCTTCTTGGATGAAGAATCTTCTACACAGCTGAATCAGCAGCTGGAGTCTTCGTTTGAAGGTATCGGAGCTGAAGTTAGCATGGTGGATAAACAGGTGACAATTGTGGCGCCTATCAAGGATTCACCTGCAGAGGATGCTGGATTACGGCCGAACGACCAAGTGCTGGAAGTGGATGGAGATTCCTTACAGGGGCTTGATCTCCAGGAAGCAGTTAATAAAATTCGTGGTGAAAAAGGAACAACAGTAACGTTATCCGTTAAGAGACCTGGCGTTTCTGAAGAACTGAAAATTGATGTAACTCGGGATGAAATTCCAGTCGAAACGGTCTATGCGGATACAAAAGAAGTAAATGGCAAAAAAGCTGGTGTTTTAGAAATTACATCTTTCTCCGAGAGTACAGCAGATGAATTCAAAACGGCGCTGGATAAACTTGAGAAGGAAAATATCGATGGTTTGATCATCGATGTTCGCGGTAATCCAGGCGGAATTCTTACGACTGTAGAAGATATTCTGAAGAACTTTGTTCCAAGCGATAAGCCGTATTTACAGATTGAAGATAAGAATGGTGAAAAACAAGAGTTTTATACCGAGTTGAAAGAGAAGAAGGATTACCCAATCAATATTCTGATTGATGAAGGCAGTGCTTCTGCATCCGAAATACTTGCTGGTGCGATGAATCAAGCTGGCGGTTATGAGTTAATCGGAAAAACGACATTTGGTAAAGGTACTGTACAGCAAACTGTACCACTGGAAAATCAGTCTATGCTCAAACTGACTCTATACAAATGGCTGACGCCTAACGGAGATTGGATTCATGAAAAAGGTATCAAACCAACTCTTGAAGTTAATCAGCCAGAGTATTTCTACAGTTCACCAATCCAGTTGGATGAAAATGAAAAGCTGAAATTTAATGATAATAATGACAAGATCAAGAATCTGCAAATCATGCTGGACGGTCTCGGATTTGACCCGAGTCGTAAGGACGGTTATTTCAACGAAAAAACAGAAACAGCAGTCAAGCAATTCCAGCAGGATAATGATTTGCAGGCAACGGGAGAAGTGGATCAGGAAACAGCAGATCTGCTTCAAACGAAGATCATCGAGCAAGTTCGCGATGGCAAGCATGATAACCAAATGGACAAAGCGCTGCAGCAGCTCTTTAGTAATTGATAAGAGGCCTCCTTCATACGGGAGGCTTTTTCTATTGCCATAGGAAAACAAGAAATATCGTGTTAGAATAGACAATATACATAAGAGTTGGTTTATAGGGAGAGACACATAATGGTGAATGATTGGTTGACCGAACTGCTTTATGGGATCGGAAACTTCTTTTTAAATCCGCTGCTTTATTGGGCAGTGCTGCTGACTCTGTTCGTTTCCAACCGCAGAATCAGAAAAGAGCGGAACAATTTCGGTACGAAGGTATTTGGTTTTGGAAAAGAGTGGACAGGCACATGGGTTCTGTCGCTTGTTTTCGGACTATTGCTTACGGCTGTGAGTGTTGGAACAGGAATCGTAGTTGCACCAGCAGTCGTTTTATTGATCAGCGCCGTAACGATTCTGCTGACGTTGCTGCTTCGTTTCACATGGCTGTCATCCGCTTATATTTTCGGATTCAGTTTTCTGCTCGCTTTGGGCGCAGCGCCATATGCCGCTGACTATTTGCCGGCTGGATGGGCAGATGACCTTACAGGTCTTAATTGGATCAGCTTTGCGCTGATCATGAGTATCGTTATGGTTGCAGAAGCTGTGCTGCTGCTTACAATCAAAAGAGAGGATACGTTGCCCGAGCTTGTCAAGGGTCCTCGGGGACGCTGGATCGGCCAGCATCGTTTCCGTAAGCTATTGTTCATCCCTTTCTTCTTGTTAGTGCCAGCTGGCGCAATTGAACCGTTCGCTCCATGGTGGCCTTTCTTCCATCTAAACGGAACAAGCTACGGCCTGCTGTTAGTGCCGCTGCTGACTGGTATAGACGGTTTTGCCAAAGGCCGTCCAGCATTTATTGAGGCACGTAAGCAAGGGAAAATGGTCTTGCTGCTTGCATTGCTTACCTTGGCAGTGAGTTTGGCAAGTATATATTCCTATTACTTCGCGATCGCAGCTTTTGTCATCGCACTTATCGGCAGAGAGGCCATCACACTCTCCTTCCGGAACAAAGATCGCAAGCGCGCCATGTATTATACGGAGAGCAGCAATGGGATGTTTGTTCTTGGTGTCATTCCGGAAAGCCCAGCTGACAGACTCGGTCTGCTGCCGGGAGAGCGAATCGAAAAAGTGAACGGCGTCCGTGTAACGACCGAACGGGCATTTTATGAAGCAGTGCAATCCAACAGTCAATATTGCAAAATGGAAATCCGGGATGAACAAGGTGAAATACGGATTAAACAACGAGCGATGTATGAAGGCGAGCCGCATGAGCTTGGTATTATCTTTGTACAGGAACAGCATAAGAAGAAAGCTGTGCCTATCAGCAGTTAATGTCAAATTCGTCAATTGAAAAAGCCTACTTAACTGATTACAGTTAAGTAGGCTTTTTATTAGATTCAGATATGGATTACGCTTAGGCAATGAATTTAGTGAACCAAGCTATGTATTCTGCTCCCCATATAAAGAATAATTGAGCTAGTAACGTTCCCAACAGCCTGGACGTTACCATCATGAGCGACATACTTTTTAGTTTGTTATAGCTTCCTCTTTGATTCACGATATCGTCCGCCATGACAGATAACTTCGGATCAATAAAAACTACCAAAAGTATGGTTGCTAGACCATTTATCAATCCTGATGCCATGATTGCTGTAGTCCCTCTATCTGGAACTAATAAAGCCGCATATAATGCAGCTAGCACCCCGATTGTATAGATTGCGGTAATAAACATATTTACGAGGAAGAGCCTTATTGGAATATCTTTCACCTTCGTGTCCCGTAAATAAGAAAACTTTGGAAGACTAAAATGCGTTATGCTGCGATTTATGTAATGTAATGAAAAAATCCTTTTCATTAAAGAAGGGACAGATCCTTTTTCCTCTGATAAATGAATGATCGCTCTTGAAAATAGTGCGATGAACGTAGGAAGTAAGAGAATGCCTAATGCTGTTCCAACTGTTGATGCGCCAATAAGGAAACGGAATTGAGTCTCTACAAACTCCAGCGTATTTTCTTTTGGAGCAGAATCGATTAGACTTCCTAAGAATGGCTGCTGCATCGTATTGGACAATCTTGATACAATAACCATTATGTTAAAGAGCGACAGTGCCGAAGCAATCATTTTGACTCTTGCACCGGATAATCTTACAGCATAAGCGAGTGTTTCTATCGAGTGAATGATAAAAATAAACAAAGCGATAAACAGTAATTTTTCTGTGATGATCTCCATTTTGTTACCTTCTTTTTGTAAATTGGCTTTGTACTCTATTAAACTATCAAGCCTTTAGATATAATTACTAGTTTTGATAGTACCATAAAAAGTAAATTATTCCTTTTGTTTTTTGATAAAGGAATAATTGAAACTATTTTCCACTCCGCGCGTATACAGTCTAACCAATAATATGAGGTGATTAGATGTCTATTTTCAATAAATTGATTGCTAGTGTCGGAATTGGTTCTGCTAAGGTGGATACAAAGATCAGGAATAATTATTTCGTTCAAGGAGAGATTCTGGATGGTATCGTTGAAATAAAGGGCGGCGTAACTGACCAAGAGATCGACTCTATCAATCTGAAGCTGATGACGGTGTATGGACATGAGGATAGTGATCGTCTGTCGCAGGCAGTTGTGTATACGCATAAAGTGAATGAGCCGTTCATTATCTCAAAAGGGGAAAGAAAGGAGATTCCATTTTCTTTTCGAATTCCTTTGTATACACCGATAACGATGCAGGATCCTAAGACATTCAAGAATGTACCGCCGGTTTGGATCGATACGGATGTTGATGTGAAGAATGCAGTCGATTTAAGTGACATAGATCATATATCCATTGAGCCGACAGAAGTGCATGAAAATATCATCGATGCGATAAAGGTGATCGGATTCAGATTCAGACAGATGGAGAATCAGAAGCCCCCATACGGAATCAGGATAGCCAGACCGTATATCCAACAGTACGAATTCATTCCTACTCATGGAAGATACTTAAAGAAACTCGATGAACTGGAGGTTTATATCCTGCAGGATGAGTATGAGACGACGATTTACTTTGAAATAGATAAGCGAAGCAGAGGCGTATTTTCTTCATTAATGGAGAACTTGAATTTAGACGAGCATAGAGGAAGTGTTTCGTTTAAGAATGAAGAAATATTGAATAACAGAAGTCTGGTAAGTGATAAGTTCGATGAGATAATCGATTCTGTATTATAAGAAAGGAGCAAGCCACATGGCTTGCTCCTTTCTTATTCTACCTGCATGGATAGCAGGCTCCGTATTTCTTCTTCTGAAAGTGTGTTAAGCATCGTTTCACCAGGCTGGATGATTTGATCGACAAGCGCACGTTTACGCTGCTGTAACTCAAAGATTCGTTCCTCGATCGTTCCGCGTGTAAGCAGGCGGATCACCTGAACGACATTTTTCTGTCCGATACGGTGTGCCCTTCCAGCAGCTTGCTCTTCTACAGCTGGATTCCACCATAAGTCAAAGAGGATAACAGTGTCAGCACCTGTCAGATTCAGTCCTGTTCCCCCGGCTTTCAAGCTGATCAGGAAGCCGTCTTTTTCTCCTTCGTTGAACGCTTCTGCCATCTGCATTCTTTCCTTGGCAGGTGTACTGCCATCCAGATAGAAGACGTCCGTTTCATCCAGTGCCTGCTGGATAATTCCCAGCATGCTGGCGAACTGGGAGAAAATCAAGAATCGTTTATTGCTTTGCTTCAGTTCTTGGATAACCTCGAGCAGCTGCTCCAGTTTACCTGATTGGCCGCTGTAGTTCTCAATGAACAAAGATGGGTGACAGCAGATTTGGCGCAGTCGTGTCAGTCCTGCAAGTATTTCGAGTTTACCGCGATCGAAACCTTTCTCTGCAATCGTCTGATCGATCTTCCTGCGTATCCGCTCCAGATAGGCGACATACACTTCTTTTTGTTCCTGCGTAAGATCTGAATAGTTCGTTGTCTCGATCTTTTCAGGAAGCTCGTGGAGAACGTCCGTTTTTACTCGTCTTAGGATGAATGGACGCGTCATCCGGGCGATCCTTTCCGGTTCCAAATCTGTGAATGACCTCCGGCTGCGGAATAGACCAGGTGAGATTGTGTGAAAAATCGACCACAGCTCCTCAAGCCTATTTTCAATTGGGGTGCCGCTCAGTGCAAATCGTTTCCCAGCTTGGATCAGTCCGACGGCCTTGGCAGTTTGCGTTGCATGGTTTTTGATTGCCTGCGCTTCATCCAGGATCAGACTATCGAATACATGCCCAGCATACACATGATGATCAATCCGCAATAAAGGATAAGACGTGATGATAATATCATGCTCTTCCAGCCGGGAAAGCTGTTCCTGCCGTTCTGCTGCCGAGCCGGAAATAACTAGTGTACGCATGCTTGGAGCAAATTTCTCAAATTCCTTCTGCCAGTTATAGAGCAGAGAGGAAGGTACGACGATCAGAGCAGGGCGTGCAGCTGGGTTAGCTTCTCGTTCTGATGTGAGATAGGTAATTGTCTGCAGTGTTTTTCCAAGTCCCATATCATCTGCCAGAATACCGCCGAGTCCGTAATAAGCTAGTGTTTTCATCCATTTGAAGCCAGTAAGCTGATAATCCCGCAGTGTTGCCAGCAGTCCAGATGGCAAGTCAAAATCGATTTGTTCCGGATGGCGAAGCCGCTCAATCAGTGTCTGGAATGCTGCTTCCATTTCAGCTCCGCGTAAGGACTCTTCTACTTGCATACTTTGAGCAATCGGTACGAAAATATGCTGATTATTCAGCTGGTTCTTTTTGATTTGCATCTGTTCAAGGAAGTCTTGGAAGTTCTCCATGGATTCCTGCTCCAGATCGAGCAATGCACCATCTGGGATACGGTAATATCTTTTCTTCTCTACCATTGCTTGCAGGACATTGCTAATATGCGCTTCTGATAAACCGGACACATCAAAGCTAATCTCAAGCATTCCTTTTTCCTGCTGCAGTCTGACGGAAGAGGAAACCTCATGCTGATCATCGGCCTGCATCGCTTGCACCCGGCTGGAAATATAGACCTCTGCTACTTCTTGCAAAGCTGGCAGATGCTCATGTAGGAACACATACATATACTCTACATTAAGCAAATGGAAGCGGCCTTTTGAAAAGCGGAATCCAGCAGCATGCAGCTGTTGCAGGACCTTATCTTCCTTGGCAGGTTGCCGTTTGATGACAGGCATATCTGACTGCTGTTGTCCTGGCTGGATGACGTGATCTCCATAATGGAAAGATACACTGGCGTGCAGTACATCGTCCGTCTCATCCAAAAAGACTTTTGCAACAAGGGGAGCCATTTCGACTTTGCTCCGGACTGTTTCAGCAACATGCACATGTCCGATCTGTTCCAGCTTGCCAACAACCTGCGACACAAAACGGTCAACGTTCTTATCCGATACAGTCTGAGGTGTATCATGGCGATAAGGAAGGATGGCGAACAGTTCCTTGACCAATTCCCGCTGGTCGGGAGGTACAGGATATAGCGTGTCATCCTTGACTAGGTAATGGTAGTTTTTGATATATTCATATGCTGCGATATCCTGTACTCCTAGCTGCAGCATGTCGTCTTCATCTGTTGAAAGATAGAAGTCCAACCGTGCTGGCTGACTGCTCACCTGAAATGTATCCATCGGTTCAGTATGCAGCAAATGGAGGGAGGCACCTGCATCTGCAAGCTGCGGCAGCAAGGTCTTGGCTAGTGAAGGCGTCAGCTTGATGGCGCGTTTTTCCGACTGAAGGGAAGAAGCTGTAAAATCATGAATCATACTGTTCTCACAAGCTTCCAGCAATCGCTCCAGGATAGCTTTGTCCTCGGGTGTAACAATATGTACACGAGGATCGAATGCAAAACTCGGCGTCAGCTGATAGCGGGTTTGATGCAGCACACTTCGGAGAAAGTCCTCAGCTAGGCGCACGATGTAGGTGCGGGCTGTACCTGCCTTCAGTTCGACCTCGAAGACCGTGTTACCGTTGGTTTGCATAAAGCGCTGTTCGACCTTATATTCCAGCTTCAAGGTTTCCGGAGGCTTAGATGTCAGTCGTTCGGAAGGAGATACGAATGCTTGTACAAGCCGATCCGTAAAATCAGTTTGACGGGCAGCTGTCGGTGCAGCTGTTTCTTCGGTAACTGTGTATCCATTACTGTCAAACCGGTTCCGGCTGACCGCGATTAGAACAGCAGCGATATGCTTGCATGTATAATGGGTGTGATAGGCGGGGCAGCTGCACACACCATCAAGATCGTCGTCCTCAAAGAAGAAAATCCGTACAGGATAGTTTTCGGTGCCGCGGACAACAGCCTTCCATTGGTTGATGGATGGCGTGAAGCTCAGACCTTGCACACGCCCTTTATTGACATACTCCAATCCTCTTCGGTAGAATCGATCGCCTGTCACTTTGATGATATCTTGTTTGTCGAGAAAATAAGATTGCATGAAAGCCCAGTCTCCAGTCTAAAAAAATCATTATCTTATCATTATAACAGATATAGCTATAGCCTTCCCTAATAGGGCAAAATAAAAAACGACAGCACATGGCTGCCGTTTCAATTTATTTCTTCCTGACTTGGAATATCTGAGTTTCTCCAGCGATAGCTTGTTCCGGGTAGAGTGCTTCCAATGTGTACTCGCTTGCTTCGTAGTTGGTGACGATCACCGGGGTGATGCTGCTTTTCGCATTTGCTTCGATGAATGCTTTTTCGAAGGTGACGAGCTTATCGCCAGCAGAGACTTTATCGCCTGCTTTGACAAAAGTCTCAAAGCCTTCTCCCTTCAGATTGACAGTATCCAGACCGATATGAAGGAGCAGTTCCAACCCCATTTGTGTTTTCAAGCCGATGGCATGCTTTGTTTCAAACACTTGAACGACTTCTGCATCAATAGGACTGACAATTGTCTCATCTGTCGGTTCAATAGCGATACCGTCTCCCATCATCTTTTCGGCAAACACTGGATCAGGTACTTCCTCAAGCGGGACCACTCTGCCATTGACAGGGCTTACAAAACTTTCTTCCGTAATATTCTTACCGAATAGTTTCTTTAGCATATTATGTCTCTCCTCGGGATAGATCGATATTTTGATGAAAATCTTATTAGTATCATATTAAAGCGTTTTCTCCTTGTGGGTCAATGAAAAACATCCAGTCAGTTGGATATTGCCTAAAAGCGCTAACATTAGGTATAGTAGAGAAAGACTGATTTTTGGAGCGGAAATGAGGTTTGACGCAGTGTGATATAAGAAATCAAATCACAAAGACAATCAGGCTATACGAATGATAATAGAACGGTAGGTAATGAACCGATGCAAATAAAACAAGAAGTACAGAAGCGTAAGACTTTCGCCATCATCTCCCACCCGGATGCCGGGAAGACGACAATGACTGAGAAATTGCTCGTATTCGGGAATTTGATTCGTACTGCAGGTACGGTAAAAGGAAAGAAATCAGGCAAATTCGCAACATCTGACTGGATGGAAATCGAAAAGCAGCGTGGAATTTCCGTTACATCATCTGTCATGAATTTCCCATATAAAGATTATCAAGTGAATATCCTGGATACACCAGGACACGAAGATTTCAGTGAAGATACGTACCGGACGCTGACGGCTGTGGATAGTGTTGTCATGATCATCGATGCGACAAAAGGGATCGAAGCACAGACATTGAAGCTTTTCAAAGTTTGCCGGATGCGCGGTATTCCGATCTTTACTTTCATCAACAAGCTTGACCGGGAAGGCCGCGAGCCGCTGGAGCTATTGGAGGAAATCGAAAGCGTATTGGATATCGAAACTTATCCAATGAACTGGCCAGCAGGAATGGGCAAGCGTTTCCTAGGTATTTTCGATAGATACAACAAGCAATTTGTCCGCTTTAATGGAAATGAAGAAGAATCATTCATTCCTTACGATGAGCTGGACGATCCGGCGTATGCCGATTTAACAGGCAATTCCACTTTTGAGGATACGAAAGGTGAACTGGAGCTTTTAGAGGAAGCCGGCGATCAATTCTCATTGGATCGTGTGCTTGCTGGTAAGCAGACACCAGTTTTCTTTGGCAGTGCACTTGCACCATTCGGGGTACAGACTTTCTTTGATACATTCGTTAATCTTGCACCTGCGCCAGGCAGCCGTCGCACGACAGAAGGTATCGTGTCTCCCGAGAAAGAAGAGTTCTCAGGATTCATCTTCAAGATTCAGGCAAACATGAACCCGGCTCACCGTGACCGGATTGCTTTCCTGCGGGTCTGCTCAGGTAAATTCGAGCGTGGTATGAGCGTCAATTTAGCTCGTTCAGCTAAGCCGATCAAGCTTTCCCAGTCACAGCAATTCGTTGCGTCATCACGTGATACAGTCGAAGAAGCTTATGCCGGCGATATTATCGGTATTTACGATCCGAACATCTACCGAATCGGGGACACACTCGTCGAAGGCAAAGCGAATTTTGAATTTGATGAGCTGCCGCAATTCCCGCCGGAAGTGTTCAAGAAAGTTACCGCCAAAAACGTTATGAAAGCCAAGCAGTTCCAGAAAGGTATCGAGCAGCTTGTTCAAGAAGGAGCAATTCAGCTGTTCCGCGGTAAACGCGACAACAGCTATATCTTAGGTGCAGTCGGAGAGCTTCAGTACGAAGTATTCGAATATCGAATGAAAAACGAGTATAATGTAGAAGTGGTATTGGAATCGATGGGAGAACGCATTCCTCGCTGGCTGAAAGCCGAGCAAGTGGATGAACGCCTATTCGACGAGCGCAGTCTGCTCGCACAGGATCGCGAAGGGGATTACTTGGCATTGTTCAAGAACGATTTCGCCCTCCGCTGGTTCACGGATAAAAATCCGAAAGTCGATTTGATTGATCTATTCGAGGTCAACCAATACGACCAAGCTTCTAACTAATAATAAAGCCGTCAATTTTTGGCGGCTTTTTGCTATCTATTTGTTTATGTTTCGTATATTAGGTAAACATCTATACTAGCAGGTATGTGGAATTTTAAACGAATGTTTGTTCGTGTTTTTATATATTTTATGCTATGATGAAAATAGCAAACAGAACGGAGGAATTTGGCATTGAAGGAAAAGGAAACGTTTGAGTTAGTATCTAAATACAGCCCTCAAGGTGACCAGCCGAGAGCAATTGACCATCTCGTTGACGGTATCCATCAGAAAAAGCGGCATCAGACATTGCTAGGTGCGACGGGTACTGGTAAGACGTTCACTATTTCAAATATGGTGAAGGAAATTAATCGCCCAACCCTTGTCATTGCCCATAACAAGACATTGGCGGGTCAGCTGTACAGTGAGTTCAAGGAATTTTTCCCGAACAATGCAGTTGAATATTTCGTCAGTTATTATGATTATTATCAGCCAGAAGCATACGTACCGCAGACTGATACCTTCATCGAGAAGGACGCAAGCATCAATGATGAAATCGATAAACTGCGCCACTCTGCTACATCTGCTCTTTTCGAGCGCAATGATGTTCTGATTGTGGCAAGTGTGTCCTGTATCTATGGTTTAGGTTCCCCGGAGGAATATAAGAGCCAGGTGCTGTCCGTCCGCGTCGGCATGGAGAAGGATCGGGATGAGCTGCTTCGTAATCTAGTTGACATCCAGTATGCACGAAATGATATCGACTTCCAGCGCGGAACCTTCCGAGTACGCGGCGATTCTGTCGAGGTCATCCCGGCTTCCAAAGAAGAGCATTGTATCCGTTTTGAGTTTTTCGGTGATGAAATCGACCGGATCCGTGAAGTAGATGCGCTGACAGGCGAAATCATCGGCGACCGCGAGCATGTCGCGATTTTCCCTGCATCCCACTTCGTAACCCGCGAAGAAAATCTTAAAAAAGCTATCGTTAATATAGAGAAAGAGCTCAAGGATCAGCTGGCTGTATTCAAGGAGCAAGGCAAACTGCTGGAAGCACAGCGTCTTGAGCAGCGTACAAACTACGATTTGGAAATGATGCGGGAAATGGGCTTTTGTTCGGGTATTGAAAACTACTCGGCTCAGCTTACCTTCCGTGAACGTGGTGCTACGCCGTATACACTACTGGACTTCTTCCCGGACGACTTCCTTGTCGTCGTCGATGAGTCCCATGTTACGCTGCCGCAGATAAGGGGAATGTTCAATGGAGACCAAGCGCGTAAAAAGGTGCTTGTAGACCACGGCTTCCGTCTGCCATCTGCAATGGATAACCGGCCGCTCACATTCGATGAATTCGAGAAGAAGACAGAACAGCTCGTCTATGTGTCCGCAACACCGGGACCTTATGAAATCGAACATACACCGGAGATGGTCGAGCAGATCATCCGGCCGACAGGATTGCTTGATCCGGAAATCGATATCCGTCCGATTGAGGGACAGATTGATGATATTATCAGTGAAATTTACAAACGTACCGAAAAGAATGAGCGCGTATTAATCACGACACTCACGAAGAAAATGTCTGAGGATTTAACCGATTATTTGAAGGATATCGGTATTAAGGTCGCTTATTTGCATTCAGAAATCAAAACGCTGGAACGGATTGAAGTCATCCGGGATTTGCGCGTTGGGAAGTATGATGTACTTATCGGAATCAACTTGCTTCGAGAGGGCTTGGATATTCCGGAAGTTTCCCTTGTGGCTATCCTTGATGCGGATAAGGAAGGATTCCTGCGATCAGAGCGATCGTTGATTCAGACAATGGGCCGGGCAGCTCGTAATGAGAATGGGCATGTCATTATGTATGCAGATAAAATAACTGATAGCATGCAAAAAGCAATGGATGAGACGGCACGACGCCGTGAAATCCAAATCGCTTACAATAAAGAGCATGGCATCACACCGCGGACGATTCAGAAGGAAGTACGGGATGTCATCAAAGCTACAATTAGTTCCGAAGAGTCCGGAACAAATAAGAAAGATACACCAGATTTTACGAAGCTGACGAAGAAGGAAAAAGAACAAGTCATAGCCAAGATGGAAAAAGAAATGAAACAGGCTGCACGCGACCTCAATTTCGAACGCGCTGCCGAGCTTCGTGATCTTGTATTGGAACTTAAAGTGGAAGGGTGAAGAAAGTGGCGAAGAAAAATATTTCTGTCAGAGGCGCCCGCGCCAATAACTTAAAAAATATCGATGTTGATATACCAAAGGATAGTCTAGTCGTATTGACTGGACTGTCAGGTTCAGGGAAATCCTCGCTCGCTTTTGATACCATTTACGCAGAAGGACAGCGTCGTTATGTGGAATCTTTATCTGCATATGCCCGCCAGTTCCTTGGCCAGATGGACAAGCCCGATGTGGATTCAATTGAAGGCTTGTCGCCAGCTATCAGTATCGATCAGAAAACGACAAGTAAGAACCCGCGCTCAACAGTCGGGACCGTTACAGAAATCTATGATTACCTGCGTCTTCTGTATGCCAGAGTAGGACGTCCTACTTGCCCGAGGCATGGTATTGAAATCAGCTCTCAAACAGTGGAACAGATGGCCGATCGTATTTTGGAATTCCCAGAGCGTTCTCGATTGCAGGTACTTGCACCTGTAATTTCCGGCAAGAAAGGTGAGCATGTGAAGGTGCTCGAAAAGCTTAAAGCGGAAGGTTATATCCGTCTTCGTGTTGATGGAGAAATGATGGAGATTCATGATGACATCAAGCTGGAGAAAACAAAGAAACACTCTATTGAGGTTGTTGTCGATCGTATTGTCATAAAAGAAGGTGTTACTGGTCGTTTGACAGATTCCTTGGAGACGGCACTTGCGCTTGGAGACGGAAAAGTCATCGTGGACGTGATGGATGTCGAGGAGCTGCTTTTCAGTGAGCATCATGCTTGCCCGATTTGCGGATTCTCTATTGGAGAACTGGAGCCTCGCATGTTTTCTTTCAATAATCCTTTTGGTGCGTGCTCGTCCTGCGACGGACTTGGTACGAAATTAGAGGTCGATCCCGATCTTGTCATCCCGAATAAGGATTTGACACTGCACGAGGGAGCCATTGCTGCATGGGAACCGACTAGCTCCCAATACTATCCGAAGCTTCTGGAAGCTGCCTGCAGCCATTTTGGCATCGATATGGATGTACCAGTGAACAAACTGCCGGAGGGACAGCTTGAGATCCTGATGAACGGTAAGAAAAAGGACAAGATCCACTTCCGCTATGAAAATGATTTTGGCCGTGTCAGAGAAAGCAATATCGAGTTCGAAGGTGTTCTGACTAATATTGCGCGGAGGTATCGGGAAACAACATCGGATTTCATCCGCGAACAGATGGAAAAGTATATGAACAACCGACCGTGTCCGAAATGTAAAGGTCACCGCCTGCGTGAGGAATCGCTCGCGGTTCTTATCAACGGACATCATATCAGCAATGTTACAGCCAAATCCGTGATTGAAGTGAAGCATTTCATGGAGGATCTTGAACTGAACGAGAAGGAAAGACAGATTGCCTTCATGATCACCAAGGAGATAATAGACAGGATCACATTCCTGAATAATGTCGGCTTGGATTATTTGACGCTTTCCCGTTCGGCGGGCACATTGTCTGGCGGAGAGGCGCAGCGTATCCGTCTTGCTACACAGATTGGATCAGCTTTAACTGGTGTCTTGTATGTACTGGATGAACCTTCCATCGGACTGCATCAGCGTGATAACGACAGACTGATCGAAACGATGAAACGAATGCGTGATCTTGGCAATACGCTTGTCGTAGTTGAGCATGATGAGGACACGATGATGGAAGCGGACTGGCTAATTGATGTCGGACCTGGTGCTGGTGAACATGGCGGGCAAATCACGAGTCAGGGAACACCAGCAAAGGTGATGAAAGATAAAAAATCCCTTACTGGACAATATTTATCTGGGAAGAAATTCATTCCGCTGCCTTTTGAACGACGCAGTCCGGATATGGAGCGTTCCATTGAAATCATCGGAGCAGAAGAAAATAACTTGAAAAAAGCATCTGCCAAGATTCCGCTTGGTTTGTTCACAGCGGTGACAGGTGTTTCTGGATCTGGTAAAAGTACATTCGTCAATGAGATCCTGCACAAAACCCTGGCACAGAAGCTCAACCGGAGCAAAATAAAGCCTGGTAAACACAAAGAAATTAAAGGATTGGAGCATCTGGACAAGGTAATCGATATTGACCAGTCTCCAATCGGGCGGACTCCTCGCTCGAACCCGGCTACGTATACCGGTGCTTTCGACGATATCCGTGATGTGTATGCCAGCACGAACGCTGCAAAGGTTCGCGGATATAAAAAAGGCCGTTTCAGCTTTAACGTGAAGGGCGGACGGTGTGAAGCTTGCCGCGGTGATGGAATCATCAAGATTGAGATGCATTTCCTTCCAGATGTTTATGTGCCATGTGAGGTTTGTCACGGTAAACGATATAACCGTGAAACACTTGAAATCAAATATAAAGGTAAAAGTATTGCAGATGTACTGGATATGACGATTGAAGAGGGATTGGAGTTCTTTGCCAACATCCCGAAAATCAAGCGTAAATTACAGACGATATCTGATGTGGGTCTTGGCTATGTAAAACTTGGACAGCCCGCTACGACATTATCCGGCGGTGAGGCGCAGCGCGTGAAGCTTGCCAGTGAATTGCATAAACGCAGTAATGGGAAGACATTCTATATTCTGGATGAGCCGACAACCGGCTTGCATGTAGATGATATTTCCCGATTGCTGAAAGTGCTTGAGCGTATTGTGGAAAATGGGGATACCGTCCTTGTTATCGAACATAACCTCGATGTTATCAAAACAGCTGACTACCTTATCGACTTAGGTCCGGAAGGCGGGGATCGAGGCGGAGAGATTGTAGCGACTGGTACACCGGAAGAAGTGGCAGAGGTGCCCGCATCCTATACAGGGAAGTACTTGAAGCCGATTCTTGAGCGTGACCGCGAACGTACGACTAGCCAGATAGAGTATGCAACGCATGTTGCGGAACGCTAAAAGGGATACAGCGTGGCTTTTGCTCGCTGTATCTTTTTACATAGGAAAACGTCAAGATGAGCATTACAGTGGAATTTGTAGTAAAATATTTGTTTAGATATAGCTTTGGAAGGAGCGACTTACGGTGAAGCCGATTGATTTGAATGAAGTGCAAGAACAAATAGATGCATTTGCTGGGAAAAAAGTGTTTATACATCTGGAAACGACAAATGGTGCATATGCTAATCATGTAAACGAAAAAGCGTACAATGTTGGTGCTTTTATCCGGAATGCACAGATGACTTATGAGCATGGCAAGATAAAAGGTGCTGGAACGGCCTATCGCGTTGGATTGAAAACAGACAATGGCTGGGTTTACGCAGAAGGACTGAATGCCTGGGAATTGGATGATAAGAATCGTCTGCTCATGGCTGGTCATGATCGGGAAGGCCGATTGATGGTTTCATTGGAAATAAGCGAGACAGCGTTCTAAGGAGGAGCAATAATCATGGAAAAACACGTAGTAGTCATCTTCCCGCATCCGGACGACGAAGCTTTCGGAGCTGCTGGTACAATTGCTAAGTTCAGACAGGAGGGTGTGCCGGTTACATATTTGTGCGGTACGCTGGGAGAAATGGGACGCAATATGGGTAATCCAACCTTTGCGACTCGTGAGTCTTTACCTGAGATTCGGAAGAAGGAATTGCAAGATGCTTGCAAGGTGATGGATGTGGAACTGCAGATGCTCGGTTACCGGGATAAAGTGCTGGAATTCGAGGATCTTTCGAAAGTCAGTGATCATTTGAAAGAGCTGCTTGAGAAAATCAAACCAACACTTGTAATCACGCATTATCCGGAATATGCAGTTCACCCGGATCATAATGCACTTGGTGCAGCTGCAATCGATGCTGTGTCACGGATGGAGGAAAGCGCCCGTCCGAAAGTTTGGGCGCAGGCGTTTATGCGCGGATACCAGGAGATCTTAGGAAAACCTGACGTCGTACAGGATATTCGTCCTTTTGTAAAAACGAAAGTGAAGACGATTCTTTGCCATAAATCCCAAGCGCAAGGTGTGCTTGGTAATGTTACTGGAGCAGAACTTACAGAAGAGAACATGGAAGCCATCGCACTGGAACATTTCAAAGAGGAAACATTCTATACTTGGAACTTCGAAAACATATAATCCGTATATGTGAAAAGGAGGCTATGTATGAGAACAGAGAGAAAGAGAATCCTGAAACAGCTGGAAGAGGGGAAGCTCACAGCCGAGGAAGCAGAACTGCAGCTTGCGGCTCTTGATGAGCGGGCCTTTGGTGCTGTACAGGAGCAGGATACGAACGAAGAGAAGGAACTGGTAGTCCAAGAGCTTGTGACGGCAGGGGAAGAATCTAAAACACAGCGCACTGGGGGCAAAACAGCTAAGAAAAAGAATGTTGGGCCGAAAGTGCTGCAATATGTGCAGCAGGCTTTCAGTAAGATAAAAAATGCAGACCTTGATCTGAATTTTGGTGATCATTATACAGTGGACCATATTTTTCAGGCTGATGAGACATTCGCAAAATTGGAGCTGAAAATCTATAATGGCTCCATTACGGTCAAGAGCTGGAATGAGCCTTTGGCGCGGCTGGAGACGAAAGCGAAGGTCTATCAGGAGGAAGATGAGCAAGCAGCAAGGAAACGGTTCACTGATAAAGCATATTTCGCTATTGCAGATGGCAAACTGCAGTTTTCCCTGCAGGATAAACGAATCAAACCTGAAATTACATTGTACGTTCCGGAAGCTGTATATGAGGAATGTATCGTAAAGACCTTCAATGGCACGATTCGTGTAGATTCCGTTAGCAGCACGAACATATATTGCAAAACGACGAATGGAAGCATCGATCTGCAAGGAGGAGGCGGTTCAATCGTCAGTGCAGAAACCTCCAATGGCAGCATCAAGCTGAAGCAGGTGACAGCAAAGGATCTTCTATGTGAGTCCGTTAACGGCTCGCTTCGACTGGAAGGAAGCTTCCGCAAGCTCGATGCGCAAACGTTCAATGGCAGCATCCATTGCGAGTGGCATAATGAAGATCCTGACAGTGCCTTCTTCAAGGCTACCAATGGGAGTATCCGCTTGAAATCTTTAGCGCCTATCCCGCTTAACGGAAGGATTACGACAAATATCGGATCCCTGCATTGTGATTTGGATGAATATATCGTCATTGATGAATCGAAGGAAGTTGTCAAAAAGGCTCTCAAATTCGAAACGCATCCAGCTGCAACGGAGAAGCTTCACCTGGAAGCGAACACGAAGACAGGTTCTGTCTGGGTCCTTCCGTAACATGGAGATAGCTTATGCTTAGATGGATTTTGACTCTATTGCTGAACAGCGTGTCACTGGTTATCGTCAGCTATATATTCGATTCTTTTTATCTAGAGGGATTTGGTACCGCCATCCTGGCAAGCTTCATTTTGTCGGTGCTTAATCTCCTAGTGCGGCCAGTGCTGATCGTGTTGACGCTGCCGTTGACTGCTTTGACATTTGGATTGTTTTTGTTTGTTATCAATGCAGTAACCTTAATGATCACACAAGGTCTCATTGGAGAGACTTTCATAATCGAGGGATTCGGTACAGCGATCATTGCGGCAATCATCCTTGCATTGCTGAACCTTATCCTGAATTGGCTCATCCGTGATCGGATCACGAGCTGAAGCAAGCTCTGCGGCAATAGCTGCAGGGCTTTTTTGTGCCTAGGTATCTATCTTTTCTGGAAGTATGCTAGAATAAACAAGAATTGTTAGGATGGAGGGTTCTTATGGCAAAAGTGGTCATTCAAGATTTATTGGATCGTTTCAATCTGGAATTGCTGACAGGGGATACAGGCGTACAGCGTGAGATTTTCATGAGTGATATTTCCCGTCCTGGTATAGAGTTGACTGGTTATTTTAAATATTATCCGAAAGATCGGCTGCAGCTGTTCGGGAAGACTGAGCTTTCTTTCCTTGAGGAACTGACAAGCGAGCAAAAGCGTGAGCGTTTCGAAAAGATATGCTCAGATGTGACGCCTGGTCTTATCATCACAAGAGGCCAGGAAGTGCCGCCTGAAATGAAGGAAGCGGCAGAAGCTGCTGGTGTACCGATATTGCGTTCACCACATAAGACGACGCGCGTCATCAGCCGGATCACGAACTTCCTGGAGGCGAAATTTGCACCGTTTACCGCAGTCCATGGCGTATTGGTGGATATTTACGGTATAGGTATTCTGATCACTGGACAGAGTGGTGTTGGTAAGAGTGAAACAGCATTGGAGCTCGTCAAACGCGGGCACCGTCTCGTTGCCGATGACAGTGTGGAAATCCGCCAGGAGGATTATGATACCCTTATCGGAAATTCTCCTTCTTTAATCGAGCATTTACTGGAAATTCGGGGGTTAGGCATCATCAACGTGATGACGCTGTTTGGCGCGGGTGCAGTGCGCAGCCACAAGAAAATTTCCATCGTCATCAACCTGGAAACATGGGATCAGTCGAAACAATATGATCGAGTCGGTCTGGATGAAGACACGATGAAAATCATGGATGTAAATGTGCCGAAGATGACAGTACCAGTCCGCCCTGGACGCAACTTGGCAGTCATCATCGAAGTAGCTGCGATGAACTTCCGTCTGAAGCGTATGGGCGTGAATGCAGCTGAAGAATTTTCACAGCGTCTTACCAAAATGATTGAAACTGGAAAAGATAATGAGGGAGATATGACGGATGGAAATGTGTGAAGTACAACCGCTTAACCGGGTATTTCTGCAGCTCGGTTCAGTGTCGATTTATTGGTATGGCGTCATTATCGCAGTCGGTGCGGCGCTGGGACTATGGCTTGCTATCCGCGAATCCAAAAAACGCGGATTACATAAAGATACATTCGTCGACTTCCTTGTATTTGCGATACCAGCAGCCATCATTTCGGCACGAATCTATTACGTCGTTTTCGAATGGGAAAGCTATGCGGATGGTCCGTTTTGGAAAGTGTTTGCAATATGGGAAGGCGGCATCGCCATCCATGGTGCTTTGATCGGTTCCATCATCACAGCAATTATTTTCTGCCGTGTGAAAAAGATTTCCTTCTGGAAGCTGGCGGATATAGCGGCTCCTAGTTTAATTCTTGGACAGGCAATCGGGCGCTGGGGCAACTTCATGAACCAGGAAGCGCACGGTGGACCTGTTTCAGCAGAAGCATATCAAAACTACATTCAGTATCTCCCGGATTTCATCAATAACCAAATGTGTATTGATGGCGTTCTTTATCACCCAACATTCCTTTATGAATCATTATGGAATATACTTGGGTTCGTTATTTTGCTCGTCCTTCGCAGAGTGAACCTGAAGCGCGGGGAAATGTTCTTGTTCTACCTTGCTTGGTATAGTCTTGGACGCTACTTTATCGAAGGAATGCGGACAGATAGTCTTGTAGCTGAGGGATTGCGTGCAGCGCAAATCGTCTCGATCGTGGCCATCGTCATTGCGATAATTATAGTTATTATCCGCCGGCGTCCTGGTGCGAATACACCTCGTTATAAAGATTAAGAAATAGGGAGGCGAGTGCGAAATGGCAATCACGACATTGTTGTTTGACCTTGATGGAACGCTGATAGATTCTAATAGTCTGATTCTAGCTTCATATACTGCTACACTGGAGCGGTATACGGGGCGGACGTATGAGCGGGAAGAACTTCTTCCGTTCATAGGTCCTCCGCTGAAGGATGTGTTCGAAAATATCGATCCTGTAAGAGCGGAAGAAATGATTGCAGCATACCGGGAACACAATCTGAAGCATCATGATGCTTACGTTGAGGCTTACCCGTATGTGGCAGAAACATTGCAGCAGCTCAAGCAGGCTGGCTTCAAGCTAGGTATCGTTACGACGAAGATGCGCGATACTGCTAGGCGAGGGCTGCAGGTATGCGGGCTTGGCGGATTGTTTGATGTGGTAATCGGGTATGATGATATCAAACAAGCAAAACCTCATCCAGAACCCGTTATGAAAGGTTTGGAGGCGCTCGACAGCTTGCCAGAGGAAGCGATCATGATCGGAGATAATTACCATGACATCGAATCTGGTAAAAATGCCGGCACTAAAACTGCGGGTGTGGCTTGGTCAATCAAAGGCAAGCAATCTTTGCTGGCTTATGGACCGGATTATATGCTTGAGGATATCCGTGACTTATTCGATATCGTAAAGGAAGAAGTACATGCGCAAAACGGAAAGCTATCCCGTTAAAGGGCCGAATTCGCTTTGGCAGCTTTATAAAACAGTTTCCTTTTGGAAGGTAGTAAAGAATTTCATCGTCATCCAAATTGGCCGCTATACGCCTTTTCTTGGTGTGAAAAATTGGCTGTATAAGATATTTCTTAAGATGAATATCGGCCAAGAAACAGCACTGGCTCTCATGGTCGTGCCTGATTTCCTCTTTCCGGAGAGGATCAGGATTGGTAAGAATACGATTATCGGCTATAATACGACGATTCTGGCTCATGAGTATTTGACGACAGAATACCGTCTTGGTGACGTCACTATCGGGGATAATGTGATGGTAGGAGCCAATACGACGATACTGCCAGGTGTCACGATAGGAGACGGAGCGGTTGTCTCAGCTGCCACGCTCGTCCATCGGGATGTGCCTCCTGGTGCGATGGTCGGCGGTAATCCGATGCAAGTGATTTATACAGCAGAACAACGCAAGAACAAGCAGACAACTTAGTGTGTCTGCTTGTTTTATAAGGAGGAAAAGAATGGATTTAGGACAGCGCATTTTGCCTGCAGCTCGTAATGAAAGAGACTTCGACGAATTGCTTCAGCGGGAAGATATGCAGATGATGGTCCTGCTCGAAACAAGGATTGCACAGCTTCCTTCCCAGATCAAATATGCGAAGAAGGCTGGTAAGAAGGTGTTTCTGCATGTCGATTTGATACAGGGATTAAAAACGGATGATGCGGGTATGGACTTTGTCTGTCAGCGTCTGAAACCGGATGGCGTCATATCGACAAGGACGAATGTCATCCATGCAGCTAAAAAATATAAGATAACTGCAGTTCAGCGATTATTTCTAATTGATGGACATGCATTGGATCACAATCTTTCTTTGATCAAGAAAACACAGCCGGACTTTATCGAAGTGTTGCCGGGGTTAATTCCTCATATGATAAAAGAAGTATCCGAGCAAGTAGGCATCCCGGTCATCGCCGGAGGGCTCATTCGGACCCGTGAAGATGTGGATTCTGCATTGGAAGCAGGTGCGACAGCGGTTTCAACTTCTAAAAAAAGTTTGTGGTAAGTTGTTGACACCGCTTTCAAATAGGTGTAAAGTCTACCTATAAGTTAATATTTATGATCGGAGATACGGAGAATCCATTACCTTTTTAGTACACGCCAAAGGGCATACTATGTTATATTAGGTGATGGATTTTTCTTATCCAAAAGACAGCGCTTCCTTGTAATATTTTTAGGATGATCTTAGCTATTTTCTATGATTCTTCTGAAGCGCAGTTATTTTGGACGCTTAATGAAAGCGCTCTCCAAAAAAATCTATCAACAAAGGGGAAAATCGTTATGAGTATCTTCGCAGCCGAAACAATCGGCACAATGGTTCTAATACTCTTCGGGGGAGGAGTTGTAGCAGTAAGCAACTTGAGTAAGTCAAAAGGGGAAGGCACAGGCTGGATCACAATTACAATTGCTTGGGGTCTTGCAGTAGCTATGGGTGCCTATGCAGTAGGTGGCTTCTCGGGAGCTCACTTGAATCCAGCAGTGACACTTGGTTTGGCGATTAACGGAGATATAACTTGGGGTCAAGTACCAACATATCTAGCAGGTGAAATGCTAGGGGCATTCTTGGGTGCTGTACTCGTATTCCTAGTCTATTTGCCGCACTGGGCGAAAACGTCCGATCCGATGGCAAAGCTATCTGTTTTCTCTACAGATCCTGCAATTGATAGTCCTGTTTCTAACATGCTGACAGAAATCATTGGCACTTTCATCCTAATGCTTGGTATTCTATTCATTGGAGGCAACTCTTTAGCAGAAGGATTCAATCCATTATTAGTAGGTTTGCTCGTAGTTGTAATCGGGATGGCGCTTGGAGGTCCGACAGGATATGCTATCAACCCAGCCCGTGACTTAGGTCCGCGTATCGCTCATGCATTGCTGCCTATCCCAGGCAAAGGTTCTTCAAACTGGAAGTATGCGTGGGTTCCAGTTGTTGGTCCGCTGCTTGGTGGCGCATATGGTGCATATTTCTATAACGGATTTTTCAAGGAAGACTTGCAAGTAGGTTTCTGGATTTTATCTGCTGTCATTTTAGTTATCATTATCGTTGCAGTCCGAGGGGAACTTGCAAAAGCTAATGCTGAAGCAGCAGCGACTAATGGTGTGAAAACAAGGGGGATTAAATAATGGAAAAATTTATCATGGCACTTGACCAAGGTACAACAAGCTCACGCGCAATCTTGTTCAACCACAATGGCGACATTGTGGAAACTGCACAAATGGAGTTCGAACAGTTCTTCCCGCAATCCGGCTGGGTAGAGCATGATGCGAACGAAATTTGGACATCTATCTCTGCATGTATGGCAGAAGTGCTTCGTAAAGCGGATATCGACGCGAAACAGGTTGCGGGTATCGGTATTACGAACCAGCGTGAAACAACAGTCGTATGGGACAAAAACACTGGCCGTCCGATCCACAAAGCAATTGTTTGGCAATCCCGTCAGACAGCTGACATCGTAAATGAATTGATTGAAAAAGGCCATAATGATTTATTCCGTGAGAAAACAGGTTTATTATTAGATGCTTACTTCTCCGGAACAAAAGTGAAATGGATCCTGGATAATGTGGAAGGCGCACGTGAAAAAGCTGAGAACGGCGACTTGCTGTTCGGTACAATCGATACATGGCTTGTTTACAAGCTGTCCGGCGGTAAAACACATGTAACGGATTATTCCAATGCAGCTCGTACATTGATGTACAACATCCATGAATTGAAGTGGGATGACGAGCTGTTGGAAATCCTTGATGTACCGAAATCAATGCTTCCGGAAGTAAAACCTTCCTCAGAAGTGTATGCCAACACAATCGATTATCACTTCTTCGGGGAAGAAGTACCAATCGCTGGTATCGCTGGTGACCAGCATGCTGCCCTATTCGGTCAAGCTTGCTATGAGCCAGGTATGGTTAAAAACACCTACGGTACAGGCTGCTTCGTCCTTATGCATACAGGTGAGGAAGCTGTAAAATCTGATCATGGTCTGTTGACAACAATCGCTTGGGGTCTTGATGGAAAAGTGGAATATGCGCTGGAAGGAAGTATCTTCGTAGCAGGTTCAGCAGTTCAATGGCTGCGAGACGGCTTGAAGATCATCGAATCTTCTCCGGATAGTGAGCGTCTGGCTACTAGTGTTGCCGATAATGGCGGTGTTTATGTCGTTCCTGCTTTCGTAGGTCTCGGCACACCATATTGGGATAGTGATGCTCGTGGTGCAATGTTTGGTATCACGCGCGGCACAACTGGTGCGCATATCACACGCGCAACATTGGAATCACTTGCTTTCCAATCCAAAGATGTAGTTGACGCAATGATCGAGGATTCCGGTATCGATGTGAAGCAGCTTCGTGTTGATGGCGGTGTCGTGAAAAACGATTTCCTTATGCAGTTCCAAAGTGATATGCTTGATGTAGATGTAGAACGTCCAGTCATTCAGGAAACAACAGCCTTAGGTGCTGCCTACTTGGCTGGTTTAGCAGTCGGCTTCTGGGAAAGCCGCGAAGCGATCGCTAACAAATGGCAGATCGATCGTACGTTCAAACCGAATCGTTCCAAAGAAGAAAAAGATCAGCTCTACGCAGGCTGGAAAAAAGCTGTGGAAGCGACACGTACTTTCAAGTAATATAACTTTTCAAATCGGGAAGAGCATGTTATACTGAAATCACAAGTTAATGATTCGGCCCGAGACTTTGGAGAGACCGCGAATATCTATACATTGTATGGATTATTTGTGGTCTCTTTCTGCTTTCTATACATGACTTCTACACTAATGGGGTATAGAAATAATGGGAGCGCTGAATCTAAAAAGGAGTGTTCATGCATGACTGTTTTCTCTAGTAAAAAACGTAACGATATTTATGCAAATTTAACTGATAAACCTCTAGATGTTCTTGTAATCGGTGGTGGGATCACTGGTTCTGGTATTTCTCTAGATGCAAGAATGCGCGGAATGAACGTAGGTCTTGTTGAAATGCAGGACTTTGCAGCAGGTACTTCTTCTCGTTCAACAAAATTGGTTCACGGTGGTTTGCGCTACTTGAAGCAATTTGAAGTGAAAATGGTTGCTGAAGTTGGTAAAGAACGTGAAATCGTATATGAAAATGGTCCTCACGTAACAACACCAGAATGGATGCTGCTTCCTTTCCACAAAGGTGGAACATTCGGTCCGTTTACAACAAACATCGGATTACGCGTCTATGACTTTCTTGCAGGAGTAAAAAGAGCGGAACGTCGTACAATGTTGAAACGTGATGAAGTATTGGATAGAGAGCCACTAGTTAAATCGGAAGGTTTGCTGGGCGGCGGTCGTTATGTAGAATACAAAACAGACGATGCGCGTTTGACTCTTGAAGTTTTGAAAAAGGCCGTGGAAAAAGGTGTCCACGCAATCAATTACACAAAAGTGATTGAATTCATCTATGATGCTGGCGGTAAAGTGACAGGCGTTGTAGCAGAAGATCTTACAACTGGTGAAAAACACCGTATCTTCGCGAAGAAAATTGTAAATGCCGGCGGTCCATGGGTAGATACACTTCGTGAAAAAGACGGTTCTAAAAAAGGCAAAACGCTGCATCTTACAAAAGGTGTGCACTTGGTATTCGATGGCGAGCGTTTCCCATTGCGCCAAGCGGTATATTTCGATACACCAGATGGCCGTATGGTTTTCGCTATTCCGCGTGAAGGCAAGACATATGTCGGTACTACAGATACAACTTATAAAGGTGACATCAAGCACCCAGTTATGACAGTTGAAGATCGTGACTATATCATCGATTCCATTAACTACATGTTCCCAACAGTGGAAATCACAAAAGATGATGTGGAATCCAGCTGGGCAGGTCTTCGTCCGCTTATCCAGGAAGAAGGCAAGAAGCCTGGTGAGATTTCCCGTAAGGATGAAATCTTCGTTTCTGACAGCGGTTTGATTTCCATGGCTGGCGGTAAGCTTACTGGCTACCGTAAAATGGCAATCGAAGCAGTTAATCTTGTGGCTGATCAGTTCAAGAAAGAGGAAGGTATCCTTTATTCCCAAGCGGATACGAAGAACCTTCCGATCTCTGGTGGAGAAGTCGGCGGATCCAAAGGCTTCGAGCGCTTCAAAGAACGTAAAGTGGATGAAGGAAAAGCAATTGGTCTTTCTGCTGAAGATGCACTTAAGATGGTAAGCCGTTACGGAGCAAACGTTGATAAAGTATTCGAGCGCTTCGAAACGCTGAAGGATGAAGCAAAAGCTGCTAACATCGATCCGCTTGTATTTGCACAGCTTCGTTATGCAATCGAAGAAGAGCTTGCATTCAAACCAGTCGATTTCTTTGTTCGACGTACAGGTGCTTTGCTATTCAACATCAACTTTGTTCATACAAACAAAGATGCGGTTATCGATTACATGGCTGAAACACTGGGCTATTCTGCAGAACAGAAAGCTGAGTATACTCGCGAGCTAGACGTATTGGCGAAAGAAGCAGTTGTGCCGGTTAAAGAAGACGACTTGCAAACTGTGTAAGCTTCCTCATCAAGAAGAGACTGTTTCCCTAAGGGGGAGCAGTCTTTTTTTCTTCAAGTGTAGGAGCAAATGTGGAAATATGGTATACTTCATGGGATATCTAAAAGCAGTAGGAGGAAACACATGCAAACGCTGGAACCAGCAGAGCAGCAGGCACGACCGTCAAATATCATCCCCTTCATTCCAGAAGGAGATTTCTATTATACAAAGGGTATTGAAGCCTATCGAAGCGGTAAGCTGGACAAAGCTATGAAATGGCTTAATAAAGCGATCGAAAAAGAACCGACGGAAGTGATCTATCACTGCCAGAAGTCGGTTATTTTTACGGAAATGGGATCATTCCATAAAGCAATTTATATACTGGATGACATCATTAAAGAGCATGGAGATGATTACGCGGAATGCTTTTATTTGCTTTCCCATAATTATTCCAAGCTTGGTTACATGCACGATGCAGAGAAGTACGCTAACTTGTACCTGGAAATGGATCCGGAGGGTGACTTTCGGGAACAGGCAGAAGAACTATTGACGTACGTGGAAGCCGAGGGAGAGGACGATGAGCTTTGGACAACAGAGGAAGAAGATGAGCTCATCATGTTCCAGGAGTCGGCGTTTTATTATTTAGAGCGGGAAGAATGGCAGTTTGCTTTGCCTATTCTGGAAGAAATGATGAGTATGTTTCCAGAACATATGCTTGCGAAGCACGAGTATGCTAAAGCACTTTTCTTTTCCGATAATCAAAAGGAAGCAGTGCGAATGGAAGAAGAGCACTTGCTGAGTGAACAAGTTTCTGTTTACACTCATGTGAATCTTGCTATGTTCTATCATGACATGGGCCAATTCGACCAAAGAGACGAACATCTTCGTCTGCTTCGCAATATCTTCCCTATCCATGAAGAGCAGCATTTACGTATCGCATGTGCCTTTTCCATGACAGGATACTATGAAGACGCCGTCGAGCGCTTCCTTCATCTGGATAAAAGACGAGTGAAAGGACATGCTTCCTATTATAAGTGGTTCAGCTTGGCGGCGAAGAAGGCTGGTAACGGAGCTTATGCTGAAAAGCTATGGCAAGAAGGCAGCCGCAGATTCAGCCATCTGACAAAAGAAGATTTTTATTGGCTTTCTTAAAAGCTATAGGCAGAAAGATGGACGTTATGCGCAGAATCTTATATGCTAACGAGTAGATAACACGACTGATAAAGAGGAAAGGGGTTAATTTACATGACTGAAGAAAGAATTTATGACGTGATCATTGCAGGTGCGGGACCAGCTGGTATGACTGCAGCAGTCTACACTTCCCGTGCGAATCTGGATACGCTTATGTTAGAAAGAGGTATTCCGGGCGGTCAGATGGCAAATACGGAAGATGTAGAGAACTATCCTGGTTATGATTCCATCCTAGGACCTGATCTTTCCAACAAAATGTTCGAGCATGCGAAGAAATTCGGTGCGGAATATGCGTACGGAGATATTAAGGAAGTGAAAGACGGCAAGGAATATAAGACTATAATCGCCGGAAACAAAGAATATAAAACACGTTCCCTTATCATTACTACAGGTGCTAAGTGGAAAAAGCTTGGTGTACCGGGCGAGGATGAATTGAGCGGACGCGGTGTTTCTTATTGTGCCGTCTGTGATGGTGCGTTCTTTAAAAATCGTGAATTGATCGTAGTCGGCGGAGGAGACTCTGCTGTTGAGGAAGGTGTTTACCTGACTCGTTTTGCTGATAAGGTTACAATCGTTCACCGCCGTGACAAATTACGCGCACAGCCGATTCTGCAGCAGCGTGCTATCGCAAATGAAAAAGTTGAATTTATTTGGGATACAACTGTTGAGGAAATCAATGGTGAAAATAATAAAGTATCCAGCGTAACGCTTTTGAACCAGCGTACTGGAGAAAAATACGAAAAAACTGCTGATGGTGTATTCATCTATGTCGGAATGGTACCATTGAGCGAACCGTTCCAATCTCTTGGCATCACAAATGATCTCGGCTATATTCATACGAATGAACGCATGGAAACATCTGTACCAGGTGTTTTCGCGGCTGGGGATATTCGTGATAAAGAGCTTCGACAAATCGTGACAGCAACAGGAGACGGCAGTATTGCTGCCCAAGCTGCTCAAGGCTATGTGGAAACTCTGAAAGAAGAGCTGAATGCTATCGGCAAGTAATCAGCTAGGCCCTTCCTGTAAATGATTCTTAATGCTGCTGTAACATGGGCGACATAATCATTTGCTATACTGGTTTTAACTAATTGACCCCCTTTTAATAGATAAATTAGTTATTGGCATAGGTGTCTCGGCACCTATGCATTTTTTTTTGTTCTTTTAGGGATTAACGGCGATTTTTGGTGAAGACTTAGGAAACATAATACTGTTTGAAGATAAACAGAAATAGTATAATATAGAGTGATGTGTAAAACGAACCGACATGTCCACTTACACAGAGAAAGAGGTGGAAGCATGCAACGTGTTGCAAACTGCATCTTGGCAGTTGATGACAAAGTTCTTTTATTGAAGAAACCGAGTAAAGGATGGTACTCAGCGCCTGGCGGAAAAATGGAACTAGGTGAGTCCGTCAAGGAAACTGCTGTCCGGGAGTTCTGGGAAGAAACAGGATTGACGATACATGAACCCGAGCTTCGAGGTACGTTTACTTTTGTTATAAAGAAAGGCGAGAAAGTTGTGCATGAATGGATGATGTTCACCTTCTTCGCTGAGGAATATACTGGTGATCTGCTTGAAGAAAGCCAGGAAGGTAAGCTGGAATGGATAGATAAAAAGAAAATCAAGGATTTGCCGATGGCAGAGGGAGATCGGGATATATTCGCCCATATGTTCAACACAGATGAGCCATTGTTCGGCACATTCGTCTACACGGAGGATCGCCAGCTGCTGCAGTCCAAGCTGGATCCGACGACACCAGAATAAAACGGGGGATACGCATGGAGAAACAGTTGAATGAAACCAAGCTCGTCATCATTACAGGTATGTCCGGAGCAGGCAAAACGGTTGCCGTTCAAAGCTTCGAGGACTTGGGTTACTATTGTGTGGATAATTTGCCCCCGGCACTCCTGCCGACATTCCTTGATTTGATGCGTGATGCTGCCAATGATATTAAGAAGGTAGCACTTGTCATGGATTTGCGAGGCAGGGAATTCTTTGATTCTTTGTTTGAAGCATTGGACAAGCTGACACAGGAGAATTGGCTGGAGCCGCAAGTCTTATTCCTCGATTCAAAGGATGAAGTGCTCGTAACCAGATACAAAGAAACACGCAGGACGCATCCGCTTGCGCCGGAAGGTCTTCCTCTGGAAGGTATCCAGCAGGAACGTGCACTGCTTGATCAAATGCGTGGAAGAGCACAATTCATCGTGGATACTTCGACTCTGAAACCGAAGCAGCTCCGCGAGAAAATCATGAAACGCTTCAAGGATACCGATTATGAAGAGTTCACTGTTCAGATGCTGAGTTTTGGTTTCAAGTACGGGCTCCCAATTGATGCGGATCTTGTCTTTGATGTACGTTTCCTTCCGAATCCTTTCTATGTAGAGAATCTCAGACCGCAAACGGGCTTGGATGAACCTGTTTCGTCTTATGTATTCAAGTGGTCTGATACGCATACTTTCCTGCAGAAGCTTGAGGATATGCTCACCTTCATGCTGCCTCAGTACCGCAAGGAAGGCAAAAGCCAGCTTGTGATAGCCATTGGCTGTACTGGCGGGCAGCATCGTTCGGTAGCTATCGCAGAGTACCTGGCAAAAAGGTACAGCGATAATTATGCGACGCATGTCACGCACCGTGATGTAGAAAGGAAAAGCCACTGATGATAAGGAAAAAAATAGTTGCAATCGGGGGCGGAACAGGTATGCCTGTTCTGCTGCGCGGATTAAAACAGCTTCCGGTGGATCTTTCTGCAATTGTCACGGTAGCTGATGATGGCGGCAGCTCAGGTAAACTGCGAACCGAGCTTGCGATGCCGGCACCAGGGGATATCCGTAATGTCATCGCCGCATTGGCCGATGCAGAACCGATGCTGATCGATTTATTCCAGCATCGGTTCAAGGATGGCAATGGATTATCGGGGCATTCGATGGGGAATCTGCTGCTGGCGGCGATGACCTCTATATCCGGGGACTTTTATAATGGAATCAAAGAAATATCACGTGTACTTAAGGTGAAGGGCAATATTTATCCGATTGCCAATCAGAATGTCGTGCTGCATGCAGAGATGACGGATGGAGAGATTGTGACGGGAGAATCAAATATCCCGCTTGCGAATAAACAGATCAAACGAGTATTTGTCAGTCCGCTGCCGGTCAAACCATTGCCGGATGCGATCGAAGCGATTAAGCAGGCTGATTTGATTGTCATCAGTCCAGGTAGTCTCTACACGAGTGTTATGCCGAACCTGATTGTACCTGAGATTGAGAATGCCTTACGAGACGCACCTGGCAAGGTTGTCTATGTATGTAATGTAATGACGCAATACGGCGAAACGACGGGTTATACAGCAGGAGATCATATTCAAGCAATACATGATCATATCGGAGTCGATATTGTCTCGACAATCGTCGTCAATAATAGTGCGATTGAGCAAGATATTCGTGAAAATTATGCAGAAGAGCATGCCGAACCGGTCGTATATGATATCAGCCGCTTAAAGTCTTTAGGTCTTGAAGTAATTGAAGCCGATATTATCGATCATCACCAGCGCAAGCTTCGGCATGATACACATAAAATAGCTAAGCTGCTTTACGCAATGCTGTAAAAGCGAGGCACGAGAAGGGGGGAGAGCTTCGTGAGCTTTGCATCAGAAATAAAGAAGGAATTGACGACAATTCCAATTGAAATGACGGATGTAAAAAGCGAGCTTGCAGCTTTGATCCGGATGAACGGCTCTGTCTCCTATTCGAGACAGGAATATATGCTGGATGTCCAAACAGAGAATGCGGCCATCGCAAGACGTATCTATACACTGCTGAAGGCGATTTATCAGCATCCTATCGAATTACTTGTACGAAAAAAGATGAAGCTGAAGAAAAACAATGTGTATATCGTGCGACTGAATAAACAAGTGGATGACCTGCTGCGTAATCTGGAAATCCTCGAAGATCAATTCACTTTTGTCCGTACGATCAGCACATCTTTCACAGATACCGCTGAAAAGCGCAGAGCCTACTTGCGTGGTGCATTTTTGGCAGGTGGATCGGTAAATAACCCGGAAACATCCTCCTACCACCTGGAGATATTCAATACGCATAAAGAACATAGTGATGCGCTTTGCGAGCTGATGAACACATTTGATCTGCACGCCCGCAGTACGGAGCGCCGCAAGGGCTTTATTACTTATTTGAAGGAAGCGGAAAAGATCACGGAATTTCTCAATATTGCAGGTGCTCACAGTGCATTGTTTAAATTCGAGGACGTCCGGATTGTCCGGGATATGCGTAACTCAGTTAACAGGCTGGTCAACTGTGAAACAGCGAATCTCAACAAGACGATCGGAGCTGCCTTCCGCCAAGTCGAGAATATCAATTTCATCAAAAACACAGTGGGAATTGAGGCTCTTCCTGATAAGCTGCAGGAAATCGCTGAACTTCGCGTCCAGCATCAGGATGTTTCGCTCAAAGAACTCGGCGAGCTGGTTTCCACCGGAAAGATCAGTAAATCCGGAATCAACCATCGCCTTCGCAAAATAGATGAATTTGCGGATAGACTTCGTAATGGAACATCTATTAAAAAAGCGTAAGCAGGTATAAAGCCGATATAGCTTGTGGTATACTTAGAAGACACTCAATTGGGTGTTTTCTTTTTCATGATTTTGATAGCGCTTACTTGGAAGATGGGAGGAATCACATGTGATCCAAAAAACCTTGCGTGTCACCCTGGATACTGGTTTGCAAGCCAGACCTGCAGCAAGCTTCATCCAGCAAGCCAATCGTTTCAGTGCCTCTGTGTTTGTGGAAAAAGGGAACAAATCGGTAAACGCCAAAAGCATCATGGGGCTGATGAGCCTGGCTATCGCCCAAGAAGAATTGATCACCTTGAAAATCGAAGGCTCGGATGAGGCGGAAGCAATGGAGGAGCTGACAGCCTTCATTACCGCTCCCTCAGCAGCCAGCTGATTTTCCCGCAGAAAAGTCCTGAATAATTCAGGGCTTTTTTTTGCTAATATGTGGTAAGTGAGGCTATCCTAGTGTAGGCTATGTATTGTAAGATTTTTATAAGAAAGAAAGGAGATTACATTTTGAACGCAAAACGTTGGATCGCCATCGGTATCGCAGCGGGGCTGCTCGCCATATCGGTCGGTTTTCAGACCTTGTTCGCTGTGATAAATAGCAACTTCACAGACGCGATAGATACAGCAACAGGAAGCACTTTTCTGAGTGAAGAAATTGTGGAAGATGGAGATGTGATGAATCGGATTGCTGTATTGAAAGTGGAAGGCACGATTCAGGATACGGGAGAAGAAGCTTCGCTATTGGGAAGCGGTACATATAATCATGCAGCCTTTTTAGAGCAGTTAGAGCAGGCGGGCATGGATGATACAGTTGGTGGTGTCATCATTGAAGTGAACAGTCCTGGAGGCGGAGTTGTCGAAAGTGCTGAAATTCACGATAAGGTAGTTGAAATACAAGAGGAATACGGAAAACCTGTCTATGTATCGATGGGGAACACGGCAGCTTCCGGCGGCTATTATTTAGCGGCAAGTGCGAATAAAATTGTCGCACACCCAGCTACACTGACAGGATCAATCGGTGTTATCATGTCTACACTCAATTATGCGGAGCTTGCGGATAAGATCGGTATCAAAGAGGAAGTTATCAAGAGTGCGGAGCATAAGGACATCATGTCTGGAGCAAGAGACATGACGGATGAAGAGCGTGATATCCTGCAGTCCATCATCGACGATATGTATGCTGACTTTGTCCAAGTCATCGTAGACGGACGCGGTATGCCGGAGGATAAAGTACGTGAGCTTGGTGACGGACGTGTGTATTCTGGTAAACAAGCAATGGAAAATGGTCTCGTCGATGAATTAGGAGATCTGGAGGATACTATCGCTATGATGAAAGAAGAGCAAGGACTTGAAAACGCGGAAGTATTCGAATATACAGGAGATGGCTTTGGTATGGGCTCCTTCTGGGCAACAGCAGCCGAAGGTCTGTTTGTTTCGGATTCTGATCTGCTTGGTATCAAGCAGCTGATGGGTAAATCGAACTCACCTGAAGCTATGTACCTTTATACGGAATAGGAGGCGTTAGAAGATGGATAAAGAGAAACGTGAGCATCCAGAAGAACTGACGTCATCCGATCAGGATTATTCCAGAACAGATATACCTGAAACAACGGACACTGACGACTATACCGCGTCGGAAAAAGCAGCGGATGCCTATGAAAATACGTTTCAGGGGAAGCAAGCTGCTGAGATAAGGAATGACCAACAAGAAACAGAGATTTCTTTGACACCATTAGCAGGTGAACGACGCTATGCAGGATTTTGGATGCGATTTTGGGCATATATCGTTGACCTAATTGTCGTATTCAGTTTGACGGGTTTGATCGTCAAGCCATTCACGATGATTGATTCCTTCCGTGAAGCGATGCTTTGGATCTGGAGCGTCAGCGGTCTGCTTGGGGGTTTGGTATTTTTCGCTTATTTCCTGTTCATGACGAAATGGCGCGGGCAGACATTAGGCAAAATGATATTCGGCCTTCGAGTCATTCGGAAGGACGGAGAGAGGCTGTCATGGTCAGATACACTGATCCGGGAAGTAGTCGGCCGTTTCATTCATCGTCTTCTGTTTTTGTTTTTCCTATATGCAGTAGTAGCTTTTACACCAAAAAAGCAAGGCTTACACGATTTGTTCGCTGACACACTTGTTATCCATGAAAAAAGCCATCCAGCATAAATGCTGGATGGCTTTTTCTTATGTCTTAAACTGGTTTTTTCTCCATTACTTTGTCGATCAAGCCGTAGTTCACTGCTTGTTCAGCTGTAAGGAAGTTATCACGGTCTGTATCGCGCTCGATTACTTCAAGAGGCTGACCGCTGCGTTCTGCCATGATTTCGTTCAGTTTCTTTCTCATTTCGATGATACGACGAGCGTGGATTTCGATATCACTTGCTTGTCCTTGTGTACCACCCAGCGGCTGGTGAATCATGACTTCACTGTTTGGAAGTGCATAACGCATGCCTTTTTCACCAGCAGTCAATAGGAATGCACCCATGGATGCAGCCATACCGATGCAGATAGTGGATACTTTCGGCTGGATGAACTGCATTGTATCATAGATAGCCATACCTGCTGTGATGGATCCGCCTGGTGAGTTGATGTATAGGGAAATATCTTTTTCTGGATCCTCTGCTGCTAGGAATAACAGCTGGGAAACGATGCTGTTGGCAACATTATCATCGATCGCGCTGCCAAGCATGATGATCCGGTCTTTTAGCAAACGGGAGTAGATATCGTAAGCGCGTTCTCCTCTGTTTGTCTGTTCGATAACTGTAGGGATTAGATTCATGGTAGATCCTCCTTTGGATATGAGCTCATTATTCTAAGTAATGACTAACCTTATCTTACCTAAAAGGTCAATAAAGGTCAAACAAAATACTTACTTTCTTTCGCCTATTCCATGCTTCCCTAGTTGGAAGGCATATAAACGCTTGAAATAGAGTCTCTCGTTAACTTTGACTTTTAAATGGTAAACTCCTGCAAGCTGGTTTATTTTTCATTTAAATTACATCATCAGGAAATGGTTTAGAAATTTTACCAGGTGGAATGTAATCAGCGAAAAGCAAAAAACTCTAGGAGGTAACACATGTTCAACCATTCGAAAGTACTACAATATCCAGCAAGACCAGACAAACCGGACGCGCTGTTTGCGAAGAAAATGCAGGAAATCTTGGGTGGACAATTCGGTGAAATCACTGTAGCCTTACAATACTTATTCCAAGGATGGAGCGCACGAGGCGAGGAGAAATATAAAGATTTGATCATGGATACAGCAACTGAGGAAATCGGTCACGTTGAAATGATCGCAACAATGATTGCCCGTCTTCTAGATGGAGCGCCTGTTAAAGATCAGGAAGAAGCTGCGAAGGACCCTGTCATCGGTGCTATCCTTGGCGGTATGAATCCACAGCATGCCATTGTTTCAGGTCTTGGACCACGTCCGACAGACAGCAATGGTGTTCCTTGGAATGCAGGCTATATCATCGCAAGTGGCAACCTTCTAGCAGATATCCGTGCCAACATCAACGCTGAATCGCAAGGCCGTCTGCAAGTAGCACGACTATATGAAATGACGGAAGACCAAGGTGTGCGCGATATGCTATCCTTCCTGCTTGCACGTGACTCTATGCACCAAAACCAATGGATTGCTGCAGCGCGTGAACTGGAAGAGAAGAACGGCATCATCGTACCAGGTTCCTTCCCGAGAGAATTGGAAGTGGCGGATTATGGCCATACGTTGATCAACTTCTCTGAAGGGGAAGACTCCAAAGAAGGCATTTGGGCAAATGGTACAGCTCCTGATGGCGGTCAATTCAACTATCAAGAAGCGCCAACAGCACACGGTGAAAAACAAGAGCTGCAGCCAGCACCAGAATATATGTATCCAAAATAAGCAGAAGCCCCCGGTGAGGGGCTTCTTTTCTATTTAAAAAGAACTTGCTTATAACTGCTGATTATCGTATAATTATCGTTGTCACATTAATTACATATGCGCTCGTAGCTCAGTCGGATAGAGCGGTGGTTTCCGGTACCACGTCTGCCGGGGGTTCGAATCCCTCCGAGCGCGCTAATAAATGCAGTAATAGCAAGGGTCGAGGCGAAATGCCACCCTTGCTATTTTTTTGCTCAAAAGCAGTTTGCAAACATTTTGCAAACCTACGGGTTCCGAAATAAAATTTATCCCTTCTTTTATTGAAAAGCTGGCCCAACATTTCAGCACCTGCTGATTGCATAGCTGGAATTAGATGAGAGTAGGTATCTAATGTTATGCTGGCATGTCCTAATCGTTCCTGCACAACCTTAGGATGAACACCCATCTTCAATAAAAGAGTTGCATGAGTGTGCCTCAACGAGTAATGATATTCGTTTTACTCCTGAATTCTCTATAGTGCGCCAAACACCTTATTTAAATTTGGAGGAGTAATATAGTTTCCAGTATCGGTTGCATTTACTAAATTATAATCCATACCTAGTTAGGATTCTATTGTGCTTTTTCTCTTGGTTCGACTTATGTCTCTTAAGGAGTAATATCGTTTCCTCATCTAACGAGATAGTCCGATAACTGGTAGGAGTTTTAAGGACGTTTGTCAGTTCGTATCGTCCCTGACTGTCTAGTTCCTCTTTTATCTTAAGTTGTTGCTGGACCGAAAGGATACGCTGATCCAAATCAATTGAATCCCATCGTAAACCCAACACTTCACCTTGGCGCATGCCTGTCATTAATGCCAGATATATCGGCATATAGTACTTTTCTTCAAATAAAGACTCCAGAAACTTTTGAACTTCTTCTTCATTCCAAACTCTATTTTCTTTTTTGGGACTTTGGGAGCATCAATCTTACTTAACAGGTTTTTATTAAGTCCGTATTGAACTCCAGCTGCAATGGCCCTACTTAATATTCTATAAATGTGTCTCTGTGTTCTTTTGCTTAAACCTTTATCTTCAAGAGAATCCATGAAAGAGGCAATGTGATAATCTTTGACCTTGTTAGTTTGCCATTTACCTAGTGCTGGGATTACAATCCTGGTCACGAAAGAAAATTACAACTGTTGAGGGTGTGCGTGCAGAACAAATTCAGTTTCAATCAGAGTCAGTCAAAATCTTTTGGACAATATCAGCAACGCCCCGCTGGGAATGTACCGGAGTGGTTTGAGCAACAGAAACAAGAGACACAAAACAAACAGACAGCATCACCTTCTCCAGCTGAAGGAACTGCAGTTGATGTTGGAAAGATGCTGAGACAATTGAATGCCAATAAAGTTAAGCAGGCGAGACGAGGAGGTAGAGCACATGACTTTGAACTGCAGTTGCAGTGATTGTAATAAGAGTATGGAGATAGATAAACAGTACTACGAAAAAGCAGAAGAATTTGGAGGACCTTTCTGTCCAGATTGTGGCAGGAAGGTGTATCTGATTCAGTAGGCAGAGCAGATCGAGGAGTAAGGAAAAGGAAAACAAAAAACCCCTTCAAATCTGGTTAAGGGGTTTCTCGAAAATTAACTCAAAATATGCAGCTGACCCGTATCCCTTGGTTGAAGGAGCAAATATTTGAATAAATCTCCAACCGGTAGATGCATGTTCGTTAATGATATCCTGATAATCTTCTTTAGGTTTACTGTTCCAAGTACCTAGTTCAACTTTAACAAATTTGTATTCGAACATTAGAATCACCTCTGAGTTAATATACGGATGAAATGGATGATAGTTTCTAAAAGTTCACAAATTACAAAGGGAGGACGCGTTCTATGTGCGGAAAGGGTCGAGTTAAAAGGTTGTACTAAATTGGTCATGATCTTGCTGGGCTTTGCAGTGATAATTCTGAGCTTCTTGTACATAAACCTAAACCCTAAGAAGCAACAGATAAACACTGAAAGGATTTTGTTAGATTTAGAAAATTTGTCTGCAGTGTTAGGTATTACTAAGAGGAAGTATTATTGTAAGAAAAGAATTGCTTTATTGAGGATAGCTACAGCGGTGAGTATTATTTAGTTGCTAATTGAATACAAATAATAGGGAAAATATTAAATAAATGGTTTTATTTACAAAATAATGCTATATTCAATT
>NZ_NPBF01000030.1 GCF_002272135.1 Virgibacillus sp. 7505 | reverse complement strand
GCTATATTCAATTTTATAAGATGTCATATGTTTTTTAAAAAAGGAGGATTTCTAATGAAAGAGAAATTAAACGGTATTTTACTTTTGTTGTTGCTTCTTTTTTTAGTTGGATGCAGTACAGAAGAGTTTTCCTCTTCAAGTTCTAAACCAGATGCGGAAGAAGTTCTCGCAGAGAATAGCGAAGCAGATATATTTCAGCTAAACGGGAATATTTATCAAACAGGAATCGACTGGGTTGAGAGTGAAAAAGTGACTAAAAATAACAAAATTGGGGAGATAAGTAAAGTTTCAAAAGATGCTAAATCATTCGAAAATGGAGTTGCCACTAATTTGTCTGAGGGTGTAGAGATATACACTGTAAAAGAAAATAAAGAGATATTAGTAGCTATTGTGAATGGTAAAGAGATGAAATATTTAGCGCTCTCTGAAGGCTAAAGAAAAGGCACCTACAAAGGTGCCTTTAATCTTTTATTTTACTATATTTTCAATTTCACTGATAATTGTTTCTAGCTTTTCACCAGATAGGTTATCATCAACAGTTGCATGAATATCGTGCATTATATCAAGTGATTCTTCTCCAACTTTTACAGTCTCTGTAAATCTATCATCGTAAGGGTGATCATGGTCTTCTTCATGATTTTCAGATGGTAAACCCTTTAAATTACTTTGCAATTCTGCTACGTTGTCTTCATTAAATAATATTGAGAAGGGTTCGATCGAAGCAAAGTAATTTCCAGTATCTTCACCTTTATTTAGGAAGAGTATGTACTTATCATCTATATTAGGCTCGATAAATAATGGATCTACCTTCTCTACTTCATGAATTGTTGTTTCGGAAGGCTCTTTTAATAGTATACCTTCTGGAGATACTACCTCGTCTCCTGAAGTCATTTCGACTTTATATGTTTCTGAATATAGATGATTTATTCTTATGTTTTCTTGACTATCACCTTTTAAAGTTTGTTCCACTTTAAAATCATATAATTTGCCTTCTACGTAATCTTCAGTTGATTCTTCTTCTGGATTCTCTGGATCTCTTGCCATATTCCAAGTTGAATCGAAGTTAGTATATTTACCAACTACGACTAGGTCTGAGCTTTCTACCATATCATTTAAGCTACTAGTAGAATCGAAATCATTACTTATTACTAATAATTCATTTTCTAACACTTCCTTATCTGCAGCTGCTCTTTTCGTATCATCTGCAAAACTCTTATATATAAAGAGCGATGACGCTATGATAATAGGAACGCCTAAAAATGCTATCTTTTTTTTCAATATAGTTCACTCCTTGATTATATTTAATAAATACTGTTAACTCCTCGAATATCGTCATTTTGCGGATTAGTCATTTTATTTCTATCTCTTCTAGTATTCATAATTGATGTCCCGCTTACATGCGCAATACCAAATGCATGTCCTAATTCATGGACAGCAGTACTCTTCGCAACATTACTATTTTTAACTGCTTTATCATTCAAGAAGCCTTCAAATTTAGTCACAATACCATTCTTGTTGTATTTTGTATTCATTTGACCGTAATGACCTGTGTCTGCTCTAGTGAATCTTGTTAGATAATGAACAGAGCTCTTGTTATAAAATAAATCGATATTTGCTCCACCTTTAGTATTGCTTTCCCAACTCGAAATAGCGTTTTGCCAACCTGTTTTTATTGTACCGTTCTTGAGGCTTGCCCCCCATTTATAACTCATTGTAGGGCCTCCTAATTTCCATTTCTCTCTTTTGTACGCGCTTACGTCTGATTGGAAACTAACCATTAATAATACGCTACAAAGTAAAACAAGAAAAGCTAGCTTAGATCCTTTCATGAATATTCCTCCTTAAATGGTATTAATTGTATTATATGCAATAGAATGTAAATATCCAATGAATCTTTTCTATAATTAGAAATATTTCTAATTTAAAAACAATTATTGAATTTAACGTGGCTATCTCAAGAAAATTGATTCCGAACAGAATTAGGACAAAAAAGGTACCAAATCGGGTACCTTTTTTGTGCGCAAAATTATAACATTTTCTCAGAGACAAAAATTCCTCTGGGAGAAGCGCCTTTCCCTTATCAAGGCGTACTCACCTGATTTTGAATGACTGTGAAGGATGCCTGGTTAACAAGGGGGGCATCTGGAGTTGGGAATAACCAAGGGTAACGAAAAGAAGAGAACATCATCGTTTAAAATAGCTACAGCATTAAGGATTTTATAAAGCTGTATTTGGGATACAACAATTATTAGAATTTAATTGTTTCGATATACCGGTAAGGGGTAGTGGGTAAAGTAATTTAAAAAAGGAGGTAGGAATTGTGACTTTCCTTGAAATAATAGCTTTTATAGCTATTATCATAGGCGTATTACAACTCCTAATCATCACTGGAGATGTACTAAGGCACCCCCTAGAAATGTTGCACCTAAGCCAGACAGTGCAATATTTTGATTCATGATGCAGATAGCAATGATGATTGGATTTTTAACTAGTTATCCAGCTAATTGGATATTGGTTAAGAAAGGTATAAAACATGCTATGTAACTATGTACTATAGAAAAAAGGCCTGCAGTTGCAGGCCTTTTTTTAACTTGCCATCTTTTTACATACTTCTGCACATCTGAAACATGCTTCAGCACAAGCTTTACAATGAGAATGGTGATCATGTTTATGACACACGTTGCCACATGCTTCACAAACTTCGGCGCATAATGCACATAGTTCTTTTGAGAACCTTCCATTCCTACTCATTACAGAAGCAGCAAATGAGCATATATCAGCACACTCTCTATCCAACCGAATACACTCTGCCATCATCTTAATGTCTTCTTCTTTTAAGCAAGCATCAAAACACGTATTACATGCTTTCATACATGCTATACATTCTTCGATGCACTGCTTATACATTTCATTCATCTGTGAATCCCCCTCTAAATTAGTATTAGTTACTCAACTGGAGTCAATTCATCTTCTGTTAACCATTTATGGTTCTTAACTTCCTCACCACCAGTAGTCGGGGTGAAGTCCACCATATAAACTGTTGTTTCTACTGATGATTCAATAGTTGCCTCGGCACCATCCATACCTTCCATGTGATCTGCATTAAGTGTAACCTCAGTGCCGGGCTCAAGCGGATCGTTCCCTGCATTTTCGAGTTCTTCTTGAATGACCCATTTATGGTCTGTAACCTTTTCTCCACCAGTAGTAGGTGTATAGGAGATTATATATGCAGTAGTATCAAAAGCTCCTGAAACAGTTGCTTCAGCACCATCCATACCTTCCATATGGTCTGCATTGATTATTACTTTACTTCCTACTGGGTATGTAGGGTTTTCCTTGTCTTGTAATCCCTCTGGAACTTCGCCTGAGCTGGAGTGATTCATACTGGAGTGATCCATCTCAGCATGATTTTTTGAGTCACTTGAACCACTGTTGTCATTTTGATCGTTTGAGCAAGCAACAAGACCGATTCCTAGTAGAATCATTAAAAACGGGAAAACAATTCTTCTGATTTTCACTTTGCATTCCTCCTCCTTTTCTAGAATTATACCCTATAGGGGTATATGGGAAAACCTCTACATATTATTCATTTTATTGGATGATTTATACATTACGCCCTAGTAAAAGTGATTCTGAATTCATTGAAAAAGCGGACAAAATTGAGACAATTTACGAACAAAAACCGGACAAATTTGATACCAAATAGAGTACCTTTTTATTTTCTAAAACCTAGTAACATTTTCTCAGAGGCAAAAAGTCCTCTGGGAGAAGCGCCTTTCCCTTATCAAGACGTACTCGCCTGATTTTGCACGACTGTGAAGGATGCCTGGTTAACGAGGGGAGCATCTGGAGTTGGGAGCGCGCTGCCAGCTTGACTGGTCACCGATTATTCGGTTAGTTGCGATTAAATCAGTCGTGGATGAAATGTTGATTCTGTATTTAACTTTGAACCATGAATTGACTTCTCAATCTCAGCCTTTCCTCTCGGTGAATTGGGTCGGTCAATAATAAACAAGCATTTAGCATAAGGTGGTGCTTAAAAAATAAAAGGGGAAAGACGATGGCAAAAATAAGAGACATTATGGCTGTTAGTTTAAAATAGCAGTCGAAGAATGAGATCGATGCTCAAGCAGGACAAGGATCGCAAGCAGCGTGAGGTGACAGCTGTTATAGAGGAGGAAGCACTTTGATTAAATGAGAAAAAGAGGGTAAATAGAAGCTTTGTCTAATCTACCAATTAAGTACAAAATATTATTCAAGGAGTTTTCTATGAAGAATTTTTTTGTTTACAATTGGCAGGTAAGAGATGAATGGTTCCTCTGGAGCCAGCAATTAACTCTTCAAGAACTTGTACAACAGCGTACAGGGGGAGTGGGAAGTATCTTACACACTCTTTTTCATATAGTGGAAGTTGAGTATAGCTGGATTAGAGCAATACAAGGCGAAGAGGATATTCTATATGATTTTAGTGATTACAAAACTCTTAATAAGGTAAGTGAACTATCGAACCATCTAAGAATGGAAATTATTCAATGCATAGAGGAATGCTTAAAGGGGTCTGTAGAAAAATTGGTGAATGTCCCATGGGATGATAAGAATTTCACAATAATTGATATTCTGCATCATTTGGTAGCGCATGAAATTCATCACATTGGTCAACTATCCATATGGTCAAGAGAAATGGGGATGGAACCTGTACCGGCCAATTATATTGGGAGGAAATTGTTTGAAGATTGATGGTCTAGATTCTTTTAGGGAAGCGATGGAAGATATGTCTAATGGCTTGCTAAAGGCTGAGATGGAGCTTTGGCTGGAAGGCGGGGGTTATGAGTTCTTGGATATTATCAGAGATGACTGGAATTCCTTATGGGGTTTTGACTGCTCGTTACTACAATGAAGGTGTAAATGATCTATTAACTTGTCCTGTCCATTCTGTAACAGACAGAAAAAGAGGAGTTAACAACCATAAGGCAAAAATAAATGACGAAATAGCTATGGATATAAAAACAAGATTGTCAAAAAGTGAAAAAGCGCCCGAGATTGCCAGTTGTTATAATATTAGCAAGTATATAGTTTACGATATAAAAAGAAGCAAAACTTGGAAACACGTTAAAATACACAATACCGAGGTAACTGATAGACCATCAGAACCGTAGAGCGTAGGGATTGAGCGATATGGAAGCAATAATATCCTCAAGAGTGTCCGACAACCAATAGGTTGTCTTTTTTATTGGTTGAAAATGTACGCCGAACTTACTGGTGACAGTAAGATGTGAGGGATAAAAAGCCCACACACGATAACACGATTGGTATGCGAATGACGGGCACTTCACTGTTGATCCAGCAAAAGGAAAAGATAGTCGCTGGGTACCTGGCTATTGGAAAGGCGATCGATTTGTTTATGATCCAGGATCTGATACCGGCATGCTGCTGATATTGAAATGGATTGATGGAACCAACTATTGGGATAATGCGCTTCGCATCTTTGAGCTCATGTTTGAGAAGAGTTTGGAGAAGAAGCTGCAGCAATGGATGGACAGAAGCTTTGGGAGGTGATCATACGTGAATGCGGAAGTAGGCTCTATTATGAAATACTTCTATGATGTGTTCCCGAATCAGGTTTACACAGACGAGCTACCACAAGGCTTTGAGACTCCGTCGTTGTATTTCCCTCCTGTTCAAGCAACGGATGCAGGAGATACAAATATGACCTTCTTGAAGGCGTACACGCCTCAATGTGAAGCTGTTTCACGATAATTCTCGAACCGCTAATGCAGAAGCAGAGCGTATTGCAGATACATTGCGTAGAGAAAGAAGCGTGCTGCCTATTGTGACGAAAATGGACAGCCAACAGGCGAATATTTGCGAATTAACCGTATAGAAACTCGGGTTCGAGAATCTGGTGTCGCGTTCATTATTCTCTCTTGGAACAGCCGGTATCATTATGAGCAAGAGAAGGTACCTAGCCTTGTGTTTGTAGAAATGAATAGTGGGGTGAAAGGATGACAACAAAAGCAACAGCAAAGACGACACCTGCTGCTAAAACAACGTCAGCGGTCGAGCCGTCGGCATCAATGGAAACAGAATTTTATATCCATGAATTGCAAGAGCACAGTAGGACATTGTTCGGTGTAAGACCGGAAGTGTTCAACGGTGCTCTTTTGCATTACAAGAGCAATACAATCACCAAAACAGAAGCAAAACTCCTGATTCGGGCGTTTCTAACGAAGGAGGTAAAGTGATATGAATGGTGGGACATTTACATCTGTAGAGAGTAAACAACGTGCTGGGATTTACTTCAATTTCAAGACACTTGCACAGGATCGTCTGGCTTCAGGAGTGAGCGGGACAGTGGCTTTACCGGTTGTGCTCAGCTGGGGGCCGGCGAGACAGTTCCTATCTATCTCAAACGTGGATGACCTTAACAAAAAAATTGGTTTGAATATCGATGATCCGACACTTCTGCTTTATCGAGAAGCCAAGAAGAAAGCACAGAGAGTCCTGTTGTACCGCTTGAATCATGGCGAGCAAGCAAGGGCGCAGGTCAGTGAGACATTGACAGTTACAGCAAAATACGGTGGAGAGAAAGGAAACGACATCTCCATTCGAATCTCGGAGAACGTGTTGGATACTTCCCGTCGAGATGTTCTGACGTTTGTTGGTACCGACGAGGTAGATCGACAAACTGTAGCAGCAGCCGATGAGTTGAAGGCTAACGACTATGTTTCTTTTGAGGGAACAGGTGAGCTTACTCTTACTGCAGGTACGTCTTTGCTCGGCGGAAATAACGGTAAAGCGAATGTCCAAGACTACACGGACTTCTTAGCAGCTGCTGAAACGGAATATTTCAACAGCATCGCACTTCCAGTAGAAGGTGATGAGCAGCTCAAAGCAACGTTCACAGCCTTCATCAAGCGAATCCGTGACAATCAAGGTATTAAGGTTACTGGTGTACTTTCAGGTTATAGAGCGGATCACGAGGGTGTCATAACGTAACAGAAGGCGTTCTGTTGGAAGATGGTACAAAGATCGAACCGCATCTTGCGACAGCTTGGGTTGCGAGAGCGAGTGCTACAGCCGGCTTTGGTCAGTCTCTGACATTCGTGGAATATGCGGGAGCTGTCGATGTCTTGAACCGTTTGGATGAAGATCAAATCATCCAAAAGTTGAACAATGGTGAATTCATCTTCAGCTTTGATCCTCGTGATAAAACTGTCAGCGTGGAAAAGGACATTAGTTCTCTTACAAGCTTCACGACTGAGAAATTGGAAGAAGAGGTTCCGTTCACATTTGAGGATATTGATCTTCCAGAGGAGCTATTGGAGAGGTTTTGATAATAAAATGGTATAGAAAAGGTAACTAAAAGATATAAAAAAGGTAACTAAGTAGTTACCAATTCTATACTCCAATAATGTTAATGTGGTATATTAAACGTACAACATTCATAAAATAAAAAGACCAGGGTGCTCTAACACCCCGGCTGTGTACAAGCGACCATCATGGCGCTGACTCAGAATACTTTCTTGCGAAAATAGACCACCTTAAACTTGTCTAGGGCT
>NZ_NPBF01000029.1 GCF_002272135.1 Virgibacillus sp. 7505 | reverse complement strand
ATATCGTTTATTTGAAATAGTGGAGCGGGTGAAGGGAATCGAACCCTCGACATCAGCTTGGAAGGCTGAGGTTTTACCACTAAACTACACCCGCATATTTAAATGTTTCATTCGGCTGGATGGAACTACTGGTCGGGAAGACAGGATTTGAACCTGCGACCCCTTGGTCCCAAACCAAGTGCTCTACCAAGCTGAGCTACTTCCCGGAGAAATAATGGCGCGCCCGAGAGGAGTCGAACCCCTAACCTTTTGATCCGTAGTCAAACGCTCTATCCAATTGAGCTACGGGCGCTTATTAAGAACAACTTTTATATTGTATCATTTATCTCATAACTTGTCAACACTTTTTTTGGTGCGGCCGAGAGGACTTGAACCTCCACGGGTTATTCACCCACTAGGCCCTCAACCTAGCGCGTCTGCCATTCCGCCACGACCGCTTAAAGTCAAAAGAAAAATGCTGTCTGTGTTTCACAGCATCGGCAGATCTATATGATCACCCACACTTTAAACAGATGAGCCATGAAGGACTCGAACCTTCGACCCTCTGATTAAAAGTCAGATGCTCTACCAACTGAGCTAATGGCTCACAACAAAAAAGTAAG
>NZ_NPBF01000028.1 GCF_002272135.1 Virgibacillus sp. 7505 | reverse complement strand
TTTTAATCACTTTGTTAGCGACCTTATGTATCTTACAACATCTTTCGCTGTGTGTCAACCACTTTCGTGATTTTTTCTTGCACCGTTCGTCGACGGCTTAATAAATTTATCATGGATTACGGAACACGTCAACACTTTTCTTGAAAGTTTTTGTCCTTTCTTGTTTTATTTCTCCAGTAACTCAGTATTCTCTAGCTTTTTCAGCGTCCCTCCGCATTTACCGCAACCATATTTACGCGTATTCACTGTCTTTCTTCGCTTATACACATGCTTGCATTTCGTACATCTGTAATATAAAAGCTTCTTTTCCTTAACAGACGGAAGCATATTACAAAAGCGTGGTGACTTCGTCTGCCGCAGGAGTTCGCGGAATTCTGGATCCCTATGACCGTACCCCTTCCCTTCTATATGAAGATGGTAATGACATAGTTCGTGTTTGATAATTCCAATTGTCTCTTCCTGCCCAAGCTCCTGCAAATACTTCGGATTAATCTCGATTATCCGTTTACCCGGCAGGTACCTGCCTCCAGTCGTTCGCAGCCTATTGTTATACCTTGCTGTATCGACAAATGGCCGATTGAACCATGCGACGGAAATCTCTTCGACGATTTGCTGCAGATTATCCATTGTTATTTCTCTCATTAACGCAGGCACCTCCAGTTTCTGTTATGCATATGATACTGCAGACATTCATTTTTTCCGACATCCATAGGCTGCAGGAGGTAAAAGAATGCCTAATTGGTTGAAAAATCAACTTTCACAAGCTTTCCTCACTAAAAACGTAAACCAATTGAAGGTTTTGAATCAATGCTGGTTCTTTTATAAACGGAAACAGCAGTCCAACGGCGGCTAAAGCCCCTGTCCCACGAGGGGAGAGGGGCTTTTTCGCTGTTATTGTTACTTCACCATTGTAAGTGCAATTCGCTGTTTGTCAATATCTACTCTATCTACCCAAACAGTGACTACATCTCCTACCGATGCAATATCCATCGGATGCTTCACAAACTTATTAGACATTTTGGATATATGGACAAGTCCATCTTGCTTAACCCCTATGTCGACGAACACACCAAAATCAACGACATTTCGGACAGTTCCTTGCAGTTCCATCCCTTCTTTAAGATCTTCCATTGCCAATACATCCTGCTTCAATAATGGTTGATCAAAATCATCACGCGGATCTCTCCCTGGTTGATTAAGGGCTTGTACGATATCCCGGAGAGTAAGATCACCGATGCCCAATTCTGCAGCAATCACGGCTATATCAAGATCTGCAAGCTTCTCTCGCAGTTTATCAGTCCCTATATCCACTACATCCGCACCAAGCCGCTTCAGAAGCTGCTTGGTGGCAGCATAACTCTCTGGATGGATCGGCGTTCTATCAAGCGGCTCCTCGCCGTCCAGGACACGCAGAAATCCGATACTCTGTTCATATGTCTTGCTGCCGAGCCTAGGAATAGACTTAAGCTGCTTACGCGAAGAAAACTTACCAATCTCATTCCGCTGCTTCACGACATTCGCTGCCACCGTCTTACTAAATCCAGATACATACTGCAGCAAGGATTCAGAAGCTGTGTTTACATTGACACCTACTTGGTTTACCGCAGTCTCCACAACAAAACCTAGGGAATCATTCAATCTTTTTTGTCCCACATCATGCTGGTACTGTCCAACACCAATCGATTTTGGATCGATTTTGACTAGTTCTGCTAATGGATCCTGAACTCTGCGACCGATGGAAATAGCACTTCGTTCTTCTACTTGCAGTTCCGGAAATTCTTTTCTCGCTAATTCTGATGCAGAATACACACTTGCACCCGCCTCATTTACGATTATATAAGCGACGTTGCTTTCCGTCTGTTTTATTACATCTGCAATGAATTGTTCTGTTTCCCGTGATGCAGTTCCGTTACCAATTGCAATTAGTTCTACATCATACTTATTCAATAAAGCCTCAACGACTTTACCAGCTCCTTTGATATCATGACGCGGTGCAGTAGGATAGATGACATTTTTTTCGAGCAATTTTCCCGTCTCATCTATTACTGCCAGCTTACAGCCCGTGCGAAAAGCCGGATCCACACCTAATACAACCCGGCCCTTCAATGGCGGCTGAAGAAGAAGGTTTTTCAAGTTCTCCGAGAAGATTTTAATTGCTTGCTCTTCCGCTTTCTCTGACAGCATGGAGCGAATTTCCCGTTCGACGGATGGCTGGATGAGACGCTTATAGCTGTCCTCTATAACTGTCTGCAAGACAGATGCCACATCAGCAGCAGTTCTTTGCTTGATGACTTTCCGTTTAAGATAACCTAGAATGACATCTGCAGGAGGCTCAACAGTTACCCGCAGTATGCCTTCTTTCTCACCGCGGTTGACAGCTAATGTCCGATGGGACGCCATCTGACGAATTGGCTCCTGATACTCATAATACATTTCATATACGCCTTTTTCATCGTCTTCTGCCTTTTTTACTTTCGTTAACAGCATACCTTGCTTCTCTGTCTTTTCTCGGATATAGTCCCGGAAAGCAGCTTGCTCACTGATCCATTCGGCTACTATGTCACTTGCACCTTGCAGCACTTCTTCAACCGTCTGCAGTTCTTTCTCAGGGTCGATATACGCTTTGGCTTCTTTTTCAAGGTGCTGGATTGTTTGCTCATACAACCCCTTGGCTAGGGGCTCCAAGCCTTTTTCTTTAGCGATTGTAGCTTTTGTGCGCCGCTTTTGCTTATAGGGGCGATACAAGTCTTCGATACGCTGCAGCTGCATGGCTGCCAGAATATCACGCTTCAGTTCTTCTGTCAGTTTGCCTTGTTCTTCAATCAAGCGGATTACTTCTGTCTTCCGCTGATGGAGCTGCTGTGCATACTCCCATTTATCTTGAATCGCTTTGATTTCAACTTCATCAAGAGCGCCAGTCTGCTCTTTCCGGTAACGCGCAATAAACGGTACTGTATTGCCCTCTTCCAGCAAATAGATGACCTGCTTAATTGATGATTGCTTAATTGATGTTTCTTTTTCGACCCATTGGATGAGTCTGGCTTGAATGGTTGGTTCCAATTTTGTTCCTCCTGACTGCTTCTATATCCATTGTAGCAGAATTGGCGGACAGATAAAAAAAGGATCAGCACCTGAGTCAGGCACCGATCCTATTCCGTGTATTTCATAGCTATCATAGTAATATCATCTTTATGCGGCTTTTGTTTGGAAAGAGCGAACATATCCCGTATCTTGCGTACGTCCTTTTCTTTGAAAAGGTCTTGTGTAAGCTCGTTATCAGACACCCCATCAGAAAACATGACGAATATCATGTCATCCTGTAGAATCCCTCGGGAAATTTTATATTTCCGCGGATACCCTGCAAGAAAACCCTGGCTTGGTATACAGCGTTCCCTTTTGCCGCTCGTAATCGTCATGATTCCGATATTCCCAATGCTAGTGAAGGAATACGTACCTGCCCGATAATCCACCTTTAGGATACCGAGTACAACTCCGCGTTTCCCTACCAGCACTTCGTTTGATCTCCTGATCAATTCATCGATTCCGCTGTGTACATGGTCTTGAATCACATCTACTACAACCTGTGATGACTCTTTAGCAAATTCTCCGCTTCCAAGACCATCCGCCAGGACACAGATGAATTCATGTTCCGATTCGTGATAGAAATAACTATCTCCGCAATAATAGTTGCCCTTTTTAGGCTCCTGAAACGCCGACACATCCATATGGAGATAAGTATCACTCAAAGCTGTCAGCACCTTCAGCTTGTAAGGCTTCCCGTAATTTGCGCAGGGCTCTGCGCTGCAGACGCGATACATGCATCTGAGAAATACCGAGTCTTTCTCCTGTGTCTTTTTGACTCATATTCTCAAAATAAGTGCAGCGAAGAATTTCCTGCTCCCGCTCACTAAGAATCGGCAGCACCTTTTCCAGCAGCATTCTGCGGTCAATATCTTCGTAGCCATTATCCGTCGAACCTACCAAATCAAGGATCGCTACAGTACTGCCATCTGAATCAGCTTCAATCTTTCTGTCAACAGACAATGCCTTGTAGCTTTTGCCCATTTCCATTGTCTCTAAAATGTCCTCCTCGGACACTTCCAGAAAAGCAGCGATTTCCGCCACAGTCGGGGACTTCTGATTATCAGTAGTCAGCTCGTCGATTGCTTTACGAATTTTCGGACCCAGTTCTTTGATCCGCCGCGGCACATGGACACTCCATGTCTTATCACGAATAAAACGTTTGATTTCTCCGATGATGGTCGGAATAGCAAATGATTCGAATGACTTGCCGAATTCCGGATTATACCGACGGATCGCTGCAAGCAAGCCGAGCATTCCAACTTGAACCAAATCTTCATGGATGGAACTGTTCTTAGAGTATTTCCTCGCTATGGATGTGACAAGATCTTTGTATGTGAGTACGATTTTTTCTTGGATTTCTTCATCTGTGGGATACTTTTGCAGATGATCTATCCATTTATAAACCTCATCCTCACGGTTATTGTGTGGTTGAGATTTGGTCGTCATCTAGTCCCACCCCATTTTCATGAAGGTATTTCGTCATGAGGACGATCACTCCGGAATCGCTATTGATTTCCACTTTGTCCATCAACGCGTCAATCAGGAATAAACCGAAACCGCCCTCCCTCAGCTGTTCAATTGGTTCTGCAGCTTCATATGGTCCAATATTCCGTTTCACTTGATCCAAGTTGAAACTGCCGCCGTGATCTGCGACCATGACTTCGAGCCGATTTTCATAAACACCGAAACCAATTGTAACTTCGCCATCTTCATCTTTCTCATATGCATGGTTCACAGTGTTTGTTACCGCCTCGGAAATTGCAACCTTCAAATCCTCGATATCCTCGTAGGAAAAGCCCATCCGGTTTGCAACACCTGAGCTGGTCAGTCGAATTACCCCAACGTATTCTGGTTTAGCCGGTACTTTAATCTCGATAAAATCGAACGATTCCATAATTAATAGCCACCTTGTACTGTTTTGTCAACATCGATCACATCGATCAAACCTGTAATCTCGAACAAACGGTATACACGGTCCTGCAGCTGTACGAGCTTCAATTCACTGTTGTTTTCTTTTGTCGATTTCAACCCGCTAACGAATACGCCTAATCCGGTACTGTCCATATAATTAACATGCTCCAGATTAACCTCCACTTTACTGCCCTCTTTTTCGGTAAGGGATAAAAGTGTCTCTTTCAGTTTAGGAGCTGTATACGCATCTATTTCACCAGCTAATAAAACTACTGATTTTCCTTCTTTTTCTTGTACGTCAACAGTTAAGTTCATCATGTACCTCCTAAGGGCTAGTTACCATTCCTATGTAATACCCGTTTGTTCTTTTTTTAAACATCTTTTTTGATAATTATCAATGTAAAATCATCTCGCAGGTGAAAATCCTGGAGTCTTTCAAAATGCTTATACACGTTTTCCACCAACTCCTGCGCTGAAAGATGGGAAAAACTCTTGATAACCTCAAGCACTTCCTCACTCTCGATGAAGCGATCTCCTTGACGGCATTCCGTCACACCGTCGGTAAGCAGGATAACCATATCACCAGCATGGATCTCCCTTTCATACTGGCGGTACTGGGCCATATCTGTCACGCCAAGAACGACACCTTTTGCCCGAATCTCTTCAAAGGTATCGTCAGCAGCATGATAATAGAAGCCTGGCTCATGTCCCGCTGATGAATAGGATATTGTGCTGGCTGCCGGATTGAAAAGTGCATAAAACATTGTAATGAACATACTTGGATCGACATTCCGTTCCACTACCCGATTAAGGCTTTCCAGTATTTCACTCGGGTTTTTATGCTCAGACGGAAAGCTTTCCATTGCGTATTTGATCATCGACATGCATAATGCTGCCGGGATACCTTTGCCGATCACATCAGCCACCGTTATACCTACAGTACCATCTTCATGATGGATGAAGTGGTGATAGTCACCATTCATTTGATTTGCAGGTACACTGACAACTCCGATATCGAAACCTTCTACATCCGGCTTCACTGTTGACAGCAATGTATTTTGCATTCTGGCCGCTACGGAAATTTCCGATTTTATCTCCAGCTGTGTTTCACGAAGATCCTGGAATTCCTGCAATGCCAGCCCGTAAGAAATCATTACTTCCAACAGAAAGCTCATCGAGTGCTGAATGTTCTCCGGAAGATCAGGATAAATATCTTCCAGCGCATTGATATGCGTGTTGATGATCTCCTCCAGCGAGATATTATGCTGTATGGAGCGTTTACTTATCTGCTCTGCCTCGTATAAGGCAGACTCGTCTTGTGTATTGATGTATTGTTTGAGCAGTTCACGATAGTGTGACAGATCTAGCTTAAGCGCATCCACCTGGCATCAACCTCCTCTAACGAACCCATTTAACGACGCGGATTTCCGTTCCTTCGCCTGTCTTTGAAGTTATATCGAATTCATCCATCAAGCGTTTTACACCAGGAAGACCTGCGCCAAGACCTCCAGATGTGGAGAAACCATCTTCCATTACCTGACTGATATCTTTTATACCGGGACCTGTATCAATGGCAACAATGCAAATTCCGCGTGAACCGACGTTCTCCACCTCATCGAAGCAGATCTTACCGCTTCCTGCATACAGGTAGATATTGCGTGCAAGCTCTGATATAGCAGTTGCTATACGGGCCTGGTCAACAATCCCGAAGCCAAGCTTCTTCGAAAAGTCGCGGCCGAATTGTCTGGCACCGACAATGTCCCATTCTTTCTGTATATTTACACAGGTTCTGAAGTCCATTTTCACTCCTCCAGTTCCTGGCGCAATTTAATCAATCCTTGTTCTAGATCTAATGCCGTAGTTACCTCATTCAAATGAATGCCCAAATCAATTAGTGTTACTGCAACGGCTGGCTGAATGCCGGTCAGCACGACTTTTGCTCCCATCAAGTCTGACATCGTCACCACATCACCTAGTACCTTGGCGATAAAGGAATCGATAATGTCAACAGACGTCAGGTCGATAACTACCCCTGTTGCTCCGCTTTGATGAATTTTGTTGAGCAGGTCTTCCTGGAATTGAATGGCAGTCTGATCATCAAGATCAATCTGGATACTGATCAGCAAGTAATTATGCAGCTTCAATATTGGAATTCTCACGATTGTTCACTCCTATCAAGCGAATCGATCAGCTCTTCTATAGTCTGTTCTTCGCTGTTTGTTTGTACGATCATTTGATTCGTCATTTCAAGAGCCGTTGTAAATCCTTTGCGCAGAGAGCTTTTCGTCGGGAACTTACTAAGATCTATCCCAAGATTCACTATCGTCTGAGCTATCTCGGGTCTAATGCCAACAAGGATACAAGTAGAACCGATCAGTCTCACTGCTTCTGCCGCCTGGATGATGTGATGCGCAACCATCGTGTCCACAACTGGCACCCCGGTGATATCGATCAGCACAACCTCGGCATGGTGTTTGATTACTCCATCGAGTAAGTTCTCCATTATGAATTTTGCACGCTCGGTATCAATGGTACCGATAAGAGGCATGACCGTAATATTGTCCATAACCGGAATCAACGGTGCAGAAAGCTCTTGCAATGCGACACGCTGGAGTGAAACTGTATTTTCCCAGCTGCCGGAATACTCATTCACAAGCTGGTTGATCACTGGATTGACAAGCTCGTCCACATGACGCAGAACCTTTGGTACAGGTACATCCAATTCTTCATGTTCAATGAGAAACTCAATTGCGACACGCTTAAAAAGCTGCAGACCATCCGTTAGATAGCTGAGCGGCCAACCCAAGTTAATTACGCGTTCAGTAAAACTGTCCAGATCGGAAGTCAAACTCTCCTTTTCGACACTGCCGAAAATGATATTGACGAATTCCCGATTGGTGTTTTCGAAAAGATCCTGTGAAATTGTAGAATTTGCTACTTCCTTCTGCTTCTCTGCGACTTCCTCAAGCCACATATGAACCAGATCATTACTATTTCCAACCAGAATCTCCTTCAGATTTTTTGCCATCATGAAACCCCCGTATTGTAACGTTCACCTTGTCAAAGGCTGACTTGCTGCAGTCATATGTTCAAGGTCACTATTATCTACTCTTAATCTAACACCAATACGCCCGCCTTGCCAATAAGGCGACTTCTTCTTAGTATATACCAAATTCCAATAGGACTGAAATCAAAATAAAAAGCCCTCACGTTTATATACGCAAGGACTATTCCATATCTAGAACTCTGTAAGCCCTAGACTTATTTCAAGTGCTCGATTTATATTCTCCATCATTGGAGGGTCCAGCTGTGTGATTTTATCAGTCAGCCGCTGCTTGTCGATTGTTCGGATCTGTTCCAGAAGAATGACGGAATCCCGTTCAAATCCATACTTCTTGGCATCGATCTCCACGTGGGTCGGCAGCTTGGCTTTTTGGATTTGTGCCGTTATCGCTGCTATGATGACGGTCGGACTGAATCGGTTTCCGATATCATTCTGCAGGACCAATACCGGGCGCACGCCCCCCTGTTCTGATCCCACCACCGGGGACAGGTCGGCGAAATAGACTTCGCCTCTTTTAACGATCAAAGGCCTACACCCCGCTTACAAGGCGCTCTAACGTTACTTCTGCCTCCTCTTCAGCTTGAAAAGCTTCTGAAGCGATATTTAGATTGATACGTGCCATTTCCATGTACCCTTTTTGCATGGTCTCACGAATATTCTTTCTTTCCTGCACGTATGACTTAGCCGCTTGATAGAAGAAATGATCGAGACTATTGTTATTGTTCTGCATCAAACCATCCACCTCATTCAGGAGTTTCTTAGGCAGCTTTACAACGATTTCTTGTAAGCCTTCGGACACAACCATACACCTCCACCAATTCGCTCGGGTCGTTTCTGTAAAAATCCACTTTCATCATACCATCCGAGCCATGTGTTTGCAAAGGACCCTCCGGAACTTTTTGATAAAAAAAGCCTTTTTCAAACAAAAAGCTTGGGAGAAAGGCTGACTTTCTGCCGAAAATTATAAGCTTTCGCCAGGAGAAAGTGCATTGGCGATTTCGACAATCTGACCAGAGCGTTTATAGACGCGCGGCATTCGAGCGCCAATAAGGCAAGGAATCTCATAATTGATAGTGTCTACCCAGTCTGCCACTTCATCCATGCTGATAAAAGCATCCAGCTGTGAACCGATGAGAACAACTTCCGTACCGGTTGGATAGGCTTTATCAAGCTTCACCATGCATTGATCCATGCAGACCCTGCCTACAATCGGCATTCTCTTGCCATCTATAAGTACCTCGAATCCTTGCATTTTGCGGATCCATCCATCTGCATATCCGATAGGCATTGTCCCGATCCATTCCGGTTTATCTGTTTCATAGGTTGCGCCATAACTCACCGCTTCATGTGCTTCAAGCTGTTTGACGTGCACTAGTTTACTGTGCAGGGAAAACGCTTGACGGAGTGCTATCGGATGCTCTTCTTTGACGGTCTTTGACGGATAAAGTCCATACATGCCGATGCCGAAACGGACAAAATCCGACTCATCCGCAGCAAAACGCATGCTGGCTGCACTATTGTCTGTGTGGACGATGACTGGGTGGTGCCATTCCTCCCGCAGAGACTTGAATAACTCGTCAAATTTGCTTCGCTGTCCTTCAAAATACGCCAAATCAGACTCATCTGCTGTTGCAAAATGTGTATAGACACCTTCCAGGGTTAAAGACGGCGCATCAAGCATTGGCAATACAGAGTGAATTTCTTCCGCTGTCCGGAAGCCTAATCTCCCCATTCCCGTATCCAGCTTCATATGCAGCTGAAGGGGCTTGCGGAAGTGTTGGGCACGCACTGCCTCCAGCCAATCCTTACGGTAAAAGGTAAGCGAAATATCATGCTCTGCAGCAATTGCCGCATCCTCAGCACGAGTTGCTCCGAGCACAAGGATCGCCGCCTGTATGCCGGCTTTTCGCAAATGAATCGCCTCATCCAGAAAAGCGACCGCCAGTGCTGATGCTCCGGCGTTCAGCGCAGCCTGCGCGACTTGGGCATATCCATGTCCATATGCATTCGCTTTGACAACCGCATAAATCCCTTTGTCTTCTCCGATATGTGCTGCCAGTTGCTTTATATTATATTCAACATGATCGAGATTTATTTCCACCCAAGAATCCCGATAAAAATGGTCGACCTTCATTTTGTATTCATCTCCTACAATTTTTACCTCCGTCTATTATAGCAGGAAAACAAAAAAAGCAGACTGGGTTCGTCTGCTTCTGCTCATTATTTCATAGCCTGGCCATTGATGGATGCCGCTACTTCCTGGATTTCTTCCCGCGTCAATTCCTCACTGGCAAGCATATAATCGACGCCGTTGTTTGTCCATGTCAGACTGGAGGAGGTAATGGCTCCTACGGTGAAACCGAGGCTGATTGGTTCGCCGCTAGCCGGTATCGCTGCGGCTGCAGCAGTCTCGGATACATCCGCTTGTTCCTGAATCAATGTAAAACTCTTCTCGCCTTCATATGTCAGGATTACCCGTTCCTTCCCGTCAGCATTGACTTCCTTCTCCTCAGCAAGTGCAGCCCCCGCCGTCTCTGTCGGATATAACACAGTCAATCCTTGCTGTTCATCCGGTACTGCAGAAGCTGGTACCCCGGATAGAGATCCAGTCATATTGTTCTCTAGTTCAAAGTCCTTTTCACCGAACTTCGGATCAAGTTTGAATGCGGAGAAGGCTACTTCGACCATCGGCTTTTTATCTTTATCCAATACTTTTACCAGCTCAGGTGTATATGTTTTTTTGTTGAAATAGATTTCCTGGTAAGGCAGCGTTGTATTGTTCTGATATGTCGTTTTCGTCTGGAACACATAATGCTCTTCTGTAGATTCGAAGGTCGCAGTATTGTCCTTCAGAACATCCTGCACGAGCGATTGGAACAAATACGGCTGACTGCTGTTATAAGGCCACTCGCTCTGGAATTTGAAGCTCTTCTTCAAAGCAGGCGTGAGAACGAATACGCCATCTTTATTGCGCAGAATCACCTGACTGCCCTGCTCATCGGTATCATTTTTCAACAAGACCCGGTAATGGTCGTCTTTCTGATACCACACGTCAATACCGTAGGCTTGCTGTTCTTCTCCTGTGTTCAGCTTCATAGTGGCTTCGGCCTTGTAGCCTTGCAGCTCAGCTGATGTCTCTTCCAGCTTCTTTACTACATCTTCCTGAGAGGCTTCACTGCAGCCGGCTAATAAGAATAAAAAGGCAGCAAAGACAATCAAACCAGCAAATTTTTTCATGGTCACACTCCTTTGTCAGCTATAAAGCGAACAAAGAGAACATGCCCCCGTCAATCGGAAATGGTACGAAAAACCTTGGCCAGCCCCTTCATAAGATCAGTTGCCAATAAGTCCTGCTGGGAATGCGAATCTTCGACCAATACATCGGCTGCTTTTCCGTGGATGTAAACTCCGTTTGCAACTGCCTCCATCGGATCCTCGTGCTGCATGAGCATTGTAAGGAGGATACCGGAAAGTACATCTCCGCTTCCGCCCTTACTTAAACCAGGGTTGCCAGTCGTATTGACAACCTGACTGCCATCTGGGGCGGTGATGATGGTGTATGCCCCTTTCAGCACGAGATGTACCTGATGCATTATCGCAAATTTCCGAGCCAGCTCGAATGGTCTTTCCAGCAGTTCTGGCACTTTCATATCCAGCAGCATGGCCATTTCTCCAGGATGCGGCGTCAAAACTGTCGGAGCTTGTCTATTCCGAAGGATCTCCAGGTCGGATTTGATATGATAAAGACCATCAGCATCTAAAAGGACAGGAACTTCCGCTTCTTCAAGCACCCGTTTCGTCAAGGCAGCTGTTGCTTCGCTCCGTCCCATTCCCATGCCGACGACAATTGCATCATAAGGACTTACATCCAAGTCTTCCGTATCGGCTATCACGCCATTCTCCTCATTCAAAGAAGTGAATGTCGCTTCTGCCAAGTGGGATAATACAGATGGAATGACCTGGCGCAAGGTTCCGACAGTCAGAAGACCTGCTCCTGCCCTAAGAGAAGCCATGCTGGACATCGTAACTGATCCTGGCATTTCAATTCCTCCCCCGATGAGGAATCCTTTGCCATTTGTCCCTTTATGAGAAAAAGGCTGCCGGATCGGAAATGACCGCTTCACGTCCTTTTCAGTCCATGTTCTGGCACCGGCTTGTCTGCCTAGATAGGCAGCCGGCAGGCCGATGGATACTGTATCCCATTTTCCGTAGTAAGGTGCTGTTTTCTGGATGAAGGCGCTAGGTTTCGGCGCTTCGATGATGAAGGTATAATCGGCTTCGATCGCTTCTTCAAATTCCGAGGCATCATCCGCCGGTACACCGGAAGGCAAATCAATGGCATAAACACGTGCATCACTGTCATTGACAGCCTGTACGGTTTCCGTATAGGGGCTTCGCAGCTTGCCACGAACACCCAAGCCCAGCATCGCATCCACAATGATATCCGCTTTAGCCAATGCTGGCTGGAAAGCGTCTGCTTCCACATCCATCACTTCACCGCCAAGCCGGTCGTAAACCTGCTGATGCATCGCTGCATCGGCTGTCAGGTTGCGCCCTACTTGGACAGCAGCCACATCATATCCTTCATTCAGCAGCGTCCTGGCTACTACATATCCATCGCCGCCATTATTGCCGGAGCCACATAGGACTAATATTCTGTCCGTGGTTCCGATCAGCGGTTTCATCCTTTCAGCAATGGCACGGCCGGCAGATTCCATTAAGATGCTGCCGCTGATCCCTATTTCCTCCATTGCATAACGATCCACTTCGTACATTTCCTTTGCGGTGACAATATACACGCTGTTCCCTCCTACCCGCACTACAATTTATGAGACAGGCCCACATAATATGCAAACAAGTCTATTTATCCTGCGTAATGATCACTTGCGCAGCAGCATATGCATCCGAATGGGTAATCGACAGGAAAACCTGCTCCCCCTCTGCCTGGTCGCTGGCTTTGAGGACTGGCGCTCCTGCTTCATTCGGCATTATTTCAATATCATGAAGACCCAATTTGCCTAAACCGGTGCCTCTTGCTTTTGCGTAGGCTTCCTTTGCAGCAAATCGTCCAGCAGCAAATTCTACTTTCCGTTTATCTGAAGATAGTGAATGATAATGTGTTTGTTCTGATTTTGTCAGAATCCTAGTCAGGATCCTCTCGCTTTGCACAATCGCTTTTTCGATACGTGCCAATTCTGTAATATCTAATCCGATACCCTTAATCATGATCGCACAACCCACCTTCCAACTGAATTCTCTACCGAGTATTGTACCCTATATGTATAAAAGCAGGGGGGAAAGTTATAAGATGTTATGACAAGCAATTTTCATTGGATTACGCTATGCTGTTAGCTAAAAGAAGGTATGAAGGAGGGATTGGATTGTTCCGCAGAACTGAAAGCTTTAAAGAATATTTATATGCTTATCCTGTCATCAGCTTGATCGTAGCAGTTAATCTGCTGCTTTGGATTATAACAGGCCTGCTGCCAACTGAATTCGGAAGCAGCCTCTATCAATTAGGAGCAGGTGTGAATCTCTTCATCTCTGGCGGAGAATACTGGAGGCTCGTAACACCTATCTTCCTGCACGCACCCGGAAGCATCTCCCATGTGCTTTTCAACTGTTTCTCCCTGGTTATATTCGGACCAGCTCTCGAGCAAATGCTAGGGAAACTGAAGTTCATCCTGTTTTACTTGCTGACCGGAATTGTTGGAAATGCTGTGACTTATGTACTCGATCCTTACAGCTTTGTCAGTCATATAGGGGCTTCCGGTGCAATCTATGGATTGTTTGGAATTTACCTGTTTATGGTTTATTTCCGCAAGCATTTGATAGATCCCGGAAATGCGCAATTGATCGTCATCATCTTCCTTGTCGGTATCGTAATGTCATTGTTTTCCGCAAATATAAACCTCACAGCACATCTAGCTGGAGCTGTGGCAGGATTTGTACTAGCTCCACTCTTCCTTATAAAAGCAAAGCCTTTCTCCATTTATCGAAACAAACGTCCTCGCCAGCGTGATGACGATGCAGGCTTTGACGCCGACCGCTGGAAAAAACGTCCGTATGGGAAACGAACCAATAAGAAGGTTATCATGTGGATTGTTATCGTAGCTTTAGTGCTTATCGGTATCTACGATTATATGAATTGAACCGCACAAATGTTGTGCGGTTCTTTTTAACTGCGGAAGGAATACCAGTCAGAGGCATCCTTTGTATCCTTTTCCTCCAGATGCTTCACCTTGAATCTGCTTCCCATTGTCCCTCCTGATGCAACAGCAATCTTCAATGTACCAAGCTGTTTTTTTGATTGGAAGTAATGCTGCGATCCATAGAAAGCCTGTACCTTTTTACGATTCACATGGACAGTCACTCGTGTCAGCTCCCGGTACCGCATCGTAAGCATATCTGTCTCCCAGGACACACCAGCGTCCCGATGGCTTAGGATACCGAAGATAATGGTAAGTATGACGAGCAGAAGAGCCAGCAGCCCGTACCCGCCAAAGAAGTAGACTAGCACCCCGGTTGCTAGAACAGTAATGAGCGATGGGAGAAATAGATATCGAAGCAATGCACGCTTCGGCGGCTTCCTAAAGCTCGGCTCCACTACAAATTCAGGTAACAGCTCATTCAGAAAACTAGCGAGCTCAGATTTTTTCAGCAGCGGGAAAAGGACAGTGGAAAAACTATTTTTATCAGCATCACTTGCTCCACCTGCAATTTCTGCGCTCACCGCAAGTAATCCGAAAGGCTGGCGAAAGATATTTTCTTCTATTTTCAGTGCTTGAATTCGATGCAACGGTATGGTCATTTCCCTTTTTTCAAGCAGACCTCTTCGTATGGAAAGCTCATTCCCTTGCTTGGTTATGTCAAAGAAGCAATATTTTAATATCGTTCCGACCATGGCTACCATCCATGTCAACGCCAAGCTGCCGATGACAAAAATGATAGATAGAAGCAAGCTCTGCTGCGATAGCCAATCATAAGCAAAAGAATAGATATTTATATTAACTACCTCATCTGCTTGCTGTGTAATTGCAAAAAGGAACCCGAAAATGACACCCGTGCCGCCCGAGGTAGCAGCAGCGACTAGCAAGCGGCGGAAACTGAGCCGATAGCTGTTCCGCTCCTCTTGCATCGGTGCATCCTCCGTATTCTCCTGTAGTACGATATTCTCTTTCCTTTTTACAAACTGCTGTATCGCCGCAGCTTCCAACTGGGAAAGGGCCGGAATCATCCCTTCCGCCTCTTTTCCTCCACCTGCTGTCTGTACCTCCAGCTTGACCAGACTAAAAAGTCTGTGAAGGATATTTGCACTTGTATTCACGGAATGGATACGATGTCGGGATATATAACGCTTTTTCTTTATAAAAACCCCAGATTCAATTCGGAGTTCATCATCTTCCATCCGATATGTGAATCGGTACCAATATAAAAATCCAAACAGACCGCTTAGCAGTAAGATAACCCCGATAAGTGCGAAAGGACTCCACCAAAACAACTTGGTCATATCTCTCAGTAATGCGATAAATGCAATAGCAAGTGGAACAATGGCGTCTTTGATGAGCTTCAGCATCCGGAGGACGATACTGATTGGATGCATCCTTTTCGGTTCAGACATCTTCTTCCTCCACACGAGCAAGTATTCCGATACGATCACGCAGCTCCAAAGCTTCCTCCAAAGCCAAAGCTGGTATATTGTGTGTCGTTGCAGCTGTTGAGACAGATACCGTGGCCAAACCGAATTTCTTCAGCACCGGTCCTTGCTCGGTATCGACATGCTGCACCCGGATCATCGGCACAATCGTTTGCGTAACAATGAAGATGCCGCTTTGTATGTATATTTCCTGCTCAAACACTTCGTAACGCCACCTTCTCCATCGCAGTGCTGGAAGCAGCCAGATAAAGAAAATCAAGCCAGCGGCGATAATAGCCCAAGCAATATAAATGATAGCATCCGGAATGGACCAGGTATTCCAGAAAAACGTAAGAACCCCTGCTGCAATGACTGGCAGCAGCATATACAGGCTGGCATTGATGCGCCAAACCTTCTTTGCATTCACTGCAATTTTGTTACGTGGCTGTGACTTCATCTTCTTCCCCCTCTTCGGTTTTACCATACGTTTCGACTGGAAATTTGTTTCGTTTTTGAATGAAAAAAGAGCCTTGGAAATAATACTCCAAGACTCTTGCCATAAAAAAAGACACCCTTTCAGGTGTCTTTTTTTAATTAGTTATCGTTGTTGCGTTTGCCGCGGTAGCCGCCGCCTCCGCTGCCATTGCGTTTGCCTTGTCCTTGGTAGTTACGGCCACGCGAATTGCTGTTACGGCCATAGCCGCCACGTCGGTCGCCATTACCGCCACGGGAACCGCCGCCACGGTATTTCTTTTTGTCCTTGAAGTTGCCTTTTACGCTGATTGGAGCAATGGAAGTAATACGAACCGGTGTATTACGACGCTCTTTTGTCAGCATTTTCAAAGCAGCTGCAACAACTGTTTCAGCACCGAACTGGTTGATCAGCTCGTTTGCTTTTTCGTTGTATGCTTTTAGATCTTTATTTTCGATCGTACGCATCATTTTATCGATAGCGATCTGCTGCTGTCCTTGTGCAGCTTCGTCGTTAGTCGGAGCATCTTTGCGTGCAATTTTGCTCTTTGTTGTTTTTTCGATCAAATGCAGGTGAGAAATCTCTCTTGGCGTGATAAAGGAGACAGCTTGTCCAGCTTTACCAGCACGTCCTGTACGACCGATGCGGTGCACATAGCTTTCCGGATCCTGCGGGATATCGAAGTTATATACATGCGTTACGTTAGAGATATCAAGACCACGTGCAGCAACGTCAGTCGCCACCAAAATTTCTACACGGCCATTTTTAAATTTGTTCAACACGGACATACGCTTGCCTTGTGTAAGATCGCCATGAATACCTTCTGCGCGGAAACCGCGAGCCTGCAAGCCTTCTGTCACTTCATCAACACGTTTTTTCGTTCTGCCGAATATAATTGCCAATGTTGGCTCATCGATATCAAGCAAGTTGGAAAGTGTATCGAATTTCTGTCTTTCCTGAACTTCGATGTAAGTCTGATCGATGTTCGTTACAGTCATTTCTTTTGCTTTTACTTTAACTTCTGTAGGGTCTTTCATCAATCTCGTACCGATATCACGGATTTCTTTCGGCATTGTCGCACTGAATAGCAATGTTTGACGCTCTTCAGGGATAGAGGAAAGAATTTCGCGAATATCGTCGATGAAGCCCATGTTTAGCATTTCGTCAGCTTCATCCAATACAGCAGTGTGAACATTGCTGATATTGATCGTTTTGCGGCGGATATGGTCAAGCAGTCGGCCAGGTGTCGCAACGACGATATGCGGGCCTTCTTTTAGTGAACGGATCTGACGGTCCATATGCTGACCACCGTATACTGGAAGTGTACGGATTCCTTTGAATTGACCAAGACGGTGAAGCTCTTCTCCTACCTGGATAGCAAGCTCACGAGTCGGTGCAATAACCAAACCTTGGATTTGGCGTTTAGAGCGATCGATTTTGCTGATCATCGGGATACCGAAGGCAGCAGTTTTACCAGTACCAGTCTGCGCTTGACCTAGTACGTCTTTTCCTTCCAGGGCGAATGGAATTGTCTCGGCTTGGATCGGTGTAGCCTCTTCAAATCCCATTTTATCTAATGCTTTTAAAATTGGTTCCGAAATACCTAATGAACTAAATGTTGTCAATTTCTTATTACTCCTTTATATAAAAAAAGTCTCACTGATGAAGCACGGCAGTTATACACAATAAAAAAGCCTTCCTCCACGCTTGGGAAGAGGCCTTAAGCAAGCATTCATTGGATTTAATTATAGTAACACACTATTTATCCGAATTCTACCTATATCTATGATTACACGTACATATACGTGTAATATTTATCATTAAAGCCCTTCCAAATGTCTAACAGATCTTTGGAAATCGTTATATTATTTTCAAGCAGCAGTCCTACCGGCTTTCACAGCTTTGTTTCTATTTTCTCCTTTAGGATGGATCTTAAACACTCACCGGCAAATATTAAGCCTCAAGCAGAAATTCCTCCACTTGCGTACAGATTTGGTCGATATCCGGACCAAGGCATAGAAGATGTCTCGATTCGTCAAAGAGAACCATTTTCTGCTTCTGGGAGCCAAGATGTTTGTGCAAATAGTTTACAGTACGATGCGGCACCATGCTGTCTTGAATTCCCTGCACAATGAATACGGGACAGGAAACTGCAGGTAATGCTTTTTTTGTATAATCTACACATTTCTTGAATTCCCAGAATGCACGAAACGGAATTTTCCCTTTTTTCTCTTCCCGCAGTTTGGTCAAGTCGTCCAAAATATCGCCGCTCAGCTGCTTTTTCATGTTTTGCCAGGCCTCAATCGTCAGCAGCTTCCAGTTAAGGTATTTACCCGATGCTGATAACAGGACAAGCTTGTCAGCACCGTATTTGGCGGCTAAATGGGAAGCAATCATTCCGCCCATCGAAAATCCTATTACATAGACCTGGGTACATTCTTGTGCAAGACGCTCATATGCTTCCTCACAAGCCTTGATCCATTCTCTATGACCGACTCCGCGGAGGGACAGCTCATCTGCCTTCCCATGACCAGGCAGAGCGACCATTTCCACTTTCCATTCCGTATGATTCATTAAATGCTCAGTTAAGGGCTCCACCTCGTACGTACCACCGGTGAAGCCGTGGATACATAATATTCCTGTCATTCGATCATCTTCGCTTTCCTTATTGTTTATCTCAGTATCTTCAAAAAAGAACCGAGTGATTTGACGATTGGAGAAACCTGCTGAACCGTCGATGCCATCTGTCCGACGGTCGACATCATCTTATTAATATCCATTTGGCCATTCTTATCTTGAAAGTAAGTTGCCAGCCCTTTTGTCAGCTGCGCTTGCTGCTTTGGCTGCTGGATATTTGTCGGCTGGGCATATGCATGCCAATACGGCGCAAGAGGTGGTTTTTTGAAATACTCATACGGCGTTACCTGCTGCGGCGGCTGTGTTTGCTGCGCTTGCTGCCAGCCTCCCCACTGACTGAAATACTCAGGAGGATATGGATTGTAGGCATAAGGCTCGGTCTGTCTGTTAGTATCACCAACATTTACATTTGCTTGCATCCATGTATGAGTATTCATCGTATCATTAAATTGCTCTCTAGGCTCGGTTTGATAAACAGGTTCGTAATAATAACGCTGCCGTCCATCGCTCATCTGCTGCTGTACATGGGAGCGTGGCTCTGTCGTATTGTAATAATGCATCTCCACACACCTTTCCTATTTCTCCTTTATCGTATGTTAGGCGAAGGAAGGGCGTTATTCTTAGCATTAAAAAGAAAGCAAAAACCATCGCAGATACGTTGATTTTTGCTCAATAGCTGAACTGTGTCCGTGTGGACTGCATTCTGTTGATAAGCCCAAGCATTTGCTGAAGCTTGTTTTTTTGGAACCCTAGAACCTTTTCACCATCGATCAGGACAAGCGGAGTGCTGTAAACGGAATGTGCTTGCATTTCCTTCAATACAGCGGGCGCATTTGTGATATTTTTGACACTGTAAGAAATATTCCACTTATCAAGCTGCTCCATCACTTGCTCGCATTGCTTACAATGATCACTGATGTATACTTCTACATTGCGATGTCTCATCTGCATTCTCCTTTTGTCTCCTGCCAATGCATTCTACCAAATATTACCCCCGCACCTAGTACTTAAAACCTATTTTCAGCAAAGTTCCGCTTTTTTTCATGCAACCCATTACATTTCGAATATGCAGTTTGATTTAAATGAAACGTGGTATCAATAGCATATATACGAAACGAAAAGGAGCTGTCTTAATTGCCAAAAGATCCAAAAACACAATATTACCATGATACGTATCCGAAACAATATCAGGATCCGCCCGGTCTGCAGAAGGATATGGATCCAAAGCCTGATTGCGGAGAAGATAGCTATAAAGGATCCGGAAAACTGACAGGACGAAAAGCACTGGTTACTGGTGGTGACTCCGGTATCGGCCGTGCCGCTGCTATTGCTTACGCAAGAGAAGGTGCCGATGTAGCTATCAACTACCTACCAGAAGAGCAGCCAGATGCCGAAGAAGTAAAAGAACTAATTGAGGCAGAAGGGAGAAAGGCCGTACTTATACCCGGAGACCTTCGAAACGAGAGATTCAACTATAAGCTTGTAGAGGAAGCAGTCGAACAATTAGGCGGTCTTGATATCCTTGCACTTGTCGCTGGTAAGCAGCAAGCTGTAGAGGACATTGCAGATTTGACAACCGAGCAGCTGAAAGCGACATTTGAAACAAATGTATATCCGCTTTATTGGCTGACAAAAGCTGCCCTTCCGCATTTGCCAGCGGGGTCTTCGATCATTACGACGACATCTGTGGAAGGCTTCAATCCTTCTCCAATGTTGCTGGATTATGCAGCTACGAAAAGCACAATCATCGGTTTCACAAAAGGTCTGGCAAAACAGATTGCCGATAAAGGAATCCGCGTGAACTCTGTTGCACCGGGGCCAATTTGGACACCATTGCAAATTTCCGGCGGACAGCTGCAGGAAAACATCCCTGAATTCGGCTCCAACACACCGCCAACACCTGCCGGACGTGCAGGACAGCCGGTTGAGCTTGCCAGCGTGTATGTATTCCTTGCGTCTGAAGAATCAAGCTATGTAAGTGCACAGGTATACAGCATCACTGGCGGAATTCCGACAGCATAAAGAAAAGCTGCGAGCAATGCTCGCAGCTTTTTATTGTTTAACTATCTTCCATTGGTCTTTTGTCTCTTCATAATTACCCGGATAACGATGAAGCACCCCATTTTCCAGGTAAGCTGTCTGATCAAAACAGGTATTCAGCAGATGTCGATCATGGCTGATACCAAGCACCGTTCCATCAAAACGCCCCAGAGCCTCCTCCAGAACCTCCCTTGATTCCAAGTCCAGATGGTTCGTCGGTTCATCCAAGATGAGCAAATTGATACCTTGATGCATAAAAATGGCAAGTTTCAGCCGCATTCTTTCTCCTCCGCTCAAGCGCCCAATCGGCTGGAACACTGCGTACCCATAGAACATGAATGCTGCCAGCATATGTCTTGCTTCTGCTTCCGCCACAGAAATCACCGTTCGGAAATAATCAATCATCCGCATGGCGGGATCCGCTTCCTCCAATGGATGCTGCGGCAGATAACCCACCTGCACTGCACTCCCGATCTTAACGATTCCGCTGTCAGCACGTAAACTGCCAAGGACAATTTTGATTAATGTCGACTTGCCGCTGCCGTTATCCCCTACAATAGCTACCCTTTCTTTATAACGCAAATGCAGCATGATATCCCGCAGCACTTCTCGTTCACCGAAGGACTTTCTGATTGATTCCATACGGATGACATCTTCTCCGCTGCGCTGGTCTGCAGCAAGTTTAAGCCTCATCTTTGCCGGATCAATATTAGGCCTGGACAGCTTCTCCATCCGCTCCAATGCGCGTTCCATATTACGCGCACGCTTATGCAATCCTTCATTCGGCGGATTTGCCTGATTCGCCCACAGCTTCAGCCTCTTGATTGTTTCCTTCATTTTCTTGATCTTTTTCTGCTGTTCCTTATATGCTTCGAATTCCTGCAGGAGCTTCGCTTCCTTTTGTTTCAGATAAGAGGTGAAGTTGCCGGTATAAACAGTCACCTCCCCATCCTCTAAATCAGCAATCCGGGATACAGTTGCATCCAGGAAATACTGATCATGTGAGATGACGCATACAGCTCCAGCGTAATTTGCCAGAAAGTTTTCAAGCCATTCAATAGCTGACAGATCGAGATGGTTTGTCGGCTCATCCAACAGCAGCAAATCTGGCTGCTGCAGGAGTACATACGCCAAGCCCACCTTTGTTACCTCTCCTCCACTCAGTTTGGCAAAAGGTTCTTCCAGCAGCTGTCCAATGTGCAACCCATTTGCTGTCCGAGTAATGTTTGCATCCATTTCATAGCCGCCTGCTTCTGCAAATGCAGTTTGCACCTCTCCATAAGCAGCCAATGCTTTCTCCATTTTTCCCGGATCCAGCATTTGCTCCTCTAATTTCCGCATTCTTTCCTGCAGGGCAGCAAGTTCATCGAATGCACCCATCAAGTACTGCTTCACAGTACCAGCATGCCCAACTGGAATTTGCTCTAAATAACCTATTTTTGCTTGCTTGCGTATAAACACTTGCCCTCCATCACATATCTCCGTCCCGATGATCAATTTAAAGATCGTTGATTTACCACTGCCGTTTCGACCGACCAAACCAAGCTTTTCTCCCGGCTTCAGCTCCAGGTTCAGCTTTTCGAACAATATATTACCGCCCATGATTTTCTTGACGTCCTTCAATGTAATTAACATGTTATCCGCTCCTTTTCTATAAAAAAAAGCCAGACAGCAAGACTGTCTGACTCTGACAAATTCTAAAAAAGGGTACAAAAAAACCACACGCAGGGTGTGGTTCTCTCTGAAACGCCTTTTCTTTCTGCTGTAGAGAAATAGATCCTGCACATTATCCATTATTTAGTTGGTAAAAAAGGGCATACGTATCCCGTTACCAACAAAACCATGAATAATCGCGCGGCGATGCAATAGATTTTGATCGGCTTCACGCGAAAGTGTGTGCAACATCTGATTCCCCTCCTTTTCCTTGTAAGTATTTCCAGTATAGAGGTTATGGAACGAATTGTCAAACTATTCTCCAATTATCATTTCAAGGTGTCCAGGCAGGATCTTTACCTCACCAGATGTTTCCTGATAAACTTCTCCATCCATATCAATTGGTTTACCCGCAGGAGACAAGAAGCGAATTTTTTCAGCTTCCTGAATTTCTACCTCAGTCAGATCAGATAGAACTGTTTTATTTTGTTTAATCTGGAGAAGCTCTTTAAAGCTAGTCAAATTGGAATTTTTCACAAATATTACATGCAGCTTACCATCATCCGGCCTTATATTTGGCCCTGCAAACTCTCTTGTACCGATAAACCGGCCGTTCATTACCAGAATCATAACTGCTTCTCCCTCTACATTTTCACCATCGATTTCCATTTGATATGAAAATGGTTCAGCCTGGTTGACCGTTCTTAAGGTACTGATAAAATACGATAGTACGCCTAAGCGGGCTTTCTGATCTTCATCGATGTTATTCGATGCATCCGCAATCAGCCCCACTCCCCAGAAATTCAAGAAGTACGATTCCTCATACTGGCCAATGTCTATCGAGGCAGTCTTCCCGTCAGCGATTGCTGCAGCTGCCTTCCCTAAATTCTGCGGCAACCCTAACATGCGGCTGAAATCATTGCAAGTACCTCCCGGAATGATTGCAACTGTCGGACGCTTCGGTAAAGGTGCAATAGCATTGATCACTTGATGGATGGTACCGTCACCACCGTGTATGATCAATAGATCAATGTCTCCTGCAACCTCCCTGCTGTATTTCACCAATTCCCCCAGATCTTTCGTTTGCATGACCTCTAGCTGTTTGACCGATGACACAAGCTTTGGCAATGTTTGTCCCAGTTCCCGTTCCATGAGGTCATCGTCCATATTTCCATTCACTAGATATACAGCGTGTTCGAATGTTTGCATCGTTCTCCTCTCCTTCCCTATTAATGTTCCCTGCGCATTGGATCGGTTAAACTTTGGCAAATAAAAAAAGCCGGCTGGAAACCGGCTTTATAAGGCATGCCCTGTCACGATCATATATCCGAGCATGAATGCATTCAACGAGACTATTAATCCTGTGGCTGTCCACGCCAGCACTTTAATATAAGGCTTGTTCACGAAGGAACCCATCTTTTTCTTGCTGCTTGTAAACAGTACAAGCGGGATGACTGCAAAGGATAACTGCAGGCTAAGAATTACTTGACTCCAAACAAGCAAATCACCTGTGCTGGAAGGGCCGTAAATCCCCACGACTATCAGCGCAGGAATGATGGCAATGATTCTTGTAACAAGCCGTCTGACCCAGGGTTTTATGCGGAACTGAATGAATCCTTCCATGACGATCTGTCCGGTCAATGTACCTGTAATAGTCGAAGACTGACCAGATAGAAGCAGTGCAAACCCGAAAAGGAAGCTGGCAGCGCCCGCACCAATAGCAGGACTTAACAGCTTGTATGCATCCTCAATTCCTTCCACATGCTGCCCAATAGTATGGAAAGCAGCTGCACCAAGGATCAGAATCGCTGAATTGACGAAGAAAGCAACTCCGAGTGAGAAGGTTGAGTCTATATATGCGAATTTCACTGCTTCCTTCTTGCCCTTTTCTGTATCCCGATAATTCCTTGTTTGCACGATAGAGGAATGCAGATACAGATTATGCGGCATAACAGTTGCACCGAGAATACCAAGCGCCAGGAATAAGACCGATGGGTCGGTCACAATTTCCGGCGAAGGGATGTAGCCTTTCAATGCTTCCGAAAGAGCGGGATGCGAAAAAATCAACTCGAAAAGAAAGCAGCCCGCGATGGTGATCATCAGTACGGTAATGATCGCTTCCATCCAGCGAAATCCTTTTTTCTGCAATAGAAGCAGCAAAAGGACGTCCAGCGCTGTAATGATTATGCCCACCATGATCGGTATGTGAAATAGCAAATTAAGTGCTATGGCAGAACCCAAAACCTCAGCCAAATCTGTTGCTATAATGGCCAGCTCTGTCAGCATCCACAGTACCACGACCACTTTCGGATGGAAGGCATCCCTTGTCGCCTGCGCTAAATCACGGCCAGTTGCGATTCCGAGCTTGGCGGCCAGCCCCTGCATCAGCATGGCAATTAAGTTGGAAAGCAGGACGACAGCAAGCAGCATATAGCCAAAGGAAGAACCAGCTGAAATGGACGTCTCCCAGTTACCCGGATCAATGAAACCAACTGCCACAAGTACACCTGGACCCATAAAAGCGAATAGCTTTTTGAAGAAGCTCCCATTCTCCGGAATAGCCACACTATGGTTCGACTCTTCCAGACTTGCATCCCCAGCTCTGCTAAGCCAACCCTTATCTCGTTCTTTATCCATAAAGATCGCTTCTTTCTTATTGTTATTAGCGCAAGTTTACCAAAGGAAACATTTTTAGTCAAAGAAAAGATACTGCTATAAAAAAAGCTTTCCTGCTGGACAGGAAAGCTTTTCGGTTTACAAATAGTTACCCAAGCTGCTGTTGGAGGAATGCGATAACCTCTTCGGGAGATTTCGCATTTGCACTATGCAAGTGCGCCAGCTTCTCACCGTTTTGGAATAGGAGAATACTTGGAATTCCCATTACATCCTGCTCAGCTGCAACATCGGGTACTTCATCATTATTAAGCTCATACCATTTATAATTGCCATATTCCGCAAGCACCTGATCGATAAACATATTCATACGTGTGCAGTCCGGACACCAGTCTGCGAAGAACTTAACGATGACCGGCTCTTCACTCACGATAACTTCATCGAACTTTTCTCTTGTATTGATTTGCTCCATTGTTTGTTTCCCCCTTCTGCTTTTCCTTCTTAAGATACGGTACACACAAGGCGGAAATCAAGCAGTTAGCTCGATGTATCTTTTTCAATGAAGGAAAGATCTGGTGCAAGCTTTGTCATATGCTTCTTCTTCGCTTCATAAGTACTTTTCATTTCCGGCAATTGATACATCGGCTGAACTCGGTAATGCTGCCAGTCCGAAAAAGATAAATACGTCAGCAGTATTCTTGGATCCTTCGCAGTCACGGTCTTTCCATCTTTTTCAATATCAAATTGAAAAGCCGCACCTATACGCCGATCCGTTTCCTCCTGGGCAGCAATGAAATTCCCGAGAGAATAAATGACTAGCGTTTTATTCCCCTCTTTTCCTCTCAGCCATTCAACTGGCTGCAGCACATGCGGGTGACAACCTAAAACTGCTGTTGCTCCCTGGTCAGCAACGAATTGCGCAAGATCCTTTTGCTCCTCGTTAGGATCATCTTCATATTCTACACCGAAATGCAAACTTACAATAACAGCATCTGCTTGCTGTTTTGCTCGGCTGATGTCCTCTTTTATCTTCTGCTTATCAATCAGATTGACCAGATAGTCCTTGCCCTTGGGTACCGCAATTCCGTTTGTTCCATACGTATAGCTAAGAAACGCGACCGAAATACCTTCTGCTGTTTTTTCTATCGTTAGCTTTTCGCTATCTTCCTTGTTCGCATACGCTCCAGTATATGCCATTTCAATCTTCTCGTACTGAGCAGTAGCATGCTTCACGCCAGCTTCTCCTTGATCCAATGTATGGTTATTGGCCATCGTGACTACATCGACTCCCACATCCTTCAAGGTATCGCCAATTTCATCAGGACTGTTGAAGTTCGGGTAAGTGGATACGCCTAGCGCTTCCCCGCCCATAATGGATTCCTGGTTGGCAACAGTGAGCGTCGTACTATCTAAATAGGGTTTAACATCTTGAAACATCGGATCAAAATCATAGCCTGTCTTTGTACTTGCATCATGATAAATGGAGCTATGCAGGAGCACATCCCCGATAGCAGTAACGGAAATTGACCGACTATCAGGCACCTCTTTTGGTTCCAGCTCCACTATTTTTTGCTGCACTGCCTGAACCGCTTCTGTTTGCTGTTTCGGAACTCCTCCACTACACGACGTAAGAATGACAAGACCCGACAATGCGACAAAAAATGCTTTTATTTTCATGCGTAACCGCCTGACTGTGAGTTATTTATCCGTATTATAAACGCAGACTCGTATGAAAAATAGTACATTTTGTATAAAAAGGAATTCAATTGATGAACAGTCGGGTAAATAACAAAGAAAAAGGAGGCACAACATGCAAAAATTCCATTTTCATGATGATGGCATCTATCCAAATAATAAGCTTCCTGTTCTTTATTATAAGAATGCTTTCGAACATACTGATACGATGCAGGAGGTTTTCAAATCCAATCACTGGAGAAACAGCTGGGTCAATGGCATTTTCGCGTATCATCACTATCACAGTACTGTCCATGAAGTACTGGGTGTTTTGAGCGGCCATGCAACTGTTCAGCTAGGCGGGCCGGATGGAGAACAGCTGGAAATCTCCCATGGTGATGTCCTTGTGCTGCCTGCCGGTACAGCCCACAAACGGATGCAGCAATCTAATGATTTTCAAGTACTTGGTGCTTATCCGGATGGTATGTCCTTTGACACGAAAACGGGCAAGTCAGGCGAATACAAACAAGCGCTGCAGCAAATTCCGAAAGTCCCAATTCCGAAGCTGGATCCTGTTACCGGTAATTCGATCTGGAGCTAATCACATTTGTCTCGGTGCGCGAATCCCCAAGAGTCGAAGACCCTCCTCCAAAACGGATGCAACAGCTTCGACAATTGCCAATCGTGCACCGAGTTTTTCATCTTTTTCGAGGATACGCACTTTTCCATAATAGCTGTTGAACGCTTGGGCAAGATCAATTACATATTTGGCGATTCTTGAAGGATCGTAGTTGGTTCCGGCATTGGCGATTGCTTCCGGGAACTGCAGCAGCAGGGATAGAATCGGCCAAGCAGCCACTGCTGTCTCTTCATCGACTTCCGAACCGTCCTGGAATTCTCCTCCCTTAGCCAGCAACGTACTAGCTCGAGCATGCGTATATTGCACATATGGCCCTGTCTCTCCTTCCACACGAAGCATATCTTCCAACGAGAACTCTATATCGTGGATACGTTCATGCTTCAAGTCATGGAATAAGACAGCACCAACGCCGACTTGTCTTGCGACTTCTTCCTTATTAGCCAGCCCTGGATTTTTTTCAGTTATATTAGCATCTGCCAAATGGATTGCCTGTTCCAGCACTTTATCCAGCAGTACTAGCTTTCCTTTCCTGGTCGACATTTTTTTGCCATCCTGCAGTACCATGCCGAATGGGATGTGGGTGATTCCTTCAGCCCATCCATAGCCCATTTTCTCTAGCACTAGTTTCAGCTGCTGAAAATGTAAACTCTGTTCATGTCCGACAACATACAGACTTTTGGAGAATTTGTATGTTTCCTTGCGATAGATAGCTGCAGCAAGATCACGCGTTGCATATAGTGTAGCGCCATCTTTTTTCTTGATCAGACTAGGCGGAAGTTCAAATTCATCCAGCCGTACTACCTGGGCACCTTCCGACAGACTAAGCAGTTCTTTTTGCTCCAACTCCTCTACAACACGTTCCATCTTGTCATTGTAGAAAGCTTCTCCTGCGTCCGAATCAAAGCGTACGCCCATCAGTTTATAAACACGATCGAACTCTTCCATTGATACGTCACGGAACCAGCTCCAGAGCTTATTTGCATACGCATCTCCTTGCTCGAGCTTTCGGAACCAGTCCCTCCCTTCTTGTTCCAGCTGTTCATTGTGCGCTGCTTCTTCATGGAAACGGACATACAGCTTCAGTAGCTCCGGAATCGTGTTGGCACGCACCTTTCCTTCCTCACCCCATTTTTCATAAGCGCAAATCAGCTTGCCAAATTGTGTACCCCAATCACCTACATGGTTGATCCTTACAACGTCATAGCCTTGCTTTTCCAGCAAAAGACTAATGCTGTTCCCAATTACGGTCGAGCGCAGATGCCCCATTGAAAATGGCTTTGCAATATTAGGAGAAGACAGATCAATAGTAACTGTCTGCCCTTGTCCGATAGTTGTACTTCCGTACGCTGCGCGCTGCTGAAGAATATCCTTCAGCACGCTGCTGCCGGCAAGCTTTTTATGGAGTGTGAAATTAACATACCCACCAACTGCCGTGATAGAAGAAAACACTTCATGTGTTAAACCTGTTGCTAGTTCTGCCGCAATATTTTGCGGTGACTGCCTCTTTTCCTTCGCCAACGAAAAGCAAGGAAAAGCATAGTCTCCATGCTGCAGCTGTTTCGGTCTTTCGATTTGATGGGTCATTTCCTCTGCCGGCTTGTTCAACGCTTTTGCTACTAATTCTGCTGCAATTGATTTGTACACATTATTTCCTCCTTCAAATATAAAAAAACCGTCTCTTCCACTTGGAAGAGACGGTTTTAATCCGCGGTGCCACTCTAATTGTCCTGTTCGGACCTGCTCAATTGAATAACGGGAATGATGTTTCCCGGCAGCCCCTACTTGACGTTCGTTCAGGGATGCAGCCAAGAAAGTCCGGTTCCTGCCGCTTTCCACGTCCCGCTTCCACCGTCCGGGACTCGCTATAGTTTCCAGCTGCAGTACTCTCTTTCTTATCGGCTCAATATATTGTCCTTTATTATAGCGATTCTTTTAGAAGATGCAACCCCTGTTTAGATTATAAATGCCATGGGCACACTTTTGATAACCTGTAAAAAGGAGATGATCGCATGGCTAAGCAACACGGCAACTATCAGCCTGTACGCATGAATGGCGTCAGTTTATCTGATGCCCGTGAAGTAACATTCCGCAAAGAGTTCAAACGCGCAGATATCGCCGGCGGTTTCCGCCAAAAGAAGAAATAAATAAGCACCGGGATCCTGCTGTCCGATAAGACAGCAGGATTTTTTTGTATACTTTTCCTTCTTGCTGCCGTCGTTATTAATAGCAGGCTAAAACAGGGGGAGAAACAATGATAACACTCAAACAAGTTTCTCATCACTATACGATGGGAAAGAAAGCGAAAGAAACGATAGTACCCGTATTACACGGGATTGATTTGCGCGTAGAAAAAGGAGAAATTGTAAGCCTCGTCGGCAAAAGCGGTTCTGGCAAGTCGACCTTACTGCATATTATTGGCGGCTTTATCCAGCCAACAAGTGGGCAAGTAGAAATTAATGGGACGCCGATCACCGGCTGGAACGAAGGACAATTAGCAGACTTCCGTTTACAGCATATCGGTTATATTTTTCAAAACTTCCAGCTGATACCGAGTATGACCGCAGCTCAAAATATCGAATTGCCGCTCATTTTGAACGGAACACCGAAACAAAGACGCAAACAAAAAGTAGCGGACATACTACAGCAAGTCGAGCTGGGAGCATTTCCGGATCATTATCCATCCGAACTATCAGGCGGGCAGCAGCAGCGCGTTGCGATAGCCAGAGCGCTGATACTTGATCCGCCGCTGATACTGGCTGATGAACCGACTGGAAGCTTGGATAGCGATACCGAAGCAGAACTTCTTTCTCTCATTCACAAGCTGAATAAACAAGCAGGCATTACCTTCCTTATCATCACACATGACCATGAAGTTGCAGCAATTGCGGACAGACAGCTGGAGATCAGGGACGGTCAGATGCAAAAAGTGAAAGGTGTGATGCCGGTATGACATTCAAAGATAAATGGCGTTTTGTCCAGCAGAATATGAAGAAGAATAGAGTTCGTGTGTTCATGACCATACTTGCAGCTGCTATGGGGAGCTGCTTCCTGATTGTACTAGCGTCTGTCGGGTTTGGTCTGCATGACTCCTTAATCAAAGACGAGCTGGAAAGCAGGGCTGTTACAAAAATTGATATTTACGGTACTGATGATGAAGAACAGCTAGGTTTTACGGCTGAAAATATCACTGAATTGAAGCAAATTGAGAATGTAGATGCTGTACGGCAAATTCAAAGTCTTGGTGAAACTAACTTTCATTTAGATGGTTACACGAACGAGATGCCTTCCGCTATTGCTGTTGATTTTGAAAGCGAAAAACAGGCAGGAATCGAACTTGGCAACGGGAGGTTGCCGGAGAAAGAAAATGAGATCGTCATCAGCAGTGATTTTGCTGCATTCTTGGGGAAAGATGGCGTCGAAGAAAAGGACAAGTTTGCAGAGGATGGTACGATAAAGCCTGAATATCTATACGAGGAAGAGGTCCTCAACAAAGAAATCGAGCTCGAGGCATCCACTTTTCCGGAAGACGGGAGCGAGCCTCGCACAGCAACGGAAAAAGTCCAAATTGTCGGGATTGAAGCAGCACCGGCAAACGAATACATCTACACGAATTCCGTGAAGACCACTCCTGAACTGAAAAGAACGCTTGATGAAGCATTAGATGTAACAGACAGCTATACAGAGCAGGGAGATCCGCTGTACGACCAAGTAGAAGTTTATGCTTCCAATGCAGAAGCAGTTGAACCTATCCTGAACTCCTTGGATGAGAAAGGCTATTTAGCTTATTCGAATTTGGAGGAGCTGAAAAACATCAACATTCTGTTCAATGTTGCGAAAGCCGGGCTCATAATCGTAGGTACGATTGCAGTACTAATCGCCTCCATCGGGATTTACAATACCATGACGATGGCAGTGACCGAGCGCGCACCGGATATCGGCATCATGAAAGCAATTGGTGCAAACCCTAAAACAATAAAACAAATTTTTCTTATGGAAAGTACGTTCATCGGGCTAGCAGGCGCACTGATTGGTACAGCTGTTGCTTATTTAATCAGCTTCCTTGTGAATGCCGGAGTTCCAGTGATATTGGAGCAGATATTCGAAGAGGAAATACCAGCCACATTGCAGCTTTCATCTATTCCGTTTCTATTAGCTGCCATTAGTATTACCATTTGTCTGGTTGTTACGATCCTATCGGGATCCAGACCGGCAAAACAGGCTACGAATGTAGATGTACTGCGGGCATTGAGACGCGAAATCTAGTCTCTATGACAACTCCATCATTCTCATAGTATACTGAGGAAAATCAATGCTTTTTGAAAGGAACAAAGAGATGAAAACTATAGCGGATATTGCAGATCTGGCTGGAGTTTCAAAAAGTACGGTATCTCGCTATTTGAATGGCGGCTCTGTCAGTACAGCGACAAAGAAAAGGCTGGAACGTATTATAAACGAACAAAATTATGTACCAAATACATTTGCCCAAAGTCTGAAGGCTAAGAAAACTGCTATGGTCGGTATCATCGTACCTCGTCTGGATTCCTTTGCAGCCTCTCATACAATGATGGGGATAGATGAATCCTTACGCAGGCAGGGCTATCAATTACTGATTGCAAGTGCCAATCAAGAGGTCAGCCGGGAAATTGAAGCGATTCATAACTTTGCCAGACAGAAGGTCGCAGGCATCATCCTCATGTCTACACAAATTACCACGGAACACTTACAAGCTATAAAAGAAGCAAGTATACCAATTCTGCTGGTAGGTCAGCAGCACCCTTTACTCCCGAGCTTGATACATGACGATTATGAAGCAGGAAAGATGATGGGCGAATTTGTTGTAAAGCAAGGGCATCGTCAAATAATTTACCTCGGCGTAACAGAAAGTGATATTGCAGTGGGCATCGAACGGAAACGCGGTTTCCGCGAGGCACTGGAACATTATGACTGCCATGCTGATTATCTGGAAACAAGCTTCCGGATGCAAGATGCGATGGTGCTGGCACAAAGCTTCCTTTCCAAAACGGAAGCTACCTTGATTGTCGGAGCAACCGATAACATCGCCTTGGGTATAATCAAAGCAGCACATCAACTTAACCTTCGAATTCCTGTTGATATTTCAATTGCCGGATTTGGAGGTTATGATACAGCAGAGATTGTCACACCTGCTTTGACTACGGTTAAATACGATTACCTAGACGCTGGCAAAAAAGCAGGTGAAAAAATTGTAGAGCTTATCGAGGATGAATACTGCGAGAACCTCACCACCTACCCTGTGCAATTAATAAGACGTGAAAGCGTTGACATAATATAAGACACAGTATATGCTATTACCAAAGAAACCGGTTCCATTACTCACGGACCTAGATCTTTGGTTTTTTTTCACCTTGTTTGGAACCGGTTCCGAAAATCGTTGTGAAAGTGGTGATAACATGACAAATGCAGATAAATACCGCTTATTATCGGAGGCTGACCCTGATGAATTGGAAAAACTCGCGGAGAAGGTTAATGCCTCTCCTTGGAGACAGCATTATCATATTCAGCCTCCTACCGGATTATTGAACGATCCAAATGGATTTGGGTATTACAATGACCGATACCATCTCTTTTACCAGTGGCACCCATTTGGTCCCGTCCATGGAATGAAGTACTGGTATCATGTAACATCGACAGATTTGGTTCATTGGAAGGATATGGGGATTGGCATAGAGCCGGGAGGGCAGTATGATTCACATGGCGCATACTCGGGCAGTGCCTTGGCTGAGGGTGAAAAGCTCTACCTCTTTTACACCGGAAATACAAGGGATGAAGACTGGGTGAGGCATCCCTATCAATGTCTTGCAGTGATGGATCAAGAGGGGCATATCACAAAACAAGACGCCCCAATCATCGATGCTCCCCCTCAAGGCTACACCGCCCATTTCCGCGATCCTAAAGTGTGGAAAGCAGATGACCGCTACTATGCTGTTTTAGGAGCACAGCGGCTGAATAAGACGGGATGTGTGCTGATTTATAAATCAGATGATTTGCATACTTGGTCATTCATCGGGGAGCTGAAAACATCCCTTGCTGATTTCGGATATATGTGGGAATGCCCTGATTATTTTGAGTTAGGAGAAAAAGGTGTCCTTCTCTTTTGTCCACAAGGATTACCAGCAGAAGAGAATCGTTTTGAAAATATCCATCAGGCGGGTTTCTTGATAGGAGAACCCATCGATCCAGAAGTACCTAACTTTCAGCATGGCAGTTTCATGGAAATGGATAGAGGATTCGATTTTTACGCTTCGCAAACTACCCTTTCACCAGATGGGAAGCGCATCCTCATTGGCTGGATGGGACTTCCAGATACTGATTATCCAACAGATATGCATGGCTGGGCACATTGCCTTACGCTGCCGAGAGAACTTACCATCAAAGATGGCATACTGCTGCAGCGACCTGTCAAAGAAGTGGAACTGCTTCGAAAAGATAAAAACACTGCTTCACATACAGTACACAATACTAAAATCCGGCTCAAAGAAATACATGGATCTTCTTATGAATTGATTTGCGAACTGTGTATGGAAGGTGCGGCAAAAGCCGGAATTTCATTTCGAACTGGAGTTACGGAAGAAACGCTGCTTTATTATGACGCAGTTTCTAAGTATCTTGTCTTGGACCGAACACGGTCAGGTGCGGCGATGAAAAATAGCAATGGAAGCATTCGACGGTATGCATTAGATGCAACAAAAATAACACTCAGATTGTTTGTCGATCAATCCTCGGTTGAAATTTTCATCAATGACGGAGAAGCCGTCATGACCGCCAGGATATTCCCAGCAAAGGATAGTAACGGTGTTGCCTTCTTTACCGAAGGAGGAAATGCAACATTTAACGCAGTGCAGTGGCTATATAGATAAATTTTACTCTTGAAAGGGTGATATATAATGACTGATAACAGGAAAATTGCTGAGGAAGTCATCAACGCCATTGGAGGAAAAGAGAACATTTCCTCTATAGCTCATTGTGCAACTCGCCTTCGAATCGTTGTACATGATAAAGAGAGGATTGACAAGGAGAATGTCGAAAGTATAGATAAGGTTAAAGGTGCATTTTATAACTCTGGGCAATATCAAATCATTTTTGGAACCGGCACCGTAAACAAAATCTATGATGAGCTTCAGGCACTTGGTATTGACGGTGCATCTGTACAGGAAGTAAAGCAAGCTGGTAAAAAGGAAGGTTCTGCTTTCCAACGGGCAATCCGGACTTTCGGGGATGTCTTCGTACCGATTATCCCAGTCCTCGTAGCAACCGGCTTATTTATGGGGCTGCGCGGTCTGCTGACACAGGATCAAATTCTCCACCTATTCGGCTTGGCTCCAGCAGATATACCCGCAAATTTCCTTTTATTTACGCAAGTTCTGACTGATACTGCTTTTGCCTTTCTGCCCGCATTAGTCGCTTGGTCATCTTTTAAAGTATTTGGCGGAAGCCCTGTTTTAGGTATTGTATTAGGTCTGATGCTTGTGAATCCTGCCTTACCCAATGCCTATGAAGTAGCAAATGGATCCGCAGAAGCTATCACTCTATTTGGTTTTATACCTGTTGTAGGCTATCAAGGGTCTGTACTGCCGGCATTCTTCATTGGACTGATTGGTGCAAAATTAGAGAGAGCATTACGCCGTCGCATAACGGAAGCACTTGATTTGATTCTTACCCCCTTCCTTACATTGACTGTCATGATCACACTAGGACTGTTTGCAATTGGTCCAATCTTTCATTCTCTCGAGGATCTTGTCTTGACTGGGACATTGGCTGTATTGGATTTACCGTTCGGGATTGCGGGATTATTGATCGGTTCTCTCAATCAGCTCGTTGTAGTCACAGGTGTGCATCACATTTTCAATTTCCTGGAGATTCAGCTATTGGAGAATCGCGGAATGAATCCTTTCAATGCAATCATTACATGCGGTATGGCTGCGCAAGGTGCTGCTTGTCTTGCAGTTGGTCTAAAGACAAAGGATGCTAAATTGAAAGCGTTAGCATTGCCATCTTCTTTCTCAGCATTTCTTGGTATATCGGAACCCGCCATCTTTGGTATCAATTTAAGATTCATAAAGCCATTTATCATGGGATTGATTGGCGGAGGTGTTGGAGGTTTCCTTGCATCCCTGCTCGATTTAGCTGGAACAGGAATGAGTATCACTGTCATACCAGGCACCCTGCTCTATTTGAATAGTCAGCTTCCTTTTTATATCCTGATAAACTTGGTTGCTATGGCAGTGGCATTCACGCTTACTTGGATGTTTGGTTATAAAGATCCGAAGAGATTGTAAAGCAGGCATCCTATTTCTATGACACGAGCCGGCCCCCTGGAATAAAAAAAGGCGCCCTACTGGGCGCTTTATAATATATTTATAACCTTATTGTCGTTTCGGTCAGCATTAAACTTATCTTTCAAATGTGCTGGTGCCATTTTAATGATGAGCTGCAGGATGAATGTTGCTACTGCTAGGTCATCCACGATACCAATTCCGATTAGAAAATCAGGTATCAAGTCAAATGGGAAGACAAAGTACAGGACAATCAATGCAACGGCTGTCACTTTCTTGGCTGCTGCCACATCTTTAGCTGTGAAGAAAGCTTTCAGAAATGGAATCGATTTGCGGAAATTGAACAGAAAACGGAGCCTGCTCCATAGTCTGGTCATATCATCCTTCCTTTCTGCCCAAATAGAGCTATTCCCATTTTAAGGTATAGGTGACTTTTTCACAACTTATAAGCAAAAAAGCCCAGCAATTTATGCTGGGCTTTTTATTATGCTTTTTTCTTTTTCGTTGCTTTTTCACGTTCGTTCTTGTTAAGGATTTTCTTACGAAGACGGATGGATTCCGGTGTTACTTCGCAATACTCATCATCGTTCAAGTACTCGATCGCCTCTTCAAGAGACAAGTCGCGTGTTTTACGAATTGTGGAAGTTTGGTCTTTGTTTGCTGAACGTACGTTAGTCAGGTGTTTTTCCACAGTGATGTTAACTGTAAGGTCGTTATCACGGCTGTGCTCCCCAACGATCATACCTGCATATACATCTGTACCAGGAGCTACGAAGATGATACCGCGATCTTCAAGCTTCATGATACCGTAAGTAGATGCTTTACCTTGTTCAAGAGCTACAAGTACACCTTTTGCTCTTCCGCCAACCTGTCCAGCAATGACAGGCTCATACCCATCAAATGTATGGTTCAGGATACCGAATCCGCGTGTTTGGGACATGAACTCTGTAGAGTAACCGATCAATCCACGGGAAGGTACACGGAACTCAAGACGAACTTGACCGTTGCCTTGGTTGATCATGTCGACCATTTCACCTTTACGGGAACCTAAGGATTCCATAACTGCTCCTGTGTATTCTTCCGGAACGTCTGCTTGTACGCGTTCCACCGGTTCACACATTTTGCCGTCGATTTCCTTAAGGATTACCTGTGGTTTGGACAATTGGAGCTCATAGCCTTCACGGCGCATGTTCTCAATCAAGATGGAAAGGTGAAGCTCTCCACGTCCGGAAACTGTCCAAGCATCAGGAGAATCAGTTGGGTCTACGCGTAGACTCACATCTGTCTCAAGCTGGTTAAGCAGACGTTCTTCGATTTTACGGGAAGTGATGTATTTACCTTCTTTACCCGCAAACGGACTGTTGTTTACTAGGAATGTCATTTGCAATGTTGGTTCATCAATACGCGGAACCGGCAATGCTTCTTGAGCATTTACTGAGCAGACAGTCTCTCCAACGTTAATGTCCTCAAGACCAGCAACGGCAACGATGTCACCAGCTTTTGCTTCTGTGATTTCAATTCGTTTCAAACCGATGAAACCGAATAGTTTAGTAATACGGAAGTTCTTCACGGAACCGTCTTTCTTCATCAGGGCAACCTGATCGCCGACTTTAACGGAACCACGGAAGATACGACCAACACCAATACGGCCAAGGAAGTCGTTGTAATCCAAGATAGTAACCTGGAATTGCAAGCCTTCATCAGAGTTATCGATTGGAGCGGGGATGTTATCCATGATCGTTTTGAAGATGGCATCCATTGATTCCACTTGTCCATCTGGCTCTTCACCGGAAGTACCGTTCAATGCTGACGCATAGACAACTGGGAATTCAAGCTGGTCATCATCCGCACCAAGCTCGATGAATAGATCAAGTACTTCATCGATAACATGCTCAGGACGTGCACTCGGTTTGTCGATTTTGTTTACGACTACAACCGGAGTAAGCTTTTGCTCCAAAGCTTTTTTCAATACGAAACGAGTCTGGGGCATTGCGCCTTCATAAGCATCCACGACAAGTAAAACGCCGTCTACCATTTTCAGTACGCGCTCCACCTCACCACCGAAATCGGCGTGTCCTGGTGTATCCAATATGTTAATACGTGTATCGTTATAATTAATCGCAGTGTTTTTCGCTAAGATTGTGATTCCGCGCTCTTTTTCCAAGTCGTTGGAATCCATTGCGCGCTCATCCACGTGCTCATTATCACGGAAAGTACCAGAATATTTCAGCAACTGGTCAACCAAAGTCGTTTTCCCGTGGTCAACGTGGGCAATAATCGCGATATTGCGAATATCTTCTCTTAATTGCATGTATACATGTCTCCTCTTCTTCATGTAATCCTATCCGACTACAACCTGTTAATTATACCACAGTTCATGCGCGGCACAATAGGATAGGCAAACATTAACATTATAATATTATCGTAAAGCTTGCTCCGCCTAGGTCTGACTCCCCTGCCCGAATGATCCCATTATGCCGTTCAACGATCGCACGGGAGATCGCAAGGCCAAGTCCGGTTTCTCCGCCTTCACCTTTAACAAAACGCTGGAACATATTTGGCAGCAAGTCCTCCGAAATGCCCGGTCCATCATCATTAATGGTGATTTCGACTTGCCGGATAGTGCTTGGCTGAACAGAGATATGCACTTGACTGCCAGCATGGCGGATTGCATTGGACGTTATATTCATCATTGCCCGAAGAAGTTTCTCTTTATCCCCATTAATCACAATTGCAGGCAGTTTATTGTAGGTAAGTTGAATATTCTTGTCGCTTGCAATCGGCAAGGCACGGTCTATCGTCAAATTGACCAGCTCTTCTATTTCTATTTGCTCTTCTTTATAAATGCCTTCCTCGCTGTCGAGCTTAGCTAAAAGGATCATCTCATTGATCAGCTGTTTTAAACGCTTGATCTCGGAAACAACGACCTCAAGGCCATGTTCCTGATCCTTGCCTGTGAAGACGCCATCCTTAATTCCCTCTGCATAACCTTGAATTGTCATAAGCGGTGTTTTCAATTCATGGCTGGCATTTTGGAAGAATTGACGCTGAGACGTAATATAACGATTCAATTCCTTAGCCATCTCAATCGCGCTTTGCTCTACTTCTTTGATTTCACCACTTGCTTTTACAGATTCAATATTATCGAATTCGCGCCGCTGGATTTTTTTCAGCTGGTACTTCAATTCTGTCAAAGGTTTTACAAGTCGCTGTGTCAGGTAAGTGCTGATCAGAATAGCTATCATGACGCCGATTAGAAATACAAGGAAAATACGCTGGAAAAAGCTTTCTTGCACTTCTTCTAATTCACGAATCGGACGCAGGATGACCATATTCTGATTTTCACCAGTTGCTATGGATTTGACTACATAACTGTTTCGATTCTCCTGCCAGATGGTATTTTTTTTAGTTGGAGCAGTATCATATTTTTCAGCAAATCTTTCCGCGTCTAACCGAACAAGGTTGGTATAGGTGACTTCCTCTGCTTCTTCATCATAGAGGAACATTTTGAGATCTAGATTATTAAGCATATTGTCCAGTGATGCGGCAGGAATTGAATCTACACCACTGATTGCTGTGAGTAGAATTTGACCGCTTTCCTCTAATTGCCGTGTCTCATTGGTAACCAGCAAACCCTTCAGCTGCGAATACAGCGTAATAGCTGTGAATCCCATCACAATAATAAGCAAAGTCGTAAACGCAATGTTCAGCTGTGTTTTCAATCTCATGCTTCGCTCATTCTGAACCGGTATCCAAAGCCCCAAACCGTTTCAATCGGAATGCCGTCCATTTTCTTGCGGAGTCGTTTTACTAAATCATCCACAGCACGATCACTCCCGAAATAGTCTTCTCCCCACACTTGTGTAAGCAATTCATCACGTGAAAAGGCTCGGTTCGGATTCTGCACAAGGATGACTAACATTTCGAATTCTTTCGCTGTCACTTCTACTTCTGCTTCATGCCAGTAAACACGCCGTTCTCCTAATTGCAGCTGCAAGTCCCCCGCTTGGAGATCCATTTGTTTAGCCGGCTGTGGTTCCTGGTTTGCCTGGGGGTTCCATCTCTTAAATAAACGCTTCACGCGCGCAACCAATTCCCTTGGGCTGAAAGGTTTGGTCAGGTAATCATCTCCGCCAAGCTCCAAGCCGAGTATTCTATCGATTTCTTCATCCTTCGCCGAGATGATGATGATCGGCACTTCGCTCGTTTGACGGATTTTGTTGCAAAGTGCGTATCCATCCATTCCTGGAAGCATGATATCCATGATCCACATGTCCGGCGTTTCTTTATCCGCAATTTCTAGCGCAAGCTCTGCGGTTTCCGCCACGCTGATTTGATAGCCCTCCTTTTTCAGATAAGCTTCTACTATATTTCTTATATTTTGATCGTCTTCGACAACGATTATATGATGTGACATTTGATCGTACTCCTTTCCTCTCTACGGTTATTTTCCCACAAAATCGCAAAAAGAAAAGACTTTCCTGCTATTTGTCCATTCCACATATTTTACATAATTGCTCCGAAAAGATGCCAAATCCAGACAGTAGAATAAGTAGTATAGAACAACGAACACACAACACGAAAGAGGTGCCTTACATGAACAGAGACAATGACAAACCATACAATGAGTATCCAGTTGATCAGCACTCTTCTTCATATGAACAGGAAAACTCCTACCCGGATGAAACGAATAAACTTTCCGGGACTAAAGAAGAATCTCCGAAATACAGCCAAGCGATTCAAGTAGATGAACCAATCAATCAGCCGCAGCAGCCGAAACAAAAAGGCAAGGTATGGACAAGCTTCGTCAGCGGAATTGCAGGCGGGGTTTTAGTTCTTGCAATCGTTGCAGTGCTTGTATTCACAAATGTCATATCCTTTGGTTCCAATGCAGCAAGCCCCGCAACTATGGGAACGAACAATACATCAACAACAAAATCAAGTAACCAGGCATTGGCTACACAAACAAGTACGGAAAATCTGACCAATGCTATACAGGACGCTTCTGCGGCAGTAGTAGGAGTAGAGAATCTGCAGCAGGCGGATCTATTCTCCGAATCCGAGGAAGCTGGATCTGGATCAGGTGTCATCTATAAAAAAGAAGGTGGCAAAGCATACGTTGTGACCAACCATCACGTTGTCGACGGAGCATCCAGCTTGGAAGTAACCCTTTCCAACGGACAGAAGGAAAAAGCAACCTTGCTGGGATCTGATGAAATCAGCGACTTAGCTGTATTGGAAATTGACGGAACAAATGTAGATCAGGTAGCCACATTCGGTACTTCGGATGATCTGACAGTCGGACAGCAAGCGATTGCGATCGGTAACCCATTAGGTGCTGAATTTGCCGGCTCTGTGACGCAAGGTATCATCAGCGGATTGGATCGTTCTGTAGCGGTAGATTCCAATAATGATGGTACAGAGGACTGGGTAACAGAAGTATTGCAGACGGATGCTGCTATTAACCCTGGTAACAGCGGTGGTGCCTTGATAAATGCAAACGGTGAAATCATCGGTATCAACTCTATGAAGATTGCCCAAGAAGAAGTCGAGGGTATTGGTTTTGCTATTCCGATTGATGCAGCTAAACCACTCATCAATCAACTTGAATCTACAGGCAAAGTTGAACGTCCTTACATCGGTATCGGCGCAGTCAGCCTCGATCAAGTACCGCAAGTAAATGCGCAGCAAACGTTGAACCTTCCTGAAGACGTGACTCAAGGTGTTGTGCTTGCTCAGGTAGTGGAAAGCTCTCCGGCAGCTGATGCTGGTCTGCAGCAATACGATGTTGTTACGAAAATCGACGACCAGGACATTACGAGCATGGTCGACTTACGCTCTTACCTGTATTCCGATAAAAATATCGGCGACGAAGTAACTGTTACGTATTACCGTGACGGAAACAAAGAAACAACGAAACTTACATTAGCGAAGGAACAAACAACACAGTCAGATCAATCTACACAACAACAGCAGCAACAATAACAATAAGCGTTGCTTATTGATCAGATAGATGACGGCCGCACCCTTAACAAAAACATGATATCCCCAAAATGTCATTTTGCGGTCGACTACGCTCCCCCCAGAGCTTATACAAAAAAGCGATCACCCAACTGCACGGGTGACCGCTTTTTTTGTATATAATCATGAATGGAGGTGGAGTAATTTGGTTGATAAAGTTCTAGCTTACATCCTATCCAACCGTAATAATACCTATCACATGCTCATCCATGAACACATGGATTTCCCCGAGGCAGGGTTACAGATTCCAGGAGGTACAGTCGACCCCGGTGAAAACTTGTTAACCGCATTGCATAGGGAGATCTTCGAAGAGTCTGGATTGCGTGATTTGCCTGATGGTGAATTGGTCGCTAGTGCACCATTCCTCCATCCAGACAAGCACGAGCTCCAGCACCGGTATTTCTTTTTGATTCTAATAAAGCAGCAGCTACCTGACGCATGGGATCATCGTGTCTTTGGAAATGGAGCTGATAACGGATTGGTCTTCCGTTATCGGTGGTACGATATCCAGTCCGTTCCGCCGTTAGCAGCCTCACAGGATCAGTTCCTGCATGTGGTTAGAGAAACTATACAGGCACATCCACGCTCTTAAAAGATATATTATTAACAGACTACATAAAGGAGCATGGTGCATGCAAACCGTATTGATCGGCACAACCGTAAAACAAGACCCCGACATATTAGCTGCCTATTTGGATTCCCTCAACAGACTGCAAACAACAGAATCATCGATTTTCTACTGCTTCATCGATGATAATGATGATCCAAAATCGAGCACCTTACTTTCCGCTTTCGCTGCAGAACACGATGCTGTCATCCTCCCATCCGAAACCACTGATTCCTATCAGAAGGATGAACACACCCACTACTGGACAGAAGCTCTTATTCGGAAAGTGGCAGCTCTGAAGAATAAAATCATTTCCTATGCGGTCGAGCAGAAAATGGATTAGATCTTTTTTGTCGATTCCGATATTGTACTCCACCCGGCCACATTGGAAAAATTACTAGCCAGTCAAAAAGATATCATTTCCTGTATTTTCTGGACCCAATGGCAGCCTGGCACGCAGGCTCTTCCCCAAGTCTGGTTAAAGGATGAATATGAACAATTCACCCACCACCGCGGCGAAGCTTTATCGGATACAGAACGTGCAGCACGGCACCAGGAATTTCTGGAACAGATGCGGAAACCAGGAACATATGAAGTTGGGGGATTGGGCGCTTGTACACTTATCACCAGGGAAGCTTTAAATAAGGGAGTCCATTTCGGGGAAATACCTAATCTCTCCTTTTGGGGAGAAGATCGCCACTTTTGTATTCGTGCAGCAGCACTCGGCATCTCGCTTTTTGTCGATACACATTACCCTGCCTTTCACCTTTACCGCAAGACGGATCTTGCAAAGCTCCCTGCATTCAGATGGGAGCATAACTGGCCTGGGCATAACTATCGCATTACGAAGGATACCAGTAATACCCTCACTCTATCCATGATTGTCAAAAATGAATCCGGACGCTATCTAGAGCGTTCGCTGCGATCTTCTCTTCCCGCAGTTGATCAGGCTGTCATCATTGATGACCATAGTACAGATAATACAGCAGCCATTTGCCGGAAGCTTTGCAGGGAGTATGACGTTCCGCTGACATTAATCGAAAATCCCCAGTCCGGATTCAACAACGAAATAGAGCTGCGGAAACAGCAGTGGCAGGCAACAATTGCAGCGGAACCTGATTGGATTCTGAATCTCGATGCGGATGAAGTACTGGATGACGTTTTCCTCAAAGAAAAAGACCAGCTGCTGAATCAAGCTGATCTCGATCTTTATTCATTCCGCTTATTCGATTTCTGGGATGAAGAGCGTTACCGGGAGGATCAGTACTGGCAAGCACATCTATTTTTCCGTCCATTCCTGCTGCGCTATCAGCCCGTATTTCCATATGAATGGCGGGAAACACCTGTTCATTGCGGTCGCTTCCCGGAAAATATCTTTCAGCTGCCGAATGGCATCAGCAGCGTCCGTATCAAGCATTTTGGCTGGGCCAGAGCGGAGGATCGCATACGAAAATACGAACGCTATCGCCAGCAGGATCCAGAAGCAATCTATGGCCAGAAGGCTCAATATGAAAGCATTTTGGATCCTGATCCGAAGTTAATCAAGTGGAAGGAGGTTTCTTCTTTCGAAAGATAGCTCGGTAGCAATACAGTCGTCCCCACTGATCATTGAATAGCGCATCTGCAGGCATTTCCGATTCAACTCGTCCGGCATATTCAAAGCCCCCCAGCTCCGCCAATGTTTCCAGAATATTAATATCGACTGTTGGATAGTCGAATGTCATGATGACATAACCGTCCGGTTTCAAGATACGGCTGAATTGCTCCCAAGCACGTTTTTGCACGCTAACATCCAGGTGCTCCATCACCGAGATACAGAAGATTTTATCGAAAAATGCATCCTCATAGGGCAATGATGTCAGATTAGCTTCAGCACGATGGATATTCCGGAGCAGGTCTTCAGGTAAACGCGCCGTTTCCTCCGGACCAAAATCCTTGGTCACATCCTCCAGAATCGCCTGATCATCTGTAATCCTGCTATCTATATCACATGCATACACTGTCTTAGCTGAAGCTGCTAAATGAAACTTAAACGGATGGCTGATTCCTGATGCAGCATCCAGCACGATATCATCCGCTTCCACAAAAGAAGCCGCCCATCCATATTCACAGCTGCGGCTCCACCAAGCATCCGGTAATTTAAGCACAAAATCGCTTTCCTTACGATCATCGTGCTTGAAAAATCTTGAAGTCCATGCTTCTGTCAACATGCTTCAACCCCTTTATTAGAATACGTAGCTTGTAGTACAACGTATTCCGCCGGATAAGCATGTATGCAAGTTTCTCTGTACAGCAAAAGAGCTGGGCATGTGTGCCCAGCTCTTTTTACTCGTCATAGAGAATGGATTTAACGTCTGCATCCTCCAGATAATCTTCGTACTTCTCATGATCCTCGTTTACTCCATCAAACTTGCCATCCATGTCGGCAAGCAGGAAATTCTCGATATCCTGTGCTCCGCCCACCTCTTCATCGGAATTTACAGCCATATAATCATAATCTTTTTCTGTATTGACGAAATCGGAAGGCGTTTCGGATGAGCCATACGCTTGCAGATCCTGCAAGGCATCCTCTCCATCATAGAAATTATGCTCCGTGTCTTCTTCGTCATCTTTTCCTTCCAAATCTTCGAGACGGGGATGGATGACAGCTTCCTCAGCTGGGCGGTCATGCAGTGTCATTCTCTGCGGCTTGTACTCCACAAGCGTTTCTGCTGTCGGCATCGCCAGCAGACGTTCTTCCGGAATCGGTTTTCCTGATTTCATACAAATCCCAAAGGATCCATCTTCTATTCTTTTCAGGGCAGCCTGTACGTCCTTCATCTCCTGCTCCAGATGATCATTCAGCGCGATATCCTTCTCCCGCTCATATAGCTCCGTCGCTGTATCTCCAGGGTGATTATCATAGTTGCTCAGCTCACCCATAGCATCCTTTGTGTAGGACATCTCGACACCAAAATGGTCCTTCAGCGCCTGTTTCAATTCCTGCAAACGATTCTCAAGCATTTCTTTACAGGCATTCAATGTCTCTTGTCTGACCATGCACTTTCCTCCTGTTCATTTCCTGCTGTCAGTAGTATGTGACATAAAACCCATCTCTATTAAGACGGGACATATTGTATAATCAGGAAAATGGAGGCGATACTTTATGCAAACCAGAAGACTGTACCTGCTCGGAGGAAATACCTCGCAGGAAGAAGCGAATGTCCACTTTGCCAAAGCAGCAGGCGGGGAAAGCGCTCATATCGCATTATTGATTGTATATCGAAAAGGCTGGGAAGCATTCCTGTCCCGTTATACAAGTCACTGGATTGCCCAAGGGGTTCATGAGAGCAATGTATCCGTGATCGTACCGAATGAAAAAGGTGAATTGGATATAGCAAAATCGGCTGAGATTATCACAAGTGCTACAGGCATTTACATTGGAGGCGGTCATTCGGAAACATACTATAGCATCTACACCAAACAACCATTCAAGGGGCTGTTAATAGAAAAATATGCTGCAGGTACACCGCTGGCTGGCAATAGCGCGGGAGCATTGCTTATGCCTGAAACCGTCCTGCTGTCCCCGCACGATACGGACAATCACCGCGCTTGGAGCGGAGCTGGACTCGGCATTCTTTCTAATCAGCTAATCAGTGTCCATTTTTCTCAATGGCAGGATGAGCCGAATCTCCTTGCCGGTCTTCATCAACACGACATCCCTTTCGGGTATGGCATAGATGAGGATGCCTGTTTATATTTAGAGAATGAGAAGCCAGCAGCAGTCTTCGGAAATGAACAAGTCAAGCGCATAGAAAAAGGGACCCTGTAAAACAAGGTCCCTTTTGTATTAGTTGGATGTAGAACGCAAATAATAAGATGTCTTAATACCAGAATCCCAAACAGCAATATGCAAATCAAGCAATTCTTTTGCTTTGATGGAATTCGGAACATACATATTGAAAGAAATCGCCTGATCGATATGCTTTTGGCGTGCTGCATTTTGCTTCACGCTCCACTGCTGATCGATTTCATAAGCGGATTTATAGAAGCGATCTGTTTCTTCATTCAAATCAGGTGCAGTAACCGGAATTTTATAGTCCTTCTTCTCTTCAGAATAGAACTTACTGAAAATCGGATCTGTCGTAGCTGTGCTTCCTGCAATCAATGCAGTAGAAGAGTTCGGCGCTACTGCCATCAAGTACGCGTTACGCATACCATTTTCTTTCACCTGCTCCTGCAGGCCTTTCCAGTCTAGTTCGGAATCGCCGGTTGTGTAGCCTTTATTATCAAAATAGCTTCCATCTGCCCAGTCGGAACCTTCGAAAACAGGGTAAACACCTTTTTCCTTCGCAATTTCCATGCTGGATCGAATTGTCAGGTAAGCGATTTTCTCATAAAGTTCATCTGCATATGCTACAGCTTCATCACTTTCCCAATCGATTTGTTTCAATGCAAGCAAGTGATGCCATCCAAACGTTCCTAGTCCAATAGCACGGTATTTCTGGTTTGTGATCTGAGCTTGCAAAACAGGAATTGTATTCAAATCAATAACATTGTCCAGCATACGAACCTGAATCGGAATCAGGCGTTCCAGGACATCTTCTGTAACTGCCTTAGCCAAAGAGATGGAGGACAGGTTACACACAACGAAGTCACCCGGTTCTTTTGTGATGATGATTTTACCATCTTGAGTGACTTGTTCTGTCATGATAGTCGGGCTTTGGTTTTGCATGATTTCCGTACATAGGTTACTGGAATAAATCATACCAGCATGCTTATTGGCATTCTGACGGTTTACTTCATCCCGGTAGAACATGAACGGTCCGCCCGTTTCCAGCTGGCTGCGCAGGATACGTTTCATCACATTGATGGCTGGAATCTCTTCCTTATGCAGGTCTGGATTCTCTACACAAGCCCAATACTTCTCACGGAAGGAACCATCGCCTCTAGTCTCATCATAGAAATCTTCTAAAGAGAAGCCCATGACACGTCGAACTTCATGCGGATCGAATAGATACCAATTGCCGCGAGATTGCACTTGTTCCATGAAGATATCTGGCAGGCAGACACCAGTGAACAAATCATGTGTACGCTGACGCTCATCTCCATTATTCAGCTTCGCGTCAAGGAATGGGAAGATGTCTTTATGCCAAATATCAAGATATGTGGCAATCGCACCTTTACGCTGACCAAGCTGGTCCACACTAACTGCAGTATTGTTAAGCTGTTTCATCCAAGGAAGCACACCAGAAGATGCACCTTCGAACCCTTTGATCGCACTGCCTCGGCTGCGGATCTTACCTAGATAAACACCGATACCGCCTCCGTTTTTTGAAAGGTTGGCAATGTCTGTATTGCTGTCGAAAATTCCTTGCAGGCTGTCATCGACTGTATCAATGAAGCAGCTGGAAAGCTGGCCATAACTCTTACCTGAGTTAGACAATGTAGGTGTAGCGACTGTCATGTAAAGATTGCTTAATGCCCAGTAAGCTTCTGTTACAAGCTCTTTGCGCGTTTCCTTAGGCTCTTTGCTCATGACTGTCATTGCGATGATCATGAATCTCTCCTGCGGAAGCTCATATGTTCCGCCTTTATGGTCGGTCGCAAGATAACGATCCGCAAGCGTACGCAGACCGATGTATGTGAACAGTCCGTCTTTCTTGTAGTCGATCAAGCTATGGAAATGATTGATTTCCTCTTCACTGTATGTGTCGAGAAGGAATTTGTTATAGATACCGATCTCAGTCAATTGCTGAATCAAGCTGTAGAATGATCCATATTTCTCTTCGAAATTGTAACCTCGGTTTTGTGAAGCTTGGAAATAAAGCTGTTCAAGATACAAGCTGGCAGCGATATAAGTCCATTGCGGCTCTTCTTCATCCAGCTGTGACAAGCCCTCCAATATAAGTTGGTTCAACCACTCTTTATCTGATGACCAAGCCTTCTGCTCCATCAGGCGTTCACCATATTGAATCAGATGTTTTGCATCAGCTTCTGCAAAGCGTGATTCGAGCACGGCTGCCACATGCTCTTTCCAATTGACTGTTTGTGTCATATCTAACATGTTGAAACTTCCTCCTCCAAAATACAGGTGTAATTGTAAGTACTTCTTTCCCCTAAACGCACAAAGTGAGCAACTACCAGGAAACTGTCCCTTCTGTCTATCCTACAAGATACAGTAGTAACATAGATCAGAATCGACAAATAAAAAGTGTCTGAGAACACTGTCTATCAAGCAAATGAAGCGATTTCTTCATCTACTATCGATACCCGGCTTGCTCGCCTTCGAAACTATATATAGTGTTTAATTATGTCTTCACTAACAAGATGTTGTATAAATGACTTTACCATATATCCATAACTCTTTCAATCTCTATCTTTTTGAACTGCCTCATTTCACAATCTGTCGCAAAAAAGAAACTGCCGTCTTTCGAGGTTTTTCGCTGTCGAAAAATTGTTTGTGATTTTTCATGATTCTATCACCAGTACTCGACATTCCTGAAGCTTAAAGGTACGATAAAAGTGCATGCTAAGGAGGGATTATATGGGAACTATCAAGAAAGTAGGATTCATCGGTACAGGCGTTATGGGAAAAAGCATGAGTCGCAATTTGATGCAGGCAGGCTTTGAACTGGCGGTCTATACGCGAACGAAAGCGAAAGCAGAAGAATTGATTGATGCTGGAGCAGTTTGGCACGATACACCTGCAAGCCTCGCTGCCAGTGTGGATGCAGTAATTACGATGGTTGGCTACCCTAGCGATGTTAGGGAAGTCTACTTTGGGGAAAACGGCATTATTCATCACGCACGCCCGGGCACCTATGTAATTGATATGACGACCTCGAAGCCAGCTCTTGCAGAGGAAATCCATACTGAAGCAAAAGATAAAGGTATCTTCGCGTTGGATGCTCCTGTCTCAGGAGGAGATATTGGCGCGCAGAATGGAAAACTAGCCATCATGGTCGGCGGTGAAGCAGATGCGTTTCAAGCTGTCCTCCCAGTGTTCGAAGCAATGGGTGAAAACATCATCCTCCAAGGACCTGCCGGTTTCGGACAGCATACGAAGCTGATCAATCAGATAACCATTGCGAGCAATATGGTAGGCGTTTGCGAAGCTATCGCGTATGCAGAGCACGCAGGCATGGACCCATCCAAGGTGCTCCAGTCAATAACGACAGGCGCTGCCGGCAGCTTCAGCTTGAGCAACCTTGCTCCCCGGATGATCAAAGGAGACTATGACCCTGGTTTCTATGTGAAACATTTCATCAAGGACATGAAACTTGCTCTGGAAGCAGCTAAGGATATGGGGATGACAACACCTGGACTGGAACTAAGCCTCTCCTTATATGAACGTCTTGCCGAAAATGGCGATGAGGATCTCGGCACGCAAGCCCTAATAAAACTGTTTACAAAGAAAGCATAAGAAAAGAGGCCAGGAAACTGGCCTCTTTATATTAATACAAACAATAAAACAGGTAAGGTAATTAGACTGAGCAGCGTACTGATCAGTGTTGTACTCGATACATAAGCAGGTTTAGCACCAAATTCGAGTGCGTAAAGGGTCGTATTCGCCGCTGTCGGCATTGCGGCGACCAAAATCATGATTTGTTTGACCATGTCATCTACTGGCAGGATCAGTGTGAATAAATACGCGATCGCCGGTGAGACAAGCAGCTTCAGGACAAGCGCATAAGTAAGACGTTCATATTCAAAGGATTTCAATGAGATATTAGCAAGCTGCATACCAAGCACAATCATTACTGTAGGGATTGCCGCATCAGCCACAAGGTGGACAGCTTCAGTAATTGGACCGCTAAGCGGGACGGATAACAACTGGAACAATACACCAAGTATCGCTCCGTAGATAATTGGTATTTTCAAGACGGAAAGGAACGTAGCACGAGGCGACAGCACAGCCCCTCCACCTTTGGCAGCAATAAAGACACCGATCGTCACCATGACGAGCTGCTGCAGTACAAGCAGGATAACCGCATAATCGAAGCCCGCTGCACCGAACACGAATAAGACAAGCGGCGTTCCGTAGTTGCCGTTGTTCATAAACGAGGCGCCAAGCATCAAGCTATAAGTATCCTGGCGATCATATCCGCGCAAAAGACTGATTACATAGCAGATCAGCACCAGCGCCAGACAAATACCGACAACAAAAACAGCCAAATAAATATAGTCAGCACTTAGACGATTTTCATAGAACGTCTGGAAAGCCAATACAGGGGACAGCAGATAAACCGACATTTTCGAAATGCTTCGGATGTCGAATTTCAAAAGCTTCTGTCCAACAAAACCAAGAAGAAAAATACCGAAGATTGGCAATAAGGTCAATATGTAAGTCACAAACTATCATCCTATCAAGTTATGAGTTCAAAAATTCTATTTTCCCTTCACCTATGCGTGCAATACGGGCAAGGGATACTACTTCAATGCCTAGTTCCTCCAGGCGAGTTCTACCTCTTTGAAAGCTTTTCTCGATGACAATCCCGATACCAGCAACAGTGGCACCAGCTTGATTAAGAATACTGATTAAACCGGCTGCTGCTTCTCCGTTTGCAAGAAAGTCATCGATAATCAGCACGTGATCCTCCGGTGATAATCTATCCTTAGAGATCGTCACATCTGAATGCACTTGCTTTGTGAACGAATAGACAGATTCCACATAAACATCACCTCTCATTGTCAGTGACTTCTGTTTTTTTGCATACACTACCGGCACGTTGAAAGCAAGGCCAGCCATTAGCGCTGGAGCAATGCCGCCCGCTTCAATCGTCACGATTTTCGTCACAGACTTGTGCTGGAATCGGCGACGGAACTCCTTGCCGATTTGATATAAAAGGGCAGTGTCCATTTCATGATTCAAAAAGCTATCTACTTTAACGATTGCATCCCCGATAATCGTTCCTCTTTCTTGAATTGCTTTTTGGAGCAGTTCCATCTATCGATTCCCCTTTCTCTCTTCTGCTGCAGATGCGACAACAAATGCCAAGTCATCATTACCAAAGAACTGCAGAACTTCCATTACCATTTCGTCTGAAATATCAGAGGCTTCTTCCTTAGGCAGGACTTCTTCCAAAGCTTCTTTCAGCGCATCATTTTTACCTTGGTTCGGGTAGGCTTGTTCGTATAAGGTAACAGCATCCAGATCTTGATTTGTACACCATTGTGCGAAGATTCGGATCATCAACCGTTCATCTTCCTGGTATTTTTCAATGATCTTCCTCGATAGCTCATCTTGACTCATCGGCGCTCATCTCTCCTTAAAAATGATAAAAGACGCATCCTGGAAAATTCCAGAATGCGCCTCTGTCGTCATTGTATGAAATTACAGACGAGTTACGTTAGCAGCTTGTGGGCCGCGGTTGCCTTCAACGATTTCGAATTCAACTTCTTGACCTTCGTCAAGAGTTTTGAAACCTTCAGATTGGATAGCAGAGAAGTGTACGAATACGTCGTCTCCGTCCTCTCTTTCGATGAAACCAAAACCTTTGTCTGCGTTAAACCATTTTACTTTTCCAGTCATTTAAATGACCTCCTTACAATAGAAGTACAAAAGTACAGGTATTGAATCGTTATACCTTTACACCACTTATTGTGAAAGAGATCGTAAAGATTTATTCAACCGTACCGTTTCCTTTTGCTACTTAAGAGTACCTTTTTTTGAACAAGAATGCAAGTCAATTCCAACTTTTTCTCCAAATTAAGTTAATAATGAGCCCTACGAACTATAAGAACGCTTTCATATAGAGTATCACTAACAGAATCCGCTTACATAGCAACGCATATATACCTGTGACTATTGTCACGGTTTTTGCTCCAAAATTCGACAAACAAACGTATTCACTTCCAGTTTATCCACCATGGCCAGCTTCTATACCCTCTTCAAGAAAGATATATTCCTGTTGACAGTCCTTACCCCTTTTTTTATAGTGACTATAGCTTACGAACATTGTGAAAGAATAAACGTAACGAAAGGGGTGGCAATATGATTAAGACGTATCTTTATGATCATCATAATGACATGATGCATACAAATATTTCTTTGAAGGACAGTAATCGTCATTTGGAGGATCCTGACAATCTGCTGTGGATCGATGCCTATGATGTACAGTCTCACGAACTGCATGAACTTGCTGGGATATTCGATTTCCATCCGCTGGCAATTGAAGACTGCCTTCATGACAGCCCCCGCGCAAAGGTAGATGATTATGATGCATACAAATTTTTCGTCTTCCATGCCCTGCGTTACAACGAGGAAAGTGATAATGAAATCACGACGCTCGAACTGAATGTTTTCCTGGGGCCGAATTATGTCGTGACCATCCACAAGCATAAGCTTCGCTGGCTCGGCCAGATGGATGCTATCTGCTCCCGTTCTTCCCGATACATGAATCAAGGTTCTGACTTCCTTCTCTATGCACTCGCTGACGGCATCACGGATGAATACTTCCCTGTCCTGGACCGTATCGGAATCCGGATCGAGGAACTGGAAGATGAAATGTATAGTGAAGGCGTGAAAGAAGTAACGGAGGAATTCCTTGCCCTAAAACGGACGATCATCCTGATCAGAAGGGTGATTCTGCCGCAGCGGCGCATTTTCCTGAATGTGAATGGCAAATGGAAATTCGATATCAAAGAAGAAAATGTGCCCTTCTATACCGATCTTATTGATCACCTGGAACGTATTGTTGACTCTACCGAAACCTTCCGTGATTTGGTAAACAGTGCCCTGGATACGTATTATTCCATCATCAGTGCCAAATCGACGGAGAAGCTGAATGTCTTGACGATTATCTCGACAGTCATGCTTCCGCTTACGTTCGTTACTGGGTTCTTCGGGATGAATTTGCCGATACCCTTTGCAGACAGTCCCTGGACTACAGCTGGCGTGAGCGTACTACTTGTACTGATCACTTTCGGCATGTGGCATTATTTCAAGAACAAGCTATTTTAAAATTCCATTTGTACTGGACTTCTTTTCGTGTTAAAATATTTGATTGCAAGAGTATGAATAACGACATAACGCCTAATTTTGTATCTTGCAAATATAAATGACAGGTGGAAAAAATAATGAGTGATTATCGAGTATTACTGTATTACAACTATGTAGATATTGAAGATCCCGAAGCTTTCGCCAAAGAACATCTGAAGGAATGTAAGGAACTAGGCCTTAAAGGCCGCATCCTTGTAGCCAAAGAAGGTATCAACGGTACTTGCTCTGGAACGGTTGAACAAACACAAGCATATATGGATATGATGCACGCGAAACCAGGTTTTGAAGATATGGTCTTCAAAATCGACGAAGCGGATGGACATGCTTTCAAGAAAATGCATGTACGCCATCGCCCTGAATTGGTGACGCTGCGTCTTGAAGATGATATAGATCCTCGTGAGGTGACAGGTGATTACCTATCTCCTAAAGAATTTTACGAAGCGATGCAAGACGAGAACACTGTCGTTCTGGATGCACGGAATGATTATGAATATGATCTTGGTCACTTCCGCGGTGCAATCCGTCCTGATATTGAAACATTCCGCGACCTTCCAAACTGGGTCCGCGAAAACAAAGATATCTTAGAAGGCAAACGCGTTTTGACTTACTGCACAGGCGGTATCCGCTGTGAGAAGTTCTCCGGCTGGCTCGTGCGCGAAGGTTTTGAGGATGTCGGTCAGTTACATGGCGGTATTGCCACTTACGGAAAAGATCCTGAAGTACAAGGCAAGCTTTGGGACGGTCGCATGTACGTATTCGATACCCGCATTTCCGTGCCGATCAACCAAACTGAACACGTTATCGTTGCCAAAGATTATTTCGATGGACAGCCTTGTGAACGTTATGTTAATTGTGCAGATCCTTCCTGCAACCGCCAGATTATCTGCTCTGAAGAAAATGAGCACAAATATCTTCGCGGCTGCTCCGACAGCTGCCGCCGTTCTCCTCGTAATATGTACGTTGCAGAACACGGCTTGACTGAAGAAGAAGTGGAAGCTCGCCTGGCGAAATTAGAAAACGAAACAGTAGCAAACTAAAAAGAACCCCCTGGGGGTTCTTTTTTTAATGCCATTCCAAAAATTCCAATCTGTTTCCGAAAGGGTCATTCACATAAATTCGATCAGCACCTGGCAAGTCAGCATCATCGATAAAATCCACATGGTGTTCATCCAGATGACGTCTGAGAGACAGCAGCCCCTCTACTTCAAAAGCAGGATGGGCTTTTCGTGCTGGTGAAAAAGGTTCTTCTACGCCCATATGCACAATAATATCGTTGCAATTGAACCAAACACCGCCTCTTGCTCGCAAGTTAGCTGGTTTTTCAATTTCTTCAAACCCGAAGACATCCACAAAAAACTCCCTTGCTTGCTCTTCGCTGCCGCTTGGACAAGCAAGCTGGACATGATCAAATCGCTTTAGGAAAAACTCCATCGAAACAACCCCCTTTTTCTACATTCTATCATTAAGGAACTGATTGTTATCGGTTCTTTTCTGTTTATGCTACATTGGAAGTGCAGACAAGAGGAGGAGAACGACATGACAGTCCACGATTATTCTGCTGTTACGATAGATGGCAAAGAAGTCAGTTTAAAGGATTACGCTGGCAAGGTGCTTGCCATCGTGAATACAGCAAGCAAATGCGGTTTTGCACCTCAGTTGGAACAGCTTCAAGAATTATATAAAGATTATAAGGACAATGGTCTCGTGATATTAGGTTTCCCATGCAACCAATTTATGAACCAGGAACCCGGCAGCAGTGAAGAAATCGCAGCTGTTTGTCAGCGCAATTACGGCGTCAGCTTTCCGATGTTCGATAAAGTAAAGGTGAATGGACCAGATGCCCACCCACTTTATAAGCATTTGACCAGCCAGGCCGGCGGACTATTCTCCAAGAGTATCAAATGGAACTTCACAAAATTTCTCGTAGATGCTGATGGAAATGTCATCGAGCGATTTGCGCCGAAGACCAGTCCGATGGATATGAAGCCTGCAATCGAAAAACTGCTCGACCAGCCAAGCAGATGATGTCTACATGACGCATCTGCTTTTTTTATAAAAAAAACCCGCATCTAATGGATGCAGGTTCAGTCTTCCGGATCTGAATTGGAAGCTTGCTTTGTGCGGTGTTTGTGCCGATCATCCTCCAAATCTCGTTCTACTTCATCCACAGGTATATCGTCTACAAGCATATCCTGTTTATTTTCCAGCTGCTCCTCCCGATTCTCACTTTCCGCTTTGGAGAAGCCATGTTTATCTTTATCACCTTTAGCACCGTTTTTCTGGACCATCAGTTCCCCTCCTTTATCCTTTGTAAGCCCTTTCCCTTTCTTCTAAAGAGAGAAACCTCGCCAACCAGTTGGTAACCAAACGCCGCAAAGGGTATACTAAAAACAGATAGCGTTTTTTCCACCCGGCAACAGGGTACATATTTATAAAGATTGTCAAAATGAGGTGAAGCACAATGAAACCAACTGCTCTAATTACAGGAGCTTCCAGCGGAATCGGCTACCATATAGCTAAATGGTTCGCCAAGGCGGGCTATGATCTCATCATCGTAGCGCGTTCCAAGGACAAACTCCTCTCCCTGCAAACAGAACTGCAAGATTCGAATGTGACTGTCATTCCTCATGATTTGTCCGTACCTAACAGTGCATATGAACTGTACCAAAAGATTCGTGATGAAGGAAAAACGGTAGAAGTGCTTGTGAATAATGCCGGCTTTGGGCTTAGCGGCAAATTCGAGGATACGAGCTTTGAGACCCAGCAAAAACTGCTGCATCTGAATATGGTTTCATTGGCAAACCTGACTCGTCTGTTCATCGATGATATCATTCACTCTCCATTCAAGAATGTACCGAATGGCATTTTGAATATTTCCAGTATGGCTGCCTTCCTGCCTGGCCCATATATGGCTGCATATCATGCATCCAAAGCATTCGTTCAGCGGTATTCGGAAGCACTTGCCGAGGAATTGAAAGACAGTGGTGTAACAGTTACGGCACTTTGCCCTGGTCCTACGCAGACCGAATTCTTTAAACGTGCCGGCAATGACAAAATCATGTCTTCTTTTCGGGATGCACCCGAGGATGTGGCACGAGAGGGTTTCCTTGGTTTTATAAATGGCAAACGGGTCGTCTTCCCATCAGCGAACATTCACGCAGCCGTTTTGCTCATGAAGTTCATGCCAAGCAGTCTGCTCAGCAAAATAACCAAGAAAATGTATTCAAGATAAACAAAAGGACACCCGCGGAGGGTGTCCTTTTTTATCTGCTGAGGTGGCGGCGATAGCTGTAGAAATATGCTGCCAGCGGCCACCATGCTGCTGCGAAAATTGGGTAAATCGCCCAGATCACCGATGGAGAATAGGCTATATTCACAAACAGGAAGAACAAACTGAGTGCACCAAACCCCAATACACTGAAGAATAAACTAGAGCTGCGATGACCTATAATAGATAGCGGCCACCAGCTCATTGCGAAGATGATAAAACCGTACCAAGGTGTTTCATGACCAAAATACTGATGCAGACCGAAATAGTATACACAGACAGCCAAGCTGATAGCTAAGGCAATTCCCATTTTAGCAAGATGTCCCCGAAGCATAACAGCAGTTCCCCATAACGCCAAAGCACCTAATGTGTAGAGATACCATGGTGTAGAAGGCGAATCAGACATATTTTCGTTAACCAGTACGGCCCCTACAACGATTGCCGACAGCCACGTCACTACTGTCAGTTGATTCGGAAAAAGAATCTGCAGGGCAATGATGATACTAGCACCTAAACTGTACGTATACCAAATCTCCTGCGGCGTAGTCATCAAGTTGATATAAACGGAAAAACCGCCCAGGCTCAGCAGCATAAATGCAAGAAACAATCTCCATGGCTTCATCGCTGCATCACCTTCCTTTTCCTAGCCTTCATCCAGACGAAAGCCATACTCACCGGCCACCAAAGAATAGCGAACGTCGGGTAGACAAACCAAATCTCATATGGTGTATAGTACAAATTCACAAAAACGAGCAGTGCGATAATCAATAAACTTCCGCAAATAGAGAACCCGAGATTCAACGTGCTCATATCTTCTTTTTGCTTCTTCTTCTTATCTGGTGTTTTCTGCGGTGCATGCTGCAGCTGGAATTCCCTCTTTATTTCCGCCAAATTCCCGAAGTCGACAATTGCCTTATTGACTGCATCTTCTTCCGATTTCCCATCCAGCATGAAATCTGCAGCCTTCTCTTCCATCGAATCCTTTATTTCCTCTTTCAAGTTCACTACCTGTTCTGTCTCCGGCAAATCTGCAAATTGCTCTTCCACATACATATTGATCTTCTGCATCAAACACCCTCCATAAATACATCGATTAATTGTTTCGCTTCTTTCCACTCTTTCGCTGCTTCATGAAAGTAAGCCTTCCCAAGCGTCGTAATCGTATAATATTTCCGCTTGCCTCCATGTGACTTTTCTCCTTGATAAGACTCGATTAATTCTCGTCGTTCCAGTCGCTGAAAGACTGCATAAAGTGTTGCTTCCTTAATTTGAAAAGCTTCGTGCGTCCAAGCTGCTATGTCTTTCGATATCTGGTAACCATATTTATCCCCATCCATCAGCAAACGAAGGATAATGGAATCCAAATGCCCTCGAATTGTGTCACTCCGAATATGCTACCCCTTCTTTCTAAATTACTCTATCTGATAAAGTAATCATAAAACATATTACTCTGCGTGTCAAAGTAATTTCTGTATCATTTTTCCAAAAATAAAAAAACAGGCTATTAACCTGCTTCAGATTTGCTTTTTTAAAAAGGTCAAGTATTCTATCACATCCAATTTGTTCTCTACAATAATCATCTTGTGACCGTATGTAAGAAAACTCTCAAAGATAAATGGCTTAGTCGTACGCTCAAAATAACGATTCCATTTGAACATCTTTAGGAAGATATGAAAGGAAGGTGTGTAATTAGATGTCTCCAATTTCACTTTTTGACGCAGGAAACGTTTGATTATCCGCCTATTTCTTATCCGATATGCCGGATCCAGCAAGATAATCAATTCTGCTTTTACAAGGCTGTCTTCTATCCACTCCTCTGTATGGACACCCTCGATGATCCAGGCACGAGAATCAATGATACTTTTCAAGATCTCCCGCTTCTCCTTGTCAGAACGGCGTCTGTCTCCTGCCGAGGATCGCTTCCAAACAACGTTATCCAGTTCGTGATGGTCAGCACTCAGGATATTCGACAACTCCTTAGCTAGAGTCGTCTTCCCGCTGCCGACAGAACCAATGATATGTATTTTACAAGGTAATTTGGTTTCGTTCCCATCACCTCTTAATTCATAGTGTGTTTTCATGTAAGTAAGCACCCCCAAAATGAATATACATTATTTTCTAAATACAAAAAAGAAGCAGAGGTTAATCCCCCTGCTTCCCTTGCTTAGATCTGTTTTAGTAAATTCGCCATCTCTATTGCAGAAACAGCTGCTTCTGCGCCTTTATTGCCTGCTTTCGTACCTGCACGCTCAATGGCTTGTTCGATTGTATTAGTTGTCAGTACACCAAAGATAATGGGGATACCAGCCTTACTGGAAGCACTTGCTACTCCTTTTGCCACTTCATTGCTCACATAATCGAAATGCGGTGTAGAGCCTTTGATAACTGTGCCTAATGTAATCACAGCATCGTATTTTTTGCTTTCAGCAAGTTTGTCAGCTACAAGGGGGATTTCAAATGCTCCAGGTACCCACGCAACATCCACTTTTGCTTCATCGACACCGTGACGCTTTAACGTATCAATTGCGCCGCTCAACAGTTTGCTCGTAATGAACTCATTAAATCTTCCCACAACAATTCCAATTTTCAAATCTGATCCTACTACATTTCCTTCTAGTACGTTAACCATATGATTACTCCTTTATATACGGGACAGTATGTCCTCATCTTTTTTGTATTCGATAATGTTTTATGCTTGCTGCACTTTCACAAATCTTTACTGTTTATTTCTCCACTTTAGCTTCTTGAAGTTCTCGATATGCAATTAAATCAGCGATTGTGATAATTGGCAACTGGTGCAATTCAGCTAATTTCTCAAGTTCCGGCATGCGCGCCATTGTACCGTCTTCATTCATGATTTCGCATATATAGCCAGCTTCTGCTGTCCCGGCCAACCTAGCCAAGTCGACAGCAGCTTCTGTATGTCCAGGTCGCTCCAGTACACCATTTTGTTGGGCAATCAGCGGAAAAATATGTCCCGGACGATGAAAATCAGTTGGCTTGCTAACAGCATCTGCCAGCTTCGCAATCGTATGGGACCGTTCGAATGCACTGATACCAGTAGTAGAATCAATATGATCAATACTAACGGTGAAGGCTGTCCCATGCGGATCTGTATTATCAGCTACCATCGGCGGCAAATCCAATCTTTCGGCAATTTCCCGGGAAATAGGCGCACAGATCAGACCTTTTCCGACAGAAGCCATAAAATTAACTGTTTCTGGGCTTGCATACGCTGCTAAAGCCAGCAAATCTCCTTCGTTCTCTCTTGCTTCATCGTCTGTAACGATGATCGGTTTGCCGCTTTTCAAGTATTCTATTGCGATGTCTATTGTCGTTTTCATACATTTCCCTCCTAATCCATGAATCCGTACTGCGCTAACGTCTCTTCCGTAATGCCTGCAGACTCTGGACTTTTTCGATGCTCCAGCAACCGTTCCATGTATTTAGCAAGCTGGTCGAATTCGAGATTGACTAGATCGCCAGCTTTCTTTTCGCCTAAGATTGTCGCTTTCCTTGTCTCCGGGATAAGCGAAATAGTAAATGTATCTTCCCGGACTTCGAACACCGTCAATGACACACCATCAACTGAAATTGAACCTTTGGACATCAAATACTGCAGCCCTTTTGTTACAGCAATGTCAATGTAACGAGCATTTGACTCATCTCGAATGGATAGGATAGATCCTGTTGTATCTACATGACCACTCACAAAATGGCCTCCCAGTCTTCCATTAGGCTGCAAAGCAGGTTCCAGATTCACTTGATCGGAACTTTGCAAATTGGACAAAGAACTGTAATGGAACGTTTCCGGCATCACATCTGCCTGAAAAGAAGACGGGGTGAAACTAGTAACTGTAAGACAGACACCGTTAACGGAAATACTGTCCCCAACGTGCATATCTGTTGTCAGTTTTTCACTGGCAATTGTGAGCTGCATCGCCTTATCCTGTCTTTTCACATCAATAATGCTGCCTACTTCCTGAATGATTCCAGTAAACACTTTTCTCCTCCTTTTCTTCTGATAGCTTCTCAAGGAAACAAAAAGTTATTTTCACTTGCTGTGATGCTTACGAATGGGAATATTACCGTCTCGGGGCTGTGTGACGGTTAGTTGGGGTTATAACAATACCATATATCTTTACCAAGATTCTTGTAAATGAATCACTCGAATAAGGTGCAAGCTGGCCGCTTCTGCCAATTTGCTCCTAACTAGCACTAACTTTCATATAAAAAGCCCCAGAATAATGGATTCTGGGGCTTTGGCTTTAAAAGTATAGCGAAACAAGCTATCGTCAATCAACGAATTAGCTGCTGGTGGCGTGTGGATAGCACGCCGTTTCCTCTTTCCCATCCAGACTGTACTGTCGGCTTTGGAATCTCACCAAATCCACCGTTATAATAACGGGTCACGGACTGAAGACAGCTATGCTGCCTATCACCGCCGGTCGGGAATTTCACCCTGCCCCAAGAGAAAACCTATTCGATTGCCTCTACTTTAACATATTTTTTATGTCGTTGTACAGCAGGAAAAAAGTCTGAAAATTTAATTGACAATATGTGGAACCATGACTAAACTAAATCTGTAAAATAAATTTGACCGATCAAGAAATGTTTACAAGAGGAGGAGAACAATGAAACAAGCAATGGCATTAACAACCTTTGAACAGTTAAAAGCAATCAGTGACCCGCTGCGTGCAGAGATGATCATGAAGTTAGTTGAAACATCTTATACCGGACAGCAGCTTGCTGTCCTGCTGGAAACGAGCAGACCGAAGATCCATTATCATTTGAAAGAGTTGGAGAAAAACGGCTTGATCGAAGTGATTCGTACCGAGGAGAAAAATGGCATTGTCCAGAAATTCTATCGAGCTGCTGCAAGAGGCTTCTTTCCGTCAGAGGATTTGCTTCCCTACGCAGAAGAATTAAGCGAATCGACAAGGCAGTTATATGTACAAATGGCCAATAAAACAAAGTCAGCCATCCTTACAGCACCAGAGTCGTCCTTCGCCAAAGCAGCCGGTTCTACCGATCCGAAAGACTGGGATAAAGTCGGAAGTATATGGGAAATCAGCGCCACTGAAGCAGATTTTCAGGAGTTTATTCAGGGTTTATTCGGGTTGATGGAGAAGCTGCGAGAAAAAAGTGAGGCAGCTGAATATGATTCCAAGGGTAAGCTGTATCATTTTTCTGCTTATGGTTTTGAAATCGACACACCATCATTTGATCAAGTAGAGATGGAAGAGGAGGATTAAGGATGTTCGCTATACTGAAACAGCGTAACTATGGCTTGCTTTTCTCGGGGCGAATTATAAGCAATATTGGAGACAGCATTTATTTCATAGCGGCCATGTGGCTCGTTTATGATCTGAGCGACAGCACATTTTATTCAGGTCTGGCAGGGGCCTTGACACAAATCCCGAACCTACTGCAATTCCTGATTGGGCCACTGGTTGATCGATGGAAAATTCGCAGCACGCTGATGTGGACACAAGCACTGCAAGCTGTGCTTATACTGCTGATTCCACTTGCAGCTTGGCAGGACTTTCTTTCTGTTACACTGCTGCTTGTCATCATGCCGATTCTGACCTTTATTAACGCATTTGCATATCCGACAGAAACAAAAGTATTGCCAATCGTTCTGAAAAAAGAAGAACTCCCTGCTGGTAATGCACTATTCTCCTTTGCTTACCAAGGTGTCGATCTCATCTTTAATGCCATCGCAGGCGTAATGATTGCTGTCTTTGGAGCGACACTACTATTCATCATCGATTCTTTTGCCTTCTGTATTGCTTTCCTTTTATTCAGCTTCCTTAGAATCCCACACCATAGAGCGCAAACCAGTGAAGCCGATAGTACGCGTTCTGTCTTCAGCACTTACATCACTGAACTTAAAGAAGGACTTAAGATTCTTTTTACAACGATCTTAGCTGCTGCACTCTTTGGAGCAGTACTATGCAATCTGGCAATTGGTGCCGCCATGGCGGTCATGCCTGCTTTTGCAGATGAGCGACAGGGTGCTGCCGTATATGGTTTATATTTGGCCGCTATGTCTTGCGGGGCTTTAATAGGCGCGCTATTAGCTTCTGCCTTCAGCAAATTACCCATTGGTAAAGCAATAATATGTTCCATGTTTCTGGCTTCTGGAATCTGGGCAGCAGCTGCCTTCGTTCCATGGACTTGGTTGAGTGTGATTCTTTATGGACTCGCTTGGATACCAGTGGGCTGTATCAACGTCACTTTCGCAATATTGTTACAAACTTTGGTTCCAGTTTCCATGATCGGCAGGGTGACAAGCGCAAGTGCAAGTTTCGTTACAATTGCAATGCCGATCGGTTCATTGGCAGGCGGATATGCAGCCACGGTTATTCCTTTGTCTTGGGTCTTCTGCACTGCGGGCAGCGGCCTTGCCTTGCTTTCTGTAACGTGGCTTCTATATCCAAGATTGCGCAAATTGGGGCCCCTCGCCTCCTTGTCACCGGAACTGCTTGGATTCAAGGATTATACCCAGCAGGAAACAAGCTGATTACAGCTTGCCCCTTTTTAATAACGGACGCAGAGCAATCCAATAAAATGCATATCCAAGCATAGCTCCCAATACATTCAAGATAATGTCATCGATATCGACAGAGCGATAATTATAGCCTACAAAATAATTCAGCAATCCTTGTGTCGACTCAATTGCTGTACTGAATACTAGCCCGCACAGAACAACGATAAAGAAAGACCTGGTTCTGCGAATGAGCAAAGGCAAATAAAAGCCGAGCGGCACAAATAAGAGGATATTGCCCCCTAGATTTTTAAGGGCCAGTCCATATCCGAAGCCATCGATTTGCGTTGTATGCCAGATTTGCATAATGGACGTTAGCGGCGATGTATTCCAGCGGTAGCTTGTTTCCAGCTGCTGATTTTCTTCAATAAGATTCTGATCCACAGGCAATGGGAAGAATGTCAGACAAATGACAGCGATCACATAGATAGCGAAGGATGCCATCAATAAATGTTGTTTCTTGGTAATACCAACCGTCTGGTGAAACGGAATAATAGACAGTAAATAGACAAACGCCAGGAATATTGCCGGCGCTACGTAAGTTAACATAGTAATTATTCTCTCCTGTATCCTAGAAGTCCCTTACGTAGAGTAAGTGGACATATACTCTTTAGTCTACATGATTTTCCCATTCTTGTGAACGCATAGACACAGAAAAGAAACCGCCTTTTTTTCAGGCGGTTTCTTTTCTGTATTCTTTATTTCCCCATAACAGCAAGCATAAGCGCTTTTTGGGCATGCAGACGATTTTCAGCTTCTTGGAATACCGCTGATTGTGGACCATCAATGACAGCTGCGGTCACTTCTTCGCCCCGATGTGCTGGCAGACAGTGCAGGAAGATAGCATCTGATGCCGCAGAATCCATGAGTACCTCATTCACTTGGAATCCCTGGAATGCTTTCAGTCTAGCAGTTGTCTCTTCCTCTTGCCCCATACTCGTCCAGACATCTGTATAAAGTACATCTGCACCTGCGGCAGCTTCTTCCGGACTCTCCGTAATAAGGAGAAAATCTGGATCACCGCTGATCTTTTTCGCCTTTTCAACGATTTCAGGGAGCGGCTGATAGCCCGCTGGAGATGCAATTCGAATTTGCATTCCAGTTTTCGCTGCTGCAATCATTAAACTATTAGCTACATTGTTAGCGTCACCGATATAAGCTAGCTTCACGCCTTCCAATGCTCCTTTATATTCCAAGATTGTCTGCAAATCAGCCAGAGCCTGACATGGATGGAATAAATCAGTCAAGCCATTGATTACCGGGATAGTAGCATGTGCTGCCAGCTCCTCCACCATCTTATGCGAATTGGCACGTATCATGATGGCATCGAGATACCCGGACAGAACTTTTGCAGTGTCAGCAACTGGTTCGCCGCGGCCAAGCTGCAAGTCCTTTGAGTTCAAATAAAGCCCCATACCGCCAAGCTGATAAATACCTGTTTCAAAAGAAACACGCGTCCGTGTGGAGGATTTTTCAAAAATCATCCCTAAGGTTTTCCCTGCCAGCGGCTGACTGAGTTCACCTTTTTGATGCTGACTTTTTAGCTCGGCAGCCAAATCCAGCACATAGAGAATTTCTTCCTTTGTCAAATCCTGCAGTGATAGCAGGCTTTTGCCTGCCATCGATTGCTGTTCTATCGTCTGTTTCATTGCACATGCTCCTTTTCCGCTTGCTCCAAATAATCTGACATCGACAAGCTGTCAGCCAGTTTATCCTGACTAGCCAGCCAGTAGCTTTGCATTGTCGACAAACTTGTCATACACGGTGTCTCTGTTTTCCATGCCGATTCACGAATACCTTGGAACCCTTTTCTCGTACTGCATACAGCTGTCATCTTTTGGTCTTCAATCAAAAGAATTGCTTCTTCATAGGAAACGACTTCGAATGAATCACTGTCGGGCAAAATAGCTGCAGTCTGCTCTGTCAGTACAACCTTTGCTTGCAACTTTCCAAGTAATTCTTCCAGCCCGATCAAATCGGCGGATTCTACATCTATAAGGATTTGAGCCTCGTCTGTCAAAGACCGGAGTGTCTTCTCCTTCCAGCCAAACGCCTTATTCAATGCCTCGGTCTCCGTCTTGCCCAATCCAATTGCCTCTCCCGTCGATTGCATATCCGGCCCAAGCAGCGGATCGACACCTGCCAATTTTGTGGTGGAAAAGACAGGCAACTTAACAGCATAAAATGGTATTTCTTTTTGCAGTCCAAGTGGATAACCTGAATCCTGCAATGCTTCTCCCATCTGCACTCTGGTAGCTAAGTCCACCAATGGGATGCCCGTCACCTTACTGGAAATAGGCACTGTACGGGATGCACGCGGGTTGACCTCCAGGACATACAAGATATTACGGTCTTCGCTAAAGACAAACTGAATGTTCATGATACCTTTCACATTAAGAGATTCCGAGATTCTGCTTGCATAGCTGACAATCATATCTTTCTCTGATTCACTTAAGCTAGGTGCAGGGAAAATAGCTGTACTGTCTCCGCTGTGAATTCCAGCAGGCTCGATATGTTCATAGATACCTGGGATAAGGATGTCTTTGCCATCACAAACAACATCTACTTCTACCTCCATGCCCGGGACATATTTATCAAGAAGCAGCGGGAATAAGCGGGAAGTGTGTATCTGCTGCTTGAGCTCATCCAAATAAGATTCCAGCATATCTTCCGAATGCAGGATGACCATCCCTTGACCACCTATCACATAAGAAGGACGAATCAGAATCGGATAACCGATTCGGCGGGCTTCGGCATGCAATGAAGCGGTATCCATCACAGTCGTGCCCGGAATATGCGGGATGTTCAGCGTATGCAGCAAGTCATAGAAGGCTTCCCTATTCTCCACGCGATCTATTGAAGCTGTGCTCGTTCCGGCAATTGTTACGCCAGATTCCTCGAGATCTGCTGCTAAATTAATTGCTGTCTGCCCTCCGAACTGGACAAGCACCTCGTCTGCTTGCTCTTTTTCAATGATGTGCAGCACATCTTCTTTTGTAAGAGGTTCGAAATACAGATGGTCAGCCGTATTGAAATCAGTACTGACAGTTTCCGGATTATTATTGATGACAATTGATCGTATGCCTTGTTCTCGCAAAGATAAAGCAGATTGTACAGAGCAGAAATCAAATTCCACCCCTTGCCCAATCCGGATAGGACCAGAACCCAGCACCACTACCTTCTTATCAGCTGCAGGTAAAGGTTCAACCTCATCTTCTTCTTGCCAGCTCGAGTAGAAATACGGGGTTTGCGCAGAAAATTCGGCTGCACATGTATCGACCATCTTGTAAGAAGGCTTGATTTCCTGCTCCTTGATTAATCCTTCCACTGCTGCCAATGGCTGATCGAGGACTCTCGCTAGGGCAACATTGCTGAAACCAAGTGTCTTAGCTTTTCGGAGAAGTGCCTCTTCAGGCTGCCAGCCGCTTTCTTTTAATTCTTGCTCGATATCGATGATCCGCTTCATCTCATGAAGGAAGAATGTCGTAATCTCCGTCCACTCATGAAGCGTCTCGATAGATACTCCCCTACGCAGTGCTTCAGCAAGCAGAAACAGTCTGCGGTCATCTGCATCTATAAGCCCTTGTTCCAGCTCAGCATCTGTCAGTGCTTCAGCGGACGGCAACCGGAATTCCTCCAAGCCGATTTCCAGGGAACGAATGGCTTTATGCAGACCAGCAGGAAGGTTACGGGATAGCGCCATTACTTCACCTGTGGCTTTCATTTGTGTTCCAAGCAGACGATCCGCCTGCGTGAACTTATCAAATGGCCAGCGCGGTATTTTCACAGCTACATAGTCGATGGCAGGCTCGAAGCTTGCAAATGTATCTCCTGTAATCGGATTCGGCACCTCATGCAGATGATAGCCAAGTGCTAGCTTTGCAGCAATCCGGGCGATCGGATAACCTGTTGCCTTGGATGCTAATGCACTGGAACGGCTTACCCGCGGGTTCACCTCGATGATGACGTACTCATCACTATCTGGATTAAGCGCGAACTGTATATTGCATCCTCCAACGACACCCAGCTCACGGATAACTTTACATGATACGGTCCGAAGCATTTGATACTGCCGGTCTGTCAATGTCTGGGAAGGTGCGACAACGATACTGTCTCCTGTATGTATTCCAACAGGGTCGATATTTTCCATATTACAGACGATGATGCAAGTGTCATTTGCATCCCGCATCACCTCGTACTCGAGTTCCTTCCAGCCCTTCACACTCTGCTCGATTAACACCTGATTGATCGGACTTGCCTGAATTCCACTCTTTACATACCGCATCAGTTCCGGCAGGTCGTTTGCGATTCCTCCTCCTGCTCCGCCTAAAGTATAGGCAGGACGGATGATGATCGGAAAACCTGTATTTTCCGCAAAATCCTTTGCTTCCTCGATTGTTGTGATTGGATGACTTTCCGGGACAGGCTCATTGATCTCCTGCATCATCTGCTTGAACAGCTCCCGATCCTCTCCGCGCTGGATTGCATCAAGCGGTGTACCTAGCAATGTAACGCTGTATTTCTCCAGTACACCTGCCTGATCCAGGCTTACCGCCAGATTAAGGCCGGTCTGGCCGCCTAAAGTAGGCAGCAGGCCATCCGGTCTTTCTTTTTCGATGATATTCGTCAAGGATTCACAGGTGAGCGGCTCCAAATACACCTGGTCGGCAAATGCCTGATCTGTCATGATTGTCGCAGGGTTATTATTGACGAGGATGACCTCTACCCCTTCCTCTTTTAAAGCAAGGCATGCTTGTGTGCCTGCATAATCGAATTCTGCTGCCTGCCCGATTACAATCGGACCAGAACCGATGACAAGGACTTTCTTGATGTGATCTTGCTTAGGCATATGCTGTCACTCCTCTGTTCCGTACCGAATTCAAAAATTGTTCGAACACATCATACGTATCACTTGGGCCAGGATGCGCCTCTGGATGGAATTGGACGCTCATGATCGGTTTGGAGCAGTGCTGCAGCCCTTCTACCGATCCATCATTTACATTGCTGTAAAGGATATTCCACAGGGACTCTGAAATAGAAGCTTCATCGACGACATATCCATGGTTTTGGGAAGTGATCGATACTTTTCCGCTAGGCAAATGCTGGACCGGGTGATTGCTCCCTCGATGTCCATAAGGCAGCCGCATTGTATTCCCGCCGAATGCAAGTGCCAAAAGCTGATGTCCGAGGCAGATCCCCAGTGTGGGATAATATTCTGCAATCCTTTTGATTTCGCCGGCTAAATACTGGAGAGACTTCGGATCGCCAGGGCCATTTGATAACAGGACACCATCCACTTTTGCTTCTTTCAGCTCTTCCAACGTCGTATCAAACGGAAAGACTGTGACGTCGCATTTATTTTCGAGCAGCATATCCCGAATCGAATGCTTATAGCCGTAATCGATGATAGCAACATGAGCTGCCGACTGACCCTTTGTCGGGTGGAACTGCGCCTTTTTCACCGATACACTTTCCACAATCTTTTCGGATACTTTTGCTTTTTCCGGAACAGCTCCTGGTGTTTTCGTCATTCTTCCATAGACATCCCCATGCTTACGGATGATCTTCGTCAATTTCCGTGTATCCACCTGCGCAAGGATCGGGAAGTTATGCTCATCGGCAATATCCTGCAATGTCTGGGTTGCCTGGTAATGAGCCGGCGTTTCACATGGTGTCGAAATGACAAGCCCATGAATAGATGGCGTATGGCTTTCCTTATCATTCGCGTTGAAGCCGTAATTTCCGATCAAAGGATATGTCATTGTGACAATCTGTCCAGCGTAGGATGGATCTGTCATCACTTCCTGATAGCCTGTCATCGCTGTGTTGAAAACCATTTCCCCATCTGATTCCGTTGTTTCACCCAGCCAGACACCTTCTAAAATATCTCCTGTACTGAGCATCAAATAACCCTTTGTCTCTTTCATTCATGCTGCTCCTTTCTGAAACGAACGTTATCTTTATTCCAAAAAACTAATAAATATGCATTTATAACAAAAGAAAGGTGAGCAGCTGCTCACCCCTCCAGTTTGGCAGCCTGCTCTTCTGTCCACTGTTTATTCGTTTCCAGCAAGGCTTCTATATCATCCACTTGCTCTTGAACCCGTACCTTTGCCGTTCCTCCAGGGATATTCCTAGCTGCAACGACCGTCTCCGGCGCAAGTGCCTCGTAGATATCTTCTTCTATCAGACTTGAAAACTGCTGCAGCTCTTCCAGACCGAGATCCAGCAAATATTTCCCCTGCTCGATACTGTACAGCACTGTCTGCCCAACAACAGCATGTGATTCCCGAAATGCCATCCCTTTTGCTACGAGATAGTCCGCTAAATCTGTTGCGTTCGAGAAATCGTTCCGAACAGCTTGATACATATTATCCTGCTTCACATGCATCGTCTCGATCATCGGTGCAAAAAGACCAAGTGCACCTTTCAATGTCTCCACTGTATCGAACATGCCTTCTTTGTCTTCCTGCATATCCTTATTATAAGCAAGCGGCAATCCTTTCAGAGTTGTCAGCATGCCCATCAAATGCCCGAAGACACGGCCGGATTTACCGCGGACAAGCTCCGCTACATCAGGGTTTTTCTTCTGCGGCATCATGCTGCTGCCGGTGGAAAACGCATCATCCAATTCTATGAAATTGAACTCCGCGCTAGACCATTGAACCAATTCCTCCGAAAGCCGTGAAAGATGCATACTGATTAGACTCGCAGCTGACAGGAACTCCACCACGAAATCACGGTCACTTACACTGTCCAGACTATTTTCGGTAATAGCATCAAAATGCAGCTGCTCTGCTACAAAATGACGATCGATCGGGAATGTCGTCCCAGCCAGGGCACCTGCTCCAAGCGGCATCTTGTTCACACGCTTCCAGCTATCCTGAAGCCGCTCCACATCACGCTGCAGCATATAAGCATATGCCATAAGATGATGGCCGAAGAGTACAGGCTGCGCCCGCTGCAAATGTGTATAACCCGGGAGGATCGTATCCAGATGCTGTTTCGCCTGTTCGGTCAGCGCTGTTTGCACAGCACCCAGCAACCCGATAATATCCACAATTGCTTCCCGCAAATACAGACGCATATCCAGTGCTACCTGATCATTACGGCTTCTGCCTGTATGCAGCTTACCGCCTACTGGACCGATCTCTTCAATCAATAATCGTTCCACATTCATATGAATATCTTCATCCGCCTGTGAGAGCGTTGCTTCCCCTGCCTGGATTTTTTGCAGTACAAGCTTTAATCCATCAGCAATTGTTTCAGCATCATCTTGTTCGATGATGCCGCATTTGCCAAGCATCGCTACATGCGCCAGACTGCCTTGAATATCGTATTTAGCCAGTTTTTGATCAAAGCCGATGGAGGAAGTGTAGGCGTCTACTAATTCATTGGTCGGCTTTGTGAATCTTCCTCCCCAGAGCTTCATTGTTTCACAGCTTCTTTTTTGTCAATTTTCAATAGTGATGGCGCCTCCGTTTGTACTGTTTGCTGACGGGCAACCTCTGCCTGAACTTTCGTCGGAAGTCCCCAAAGCTGGATGAATCCAAGTGCAGCATCATGATCGAATTTATCTTCTGGTTTGTATGTTGCCAGATCAAAGCTGTATAGGGATTCCGCGGATTCCCTGCCGACAACAAGTGCATGTCCTTTGTACAGCTTCACTTTCACATTTCCAGAGACTGTCTGCTGCGTTTCTTCGATGAATGCTTGCAACGCTTTAGTCAGCGGCGAATACCATAGTCCGTCATAGATTGTTTGCGCAAGCTTTTGCTCGACAATCGGTTTGAATTGGGAAATTTCACGTGTCATCGTCAAAGCTTCCAATTCCTGATGCGCAGCAATTAATGTCACTGCAGCCGGACATTCATAGATTTCACGAGATTTGATACCTACTAATCTATTTTCGACATGATCGATACGTCCGACACCATGTTTACCTGCGATTTCGTTCAATTTCAAGATAAGTGCATCCAGTGGATAGTCCTCTCCATCAAGTGCGACTGGTTTCCCTTTTTCGAATGTAATTGTTACAATCTGCGCTTCATCTGGCGCATTTTCAGGATCAACAGTCAATCCGAATGCGTCACTTGGCGGCTGCTCCCATGGATCTTCCAGAATACCGCACTCGTTGGAACGTCCCCATAGATTCTGATCGACACTGTACGGGCTCTCTTTCCCAACAGGAACTGGAATACCGTGCTTCTCTGCATATTCAATCTCTTCATCGCGGCTCATTGCCCATTCACGTACAGGAGCAACAATCTTCAAGTCTGGATTCAAAGCTGTGAAGCTTACATCAAAGCGCACTTGGTCATTTCCTTTACCAGTGCAGCCATGAGCTACAGCTACCGCTCCTTCTTCTTTCGCAATATCTACTAGCACTTTTGCGATCAAAGGACGGCTAAGTGCAGAAACTAGCGGATATTTTCCTTCATAAAGCAGATTTGCTTTCAAAGCTGGAAGTACATATTCCTCTGCATATGCAGCTTTTGCGTCCACTGTATAAGATTTAATAGCACCAACCTGCAATGCTTTCTCCTGTACGAAATCCAAATCCTTGCCTTCACCAACATCCAAACCAACTGCGATAACATCATAATTATATTTATCCTGCAGCCATTTGATTGCCACAGAAGTATCTAAACCACCAGAGTATGCGAGTACGATTTTATCCTTTGCCATTATGAATCTCCCTCTCCGTGCTGAATGCTCGATTTATTTATGTGAATTATTATGCATTAATACTAATATAAATTCAAGCATTTTTTATTAATTTAACGACTTGGTATCCTATTAATCTTTTGAATAGAAGGTGCCTGCCTACTTTTAAGTACAAAAAAAAGACGAGTTTCAAGAACTCGTCTTTCTGTTTATACACCGCGTTTATTTCCCCATACAAGCGTATGAAGCTGCGGCAGGACACGCACATGATTCAATTCATTGGAAGCTGATACCTGGTCGATCAGCCATTCATATTTGGACAGCAAAGCATCTTTCAATGCCGCATCATCCAACGTAGCTGTATCATGATTACCAACTTGTACATAAAAACTCACATCTGGATAACGTTTATGAACATTCGTTGCATAACGCAAGTCTTTTTCGTCGAATATAACAACTTTCAGGCTCACATGCATCAGACGTCCAGCTTCTCTCAAATTGTTGATTATCTCATCAAGACGATGAAAATCGGTCTTCATCAAGGAGCTCGGCGGTTTCGGAGATATAGTAAGGTCGTCGATCTCAAGGAACCACGGCTGATACCGGCTTCCCTGAGTCTCCAAAGCTACTTTCACTTCCTTCTGCTTCAAAAGCTGTGTGAACTCTCCTAGATTTTTAAATAGTGCAGGGTTCCCGCCGGAGATAGTCACGTGACGGAAACGATCTCCGCCTACTTCCTCCAAGCGATTCCATATTTCTTCGGCAGTCAGCTGCCGAATGTCATCCTTCGCTGATCCATCCCATGTAAAAGCAGAATCACACCAGCTGCAGCTATAGTCGCAGCCTGCTGTACGGACGAACATCGTCTTTTGTCCGACAACCATTCCTTCTCCTTGCACGGTAGGACCGAATACTTCTAAAACCGGAAATTTACTTGCCATTCTCTGTTCCTCGCTTTGGTCGGTATACGCAATAGCTGGTCGGTGTCTCACGCAAGAAGACTTGCAGGCACTTAGGCTGATGAGGCAGCTGATCCAGCTCTTGTTGAATCAATTCATAAATTTTACGCGCCATCACTTCTGTTGTCGGGAAATCGTCTTTTCCGAATACATCCGTGTGGTCATTCAATAAGGTATGGTCGAATTTCTTATGAATCAATGCTTTGATTGTAGAGAAATTGAATAAAAATCCACTGTCATCCAATTCATTTCCGGCAATCGTAACATTGGCGAAATACGTATGGCCATGCACCTGCTGGCATTTACCGGCATCCGGATGCTGGATGCTGTGTGCTGCAGCGAAATGCAGATCCTTATTCAGTTCATAGCTATAGTCATGCTGCACTTGCGGATAAATTTGCTGGATCATACTTGTTCCGCCTTTTTCGCTTCATATTGATCAAGACCGTTTTGGCGCAGCTTACAAGCCGGGCACTCTCCGCAGCCCTCAGCAATGATGCCGTTGTAGCAAGTAAGTGTTTTCTCTTTCACATAGTCAAGCTGGCCCAGCTGATCTGCCAATTCCCATGTTTCTGCTTTATCCAGCCACATAAGCGGTGTATGGATGACGAAATCTTTATCCATTGATAGATTAAGAGATACATTCAAAGATTTCACGAAGATATCCCGGCAGTCTGGGTAGCCGCTGAAGTCTGTTTCACAAACACCTGTTACAAGATGCTTTGCGCCCACTTGATGTGCCAGGATAGCTGCGAAGGATAGAAATACTAGATTACGTCCCGGTACGAATGTGGACGGCAGTTCCCCTTCTTGCTGTTCGATTTCGATATCATCTCTTGTCAATGCGTTTGGTGCAAGCTGATTCAATAGAGACATATCCAATACATGATGTCTGATACCTTGTTCTTTCGCTATTTGTTCGGCTACCTCGATTTCCAAACTGTGGCGCTGATTATAGTTGAACGTAACAGCCTCCACTTCCTCGAACTGTTCCATAGCCCAAAACAAGCAAGTTGTACTATCTTGACCGCCGCTGAATACGACGATGGCTTTACCCTTCTTCATTTCATTTCTCCTTTTTTCCAGACAATCCAATAAAAAAGCCTCTTCCAATAGGAAGAGGCTGCCAATTATCCATAAAAAAATAAAAAAGACTATACCCAAGGATATAGTTCCTTAGTTTTTTATAGAGGGTTGTGCTAGAACCTCTCCCAGGATGGCCTGGATTTTTTATTCTTTTCTGCATTTCATTGTATCATAGACAAACGTTTTTGCATATGGAAAAACCGTCCGGTATAAACCGGACGGTTTATTAAAACTGCTGGAATGCAGCGTTGCTTAGTTCGTTGTCTCGTTTATGCCGTTCGATAGCAAGCTGAATCAGACGGTCAATCAGGTCTGGATAGGAAATGCCAGTGATGTCCCAAAGCTTCGGATACATACTGATTTTCGTGAAACCTGGCAGTGTGTTCACTTCATTCACAACGAATTCGCCGTCTTCTGTCAGGAAGAAATCGACACGGGCAAGCCCTTCGACGTCAAGTGTCTGGAATACTTCGACTGCCAGCTTTCTAGCTTGTTCTGTAACAGACTCGGATAGCTGGGCCGGGATAGCAAGCTCCGCCCCTGATTCGTCGATATACTTGGATTCATAAGAATAAAATTCCGTCTTCGGCAGAATTTCTCCAGGCAATGATGCCATTGGTTCTTCATTGCCAAGTACCGCCACTTCGATTTCACGGCCGACGATTGCTTCCTCGACAAGAACTTTCGTATCATAGCGGAAAGCTTCTTCCAAGCCTTTGTAGAACTCCTCTTCCGTCTTCGCTTTACTAACGCCGACAGAGGAGCCTTGGTTTGCGGGCTTGATGAAGACTGTACTGCCCAGCACTTCAGCTACCTCTTCATAACGGATAGATCCCAGCTGGCGTTTTTTGAAGGTGAAGCCATTAGCGACTCTTATACCAGCTTCCTTCAGTAGACGCTTCGCGATATCTTTATCCATACATACAGCTGAACTTAGTACATTCGGGCCTACATACGGGAGATTGGCGATACGCAGCATCCCTTGCATGCTGCCATCCTCGCCGAGTGTACCGTGGAGGATGCTGAAGATAACATCTACTTGATCAAGAACAGCGCCTTGACTCGGATTGACGAGCTGCTTTTCCTTCAAACCAGGAACAACTGCAATACCTTGCCCGGAAGGCTTCAGTTCGATATTTTTCGGATCATGTGCATTCAACAGATAGTCTGCCTTGTCATTCAGCTGCCATTTTCCTTCTTTATCAATTCCAATCAGAACAACATCATATTTATTTTTATCAATTGCATCGGCAATATTTTTTGCGGATTGTAAGGATACTTCATGCTCAGCGGATTTTCCGCCGAAGACGATTCCTACTTTTGTTTTACCCACCTGTAATCATTCCTTTCTGACGTGAGACCATTACTTTCATTTTATCACAAACGTGTGCGGCTGCCTCCTATGTCCACAAGAAAAAATCGCGTTTCACATAGATCACATTCGGTAACTATATACATTAACAACAGAGACAGGGGGATGGGAATGGGCTATTACGATCATTTTGATGCCTCGACCGATTTTCGCAAACACCCGGATAAATACCGCGTTGGCCGCGGGGAACAAGGTGTGCTGATGGTGGAGCCGTATAAAAGTGAAATCCTGCCCCATTGGCGCTTCAAGACACCGGAAATCGCAGAAGAATCCTGCCAGAAGATTTCGGATATGTTCGAGGAATACCGTAGGCAGGATGACTTTGTCGGAATGGATATGGCCAGGAAATATATTCAGATGGGCTATACCCGTGCTCGCCGCTATGCCAACTACAAGGGCGGCAAGAAATATAAGGATGCCGATAAGACAGAAAAGCACGACCGGCAAATTGATGATGAAAAAGCAGCTTCTGCGCAAGTTTTCAAAAAAAAGTGGGACGAAATAAGAGAAGATGAAGATTACCTTTCCCGTAAGAAGGCGCATCAGAAACAATACGGATAGCCATGACATAAAGATTCTAGTATGCTTTTAAAGACTAACTTTTGGAGGCACAGCTAGAATGAAAGGAATTACACATCTATTAATCGGAGCTGGCGCAGGTTTCGCCAGTGCCACCGCCTTGAATGCCGAAGGCGCTGTCACCGTCACAATGACGTGCACAGCAGCAGTTGCAGCGCTTGTACCAGATTTGGATACAGGCGGTATCCTCTCTAACCGCATCACTTTTTCGCACAAAGCCATCCGCAATATTACAATTTTTATCGGATTATTGCTCATTCTATATAGTATGTGGAATTTATTTGGCCAAGATCGTTATATCGGGTTAGCAATCGGGGCAGGAATTATGGTTCTCTCCCGCGTAATCAATAAGAAGTTCATGCTGCTGATTACAGGCATCGCTGTACTGTTGACCGGATTGTATACTGGACATACATGGGTTGTCATGAGCGGATGTTATATCGGGGTTGCATCCTTCCTTGCCCACCGGTCCTACACCCACTCCTTGATCGGACTGATCTATTTCTACATATTGATGACATTCTTTGAACAAGAGACCGCCCTATTTGGGACCCAGCTTGCCGGCACTGCCGGTTATGCAAGCCACCTGCTCGCTGATAGCAGGATATTCCCTGTGAATAAGAAAGGAGTCAAGTTGCTCCTTCCTATAATTAAAAAAGATTTCTAAAGGAGACGATAGCATGAATCCATTGCACACAGCAGAACTGGCAGAAAAAATCAAAGCGAAAGATAGTGTTCATCTGCTTGATATCCGGCAAGAGTCAGACGTTCAGGACTGGGCGATTGATGCCGACAGCGTCAAACGATATGATATCCCGTTTGCTGCCATCAAAGCAGATCCGAATAAGGCTCGCGAAGAACTGCCAAAACATGATCCTGTCTATGTCATGTGCTATCGGGGCAAATCCGCCCAGACAGCCGTCTCCCTCTTACGAGCTGCTGGAATGGATAATATTGTCCATGTTGTTGGCGGGATGCAAGCTTGGGGAGAAACGATCAGTCCCCGTAAAGTCGGTGATCTCACTTATGGCGGAGAGATATATCAGTTCATGCGTATGGGGAAAGGCTGCCTATCTTATATGGTTGTCTCCAATGGAGAAGCTGCAGTAGTAGATCCAGCCAGGTTTACAGAAGTCTATACCTCCTTCGCATCAGAGAAAGGCTGGACGATCAAACATGTGCTTGATACCCATCTACATGCAGATCATTTGTCTGGCGGACGGAAGCTGGCAGAAGAAACGGGAGCAAATTATTGGTTCCCTGCATCCGATGGAAAAGAAGCGACATTCACATTCTCACCGCTGCAAGACGGTATTGCGATTCCATTCGGTAAATCCGAAGAAGGCATGCGCAGCGTTGCCTCACCAGGTCATACAGAAGGAAGCATCAGCTTTGTTGTTGATGACACATTCCTGCTTTCTGGAGATACGCTCTTTACCGAGTCCATTGGCCGTCCGGATTTAGCCGGTCAAGCAGAACAATGGGTACAGGATCTGCACGATACGTTATACGAAAAATATCCATTATTGTCGCTGGATCTGATAGTCCTTCCATCGCATTTTTCCGAGCTGTCAGAGATCGGAAGTGACGGCACAGTCCAAGCACGCATGGAAGACCTATACAGAAAGAACCCAAGACTGCAGCTTTCGAATGCGGGCGAATTTGCTTCCTCCGTTTTGGAAAGTATTCCTGACCAGCAGCCAAATAGTTATCAGCTGATACGAGAAGCCAATCAAGGGAAAGCGACGATAGGCAGCGCAGACGAAGCTGATATTGAATCAGGCCCAAATCGCTGCGCAGTGACCAGTTAATAGAAAAAAAGAGCCAGTTCCCACCGGGACTGGCTCTTTTTTATGCTTTAGAAAAGATACCGAGCTTTTCAATCCGCATCGCTGCTTCCAGCAATCTTTCTTCTGTATCCAATAAACCAGCGCGAACGTATCCTTCTCCATATTCCCCAAAGCCATTGCCCGGAGCGACCGCCACATGCGCCTTTTCCAGCAGCAGATCAGCGAATTCTTCAGACGTGTAACCATGCGGAACTGGCAGCCAAACGAAGAAGGTTCCTTTGGGCTCCGGAACGTCCCAGCCAATAGCACGTAAATGGCCAATGAAAGCATCCCTTCTGCTCTCATACGTGTGGACAAGCTCCTTCACGCATGTCTGATCCGCTGTCAGTGCATAAGCTGCCGCCTCTTGCATGCCGCCGAACAGACTCACGTAAACATGGTCCTGGATTAAATTGATACTTTCAATAACAGATGCATTACCAACTGCAAAGGCGATGCGCCAGCCTGCCATATTATATGTTTTGGATAGAGTGTACATTTCAATGCCAACTTCCTTGCTGCCTTCGGACTGCAAGAAGCTCTGCGGTTTTTTCCCATCAAACCCAAGTGCACCATAAGCGAAATCATGCAATACACAAATCTTATGTTCCTTCGCCAGTTCCACCGTTTTATCGAAGAACTTCTGATCTGCAGTAGCAGCAGTCGGATTGTTCGGATAGTTCAGGAACATCAGCTTTGCTTCTTCCAAATCACCTGCGGGAATAGCAGTATAATCAGGCAAAAATTCATTTTCTGCGGTTAATGGCATGAGTGATGTCCGCGCTTGGGCAAGTTCGATACCGGACAAATAATCCGGATATCCCGGATCTGGAAGCAGTGCCAAATCACCTGGATTCAATAGACATTGGCTGATTTCCACCAAACCTGTCTTAGAGCCGAACATGATGGCCACTTCTGTTGCGGGATCTAGTTTCACACCGTATTCCCGATCATAAAAGTCACAGACTGCCTGTTTTAGAAAATCAAAGCCTCTGAAAGGTGAATATTTATGATAAGCCGGATTATCGGAGGCTTCCTTCAATTTCTCAACGATATGCTGCGGCGTCGGCAGATCAGGGTTTCCCTGTCCGAGCTTGATGATATCGTGCCCCTCCTTCTCCAGCAACCCTACTTTATGTACTAAGCCGGCAAAAAACTGTTCCGGCAAACGTTTCAATGCATCCGAAAACGGAAAATCCATCTTACTCACTCTCCTGTTGTCTCCCACATTCTATTCTGACTATTACCAATCTTGACAGTCTTGGAAATAGAATGCGATAATGAACAAATCATACATGAATCACACACTCTTATCAAGAGAAGGCGGAGGGAATTGGCCCTATGAAGCCCGGCAACCGGTGCTATTTGCACACGGTGCTAATCCAACAGCTAGACGCTGAGGGATAAGGGGACGAGACACACGCCATTCCTCTTCCATATTCGTCTGGAAGAGTTTTTTTATGTAAAAAATCAAAGAGGTGACAACATGACCATCAACATAAAAGGCGCTCCGAATTATTACGCCTGCGAGGATAATATACTACAAAGCCTTCCAGCAAGACTTAAAGAATTGAACTGGACAAATGGATTGCTTATCCACGGAGATGCTTCCTGGAAAGCGGCTTCCCCATTTCTGGATCCAATCGATTTGCCAGTGAAACGAGTAGCCTATAACGGCCAGTGCACACATGCGGAAGCAGCCAGATTAGCAGATATCGCAAAGGACGAAGCTGCTCAATTCATAATCGGTGTCGGAGGCGGAAAAGTGTTGGATACTGCTAAAGCTGCTGCCAATGATGCAGGATTGCCGGTCATCCTGATTCCAACGATTGTCTCTAACTGCTCCCCATGGGCTTCACTTAGCGTTTTCTATGATGAAGCAGGTAATTTCGTCGAATATACAGTGTTTCCGCGCAGTGCATTTATGCTGCTAGTCGAGCCGAAGCTGCTGCTAACGACACCTGTACCCTATCTGATTGCCGGCATTGGCGATACATTGGCTAAATGGTACGAAGCGGATGCACTTACCGAACACATGTCGGATCAGCCGCTTGCAGTCCAAATATCCCGCAACGCAGCTAGGTTGTGCCGGGATATCCTTATAGGGGAGGGAGATGCTGCTATTTGTTCTTTGCAAAACAAGCATGCTGACAGTGCATTTCTCCGCGTTGCAGAAACGATCATCATGGCTGGCGGAATGGTTGGCGGTTTCGGTGATGAATATGGCCGTATTGCTGGTGCTCATTCCATTCACAACGGACTGACAAGACTTCCAGAAACGCACGAGCAGCTGCACGGCAATAAAGTCGCTTATGGTATTCTTGTTCAGCTTGCACTGGAAGAAAAATTCGAAGAAATCCGCACATTGCTCCCTATCTATCAAAAGCTCGGATTACCAACTGTACTTAAAGAGCTTGGCGTAATAGAAGATGTGGACAAAGCGATGAAAATTGCAGCAGACGGCGCTGTCGCTCCAGGGGAATCCATTCATTTCATGCATGTTTCCGATTCAGATCAGGTGGTGGACGCCATGCGAAGTGTCGAGAGATTCGTTGCGGCAAATAAGGGAGTGACACAATGAAACTTGCTTTAATTCAGCATGATATCGTTTTTGGTGACCCGGAAGCCAACTACAGCAAAGTGGAAGCATTAATAACAGAAGCACAGGAAAATGCGGATGTTCTCGTGCTGCCTGAGCTTTGGACAACTGGCTATGACCTGACAAGGCTTGATAACATTAGTGATGCAGAGGGAGAAACGACGAAACGCTTCATCAGCAGACTAGCTAAGACACATCAAAAATACATCGTCGCTGGTTCCATAGCCAAGCAGACCGAAGCAGGTGTCTTTAATACGATGCTTGTCTTCGGACCAGCTGGTGAGCTGCTACATGAATATGATAAAGCGCACTTATTCCGGTTGATGGATGAAGAGAAGTTTCTGACCCAAGGCGACAAATCCGCCTCCTTTTCCATAGGAAATAAGCGAGCAGCTGGTGTCATCTGCTATGACATCCGTTTTCCTGAATTCATCCGTACGCATATGATTCACGATCAGCAAGTGCTATTCGTCGTTGCAGAGTGGCCGAAGCCGCGACTCGATCACTGGCGGGCGCTTCTGCTCAGCAGAGCAATCGAGAACCAATGCTACGTCGTTGCTTGCAATCGTGCAGGAAGTGATCCAGCTAATGAATTTGCAGGACACAGCTTGATCATCGGGCCATGGGGCGAAATCATTGCTGAAGCTGGAGAGGAAGCAACCATTCTTTATGGTGAAGCAGATCTTGATCAAGTGGATGACGTGCGCAGCCGCATCCCTGTGTTTCAGGACAGACGTCCTTCCATCTATGATGTGAAATGATATTTTGACAATGTTATGACAAGTTCTCCCGAGGAGTGGTAAATAGGGGCAAGCTTGCTTATACTATTTATAAATAGTTTTTGGGAGGGCTTTCATGCAAGCGACATTGAAATGGTTCCGTATCATCGGATTTCTCGAAGGGACTTCCTTGCTTTTGTTATTGTTCATGGCAATGCCTTTAAAATACATGATGGATATACCGATCTTCGTCACCTACATAGGTGCCATCCACGGCGGTTTGTTCGTTCTGTATGTCGTATGGACCGGGTACACTACCCTGAAAGTCCGCTGGGGCTTGAAATGGGCAATTTTAGCCTTGCTAGCATCTGTCATTCCATTCGGATATTACATCTTCGATATGAGACTGCAAAAAACAGAATACGCATAAGAAAAAGCGAGCAGAATGCTCGCTTTTTCTTATACAAAGGCTGCTACAAAGAACCACACAATCATGATCAATTGAATGATAATCTTAGCAATCGAGCCGCCAAGGAAGCCCAGCAATGAACCGATAGAAGAGTAGATAGCTTCCTTCGGTGTTCTTTTTTGAACCAGCTCTGTCACAAGCACTGCTACAAACGGCACGACAATGATGCCAAAAGGCGGGATAATAAAGGAACCAACAATTACACCAATTGCTGCGATTCGCTCGCCCCACTTACTGCCGCCGAATTTTTTAACAAAATAACTGTTAGCAATAATATCCGAGATGATTAAAATCACCGTCAGGATAACCATCGCTATCCAGAAGATTACAGATAAATCCCCATCACTGAGCATAAATTGGAAAACTAAGAATCCAATCCATAACATTAACGGAGATGGGATGACAGGATAGACAATTCCCGCAAAACTTGCGATGAATGCCACCGCAATGATAATCCAAGCAATAATATCTAATGCCACAACCAATCCTCCATATCTTTCCTTGATAGTACGTATTATGACATAGGAAGCATCAAAAGGAAATCAAAGACTGAGCTTCTCAAAGAATGCAGTGTTATAACGGACACTCGGGAGATCCGGGTTATAGGACACAGCTTTTTCATGGGCTGATTTTGCCTGATCGAGCGAACCGATACGGGAGTAACAAAACGTCAGCTGCAAATACGGATACCAAGTCGTATACGCTGGTACACTGAAGCCTTGCAGCTCCTTTCCTTCATAGTCCAAAGCCTGCTCATACCAATACGCAGCTGCATGATAGTTACGATCTTCGGTCAGCAAATCACCGATTAGCCAGCAGAATTCAGGTCGCGGCCGATCATACTGAAAGGAACGGAACAAATGCGCACGATATGCCTCCATATCTCCTTCGGCCTTGCAGCAATCCGCCAAATATTGGCACGCTCGGATATTGTCCTCCACCCAGCCCTTCTCTGATTGAAGAAACTCCATATAATAAGATTTGGCACGCTCGAACTTTCCATGATCCTTCAGTTCATTTGCATAATAAAACATATCACGTGGTGTGAGTTCCCTGCCTGAAGCGACGTAGGACTCATAGATCCTTAAATTGCGGTCCGAAATCGTAAAGGTCTTATCGCCCTTCCGATGCGTGACGGCTATGTCCGAATCAACGATATTTCCGCCGAATTCCAGGTATTCATGCACAGCACCCTGCCAGCGGAAGTTCTTGCTCCGTTTCACAACTCGATTTCTTCTCTACAAGTATAACGGCCGGCCCGCACTATCAAGTGATGTATGATAATACATTGATACAACATCCACTTCATCGGTTAGATCGCTTCACAAAGTACGGAAAGCCTCCTGGTCTTTCGGCAAAAGAATATCATCCGCATCGAGCCACATGATATATTCTCCCGTTGCCTTACTGAAGCTGTAATTCCTAGCAGCGGAGAAATCGTCAATCCACTCGAAATCAAAGATTTGTGACGTGTACTCCGCCGCAATTTCCTTTGTCCGATCAGTAGATCCTGTATCTACAATTATTATTTCATTCACTAATCCCTGGACACTCTCCAAACAACCGGCCAGTACTTCTTCTTCATTTTTTACAATCATACACAAACTGATGGAACGCATAGGTCACCTCGGCATACATGATATTCCCAATATATGCGAAGCTCTTGAGGAATTGCAGAAGCAACTTATCTTGTAACCTTCCAAACCCACCAGATAAGTACCGGCTGTACAAGAAGACGAGCATAGAGGATTGCTTGATTTGTCTCCTCAAAGCCTGGCATCGGTATATCATACACGGCGCTGTATATGTTTGCCGGGAAGATTGCAATCAAGTAAATAACAGCGACGATAGCAGTTAACTTCCTGGTAGCGGGTGCAAGTAATCCAATAGCCAGGAGAATCTCTGCTATGCCAGTCAGATAAATCAATGTATAGCGCAGCGGTACATACGCTGGCAGCATGGCAACGAAACCATCATCCAATACAAAATGTGAGATACCAGCCGCAATAAACAACAAACTGAATGCATACAAACCTATTTTTCTCACCTAAGCTGCACCCTCTTTTTTCCTTATCTAATACCCTGATCTCCTTCCAGGAAACTCTCCTCTTTGATTTCCCACTCTGAATAGGTGATTGTTTCTAATGGCAATTCAGACGACAATAGCCATTTAACCGCCTGCATGACCAAAGGTGAGCTGTTCGTAATGGATAAATTAGGAATAGAGACCCATTCTGCCCTTCTCGCATCCTGCCCTGTAAACTGCTCCGGTATATGCAATTTGCCAGATGCCTCTGCTGTATATAAGACAGCTGTATGGTGTACATGGGTAAAGTCCTTCCACTGCCACGGAAGCTTGAAATCGATAACACCAATCTGCTTTTTCACCGCTGCAGTCATTCCAGTTTCTTCCTTCACTTCACGGATGACAGCCTCCAGCAATCCCTCCCTGCTTTCCAGACTTCCACCTGGCAAGTCGTAACGATTGATATAAGGGCCGCTTCCTTTATGGATAACAAGCAAATCTTTCTCTTTATGTATAACTGCATAAACACCAAATGCACGATGATAGTTTAGCATTTATTTTCCCCTTTATTCGAATTTTATTGAATATAACATTCTATTAATATAGAATTATTCTTGAGGTGATAGATATGCAGATAATTCAGACAGGCTTTAAAGCAAAATATGATTATACCATTTGTTTTGAAAAATCGTTACTATGGGAAGCTGCTTTAGGAATTGCCGCTGTCACGAATGCTTCTTTGGCCGGGACTCTCGAGCATGTGGAAAAGATGTGGAATGATCCTGAAAATGGCTTTTCGAATGAGCTACAGCACGAACTGCACGAAGTCCATCACTGCAACACCTGGAAGACGCTTCTTCAGCTGCTGCACTACTCAAACGCCAGAACCTTGGAGGAATGGACAGCTGAGGTTTCAAACATGCCTGACCAGACATTACGGGAACAAAGTCTTCCCTATATCGGCAGCGCATTCGAAAAGCACCGAATGCAGGCTGCTCAAGGTAGTGAAAGCTCACTGACCACTTTGCGAGAAGTTACTGCAGATAACCCTTTCTTTCCGAATTATATCGCTTTTATTGTCAATGCAGATATCCCTTCCCTGAAAGAACATTTGATTTCCGTTATGAAGAAATGGTTCGAAGAAGTGATCAAACCGCAGGATAGGCTTTTACTGGGTATGCTGGAGCGAGACGTCGCAAATAAAGAACAAAAGCTGCCCGCAATGGATAAACTGACCTTTATACGCTGGGTGGTAAATAGTACAAGCTACAAGCCAGATGATGCTATTGATACAATACTGTTTATTCCCCATTTCCACTACAGACCATGGACCATCAGTGCGGATCTGCCTGCTACAAAGGTTTTCTATTATCCCATCCATGCCAATAGCATCGATCCAGACAACAGGTATAATCCGGATACGATGCTTGTAAGAAAGTACAAGGCATTAGGTGATGCAACCAGACTTAACTTGCTGAAACGATTGATGGAAGGTGAACAAACACTGCAGCAATTAGCAGAGCAGCTTCCCGTCGCAAAATCAACACTGCACCATCACTTGAAGATGCTCAAATCCGCCGGACTTATCGAGTCAGATAAACAGGCTTACTACGCAAATAAGGAAAGTATTGCTTCCCTGGATCATGAACTGCGAACCTTTTTGGAAGAGTGATTACATGACTGTACAGAAAATCACGCTAACCCATCCGCTATCACGCCTGATGATGAGCACCACAATGGCTTCTATGGCTGGACAAGTATACAGCATCCTGCTGCCGCTGCTAGTACTTGAGGTTACCTCTTCCACTATCGCCGTTACGATTGCAATAGCTGCAGAGCGGGCGACGATGCTGCTGCAGCCTCTTATCGGTCCTTTTCTCGACCGTACAAACTGGAAGCATGTCCTTCTGATTGCTGACCTTGCCCGCTTTCTCTGTTTTCTGCTACTGAGTGTATTCGCTGTAACAAACCAGATAAGTCTCCTGCTTGTCTGTATCATATCCATATGCATCGGCTTCGCCAGTCAATTCTACCAGGGTGCTCAATTTACTGCCATTCCACATCTAGTTGCCGATCGGCAGCTTCATTATGCCAATAGTCTGGAAAGCGCTCTTTTTCAGCTTACCATTGTAATCGGACCGAGCATCGGTGGTGTCGCGCTTCTATTCTTCGGCATCCATTACAGCTTAGTAGCAGTAAGCGGACTTTCCCTGCTCGCCGTTTGGTTAGTGCTCCTGCTGCCATACGAACAGCAAACGACCAGCTCTAAGACATTCTCCATATCCCATTACATACACGAGCTGAAGGAAGGATTCATTTTCATTTATCAACAGAAAGAGATTTGGTACACTAACCTCATCTTACTGATTTCCAACTTCGGCATACAATTTCTCATTGTTTTGCTGGTCATCTATGTAAATCAACTCACAAACGACCCTTTGCTGCTTGGCATAGTATTATCTTCTGGCGGAATCGGAGCCATTCTGGGTACATCTCTGGGTTTCTTTGCTGATCGTTTCTCTACATACAAACAACTATTATTCGCAGCCAAAGTGATTGGCGGTTTATCCATCATCTTCGTCGGTCTGTCAGAAACTATCTGGCTGACAGCTTGCTTCAATATGGTTGGAACAGCAGCTGCTGGTGCCGTTAACCCGATCATCAAAACAATTCGGCAGCGCTATACTCCACGGCATTTACTAGGTCGCGTCCAATCCACATCCCGCTTCATTACGTTTACCTTACTTCCTGTTGCCTCTGTTTGCGCGGGTCTCTTATCAGAGTGGATCGGCGTTGGGCTAACAATTGTACTTGGCGGATGCATCGCTAGCATTTCTGGTCTTCTTGTATGGCAATTGCCTCAGAAGCTATAAAAAAGAAGGCTCCTCGTGAGGAGCCTTCTTCATTCATTTCTAAAGATTATTGAACACGCGGGAATCCGAAACCGGAGGCATAATCATCGCCTCTGGCAGCACCATAGCCGCCAAGGATATCGTTGGAACGCGCACGTGACTGCAATGTCTGTCTCACTTGGGAGCTGCTCAGGCTAGTGTTCTCGGACCAGATTTTTGCTGCCAGACCAGAGATATGCGGTGTTGCCATGGATGTACCCGTCAATGACGCGTATGTGTTCCCTGGATAAGTGGAAAGTATGGCTGATCCCGGAGCAGAAACTTCCACATCACCTGTCTGGATGACATAATCACCATCTGTACGACTGTAGCCTCGGGAGGAGGAATCAGCAACTCGGTATGTACCGTTTTGCTGACGGTTCTCCAGGTTGGCAACTGCAACAGCTTCCGGCAGTGCAGCAGGATAGCCGATGGAGCCTTCATACGGCCCAGAGTTACCAGATGCTGCGATGACTAATGCACCTCTGCTGTTTGCGTAACGAACTGCACTGGAAATGAGAGAATCCTGGCCGCCGCCGAGCGACATCGAAATGACAACTTTCTCGCCGCGGTTTGCTCCGTCATCGGCAGCTTTCCGGATTCCATTTGCGATGTCATCGGAATAACCGCGACCATCATCACCAAGTACCTTATATGCCCATAGATCTGCTTCCGGTGCTACACCATAGATGCCTGAACCATTTCCTCCGTTGGCAAGTGCAGAGCCAGATACGTGCGTACCATGCCCATCACGATCGACACAAGTCCCATTCACTTGTCCGCTGGATGCTTGGGTAAAGTCGACACACTGCTCCACATTGGCAGCAAGGTCAGGGTGATTGACAGAAGTACCTGTATCAAGTACAGCGATATTGATATTGTTTCCGCCGCTTGTACTAGTAATGGATGGATTATTATAAATTGCTTGAATTCCCCATGGTGTGCGGTCAGATACCGCTTGTGCTGACACATCCCGTTTCTCGGACACTTCCTGCTTCGTATATACACTTACTTCGGTTACTTCCAAAGCTTTATCAGCTTTTAGCTCCTTGAGCTCTTTTTCAGATACCTCAGTAGTAAACCCTTCCTTACCGAAGCTGTTGCGAACGCCATGCTCTTCCTTGACCTTGTCTGTAGCCTGGGTGGAAAACACACCGTCCTTCTGCTTTACGAGAACGCGGACTTCCTCATTCTTTGCCGTTTCATCAGGAGCAGCTGATGCTTGTAACGGCTGGAATACAGATAACCCTATCATTGCGACAGCAGCGACACTAACCAGTTTTCTTTTCATTCGATCACCTCGCTAGATTTTATAGTAACTGAAGTGGAGTCCGGTCATCTGTCCTTCTAGACTCTCAGAAACTATTACAGTAAATCTAGCATAGGCTAACTTGGAAATGTATTGGGAAAACAGTCGACAGCAGCGCACAAAAAAAGACATTATTCCAATTTCTATTTCCTTTTCGCTGCAGAATGTTTGCCTAGCGGAAACTTTCTGTGATCAAAGGTGGAATAATGCCGTTATATGAATCTATTAAAATTGCAAACTAGTCATTATGGCAGTGTACAAAAGTGCCGAAGCAGCAAATGCGGCCGCCAATGCGAAGCTTGCTGCAGCTCTTTTTTTGAAAAGATAGACGATACTAGTCAAAAATAGGCCAAATCCGATGAAGCAACTAATCCCAAACACACCCCAATGCCAGGTTGCGACACTTTCAGCTGTCACACTAGAGAAAATGCTGCCAAATATCGGAGCAGCACCCTCATTGCTTAAGGTCGCTGGAATATCGGCGGGTGTGGCAGAAGTGCCAACAATCGCTGTGCAAATGAATACAATCGTCAGCAGGATTGCTTCGGCTCGGATCCAATTAAGCGGACGAAATGCAGGATCACGGTGAGCTTTACGTGCAAGAATGCCATTAATGACAGCAAATACAAGTACTGGAATGAATACGATATGTTTCAAGAACAGCATTTGTCCATACGTCAGCATCAACGCATTTCCGTAGTTTCGAATATCCATTGCGAACAGCATGACGGTTATGCCGCTAGCCATTACCAGCATTACCAGCAAAATGGCGAAAGGCGTAAACCATTTCAGGAAACTTTCCCAACTGAATTGTTCTGATGCATAAAAACATACATGAATCAGTACACCGACCCAAAAAACAGCAGCACCCAAATGGATGAAATGAGCAAAAGCACCGATCAACCCACCCTCTGTTGCTGTATGGCTGCCATAGGCACTAAGAAAAAGCATACCTAGGAACAGGATGAGCGTGAGAAGCGGAAATTTGTTGAAATAAATCAGCAGCCAGACAAATATTGCCAGAACGAAGATGCCGATCCAGACTCTTCCAGCTGTAAATTGGAATAATACTTGGCTCAATGCATGCCCATATCCATTCTGTGCACCTATCAGAGAAACGAGATTGATAACAGGACCGCTCGTGACTAGCGCAGCAGAAGCAGCAGCGGCTAATACGTCACTTCGCGGTGTCCGGATTGCTGCTTCTTCCTTGCGTACAAACCGGAAAACAAGATGACCAGCGAGAAAAGAAAAAGCGATATACGACAGTAATTCTAACAATGGAACGAGAATCACGGTGAGTTAGTCCTTTTTACGATAAGTGAAGAACAAAACAGCGGCACAAAGTAAGACGATGATCACCAATCCCGTTATGATAAAACCTGAATCGGAATCTTCTTCTTCATGCGATTTCTCTGCAGCTGTTTGCTCCTGTTCGTTCACTTGTGTATTTTGTTCACTTTGATCTTCCGATTCCTGTTCGCTACTTTCCCCATTGGATGTCAGACCTTCTGCTGTAAAGGAAACTGTGTTACCGACTTCATGTCCATCAGCTGAAATCACCTTATAACTGAGCTCATAATCCCCATCAATCATTTCCTCTGTTAATGGGACGGTAACAGTCGTCCCATCGACGGCTGCAGAATCTGTGGCTAGTGCTTGTCCGTTGACTGTCACTGCCGTCTCTACTACATCCTCCACATCCGAGTTGAATGTCAGAGTGAAGGCATCCATACTCTCTGTCACTATATCACCTTGTCCTGGATCCGATGCCGTCAGTACTGCATGAGCGGACACAGTCTGCGGCAGCATATATAAGAACAATGCCAGCAAGACCAACATTGGCTTCTTCATATTTACCACTCCAATTTTCAAATGTCTCTTTCATCGTATAAGAGAATATAGATAGCGTATAGAACGAATTGTGACCAAATACTTACATTTTAATTCCACAAAATAAAAAAGATGCACTCACTTGTGCACCTTTTCCATCTTCAGCTCATTTACTGCCTGCTGGATATCAGCCGCTTTGGTTAGGACGGAAATGAAAGAAATACCATCCGCTCCGGCTTGCCGTACAGCCTCGGCGTTCTTCTGATTGATCCCCCCGATCGCGACCATCGGGAAGTCACCAATTTGTTTCCGAATCTCACGCAGTCCTGTCAGTCCAATCGGGAATTTGGCATCAATCTTCGTGCGAGTAGCGGCAATTGGCCCGACACCGATGTAGTGGGCTCCATCCTCAATTGCTTTTTTAGCTTCTTCGGCATTTTGAGCACTCACACCAATAATGAAATGCTCTGGACAGCGCGCCTTTACTTGCTGCATCGCTTCGTCCGTTTGTCCGATATGCACGCCATCTGCACCAATCGCAATCGCAAGATCCACATCGTCATTAACAATGAAAGGAACGCTATGTGCCCGACACCTTGCCTGAAGTCGTTCAGCCAGCTGTCTCTTCTCCTGTCCAGTCCTAGCCCCTTCCCCTTTTTCACGTAACTGGAACATGGTAATTCCAGCTTCAAGCGCCTGTTCCAGTATGTCCTCCGGGTCCTTATCCTGACAGTTTTGACTGCCCATGATGAAATATAGCTCCAATTCTTCTTTCATGTGTATAACTCCTTTTCCAATTAAGACATTCCACATCCCCATTATGTGTTGAACATGTTCCCATTCCTCAGGTCAAAAATTCCTTTCTCCTAAATTAGGAAAAAGTGTGGAAGATGGATAGCAATCCCAAAACTGCGTAAAGTAAGCCCAAGCTTTGAACAAGGAGATGATAAAATTGAAATGGATAAAAGCCGGGGCTGTAGTAATCGCTCTATGCTTCGGATTGGTCATATCCAATCCAGCTGCCGGTTTTGCGGCTGACAAAGCTGTCGCTGATGTACTGACAGAAGAGCAGAAGCAAGAAATAGCAGCTTTGCAAAAACAGGCATTAGAGCAGGAAAAACGAATCATTGAGAAGTACGTTGAATATGGTGTTTTCTCTGAAGAGAAAGCAGATCAAATCGAGAAGCATTTGGATCAAAGATTTAAACAATTAGAGCAGGATGGTTTCATTCCGAAACCGCACAGGCATGGCCCTCATCCTCATCCAGAAAAGTGATATCCAACAATCAGCAGGCATGCGCTGCTGATTGTTCCTTTATGTTTTCACTTCGAATTGCTCCACCTTCTCCGAATCAATCACCTGATCTCCTAACAAATAAAGCTGATCAAGAAAAGCAACCTGAAAGCTGCCTGGAGCGTTTACTGTCTTAGCCGCTTTCTCTGCTGCAATACCATAAAAGGCAAGAGCACCGATGCAAGCTTTCAGTACGTTGTCAGCTGCTCCTGCACATGCCGCTATAACGGCACCGAGCAAGCAGCCGGACCCTGTTATTTTACTTAGCATCTCATGCCCATTAGCTACACTATACGTATGGTTCCCATCTGAAAGGATATCTATTTTACCGGTTGCAATCACAATCGCATCCAATTCCCTGGCCAGCTGCTGCACAATACTTGGTGAAATACCATCATCGGATCCATCTACACCTTTCACTTTGACAGAAGTTCCGCCTAGGACGGATATTTCACCTGCATTACCGCGAATAACAGTGACATCCACCTCCGCCAATATGCGGCGGGCCGTCTCTGTTCTGTACGCCGTGGCACCTACTCCGACAGGATCGAAAATCACCGGTATCCCGAGCCTATTCGCTTCTTTTCCGGCTAGGATCATTGCTTCCACATCTGCTGCGGCAAGTGTGCCGATGTTCAATAGCAGCGCCTGTGCATGCTGGACCATCTGCGCGGCTTCTTCCTTTGCTGATGCCATCACAGGAGAGGCTCCGAGTGCGATCAAACCATTCGCCGTAAAGTTTATGACAACCTGATTGGTAATGCAGTGAATCAATGGATTCCTTTCCCGGACTTGCTTTATCACATCAGTATACTTCATTATGCTGTTCCTCCTGAACTGGAACACCTTGCAGACGATACCCCCAATGATTTGTCGGACCATTCCCTTTTCCAAGCTGAAGCGAATAACGTATTGCGTCTGTCACAAAATTTTTACCGATCCGGACTGCTTCTTGCAGAGATTTCCCTTTAGCCAGTTCTGCTGTTATCGCTGCAGAATACGTGCATCCCGTCCCGTGCGTATGCTTTGTCTGTATACGTTCTGCTGTGTAGGCTGTGAAGCTATTTCCGTCGTAGAGCCAGTCTGACGCAGATGCTCCTTCCATATGACCGCCTTTCATCAGGACAGCCTTAGCCCCATATTCCTGGACAATCATTTTCGCTGCGGTTTTTATGCTATTTTCATCTTCGATGCGAATACCCGTGAGTTCCTCTGCTTCCGGTATATTCGGTGTAATCAGGGCAGCGAGTGGAACAAGATGTTTCTTCAATGCATCTCTGGAATCCTCTCCCATGAGTGCATGTCCGCTTTTAGCATACATAACAGGATCCATAACATAGGCAGTCTTTGATTTAATTAAAACGGCAGCGACGCAGCGCATCATCTCTTCTGATGCAATCATCCCGGTTTTTACAGCAGATGGGGGGATATCAGAGAAGATTGATTCCAGCTGCTGTTCAAGAAATTCTCCTGGAACATGATGCACTGCCTGTACTCCTGTCGTATTTTGGGCAACAAGGGAGGTGACAACGCTCATACCGTAAACTTCAAGCTCCTGGAAAGTTTTCAAGTCAGCCTGAATTCCAGCCCCTCCCGAAGGGTCTGTTCCCGCAATTGTCAAAGCGCTCCTTATATCAGGCATGAATGGACGCCCCTTTCAATGGGATCATCCAGTCTTGCTGTGTGGCTGCCATCTCCCAAAAATTATACTCCAGCATACAGCTCTTAAGAAAAGCTTTCCGTGCACGTTCCTTTGCAGCCGCTCCTGCTGTCTCGGCCCACTTGTCCAGTCGCTTGCTAAGTTCTGACGTGACATCCGGCATACCGTCTTCCCTGCTGGCATAAAACTGAATCCACTCCAGGAATGGATTGGATTCATCCGGTGCCTTTGTTTGGATAATATGTGCCGCCAGCGCTTGATACGTCCATGGGCAAGGAAGCAGCGCCGCCATCAGCTCCCCTATATCTCCTTGTACGGCACTGTTCATCATGTGTGAAATATAATGGTCAGCAGCAGGCGGTGGTGTCATCCGCTGCAGATCCTCGTATTGCACACCAGCTACCTTGCAGAAGACGTTATGCGGATGAATCTCACTGTGCAGGACAAAATGAATTTGAGACTGATAAAATTCCATCTCTTCTCGGGTTTCGCATTTACTGACTGCCAAACCGTAAATACGGGCAAATGCTGTCAAATACTCATAGTCAGCTTTCACATAATGGATCAATGCCTCACGCGGCACATATCCATTCGCAACTCCTTCTACGAAAGGATGTGCATAAATTGCTTCGAATACCGGGTTTGCTTCTTCTCTCAATTGTGCAGAAAACATGTTTTTCTCCTCCTATTGGAGAAAGCCCCGTCGGAAGGGTGAATGGCGCCGGCCATATAAAAAAGCCGCTCCAGAAGTATGGAGCGACTCGTATAGTCAAGTGTGCAGAAAATACACGAATCCGGCTCCACTTCCCTACGCTGGTGTTAACCAGATCAGGTTCAAAGGGATAAAGATCACTCTTATCTCAGCCAAATGGCACCCCTAGTGGACTTCCTCGAAATTCAATTGTCCTCTTAACTATCACATGCACAGATGCGATTGTCAACCGATGAATCAAGTGAAATATTCAATCCTTGATTGCGGGAACATTTTATAGATTGTGCTTCCTATGACATCCTTTATTTCTTCTTGCTCCTCATTTTGGTAGACGTATTTTCCGATGCCATAGCGCCCCCATTTATATTTCCGTTTGCTTTCATCCAGCTCAAGCTTCGACATCGGATAATTTTTCTCGATAACGCGCTTTGCCGGCTTCGTGAATCGATGCTGGATCAATTCGAATGTCAGGTTCTTTTTGGCATGTTCAGGCAAAGCTGCTTCCAGATGCTCGAGCATTTCCGGATAGCCCTTCTGCCAGCCGTCATGCAAATAAATCGGAGCGACGATGAATCCAAGCGGATACCCGGCCTCGGCTACTTTCACCGCAGCTTCGATTCGATCCTTCAAACGGGAAGTCCCTGGCTCAAAATATTTGATCACATAATCATCATTGATGCTGAAGCGGAATCGCGTTCGTCCTTGATGGTCAGCGTCCAGCAAATGATCCACATGGGCGAATTTCGTTACAAATCGCAGTTGTCCGTGCTTGGATCGACCGAAATATTCAATTGCATGTTTCAGCGTATGCGTCAGATGGTCGATACCAACGATATCTGACGTACAGGAAGCCTCAAACCGTGTTTCTTCCGGGGCTCTTTCCTGCATGTACTGCTCTGCCGCATCAAATATTTCATCCGTATTCACATACGTACGTATATAAGGCTTGGATCCCATCGTCGTTTGCAGGTAACAATAATGGCAATGCCCCATGCAGCCTGTCGCAAATGGGATAGCGTATTCTGCTGATGGTTTCGATGTATCGAATTTCAGTGTTTTCCGAACGCCGACGACAAGCGTTGATTTGGCAGTACGGTACTTCTGGAAATCATTATCACCAGGCAGGTTCCGAACCTGATTATGGGAAGTTGTCTCGCGTATTTCTACACCCATGTCCCTGAATTTATTCCGCAGCTTCACGCCGAGCGGATACTCTAATGCCCTAGGCTCTATATACACAAGCTGCGGTACAAATGGCTTAACCATAATAGCCTCCATCGGCTAAACCAAAAGCGGATACATATGCTTCTTCCGCCTCTCCGAGATCCTGATAAACCGCCACCTCATCATTGAGCGGATAATAGGTTTCATACACAAACAGAGCCAGTTCCCCTGGCTTTTCCGGGTTATGGACGACCGCAGCCTCTTGTATATTGGCTACACCCTGTGCATGGGGGTTGCGGATAATTACATAGACGATTTCTCCTGCTTGAAAAGCATCCATTACATTGCCTCCTTTGTACATACTGCGACTAGTATGCGCAGTTCGGTTACAAACAATGTAAAAAAATGAACCCTTTTCCAGGAAGTATCCGTCTACTTCTTAGAGGAGGGTTCATATGAAATGGATGATATATGTTTTTCTATTATTGATCTTATCCTTTATCGGTTACTATCTGCTAACCAATTAACTTACACACGGAAACGAGCAATAGCGGTTTGAAGCTCCTCTGCCATAAATGCAAGAGAACTGGATGATGCCGCAATTTCCTGCATGGCAGCCAGCTGCTGTTCTGTGGCAGCTGACACACTTTCGGTCGAAGCTGCTCCTTCTTCTGCGACCTCGTTCACATCCCCAAGGGACATATTGACTGAATCTGTACCAGCAATCATACCTTCCAGAGCAACTCTCACCTCTTTGAATTCATCCACCAGACCTGCTACCGCAGTTTCAATCTGAAGGAAAGAACCGCCCGCTTGATCGACAACTCGTGTACCAGCTTGTACTTCATCCGCTGCATGCTGCATCAAATCTATTGTTTTAGTCGTATCCTGGTGGATAAAGTCAACCAAAGCAGCAATTTGTCCTGCTGCTCCCTTCGTTTCCTCAGCTAACTTGCGCACCTCATCCGCGACTACTGCAAATCCCTTTCCATGCTCTCCAGCCTGTGCTGCCTCGATAGTGGCATTCAGCGCAAGAAGATTGGTCTGTGCGGAGATATCCGTGATAACGCTCGTAATATCACTGATTTCCCGAGACCGTTTGTTCAAACTGTCGATCGATGCAGAAAGCTCCTGCACATGGGAAGTGATTGTTTCCATCTGTTCATTTACATCCTTGATTGCATGCCCACCCTGGATAGATAGTTCAGAAGTTTTTTGTACTGCCTCTTCAACATTCTGAGCGTTTGAAGCAAGCTTGCTCGTATGCTGCCCCATACTGCCCATTGTCCCTGTAGCAGTTGTAACTAGCTCAAGCTGCTGGACTGAACCTTCTGCCAGCTCTTGAATCGTTTTGGCTACATGTTCAGATGACGAACTGCTTTGTTCCGCACTTGCACTCAGTTCTTCTGCAGATGCAGCCACTTGCTGGGATGTATCATTCACAACTCGGATAATAGACCGCATACCATCTGCCATGGCATTATAAGAAGCCGTCAGTTCGCCGATCTCATCCTTGGATTGATGCGTGCCATCCGAACTGAAATCTCCATCTGCAGCCTTGCCCAATAAAATACGCATCTCTTTCACTGGAGAGACGATAAGCTTCGATATAATGATTCCTATTGTAATCAGCAGTATTAAGGCTACACCTATGACGCTAGATAAGACTATGGTAGCTAGTCTTACGTCCTCAGTTGCCTGCACATAAGTTTGTTCTGCTTCCTTCGTATTCTGGTCCTGCAGTTCTTGCAGAATATCATTTACTACTGTACGCTGCGGAATCTGTTCTTCTACAAAAAGATTGTATGCATCATCATTTTGATTTACCAATGCAAATTTCAGCACTCGGTTCCTAATGTCATTTAATTTATTGCGTTCTTTATTATAAGATTCTAAGATTTCTTTTCCTCTTGCTGACATACCGCTGTTTTCCAGTTTTTCTAGTTCTTCCTCTACTTGAGCACTGGACTGTGAAAGCATTTCACTTAACTCGTCATTTCTCGCAGAGTCCTTATTAAGCATCAGTTCCAATACATACGCATCGTTCGATCTATTATTCACTCGAATCTGACTTATCGACAAGTTAGGGAGAAGCTTCTCCTTGTACATCATTTCGGCATCCTTTGCCATATCTCTGGTATATATTATCCCAGATGTTCCTACAATTCCCAGTGCAATAGCTCCGACCAAGATTAAAATAAGCATTTTTGTCCTGATTTTTACATTTTTCAATAATTTCATTCCAGTATCCCCCTGATGATAGCTATTACACAGCTATTTCCCACCGTATAATGACTTTCAATATATCGGCCGGCTTTCCAGAACTTGAAGTTATTTTTAAAAAAATGTAAAATATTTCGATCGATTTTTCTAATAAAGTTTAAAAACCCCGCTATCAATCGTATACATTCCGATTGATAACGGGGTGGTTCGGACGAATCTATTATCTGGTAGGAAACAGCACATCTTCTGATACAGCTTCGGTACTCGGTTTCCCGATAAAGTAGCCTTGCGCTAAATCCATTCCAATTTGTTTACAGAAAGTAAGCTCCTCTTGCCTTTCAATTCCTTCTGCCAGCACCTGTGTGCCAAGGAGGCGGGCAACGTCCATTACTTTAAATAGAAATTCCTGTTTCTGCGTATCGCTGTCGCAGTAAGATATGTATGCTCTGTCAATCTTGACAAAATCGGGCTCCAATTCTTTAAGCAGTTCAAGCGTGGAATAGCCTGCTCCTACATCATCCAGTGCAACCTTCATTCCTTCTTGCTTGTACCGTTTAAAGATACGCTTCAAGCGAGCGACGTCATCCAATTTCTCTGTCTCAACTACTTCAAAAACAAGGTCTTTCGGATCCACTCCATATTGTTCGACTGTATGGAATGTCTGCCTTAGACAGAAGTCAGGATTATAAATGGTTGATGGCAGGAAATTGATGAAGCTTTTTACTCCATCGGGAATAGATTCCTGTGCCCTTTTTCTGACTGCAGTCTTTCTCGCTCGCTGGTCGAGCATAGAAGTAAGTCCTGCTTCTGCTGCGAAATTAAATAGTGCAGCTGGTGAGACTTCCCGTTTATCTGCCCGCAGCAAATGCTCGAACCCGAATATTTCCTCATTCTTCATGGAAACGATCGGCTGCAGGAAAGACTGGAATGCTCCCTTGTGAATAATGTCTGTGAAATGCGGAAATTGAACACGTTGGAGCAGCTCCTCGACAGATACCATTGGATAGCTATTAGTTACTTTCTTGGCGACGGTACACCTTACATCCGGTATACTTTGGCTGCGCAAGGACAGGAGCATCTGCTCTAATTGCTGTAAGCTGAAATATTGGAGAATCGTATATGTATCTTCTTGCCGAGGCGGATTTTCTGACGATAAATTCCTGAATGATTCTGGTGAACGCATCAGCAATTCACCCTTCTCCGGTATATCAAGGACCGTCCCGCACATGGCACATACAGAAAGCTGTTCCATCATACACCTTCCTTTCCGGATGATAGTACTTGGACTGCATATTTTCTTGTTCTCGGTCCATCAAACTCACAAAAGTAAATACCTTGCCATGTTCCTAATACGAGCTCACCCTCAGAGATTAGCACTGTCTGAGCATGTCCGACGGTACTTGTTTTCAAATGTGCTGCTGTATTTCCCTCCGCATGCAAATCCTGTTCTTGTTCCCAAGGATATATCTCCCTAAACCTGCGAAGAAAATCCCGCTTTACATCGGGATCAGCATTTTCATTAACGGTAATGCCCGCCGTCGTATGCAAAGAAGAGATGACTGCTATTCCTTCTTGGATGCCAATTGATTGGATATAGCGCTGAATAGAGTCAGTAATATCAATCATATCATCGTGGTGCTTTGTATGTATTTGAAATATGTCCATAGTCCTGCCTCCTATCCGTCTCTATACCCGAATTTATTCGACATTATTCTACATATCCCCTTTAAAATTTAAAAAGTTCGTAAACACATTTCTACAAAATAAAAAGCAGTCTGCTTGAAGCAGACTGCTTTTTATAAACTGCGTTCTTTCTCTATTACAGAAGCAAACGAAGCAGCGAATTCCTGACAGTTACGTATATCCTCGTCTTCTGGAGAGAGGTCGACTTTCAGAGTTTCAAGAGCGATTTCCGCTCCGCGCTCCTTGAATTTTTCCTGGAATGTATCAATTGCAGCACCGTAGCTAGCATAGATGGAATCACAGGATCCAAAAAGGGCCACTGGTTTTCCATCCAGTTCGATGTCATCCAGCTCATCGTAGAAATCCTCTATTTCATAGGGAATATCTCCATCTCCCCATGTATAGGTGCCCATTAAGATACCATCATAATCGGTCATCGTAAAAACGTCTAACTGATCTATATCAATTTGGAGCTTTGTCACTTCGACTCCTTTTTCTTCCAGCGTCTGTTCCATAATGTCAGCCATTTCCTCTGTATTGCCTGACATACTGGTGAATGCTATCAGTACACTTGCCACCTTCATTCACTTCCCTTCATCTGCTCCCATTTTAATTGATAACCATTCTCAATGTCAAATGGAGCATGTCAGGAAGCATCAGTTTCCTTTGACTGCTTGATAAGCAAGTTTGAAATTCTTTTTGGTGTCTTCGCCAAAGAGATTGATATCTCCTTCGAAAATCTGCTCAATTGTGAGGTGATAAGCTTCTTCTACAGAACAGCCGCGCGTATTCATCAGCAGGCGAAAGTAGGATAAGAAATATTCCTCACTTAAAATCGCCGCATTTTTCATCATAATCATACTACCTTTCCTTCTGAATCCGTCCTGCTAGCGTAACACAGATAATGGGGTATAATACAGGCATACAGCATTATATGCGGGCAAAGAAGGTTTTGTGTATGAAAATGTATCTCGCAATTGGCTGCGGCGGCAGTATTGGTGCCCTTCTCCGTTATCTTATTGGATCATTGGTACCGCAGACTGGTAATTTTCCAACAGGGACGCTTTGCATCAATATGATAGGATGTTTCGCCATGGGTTATATGACTAACTTTGTGAAAAGGCGCTACTTTGCAGATAAACCTGCTCTAGCCAAAGCATTGACAACAGGCATGATCGGAGCATTTACAACTTTTTCGACTGTCAGCCTGGAAACAGCCCTTCTCATCCAAGATGGCATGACACATATTGGCTTGGTGTATCTCGTTTGCAGTACAACAGGCGGAATAGCAGCACTGCTCATTGGTCTTCGACTTTCGCCGAGTCAAGTCATAAAGGAGCAGTCTTTATGAGTCTTATCATGGTACTTGCCGGCGGCTGGCTTGGAGCAATTTCTCGTTACGAAATAAGCAGACGAGTCGAAACATTTTGGAGGAACAACTTCCCTCTAGGTACCTTCCTGATTAACATTATGGGTTCCTTCCTAATCGGACTCGTGCTCCAAGCAGATTGGGGATCGGGCTGGCATAACTTCCTCGCCGTTGGATTTCTCGGCTCATTCACGACCTTCTCCACTTTTTTCTTGGAGATTGTTCAACTGGGCAGCAGAAGGAAAATAGCCATGGCTCTCGGTTACTTGCTATGCAGCTATATAAGCGGCATACTGCTAGCTTTCCTAGCATTATCCCTTTAAAAAGGAGCACTGCCAATGGCAGTGCCCCTTCATGGATTCAGTAACTCTCTATTGTATTTTCATTTGTATCAATGGGCTTGCGGACTATTGCCAAGATACCCGCAACCAGATAGAGAATCGCTGGTATAATTGCAACGAATAACGTCAAGAACGTTATCAAAACCGCAGCAACGATGAAGATCACGCCGGAAGCTATGGCACTGCTGTTACGGCGCAAAAGCAAGATACCTACCACACCAAGAATGGCTCCGATCACACAAACGATGACATAGAACCAACCTAAACCATCGACAAAATTGCTGGCTAATGCTGCATCTTCAGCAGTGATAGTCGGATCATTCTTTATCTCTTCATTGATGGAATTACCCGCTACACCCATGAACAAACCAACAAGAATAGCACCCAAGACATTAAATACTACTCCTATAATTCCTAAGACTAATTCCGCAGTACGTTTGATCAACCGTTTTCCCTCTTTCTCTCTTATTATCTGATTTCATCGGCTGGTCTTCTCGCCAGCACCATAACACCCGCAATAATATAAACCATTCCGCCGATAAAGCCCGATAGGAAAGTACCGATAGAACCTACTAATGCCACGATTATAAGCATGATACCAAGGCCAGTCTGTTTACGATCCGTCTTCAGCTTAACTGCTGCCACAATACCTAAGATGGCACTAATGACACTCACGATTATGACAAAGATTCCAATGGAGCCTGCGATATCGGCAATCATACCAGTATCAACTGTTTGATCAACTCCGCTTTCGAGTATCTGATCGCGAGCAGCCTCAGGATCGTATGTAGCTACCTGAACTGTTGTCATGACCGCAGTAATGAGGAAGACAATTGCACCAATGATGGCAAGTACCTTCTCCGCTGTTCGTTTCAACATGTCAAACCTCCTTCCTGCGTTACTTCTTAATACGTTTCTCCTCTATCATTATATTGCTCAACAGGCTTTCGCACAATCGCCATGATACCTGCGATCAAATAAAGGATGCCGCCAATGATGCCTGTAAAGACAGATAGGACCGTACCAAGTACTGCTGTAATAATAAGAAGAATACCTGCTCCTGTTGCTTTTTTATTTGGTTTCAGCATAGCTAAAGAAACAAAACCAAGAATAGCACATATTACATATAGGATAATGAACCAGATAGACATACCCGTCACTAGATCAGTAAACATAGATGCATCCTCTGCCGTTAAACCTTGGTTTACGAGTTCATTAGTTGTTGCTTCATCAGCACCTCCAAGACCTATAACTGACCAAACCGCAAAGACAAGAAACAAAACTGCTCCAATAATTACTAACACTTTTTCTGCTGTTCTTTTTACCATTTCAATTCCCCTCTCTTATTTTAATGACCTGCTACATCGCGTTTGGCGAACAATACCCATCCTACGACTAAAAAGATAAGATAATACACAATTATAGTCACAATCGCGAATGTAAGCGTTAAATCATCAATTAATTTCATACCCGTTGTAAACTGAGTCAAATCCAGATTCGAAAATAAGACATACTTCGCAAATGGCTTATCGTAAATGAATGGAATAACCGAGCTCCCGACAAACATTAGGAAGATGGCTGTTCCGATTGCCAGGGCTCCATTTCGGAATGCCGCGGAAATCATGAAGGCGAATGTTGCCCATACGACCAGCTTCACCAGCTGCAGGCCATAGTCCTGTGCTATTCGGGTCCACACAGAGATCTCAACGACTTCCCCATCTTTCACTTGCAGCATGGAACCGTCGCCCCCAAGACCAAAGAACAACATTCCGAATAACCAAGAGAAGACAAATAATACAATCAATGCAGTCAAAGCAAAAAGCAATACACTTGTATATTTAGCAAAGAAAATCTTCGTCCTTGTCGCCGGACGAATCAATAAGAGCTTAATTGTTCCCCAGCGGTATTCATTTGCTATTATTCCGCCAGCTACTATGATTGTCAGCAAGCTGAGCACACTGGTTAGGAAATTACCCTGGTAAAGGAATTCCCAAGCCGTCATGCCTTCAGGTTTCAAATCATTCTCTATCCGGTAGTTATTGATTAAGATATTTGAATCTGCCGGGTCGAATTCCGCAAGTGATTCGTTCTCTTCTTGCAATTGCTGCTTCCATGTCGCATCATCATAATCCGATACAAATCCATCTGCTGTCCGCATCAGAATAGCGAAGCCTAGTACTACCACTATAAGAATGCCAAGCATGATCCACGTCGACAGCTGGCTGTACAGCTTCGTTTGCTCGTTTCGAACAAGCTGGAAAAAGTTACTCAATGACATTCTCTCCAATCACATGTAAGAATTTATCCTCTAGTGTCTTCCGTTCCACTGCAAAACCATACAGCTCGATATCGGCGACAGCCAGTGCTCTGATGATGGATGGAATTTCTTCCCGCGTTATCGGAAATGCCAATTTCTCACCGCTCGCCATTGCAGTGATTCCGAATTCCTCCTGCAAGAGGCGCTGTGCTTTTTCGTGAAAGGCAGCCGGACAATCAATCTGCACGACTTCTGCTGGTGTGTTCTCTTCAATATTTTGGATTTGCTGGATGGAAATAAGTTCCCCATTCTTCAAAATGCCGATCCGGTCACACATAAGCTCCATTTCCGAAAGCAAATGACTGGAGACAATGACTGCAACATTCTCTTGTTCTGCTAATCTGCGGATATACTGACGGATTTCTCGGATACCTGACGGGTCCAAACCATTCGTCGGCTCATCCAATATCAAAATGGACGGATTATGTAATAATGCCTGTGCAATGCCAAGCCGCTGCCTCATACCTAAGGAATACCTCTTCACTTTCTGATGAATGCGCTTCTCCAATCCTACGAGTTTCACTACTTCATCAATGCGGTCCTTTGATATACCGGGAATCATCCTAGAAAATACAAGCAAATTCTTGTATCCGGACATGAACCCATATAATTCCGGATTCTCGACAATTGCTCCAACATGGCGGATTGCCTCTTTATAGTCCGTCTTGATGCTTTTTCCTTGTATCCGCACGTCGCCTTCTGATATACGAATCAAGCCTACCATCATCCGAATTGTCGTTGTTTTACCTGCTCCGTTTGGTCCGAGGAATCCGAATACCTCACCCGGCTGAATGTCGAAGTCCAAACCCTTCACAATCAGTTTCGAACCGATTTGCTTCTTCAGACCAATCAGCTGCATTGCCGGTTCTGTCATCTCGTTCACCCTTTCCCTGTAACAATTTTGTTATTTCCATAATATGTACGGAGCACCTTGTCAGATTGTTTCACTTTTTATATAGAAAAAGCACCGCGAATCAAATGATTCGTGGTGCTTACATTATTAATTACTATGTCTCTTCCGTCGGTTCCATGCGTATAATACTGCACCAGCAGCCATCAATACTGCACCGGCTACTAGAATATTGCCAACAGGAGAAGCTGTATCCGGAAGACGTTTGCCTTCTTCTTTCACTGTCTCCGTCGCAGTCTTCGTTGGTGTGACTGTTACTTTCTCTTTTAATACAGGGGCTTCGTGCTTATGTTCTGATTCAGAAGGTTTTTCTTGTACAGGTACTTCTACTGCTGGAGCACCTGTGAGCAAATCAGAACCAAACAATTCACCAGTTATAGTAAAGTTCAATAGGTGATTACCCTGTAAGTCAAACAAATCTACAAGCAAAATACGATTCTCGAGATCCGTAACTTTCAGTAGTTCTTCAAACGTCACAGGTGTTTTCGTATTTCCATCTACCAGATAGAATTCAGCTTTCATTTGGAAGATATTCATCAAATCATTCCAAATTGCGAGAAGCTCTTTACCTTGCTCTTCCGTTAATTCTGTGGAAGTTTCAAAGTCTCCCAATGCTTCTGCGCGAAGTGCAATATCTTCCAGACCAGAAATGAATGCTTCCGGATCGCTCAATACTACACTTTCCAGATGATCATAAGCCCGGAAAAACTCGTCCTGGCTTACTCCGATAAGATCAAGGAAAGAACTCAGCATTTCCCAATAATCCTCGCGGGAGAACTCATAATAACCCGATTCTTCATAAACGAAATCCATAAGCTCTTCATAGCTTGAGAAATCTTCCAGCTTCACACCGTTATCCGCAAGCAGCTGGTCAAATTCCTCCTGGCTCAATTCTACTTCCCGCAATAGGAAATACAATGATACCCCGTTTATATCGTTGTAAATCACTTCATTTAATTCTTCCATAGTTCCATAGCTGTATAAATCCAATCCATTCGCAGCAAACAAATCAGCCAATTCTTTTTCTGTTAGACCTACTTCTGCTGCAAGTTCCTGTAGATTTTGCGAAGTAGCAGGATAACCCATTACCCAGGACAAATCTTCATAAAGTAAAATATCTTCTGCAGTATAATCCGTCAAACCCATTTCTTTCAAACTTGCATTTATATCTTCAACTGTATAACCAGTCTCTTTCAAGAAAGACTGTAAATTTTCTTTTGTTACCGGCTCTCCAAGCCAATCACGCAATTCATCGATAGAACTTGGTTCAAAATCTTCAATTGTTCCCCACTCAAAATCTACCAGATAACGGTTCAAACCTTCCACATCTGTACCTAGCTCAGCCGCGTAGGCTTCAAGGTCTTTTTGTTTAATAGCAGCAGACGCCGTCTGTGGTGCTACTACTTGCAGGCAAAGCAAAACCATGATTATTCCAACCAATAGCTTCTTTGTCACGTATGTATCCTCCTGGAAATATATTTATGTAATTCCAGATTATTATAAATGGCATAAAAGAGCTTGGCTACATAATTTTTTACAAATTTTTAACTTTTTTACTTGACTTAGAAAAGCCCCTCTGTACGAGGGGTCAATTCGACAATTATATACTTATTTCAATGATATTCCCATTCGTTTTGAGCGTGTCTGCATGCCCATCTTGACGTAGAAATCTTCTGCACGGTTGTTAAAATTCCACACATTCAGCTCTATTTCTGATGCCCCTATCTTTTTCCCATGGCGCTTGATTTTTTCAAATAGATGTCCTCCGATTCCTTTGCCGCGCATATCGGAACGCACACAGAATTCTTCAATGAAAATATGTGCCTTGTGAGAGATTGTCTCGTTCGTCACCCGTATCGTAGCAAAAGCCATAACTTCCTTTGCTTTTTCCACTAAGAATACTTTCTTATTATCTAAGTATATATTGCTTTCAAAAACGTGCTGGTCAAGCGGTTCTGCCTTCTTGGCAAAATGCTCCGGCTGATTTGTATAATGCGTATTGTATAATTCCTTGTACAGAACAGCGACTTGGTCATAATCCGAGACCTTTGCTTCGCGTATCTTGAACATCGGTTTCACCTCTGCAGCTTGTAGTCTTGTTAACCAGTTTATCATGTTCGTCCCCCTCCGTCATAAAACTGTTCAAATAAACCGCTGTTAGCAGAGAAAACGCTTCTCTTAGCCATTTCTCCAAACGAAACGAAAATCCCTGCGCAGTTTTGACAAGTTTCTAGAACTATAGGAAAATAGAAGGGACGAAAGGAGGTGTATACAGATGCTGTATGCTTTTTGGAATATATTCGCGGATGATTTTACGTCGTTGGTCTTTTATATCGGGCTGACGATGACTTTTATCCTGGCACATAGAGCAACAACGAAAGTTACGAGTCGTTTTCGTACTAGTGATGCGATGCAATGGCAGCATGTCTGCACGTTAGACAGCTGGCAATCGCATACTCCTACTGCCGTTTCTTACAGCAGGCCGATCGTTCATTGGCTCGCCCGCACTACCATGCGGAAAGACGGTCCGGATGATGATGGCGAAGCAGCTTCTTGTTTGTATCCAGATAACCAATCGATACAACAAGGAGGAAAAACAAATTGCAACGCACATCTGTATCCACATTCTTTAAAAAGTACGGTATTATCTTAAGCTCCATAGGTCTGATAGTTTTGCTGGCAGGATGCCAAAGCAGCAGCGGAGGCACAACTAGTGAAGGATGGTTCAACCATTACTTCATCAGTCCTTTCTCTTACTTGATCAAATGGATTGCTGGCAATTTCAATGACGATTACGGAATCAGTGTCATCTTGATCACGTTGGCGGTACGACTCATCCTGATGCCTTTCATGCTGATGCAGCTTAAGAAGAGTTATGAAACACAGGAAAAAATGAAGCTATTCAAGCCAGAGCTTGATGCTTTGCAGGCAAAATATAAAAACAAAACCGATGTTGAGTCGAAACAGAAGCAGCAGCAGGAAATGATGGAGTTGTATCGTAAACACGGCATGAATCCATTTTCCGCGATGGGCTGTCTGCCGCTTTTGATTCAGATGCCTTTCCTGATCGGCTTCTATTCAGCTATTCGAAATACACCCGAAATCGCGACGCACGATTTCCTCTGGTTTAATCTTGGAACACCGGATATCGCCCTCATGGTTATTGCGATGGCAGTTTATTGGCTGCAATATCGTGTTTCCCAAATTGGCGTTGATCCAGCCAGAAGACAGCAAGCCCGTATGATCGGTATCATTTCTCCGCTCATGATTGGTTTTATCTCTTTCAGCTCACCAGCTGTACTTCCGCTGTACTGGGCGGTCGGCGGTCTGTTCGTCATCTGTCAGACATTGCTGGCAAAGTTTTTATTCCAACGCAAAAAATGAGCATAGAAAAACCACTTCCCAGATGGGAAGTGGTTTTTTTGCTTGTTATTCTACAACGTTCACTTTCAAATCTACATCGATGTTGCCGCGAGTCGCTTTGGAGTAAGGGCAGAACTGATGCGTCTTTTCTAATAGATCTTCCGCTTCTTCCTGAGAAACACCTTTAACATCTACAGTGATAGCAGCTGCGATTTTAAATCCATCGCCATCTTTCAGTAGGCTGACATCAACAGAAGTTTCCGTCTCAACGCGTTTGCGCTCAGCTCTTGCTACATGGTTGAATGCTCCATCGAAGCATGCAGAGTAACCAGCAGCGAATAGCTGCTCCGGATTGGAACCTATGCTATCCTTTTTGCTTCCTGGTTGGACAAGATCAAGATCGATCAAACCATCATCAGATTTTACATGTCCTTCACGACCGCCAGTTGCTTTTGCGTGAGATGTGAATAATACGTCACTCATGTTAATTCACTCCTATTTCGTTTGTTAGTTTTAAAAAGCTGCATACATTATTACTACTTCCTTTTTACCGTTATTTTAAACATAAAGCAACTGAAGTGCTTAAGCTGTAACGTCTCGTTTCATGAAACTGAACCAAGTTATGCAAGTGATGATGACAAAATAGATAGCCATTACCGCAACTGAAAAGCCCAGTGTCATGCCGTCCACGATTGGTGTGTTACCTGGGTTATATACTGTCAGATCCACGTTATTGAATAAGATATACTTCGACCATTCATATCTGGAAAGTATGAAACTGATGGTCGGGAAGAACATGGAAATGAAGATTGAAAATCCAATTGCCAAGGCTGTGTTACGGAAGATAGTAGATAGAGCAAATGCAATTGTCGCATAAATGAATGTTTGGATAAAGTTCAATCCGTAATCTCTCATGGTAGAAGCCAATATATTAGTTGCCACAGCTTCTCCATTATCAAAAATCACACTTTTCGCGTCAAATCCATTGAATCCGAAGAAGAGACCGCCGACAATAAAGGAAAATCCAATAAAGAATACAAAGAAGATAACTGTTGTGATGAACATACTTACATACTTGGAAGTTAACACACTGAAACGTGAAGGCGTTTTAGTAAGTAATAGTTTGATTGTCCCTGTACCGAATTCAGTGGAAACAAGTCCGCCTGCAATGATAGCGATGAACAGAATCAGAAACGGTGCACAGTAGTACATGACACTTTCCATATAAGCAGCAAGTGAATCACTTTGAACTGGTGCGATATCCTGATCCAGCTGGTATTGCATTGCAGCCATATCCTGTTGGGCAGCTGCTGCATCCACATCGCCATTTTCAACTTGCTTCTGCAGATCCTGTATCTGCTGCTCTGTATCTGCTCGCCAGTCTCCGCTGCTGTCCTCAGCGTAATACGCTGTAAAAGCTGCAATCGTAATCAGCAAGGCAGCCGCAATTCCCAGCATGATCCACGTTGATAGACGACGGAATGTTTTCATATGTTCATTTCGCACCAACCCGATGAATTTAGACAATTTCCTTCCCTCCAGTCAATTCCAGGAATGTATCTTCTAATGTCTTTGTTTCTGCTTGGATACCGTAAATACTGATTCCTTCCTTAGCAAGCTTTGCAGCAGCTGCTGGAATTTCATCACGCGTCAGCTCGACAAAGACTTGTTTATCCTTGATCTGCGGTTGCTTGCTGCCCATATCACGGAGGACAGCTCCAGCTTGTTCCAATGGTTCGACTTGGAAGCTGACCATTTGTGTCTGCTCACTCGACATCTCGTGAACTTGCTGCACTCCGAGCATTTTACCCTGCTGCAAGACTCCGATTCGATCACACATCAATTCCATCTCGCTCAGCAAATGGCTGGATACGATAACGGCAAGGCCTTCTTTTTCAGCAAGATTGCGGATATAATGACGCATCTCCCGAATCCCAGCCGGATCCAATCCATTCGTGGGTTCATCCAGGATAAGTACATCCGGACGATGCAGCAGGGCCTGTGCGATACCGAGACGTTGTCTCATCCCGAGGGAATATGTTTTCACCTTATCGTTGATCCGATTCTTCAAGCCTACAAGCTCGATAACCTCATCGATCCGATTCTTATCTACGCCATCGCTCATCCTCGCAAAATGCACAAGATTCAGATAACCGGAAAGATACTTATACATCTCGGGATTCTCGACGATGGCACCGATATGTTTCATAGCTGCGCCATGGGATGTCTTGATACTATTGCCTTTGATAAGAATGTCTCCATCCGTTATGCCCATTAGTCCGACAATCATCCGGATTGTCGTTGTTTTACCGGCCCCGTTCGGCCCTAGAAAGCCGAATACCTCACCGGGATAGATGGAAAAATTGATACGGTCGATGATTTTTCGGCCGCGAATCACTTTGGTAACCTGCTTTATTTCTACTGCTGGCTGTTTTTGCATGCTTTTTCGCTCCTTTGCTTGTAATAAGAGTTGAAGTGCTTCTTTACTCATAGATCGAGCTCATCCATTCCAATATGCCCTTCTGCTCATCGTAGCGCAGTTCTTCTACATTCCTGTGATCCACCAGCTCACCATCTTTGATTGCAATCACTTCATCAAGAATCATTTCAACTTCCATGATTTGATGCGTGGAAAGGAGAACAAGCTGCTTCTCCGTGTCTACAAATGTAATCAGACCTTTTACAATGGAGTCCCGCACAAGCGGATCCAACCCGGAAAGCGGCTCATCCATCAAGAGGATAGGCACTTCCCTGGACAATGTGAGAATAATTTTAAGCCTGCCGCGATTCCCCTTGGACAGATGTTTTACTTTTGTATTGGCATCAAGATTCATATATGCACGAATTTCCTCTGCCTTTTCTTTATTGAAATCAGGAAATTGCGTCGCAAAGAAATCAATTGTCTGCTGGACAGTATAGAAGGTATAATACTCATCCAGCTCAGACAGATAACTCACCTTCGACGCTATCCGGCGCGTCACTTTCTTACCTTCCAGTTCCACAGATCCCTTGGTCGGATTAATCAATCCGGCAATCAGCTTCATCGTTGTTGATTTACCTGCTCCGTTCAGCCCGACAAGACCTATGATCTTGCCTTTATCGAGCTTTAAATTCACGTCTCGCAATGCTGTTTTTGTCATATACCGTTTCGTCACATTCTTAAATTCAATCATTCACTGCTCCTCCTTCCAGATAGGTTTGCAGGCCTTTTGTGATCTCATCGTTCTCATAGCCCATATCATGCATGACTTGGATGAAATTCTGTATTTGTTCTTGCTTCAGCTTCTCACGTATAGAAAGGAGAATATCTTCATTTTCCGTAACGAATGTTCCTTGCCCTCTGCGTGATTCCACGATTCCCGATGCCTCCAGTTCGCGGTACGTCCGTTGTACCGTATTCGGATTTACTTTCGATGCAACTGCCGTTTCCCGTACGGAAGGCAGCTTGTCGCCAGGCTTCAGCTCGCCGCTGACAATTTGTCTATTCAGCCTATCTGCCAGCTGCAGATATATGGGCTGGGATGATTGAAATGTATCGGTCATACTCTACACCTCTACTTTTTTGTCTAATAACCAGGATGCGATGAAATAGATGATAAGAATGGTGATCAGTTCAATGACGTAGTTACCAGCATAGATGAAAGTGTCTTCACCTTGAAAATTGACTATTGCTTCCCTAATACTAATGTCGAATTGAAGTGAATTAGCGACAAAGCCTAAGTCGATTCTTCCCCATTCTGAAATAGCAGCATAAATTTTTGAATTCCCTATGAGACCGAAGAAAAGATAAGCGAATACCCACCATCCGATGAAAACCACTGTTCCGCTAAGGAATGCCGGCATGTATCTTTCCAATAACAGAAATACAACATATGCAAGAATGACATATACAGAAAAATCTATTGCGAACATAACTACATGCACGAAGGCAATCAAACCAATCTTGAACCACGTGCCCTCTGAGAACTCTACAAAGTGCAAACCTCCCACATATGCTGCAATACTTACGACAAGCAATGAAATGATCATGTAAACTGTGCCTGTTACTAACTTCGCTGCGAGAAGCCCCGAGGCATGCATCGGATTGTGAAGCCAGAGATGCAACCTTTTTCTCTCCACCGCGAGACTGTAAAGCATGTAGATTGCCAGGAAGAAAAAGTGTCCGCCGCCCCAGGCTAATCCGATGATTCCAACACCATCCCAAGCATACCCAAAGCGATAAGTACTGACGGTAACTATAACCAAGCCGACAATGAATAGTACGATTGCTAAAAGCAAAATTGGCAAACCGACACGAAATTCCTTCTTTACTAATGCTAGCCAAGCTTTCATGAAATAAACCCTCCTGATGTATTACTGTATTAATCACATAGTACACTAGTACAGAAACACACGTCAATGGGCAAAAGAAAAAAGCTGGAACTTTTTTTCCTGTTCCAGCTTTTTATCTCTGTTAATCAGGCTTCGTAGCCAATCAACTCTTTATAAGCTTTTGCGTATTGATCTGCTGCTTTAATGGCATCTACGACTTGATCTGCTGTAATGGTACCAGGCAGGTTATGAATCGATTCACCTTCCTGCACTGCAAGCTCGGCAACCTTCAGTAAGTCTTCATCCGAAACATCCTTAAGTTTGATGTCTTCCAGTGTTACTGGGAGACCGAGGGAAAGGTAGAAATCAATGTACGTGTTGATTTCATCAAGTGTACGATCCTCGAGCGCAAGCTGTGTCAGCGTACCAAACGCAACCTTTTCACCATGGGTAAGGCTATGAATCTCTCCGTGCAGCGCGGTGAAGCCATTATGGATGGCGTGTGCCGCACCTAGTCCGCCGCTCTCAAACCCAAGTCCGCTAAGCAGTGTATTTGCTTCGACAACCGCTTCCAAAGCAGGTGTAACGATTTGTCGTTTGTTGGCCTCATAAGCAAGCAATCCGTACTCGAAAAGAACTTCTTCCGCTTTTTCTGCAATCGCTTGTCCAGCAATCGTAGCCAGTCCGCCAGCCATGTTTTTGCCGCGTCCCTCGATAGAAGCACGTGCTTCCACCCACGTAGCCATTGCATCTGCAATTCCGGAAGCCAGGAAACGAGGTGGTGCCTGCGCGATGATCTTTGTGTCGACAAGGACAAGGTCCGGGTTTTTGTCGTAGAACTTATAGCTTTCGAATGTTCCTTCCTCAGAGTAGATAACACTCAATCCGCTCGTAGGAGCATCAGTTGATGCTGTTGTCGGCATGATGACAACACCAACTTGCAGCTCGTCTGCTACTGCTTTTGCAGTATCAAGTGTCTTTCCGCCTCCGATACCGATGACAACATTACTTTCCTTCCCATCAGCAGCAATACGCTTGATTTCTTCTGTTGATGCTTCTCCTCCGAATACGGTCTTCTTCGTTTGGATACCGCTCTGCTCCAGATTCTCAAGCACTGTATTTCCCGCCAAGTCCCAGACAAATTCATCTGCAAGGACAAGGGCATTGTCACCGATTTTTTTCACATACTCCCCAGCTTTCTGAAGTACACCCTTTCCTTGAACATACCGGCTTGGACTGATAAATACTTTTTCCATGAATAAGACCCCTTTCCAACTCGTATTAAATCACATTCTGAATCCTTTTCCCCTTCTGTTCTGTTTCCTAACGTAAAATTCCTCTTTTTTGGCAAATCAAGGGCATCTATTGCATATATTTCATTTGGAGCCACGAATGAAGAGGAGGACAAGAATTGACGCAGCAGCAATATAGCAAAAACCGGCCGGTCCAACCCGGCACGAACTTTTACTTTCCGCCTCAGCACCAAGACCAGCAGCCTGGAATAGAGGGGCTGATGCGGCCAAAGCCAATTATTGAGACAGACACGTATAAAGGTTCAGGAAAGCTGAAAGGAAAGACAGCAATCATCACTGGAGGGGACAGCGGAATTGGTGCAGCTGCTGCCATCGCTTTTGCCAAGGAAGGTGCCGATATTGTTATTGCCTACTATTATGAATACGAAAACGAAGATGCCAGACGGACAAAGAACCGGATAGAACAGCTTGGGCAGCGCTGCACACTGATTGTCGGTGATTTGCGGAGTGAAGCACATTGCCAGGCTGTTATTTCCCATACAATCGACACTTATGGAAAATTGGATATTCTCGTAAATAATCATGGTGTCCAATTCCCTCAGGATTCGCTGACCGATATCTCTACCGCTCAATGGGATGCAACATTCCACACAAATATTTTTGCTTTCTTCTATCTGACAAAAGCTGCACTGCCGCATCTGAAAAGAGGAAGCACGATTGTTAATACAACATCAGTGACTGCGTATGAAGGAAAACCAGATCTGATTGATTATGTTTGCACAAAAGGTGCTATTGTTGGTTTCACGAGAGCGTTATCCCAAAATCTTGCAACACAAGGGATCAGAGTGAATGGTGTCGCGCCGGGGCCAATTTGGACACCGCTCATTCCTTCCAGTTTCTCAGCAGCGGATGTTGCCACATTCGGGCAGGATGTACCAATGAAACGTGCCGGTCAGCCTTATGAGCTTGCCCCGGCCTATGTTTACCTAGCTTCCGAGGATTCCTCTTATGTAACTGGTCAGATCATTCATGTGAACGGCGGTACGATGGTAAGCTCCTAAAAAAAGAGCCTGCGCATTTATGCGCAGGCTCTCTTCTGATTATCAGAAAGATGCTTTGTAGATCTCAAGGGAATCTTCTTTATTCAGTTTGCGATAGCCGCCGAACTCGCCGTTCGCGTATGCTTTTTCAGCCATCAATTCCAAGCTGTCTTCGGAGATATCGTAATCCCGAAGCGTAGCTGGTGCATCAATGCTGTTCCAGAAAGCACGTAATGCATCAATTCCTTCAAGTGCAGCTTCTTTATCCGTTTTGCCTGTTGGATCGATACCGAAGACACGGACAGCAAGCTGTTTGAAGCGCGGTGCAGTCTCATCGTCGAGTACATGCTTCATCCAGTTCGGGAATAGAATTGCCAGACCGCCGCCATGCGGAATGTCATGCACAGCAGATACAGCATGCTCCAGGTTATGTGTTGCCCAGTCGCCGCGATAGCCCATGTTCAATACGCCGTTCAAAGCCATTGTTCCGCTGTAAAGGATAGCTGCACGGTAATCGTAATTTTCCAGATCATCAAGCAGCTTCGGTCCTGTTTCCATTACCGTAAGCAATAGGGATTCACAGAAGCGATCCTGCAATTCTGTATTCGTCGTTGTATGGAAATAATGCTCCAATACGTGTGACATCATGTCGACGATACCGTAGATCGTCTGATCACGCGGTACAGTGAATGTGTTCTGCGGATCCAGGATAGAGAATTTCGGGAATGTATGAGGACTTCCCCAGCCGTACTTTTCATTTGTTTCCCAGTTCGTGATAACAGAACCGGAGTTCATTTCAGAACCTGTCGCTGCAAGGGTGAGTACAGTACCGAATGGAAGAGCATCGTCTGCGAATGCTTTTTTGGTTACGATATCCCATACATCTCCATCATACTTCGCACCTGCTGCAATAGCTTTCGTACAGTCGATTACACTTCCGCCGCCAACTGCAAGCAATACATCGATTCCTTCAGTTTTGCAGATTTCCACACCTTTACGCGCAGTAGAAACGCGCGGGTTTGGTTCTACTCCAGAAAGTTCGAATACTTCTGCACCGATTTCTTCTAGTTCTTTCAATACCTTTTCATACAAGCCGCTGCGCTTAATGCTTCCGCCGCCATAGACAAGCAATACTTTCTTCCCATATGCAGGAATTTCCTCTTTCAATTTATCTAATTGGTCTTTACCGAAAATCAATTTTGTTGGGTTATAAAACGTAAAATTATCCAATCTGATCGCCTCCACATTTTATTATGCTAAAGGCTTGGAACAGAAGTAAAGCAATCCGCTCATACCAGCCAAGCCTTAGGATATATATTTCTTTCTTTTTTATACGTTCATTGGCGCTGCAGCGGGAGGGAACAGCATCGGAAAGAACCGCCGGATTTGATGATTTCCGAGAAGTTTACTTCGATTACTGTCACTCCTTCCTCACGCAATGCCTCATTGACCCGCTTATTTGAAGGCAGGCTTAATAGCTTATCAGGTGCAAAGGAAAGGATATTCGTACCCATATAGAATTGTTCTTCTTCCGAAATTTCGATTGTGTTGTACAGTTTACGGAAACGTTCTAGATCGTCCCGTTCAAAAGCATCTGGGTAAAGAATTGCCAGGTCTTCCCGGACCAAATTGAAGACACAATCCAAATGAAGGATATCCTCACGGATCCTTACTGGGATCACTTCATATTCCGGCAGCTGCTGCTGTACTTGCTGTACGGCTTTCTCATCTGTCCGTTTACTGAGGCCAATCCATACACGCTGACGGTCAACAACGACATCACCGCCTTCAATTGTTCCCTCATCTACCATCTTGTATGTAAGTCCTTGTTTTTCCAGCCATTCCCGAAGTATTTTTGTTTCCCCTTTGCGTATTTCATCACCCATATTTGCAGTAAATAACGTATCGCCTATACAAAAACCGATATCCCGGGTATATACTTGTTCATTAAATTGCTCATGAGCCGGCAGTGACATCACATCCACTCCGTGATCCCTTAAAGCTTTTACAAAGTCAGTATGCTGTTTCATAGCTAGATCTTGATCGATATTATGATTCAGATAATGCTTTTGTGTTTCGTTAATGACTTTGCGTATTTCCATATATGCCGGCGGACAGACAACAACATGCTTTAACTCGCCAAATTCTGACTGGCACTTTGTTTGTGGTTTTTTCTCTTCCTGCATCTTAGTCATACGATTCCCTCCATTAGTTGGCTTTTAGACGAGTCTTTCTTCCACTCCATATACACTTCCCTTTTTTCGGGTTTAATAAGCTGCCAAAAAAGGGATACTACCTTTAGAAATCAGAAGGAGGAGATCATGATGGAACAAGCAGAAGTCAGAAAACATGTGGAACAGATCCTGGAAAATCAAAAGATCGGCACACTTGCTACCGTTCAAGGTGGTAAGCCTTATACTCGCTATATGGCCTTCTTCAACGAAGGATATACATTATATTGCGCAACAAGCGGCAGTTCACACAAGGTGGACGATATTGAAAACAATCATAACGTCCATATCCTGCTAGGATATAACGGCGACGGCGTCGGAGATGAGTATGTTGAAATCGAGGCTGAAGCAAAAGTCAGTGAATCTTCGGAGCTGAAACAGCAGCTTTGGAAGGATAGCTTCAGCGCTTGGCTTGACGGACCAGATGATCCAGATTATGTTGTACTCGAAATCAAACCAGACAAGATATATTTGAAAAATGTGAACAAGAGCGACGTTTATACAGTCGACCTATAAGAAAAAAAGCAGAACTACTTTTGGTTCTGCTTTTTTATATATTTGGCTATCGCCTGTTTTAAGCTAGCCATAGAAACCGCCTGCAGCGTCCCTTTTGACTTAAGTCCACTGACCTGTGTCGGAGATAGTCCGACGATTACTGTTTTTGTCCCCATCAGCTGGATAGTTTCGAATAGTTGACCAAGCTGCCTTTTTCCATCGTCCGTTATATTTCCCACTGCATGGAAGTCGAAGAATACTTGCTCGTAATCCCCTTCCTCAATACGATACAAAATATTTTCCTCAATCACCTGCAGATTATCAGCTTGAAGATCTCCGAACAACGGGACAAGCCCCGCTTCTGCATAAAGAGGGATGAATGGACCGCTCAATTTATGAATTCGAGCTATCGCATCCTCCAGCTCTTCCTTCTTTCCAAGCAGTTCAAAATCTGTTTCTGACAGTCTGCTTCGGAGCTTTATCAGCTGATCTGAGAGAGTGTCTACCTCTTTTGTTTTTTCCACACATAGTATATGCACTTTATTGCCTTCCCATTGCACAGAAATGCCGAACACCGCGAGAGGGTCGCGTTTCGTTTTCATATTAAGTTCTATTTTCATTTCCGAAAAATGAGGCTGTATATACTGGCTTACTTTCTGCCTATTCTCTTCATCGACCAACGTAATGAAATTATCGCCAATTAAAAAGATATCGCTGGCAGGACGGGAATAATCCAGTATGGTAAGCTCCTCATCAAGCAGAAAATACGGAAGGGGAAGGAATTTACCGGACACCATCTGCCGAGGCCTCCGTTTTTACCTCAAGCCATGCAGCAATCTGTTCGAGATCGTAGATGATGCTTGTCTGTCTACCGCAATAAGCTCTTAAATCATGCATAGCGACAACTCTTCCCCCAACCAGAATTCGAGGTACCCAGGATAATTGCTCAAATGCAGCTATATATTCTTTTAAGGCAGTGATTCGATAAGGAATGGCCGCCGACAAACCGACTACATCGGGCTGCCATTGCTCTGCACTTTTCAATGCATGAGATAATGGAAGATTCGGTCCCATATGCCTGACCTGCCAATGGTTTTCCTCAAATAGAGCTGCAACCATCTTTGAACCGATAACATGCTGTTCATCCTCCAAACAAAGAAACATCGCTTTTTTACCTGATTGTCTGTTTCGCCTTTTGAATGGATAGATATACTGTGCCAACGCAAAATCACAGACGCTCGTCGCCAAATGCTCATCTGCTACAGTGATCTCATTACGCAGCCATTTCTCCCCTATTTCATACATCGCCGGTGTAATGATTTCCTTGTACACATGTATACTTGGTCTTGTATCCTCTGCTAAAACTGTGTACGCCTGCCGCTCATCGCCCGCAAGCAACGCAGCAGCAAAACGCTGCCATGCTTCTGTCATCACGTATCACCCTCAGTTGTCTTCGTCCTAGTTTTTTTCTGCAAGCAATGCCTCGATTCCTTCCTCCAGACATACTTTGAAAAAGAGGTATTTCCCTTGGTCCATGTACTCTTCCAGGAGCGGAATGAGCCGTTCATAATTATCAATGATGATTCTTTCATTCATACCACGGGCGGACAGCAGTTCATACAGCCACATGGTGTAGCCCACAAACAGTTTCGAGTCATCTGAATCATAAGCTGTCTGCAGGTAATCAAGATGGTGCTGATTATCCTCCCGTGTCCGCTTCTTTCCGTTTTCCCCGTATCGTTCATATAAAGAAGGATAAGCGTTGAAGATTTCTTCCACGATTTTATCAAGTATTGCATCTTTTCCTGACTGCTGGTTCATTTGGCCACCACCTCGTACATCTTAACGATTGGCCGAATAGCCGCGAGCTCTTGATCCGGATACTTTTTCTCCAGATCATGAATTCGTTTAAAATCCTCCCCGCTCACCCAGTTTACATAGCTCTGCTTGTCCTCCCAGGTGATTTCAACCGTCAGCTCCCCAGGCTTCTTTTGATTATGCAGCAGCTGGAACTGTAGGAACCCTGGTGCTTGATCCACCAATTTCGATCGATTTCGATAAATAGCAATTACTTCTTCTGCCTTTTCTGCTGGAACATCAAAAATCGAATGGACGATATACATGGAATCCCCCCAATTGCTATAGACTCGAATACTATCAGCGTATCATAATCCGAAATACAGTTATAGCATTTACCTTTGTCTTCCCATACAAAAAAAGGCCATGGTCAAATGACCATGGCCTTTCTCTTAACTCAAACGATCCATTGCACCTCTTCTAGCAGTGAATAACAGCAATCCGACGAGCACCGCCGCTGCCGCGACATAGTATGGAGCTCCAATCGAAATATGCTCTGACACTTTTCCCGCGAGCCATGGTGAAATCGAACCACCGGTGAAACGCAGGAAACTATATGCAGCTGATGCTGTAGAACGCTCAACCGGCGAGACTTCCATAACAGCTGTTGTCATGACCGTATTGTTAATACCAAGTAATAAACCCATTAATGCAATCATCACTATCAGGAATACCGGCCAATCTGCGCCAATCCCCATCAAAGCCAATGTAATGATGATACCCACCATTACCAAACTTAGTGATCTTTTCGTACCTAGCTTCGTTTCGAAAGAAGGTGCTATAAAGATCGACCCAATTGCCAGCATGACTCCCCAAACAAAGAAGACGAATCCGATACCGAATTCACCGAGATTCAAGACAAAAGGTGAATATGTCAGCAACGTAAAGAAACCGAAGTTATAAAATAAAGCTGTCAACCCTATCGTCAAAAGTCCCGGATGACGCAATGCCTGGAATGGTGCTGAAAGCGGAATTTTCTTCGCTGGTTTTGGTACATCTGTCAGCAATATCCACACCGCCAGCAATCCGATCAGCATCAATACCGCCACACCAAAGAAAGGTGCACGCCAATGGATGGATCCAAGAAGTCCGCCCAGAAGCGGTCCGACTGACATCCCTAATCCAAGAGCTGCTTCATAAAGCATGATGGCTACTGCAGAACCACCGCTGGCAACACTGACGATTACGGCAAGTGCTGTGGAGATAAATAATGCATTACCTAACCCCCAGCCCGCACGAAGGCCGACCAATTCATCCACACTGCCGGCTAATCCTCCTAAAGTGGAGAATAATATAATGATGACCAACCCGATGAGCAGTGTCATTTTCGGACCGATCCGACTGGATAACCAGCCTGTGATCAGCATCATGATTCCGGTAACGAGCAAATAACTCGTGAATAATAATTCTACTTGACTCGGCGTTGCATCCATCTGTGCAGCGATTGATGGAAGAATCGGATCGACAAGACCAATCCCCATAAATGCAACGACACATGCAAAAGCAACCGCCCATGCCGCCTTCGGTTGCTTGAATATCCGTTTTATACTATGTGCGTCTTCCTTGATTTCATTTTCCGCTTGTTCGATTTCGTGTCCATCGGGTATCGTTTCATTTCGAATGTCCGACATACACTCATCCCCTTTCTTTTAATCAGCGAGCATCTTACGGCTGAGCCGGATGAACTCGTTTTTCTCTTCTTCTGTTAGTTTACCGAGGAAAGAACTGAATGCTTTGTCCCTTGCTCCAGAAAAACTCTCATAGAAGTCAGATCCCTTTTGCGTAATTGCAAGCATGACAACCCGGCGATCCTTTTCTGAGTGGATTCGCTCCAAGTAGCCTTCCTTGATCATGCGGTTACCTAAGTTCGTTGCCCCACTAAAGCTGATACCTACTTCCTCAGCCAAATCAGACATACGCATCGGCCCGCTATTTTTTAACAGCCTCAACAAGACAAGCTGCGGTCCGGAAATCTGAAAATCCCATTCCTTACGCAACGCTTTATTGACATTACGTACTAATTCGATAAAATCAATCATATCTCTGCTTTCCACTTACAGACCCCCAATTACTGCTTTCTACTAGTATTAGTATACATTATTATTTCATACATGTGAAATAAATTTTATCAAAAAAAAGTTCAGCCGCTATATGCAGCAGCCGAAATTTCTTATTACCCTCTTTTTTTCAATGTCTTCTCCGTCTGTTCATTCACTGCCTGCCTAATATGATACAGCTCCGCGTACATACCTGCCGCAAATGCTCCAATGATGCTGAGCAATACACTTAGAATCATAGCCATAAAGTTTAAATCAAAGCCGAGCATAGCGACTATACCAATGATGAAGCCAATCACTAAGCCGATAGCAGCGAATTGCAGCAATTTACCGAATGTTACTGAATACATAATCCACATCCTCTCATCTGCCATTTCACCTGCTTACCTAGTACCCCAAACTCATCCAGACTATTCTTCTATCTAACCGTTTAGTATAATTAGTCAAAAACCATGGGGGAATGGACATGCAATACCGCATCGCAGAACTTCACGATCTTCCTGCAATTGTTTCCATTTATAATTCCACGATTGCCGGCAGAATGGTCACCGCAGACTTGGAAGAGATATCGGTGGAAAGCAGACTGGATTGGTTCCAGCATCATACAGAACAGCGACCGCTTTGGGTCGTGGAGGAAGACGGAATCGTCCTGGGCTGGATCAGCTTGGAGCCGTTTTATGGCCGCGCAGCTTATCACAAAACGGTGGAAGTCAGCATCTATATTCATCAGGATGCCAGAGGAAAAGGATTAGGAAAAGATATGCTCCAGTTCGTTCTAGACCAGTCCGAAGCATTGGATTTCAAGACCGTTCTAGGTTTCGTTTTTGGACATAATGAACCGAGCATTAAACTCTTTGAGCGTTTCGGATTTGAGCGCTGGGCTGTTATGCCGAACGTAGCAGAATTGGATGGCATCGAGCGGGATTTAGTTATTTTAGGCAAGCGGATTCGCCCTTAAATGATATCCACATGTGGATAAAATGCATTGCACCAGCATTCGTCAAATTTTTCTGTGCATAACTTACGTTACACACAAATTATGTGAACAAACAGAATTTTCCTGTGTACAAGCTTCTCTTTACCCACAATAAAATGTGCATAGCCTCTAAGCTATGCACATTTTATTTATTTCTCATTTTGTTCTTCGAGCAAAATCGACAAAACGAAACTTGTCCGGTCGATGCTTCGACTCGGTATATTGGAATAAAGTTGTATCTTCAAGATAAACTGCACTGCGCACTACGACAAGCTGTTGATAACTTCCTAAATCCATTATTGCTTTATCTTCCGCTTGAGCTTCTTCAACGACAACTTCTTTCTTTGCATAACTAATGGATAACCCTAGATCCTGTTCCAGATAATCATAGATTGAATCAGCTGCTATTTCTTCTGTCAAACCAGGAGCAATTTCCTTCAACAGTAAATCTTTATCATAGATGACCCCTTCGCCATCCAGCTTACGCAAACGATGAAGCTCCCATACTGGCGCACCTTTCTCACATTGCAGCAGCTGTTGGGTAATGCCACTCGCTTCCTTACTAGAAAGTGACGATACATATGTCTCCACCTTCTGCGACATCGAGCGGGCCAGCTCCTTGAAGCTCGTCAATCCGCTGACCGGCAAAGGCAGCTTATCCTGTTCAAGCACGACCGAGCCTTTTCCTTGCAGCTTTTGGATGTACCCATTTTGGGACAGCAATTGCAAGGCTTTGCGTACCGTTTCCCTGGATGTCGCAAATCTCTCCGTCAGTTCGTTTTCAGAAGGCAGCAGCTGTCCTGCCTTGATTTTCTCTGTTTGGATTTCTCTTGCTAACAAATCATAGATTGTTTGAAATTTCTTCTCCATCCCTATCAGGCCTTTACGCTTTACTATGGTAAATGACCGCTTCGTACGGGCGAAGCCGTATCTTTCTGTAATCTGACGGACTATCAGCATAATTGGAAAGCAGGATTTCTGCTTTTGCCATGTGTTCTTTCGGGTAGGAAAATTCTGCTGTCTCTCCAAAGAAATTCGCTACGACAAGCAATTTTTCACTATTCCACTTCCGTTCATAACAGAAGACACGTTCATCATCCATACATATCGGTTCATAGTCTCCATGGGTTATGATAGCATATTCCTTCCGCAATCTAATCAGCTTTTGATAATGATAGAAAATCGAATCATCATCCCGCAGCGCTTTTTCAACATTGATATCTGTATAATTCGATGCCACTGCAAGCCACGGATTTCCATCAGTAAAGCCAGCATTTTTTTCTTGGTTCCACTGCATCGGAGTACGAGAATTGTCCCGGGAGCGGCGCTGGATGATTCTCAAGGCTAGTTCACTGTCCATACCATCCTCTTTGAGAGCTTGAAATGCATTATGAGTTTCTACATCATTATAATCTTCGATGTTAGAAAACTTCGGGTCGGTCATTCCAATCTCCTCTCCTTGATAAATATAAGGAGTTCCTTGCATCATGTGCAGAACGGTTGCCAGCATCTTTGCTGATTCTTTCCAGTATTCACCGTCATCTCCGAACCTGCTGACAATACGCGGCTGATCATGATTGCACCAGAAGAGGGCATTCCAGCCACCTACCTCATGCATACCAATTTGCCAGTCAGATAAAATCTGCTTCAGCTTTATGAACTCCAGCTTACCATCTGTCCACTTCATTCCGTTATCGTAATCCACCTTCAGATGATGGAAATTGAATGTCATACTCAACTCTTCGGCATCTGGTTTTGTATACTGCTGGCAAGCAGCCAAGCTAGTAGACGACATCTCGCCAACTGTTACTAGACTATGAGGGGTGAAAACTTCCTGGTTCATTTCATGCATGAATTCGTGGATTCGAGGTCCGTCTGTGTAGTACTCCTTCCCAAATTGACCATCTGGGGCATCATGATCATAGGGCAGGCTCTGGACTTTTGAAACAAGATTGATAACATCCAGACGGAATCCATCAAGACCCTTCTCTGCCCAGAAATTCATCATCTTGAACAAATCTTTCCGCACCTTTTCATTCTCCCAGTTAAGATCCGCCTGCGTCTTGTCGAAAAGATGTAAATAATACTGATTCGTATGTTCCTCTAAACTCCATGCATTACCTCCAAACTTGGATACCCAGTTATTCGGTTCTGCACCATCGTGCGGATCTCGCCAAATGTAATAATCACGGTAAGGATTATCCTTTGAAGATTTCGCCTGGCGGAACCATTCGTGATCTGTTGAGGTGTGATTGATGACGATATCCATCATCAGCTTCATATCACGCTCATGCAATTCCCCTATTAATCTTTCCACATCTTCCATCGTACCGTAAGCAGGTTCAATCTTGTAATAATCACTGATATCATACCCATTATCACGCTGCGGCGATCGGTAGATTGGCGTCAGCCACACCATATCAATACCGAGCTCCTTCAAATAATCGAGCTTTTCGATTATTCCCTGCAAATCCCCCATTCCACTGCCTGTCGTATCATGAAAGCTTTTCGGGTAAATTTGATATACAGTACTTCTCTTCCACCATGGTTCGCGCATTATAATCTCCTTTCCTTCATTACACATTCTTTTTTCTTTTAGCTACTAGATACGTTGTGACGAACGGCACCACAATGACTATTCCCATACCGATTGCAAAGGCTCCCCAGCTCCCCGGCAGTATAGAAAAGATACCCGGTACACCGCCGATTCCTACTGAACTTGCCTCTACACCTCTCCAGGCAATGAATGTACCAGCGACAGCCGAAGCTCCAAGAGCAAGGAAGAATGGATAACGGAATCGCAGATTCACACCGAACACTGCTGGTTCTGTTACGCCGAGCCAAGCACTGATCCAGGATGTCAGTGATAACCCTCTCAGCTTCTCATCCTTCGTTGCCAGCATCACACCAAGCGTTGCAGAACCTTGGGATATATTCGACAATGCCAGTATCGGCCATAAGAAGGTTGCTCCTGTATTAGCAATCAACTGTAGATCCAACGCAAGGAATGTATGGTGCAGCCCGGTGACGACCAAAGCTCCATAAAGGGCACCGTACAGTAAACCGCCAACTGGAGCGACTGTATCGAATACAGCTACGAAGCCATCTGTAATGGCATTTCCAACGATGAACATAATTGGTCCGATTACGATGAAGCTTACAATACCAGTAAGCAGCAGTGCTACAGGAGCGACAACGAGCAGCTGAAAACTATCTGGAACTTTACGACGAAGAAATATTTCTATTTTAGCTAAGACCCATGCTGCGAAAAGTACCGGCAGCACTTGCCCTTGATATCCGATACGCTGGATCTCCAGTCCGAACAAATTCCACACTGGCGCATTTCCTTCAAGGGCAGCGCTAGCATAATCAGTCGGATTCAATAGGGAAGGATGAATCAATGCCAATCCGAGCACCATTCCAAGCAGCGGACTGCCTCCGAATTTCTTGACTGCCGACCAGCCTATCAGTGCCGGCAGGAAGGCAAAGGCCGTGTTAGCGATTACATAAATCATATCAGCAATACCCGCCCATTGCGGATAAACCTCAATGATTGATGCATTGTCGAAGAAGATTCCTGGATTATTTAAGATGTTATGAATACCTAGCAATAAACCCGCAGTTACGATAGCCGGCAAAATGGGAATGAAAATGTCGCCAAGCGTTTTTAATGCTCTTTGCAGCGGATTACCCTTCTTACTTACCGTTTCCTTCACTTCATCCTTTGTAGATTCCCCGACTTCGGCAACTTGAATGAACTCTTTATATACTTTATCCACCGTACCTTGACCGATAACAACCTGATACTGGTTATTCGCTGAAAAAGAACCCTTTACAACATCAATGTTCTGCAGTGCATCTTTATCTACTTTACTCTCATCGGCCAACGCCAGCCGTAGCCGCGTGACGCAATGTGTTGCAGCTTGGATATTCTCTTTTCCTCCAAGTGCTGCCAGTATTTCTTCTGCCTGTTGTCTTAGATCCACTTCTGCCACCTCACCTAGTTTTGTAATGTAAGCGAATACAACATTAGCATAACTTGTATATACAAGTTATGCAAGAAATACCTACTCTTCTATACCCCAAGATTCAGCTCTGGATTATTAAATTTTGTCGTAGTAAAATGGAAAAGTATTTGTAAACGTTTTTACTTTGCACTATTTCTCAAATCCGCAGACAGAAGTTGAGGGTAATCATGCATACATACAAACCTTATTATCATTTTCCCCGGGAGGCGTGGGCTGCTCTTTCGGAAACGAAGACACCGCCCCTGACTCAAACAGAGCTTGAGGAAATCCGGGGAATAAATACGAGGATTTCTTTGCCAGAGGTAGAAACTGCTTATATGCCGCTGACACAGCTTGTCTCTTACTATCTGGAGTCAGCAGAAATGCTTCACGCTAAAGCAGGTAACTTCCTCGGTACGAACGAGAAGAAAGTTCCTTTCATCATTGGTATCGCCGGAAGTGTGGCGGTTGGAAAAAGTACCATCGCCCGATTGCTTCAATTACTGCTTTCCCGTGCACTGCCTGATAAAAAAACGGAGCTTGTAACGACTGATGGATTTTTGTATCCGAATGCTGTCCTTAAAGAAAAGCAGATGATGCAGCGAAAAGGATTTCCGGAAAGCTACGATATAAAGGCATTGATCGATTTTATGGGACAGGTGAAATCTGGCAGCACAAATATTATGGGACCGCAATACTCCCATCTCACCTACGATGTACTGCCTGAACAGGCAGAGTTAGTATCCGATCCGGACATTCTGATTGTTGAGGGTGTGAATGTACTGCAAGTGAAGAAGGAATATCAATTCTTTGTCAGCGACTTCTTCGATTTCTCAATCTATATCGATGCTGATGAATCAAACATTGAAAAATGGTACAAAGAACGTTTCCTCATGCTGCGCGCGACAGCCTTCCAGGATCCTAAATCCTACTTCCGCCATTACGCAGAAGTATCCCTTGAAGAAGCATTGGAATCAGCGGATAAAATCTGGGAGGAAATCAACGCTAAGAACTTACATGAAAACATACTGCCAACGAAAGGCCGTTCCGACCTTATCCTCCGTAAAGGAAACAATCACGAGGTCGAAGACGTATATTTGCGTAAACTCTGAAAGTGAAAGGGGTCTTTTCCGTCATGCCGGATATATACCATCGTATTTCCAGTCAGCGGGAGCAGATGTCGAAGTCCCAGAAGAAAATTGCCAATTTCATTATCGAACATCCAAATCAGGCACCTTTCCTCAATGTAGAGGGACTGGCTAATGCAGCAGGTGTGAGTGATGCAACGATCGTCCGTTTTGCTGCTTTCATGGGTTACCGTGGGTTTCCGGAGATGCAGCTTGCCTTGCAGAATGCTATGCAGGAGCAGCTGAATGCAACAGAACGGTTCAAGCATCCTTCAGAAGAAGCTCAGTCAGAGGACCAAGATTTATATGCCATCTTCCTGCGTGATCAAGCGAACATCCAGGAAACGATGGAGGCAATCGATATGCATGCCTTCCATGCGGCAGCTGATACAGTCATCAACTCTAGACGGATTTTCATTTTAGCGAATCGCAGTGCAGTCAGTGTAGCCGATCTATTGCATTATCATCTTTCATTCATCTTTGAGAATGTAGAAATCGTCGAACCATCTGACAGGGCAATAGACCAGATCTCCACGATACGGGAAGATGACGCACTAATTGCTTTGAGCTTCGTACGTTATTCCAATCACACGCTGCGATTGTTCCAAATGGCAAAGGACCGTGGTGCAAAAGCAATCGCCATTACAGATGGACTGTCATCACCATTGCTTACAGCAGCGGATTATTCATTCATGGCTTCTAGTAAATCTCCGTCGCTGACACATTCCTTGACTGCTCCGATCAGCCTGATTCATGCATTCATCGCTTTGATCGGAAAAGAAAAGGCTGCGGACGTAAAAAAACGCCTCCGAACAATCGAGGAGGCGTGGCGTGATTTCAATGTGTTTTCTAATTTCAAACCCCCATCTGCTTAAGCATGGGGGTTATTTTTCTTTATAAGCCGCTTCAGCAGCCGGCAAGTAGCCATAGACTGCATCCACATAATGAATATCTCCGTAGCATGCATCCAGCTCTTCGGACTCAGGCCTTATACAGCGGTAGTCTTCCGGATTATCAACCTTCTTATATTGCTGCTGAGCGAATTGAACTGCCAAGTCCTCACTGAACTCGCCACCGTTTTCTTCAACAAAACCAATAAAGCCCCTTCCGAAGTTATAAGCCTGGATAGCGACAGCTTCCTCTCCATCCGCTTCTTCCAGCATACGGAGAAAATGGGCAACACCGTAGGAAACTGACTCTTCTGGGTCCTTGATGCAGCCAACCTCACCGCATCTGCTTTCTGAAGACTGCATCGGATCATCTCCTCTGCCGCCGGATTCCTGCATCATAACCGAGAGAACGAGCGGCGCCAGAGACTCCTGATCCGATTTAGCCAACTCCTGTTCTACCGTATCCCGATAAGCTAGCACATCTTCAGACAGCACTCTGCCTTCCTGCTGCTCTTTGTCGTCATTCTCTACCAAAACAGAGATAATGAACAGCAGAAAGAAGAGACCCAATCCGAATAAAAATACTGTTCCAAGTGCTGTAGAAAGAGATTGCTGCTTTCTTTTACGCTTCTTTTTCACCTTTCTCACCCGCCATATGACGTTTTCGCAAGAGAATTCCCCATACTAGAGAAACGAGCAGACTTCCGATACATAGAACGACCAGTATATTCCAATAAGGCGGCCGATAAGTGAAAACAATGTGGTTCTCTCCGTTCTGCAGCTGTACGCCAAGGAACGCATAATCTGCTTTCAAAAGCTCCCGGCTTTCACCGTTGACTGTTACCTGCCAGCCTTTCTCATAAGGTACAGGTATTTTTAGATAGCTGTCTTCCTGCAAATTATCATAGTCTACTGTTACCTGATTATGGCTTATGGAAAATGGAATATCCTCTGCTTCGGCAACGGCAGAATCAAGCATATGATAGTCTTCATGCTGCAAACGGAAGTCTTCCATCGTATAGCTTCCCTCTGGCAAGCGTATCCGGATAGTATCGGTCGCTTTAACTCGAATTGTCAATTCGTCGACCTTCGTACGATAAATTGACTGCTGCGATTTTCTGTTAGTTTCAAACTCATTGACGGTCAAGTCGTATAATGGTGCGCTGGCATCGTTATTCTTCAGATAGAAACTAACGTAATAATCACCTGTCTGCGGCAAATCATCACCCAGCTTCAGATCCAGGCCGCCCTCTGTTTGATCTACTTGTAGCTGACCATCCTGATAGGTTCCTCCTGCTGCTTCCACTGACACCTTATCCATCAGATCCGGGAGTGATTCGGCCTCTTCAGTCGACCTGCCGTCAGAAAGAATAATACCATCAAGCATTGCATGCTCCCGTTCAAGCGGTGTATGACTTTCCATTTCCTTCTCATCAAACGCAGCTGCAGTAACTCTTGCAAATGGCAGTAAGTTATCATTCCGGTAAACAATATAATTACTGCTCTCCATGTACGGTCTAAAACCATATGGTGCAGCTATTTTCTCTTCTTTATCGAACATTATATATTTTCCATTCAGCATACTGTACAAATTCGCTCTGTTTCCAAAGCCCGAATAACGGCTGACGCTTTCCCGTTTCATATCGATATTCAAATCATGATAATAGAAAAACAGCAGCTCCTTATTCAAAATGCTCGAATAAATACTGATACCTGGAAAACCTAGGAGCATATTTGTGTTATTATCATTTGTCTTCCATTCGAGTCTTGCAAAGCTCTCGTCTGACGAAAGTACATCATCTATCAGTCCTCGCTGTTCATTACTTGCATATTTATCACTTGTCAGTAGCTGCTGCGTGGAATTCTCTACATTCCCAGCCTCAGAGAGCTGCTTCTCCTGATGGGCATTGATCAGCGGTATATACGTTGCAAAAACAACCGCCAGACAGATACCTAACATCCATGCTTTCCTTTTTAGAATATAGAAAAGGAATGCCAGCAGCACAAGCGCTACTCCGGTCCAAACATACTTCGCCCAGTCATCCGCCAAATCCAGCGTCATATCGTGGTGCAAATAAAGACTATATAACAGAACTGTAAGTCCTATAGCAACCAGCAGCTGCCATTTCCTCACCTTGTGTAATTGTGTAAGGCCCACAGCTATAGTCCCTGCAACAACGAACATGGATAAATACTCAAAACGGTATTGCGGAGCTGAAAAACCATTGAAAATACTCGCTATACGAGGACTTCCCTGGAAGAAAATGAACAAGATGCTCAGCAGTGCAAACAACCGGAACAGCTTGTTCTTATAAAAGCCTCCTACACAAATTAAGAAGACAAACAATACCGGCAGAAGTAACGTTCTGCTTGTGAATAAGATGTTATCATCGTTCCCATAAAAAGGTATCGGGTCTTCGAATGCCGGACGGTAATTATTCAAAAAGGCATAGACAGATGGGATGAATGAAATGGAACCGATCCCGAACCCAAGCAATACGGACGGTATGAAAAAGAGCAGCTGGGATTTGATAGGCAGCTCATCTTCTGATAGCTTGATGAACCAGCGCGCTATCGCATAAATCCCTATAAAAATAAAGCTTATGTATGAAAAATAGAAATTATCGAAAACGGAGATTGCCACTGCAGCAATGAACCAGTAAGGTTTTCGTTCCCGGATAATTTTCTCCACTCCTAGTACAAGGAGTGGCAGCCACAAAAAGGCATTCGCGAAGAATTCCCAATACACGACGTGCCTGAAATAGATGGCACTGCCGGCATAGAAGCACCCTCCGATAAAAGCAGGTACAAGCGGTATACGTAAGTACCGAAAAACACCCACTGCCAGCAAGAGTGCTGCTGTAAGCCTAATGATACTAACTGGCAGGATCGCTTTCGCCCACGTGATGACATCCGGGCTTCCGATCACATTGGCAATGTCCAGCAGCTTTATCACAAGCAATGTGAACAGATAAACGATGCTGGTCGAGAAATAATAAGCCAGCTGACTGTAAATTCCGCCGCCAAGTCCAAAGGAGAATGAATAGAAGAAATTCCCCTGTGTATATTGATCATACAAATGTTGCTTAAAGGGCAGCATTTGTGCCATTCCATCATTTGGTCCCAGCATGAAACGGCCATCCATGTATTCTCGGATGAAATGCATATGTACTAAAATAGCAAATGTGAGTGCCGCTAAAACAAGCAGCACCACTTTCCAACTACGCTTCATTTGTTACATCCCCACGCCCATTCTTCATGATTTTACTTGTGATGACAAACGTGATCGGTACAGTGAAGAAAACAGCTGCAATCGGCGCCACTGTACCGCTCCAGCCGAAGCCTTCGACGAATATGTACACTAAAACAGAAGATACGGCTATATTGACAGCCTGCGTCAGCGGGAACTGGAAAAACTTCCGCCACGTTGGCCGTACACCGTACGTGAAATAACTGTTCAAGAAAAACGAAAAAATCATGCTGATGATGATCCCGATCCAGTGAGATACGAGATAATAAATATCTGCAAGCTGATAGAAGAGCAGATATACCAGGTAATAGCAGATGGTGTTCAGTACACCGACGATAATAAAACGGGTAAATTCAAGCTTCCATATTTTTTTCATAATGTTTCCTTACCTCGATATTCGTATCTTTCACCAGGTAATGTGGTCTTCGTTTTGTTTCGTTGTAAATACGGCCGATATATTCTCCGATTACGCCCAAACTGACTAACTGCACTCCGCCCAGGAACAGGATGGCAGTGATCAAAGTGAAATAACCCGGTGTAACCACTCCTCGGACTAGCACTTCCACAAATGTATAAAGGATATACGCCAGCGATAGGAATAACACTACGAAACCAGCATACAAGCAGGCACGCAATGGCTTTGTATTGAAAGATACGATACCATCTATACCATAGTCAAACAGTTTTCCAAAAGACCATTTGGATTCCCCGTTTTGACGGCAGACGTTATCATAATAGACTGTCTTCTGCTCAAATCCGATCCAAGAAAATAATCCTTTTGAAAATCGATTGCCCTCGCTCAGGATTAATAGGGCGTCGATAGCCCGGCGGCTGAGTAAACGGAAATCCCCAACACCATTCTGGATACGGACATCGATGAACCGATTGATGATCTTATAGTACATTGTCGAAAGCACTTTGCGTGGAAGGCTTTCCCCTTTTCTGTTTCTTCTTGCGATGACTTGATCGTATCCCTCTTCGAATCCTTCCAGCAGTTCATGCAAAAGCGCGACTGGATGCTGTAAATCCGCATCTATGACGACTGCACAATCTCCTTTGGCGTGTTGGAAGCCGGCCAGTATTGCTGCCTCTTTCCCGAAATTCCTCGTGAAAGACACATACTGCACGTTGTAGTGCATATGCGCTAATTCTTTCAGTTCCAATAGCGTAGTGTCAGAACTGCCATCATCCACATAAATCACTTCATAGTCATAAGGTGAGTATTGTAATTCTTTGGCAAGTTCTTCATAGAAGAGCTTTACGTTTTCCGCTTCATTAAACGAAGGCACAATTACGGATAGTAATTTCCCAGCCATTCTTTTCCCTCCATTTGGTGTGAACCATTCTATATGTATTGTTAAAATTGTGAGCGGCTTGACTCCTTATTATACTTTACTACCCTTATTTCGTCAGTTTACATCCTATTTAAAAGAGGGAATATGTGTAAAAAAGAAGTAAAGGAGCTGAATCAAATGCCCAAATTAGTAGCAATAGACCTAGATGGAACATTCCTTAATCAAAATTACACTGTATCCTCTCTGCAAGCAGACGCTGTAAAAAAAGCGCAGCAAAAAGGGGCTGAAATTGTTATAGCAACAGGAAGAGCTGATTTTGATGTTCGGCGCCTCTTCCAAAGTGAACAGCTTTCTACCTGGGTCATCGGAGCAAACGGAGCTTCCACCTGTGATCCAGAAGGATATCTTATAGTTTCCTTACCCATGGAAACAATTTACGCAAAAGAAATAATCGCTTGGCTTAATGAAGAAAACTATTATTATGAAATCGTCACTAATAATGACATATTCATCACGAAAAAAGCAAAACAGCTGCTACAGGATGAAATGGATATCGTCTGGAACGTGGACAGAAATGAGATGGAGAGAGCTTGCGAGCGTCAGCTTGGACAGGCGAATCTGCAGGAGATAGATGACTATATCGATGTCTTCCAAGCGGAAAAAGAAATTTATAAGATAACGATTGTCAGCTTTGATGAAGAAAGACGACGCGTCGCGGCCGATACATTAAGCAAGAAAGGGCTGAATCTATTTTCTTCAGCCGATTTTAATATAGAAATTGTTGATGGGAAAGCATCAAAAGGAAACGCCCTAAAAAAACTTGCAAAGAAACTGGACGTGAAGCAAGAAGATATCATTGCAATCGGTGACAGCATGAATGATTTGCCGATGCTGGAAGTGGCTGGAACGAAGGTAGCGATGGGCAATGCAACGGATGAAGTGAAGCAGCATTGTGATTATACAACCGAAACGAATGAGAAAGATGGCGTTGCCCATATTCTCGAACGTGAAATACTACAAAAATAGAGGCTTGATATCAGCCTCTATTTTTTTGGTATTCAATTGTACTGTATACTTGCGCACTCGCTGAAGGGTCCAAATACAACTTTGCACTATTGACCGCTGTGATTGCCTCTGCGAATCCAGTCGCAATCAGCATATTCTTATTGCTATATTGTACAGTATCTCCCGCTGCATAGATGCCCGGTACATTGGTTGCCATCTTATGGTCCACGATGACCTTGTTCTTATCCGTATCGATTCCCCAGTTGGCAAATGGAGTTTGGGTAAGGTTGACATTTTCATAATACAACAGCGCATCTGTTTCATACATCATCTGCAGACCATCCTGTTCCACCAATAATGTATGCAATCCTTGGCTGTTTCCTAATAGCTTGGTCACTTTATGATTGTATTTTACGCGTATCGATGTCTTCTCAAGCGCTTCAATCACTTGCGGTGGCGTATATAAGAAATAATCACGCTGATTTAGCAATGTCACTTCCTTAGCGGTTTTCTCAAGCGACATCGCCCAATCGATTCCCGTCCGATTCATTGCATAGACTGTGACACGCTTATCACGGAATTTTTCAGCTGACTTAAGATAATAATGCAGATTTTTATCCTCATAAAGAGGCGCTTCCTCAAGCAGCAGCGGTTTCATCTGGTAGGTTCCCATTCCGCAAGTGAGGATGATCGTACGAGCCATATACAGCTTACTGGCGGTTGTTTCAACTTCGAATATCCCATTTTCTTGTTTTCTAATCTGCTCGACAAACTCTCCTGTTATGATTTCCGGTTCTGCCTTCCTGCTTTGATCAAGCAGTCTGGCAACCATTTCTTCCCCAGTAGCAACAGGATAAGCACCTACATCATAAATGTGCTTTTCCGGATAGAACTGCGCTACTTTCCCGCCGAAATCTGAAGTGGCTTCAATCAATAAAGTCGTCATCTTCCGCAGCTTTGTATAAAAGGAAGTATATAATCCGGTCGTTCCGCCTCCTACGATGATCACATCGTAGATAAAATCATTCCGCACTGTCATATCCTCCCTGTTGGCTAAGAATAATTCACTATAATTTAATGAATATTTGTTTGCTTTTCCGTCCCTCGAGTATACAATATCCCTAAGACTATTTGACCACATAACAACTCGGAGGTTTTACATGCAGGAAGTCACTGGTACATATAACGTCACCTTTGTTGTCGTGTCTATATTCATTGCAATTCTTTCATCTTATATCGCCCTGGATATGTGTTCCAGGATAAACCGCACGACAGGCTGGCGTAAATTCTTTTGGTTCATCTCCAGTTCACTTCTGATGGCTCTCGGCATCTGGTCGATGCACTTCATATCCATGCTGGCGTATAAACTGCCCGTGGAGGTCACCTACGATCCTGGCATTGTCATCTTGTCCATGATTTTCTCTTTTGCTGGTACCTCTATCGCTTTTTATCTTTCTTCTATAAAAATGACTGCATTCCGCCTCTTTGCAGGAAGCATCTCTATGGGAGCAGCAATTGTAAGCATGCATTACATAGGCATGATGGCCATGCGCCTAGACGGTATGATGCACCACGGAGGAGCCTATTACTATTTATCAATCATCATTGCTATTATAGCATCTTGTGTCTCACTGCTCTTGTTCCATTACTTCCAAAACAAAACCGGTCAAACACAGCATTTGTTTAAGTTATCCAGCGCAATTACGATGGGCGTTGCCATTTGCGGCATGCACTATACGGCAATGAAATCGGCTGTCGTCCATGTGAACAGCAGTTCCATTCTGCCGGAACCTGTGTTTACGCCGAATAACATCAATCTCGCTATTAGCGTGATGCTTGTGATCCTGCTGATACAGGTGTTGGCTTTTGTCTCTACTTCGACGGATCAGAAGCTGGCCGAACAAGCAGACCGATTGCAATATATCGCAAATCATGATGAATTGACGAATTTACCGAATCGCCGTTACTTTGAACAGCAACTGCTTGGCTATTTAGAAGAGCGTAAAAATGGCCAAGCAGCTCTGTTCTTCATGGATTTGGATCGTTTTAAAGCAGTCAATGATACGCTCGGACATAAATTCGGTGACAAGCTGCTGCAGCTTGTCACCTTGCGCCTTTCACGGATGCTTCCAGAACGGAGCATGCTTGCTCGACTAGGCGGAGATGAATTCACCTTGCTTTATCCAGCTGCTGAAAAGGAAGATGCGACACAGCTGGCACAAGCTATCATACAATGCGTAAAAGAGCCATTTTTCATTGAGGGGCGAAAAGTGAGTGTCAGCACAAGTATCGGAATCGCTTTGATTCCTGATAATGGGACAACGAGTAAGGAAGTAATGCGTTTTGCTGATATCGCCATGTATTTAGCAAAAGAAAGCGGCCGGTCGAATTATAAGTTCTTTGCCAATGACAGCCTGCATGACTCCCAACCATTGCTGCTGGAATCTGAATTATGCAGCGCCATCGCAAATGGAGAAATTCAGGTGTATTTCCAGCCTAAGATGGCAAGCGCCGGGGATCATGTCTATGGCGTCGAAGCTCTATGCCGCTGGATTCATCCCATCCATGGAATCATTCCGCCAGCTAAGTTCATCCCATTGGCAGAAAAGAATGGAGACATCATTCCGTTAGATATGAAGATGATTGAACTTGTCTTTGCCGAAATGAACAAAGAAGCGTTCCGGGATCTCCATGTTGCGGTTAACATCAGCACCCAGCAATTTTATAACAATCGCTTCTTAAGCTTCATTCGCAAACAGATGGAGATATATCCTGAAGTAGATGTAACGAAACTGGAAATCGAAATAACAGAGGAAACCGCAATCCAAGATGTAGAAGGGGCTGCACATACAATAATGGAGTTAAAGGGATTAGGAATTCGTATTGCGCTCGATGACTTCGGTAAAGGCTACAATAGTCTCAATTACTTAAAACAATTGCCTGTAGACACACTAAAAATCGATCGCGCCTTCATTGCGAATTTGCCCGAGGATTTCCAGGATCAAGCCATCGTCTCTTCCATTGTGACGTTAGCGAAAAAACTCCAGCTATCTATAGTAGCAGAAGGTGTGGAAAGCCAAGAACAGCTGACTTGGGTACAAAACTTACAGTGTGATTATGCACAAGGCTATATGTTCAGCAAACCGCTGCAAGTGTCCGAGCTCCTAACTTATCTTGATACTTTCAATGCCACACATAAAAAGAAGGCGACCCTCATATAAAGGAATCGCCTTCACTTTAATATTCCACCTTATCTTCCTTCTCTGTCCATGCTCTCATTGGATCTGCTGTCTCATCACCAAGGAGCTGTACTGTATGAATCTTTCGTTCCTCATAAGGTTTTTCTATCTCTTGATAAATGAAATCATCATCGAATCCAATTACAGCAGCATCCTTTTTCGTATAAGCGAAGTACAGTGCTTTCGGACGAGCCCAATAAATTGCTCCCAAGCACATCGGGCAAGGCTCACAGCTGGAATAAATGATACAATCCTCAAGCTCAAAATGACCCAATTTGCTCGTTGCGTTACGTATGGCCTGTATCTCTGCATGTGCCGTTGGGTCATGCAAGCTTGTCACTAAATTCGTTCCTTCACCGACAATCTCTCCATCTTTTACAATGACGGCACCGAATGGCCCGCCCTTGCCGCTGTTCACATTGGCAACCGCTAATTTGCACGCATAATCTATGTAATAATGATGATCCATCTTCTCTCCTCCTACATCATACTTTCCTTTCAATTATAGAATTTTTCTTAATTTTTAGCCAGAAAGTCAGTATAGAATCCTTTGCTTATAGGAACAATATACTTGTTACTTTTCGTAACCTCATATATAATGAAAAACAACAGTTGAAGTATACAGCGTTTATACAGAGGTGATGATAGATGAAATCCGAAGAATTATGTCCACGCTTTGAGTCAGGAATGGAGCTTTTAAGCAAACGTTGGACTGGTCTAATCATTTTCCGCCTCTTAGAAGGATCACAGCGATTCTCTGAATTGGAATCGTCCCTGCCAATCAGCGGGCGTTTGCTATCTGAACGTCTTAAAGAGCTGGAAGCAGCGGGCATTACAACAAGAACAGTATATCCGGACACACCCGTCCGTATTGAATATGAACTGACTGAAAAGGGTCATGCATTGCGCCCTGTGATTACTTCCATAAGAGAATGGGCGGAAAAATGGGTTACACCGGATGAACCAGCCCAAACAAAATAATAACCCTTCAAAAAACCTGCCCTTTTAATAGGACAGGTTTTTTTACTTGATTAAATTTCCGAATAGTAAGAATATTAATAAATAACCATTTACAATCCTGCAAAATGGGTATATAGTTAAGAAATCAAAACGGATAGGAGGTGGGGAGGAAATGCAACGTAAAGCTGCTCTTTTATTTATCGGACTCGTGCTGTCTATCATGCTGCAAGTAATGGTGCTGCATCCAATGTATCATTGGGAAGCAAATGATATTCAACCACAGCACGTCGTTATCCATAAGGCTGATTTGCCGGATGATGAAAAACACTGGTTCCCGATCACAACACAAACAGCAGTCCTGACTTTTCTGCCCGTGCTGCTTGTTGCAAGCATGATGCAGGCACGCATGATGCAGACGAAGCAGGCGGTCCGGCATTTCCTGCTGGCCGTCTTCTATCAATCGAGTTACCGCTGAATAGTCTTCCCTTTTGCTTGAAGGTTTCTTAGCATTCCAAAGGAGGGGACGAAAATGTTTGTGGCAAGAGCGATCATCGTCGTAGCATTTTCCATCAGTGCATTATCCATCTTTGCTTTTCAAGGCATTGAATTGGTGCACGCAATTACAGACCTATTCAGCAAAAAAGGATAAACAAAAAAGAGCGTATTCTTGAGGGGGAATACGCTCTTTTTCTATTTAATCAATAAGTTTGCCGGGATTCATGATTCCTCGCGGATCAATAGCCCGCTTGATTGTTCGCATCAATTCGTAAGCTGTACCGTGTTCTTTTGGCTGATAGCTCTTCTTCCCTACTCCTACACCATGCTCACCTGTACATGTGCCCTCATGGGCAAGCGCATAGTCAACTATTTCCCTATGGAGCTGTTTAGCTGCCGTTACTTCATTAGGATCCTCAAAATCCGCCATCGCGATGATATGGAAATTCCCGTCGCCTACGTGACCAACGATACCAGCCTCCAAGCCGCTGCCATCAACTGCTTGTCTTGCGTGCAGGATTGCCTCCGCAAGCTCTGATATCGGCAGACATACATCTGTCACGAGCATCCGTTTTGTTGGTGCGGCTTGAATGTAGTAATAAGCAAGATTATGCCGCGCATCCCAAAGACGCTCCTGCGATGCCAAATCGGTTTCTGCTAGGAATTCCGCCACATGAAACGGCTCCAATAATTTCTCCATCCGTTTGATTTGATGCTGAAGATGCTCAACCTCACCATTCAACTCGAAAAAGATTGTCGGCTGTTCGATATAAGATGTATTAGCGAATCGATTGACATGCGCTACTGAGGCCGCATCAACAAACTCGATTCTAGCCAAGTCGAGTCCTGCTGTACGTAGTCTCACTACAGCTGCCACGGCCTCTTCAAAGTCATCGAACACAGCACGGGCTGCTACACTTGCTTCTGGAATTGGATACACACGGAGAGTGAGTTCTGTAATAATACCAAGCGTTCCTTCTGAGCCCGCAAATAACCCCGATAAATGCAGCCCGGAAGAGGACTTCACGGCTTTCGAACCAGTATGTATGATTTCCCCGCTCGGCAAAACAACCTCCATGTCCAAGATATTGTCCCGCATTGTGCCGTATTTGACGGTATAAGAACCACTTGCATTCGTGCCTGCCATACCTCCAAGTGTCGCCTCAGCACCAGGATCTACACTGAAGAATAATTTATGTTTCTTTAGTGCATCATTCAATTGAAACTGTGTCAGACCTGACCCGACAACGACAAAACCATCTTCCTCACTAATGGTTTTCAAGCCATTCATTAATCCAAGGTCGAGGGAGATGCCTCCTTCATAAGGAATCGCGTGCCCCTCTAAACTGGAACCTTTACCGAAAGGAGTAACAGGTATTCCATGTTCGTTGGCAAACGATAGAACTGCGCTGACTTCCTGTGCATTTTCGGGAAAGATGACCACATCTGGATCAGCCGCTGGGTGATAGGATGCATCATGGTTGTGCTGGCTGATGACTGCCGCCGCTGTTGATATCCTCCCGGGATGAATCATTTCACTCAATTCTTTCACAATGTCCATGCCTAAATCCCCCTTCTTTCTTATAAGAACAAGCTTAACATGAAGGGTTTGATTTAAAAAGCCGAACAGTCAGAATAATTAAATATAATAAAACAAACCATGGATTGTATATTTTTGTAATTAAAAAAAATAATAAAAAAGTAATGATCGAATTTATTTCACATCAGTAAAATACTTTGATACCGCGGTTTTTCAGATGGCTAATTAGTATGTGAAATATCACACAAACTCAGTAAATGCAATAGTTATTTTAAATACTTTGTTAAAATTGATTAACAATTGTTTAGTGATAGAATGGATTGTGGCAGTTACAAAAGGTAAGTAATCATTCGAAAAGGTGGAATCAGATATGAACACATATCGTAATAATGAAGATGGATCCATTTCCACTTCTCTAAGAGGTAAGAACTTAATTTCAAATCCTTTTCTAAATAAAGGTGTCGCTTTTACGAAAGAAGAACGAGCTGAGCTTGGTCTTGAAGGTGTTTTGCCAGCGACCGTTTTAACATTGGATGAGCAAGTAAAACGCGCTTACGAACAGTTCAATGCACAACCTAATAATTTGTTGAAAAACAACACATTGAACCAGCTTTACAACCGTAACGTTGTTCTTTACTATCGTCTGTTGACTGATCATCTAAGCGAAATGCTTCCTGTCGTTTATACTCCAACTGTAGGACAAGCTATCCAGGAATACAGCCATGAGTACCAACGCCCAGGCGGTGTTTATCTTGATATCAACAACCCGGACAGCATCGAGCAAGCATACGAAAATACATTGCTTAACACAGATGAAATCGATTTGATCGTAGTAACTGACTCTGAGAGCATTCTTGGAATTGGTGACTGGGGTGTTGGCGGTTTGAATATCGCTATCGGTAAACTTGCTGTTTACACAGCTGCTGCTGGTATCGACCCTAACCGTGTGCTTCCAGTTGTTATTGATGCGGGTACAGACAACGAAGCATTGCTTAACGATCCACTATACGTCGGTAACCGTCATAAACGTGTGCGTGGCGAGCAGTACGATCAGTTCATCGATGCATTCATCAGCAAAACAGTAGCGAAATTCCCTAACGTACTTCTTCACTGGGAAGACTTCGGTAACCGTAACGCTCGTAACATCATCGATAAATATGGCGATAAAATCCTTACTTTCAATGATGATATCCAAGGTACTGGTGCCATCACACTTGCAGCTGTTATGAGTGCTTCCAAAGTTACTGGTACACCAATCAGCGAACAGCGGGTAGTTGTATTCGGACCTGGTTCTGCTGGTATCGGTAACGCAGACCAAATCGCAGCGGCAATGGTACTTGACGGCGTTTCTAAAGAAGACGCAGTGAAAAACTTCTGGGCAATCGACCAACGCGGTCTTCTGACTGATGATATGGACGGCATTGCTGATTTCCAAAAACCTTACCTTCGTCCTGCTGACGAAGTGAAAGACTGGAATAAAGAAGATGGCATCATTGGTCTTGCTGAAGTAATCCGACAAGTGAAACCAACTATCTTGATTGGTACATCTGGCCAAGCTGGTGCATTCAGTGCTGAAATCATTAAAGAAATGGCGAAGCATGTAGAAAATCCAGTTATCATGCCAATGTCCAACCCAACACCACTTGCAGAAGCAATTCCAAAAGACTTGCTTGAGTGGACAGATGGTAAAGCATTGATTGCAACAGGCAGCCCATTCGACCCTGTTGAATACAAAGGAACTACTTACCATATCGGTCAAGCAAACAACGCATTTGCGTTCCCTGGCCTTGGACTTGGATCCATCGCTGTTAAAGCAAACTTGATCACAGATTCTATGTTTGCAGCTGCAGCTAATGCGATTGCAGACATGGTTAACAGCAACACACAAGGCGGCTCTTTGCTTCCAGCAATCGATGAGCTTCAACCAGTTTCAACCGCTGTTGCAGAAGCAGTTGCAAAAGCTGCTATCGAAGACGGCGTATCTGATGCAAAACCTGAAGAAATCAAAGACCTAATAGCTAAATCTGTTTGGAAACCAGAATACAAATCCATCAGAGGCTAAGCCTTTAAAGAATTTCTAATGGTGCAGGTGACTCCTTCCAAAAGGAGGCACCTGTATTAATTTTGACAACATGAGCAATATAACTACTGTAGGGAGTGGAAAGAACATGAGTTTTGGTGAAATTTTCATCATACTAATTCCGATTTTCTTTGTAATCCTGCTAGGATTCATTGCAGGAAATCGCGGTATCTTCAATAAAGAAACATCCAAAGGGATCAACACACTTGTAACAAAAATTGCCTTGCCGGCTCACTTATTCGTTGGGATCACAACAACTTCCCGCGATACTATTTTTGACAAAGCTTCATTCCTTGGCGCTTTACTGATTGGTGTTATTGGATTCTTCATCGTTGTATTGTTAATTACAAGATGGACTACTAAATATGATTTCGTACAGTCAACGATGTTCTCCTTGAACTCAACACAGCCGACATTCGCCTTCATGGGTATCCCAGTTATGGGTAGTATCTTCGGTGCTGATGTCGTTGCGATTCCTATCGCATTGATGGGTATCATCGTAAACGCTGTTTTGGATCCATTGGCAACTATCCTTGGTACAGTTGGAGAAAGAAACCGTAACACGGATTCAAATGAGAAACAAGAAAGCCTGTTGAAAGTAACTATCAAGTCTATCCTTCATGGTCTAAGCGAACCACTTGCTTGTGTACCGATTATAGGTCTAATCCTGGTACTTGTTTTCAACTTCCAGCTTCCTGAGCTTGGTGTGAATGCACTTGATCAAATCGGTGATGTAACATCCGGTGTTGCTCTATTCGCTGTCGGTGTTACAATCGGTATCAACAAAATCAAGCTAAGCTTGTCTGCGTTCTCCATCGCAATCCTGAAAGCTATCGTTCAGCCGCTTGCAATGGTCGGTATCGCTTACGCTTTAGGTGTAGCACATGATGACTTCGTTCAAGCTGTATTGCTTGTATCATTCCCGGGTTCTGCGGTTGCTTCCATGATCGCTATCCGATTCAAGAGCTTGGAATCAGAGGTTGCATCTGCATTTGTAATCAGTGCAATCCTGTCCATTGTCACCTTGCCATTCTTAATTACGGCATTGCTATAAACAGAAAAGGAGTATCCCATCAACAGGGATACTCCTTTTTTCTATTTAACAGCAGGAAGGTCATCTGATTTCGACAATTCATCACGCAAGTAATCCATGTATCGCTCCAAGGTAGTCAGAATCTCATCTCGTTCATCATCTGACAAGTCACCGGCATGCTGCAACTTTTTATATGGATATGCACTCACTTTACTTCCTTCCTTTCGCATTTATAGTAGTGGTAGCTATTATATACCCCGGCCTTCTGCAGAAGAAACATATGTAATATAATTGTAACAGAATTTTCAAATAATTATATCTAAAAAAAGTGCTATTGTCCATATGCGACAATAGCACTTTTTTTATTTAATGACTTTAACGCGCTCTTCCAAAGGTTGGAATTCTTTATCGCCAGCTGGCGCTGTCGGTTTACCAAAAGGCATCTGACCGCGAAGCTTCCAGTTGGATGGGATATCCCATTCTTTTTGGATAGCCTCGTCCACTAATGGGTTATAGTGCTGCAGGCTCGCACCAAGACCTTCCATCTCCAATGCAGTCCAGACCACAAGCTGGTGCATACCAGAAGTCTGCTCAGACCAGATTGGGAAGTTTTCTGCATAAAGCGCGAATTGCTCTTGAAGACCTTTGACAACTGTTTCATCTTCAAAGAATAGAACCGTACCATATCCATTACGGAAAGATGCAATTTTTTCTTCCGTCGGCGCAAAGTTATCAGCAGGCACTACTGCACGAAGCTGCTCTTCTGTAAGATCCCAGAAACGATCATGCTTGTCTCCAAGAAGCACAATTACACGTGTGCTTTGAGAGTTGAAAGCAGATGGTGTGTATTTAACTGCAAACTCCACAATTTCCTGAATACGTTCATCAGAAACAGGAGATTCCTTTGCTAGTCCATAAATAGATCTTCTGTTTTCTAAAGCTTTGAAAAAATCTTGAGTCATTATATATCCCTCCAAAAATTGTAGTACCGTTTGATAGCATACCCGACTAAGCAACCATTTATTAGTTACTTATAATTATCGAGTTACTTTCAGTAATTAATGTATCTTATTCCAAAGAAAACGTCAATAAAAAAGGGCGCCACATAAGCGCGCGCCCAATTTCTTATAAGCGAATATCGACACCCGGACCAACCTGCAGACCAAGCAAACTCCAAACAACGAACATAATGATCCAAGCAATTAATATGATGACTGCAAATGGCAGCATGAGTGACATCAGCGTTCCTAGACCTGCCCGTTTATCGTACCGCTTCATGAACCCAAGCAGCATAACAACGTAAGGACTCATCGGTGATAGAATATTGAAGGCAGAATCCCCAATACGGAAGGCCACCTGCGTATAAGCTGGATCATATCCCAATTGGTAGAACATCGGTAGGAATACCGGTGCAAGCAGTGCCCAAAGCGCGGAACCACTTGTGATGAACAGATTGACGATCGCACTGATTAATGTGAAGCCGACCATCGCTCCAACACCTGTTACATTCATATTTTCCAGTGCGATACTACCATTTACCGCAATGATGGTACTAATATTTGTCCATTCAAAGTAAGCAATGAATTGCGCAGCTGCAAATACCAGGACAATAAATCCTGACATCTCTTTCATTGCAATTCCCATTTTCTCTGGAATATCGGATATTTTCTTCAATGTCCCTGCAGTAAACCCATAAACTACAGCCAAGATAATGAAAAGGACTAAAATCAGCGGAACGATATTACTTAAAAATGGCGATGGGATGATTGTTCCCTCTTCCCCTCGCAGAATGCCATTAGAAGGGACGATAAGCAGCGAAATTAGGATGATATAAACTCCAGCAACAATCAATGCATTCCGAATGCCGCGTTTCTGCTCCGGACGAAGTTTTTCAATCTGCTCGTTCAAGATGCCTTTATCTGCAAAAGAAGGATCATATTCACCCAAACGAGGTTCAATCAATTTCTTGGAAACAAATGATACGACAAAGACGAGCATTATAGTAGAGGCAGCCATGAAGTACCAGTTATCCAACGGCGAAACTGCACGCGCATCAGGATACTGCCCTTGAATAACTTCAGTCGATATACCGGATAGCAAGACATCCGTACCTGCAATCAAGAAGTTCGCCGTAAATCCTGCGGATACAGCAACAAATGATGTCAGGAGCCCTGCAATCGGATGCTTTCCGATAGAATAATAAATCATGGCAGCAAGCGGCGGTATAATTACCATTGCAGCATCCGATGCAATATTCCCCAAAACACCAGTGAAAATGATCATATACGTAACAAGACTTTTCGGGATGTTCATTACCATACCGCGCATGACTACTTCAAAGAATCCTACATGCTGCGCGAGCCCGATACCGAACATCATGACCAGTACAAGACCAAGCGGAGCAAATCCCGTGAAGTTTTCCAGCATAGAGGATAAAGCGAAAATCAATCCTTCTTCCGATATCATGTTGTTTACTTCCACAACCTCATTTTCCGGTGTGGTGACGGATACGCCAAGCATACTCATAATCCATGAAACAATAGCAATAAAGATAGCTAAGTAAATAAAAAGCATAAATGGATCAGGCAGCTTATTACCAGCCCGTTCTATTGCTGAAAGAAACCTTAGAACTTTCCCCTCTTCTTTTCCGGGCTTTTGCGAACCGCCATTCTGTGTTTGTTTTTCCATCTCTTTACCCCCAATCTGTTAGTTAAGCTAAAATGGTTGGCTTGACACCATCCGGGATAGGACTCGTATATCCATTTGGACCTATACGCTTTTGCAGTTCAAGCTTCGCAGCTTCCAGCTTTTCCGGCTTATCGAATAGAGACAGCGCAGTAGCTGCCATTACTTCACTCGCATAGAGCATTCCTTTTTGTGCTAAAGGTGTTTTACCCTGCGATACTACTTGCCACGTATGCAATGGAGTACCAATGGCAAAGCAAGCTGCATGGAATTGGATAGTAGGTGTGATTCTGCTTACATCCCCTACGTCAGTAGAGCCGTATTGGAAATTGTCTGCATCATGGTACGGAATTGGTGTTGTAAGAATAGGTGATGTCTCCATTTCCTCTTCCCACAATGCTGCATCCTTTCCGATTAGCTGGAGAATTGATTTTTTATCAGAAGAAATATCCTCTTTACTTAAGGTCTTTTGAATACCTCTTGCAAAATCGAGTTCTTCTGCTGAATACTCAGGCACTTGGACACGCTCCACCTGCTCCTGCATAACTTGCTCGAGGATTGTGTTGCGGATGAAACCAGAACAAGCCTTATCAAACGTTATCTCCAACTCTGTTTCTGTCATCAGAGCTGCCCCTTTGGCAATCTTCACTACACGCTGGTAGATACTTTCTACTTGCTCTGTTTCCGGAGCCCTGACCAAATAAAGAACTTCCGCTTCCGGCTGGACGACGTTTGGAGAAACGCCCCCAGCATTCGTAATCGCATAATGCAAACGCGCATCCTGTATAACGTGCTCCCGCAGGAAGTTGGTACCGATATTCATCAGCTCGACCGCATCCAGCGCACTGCGCCCTAAATGCGGTCCGCCTGCTGCGTGTGCACTTTTACCTTTGAACTTGAAATATACTTGATAGTTGGCCAGCGTCTCAGCTCTTTGCACCCCGCTGTGCGTAAATGGATGCCATGTAATAGCTGCATCTGCATCATCAAAAACGCCTTCTTTAACCATGAAGGTTTTGCCTGATCCACCCTCTTCTCCTGGGCAGCCGTAGTAACGAACGGTACCGCTCAATCCGTTCTCCTGTAAATACTCCTTTACTGCCAATGCTGCACCAAGTGCACTTGTACCAAGCAAATTATGCCCGCAGCCATGTCCTGAACCTCCAGGCACAATCGCCTTCTGTTCAATCACACCAGCTTCCTGACTCAAGTCGGATAGTGCATCAAATTCACCCAAAAAGGAAATCACTGGTTTGCCTGCACCAAAGTTTGCTACGAATGCGGTTTCGATACCTGCAATACCGCGCTGGACGTCAAACCCTTCCTCTTCCAGCACATCCGCAAGAAGCGCTGCTGATCGTTTCTCTTGAAAACGCAGTTCCGCGAACTCCCAAATACGTTCACTTACCGCGCATAGTTTTTCCGCTTTATCTCTTATAAGACTATCAATCGAAATAGTGCTCATTAGCTCTTCCTCCTATGTATGCAAAATTCATGTGAGCTTTCCTTCCCTGTGATGTTACCTAAATACAAGCAAATCCGCAATAGTATATCGTCGAAAAAATCTAATAATTCTAATTTCATTGTAAAATATTCTAACACACACTTTGAGAAAACGCTTTCATTTATTACAAAAAAACAGGAAGTTACTTCTCCCTTATGGAAGAAAACTTCCTGTTTCGATGAATCAATGAGCGAACTGTGCATCATAAAGGCGGCGATAAGCACCCTCTTTTTCCAAAAGTTCTTTATGCTTTCCTTCTTCCGTTATACCTTGTTTGGTTACCATGATGATTTTATCAGCATGCTTGATTGTTGCCAAACGGTGGGCAATTACTAAAGTGGTACGCCCCGCTGACAGCTCATCCAGAGCTTCCTGTATCTTGACTTCCGTTTCAGTATCCAATGCGGATGTTGCTTCATCCAGTATAAGAATTGGCGGATTCTTCAAGAATACACGGGCTATTGAAATACGTTGCTTCTGACCGCCGGAAATCATGACTCCACGCTCCCCGATGACGGTATCCAAGCCTTTCGGCAATTCAGCAAGAAAATCAGTCAGTTGGGCTCTTCTAGCCGCTTCCTCAATTTCAGCATCAGTAGCATCCAGCTTGCCGTATGCGATATTTTCCCTGATGGTGCCGCCGAACAAGTATACATCCTGCTGCACGATGCCGATTTGACTGCGCAAGGATGCCAATGTCATTTCATCAGTCGGAATGCCATCAATAGTGATTTCCCCTGCATTCCGCTCATAAAAGCGCGGCAGCAGACTGCATATCGTAGATTTGCCAGCTCCAGAAGGTCCGACAAAAGCAACCGTCTCCCCTGCCTTAATCGAGAAACTAATATCTTTGAGAATCGAGCTGCCCTCTTTGTACCCAAAAGAGACGTTATCATACCGGATATTCCCTGTAAGACCATCAACGCGCTTGGCATTTGGTGCATCCTTGATATCAGGATCCAGCCGCATGATGTCCATATAGCGCTGGAATCCTGCGATTCCTTTTGGATAAAGCTCGATGATCGCGCCGATTTTCTGAATTGGCTGGAAGAATACGTTTGTCAGTAGAATGAAGGCTACAAGATCTCCGTAAGACATCCTTCCCTGAATAATGAACCACGCTCCGGCAACTAACTGAAACACAGCTATGAATCGCATCAGCATATACGTGACAGATAGATTCAATGCCATGATTTTATAGGAGAGCAGTTTCGTCAGACGGTAACGTTCATTGTTAACCTTAAATCGTGCTTCTTCATGCGCTTCATTTGTAAAAGCCTGAACAACGCGGATACCCCCGACTGTATTCTCGATACGGGAACTGAAATCAGCCGTATCTTCGTTCATCCTTCTAGAGGCTTCTGTCATTTTCTTGTTGCAATATAGAACGATCCAGAACAATACCGGAACAACGAGCATCGTCATAAGCGCAAGCGGCCAGTTGATGAAGAACATGATTGTCAGTGCACCAACAATGGTCATTAACGCGATGAAAAGATCCTCCGGGCCATGGTGAGCCATCTCGCCGATCATAAACAAATCGTTCGTCAAACGGGAAATCAGATTCCCTACCTTTGTATTATCAAAGAAACGAAAACTCAGTTTTTGTATATGCTCGAATAGCCGTTTGCGCATATCCCGTTCGATATTGATCCCGAGCTTATGTCCCCAATAGGTAACGATGTATTGCGTGACTGTACTCAAGCCATAAACGATGAACAGCAAAATACACGCTGTCACAATCCAGCTCCAGTTTTCCGTTGGAAGCAGTCGGTCTACCATCATATTTACTCCGATTGGAAAGGCAAGCTCCAATATTGCTACGAACACAGCACTGCCGAAGTCCAGCATGAAAAGCCGTTTATACGGTTTATAAAAAGCGAAAAACTCCTTTAACAAGAACCAACACTTCTTTCTGAGAATGATTATCACTCTATTTTACATGGAACTCGCAGCTTACGCATCCCTTTATTGGAAAATTCCTAACAAATCAGCATGAACAGGAAAAAAATAAACCCGGCACATTCCTGTGCCAGGTTTATCTTATACGCCTTCTTCGACTCTGCGCAGCTCTTCCTGCTCTCCAGCAATCAGCTTATCAATAAAGTACGCTACACCCAGTTCATCATTCGTTTTTGTAACATGCGTAGCAATTTCCATGAGCTCCGTCATCGCATTCTTCATCGCAACACCGTTGCCAGCAACCTCAAACATGCTGATATCATTCGGGCTGTCTCCAACTGCATAGATATCTTCCTTGTGAATTCCATACTTTTCTGCAAGCATCGTTACTGCATAACCTTTACCAGATTTCTCAGGCAATATTTCAAGAATATGCTCTCCAGAAGATGTAACCGTGATTTTCGCATTCTGCCTGATAGCTTTATACACTTTCGCCAGATTCTGAAGATCAAAACTGAAGACAAGGATCTTGAATATCGTATTTTCATCGGTGAAAATGTGATCGATATCCGGTACAAAGCGGATACCGGATTGCTTGAACTGGGACATAGCACCAATCCAAAGCTTCTCCAAGCTTTCATCAGGGTTGGCAGAGATTACTTTATCCAACTCTGCCTGGAGTTTTTCTTGTCCATTATAAGGAGAGAGCAGCTCTGTTTCTGTATACACTTCAAAGTAGATATCCTGTTCAATGAGGTACGTCGCTATTTCCCTTGCCAGTTCTTTTTCAAAGGTGATTGTATTAAGTAATTTATATCCAACATCATGGATCGTCCCCCCATTGGAAGCGATGATCGGTATATCCAAGTCATCTCCAACAAGAGACTTTACATCGAATGTTGCACGTCCAGTACTGATAGAAACGAGCATATCAGCATCAATAGCACGCTTGATTGCCGCTTTATTTTCTTCGGGGATTTGACTCTCGGTATTCAATAACGTTCCATCCAGGTCGATTGCTATCATTTTTTTAGCCAAGTAAAATCCTCCTAATAATATTTTTAGGTAGTCAATTCTGATACTAGTAAATTATAATGGTTTATTGTGGGACTTTTCAATCGAGAGCAGATGCAAAGGTTTCATTTTATACGGAAAGAGGAAAAGGCTTACATATTATAACATAGTTTTCGCACAACTTAGGAGGTAGCAATATATGCAGAAAAAGCAATCCAATGGCTTATTGTATTTTTTTGGTGCACTTGGCGGTCTGCTCTATGGTTATGATACTGGAGTCATCTCCGGTGCACTGCTGTACATAGACGAAGATCTCGGACTGAACTCCTTCACGGAGGGGCTCGTTGTCAGCTCACTATTGGTAGGAGCTATCATCAGTGCTGCCATTACTGGCCGCGTAACAGATAAAATTGGACGTAAAAAGACGATAATAGCAGCCGGTATCTTATTCCTGATTGGCGCATTGTCAGCTGGACTTGCAGTCAATGTAACTACAATGGTTATCGCCCGAGTTATTCTCGGCTTGGCAGTTGGTTGTTCCACTACAATTGTTCCACTATACTTATCAGAACTTGCACCAAAAGAAAAAAGAGGTTCTCTCGCTTCATTAAACCAGCTTTTGATAACGATAGGTATTTTATCATCCTATCTCGTAAACTACGCGCTGTCAGATGCAGGCGCATGGCGCTGGATGCTTGGACTGGCTGTCATACCAGCAGCGATCTTAATCATCGGTATGCTCTTCATGCCCGAAAGCCCACGCTGGCTACTGACGGCAGGAAAAGAGGAACAAGCACGCGCTATCCTAAAACGTGTCCGGGGTGAAAATGCCTCAATAGACGAAGAAGTTTCCGAAGTGAAGAAAGCAGAAAAAGAGGATGAAGGCGGCATAAAAGAACTGTTTTCCAGCTGGGTGCGGCCCGCATTGATTGCTGGAATGGGTATTGCTTTCTTACAGCAGTTCATCGGTATCAACACCATCATCTATTACACGCCAATAACACTTGAGAATGCTGGATTCGCAGATTCCGCTGCCATTCTCGGTACAGTCGGCATCGGTGCAGTCAATGTGTTGATGACGATCATCGCCATCCGTTTCGTGGACAAGATCAACCGTAAGACCTTGCTTATGGCAGGTAATATCGGGATGGTAGTCAGTTTGGTCGTTCTATCCACAGTTAACTTACTGGCACCTGATTCCACAGCCGCAACATGGGCTATTATCATTTGTCTTGGAACCTTTATTGTCTCTTTCTCGACGACTTGGGGACCAGTTGTCTGGATCATGCTTCCAGAACTATTTCCGACAAAGGTACGCGGGATCGGAACAGGTGTAGCCACTTTCGCACTGCATGGCGCTAACTTGATTGTGTCATTACTATTTCCGATTTTGCTCAATGCGATCGGTATCAGCTACCTTTTCTATATTTTCGCTGTCATCGGTATCCTTGCCTTTCTATTCGTCAAATTCTTCACGACAGAGACACGCGGAAAGAGCCTGGAACAAATCGAACAGGATCTGCGCAAACGCAGTAGTGTAGGATAATGAAAAGCCGCCCGTTATGGGCGGCTTTTTTAATTGGATAGACTTTTCTTTTTGAAGGTAATGAAGGTTATTACTAAAGCAGCAGCCGTCCATCCAACAAGCCAGATAACGTCTTCTCGATAAGCCGAAAACGCCTCCCCGCTAATCGCTGCCAAACACGCTTCCATCATGAAACTTCCTGGCGTATAGCCTAAAATATCTGCCACTATGCCCTCAGAGAAATACATCTGGATCATAGGACCAAACCCGAACACGAAGCTTAACGGTAAAAGATATACCGTAGTCTGAACTAGGTTTTCACTAAGCAAACCAACTAAGGTTCCCAATGCAACAAAGAGGATGACAGCGATTAGCAGAATGACGGAGAGCATGACCGGACTTTCTACACTTACGTTTATAATCAGCATGGATACCACGAACATAATAATCGTCAAGATAACAGAAATGATGCTTTTACCGACCATGATATCAGCAGAGCTAGCAGGTGAAAGCAACAAAACCTGCAGCGTATTTTTTTCTTTCTCTTCTGCCAGCAACAGAGCCTGGACATACATCGTGACAAACGTAACAGTAATAATAAAGACAAAGGAAGCTGCAAAGTCCTGTTCTCCATCCATCCTGCTATAAAGGATGGCCAAAAATATAGGAACAATCAGGATTGATAGTACTTGAACATTAGATTTCATATCATGGTATTCTTTCACAAGCATTGCGGATATTCGAGCAGCATTCATGCTAATTTCCTCCCTGTTACTTCAATAAATATATCTCCCAATGTCGGCTGATCGGAATGCACAGCAAGGACTTCCTCTGCTTGCATGTATCGATAAAGTTGTTCTGCTCCAGCCTTATCATTCTCGATAGTTTCGCTGCGACCATCTTTCAATTCCAGGTGAATTGTGTTTTTGGCATATTTACGCTGTAATTGGTTCGGTGCATCCATCTCCCGTATTCGTCCTTCATGAAGAAATGCAACCCGGTCGCACAGCTGTGCAGCTTCCTCCATATTGTGGGTGGTCAGGAAAATCGTCGTCCCTTCGCGGTTTAAATCCATTAAAAGTTCATGCATTTTTTGGACATTTCCAGGATCTAAAGCAGAAGTCGGTTCATCCAGGAATAGAACTTCCGGTTTATGCAGAACAGCACGAGCAAGAAGCACACGCTGCTTCATACCTTTTGACAGTTTTTTTACCGGCTTTTTCTTATCTTCTGCTAAGCCAACCAGCTGCAGAACCTCTTCTACTCTTCCAGCTGCAGCACTATAAAGCTTTGCATAGAAATCCAGATTCTGCTGCACTGTCATCCGCTCATACAGTCCGCTATTGTCAGTCAGGATACCTATTCTGCCTAAGTCAGCATCTTTCATTTTAGCAGCTGGTTTGCCAAGTATATAAACTTCCCCAGCTGTCTGCATAAGCTGACCAGTCAAAATTTTGACTGTCGTTGTCTTCCCAGATCCACTAGGCCCCAAAAAACCGAAGACCTCACCTTTTTTTACATTAAATGAAACTTGCTGCAATGCCCGCTGCTGACCGAATACCTTGGACAGCTCCTTCACTTGTAATGCGTAGTCCATATCGAAATGCCCCTTTCCGTTCATGACGGTTGATAATCAAAGCTTACTACCCTTTTTTGAAAAACGCAGTAAAATCAGGCTTAACAGAACCCAAAAACGCTGAGTGGAGCAAATCAGCAGCCGAATAGTGCAAAATCTCAGGCTGAATGGAGCAGGTTACAGCCCGAGCATACCCTTTAATTCCTCAAATCGATTCTTAGACAGCGGAACCGAACTGCGTGAATGATCATCAAGGATCAAACTGAAACTGTTTCGTGTCCAGGTCACCACTTCCTTCACCTGCTGCAGATTCACTAGGTAAGAACGATGACAGCGGAAGAAGCCGAACGCTCGCAGCCGTTCCTCTAATTCTTGTAAAGTATATGTACACGGATAGACTCCGTCTTGAAGATGCAGCTGCGCCACTCCTTCACTGCTTTCAATAAAGTTAATATCAAAAGGATTGAAAAGAATGATCTTATCATCGATTTTTGCTGGAATCTTCTCCAGCTTGACCGGTTGGATTACATCTTCGCCAGCTGCCAGTTCTTCATTTTCCTCTTCGACAGCTATTCGTTTACAGCTCTTATCCGTCAAGGTATATACATAATTGGTAAGTGCTAATGCATTTTCCAAGTCTATAGTAGTAAGAAGGATCGTTTTACCTTTTCCTTTCAGCTCACCGATGATGCGGTGAATGATCAAGCTTGTTTCGAGATCGACATTTTGTTCCGGCTCTTCCATAATCAAAACCGGCTGATCCTGTATGAGGAGCCTGCCAATTTTCAAGCGCCGTTCCTGCGAAAAAGTCAGCTTGCTTATTTTAGTTAATTGGCACTCACGCAAGCCTATTTGCTGAATCACCTCACCAATATCGACGCTGCTGCCGTAAAGCTTCCGAAAGAAACTTAGATACTCCTTCACCCTCATCCTTGTATATACTGCATCATCGAGATACAGGAAGCCGATCCGATCATTCACAGAACGCAGGTTTTCGATATTTTCACCAAATAGTAGTACACTACCGGTAGACGGGTTTTCTTGTTTGTTAATTATTTTCAGCAGCTGGCTTCCAATCACTTTATTACAGCGAATGACATAACATTCACCAGCTTTCAGCTCAATATCGATTGGAGGCAGAAGCATCGTATTATGAGATGTTTTACTGAGATTTTCGAATTGCAGTGTAGTCATAATGTATTGCCTCCCCTTTTTACTTATATTGTAAAGCTAACTCCATGAATTGGAAATACCGAATCGGAGATGAAGACCATTGAAAAAAGATATAGATGATTACTTAAACGAAGGAATATATGGAACAAAAGAAACGAAGGCAAGTGAAAGAAAAGAGTATTTGGGGACATTGCGGGAGAGAACGATCCTTGCACTGACAGAGGGGGAAGTCGTCCAGCAGAGGGGGTTAAAACAGCTGGAGAATGCTATGAAAAGCTACCCCGATGCATGCTTGCGCTTTTCCGGAGAGGTCACAATGCGTTTCTTCAAACCGTACAAGACCCTCGCTACTTCATACCGCATCCCGTACACATCCGTTACGAATCAGGGTGTCGATGTGGATATTGCACTCGTTCTGCATGTTGATCATGCAATTGATAAAACGGACATCTTTTTACACGAGGAAGAAAAAACGATGGAAATGACCAATAAATCGGAGCACTCCTTTACATCCGTGCTTAAGAATATATTCAAAAGGTAATAGAACTGTTAAGTGCATGTAAGGTTCCTATGGTAGGCTGACAGAAAGGAGCAATAAACTTGTTTACATTCAACGCAAATGATCTTTCAGCAAAGACACATTACAAAATACTCACAGGGAGCATCATCCCAAGACCCGTAGCTTTCGTCACGACCAAGTCACCAGAATCAGAAGTAGTCAATGCTGCTCCCTTCAGTTACTTTTCGATCGTCAGCGCGAATCCGCCGCTTATTAGCATTTCGATCCAGCGTGCAGCAGGCAAACAGAAGGATACAGCACGCCATGCTATTGGATCCGGCGAGCTTGTTGTCCATATCAGCACAGAGTCGATCGTGGATGAATTGAACAAAACCGCCGCTGCGCTGCCTTCCGAAGAAAGTGAGCTTGACCACACGAGCTTGACTCTCACTCCGAGCACATATGTCTCGGTGCCCGGAATTACCGAAGCGTCTATCAGGATGGAATGCACCCTGTATGATCATCTCGAGATAAGAGACAATGATGGAGCTATTACAGCAGACTTATTACTCGCAAAGGTGGCTGGGTATCATCTGTCACCGGAAGTTTATGATGAGAACACCGGCTATCTGGATGCAAAAGCCATCCAGCCAATCAGTCGCTTGGCAGGTAATGATTACAGTAAACTTGGAGAGCTATTCACACTGAAACGTCCAGAATAACATGGAGAGTGGTGTACAATATGCAAAAAACAGTCGTAATCACTGGCGCGAATTCCGGTATGGGATTTGCCACAGCTGTATCGTTAGCCAGAAGAGGATATACCGTATGTATGCTGTGCCGCTCTGAAGAACGAGGCACGCAAGCTCTGAAGGAAGCTAAACAGCAAAGCTGTTCAGAGAATATGTATCTATATGTATGTGACTTGGCATCCTTTACTAGCATTCATGCCTGTGCAGAAGCATTGAAAGCCCAGCACTCTGTTATTGATGTACTTATCAACAATGCCGGCGTCGTGACAACAAGAAAACAATTCACTGCTGATGGTTTGGAGATGATGATGGGTGTGAATCATCTTGGCCACTTCCTGTTGACTAATTTGCTGTTAGAGCAGATCAAAGCCGCACCCCAAGGGCGTGTGGTCGTTGTATCTTCCGGTGCTTATAAAATTGGAAAAATAAATCTGGATGATCTAGGCGGAGCTGAATCCTTTACACCATGGCAAAATTATGGGCACAGCAAACTTGCTAATCTTTTATTCACCAAGGAACTTTCTCTCCGTCTTTATCATTCAAATGCTACGGTGAATGCAGTACACCCTGGAGCAGTGAGCACGAGTCTCGGTGTAGACAGGCATACCGGCTTCGGTAAAAAGATCCATCAGCTACTCCGCCCATTTTTCCAATCACCTGCAGACGGAGCAGATACTGCCCTGTATCTTGCGGAAAGCTCAGAAGTGCAGCATGTAACGGGAGGATACTTTTATAAGCGGCAGATCCAGGAAGTAAAAGGACAGGCAGATGATGCTGAGCTAGCTAAGCAGCTTTGGGCAATGAGCGAAAGAAAAGTGGGACTGACCGTATGATCAATCCCACTCTGGTACCAAAAAACCATGATGGCTCAACAACTCAATCGCTTCCTCCATTACTGACTCATCATTTGCTGCCAATGTATGCAGATGGATTCCGTCCGTCAGCTCGGATAAATAACCTGCTTTGCTGTTGGCTATCCTTTCGATGAACTTCTTTACTTCCCTTCGACTGGAAACCATGATAGAAGCTGTTATCTGTCCATAAACAGGATGCTCCACCCGGACATCCTTCACTGTCACCCCTAAGTCTACGAGCAATTGCAGCTCTTCTTCTGTCCGTTCAGGCGCATGCTGACAAGCTACGATCCTTTCGACTGAATAGACAGGATGCTGCTGCAGTACATATCCCTCACTAGTAGCAATGATCGGATGCTGCTCTGCCTTCAGAAGCGTCACATCACCCACAATCACTTGCCTGCTGACATTTGCCTCCTCTGCCAGTTCACTCCCCTTGAGCGGACCGTCTGCTGTCTGCAGCTTATTCAATAACCACTTTCTGCGCGTACTTCCCAATAACTTCTTTTTTTCCTGGCCCATCTCTAATCCGTCCTTTTTCATTGTTTCCTGTATTATAACAAATAAAAAAGACACAGCCGTACTAGCTGTGTCTTAGTCCGCGTACACTTCCTGTTCCTTTTTTTCGGGAAGTACTTTCCATGGTGTCTGCTGCAGGAATTCAAAATATAGCGGAGCAAATGGATGTCCGACATCTGAATTCCATGGTTTATTCGCACCAGTGAAATGAACGATCGCTGGAGATTGGCGAGCTTCTTTATAACGCTTGCGCTCTGCTAATTCCCTTGGTGTTTTCGTTTTTAGGATGATGAAGGATTGCGCATTCCATCTCGGGTGGATCGGCTTCCATTTATCCCATAGGATCGCATTCAAGGCATCCTGATCATGCAAGTAAAGGAACTCTGGATCATTGTTTTCATCAATGAATTGCAGCACTCTATTCGATATATTCTGTTTGCGCCAGCCTTCCATGTCAATGACCATCATACCCGAATTAAAGTACTTGCCTTCTGTGGTTATATTCATTTTCTCCAAACGCTGAAGCTGGCCGGCATCTTCCACTGCTGCCATCAGACTTCCATCCAGCTCGATATCGTGCAGCTGGGCGATATCCGTCAACACAAGCGTATCGCAGTCGATATAGATGACTCGTTCCACACTCGGATCTGTTATGACCTCGGGAATGGAGATACGGTAGTAAGCCGTTTTATTGATATATCTGCTTTCTGTTGCATTCTTATAGGATTCTGTATCTATGGATAGGAAACGGATTGGAACACCGAATTGCATCGTTGTTTTCATCAGCATCCGTTTATTTGGCTTTGTTATGCCCCCGTCGATTACATATAGCATGACTCGTCTGTTCTTATTGACATTTGTAAGCAGTGATGCCAGCATCACACCGAGGTGGTGGGCATAATTATCATCCGCACTGGAAACAACATGAATCGTATCTTTGTGATGCAAGACGTTCATCCTCCTTTGAAATCGTACGTTTCTATACCCTGCTTTCTGGCCCGGAAAACCCTTAACAGCAAAAATAAGCAGATAGGACCGGTAATTATTTGACAATTAGGACAATTATTCCGGTTAAAAAGAGCTATTACAACAAGTTAATTGCAATAGCTCTTTGATAAAATGCGATCAGGAGGATAGCGGCTGATGTAGTTCCCAGCCCAGCTTCAGTATTTCTACGATATAATCCGCAACTTCCTCCGGATTCAGATTATCGGTTGTAACCCGCGCATTATGTTCCGCATAAATCGCTTGCCGTTCGTCGAAAATCTGCTGGACTTCGTCGACAGACTTATTATGCAATACAGGACGATTTTCAATCAGAAGATCCATACGTTCCTTCCAGCGGTCCCAGCTCAGATCAAGGAAAAGCACCAGACAGCTGTCGAGACATTTTTCCCGGATGGCTTCTTGCTTAAAAGCACCACCGCCGAGAGAAACGATATTACATTGTTTATTATCACAAATATCAATAACCGTATTCCGTTCAATCTCCCGAAAATATCCTTCCCCATGCTGAGCGAATATTTCTGGTATTGTCTTGTTATAACGGCGTTCGATTTCGATATCGACGTCGATGAAATCTCTGTAAAGTTTATCGGCAACCATTTTGCCGATGGTCGTTTTCCCGACACCCATGAATCCGATCAGGACGATATTCTTCGCCCGCACGGGTATATGCTGTCTGCTCATTGTCCGCACGCTGAATCTCCTCTCCTTACAAATCGTATACGTTGCATTATGTACTATTGTATACGATAAATCAAAAAATCGTAAGAGAGAAATACCCTACTTTACTGCGGCATCCGCAAGCTCCAGATTCAGCCACTTTACTTCTTCCTCTGTCAGTTCGATATCAACGGCCGGCAGTGCTTCTTCTAATCGCTGTACATTTTTACATCCGACAATGGCACATGTCGGGAATTCTTGATGCAGGACATAAGCGACAGCAATCTGATTTGCTGACACGCCTTTTTTCTCGGCAATTTCTGCTGCACGGTCAAAACGTTTCCAGTTGTCATCATTGTAATAAACTCGGGCAATTTCTTCATCTGTCACATGATTCCTATCATAAGTACCGGTAAAGAAACCACCTGCCTGAGACGCCCAGGAAATGACAGGCATCCCTGTATGGCGATGCCAGGCGAGATAGTCATTATCCAGAGCTACTGTCTCCGCCCATCGCACCTCGTTCAGCTGTGCAAGGCTCAAGTTTGGACTGTTTACAAACAGCCGGCTATATCCTTGGGCATCTGCATAGGCATTAGCTTCTTCAATGCGATCGGGCTGCCAATTGGAAACGCCATATACACCGATTTTTCCAGATTGCTGATGCTCATGCAGCATATCCATCAGCACCTGGACCGGAACACTTCGATCATCGCGATGTATGAGATAGATATCGATGAAATCTGTCTGCAGATTTTCCAAGCTATCATGCAGGTCTTTTGTAATTTCGGCAGGATCGACACGTTTCATTTCCGGGTGATGTGTACCATCCTTATCAATGTGGTAATGACCGCCTTTGGAGATAAGAATCACATCCTCACGGTTACCACGCTCCTGCATCCACTGGCCAATCAGCTTCTCAGCTTGGTATTTTGCGTATTTTGGGCCTGTATCAATCGTATTGCCGCCTGCCTGTAAGAAGGCATCCAGAACAGCGAATACATCATTTTTATTATCTTTGAAGAATTTTGTTGTTCCCAGGATTAATTTTGATAGCGGGCGCTCCATTCCTGGTATAGCTGTATATTTCATCCTGAAAAACCTCCCTTTTATTCTGAAAAGTAAGTAAGCAGTTTGCATTCCTATTCCCTTATTGATAAGAAAAATATCCTATGCCAGTACAGAAAAAAACAGAGTTCTTGATTGGAAGAAGCTATTACGGGGTTGTTCCTTTGGGGCGTGTATATCCACTTTAGCATTATGGCCATGCTGACAGCAAATAAAATGAGCAATCACATAGTGTGACTGCTCATAAACCATTAGCCATTCATGACTTCTGTCAGAACTGGCACGATTTGTTTCTTACGGGATACCACACCTTTAAGTGTAGCGGTGTTATTGGAAAGCTTCACCTGGAACGCTTTTTCGACAGCTTCCGTATCTGCTCCGATTGCGATGGCAGTGGAGTCATTTGTCAGGATATTTGTGATTGCGAAGAGATAGAGCTTCAAGCCTTTATCTGTGATTTTTTGCTTCATCGCTGCTTCCACTTCTGCCTGACGTACAAGAACATCCTGTTCATCTACAACGTTTACTTGTGCGATTTCCACTGTTGCATTTCCCATCTGGAATTCCTTCGCATCAAGTGTGATCAATTCCTCAGGAGTTTTCTTGCTTACATCAGCTCCAGCTTTCAGCATATCCAAGCCGTATGTATCCACGTCGACATCTGCAATTCCTGCAAGTTCTTTTGCAGCTTTAATGTCCTGTTCCGTACATGTAGGTGATTTGAACAATAGAGAATCAGAGATGATGGCGCTCAGCATCGCACCTGCGATTTCTTTTGGAATCTCTACATCGTGCTCTTTGTAAATTTTCTTGATGATGGTTGCTGTGCATCCAACTGGCTCTGCACGGTAATAAAGCGGATCAGCTGTTTCAAAATTAGCAATACGATGGTGGTCGACAACTTCAATTACAGAAACTGTGTCGATATCGGAAACACTTTGCTGTTTTTCGTTATGGTCGACTAAGATGACTTGCTCAGCATCTCCATCAATTGCCTCAATCAAACGAGGTGCTTCCAATCCGAAGGTTTTCAAAGCGTATGCTGTTTCTTCATTCAAATCTCCCAGGCGGACTGCTTCTGCTTCCATACCTAGTTTATTTTTCAAATGCGCGTATGCAATTGCGGATGTAACCGCATCTGTATCCGGGTTCTTATGTCCGAAGACGAGTACTTTACCCACTGCCTATCTCTCCTTTTTGCATTGCCGGCGAGTGCCGGACATGATGTATTCATTTTACATGATTATAGCCGTTTTAAAAAGGGAATCACCTGGAAACATACCTATTCCCATGTACCCAGAAGCGCCACGGAAAATCTTTGGCTTCCTGCGCATTCGGAATTCCGATTCTCGGCCCTGTTTCCACCTGTTCGGGTGAATACCCAGGAGCTATATATAATGGCGGATTGGTGAAATGACCGCCGTAGTGTGACTGGATTATGCCCATTGCCTGACAAAGCTTCCCAGGTCCATTGGTCAGCTCCCTCGTCTTACGTCCAGGTCTGCGCGTTTCCATAAGTGCTATGCCTTCCTTCGGTTCAAGCGCCCGTATAAGGACAGCCTCCGGTATCTCAGCCTCTGCACTTACTACATTGAGCAGCACTTGACGATGCATCGTATACGTGTATATATGGCCGGGCGTATGGAACATGATTTCTGTCCGTTTTGTTCGCCGGTTATTAAAGCTATGTGCGGCGCGATCGAGTGCTCCTCGGTACGCTTCGGTCTCTACGATATAACCGGATGTGATCCCTTCCGATGTTTCGTGTACAAGCAGGCATCCTAATAAGCTTTGAGCCAAATCTAGTGTAGGCTGCTCGTAAAATGACTGAGGCAACGGCGGATAACTTGTCATCTAACATGCTCCTTCTTTAATACAGGTTTCGGATTTCTCTCCTCCCCTTTTAGCATTACCCAAACTCGGAATAAGAATGGGGCACCAATAATAACTAGGAAGGCTATGATTGTGAATATTGGAATCGGATGAACAGCACCGAAATGATCCAACAGCATGCCTCCAATCAGCGGTCCTGCCACACTACCAAATCCTGTAAAGCCCATCGCTCCGAAATATGTCCCTTTCATATCGGGATTGGCAATCTCATCTATGAACATATCCGACATGGAAAATAACAGCACTTCTCCGATTGTAAAAAGAATGACCGCAGCTGCAATCCAGATGATCTCGTGCAAAAAGGCCATACTTAGCAAACTAAGGGCAATCAGTATATTTCCGAGCATCAACGACAATACAAGTGAATACTTTTTCGCAATTGCAACTATCGGATATTGCACAATCAAAACTGTCAACGCATTCAGCGTGAGCATCATGCTGAATAGCCGTGCTCCATCTTCAATGCTGGGCGTAGCAGCGAAAAACTGAGGCAGAGTGGCGCTGAAATGCGAATATCCGAACACACTGATGGTGACCCCGATCAGCAGGAACATAAACAGAGTGTCCTTTCGCGTCACATGAAAGGCTTCACGGACACTAATTATATTGACTCCTGCTGCAGCTGTCTCTTCCACTTTGACGCGTAAAAATTGAAAAATAAGGACAAGTCCGTAGGCGAAATATACCAAAGCTGCTATCAGAAATGGTGTGGTAGAAGCAGCAGAACCAAAGTACAAACCTAAAAGAGGCCCGAATACGACACCAATGTTGATTGCTGTATAGCGCATATTGAAAACGAGTAAACGGTTCTTTTGATCGGTCACATCCGACAATAGAGCTTTGGACGTCGGCTCGAACAACGAACGGCATAATCCATTCAGTGCATTCATGACAAAGAATACCCAAATAGCATCCGCCAATGCGAATCCTACGAATACCCCGCACCAGCCGAATATGCTGATACCGATGATTATCTTTCTTCCGAATCGATCAGAAAAGTATCCGCCATAGAAGCTGGACAGGATACCGACCAAAGAACTGATAGCGATGATCAAACCAGTGAATCCTGCTGACGCCCCTTTCACCTGCGTCAGATAAATTGCCAAAAAAGGAATACTCATACTAGTTGCCATCCTGCCGAACACCGTTCCAATGATGATTGTCCAGCTGTAAGGATGGAGTGTGCGTAAAACGTGCATGCTGTCTCAACTCCTCGTAATCCAAATTATAGCAGATTACAAGGCTTCTGTTTTTCCATTCCCGGCCTGGTTATAAATTAATCAAAAAAAGAACCAGACTCATGTCTGATCCTTCATTTTCCCTTCATTTTTCAATAGGTCGCGGATTTCTGTAAGCAACTCTTGTTCCACTGAAAGTTTCTGGACAACCTCTTCTGTCTGCGGCTGTTTGCGTTTTAATTTATTCATGACTTTAACGACCATGAATAGTGCTAAAGCTATCAAAAAGAAATTAATGACAGTTTGAATGAATGCGCCATACTTTACTACAGCACTGCCAACGGTGAACTGCAGCCCGCTAAAGTCATGCCCTCCTGTAATGATACCGATAAGCGGCATGATGATATCGTTGACGAGGGAAGTCGTGATAGCACTGAACGCTGAACCGATCACTACGGCTACAGCCAAATCCACGACGTTCCCGCGTAACGCAAACTCTTTGAATTCCTTGAGCATAGTATGTATACCTCCTTAAAGCTAGTACCATTCTTACGCATCTATTTCCCTTTTTCAAGTATGGCCATTACAAAAATAAAAGAGACCCCTAGGTGGAGTCTCTTTTTTTACATTAAAGTTCCTTCCACCAATCATCATGGATGGTGGCAGGCATTTGCCGTTTATGCGTTGTTTTGAAATAACGATCTTCCAAAAGTTTAGCTGTCTTCTCTTCGATAATTTTCCCTTCCAGGTAATCATCGATATCCTCGTAAGAGAGTCCGAGTTCTGTTTCATCAGCTTGTCCCGGATTCTCATCTAGTAAATCAGCTGTTGGCGCTTTTTCATACAGACGCTCTGGTGCCCCCAGCTCGATGAGAAGCTGTTTACCCTGCCGCTTGTTCAGTCCGCTCAGCGGAAGGATGTCTGCTCCGCCATCTCCGTACTTCGTGTAAAAACCGGTAATAGCCTCTGCAGCATGATCTGTTCCGATGACCAGCAGTCCTTCTTGACCGCCAATTGCATATTGGGCGATCATCCGCATTCGTGCCTTGATGTTACCTTTGTGATAATCAGCAAGCTTGTCGCCAGTTGCATCTTCATATGCTTTCGCCGCTTCTGAAACTGGAGATTTAATATTGTAAACGTAAGATTCTACAGGATCAATGAAGTCCAGTGCCAGCTGAGCATCTTCTTCATCCGCTTGCTCTCCATGAGGCAGACGAACAGCAGCAAAGGTCACATCCTTTCCTTCCTTCTTCAGTTCCTCAATTGCCAATTGCGCAAGTCGCCCCGCCAAAGTGGAATCCTGTCCGCCGCTAATACCCAGAACGAATCCTTTCGCACCTGTTTTAAGCAGATAATCTTTCAAGAAGTCGATTCGGCTGCGGATCTCCTGTTTAGCGTCTATTGTTGGTTTTACTTGCAGCTCTGAAATAATTCTGGATTGATTGGACATAATTTTGCCTCCTCGTTAATGTTGATAGTACTCTTTTCCCTCTCAAGCTGGAACGTAATCTATTTATGTATCATGCTCTCTTTTTCTAGTATAAACCAATCGTACATGAAAAGACGAAAATAAAACCCGCGGATCAATTCTCCGCGGGTTTGCTGTTCAGATATGCTTCCATGTCCTCCATCGTCTTTTCCATACGCTGGACATCTATATCAAAATCAAGATCTGTTGAACGAAAGAATGGATCGTCAAATGTGAAAAGCTCTGCAATGTAGTTTTCATAAGCTCGCATCGCAACCATCTCCTTTCCATTTCTTCTTTCGTCTATTCTAGCCTAAATCCCTGCCGAAAAAAACCCATCCAAAGGAACTTATTCGCGGGCCCGGCGTTTTAGAACTTGCTGTTTTTGTCAATAACTTCCCTTATGGAATAAAAGGAGGCAACTAAAATGGATTTATATGATTTTATGAAAGACGGCAACCCTGGAAGGAAACAAAACCGCCAGCCCGGAATCCAGCATGAGATGGACCCTCTACCGATTGAAGAATTCGAACATTGGAAGGGCAGCGGAAAGCTGCAGGGAAAGGTTATCCTTATTACAGGAGGAGACAGCGGTATCGGACGTGCTGTTGCTATTGCTTACGCCAAAGAAGGCGCAGACATAGCGATATCCTATCTGGATGAACAGGAGGACGCGGAATACGCAAAGAAGCGGATTGAACAGGAAGGCGTCAAATGTGTGCTGTACCCTGGTGATATAAGCGATGCTGCATTTTGCGAAAACCTTATAAAACAAGTAATAGAGGACTTCAATAAGCTTGATATCCTGGTCAACAACGCTGCACGTCAGGAAGTACAGAACGATTTAACGGATATTACGCCAGAACAGCTTGAACGCACTTTCCGGACCAATTTCTTCAGCTACTTTTATCTGACACGCGCCGCCCTGCCGCATCTTGGAAAAGGGAACTGTATTATTAATACGTCTTCCGTCACTCCATATATCGGCAACCCTACATTGATCGATTATACGTCAACAAAAGGGGCGATCGTTGCTTTCACTCGATCATTGGCAAAAGGGTTGGCTTCCAAGGGAATACGTGTGAATGGAGTTGCACCTGGACCGATTTGGACCCCGCTCATTCCTGCTACCTTGCCGCAAGACGGAATCGGAAACTTCGGTACCCAGACTCCTCTCGGCAGACCTGGCCAGCCCGTCGATCTCATCGGCAGCTACGTTCTCCTGGCTTCTGATGAAGCTGCCTACATTACTGGACAATTCATCCACGTAAACGGCGGCGATTATATGTCATCGTAATAAGAATAAGGAAGCCGCATATGCGGCTTCCTTATTCTTTGCTTTTCCATGCTTGATTTTTATCGTCTTCGTCAAATTCAATAATGACATCCGTTACGCCTCTATGCTCCATGATTTGGGCTTCAAGCCGATCCTTGATGTCATCAGCGGCAGCTACCGTAATTGTCGGGTCAATTTCCAGTTTAGCTTCGACGTGGAAGGATTCCCCTTCTTTTACGACAGTCATTTCCTGCACATCTCTTACATCTTTATCAGCAAACAAGATGTCTCCGATTTTGTCAGCCATCTCTTCATCCGCTTCCCCGATGACACCAGCTGCATTATCAAGGAAAACGCGTCCTACGACAAGAAACATCATCGCGCCAATTATAATGGAAGCAATTCCTTCCGCCTGGTAAAACGGTGTGTATGCAGCTATCAAAATGGCAATGATGGCAACCAATCCGCCGCTAGTAGCAACCAAGTCTTCCATAAAGACCAATTTTGTAGCTGGTTTTGCACGTTTTACATGCACGAAGCTCATCGGAATAACCGCCAGCCCTTTAGCACCTGATTCACTCTCATGAGCAATCTCACGCATCGCTTTCAGCAGTACGAATCCCTCTAGTATGCAGCCTAGTGCAAGAACTGAAATACTAATCCATAATCCCTCAGATTCAGATGGATGAGCCAGATGCGTAATTCCTTCACGAATGGTTTCATAAGCAAGGATACCTACGATCAGGACTGCACCGAGCAGCACCAAGTTGACAGCCCGGCCAAATCCTCCCGGGAACCGCTCTGTCGGGGCTTTTTTACTGAGTGCAGAGCCGACATAGACGAACAGCTGGTTAGCAGCATCCCCAAAACTATGCATCGTCTCTGCAAACATTGCCACATTCCCTGTCAACAAGAAAGCCCCTCCTTTGACAAGTGCAATGACCAAATTGACCACTGCAGCCAATGCGGCTGATTTACTGCCCTGGCGTAACAAGCTTACATATTCCTTCATGCTGTCTCTTCCTTCTTTAATGATTTTTATATGTAGCAGTTTATGGTAACAATATTTTTAGCATAGCATAAATTGAATGCAACGCTCCCCCCTTTTGCTCAAGGCTCAGGAAGGCAGGATGTTTTAGTTTGAGTAGAAACGGTTATTCCATATACATGAAATCCCCCGTTTTTTTCACTTGCAGTCTTTCGCTTAACGTGTTAATATCTTGAACAATATACTTTTACAGAGAAAGGAGATAAAGAAATGAGAAAAGTGACATTAGAGCAGATTTATACACACCCAATCGCACAGAAATACCTCGGACGTTCCGGACAGGCGCATGCCATATCGGTGGCGGAACACGCACTGGCTATAAGTGAGAAAAAGCAGGTTGATCCAGACATGGCAGTCAAAGCTGCATTGCTGCATGATATTGGCCATTATGAATGGTATAGCGATGGAAAATGGGATTACGATATGTATAAACAGAACGATATCCATGCTATTAAGGGCGCTGCCCGTGCGCATAAGCTCTTGATTCGTTTAGGTGAAGAGCCGCAGGCCGCCAAAGCAATTTCCTTGGCTATCCTTCTGCATACAGATTCTTACCTGCCCGAGCATAATTTGAAGCTTGACCCATTACAGCAAGTAGTAGCGGAAGCGGATACAGCTGATGAAGAAACAGGCGGTGCACATCATTACAAGACCATATCTCAGCAAGAAGCACTGAAACGCATCCGGAAATTGGACGCAAGCATCGAGAAGCGCATGATGAGACAAGTCCAGACAAGCTGATCATGTCCGCTTCCCTCCCCCCTTCCTTAAATCTCCTATTTTTCCTTTCAAAACTTCGCTTCAAAACGTGCAATCTAGTACCTATTCCGCTATGCTAGAATATAATATACAAGATTTCAAAAAGGAGAATAGCGAATTTGCACTGGAAAAGGATTATAGTAACTACTTTGCTTATGACAGTTGCAGCGTTGATCCTATTCGGCTTTTTGCATATAGAGCAGCTTCCGCCCAATCAAACCACTCCCACTGATTCCATGAATGCAGATGACATTACCGGACTACATCCTACAGTAGAAAAAAACATGCATAAATTAATAGAAAAAGCTTCTGACATCGGTATCTCCATTATAATTACGGATGACTATCGTTCCAAGGAAGAACAAGACAAGCTCTACGCCCAAGGACGCACAACGGACGGACAAATTGTCACCCAAGTCCAAGGCGGGGAATCCATGCATAATTATGGACTTGCCATTGACTTTGCCCTGGAACCAGAACCAGGCAATGTGATCTGGGATATGGAATATGACGGGAATAAGAACGGGAAATCCGACTGGATGGAAGTAGTCGAAATAGCCAAAGATCTCGGCTTCGAATGGGGCGGAGATTGGCCAGGATTCAAGGATTACCCGCATCTGGAAATGCATATTGACTAAGGAAAAAGCGCCCTAATAGGCGCTTTTTTAGTTAGCCAAGACAAGATAAGCGCTAAAACTGATAATATAGATAGCAAAACAAAAAACGGCTACGCGCATGTAATTACTTGTAAGATCGAACAACACCTTTAAACCATTGGACAAAATAGCTGCAATTGTAAGTACAAAGGTAAGTCCCAACATCAGCATAGCACTTAAAAAGACGATCTGCTCCATGTGGATTCTCTCCTTCTTTAAGTTCTATTACGTCTTATAATAGAAGGAAAGCAGCATGAGCTCCTGTCATTCCGGTAACATTAATTGCCAGGAAGTGACGATTATGTCACCTCTTACAGTTCCAACTGAGACGGGTACAGTGTCATACCTCCATCGACGAAAAGAGTAGTACCTGTGACATAGCTCGCTTCCTTGGATGCAAGCCACGCAGCAGCTGCTGCAATCTCTTCTGGTTTACCAAATGACTGCATCGGTATTTTCTTCATCTGTCTAGCTTCGTTTTCCGGCTTGGTATCTTCGTTCCGCTCCGTATCAATTGTTCCTGGCGCAATAGCGTTTACTCGAATTCCGTTAGCTGCATACTCAAGTGCCATTGTTTCGGTCAATAGCTTGATACCGCCTTTGGATGCTGCATAATGACTGTCAGAAGGCTTCGGTATTTGCTGGTGTACACTAGACATATTGATAATGCTGCCTTTCACATTATTCTCGAGCATATAACGAAGAGCTACTTGGCCGCCAAGGAATGTGCCAGTCAGGTTTACATCAATGACACTTCTCCACGTATCCTCTTCCATTTCATGATACGGCTGCGGCTTGCTAAAGCCTGAGTTATTCACCATTACATCCAATCCGCCGAATTCCTCCAAAGCCGCATCCAGCAATTTCCGAACCTCTTCTTTCTTGGAAACATCAGCTTGAATGACAACGGCTTTTCCGCCAGCTTCCCGAATAGTCTCAGCTGCTTGATTAGCACCATCTTCATCCCCATGATAATTGACGACAACATTCATACCTTCTTGTCCGAAACGCTCTGCGATTGCTCGCCCAATACCTTTGGAAGATCCAGTGACGATAGCTGTCTTTCCTCTTAAATCATCATACATGCAGATTTCCCCTCTCCCGATTATGTTCCTCTCTGCTTTTCCCCCAATCTTGCAAACAGAAACTTTTCTACAAATTATGACAAATTAGGACTTTTTCTAGTGGAACTCTTCACTTCCTGGTACTTCTTACCGATATAAAGGAAAACCATGTGCAGAGGAGCTCATTTTATGAATTCTACGTTACAGGCAGTAGTCAATATTGCCCCTATTATAAAAGATACGCTTGGACCGACAGCTGCGATGGGTGTGCTGGACACCGAAAAGTTTATTTATTTCGCCCCTTCCACACTCTTATCACTAGGCATTGAAGCCGGAAGAACAAGACTTGATGAACATGAAGTTTATTTGCGCGCTATCAAAGGAGAGCATATTGTCTTTTCCATCACGGAAGATTACGAAGCGCTTGGTGCACCAGTCGTAACCTCCATTACCCCGATTCGCGATATGGAAACGAATGAAATCGTCGGCTTATTATCACTATCACGTACATTGGAGCATCAAGAGAAGCTAGATAAAGAACTTAACAAATTAAATCAAGTAATAGATGCACTACAAGGAAAAGTACAGCATGTCGCTGCACAGGCAGAAGAACTCTCTGCCACAAGCAGTGATATCAATGAGCAGGCAAATAGCGCCAACCAAAACTCCCGCCAAATTGGAGAGGTAGTACAATTAATCGAACAGATCTCTACGCAGACCAATTTACTTGGTCTTAATGCAGCCATTGAGGCAGCTCGCTCTGGTGATGCAGGAAAAGGGTTTGGTGTCGTTGCAGATGAAATCAGAAAACTTTCCGATAACACGAAGGAAGCCGTCCAAACGATAGGCAAGTCCTTGACTGAAATACGATCAAGTATTGAAAACCTGACTCTTAGCATAAATGAAGTATCTACCTCCTCTGAGGAGCAGTCAGTAATAATGGTCGAGTTCATGGATGATATTCAGGCTTTGGATGAAAAGAGCAAACAGATAATCGAAACAATGAAAAAAGTAACAAACCAAGAATAAGGAGGTTATAAATTATGCACCCTACGATACAAGCTTTGGTACATCTAGCACCGGAAATCAAAAAGAATATTGGAGAAAATAACGTTGTTGTCGTTACAGATACGGAGAATTATGTTTATTTCTCTCCTTCTAAGGATTTGGATGTCGGTATTAAAGTCGGCGAATTCGCTTTTACAGAAGATAATGATCTTCTACGTCAAGCGCTTCAAGGCGAAAAAGTGCAAGTACATATTCCAAAGGAAAGATACGGTATTGGGATGCAGAATTCTGCCAACCCAATTAGAGATGAGAACGGTGAGATTGTAGGCGTTCTTCAGATTACCAAAACATTGAAAGATGAAGAAATCTTGGATAAGCAGCTTGATGAGTTACGCACAGTTGTAAGCAGCCTACAAGGAAAAGTACAACAAGTAGCAGCTCAAGCAGAGGAACTTTCTGCTACGAGCACAGATATTGATAGCCAGGCATCCCATGCAAATGAAAACTCTCAGGAAATCAGTAAAGTTGTCCAACTAATCGAAGATATCTCCACACAGACGAACCTACTAGGCTTGAATGCAGCTATTGAAGCAGCTCGCTCTGGTGACGCTGGCAGAGGGTTTGGTGTCGTTGCAGACGAAATCCGCAAGCTCTCGATCGGTACAAAGGAAGCTGTCGGAACTATCGGCCAATCTCTTCAGGAGATCCGGACAAATATGGAGAACCTTACGTTGAGTATAGGCGAGGTATCTACCGCTTCAGAAGAGCAATCCCGTGTAATGGTAGAGTTTATGGAAGATATACAAAATCTCGATACGCAAAGCAATGATATAGGACAATATATCAAAGATATCACTAATTAAAAAATCGCCTCCCTAAGGGAGGCGATTTTTTTAGATAGATTGCTTGTTATTAGGAGTAGGCGGTGTTGTTTTAGTTGTAGGTGCTGTAGTTGTTTTGTTGATAGGCTGGCTCTTTTGTTCATCAGAACCGCTATTGCCTTCATTTTTTGACTTTGTCATCGGATTGCTCGGTGCACTTTCCGGTTTGGCTTCCATTAATTTGTTAGAAGCTTCCTTCGCTTTACTGCCTGCATTTTTCAAATCTTCCTTCACTTCTTTTACCGTGCCAAGGGCAGATTTGGAATCCTCTTGGACATCGTTGACAGAAGACATAATTTCATTTTGAGCTTTATCGTAAACATTCTTAACGTCATTAGCTGCATCCTTTGCAAGCTCAGTCGCATCCTGCACTTTGGACATAACCTGTTCCTTCGTGCCTTGCGGATCCTGTTTCGCTTCTTTTACGAAGCTGACAACTGTATCCTTTGCCACGCCCACATTTTGAAATACCTTTTGACGTGTCTGTTTGTTAAGTAAAACGATTGCCGCACCTGTAACTGCTCCAGCAACTGCACCAGTCAATAGTTTGGAACCTGCTTTAGCCTGCTCTTTCACTTCTTGCTTGTCTACTTGTTGTGCTTGTACCATCCTAATCACTCCTTAGCTTTTTGTTTACCGTATTGGTGTATAAATACCCCGTCATAATGAAAGTAAACAAAAAAACTGTAATTACAATAGCATTACCCTTTTTTGCTTTTGCACGAAATAGACCATTTCCTTGAATCCGATATCCTTCAAACGCTCTTTCACTTTATCGAAATCCTCGCCGATCCGGGATGGTACATGGGCATCAGAGCCAAAGGATATGTCCACGCCATAATGCAGTGCCCGCTCCAAGATCCGGTCTGAAGGATACCATCCGCCTACTGCCTTCGTCCCTCCGGATGTATTCACTTCTATTGCAACACCAGTTTCCCCGATAACTTTTAAGGTTTGTTCAATCGCATGATCAGCAGGAATCTCAGAAAACGCAGGATAAAAGCCTTTCATCGCATCAATATGGCCAAGCACTTGAAATATGCCGCTTTTAGCCGATTGCTGAATCATATCGTAATAAGTTTCTTTCACCCGGATGTGGTCTGCTTCTGATAAGCCATCCCATCTGCCTTGATTGAAGATATTCACTTCATCAACATAGTGAACGGAACCGATAATATAATCGAATGGATACTTTTTATAGTAGTCCGCATATAAAGCAGCATGCTGCGGGAAGAAATCACTCTCTACACCTAAAAGGACATGAATCTGATCCTTATATTTCTCTTTCAGTTGCAGCACTTCCTGTACATATGCTTCAAATCCGCTGATCGGCATCGCAATACCAGGATAAAGCTGATCTTCCTCACTGTAGAAATAAGGAGAATGATCCGCTATCCCGATATAGTGCAAGCCTTTCTCAATCGCAGCAATAATATAATCCTCTATTCGTCCTTCAGCGTGCCCGCATCGATAATGATGTGTATGCAAATCGAATGTCATACCCCTGCTCCTTCAGCTACTTGCGTTTTTTCTACCAGGAATTCTTTAATCAGCATATTGACGATTTCCGGCTGCTCATGGTGCACCCAATGTGTCGCATCATCAATATATACCAGCTCGTAATCGGAACAGTACTTGGTAGATTCCTGCGCTAGTTTCTTTAAAAGGAATTGATCCTTAATTCCCCAAATAATCTTGGTAGGCACATGAACCATCACTGCATTCTTTTGGCCGTACACGCTAATGTTATCCTTTTCTGTCAAGGCTCGGTACCAGTTCAGCATGCCTGTCAGCGCACCTGGCTTTGACCATGCTTCTTTATAATTATCTACATCCATCTGAGAAAACGTTCCTTCTTGGCTGAACTTTGTCAAAGCCATTGCAAGACCGTAATAGTCATTAGCCGCCAATGATTTTTCCGGTACATCCTGCATTTGGAAAAAGGCCATATAAGAGCTCTTGAACCACTGCAGCGGATTGGTTGCGAGTATTTTTGGCATAGCTGCAGGATGCGGCATATTGATAGCAATGAATCTCTCTACATGTTCCGGCCGAGTGACTGCCAGATGCCAGCCGACAGCTCCACCCCAGTCATGGCCAATGATAATTGCTTTCTCTCTTTGGAAGAGACGAATCACTGCTATAACATCGTCACGGAGCTCGTCCAATACATAATTGGCCGTACCTTCTGGTTTATCACTCAAATTATAGCCTCGCTGATCAAGTGCAAGCACTCGGAATCCTTGTTCTGCAAGCGGAACGATCTGTTCCTTCCACCCATACCAGAATTCCGGGAAACCATGCAGGAGTATCACCAATTTACCATCATTCGGACCAGCTGCAGCCATATGCATGTTCATTCCATTCGCTTTTACCGTCAAATGCTCGACTCTCATTCATATCCTCCTCGTCTAACTTCGGGTCAATCCATAATGCGATAATGCCTGCTGCAAGGAATTATAGAAAAGTATATCCCCCACCTGTCTATCTCCTCCTAAAGTCTGTGCCAAATCTGGACGGACACCGGAAATTGCACAGTTTATTCCGAGCATTTGCAGGATCCGCACCATCTGACTGAGCTTTTCCCTTACCAGTGCTTCTGTAAAACTCGCTCCTGACATATCTATGAAGAGCGTTTCTATCCCTTTTTCCTTGCAAGCTTGCGGCATATGCTCGACGATCAGCTCTGCCCTCCGCTCACTTATTTCTCCGACCAATGGAAAAACACCGATGCCCTTCATGATTGGAATAACAGGTGAACTAGTCTTATGGATTACTTCGCGCTGACTTCTGATTTTCCTGTCTATCAGCTCATAATAGAACTTTGTGAATTTATTGATGACTTCATCTAGAGCACGATGAAGATTCTTCGACCACCGGATGACCATCGCAGGCGTGACATCCTCTTTATGCTCTTCTGTAAATGACTCGATAAATTCCCAAATGACCGTTCCTGATTTCCCTACTGCCTTCAGCACTTCATGAATTGGTGTATTGGTCTTAACTCGGCTATTCGCCACTTTTTCTACCCATATTTTGAGATTCTGACTATATTGCTCTTCATCCTCCAATAGTGCACTGGCAACGGTGACGATTGTCATTCGGTGCTGTTTTCTTAATTTCGCACGCATCTCTTTACCAGCATCATCTGCATAGATCGAATCTTTGTAGTCATATAATAATGCGGCCCATCGATCTGTTATATATGAGGCGTTGTCCATGATGTAGTCATATAATGCTTTGTTCATACCTGGCATGCGATTCTCCTTCATCTTTATCATTTGCCTTTATTATAACGGAACCGCCGAAGCGCTTCTATCTTGAGCACGTAAAAAAGGAGTCTGCCGAAGCAGACTCCTTCTAAACTCCCAAAGGTACGATATGTCCCTCGTTCACCCTGATATAGCCTTGATCCGTCAATTTCAATGCAGGACTCACCGGCAGCGAAAGGGTACTGATCGACATAAGAACATTATAATGCTTGTAACCGAGTGATTTAATAGACTTTGTCAGGTCAGAAACTTGTGCAGCTACTTCCTTCAATGGTGCTTCCGATAGAATACCCCCAACAGGCAATTGCACCATAGATAGAACTTGACCATCCTTCACACAGCAGATGCCGCCTTGATGACGAATCACTTCATTTGCCGCGAGGACCATATCATCTATATCACGACCGATAACAAGCAAGTTATGGTTATCATGCGAATATGTAGTGGCAATCGCCCCCTCTTTCAGCATATCCCCTGTTAAAAGACCAAAGGCACGATTACCGTTCTTCCCATATCTTTCCGCAGTCATGACAAGCGCAAGTCCTGCTTCCTGCCATTGCACCTGTCCAGATTCAACAGCCAAACGAACATGCCGTTCTGTCGTGAATGTCGAACCATCTTTTATTTCCATAACACGGTACCGAGCATCACTTTCGTCTGTTTCATTCAATAGAAGAAAATCGTCATGTCTCAGTTCATCCAGCTTAATGCTCTCATAGTAGAATGGGGGAAATTGTGGTTCAAGAACGATTTGCTCCTTTACAGCGTCCTTATCATATACTTGTTGTCCGCGCTTGAAAACCTCTTGGATGGAGAAGGTATGTAAATCATCAAGCAAGATGAAATCAGCTATCTTCCCAGGAGCGATTATACCTCGGTCCCTCATCTGCATTCGTTTTGCAGGTGCAGCAGTAGCTGCATATATTGCCCGCTCCGGCTTCATCCCCATATCTATAGCCTTTTGGACAAGCTGGTTCAAGTGCCCTTCTTCCAGCAATTTATCTGCCATGACGTCATCCGTTACAAAGCAGAAATGTTCACTTACATCGTTTTCAATTACGTAATCTATGATTTCCTGCGTCATAGATTTTTCCTGCAATTCTACAAACATTCCTGCATTGATTCGCTGCTCCATGCCTTCTACTGTCTGATGCGTATGATCGGAATCGACACCGGCATAAATCATACGCTGCAGTTCAAGATTCAAAAGCTTTGGTACATGACCTTCAATAATTAACTGGGGATATGCTTGTCTTACATGCTCCAGGATACGATTCGTCTTACTATCAGGAGCTGATATAACATCATAATAGTTCATAATCTCACCAAGGCATTGTATATTACCTGACAGCATCAGCGCATCGATATCATGGATATCAATCTCTCCGCCTGTCGTCTCCATCGATGTGGCCGGCACGGAGCTTGGAATAGCATAAAACATATCCACTGCGCAATCCGCACTTGCCTCCATCATGCTTTTCACACCGTCTACTCCGAAAACATTTGCCATCTCGTGGGGTTCAGGCACAATAGTCGTCACGCCGTTTTGAATAATGCCATAAGAGAAGGATGAGGGCGTAATCATCGTACTCTCAATATGCAAATGAATATCAATCAAACCTGGTACCATGTACCTTCCTGCTCCATCTATCACATTTTCCGGCTGCAGTTTATCGGTATCTTTCTTACCGATATAAAGGAATTTCCCATCCAGCAGAGCAACATCGGCATCGATGAATTTCTTTCGATAGCTGTTAAATACCCGCACGTTACGGATCAGTAAATCAACAAGCATGGTACACCTCCTAATCGACGAGCACGATTTGTTTCTTTGGAATCTCGAGTATAACGTCCTGGCCATTTGCCAGTGGTGCTGCTGCAGCATCATCATTTACGGTGAACTGCCCAATACTCGTTTGCACTTCATATTGATAACTGCGGCCTAGATACGTGCTGATCAGTACTTTCCCTTGTACAGCATTCTCCACCGACATTGGTGCTGCATCCACTGGATACAGACGCAGATCATCCGGTCTGATTGCTCCTATCAATCCAGCGGCATTGTCCTGCTGCTGAACAGTTAAAGTTATTCCTTGTACAGTTGCAGCGCTTCCATCTGCCTCCTGACGTCGGCTGTCGAATTGGATGAAGTTCTTGAATCCGATAAAGTCCGCGACAAATTTCGTCTTCGGCTGTCTGTAGATAGTAGCAGGATCACTTAACTGTTCAATGATTCCTTTATTCATGATGGCTACCTTGTCCGAAATGGAAAAGCACTCTTCCTGGTCATGCGAGACGTATACTGTCGTAATGCCCAGCTCTTGCTGTATCCTTCTGATCTCCACGCGCATATTCACACGCAGGTTGGCATCCAAGTTGCTTAAAGGTTCATCGAATAACAGGAGATCCGGCTCAATGACTAACGCTCTGGCAATTGCGACACGCTGCTTCTGTCCGCCTGACAATGCAGCTGGAAAGCGTTCTTCGAAACCTTTCAAACTGACAATATCAAGCACCCGCAGCACTCTATCCTTGATCGACGCTTTCGATACTTTTCGCTGACGCAAGCCGAACGCAACATTATCGAATACCGTCATATGCGGGAACAAAGCATAATTTTGAAAAACAAAGCCGAAATTGCGTTTGTTTACCGGAACTTTCGTATAATCCTTCTCGCGAAACAGGAATTTACCTTGTTTTGATTGCAGGAATCCAGCAATCAAACGAAGCGTGGTCGTTTTCCCGCAACCACTTGGACCAAGAAGGGAAACGAGTTCCCCTTCTCCGATAGACAAATTGAAGTCTTGAAGAATAGCTTGTTTCTGATAAGCAACCGTGACGTCCTGCAGCGTAAACAAAGACATGATAAAGCCTCCTAATTACCGTTTCGTGAAATAAGATAAGCCAAGCAACCGTTCGACAAAGAACATGAATAAAGCTGTGATGATCATCAATACAACGGATAAAGCAGCGATGGTCGGATCGAAGTAATTCTGCACATACGTGAGCATTTCGATTGGCAGTGTGCTTACGCCAGGTCCAGTCATGAAGACCGAAATGTCCACATTATTGAATGATTCCAGGAATGCGATCAGAACTCCGGCAATGATACCGGATTTGATATTCGGCAGAACTACTTTGAAGAAAGTACCGATTCTGCTTGCCCCTAAACTGACTGCCGCCTCTTCGATGGAAAAATCAAAGTTAGCCAGGCTTGAGGAGACGACACGGATAATGAAGGGCAGCATAATGACAGTATGCCCGATAAACAGACCTGCATAGATCGGAAGCTGATAGTATGTTATGAAAAAGCGCAGGAACGTAAAACCTAGCACGATACCCGGAATAATGATCGGGGATACGAATATACCTTCCAAAAGCGCCTTTCCTTTAAAATCGAATCGATTCAATGCATAAGCTGCTGGTATGCCGATCAACAGCGCAAGCAGGTTGCCCGCCAAGGAGAGATAGATGGAAACCTTGAACGTTTCCAGAAAACCGCTCACCTCGAATATATTTTTATACCAATCGAGCGAGAAGGATTCTGGCGGAAACCGAAGTACTGTCCCCTGTTCAAAAGAAGTGACAGAAATTATCACCAATGGCCCCAGCAAGAAAACGAATACTAGAAACGTGAATATACCAAGTCCTATATTTTTTTCCCGCATCGTCTACCTCCTCGGATTCAATCTATTTGCCAGTAAATTCATGCATGTGATAACAATGAGCGTCACAACAATCATGATGGCAGCTAGAATACTGGCCATATGCCAGTCGTTTAATGTATTAGCATTTTGATAGAGCAGCGTCGAAAGCACACGCTGCTGACCTCCTAGCAAAGCAGGCGTCGTATACGCGGTAAAGCTGCCGACGAAAACCAGAATAGCACCAATTACTAACCCAGGTACGCAAAGCGGCAGGACTACCTTCGTAAACACTCCAAATCGGCTAGCACCAAGGCTTGCTGCTGCCGTCAGTAAATCTGACTCAATATTTTCCATAACACCAACCAATGTAATGATGGTCAATGGCAGGAAAAGGTGGACAAGCCCGATGATGACAGCAGTTGGTGTATACAGAATTTCCAAAGGTTCCTGTATAATGCCAGTTCCCATCAACGCTTCATTGACCAGCCCATTGCGGCCAATGATGACCATCCAGCTGAAGGAACGCACAACAGGACTCGTCAGCAGCGGGAATATAGTCAAAATCAACAGGACTGCCTTCATTTTCGCAGACAATCTTGCAATAAAATACGCAGCCGGGAAACCAATCACCATACAAAGGATAGTAGTCAAAAGGCTTACCCGCAGTGTTGTCCATAGAATCTCCAAAAAGTATGAATCCCGGAAAAGACTGGCGTAATTGCTCGTATCAGCTGCTGCTTCATTTGGAAAGAAGGTCGAGATGATTGTCATGCCGATTGGGACGAGCATGAAAATTGTTAGAAATAGAACCCCCGGCAAGATCAGGAGATACTTATAATAATTTCGCATAATGATTTACTCCCGTTCTTTTGTCTAAGCGTTCAACAGCTTGAGAAAGAGGTCGAAGAAACGAGCTTCATCTAGCTCTAGACAAACATGCATATTCGCCGGATGTCCTAGACGGTTCTGGAAATCGCAGACAGTCTGACCGTCACAGTAGGTACTGTTTGTCTCCATCGTAACGTGCAGCCATTCTGTTTTTACCAGCTCGGAATCGATCGCAATCGCAACAGCTAGCGGGTCATGCATCGCACAAGCCCATACGCCATTTCGCTCAAAATAGCTATTGCGGTATGTCGCAGTGCTTGTCCGCACATAATCCTGCAATACTGGGTTCTGTATTAAATCAATATGTTCATCCTTCATCAAAGCACTTCTCGTAACGTCCAGTCCGACTTGTGTTAAGGACTGGAACCCTGCTTCGAAAACAATGGTTGCAGCTTCTGGGTCAGCGAACATGTTATACTCCGCCACCGGCGTCACATTGCCAACCCCTTTCACGACACCACCCATAAAGATGACTTCTTTGACTGCCGATACAATTTCAGGATACTGCTGTACAGCCTCAGCCAGATTAGTCAGTGGACCTGTCATGATCAATGTGATGTCGCCTGGTGCGGCCATGACTTGGTTTTGTATAAAATCAGTTGCAGATTGTTCTTGTATCTTACGGTGCGTAGCAACACCTTTCAGTGCGCCTCCAATACCGTCTTCTCCATGTACACGATGCTCGAAATGAGGTTTCCGGGTCAGCGGTTTGGCAGCTCCCGAGAATATAGGAGTCTTATCATCTTCAAGCAAATCGAGTATCTTGGCTGTGTTGGTCGTAGCGGTTTCCAAAGAGACATTGCCGCTGACAGTCGTGATACCAACGACATCTAGCGCTTCGCTTTTCACAGCAAGCATGATTCCAATTGCATCATCAATACCAGTATCTACATCCAATATGACTTTCTTCATCATGCTCCCCCTCACTTGGTCACTTCTTTATTCCAGCGATCGATCCATCCCTTAGAGTTCTCGACTAGGAAGTCTGCTGGCAGGACATGTAGTTCCTCGATGATATCTTCACCGTACGTAACACCTTCCTGCTCTTCATCGGAAAGTACCACTTCTGTATTAACCGGAGAATCCACCTTCGCTTTTGCTGTCTTTTCTTGTACTTCTGTACTCAGCTGATAATTGATAAATTCCTCAGCCAATTCTTTTTGATCGCTGTCTTTCACTACGTTAACTGTATTCATGACAGCATATCCGCCTTCTTCAGGTGTAACAAATTCAGCTTCGGGAACTGCTTCCTTCAAAGAACTGAAGTACATTTCCATAATCGGTCCGCCTGCGATTTCGCCTTGTCCAAACATATTGACGAACTCGGATGTTTGATTATATTCATTTACGATATTAGGCTTCAACGCTTCGAGCTGTTTGAATGCTGCATCTTCATTGAATGAATCATTGCCGCTCACTTTGGAAGCTGCATCAAGGAACATCGGTCCTGTTGTAGTCGTAATACCAGGAATTGCTACATTACCTTCCCACTCTGCACTCCACAGATCCTTCCATGATGCAACAGATCCTTTCACCATTTCAGGATTATAGGCAATCCCGAACTGTCCGATTGTGTATGCTGGTCCGTATCCTTCACCGTTAGGAGTCTTGGCTGCATCATAGATCTTATCCAGGTTTGTCAGCTTGGAAGAATCCAGCTCCTCGAACAAGCCATCATCCACCCCTTGCTGCGCGTAATAGTCAGATAGATAGACTAAATCAACGTCTGAGTTGCCTTGTCGTATTTTGTTCAATCGTTCTGCGTTATTTCCTGTTTCTACTACAATGTCGACATTGTGTTCCTCTTCAAATGGCGCATACACATCTTCATTGAAGAAATCTTCCGAGAAACCCCAAGTAGAGATGACAAGCTTTTCTTTCCCAGCACCAGCACTGTCACTGCCACAAGCAGATAAAGTAAGTGCAGAAGCGATTGCAGCTGAACCCAAAAGCATTTTAATACGACCATTCATGTGAAAAACCCCCATATAATTAGTGATTTATAAAAGCAAAAAAAGAAGACAATCTTAATAGAATGCGAGCATTCTACTAGATCATCTTCTCTTCGATCAACAAAGGTCAGACCAATCAAGCTTTTCTATGGCATTAACCGCACACCAGATGAATCCGGTGTTGGCTTAACTGCCTAAGACAATATTGGTAAAAGCACGTTGAGAGGCTGCGTCGTAATCTCGTAGTATAGACTCAATGTGCCATTCCGTTTCGGTATTAAGTTTTTCTGCCAAGCGTTTTTTGTACAGCATGGATAACCGGAAGTCGACCTCCTGCTTCAAGCTGGGAGCCTCGCCTTCCAAAGCTGCAGATCGCGGTGAACGCCGATGCTTGGCTTGGATGGTGATGATGTTCTGATCGATGGAAACCTTCAATAATGTCGTTCCTACACCGAACAATTCCTTCGACACATCATTGTACATATGTGACAGCTTCTTCTTGATTTCATTGCTATTCTCTAGCATGCCAACAACCACCTGTCATGTATGCGGTAAGGTCATTATACATACTTTAATAAACCAAATCAATATATTGTTCGGTTTTAAATGATTTTTTCTTATTTTCAATCCGTTATTGTTCACCAAAAAGAGAGACAGGCTTTACCATGTCTCTCTTACCATTATCATATCGCGGTTTGCCCGCTCTGCTTTTATTAGTTGCTTTGCCCTGTACAATCGAGTCTTCACTGTTGATTTGGTTAAAGATAGGTTAGCAGCAATTTCACTTTCTTTCATATCATTCACATAACGCAGCGCCAGCACTTCTTGGAGTTTTGGCTTCAGCTTTCGAATATCCTGCTCGAGTTCTCGTTTCGTCTCCCGCAGCTCGACCTCTTCCATGACGATATGCTCGAGATAATGCTGCTCAAGCTCCCAGCTGGCCAATTCTATACTAATGAACTTGCATTTACCTTCTTTGCGAAGCATATCAATGGCTGTACGTGAAGCAATTGTTGCAAGCCATGCACCTGCCTTCGACACATCCTCCAGCTTGTCCAGATTACGATAAGCTTTGATGAACGTCTCTTGCGCCGCGTCCTCTGCCAGCTGCGGATCACGCAGCACCTTCTGCGCTGCATGATATACCCGCTGATGGTAGAGCGAATAGATATGCTGAAACACCGACTCCGTCACATATACACACTCGCTAGCCACGCTTTATTCCTCCAGTTGGTTTTTGATTGATTCGGGGAGGTCATCGTATTCGATAGAGAGCTCATCTTGCATACTCTGTCCCCTGTTAAGGTTGAACGTTACAAAAGCGGAATCCTCTTCTTCGCTATAGTAAGTAATGTGATCGAGTATTTGCTTGATTACATCTTCATCCTCTATAGTTACCGTATTATTCCGTTCAGAATCCTCCAAATCAATACTTGATATATCCTCGGAATATACTTTTAGATCATCATAAAGCCCCGCATCCTGTAATACTTTAATCGTATTTTTATCACTGTCATCAAAATTTGCATAATAGTAATCTTGATCTTTATTAGTCATTAGATCCACTGAATAAGTTAGTGCTTCCTCTGAATACGCCTGTGGATCTTTAAGCTCTATATCTTTCTTGATAGCCTCAATAAGCGCATGTATCAAGTCTGGATCGGAAATCCTGGTGCTGCTTTGCTTAATGTTATTTGATTGTACATCCACAGCATAAATTTCATCGGACTCAATATTAAAGACTGCGTTATTTGCATACTTATACGCCTTTGATCCTTCAATCTTATGCTGCAGACTTTTCAGTTCAGGATTGTCATCAAGAGAATACGTATATGATCTAGCTATCTTCTTTCCGTTTTTCAGCTCATAAACGACGAACGTGGAACGTAAATTTCCTTCATACCAATCATCTACTCTCGGAGTATCTATTGCTTGCTCATGTAAATCCCGAACCAACTTTATATCTTGCTTATCAGTGAAATATAGCGGTTTAATACCCGGTTGCAAATATTCCCGATCCTCTGTGTACGTATAGGTATCTCCAAAATAAACTCTTTCAATGTTGTCTGCGGAAGGAATCTTATTTTCATAATTCTCTTTAACTAGATTCACAGAAATAAGAACAACTGCTAAGGAAATTGCGAATATCAGATAAGATTTGTAGTTACTATAAACTCTCCATGTTTTATTCAATATTGCTTCAGCTATAATAAACCCGATTAGCGATCCTGCAACATAGCCAAATATAACCCAAGCAAATGACGAAGACGCAATATGGAAATAATAACCACCTGCCATCATAAAGCTGAAAGTTACGCCATATTGGAAAACAGGTCGCAAGAAAGGAAATACAATTGCTTGTGAAGTAGCTTCCATTTGCCGGTGAGCGTATAACCAGAATGCAGCCAGATATAATAGCAAACCCGCTGCTGCATATGCTGACATCACAATCCAGGAAAAATCAGAACCAGGAGCAAAGTTAACAAAGAAATACGAGATTGGTGAGAATTTAAAGATTGCCATATCTGCATAATAATCCATTGGGTAACCTACGAATAAAATACTCATATTCGCAATTAGCAGGAGAGCAAGACCCGCTGGAAGCAAGACTAAGATATAAGTTAGTACAAAGTGCATGGAAAACATTCCTGTTATCATGCCTGTGAAAACCGTGGCCAATAACATAAAAGTATTAAGAAATAGCATTATGCCCAGCCAAGATAACACATGCATCCCATTAAAATAATTCCCTATGCCAGTGAAAGCCTGTAAACCAATCAGGATCAGCGCATTCAATATAATAGGAATGAATAATAATATCAGTCCTACAATTAGATGGTGATGATACAATGACGCCCTCTTAATAGGCATACTGTGGATGAAATCGGATACCTGTTTCTTATGCAAGTAACGCAATAATAATATCCCCAGAAGCACTGGCACTGTAATGGCCAGAAGCCACTGAACATCCGGAATATATAGGAAAAGATCGCCTTTTTCCATATATTCTCTATTTGGCAGGTCCGAATACTGGATAATAATTTGTATCGGCAGAATTAATAGTAAAGCTAAAAAATATAATACACTTAACCAACCAACCTGTCGGACATCATGCAAAATGATTTGCTTCTTAATCAAGGATGTTTTCGATGGCATAGCCAGCACCTCCCATTTCATAGATAAAGATTTCTTCCAAGGATAGCGGCAGCATATCCAGTACGACTGGGTTTTGTGCTGCAAGTATTCCTTCTAACTCATGATGGTCTGCTTTGACGATCAGCAGATGGATGCTCCCCCGTTTTTCCTGGTGAAGGATATTTAATTTTTCTAAGAAACTCATATCCTGCCCTTTGCGCAAAGCGAACTGGACCTTTTGAACCTCTGTCTTCATATCATCCAGATTCCGCTCCAGAATCATTTTTCCTTTATGTACGATTCCAACGTCATCACAGAGGTTCTCCATTTCCCGCAGATTGTGGGAAGAAATAAGGACGGTCATCTCTCTCTCCGCTACGTCATTGATAAGTAAGCCTTTAATTCGCTGCCGCACAACAGCGTCTAATCCATCAAGCGGTTCGTCCATGATTAGAAAATCCGGCTTTGCTGCCAATGCCAGACAAAATGCCACTTGTCGTTGCATCCCTTTCGAAAAGGTAGAGACTTTCTTGTTCTCCAGTTTGAATTGGCTGATCAGCTGGTCATATCGCTGCTGATCCCAATTCGCATACATATCAGCATAAAATTGCCCCATCTGCTTCACTGTATACTGCGGGAGAAAATAAAGGATATCTGGCATGAAGATGATGCGCTGTTTCATTGCCACATTTTCAAATACCGTTTTGCCGTCTACCAGGACACACCCTTTGTCTTGCTTCAGTATACCGGCAAGAATACGCATTATGGTTGTCTTTCCTGCGCCGTTCGAGCCAAGTAGACCGTAAATCGTCCCTTTTTTAACCTGAAAACCAACTTGGTCCAACACTTGTTTCCGGTCAAATTTTTTACTTAATTCTACTGCTTTGATCATTTTTCGCTTCCTCCCCCATTAAGCAGCTGCTGCTCCACCACATTTCGAATTTCATCTGCTGTCATACCGATATACAGTGCCTCGGTAAGCAGTTTTTTCAATTCCTCCTGCATCTGCTTCACCTTTTGCGGATCGACCTGTAAACTAATCGCGTTCACGAAACTCCCACGTCCCTTTACGGAATAGATCAATTCTTGATTTTCAAGCTCACGGTATGCTTTTTGGATTGTATTCGGATTGATTGTCAGCTGCTGGGCGAGCTCCCGTACCGAGGGAAGCTTCTCGTCTGTTTCCAGCACCTGATTGATGATCAGTTCTTTGAACTTATCAACGATTTGTTCATATATCGGCTTGCCGCTTCGCAAGTCAAGTTCAAACATGTATTCACCTCATTCGAGCTTCTGTATTAACTGTATTAGTTATAGTAGTACACTTGATACACCAAAGTATACACCAGCACTTTCTATTTGAAAAGAACTTTTTTCCAAAAATAAAAAAGCCAAATCATGAGATTTAGCTTTTCCAATAAATAAACAGAAATCAGATGTGTGATATTCCCGTTTCACTGCCACGTATTACAAATTCCTGCTGAACATAAAAACCCGTCCTAATCATTATTAGAACGGGTTAAAGCGCAAATTAACCAATACCGATGATATTGAAACCAGCATCCACGTAAACAATCTCACCAGTTACACCGCGGGAAAGAGCTCCGAGCAAACCTACAGTCATATCGCCAACTTCCTCAGCAGAAACATTACGGCGAAGCGGTGCAGTATGTTCCACTTTTGAAAGGATGTCATTGAAAGAAGGTACGCCTTTTGCAGCCAATGTACGGATTGGACCTGCAGAGATAGCGTTAATACGGATGTTATCCGGACCAAGATCATTCGCCAAGTAGCGTACACTTGCTTCCAGAGCTGCTTTTGCAACACCCATGACGTTGTAGCCCTGGAGCACACGATCAGCACCAAGGTAGCTCATTGTCACGATGGAGCCGCCTTCTGTCATTAACGGACGGACTGCTTTTGCTACTGCAACTAATGAATAGGCACTTGTATCCTGTGCGAATGCATAGCCGTCACGAGAAGTGTCGATGAAATCACCTCTCAAATCTTCTTGATGTGCATGTGCTACAGAATGCACAAGACCGTGGACAGTTGTGAACTTGTCTTTGATTTCTGCAAATGCAGACGCGATGCTGTCATCATCGTTTACGTCACACTGGATAACAGCTGCTTCCATTTCATTCTTTTCCAACAGCTTGTTCAACTTTTTAGCGGAACGCTCCTGGCGATATGTAAAAATCAGCTTCGCACCAGCGGCATATAACGATTGCGCAACGCCCCATGCGATACTGCGATCATTCGCCACACCCATGATGACGATGTGCTTATCCTGTAATTGTAGAAAATCCTTCATTTTCATTCTCCTTCTATATGAACAGCTTCGTTCACGTTTTCTACCGCCTATCATAACAGAAAACAGAAATGAAAGGAATGAGGCGGCTGTTCAGACAAGTCTTACTTCTATATAATAAAGTTTGGAAATAACAACCAAATAATCGCGAGGTGAAAAAATGGATACTACGCCTCCCAATAAATCCGGAGATCTGTTCGAACAAAGACTTCGGGAATTATTAGATCAAGGCTATATATCTAACGAAACATACTCGAACGCAATGACTGGGTATCGAACCAAACTGTCTTATGATGCTTCGAAACAGACTGAAACAAAGACACATCCAGAGATTTCCCCAGCACGTCAGACAGCTGCGGCGGCTGAACAGATGTACACTACACCAGAAACTGCTGTCTATTGGAATTCATCAGCCCACCAGAAACAGAAAAAACAAAAGACTCCTGAACAAATCCGAGAGCGCAATCTGACTATCATTCTCGTTCTCGGGATCATCATGCTTTTCTTTGGCGGGTTATATCTCGGCACTTCAAACTGGGGGAACTTCTCATCTTTAGGAAAAGTGCTATTAATCAGCCTGATTCCTTTCCTTTTCGCAGGATTGAGTTATATCAGCTATAAAGTTAGGATTCCGCAAACAGCCTTCGCATTCTTAATGCTCGCAGCGCTGTTTGTACCGATAGTCATCTTCTCAGCATCCTACTATCAGCTGTTTGGCAGCTATTTATCCTTCGGCGGTGACGGTGCAGCATTGATAGGAACTGCTGCGGCATTAAGCTGTACAGCTTTGTACTATGCAGTGGCAGCCCGTACAGGATCCAAAGCATTCATATGGGTAACATATGTCGGCTTATCGTCCACCTTAATCTCAGCATTACTATATGTCACGACTACGTATAGTGCATTTCTATTCTGCTTGCAGCTGGCCAACTTCCTGCTACTTTTGTTCGAGCGAACGATCCGCAATACATTTAAACTTAAGACACTGCAGCGTTATTGGCCTTATTATCTGCAAATGAAACTTGGAACAGAAGCCATCATCACAATCATTCTGATGAGCAGTGCCATCACCTATGATCTGACTTTACTGGTGATTGGCATTAACGCATTGATTTTGGCAGCCAAGAACTTCAGTAAACTTTATCATTTTGGATTTATCGCTTTTACCTTGATTGGCAGCATCTTGCTGCTTTTGGAGATTAACTCTTATTTCAATATGTTCTTTGGTCAATTCATAGGCTTAGGCTTCATTCTCGTTATGTTGACATGGAATTTGCCTCGCTGGCTGCAAGTGGTCTATGAATCTTTTATCCATGCAATAAATGGCTTTCTTTTTATCCTTTTCACAAGTCTTCTTTATTATTTTGATTTTAATTGGGCGTACTTAATCGGGATTTCATTCTTACTGATCCAGTATACGATCTGGACCGCTTCATCACGCAAAGCCTATTACAGCTATCCTAGCGTCGGACTGTTCCTGCTTGTCGTCTACTGGCTGCTTTATATGGTAGATGCTCCAATTTGGATCCGTACAATTGCGTTGGCGACGTTATGTTTCATCGGACTTTCATACAGTTATATTTGGCCAAGAAAGATAACATTCTTGGAGCCATTCCAAGTTACGATTAACTGGGCAGCCGTAGGGCTCGTCATCCCTATATTCCTGGTAAATCATAGCTATGGATATTATGAAGCCAATAGCTATCTGCTGCTATTAGTGGCTGCAGCAGGTTTCTTCTGTTACGAGAAAGAAAACGCAGAGGTTGTGCTCATCAGTAAGATCATTACCCCGATTAGCTTGATCGCAGCATTATTACTCGGCGGTTACCGTCTATATACTGAAAATGAATTTTATCATGAACAAATCGGTATTTCAGGACATGCAACTTTGATTGCATTGATAGCCATTGCAATTGCATTCCTATGCCGTAGATATCGATACCGGCCATTATTTTTATCGTTTTTCCTAACTGGTCAAATCCTGCAGAGTTGCGCTGTTCTGATTGCCATCTTTACGTGGAATTTACCTGCAGTCACAGTTACGATTGTTTCACTTATCAATGTCGGTATTCAATCAATGGCTCTTCAAGTCTTTCGGAGGCATCCATTATGGCTTGCAGTGCTCAGCTCCATCATTGTGACATATGTATCACTGCAAGATCTATTCGAAATTCGAGAGTCGAATATATTAACAGCTTATGTCTTGTTATGCGGAATGCTGTTCTTTGCAGCTAGCCTATACATGAAGAAGAAAGCTCCGATTGGTTCGCTCTACTTCTTCTGGTGCAGTCATGCTTTGATTATTTTCGGCACGCTATGGGTTTTGCTTGCACAGTTGTTGGATTTTGTTCCGCCTGTATGGCTTCTTATTCCGCTCGTTCCATTCGTGTTATCTGCACACATTGTTACGAGACCGATAGAAAAGTATATATTTGCAAATGCCAGTATTTTAATTGTCTTCCTTATCTCGATCACCCATATGGATCAGTACTCAGATCTGAGTCATCAATTTACACTGGCTGCAGCATTGACAACAGGCTGCATTGCCTTGGCATATGCTCTGCTGCCTAGCTGGCGTTCCTTATTGCGGATTAGCCTGCTGACTGGCTATAACGTTATTCTGCTGTTCGCATTAGCAGAGCTTACTGGCCTATTCTCCTGGCAAATCATCCTGCTGGCTATCTTTGTCGGGGTAATTGCAATCTATCAACAGCATCAATGGCAGCTAAGCATCGTTTCTGCCTGCACGTTGCTGTTACTTCTTGCCATTTCGCTTCTCTATGGAAGCATCGGCCAGGAAATCCGTTTAGCTTACTTACTGCTTGCCGGCGCAACAGGATTAGCACTTACCAGCTTCAGCAATTACCAATCTTTCGTTGCCGAAGCGGGCAAGAGTTCTGTTTCGAATAGAGTGGATATATATCGGATCGGTGCTATCGTTTATACTATCGTCGGCAGTCTGGCAGGTGTTGCAGCCTATGAATCAGGCCTTGCTGATACGCTATTTGGTTTATCAGTACCGGTACTTTTATATGCAATCAGTATATACACAGCACCAGCAGCTGAAAGACGTTATGTACGGCTTGCTGCCATCGTATCTTGTTTGTACCCTTATATACTCGTCCTGCAAGTCGCAGACATCAGTCCATATTTAACAACAGAGCTATATGTCGTACCGATAGCATTACTAGTTCTTATCATCTTGCGACTGTTTTTCTATGATCCCGATGTAACACCGCATATCGAGTTAGTTTTGCTAACAATTGGGTTCGGCATCCTCGTGCTAGATGGGCTGTCTTCAATGACAATTTATGATGCCTTATCTCTTGGCAGCCTTTCTTTACTGGCCGCTGTCATTGGTTTCTTACGGAAATATCGTGCGTATTTCCTGACAGGGACGATCACTGTTGTGTTTAACTTATTCTTTAACACCCGTACCCTTTGGGGAAGCGCACCATGGTGGTTATATCTGATTGGAGCTGGCATTCTGCTGATTGGCTCTGCCAGCTTTATCGAATATCAGAAGCAAAAGCATGACAGAACCACCGAATCCCTGCTCCAAGCAAGCAAATCCAGGTGGATAAAATGGTTTAAGCAATATAAATGAAAAAGGCAGCTGTCTTCTGCAGACAGCTGCCTTTCTTCATCTTCATCTTAAAAATCGAACTCGTCCGGATGCGGGCCACTGCGGGTACCATCATCCAATTGATCTAAGCGCTCCATATCTTCTGGTTGAATTTCAAAATCGAAAACTTCCTTGTTTTCGATGATACGCTTGTCTGTCATAGATTTTGGTATCGTGATGACACCATGCTGAATATCCCAGCGAAGCACAATCTGGGCCGGGGATTTCCCGTATTTGCCAGATAGCTCCAGCAGCAATGGCTGCGCCAGCAATTCTCCGTTCATAAGAGGTGACCATGCTTCCAAATGGATTCCATTTCTCTTCGTGTATGCACGCAGTTTTGCTTGAATCAAGCGCGGGTGGAATTCTACTTGATTGATTGCCGGCACCACAGAAGCGGTTTTTAGTAATTCTTCCAAATGATGAACTTGGAAGTTGCTCACACCAATTGCTTTCACTTTCTTCTCTTCATATAGTTCTTCCAGTGCTCGATATGGCTCTAAAAACTTATCTTTCCCTGGCCAGTGGATTAAATAAAGATCAAGATAATCAAGCTGCATTTTTTCCAAGCTCTCTCCATAAGCTGCTTTTGTTTGTTCCAACGTCAGGCCTGCATTCCATACTTTAGAGGTGACAAACAAATCTTCTCTTTTCACTAACCCTGCTTGGATGGCCCGGTTAATTCCTTGACCGACACTTGCCTCATTTCCATAAATAGCAGCAGTGTCGATACTGCGATACCCTTGCTCGATAGCAAAATAGACTTTTTCAGCTAGTTCCTCTCCATCCTCTACACGGAAGACACCGTAACCTAGCATCGGCATAGAATTGCCGTTATTGAGCTTTACTGATTTCATGAGATATTACTCCTTTGTTTTCTAGTTTTCTCGAAATAGCCGTTAAACCAACTGCTGCCGCAACCATAATGGCTGCTACCCAGCTTGTATGAAGCAGACCTAGCTGCTCTGTAATAACTCCGCCCAAATAGGACCCGAGGGCAATTCCAGCATTGAAAGCTGCAATATTCCAAGCAGAGGCTACATCAACCGCCTGCGGTACAAGCCGTTCGGCAAGCACAACGATATACGACTGTAAACCGGGAACGTTCATAAAGGCGAACAATCCCATAAGCAGTATGAACAGCAAACCAAGTCCTTTGACAGGTAATGTAAGGTATAAGGCAGCTAGTATAATTGCCTGTATGGCAAACATATAAAATAACGCATGAACCGGCTTTTTATTAGCCAGCTTACCACCAGTAATATTGCCGATTGCTACTGCAATACCATACACGAGCAAAAGCCACGTCACTGTCCCTGGCTGAAATCCGCTTATCTGCTGCAAAAGTGGTGATAAATACGTAAAGACGACGAATGTGCCGCCATAGCCAAGTGCCGTAATAAGAAGAACCAGAACGATAGGGACTGACCGCAAGAGACTAGTTTGATCTTTAAGTCTTACTTTTACGCCTTTAGGCAGCGTATTTGGCAGCAATGCCAGATTAGCCAAACCAGCAAGAAGTCCAATAACGACAATAAATAGAAAAGCGATTCGCCAATCTAGCTGCTGACCGATGAATGTCCCGAACGGTACACCGGTAATCGTGGCAACAGTAAGCCCGGTGAACATGATACTGATTGCTCCTGCCCGCTTATTTGGCGGAACCAAACTCGCAGCGATTGTAGAGCCGATCGACATGAATACGCCATGCGCAAGCGCCGAGATGAAACGAGCTACCAGCAGAATAGACATATTAGGAGCAGCAGCGGCTATACTATTACCTATCAAAAAGACAAGCATAACCAAAAGAAGCTGCTTCTTTTTCGGTATACGGGAAAGCATCGGTGTCAGGATCGGAGCACCGACAACAACCCCGATGGCATATAGGGACACTGTAAGTCCAGCCGCCTGCACTGATGAGTGAAAGTCATCCGCAATCAGCGGCAACAGACCCACACTGATGAATTCTGTTGTGCCGATCGCAAAAGCCGTAATAGCCAAAGCGATCAAGGCAAAAGATTGTTTTCCTTTCATATTACATTTCCTTTCCATTTCTTATATCTCCCGCATCAGCCGGAGTAATGTTATTATGTCGTATAGGATTCACATTGAACAGTACGTACTTTTTTGTGCTATAGGCACCTTTTAGTACCTATAAGGAGAGAAGAAAATGCAAAAGAAATATAATATTAGTGTAGAAGCAACACTTGAGGTAATAGGCGGGAAGTGGAAAACGGTCATTCTCTGCCATCTGACACACGGAAAGAAACGGACAAGCGAATTGAAGCGGCTTATGCCGAATATCTCCCAGAAAATGCTCACGCAGCAGCTTCGCGAGTTGGAGGCAGACGGGATCATTAACAGGATTCAATACCATGAGCTTCCGCCGCGTGTCGAATACGAACTGAGCGAGTATGGCTGGAGTTTGCAAGGGATACTGGATTCCTTGTGCAGCTGGGGTGAATCTCATATCGTCAAGGTATACGGAAATAAAGAGGACTATCTGGAAAAGACATATTTAAACGAATGAAAACAGCTATAGCATTATCGCTATAGCTGTCTTTTCTAATACATTTCGATTTTAACTCTGTTTTTCTGGTTCGCTTTTACTTTCTTTCCCGCTTGGAACACAACTTTCTCAGCAGGTACCAGATTCGTAAACACAACCGGGGTCAGCAAAGACGGGACCTGTGGTTCTATATTTGCAAGGTCAGCTTCCACTAGTTTCTGACCCGCTACGACTCTGTCTCCCTCTTTCACAAAAACCTCGAATCCTTCTCCCTTCAAATTCACCGTTTCCAATCCAATATGAATCAGCACCTCACGACCATTGTCTGCCTCTAAACCAATGGCGTGCTTTGTAGGAAAAATGTTGATGACTTTCCCGTTAATCGGAGAAACAACAGTTCCATTGACAGGTTCGATCGCAAAGCCATCTCCCATTAGTTTTTCAGAGAAGACTAGATCCGGTACATCCTCCAAATAACGCAGTGTTCCAGACATCGGTATGACGAATGGGTCATTTTGAAGTAGGTTTGACTGGATATCCTCGACCTGTAAAACGACTTCCGCTGCAGGTGCAGCTTCATTTTGCGAGCTTGATGTCTTGCCCATTATGATATCCTGTATCTGCTCTTTCAGCCCTTCCGATTTCGGCCCAAATATGGCTTGCATGTTGTTCCCGACTTCCAGTACACCCGCTGCCCCTAATTTCTTCAGTTCAGTTTTATCAACTTTGTTCTTATCATTCACTGTGACTCGAAGACGCGTTAAACATGCGTCCAAGTATTTTATATTTTCTTTATTACCCATCGCTTCAAGCACATGATACGCCAATCCTCCAGCCCGAGAGTTTCTTGTATTTGTTTCTTCTTTCACTTCTCTTTCACGACCTGGCGTCATGAGATTGAATTTACGAATTGCGAATCGGAATACGAAATAATAAATTACCGCAAAAGCTAATCCTACTGGAATAACCAGCCACCAATCCGTCCGGTTGGGCAGGATTCCGTACAAGAAGAAATCAATGAATCCACCGGAGAATGTCATTCCGACTTTAATATCCAGCATGTACATCGTCATATAGGAAAGTCCAGCAAATACACAGTGTACAGCGTATAACAATGGCGCAACGAACAAGAAAGAGAAATCAAGCGGTTCTGTGATTCCTGTCAAGAAGGAAGTCAGTGCCGCTGAACCCATCAACCCAGCAACAACTTTCTTTCTTTCAGGGCTTGCTTCGTGATAAATAGCCAAGGCTGCCGCCGGCAAACCGAACATCATGAACGGATATCTGCCAGTCATGAATGTACCTGCTGTCAGCTCCGCCCCATCTCTGATTTGCGCCATGAAAATACGCTGATCACCGCGGATCAGTTCTCCCGCCGCATTCGTGTAGCTGAAGAATTCATACCAGAATGGTGAATAAAAAATGTGATGCAGACCGAATGGAATCAATGCCCGCTCAATGACACCGAAAATGAAAGCCGTCAGCGTCATATTGGAAGATAACAAGCCGCTCGAGAAGCTATTCAATGCATGTTGGATTGGCGGCCAGACAACAAGCATCAACAGACCAAGCGCCAATGCACAAAGAGATGTCACAATTGGAACAAAACGCTTTCCAGCGAAAAATCCCAGATACTGCGGCAATTCAATTTTATAAAATTTATTGAACATAATGGCTGCCAGCACACCGACAATGATCCCGCCGAATACTCCTGTGGCGAGTGTCGGGATTCCGAGCATCGTCGTATAGGCCGGATTATTCCCTGCAAAGAATGCTGCTTGTTCAACAGCATCTTCCGGGATACTGCCATTAGCGATGAGCACCGCACCCATCGTCGCGTTCATGATCAGATAACCGATGATGGCTGCAATACCTGCCACACCATCTCCATTCGCTAGTCCAATGGCAACACCTACCGCAAATAGTAACGGCAAGTTATCAAATACGATATAGCCGGCGCTTTGCATGACAGAAGCAATGAGCTGCACCCATGCACTGTTCAAAAATCCGATATTCCCCATCAGATCCGGATTCTGTAATGCATCCCCCAATGCCAGCAAGATACCGGCAGCAGGTAGTATTGCGACAGGCAGCATAAGCGCCCGGCCGATTTTCTGCAGGACACCAAAAGCATTTTTCATCTACTATACACTCCAATTCCTTTACATCCTGATAACGTTTACACAAAATATCAATAAAAAAGACATGAGCGATAAAGAAAATCACACAAAAAGAAATGAATTCTTCTTGCGCATCCTTTTATCCTCATGCCTGATCAGTTCAGTTACACGCATAAATGCCATGCACATTATAATTTATTGGTCAAACGGTACAGATGCAAAGTGAGATAGACTGCCTCTGCTTCTTGTACAGGACGTTTTAACGTTTGCTGTAATATTTTGACTAGCTTCCAAGCAGTATTATAGCACAGCGGATATTCAGTTTTCAATAGGTTCATGATTTTATCAGGCTCGCGAACTTCCTCACCCCGTTTTATCCGGTCTATTGCAAAACGAAAATGACGGACAAGCCTTATATAATTAATACTTTCCCGATCGACTGTAATAGCTAAACTTGCCTCGATCACCTGGAACATCTGCGCAATCAGCCTTGTATATTGACTTAGTTCTCCTACAGGCTGATTGATACAAGCACTGTGAATATGCAGTGTAATAAAACCGATTTCACCTTCCGGCAGCTGGATGCCGAGCCGTTCATTCAAAAGTGATACTGCCTCACTAGCTACGCTATATTCCTTCGGATAGATGAATTTCGTTTCCACTGCAAAAGGATTTTTGATATCCAAGCCTTGCTCCAGTCGTTTCATTGCAAAGGCTAAGTGATCGGTCAGCCCGATGTGAATATGCTCATTTAATTGCTGCCCCATCCGCTCTGCGATTAGATAAATGACATCATTCATAACTGCAACCAATTCTTCATCGATATGATCCAGCATCTGCTTGTAGCTGTTCTGCTCCTTTTCACCTTGAAGCACAAACAGCTTTTCAAATTCGCCTTCCTCCAGCTTACTGCCTGATTTCTTACCAAAACCGACTCCCTTACCGATCAGGACGACTTCTTTTGAATCCTCATTTTCGGCTATCAGCACATTATTATTGAGTATTTTTTGGACAGAAAAGGATTTCCCCATAGACTATCTCCTTTTTTATTCATAACGCCATTGTAATAGATAATTAGTCCTTTGTGTAACTTTTTTGAATCCGCTTTCTTTCCTATATAGAAAAAGTGTATAGCTAATTTCTGCTATACACTTCTTTATACGGGCTCTGGTATCGAAGTATGCAATAATAAATCCGCGAAATTACGCGTTAGCGGTAAGGCATCATCCAAGCTGCGGGAAGTACCATAAGCATAAAGGAACGGGCTATGCTTTTTTTTCCTGATTGCAACACGGCAGCTGGCTTCTTTATATTTCTCCCGCACATCCATGCACGCAAGCAGCTGGTCGAATGTCAGGATTGCGATTTCTCCGCCGAGAAGGTCTTTCTTACTGCAAATAAGCACAAACAGCTGGTGCCGTTCTTCTTCAGACCATTGCAGCAGACGTTCCCGTTCCTCATCCGAGAAGCGGAAATTCCACGTATTGGTCGAACTTGTCGCGTACTTCGAGTACACTTTCATCCGATTCGAACCTGTTTCCAGCTGATATACACGCCTTTCCTTACTTTCCTCGATCAGCGCAGGTACAATCTGCATGGATACTAGCTTGGAAAGGAAGGCACCATAGTAATAATCATATTTGTTCAACATACCATCGTTGCTCCTGTCTTTGTTGTTTCAACAGTATAGCATGGCCATAGATTTTTTGCAGATGGCTGTTACAAAAAATAACTCGCTTACGAATGAGCATTTTGTTTGCTACCTTTTTCACAACTCTCTAGAATATAGTCCATACAAAGGAGGAATGATTCCCATGAATGAAAAATACGCTTCCCTTTTCGAGAGTTTAACTTTACCAAATGGCGTTACGTTGAAAAACCGCTTCGTACTCGCTCCGATGACACATTACTCTTCCAATCCTGATGGTACGATTTCTGATCAGGAACTTCCATATATCGCACAGCGTTCCAAGGATATCGGCTTGGTCATCACTGCTGCAACCAATGTTTCTGATAGCGGGAAGGCATTCCCTGGACAGCCTTCCGTGGCTCATGATACAGACATCCCTGGCTTGAAGAAACAGGCTGACACAATCAAGGCTGAAGGAGCAAAAGCAATCCTCCAGATACACCACGGCGGACGTGAAGCAGTTGCTGATCTTGTGCCTAATGGAGATATTGTTGCTCCAAGCGCTGTTGAAAAAGAAGGAGCGGCTACTCCGCGCGCATTGGAAACAGCAGAGGTTCAGCAAATCGTAGACGATTTTGGTGAAGCTGCCCGCCGCGCTATCGAAGCAGGCTTCGATGGTGTAGAAATCCATGGTGCAAACGGCTATATCATTCAGCAGTTTTATTCTCCATTCTCCAATCGTCGTGATGATGAATGGGGCGAGCGTTTGCGCTTCCCATTAGCTGTCATCGATAAAGTGAAGGAAACTGTAGAAAAACACGGCTCCAAAGACTTTATCATAGGATATCGTTTCTCCCCAGAAGAACCGGAAACACCTGGATTGACAATGAAAGAAACATTCGAGTTAATTGATGCACTTGTAGAAAAACCTTTGGATTACCTGCATGTATCCCTGATGGACTTCCACTCCACAGCTCGACGCGGTGCTGATACAAATGCGAAACGTATTGATTTGATCAAAGAACGAATCAATGACAGAATACCATTGATCGGTGTTGGATCCTTGTACTCCGCCGAAGACGTAGCTGCAGCGAAAGCAACTGGTGTCCCATTAATTGCATTGGGTCGTGAATTGCTGATTGATCCGGAATTCGCAACGAAGCTTAAAGAAGGACGCGAAGACGAAATCATCCGTTTGATCGACCCCGCCCGCGAAGATCATCATGGCATTCCAGAACCGCTTTGGAATATCATCCTGCAAACAAAAGGCTGGGTTCCGACAAAAGCAGAGTAATAGCGAAGTGCATCCTATTATGCTTTAATGGAATAAAAGCGTTCGAAGGAGAGAACCCACATGGCAAAAATATCAGCATTAGTACTTAAACCAGAAAGAGACTTTGCTGCAAAGTCCGTACCATCAGACCCACAAGGCATTCAGAAGTTTGTCGGCGGTTCACCTATCATGACACGATTGGTTGACGGTATTGTTGTCGTCAGCAATGAAAGTGCTACGGAAAATGATCCGTTGAACTTTACTATTTTCCAGCGTCACAATGACCATGTTCATGAACTAGGCAAACTATATGGCGATGCTGTATTTGCAGCAGAATCTGATAAAGGATTGACTAGCCTCGACAAGGACCAAAAACAAGTTGTTAAAGACTGGTTCCAGTTTGGCCGTGACAGACTTCTATTGAACGAATAAACGAAAAGACCCTCTCATACGAGAGGGTCTTTTTTATGCTTGCTGCTTTTCAACAAAACGCTTGATCCGTTTCATCGCTTCTGTCAGCTGCTTCATCGAAGTCGCATAAGAACAGCGAATATAGCCTTCCCCGCTTTCCCCGAAAACACTTCCAGGTACAACGGCCACCTTTTCTTCAATCAGCAAAGCTTCCGCAAAGGCTTCGGAACTCATACCGGTTTCTTTGATGGATGGGAAGATATAGAAAGCTCCGCCCGGTCTGTTGGTCATCAAGCCCATTTCTTCAAAAGCTGATGTAACAAAGTTCCTACGCTGACGATAGCTTTTTCTCATATGCTCTACACTGGCTGCTCCGCTGCGCAGCGCTTCTACCGCACCGTACTGGGCCATCGTCGGCGCACACATGATTGTATACTGATGAATCTTTGTCATTGCTTGGATCAGTTCAGCAGGTCCCGCGGCATAACCGAGACGCCAGCCTGTCATCGCAAACGATTTGGAAAATCCGGAAATAAGAATCGTGCGATCCTGCATATTCGGTAAGCCGGAGAAGCTCACGTAATCAGCTTCATAGCTCAGCTCTGCATATATCTCATCAGAAAGGACGAGCAAGTCATGTTCTTCCACAAGCTCCGCAATCGGCAGCAGCTCCTCACGATTCAGCATCGTGCCAGTCGGGTTATTCGGATTACATAGGATGATTGCCTTTGTTTTTGGCGTAACGGCACTCTCCAACTCTTCCGGCTGCAGCTTGAAGCCATTCTCCGCTTTCGTCCCTACAGAGACTGGTACGCCCCCTGCCAATGAAACAGCCGAAGCATAAGCAACAAAACACGGCTCGACAATGATGACCTCATCACCCGGGTTAAGGATAGCCCGCAGCGCAATATCGATTGCCTGACTGGCCCCTACCGTCACGATCACTTGATCTGCCGGACGATAGCTCACAGAGTATGTCGTTTTGAGATAATCAGAAATCAGTTCACGTAGCTCCATCAGTCCAGCATTCGCTGTGTAGGCTGTATACCCTTGCTCGAGTGAATGGTAGCTTGCTTCGATCACATTCCAGGGCGTGACGAAATCTGGTTCACCAACCCCTAAGGAAATAACATTATCCATTGTCGAAGCTAAGTCGAAGAAACGCCGGATGCCGGATGGTTTCAAAGCATCGACATGCTCCGCAATGAAGCGGCTTGTATCCAGACTCATGGACTCACCGGCATTCTGCGATCATTATCGTCATCCTCACCGAAGATGATGCCATCATGTTTATACTTTTTCAGGATGAAGTGCGTAGTCGTCGAAATAACTGTATCCAATGTAGATAGCTTTTCCGATACAAAGCGGGCCACCTGTGACATCGTCTTTCCTTCCACTGATACAGACAAATCGTATGCGCCTGACATCAAATAGACAGCTTTCACTTCTGGGAAGCGATAAATACGTTCTGCTACATCATCGAATCCTTTGCCTCGAACAGGCGTTACCTTTACATCAATCATAGCGGTCACACCTTCATAGCCCCGCACTTCCGTCCAATCGATCAACGTTGAATAACCATGAACAATCTGCATTTCCTCGAATTTACGGATAGCAGCTTCTACTTCCTCAACGGACAGCTCAACCATCCGCGCTATCATATGTACATCCATTCTTCCGTTTTTTTCTAATAGCTCTAATATTTCTATCTCTTTCTTATTCAAGTCTGTCACTCCTCTAACACCTTAATGATGTAGTTCTATTTTATCTGAAAACAAAGAATTGAGAAACCGAAAACGGATACAACAGCTATATTAGCCGATGATGATTCGTTCCTCCGGGTTCCGCACGGCAGTCTTCCTGATTCGGAAAGCTAGCGCGAATGCGATAGTAATCGGCCCAACACGACCCATGAACATGAGGAGGGAAAGAAGCATCTTCCCCGGTTCGGAAAGCTCCGGCGTCAATCCCAGTGTCATCCCAACCGTCCCGAAAGCAGAAAGTACTTCGAACGCAATATAATTGAGTGCAGCGCCTTTCTCCGTAATAGCAAGCAAAAACACGAATAACGATACGAGAAGGACTGAATATGTCGTGATCGAAAATGCCCGGAACACTAAGTCCCCAGGTATCCGTCGATTTCTGATATTCACTTCCTGCTTTCCTTTGATCAGTGCCCATACTGCAAACAGCAATATGGCAAACGTTGTGACTTTAATGCCTCCTGCTGTTCCTCCAGTTCCGCCGCCGATAAACATAAGTGCCATAGTTACCAGCTGTGATCCTAATGTCAGATCAGCTGTATTCAGCGAGTTGAAACCAGCAGTCCTCGGGACTACACCATGGAAATAAGAAGCTAATAGTTTTTCATTCCAAGGCATATTTCCGATAGTGGCTGGATTACCATACTCCAATAAAAAGATTAATATTGTCCCGATAGCGACAAGTATAGCAGACATCCATAAAACAACTTTTGTATGGAGCATCAGCCGTTTTCCTTTTTTCTTCTGTAAGATATCAGCTACGACGATGAAGCCGATACCACCTAACATCAGAAGACTTGTCAACGTAAGATTGACTATTGGATCGCCAACATAAGCAGTCACGCTGCTGAAATCCCCCATAATATCAAATCCGGCATTATTGAATGCTGATATTGAATGAAAGAGTCCGTAATAAAAAGATTTCGGATAGCCAAACTCATCCCCCCAGTGAATCCCGAGGATAAGCGTTCCAATCACCTCACAAATAACAGTGAATAAGAGAACAAACCGCACCATCCGGACAATACCTTCGTACGAATTTTGATTGAGTGATTCTTTGACTAAATGCCGCTCCTCAAAGCTTATATTGCGGCGAAGCAGCAATGCGATGAATACGGTGAGCGTCATAAATCCTAATCCGCCTATCTGGATAAGACATAACAGTACAATTTCGCCAAATAAAGTAAAGGTGGTCTGTGTATCGACCACTACCAGCCCTGTCACACAAACAGCTGAAGTTGCCTCGAATAGCGCATCAATAAAAGAAAGATGGTGTCGATCCGCTGTCGCCATCGGAAGCATCAGAAGAAACGTCCCCAATGCGATTAACACGAGAAATCCCAGCGCAAAAAATTGCGGCGGATTGATTTTTATACGATGAAACAGCTTTTTACTTCTAGTCGCCATGTCTATACAAGTCCTTTTATGATTTTTTATTTTACCTCTCACTTATACTATATATCATTCGATTATGATACTGAAAAAAGGGTGGATATGCTATGGTATATTGTAGCTAAATGAAGAAAAGGATGTTCGACATGCATATAGCAATTATTGGAGCAGGAATAGCAGGATCCGTTACCGCTTATAAGCTCGCCAAAGCCGGCATGCAAGTTACGGTGATCGATCGCTTTGACCAAGGACAAGCGACAGATGCTGCAGCAGGTATCGTATGTCCGTGGCTCTCCCAGCGGCGCAACAAAGATTGGTATGAGCTGGCCAAAGGCGGAGCCCGCTATTATCCGGAGATTATCGAAGAACTCCGGCTTGAGGGTGAAGAAGAAACAGGCTATGCCCGCGTAGGTGCCTTAAGTTTACATCAGGATCCCAAGAAACTGGAAGCCATGCAAAAGCGGGCAGAAAAACGAAGAGACGATGCTCCGGAAATGGGAGCCATCAGCCTGTTGGGAGAAGAGGATGTGCGCCAGCTTTTCCCATTACTAGCCCCCGGGTTTGGTGCAGTGCACGTCAGCGGAGCCGCTCGTGTCGATGGTCGGGCTTTACGTAATAGTTTGCATCGGGCAGCTAAGAAATATAACGCTCGTTTTGTTTCAGCCGAAGCTCGCCTATCGTTGACAGCTGGGCAAATCGCCGTCACAGCCGGCGATGAGATATGGACACCTGATCATGTTGTCGTCACCGCCGGGGCATGGGCCAAGGAGCTATTGGAACCGTTAGGCTATTCACTGCAAGTCAGCTTCCAAAAAGCCCAAATTTGTCATTTACAGCTGGATGCTGCTCAAACAGAGACTTGGCCTGTTATAATACCGCCTAATGATCAATATCTGCTCGCATTCCCAGACGGCAGAATGGTAGCAGGAGCCACTCACGAGAATGATACAGAGATGAATACGAAAATCACGGCCGGCGGAGTACATGAAGTACTGAGTAAGGCTATGCAGCTTGCTCCTGAATTAGCAGGAGCTGTACTGGCTGAGACTCGGGTTGGATTCCGGCCATTTACCCCTGGTTTCCTCCCGGTATTCGGCCGTCTGCCAAAGCATAAAAATCTTTATGTAATGAATGGGTTAGGTGCGTCAGGCCTTACAATGGGGCCGTTTGTTGCCTCTCAGCTCACCAAGCTGATATTGGGACAAGAAACCGATATCGATATTTCTGCTTACAATCCAGAAGGCGCGTTAGAATAAATAAAGCCCATGTCAGCATGGGCTCTTTGTCATGATTAGGAACAGCAAGCCATCGGACTCGCGGTTAAAACGATTTACCTCCCGGAAACCAGCCTTTTCGTAAAGGTGGACAGCTCGTTCATTGAAAGCTGCTACTGTTAGCCGATATTGGTCCTGCTCGATATTTATCTTGATCCAATTGAGTATTTCAGTGAAGAACTGCGAGCCTCTTCCGTGTCCGGTTTTTTCAGGTGCCATCCCTACGCCTATATCCAAATAGGTCTGGTCACTATAGTCACCGCCAAGCACTCGCGCATCATCTCCAACACAGAAATATCCAAGCAGAATCCCGTCTTCGTAGACTCCATAATAATCACCTACCATAAGCATCATGACCGCTCCTTCCGTATAGGTGAGATTATAGAGATCATAAGGCGGGGAATAGCGCCAATGCAATACTGCATACGCATCATCTGCTGTTAACGATTTTATCTCATATCCCATTAAAAGGACTCCTTCTATCAGTTATTGCTTGTATTATAGCATTTTCCTTCTATAGAGAAATGGGTATACTTGAACTTAAGAAAGGACGGTATCGTTATGGAATTGCGGCAGCTACGCTATCTGATCGAAATTGTGAAACAGAAGAGACTGACAAAAGCAGCAGAAAGCTTGCATGTATCTCAGCCTGCTCTCAGTAAAACAATCAAGAGTCTGGAAGAAGAACTCGGAATCACCTTATTCAAACGTACGAACAAATCCACTACCTTGACCGATGCCGGCAAAGTGGTACATACCTATGGTCAGCAAGTACTTGCCCAATTGGACGAAATGCAAACGACACTCCAAGATCTTACTGATCTGAAGCAAGGAGCTGTCACGATCGGAATTCCGCCGATTATAGGCAGTCTCTTCTTTCCAAAGGTAATGGCTCGCTTCCACCAGACCTATCCGAATGTCACGATCAATATTACCGAATATGGGGCTGCCCGTGTCGTAAAGGCTGTAGACGAAGGAGAATTTGAGCTTGGCGTTGCTGTTCTGCCCCTTGATGAAACGGAGTTCAACTATTATCCGATTGTAGAAGAAGAGATGAAGCTGATGGTGCATCGCGACCATCCGCTCGCTGATCGGGAATTAGTTGAGCTGAAGGAATTAAAGGATGAAGACTTCATTTTCTATAATGAGGAATTTGCATTGCACGATATTATGCGGAAACGCTGCATCGAGGAAGGCTTCGAACCACATATCCTCTTCAAAAGCGCGCAATGGGATTTCATCAGTGAAATGGTCGCAGCAAACTTAGGAGTCAGCCTGCTTCCTGAATCCATTTGTAACCGAACCTATAATGCTGATATCCGTATTATCGATTTAACGCCTTCCATTCCGTGGAACCTGGCAATCATCACAAAAAAGGACAAGTATATTTCCTATGCCGGAAGGCGTTTCATTGAGTTTTTCCTTTAAGTCAATATAACTTAAAGTTATAGACAATATAATATATATGTATTTTACGAATACGTGAGACCGCAGTATGATGGAGTTATCAATAAAAGTTATGGATAACTTTCTGTTAGGAGGAAGATTTATGGTACGAAAAACGATTACCATGCTTTCTCAGCTAGCGATCATTCACGTATTTTATTTTGCCGGTGTCGGCTTAGCACATATATTATCTCTTCCGGTACCAGGCTCTATCGTAGGTCTGGTCTTGTTATTACTAAGCTTATTTGCAGGCATCGTCAAACTGGAATGGATCGAGAAAGCAGGGGGCTGGCTGTTGGCTGAACTTCTGCTTTTCTTTGTCCCATCAGCTGTTGGTATCCTGAATTATAAGGAGATATTGAACTGGCAAGGTCTGGAGACTGTGCTGCTGATCCTTATCAGCACCTTCATCGTGATGGCCGCTACTGGATTCACTGCTGAGAAGCTGTATAGAAGAAAAAGAAAAGGAGGACACACACAATGACTACCGCACTTATCATCTTAATAGGCACCATTGTTACCTATGTCATCTACCGCGCCTCAAAAGTTGTGTACAAGAAATGGCCGATGCCATTCTTCCATCCGCTGCTGCTGTGTCCTTTGATTCTTATCGGCATTATCCAGTTGGCACATTTAGAGCCAAGTGAATACGCCCTATCTTCAAGTTTATGGACACATATGCTCGGCCCAGCCACAGTTGCTTTTGCTATACCAATTTACAAACATGCTCCTCTGTTACGTAAGAATATCATGATCATTCTAACAAGCATTGCAGCCGGTACATTGGTAGCAATCGGTTCTTCCTTGCTTTTGAGTCTTGTTATGCGCTTCAATGGCGATTTACTGATCAGTATCCTGCCACGATCCATTACAACACCAATTGCGATTGAAGTATCAAAAACAATTGGCGGTCTGCCGACCCTGACGACTGTCTTCGTTATCGTGACTGGTGTTACAGGCGGTATCATCGGCCCATATGTCATTCGGCTTATGGCATTAAAATCGCCTGTTGCCCGCGGCTTGGCACTTGGAATGGGAGCACATGGAGTGGGTACCAATAAAGCCATGGAATACGGGGAACAAGAAGGTACGTTCTCGACTATCGGCATGATCATGGCTGCCGGTATGACGCTAATTTGGGGAGGCTTGCTTATTCCTTCCCTATTGAACATCACCATCCTATGAAAAAAAGCATTTGCCTAAAATGGCAAATGCTTTTTCTTATGCGTGTTTTTTACGAAGAATGAACATGCAGACTGTGATAATTACGAATGCTGTGAATGCCAGCAGCGGAATCGTTATGAACCCGAGCCAGTTGATATAATGACCTGAGCACGGTACACCGCTGGAGCAGAGACTCGCTCCTTCTAAAGCTGGCACTTTCTGATGCAGGTAATGATAGCCTGAAATTAGTATTCCGAGAATACTAAGCGGCAGCACATACTTATAGATACGAACATCATTTTTATAAAATGCGATACCTAGTATGATAGCCAGCGGATACATGAGGATACGCTGGTACCAGCATAGTGTGCATGGCACGAATTTCATGATTTCACTGAAATAGAGACTGCCCAGCATTGCAATGACTGCCGTTATCCAGGCAAATAACAGGCTCTTATTCATTAGTTCGCCTCCTGCGTTTCCTCATCTACCATCTCGATCAAGTCGTTCATATCTTGACCTTCGAATAGTTTTCCATTGACGAAGATAGTAGGTGTACCTTGCACACCAAGTTCATCTGCAAGTTCTGTATCTGTTGAAACTGCATCATCAGTTCCCTTGTTGTACACTTGAAGCACTTCTTCCGCTTCTTCATCGCTGACTACTTCGCGAAGCTTGTCCATCAGGAAATCATCCGTGAAGCTTGTGTTCAAATCCTCTGCGAAGAGAACATCGTGGAATTTCCAGAATCCATCATCTCCAAGCACTTGGTAAACTGCTTCACTGAATTGTGCGCCCTTCTCTGAGTCGGCATTTATGATCGGCATATTCATGAAATAGAAGCTAGCCTTACCAGTATCAATCAATTCCTGATCGATTACAGGAAAATTATTATGATGGAACTCTTGGCAGTGGATACATTTGTAATCGCCAAATTCAACTATTTTAACCGGGGCATTTTCATCGCCAAGGAAGGGCTGACTGCTGTAGTCGATGTCCTGCGACGCCTCATCACTGGAAGACCCTGTATAATTATTAATGAGGACCAGTGCTACTACTAAAAGGACAATCGCCAAGACAACCCAAACAATGACCTTGGATGCTTTAGAAGCAGCTCCTGATGTATTGCCTGCGGGTTTCTTCTTTTTTGCCATCTCACTATCGCTCCTTTATTACAGAAATAAGATGATAGATTTCTTCTATCACATAACATCATAACATTAAAAAGTAAAAATGGATGCCTTGCAACAAATTTGATTACAGGTATTTTCATGCGGAATTCTTTCACAAGATACTTCACCCGTTTGAATTAGTTTGTGAATTGCATTACAATATAATAGTTCTGATTATGACCTTTTTTTATGGGTATCATGGAAAGAAAAGAAGGGATTTACTTGAAGGATTATCATTTACCACAGGCGCCTGCACGGCTTAGTCTGCGAGATGCATTACGTGTCAGATCTGCTGCCTATCCTTGGAATCGGGCAATAGGATCAGGTCTTGCCACCTGCCTGCCGATATTGATCGGTTTATTACTGGGGGACATCATCCATGGATTTTCAGCCGCGCTTGGCGCTTTCACATTCTTATATATAGGAGCAGAAACGTACAAACAACGTGCAAAAAAACTAGCCGCCGTGGCTATATGCCTTGCTGCTGCTATGGTGCTTGGAAGTTTGCTTGCTCCGTATACAATCGTACTCTCTATAGTCGCAGGTATTATCGGCTTAATAGCCTTTTATGTCCTGAACACCTTGCAGCTTCTCATTCCAGGTCCAATGTTCTTCGTCCTGATATTCTGCATGGCTACAGGGCTGCCATTAGACCCAAATAGCGCGTGGGAACGAGGATTTTACGTCCTGCTTGGCGGAGCACTATCCTGGCTTCTAGCCATGGCAAGCTGGCTCTGGACGAAAAAGAACCACGATGAACAAGTTCTTATCAAGTCTTACAGACAGCTTATGGCAATGCTGCAATCCGCTGGAACACCAGCTTTCTATCAGATGCAGCATCTTACCGTCCTGACGTTAAGACAAGCCGATCGTATCATCTATGCATCCAAAAGGCAGCCATCTACGCTGCGTTTACATGAGCTGGCAGCAGATATTTTCTATACATTGACACAGCTCAATAATGAAAACCTTAGCTCAGATGTGCGAATCTCACTTGAGAAGCAGCTGACCGCGGTGATTGATGCACTCGAAAACGCAAAAGGCAACTGGCCTGCATATACAAAGTCGGAACAGACAGTAGTCCACAATCTCCAGCTTGAATTGGAACAGGCATATGATCTTGCTTCACAAGCAACTGCTGAGGAATCAATCCAGGTTGAGAAAGAATCCGCGTGGACTGTTCTTCGTAACGGTATTTCACGTAAAAACATCACTGTCCGGCACGCTTTATTCTACGGACTGTTTATTATGATTGCATCGCTGCTGGCACATAGCCTGGGATTCAACCGACCTTATTGGGTGCCAGTAGCCTGTGCAGCTGTACTTATTGGTGCAAATACGACGCTCACTATTCATCGGGCAATCCAGCGCTCTCTCGGCACCATTGTCGGTACCATAATAGGCGGATTGATTTTATCACTGGAACCATCAGGCTTTTATCTGATTCTTATTGTCGGTCTGCTGCAGCTTTGTGTGGAACTGGTGATTGTACGTAACTATGTTTTTGCTAATATGTTCATTGCGCCTCTCGTTCTTGTATTGGTAGAAACAATGAATCCAGGCAATACCGTCAGCTATTTTGTGACAGCGAGGGTTGTCGACACGATTGTTGGAAGCTTGATTGCCATAATCGCTGTTTTGCTTTTATGGCGCGGTATCCATACCCGCTTCCTCCCGATTATATTAAAAGAAACAATTCTTCATATGCAGGAGCTCCTTCGTGCAGTTCATTCAGGAGATCAGGAAAAGAGACATACAAAGAAACTGATGAACAGTTTGATCGAATTACGCGCGGCATATGATCGAAGTCTTGGCGATTTCTCGGCTTCCCAGCAGCAGGCAGAGGTGTTATGGCCAGCCATCATGCACGCCCAGCACGCAGGCTATTTGCTCATGTCCCTCCGCAAGAACAAAGATAAAATAACAGAAACACAATATGATGCAATTCAAAACCAGCTTGGCAGCATTATGACCAGTCTTACAACACGGCAGCCAGTATCCTTTGAAAAGTATGATGAGCTCGATTTACAGCGGGAGCTCAACCAGCTGCAGTCTGCTCTTACCCAGCTTTATAGCACAAATGATGCAGCCAAGCTTGCACCGAATTGACCTTCTCTGACTACAGAGAAGGTTTTTTTGTGTTACAGGTACGAGAAAGAAGGGTACGATTAAACACAAGAACCAGAAGACAGGAGCGGTATATCATGCAAACCGAACAGAAAAAACGCCCCGTCGTCGCTTTGACAGGAGCGAGCGGCTACATTGGCAGTCATTTATTGGATAAATTGAAAGAGCGTTTTGACGTCATCGCCCTATCACGGAGCGGTGACAAGCAGGAAAACACTGATCGGGTAACATGGCGTTCATGCGATCTATTTTCCCAGATTGATACCGAGAAGGGTCTTCAAGGAGCAGATATCGCCGTCTACCTTGTCCACTCGATGAGCCCCTCCGCCAAACTCACACAGGCGAGATTTGAGGATATGGATGTCATTTTGGCCGATAACTTTGCCCAAGCAGCCAAGAAGAACGGCGTGAAGCAAATCGTTTATTTAAGCGGGATCATACCACCGGAGGAAAAACTGTCCCGTCATCTTCGCAGCCGATTGGAAGTAGAAAAAATCCTTGGATCTTACGGCGTACCTGTGACGACAGTCCGAGCTGGATTAATCGTCGGTCCGAAAGGCTCTTCTTTTCCGATTGCTGAAAAATTGGTCAAACGGCTGCCTGTCATGGTGCTTCCAAACTGGACAAGGACGAAGACACACCCAATCGCCCTTGCCGATGTACTGACTGCCTTACAGAAAAGCGTCGGCAACAAAGATGTTGCAAATAAAGCGATTGACGTTGGCGGACCTGAGGTTATGACTTACAAGGAAATGCTGGAACACATCTCCCGCGTAATGGGCAAGAAATTCCGAAGTATACATGTACCATTTCCAACTATCAAACTGTCTCGTCTTTGGGTAAAACTTATCAGCGGTATGCCCAAGGAAACTGTCTACCCACTGATTGAGAGTCTATCGCACCCTATGGTTGCGCAACCTTCACACTACGTGGAAGGCATCAGTAATGGTCAAATTCTTTTTGATGAAGCTGCCAGGACTGCCATGGATGAAGAGCAGAAAAGTAAAGATTCCAAGCATAGTAAAAAGCTGACACTCCCTTCCCCACCGCCTCGCCAGGACGTACGCTCTGTACAACGCATGCCACTACCTTCTGGAAGAGATGCAGGATGGGCAGCGAAACATTACATGAGCTGGGTATCCGAGTCCCTGCGACCTCTTGTTCGGACCGAGGTTGATGATCAGCTTAACTGCAAAATCTATCTGACATTTACAAAACAGCCGCTGCTGATACTTTCTTACGCCAAAGAAAGAAGTACAGGCCACCGCGCATTGTATTACATTACTGGCGGCTTGTTCGCGAATGCAAAAGAAAGCCAGCGGGGCCGCATTGAATTTCGTCAAATACCAGGTAAGCAGGAGATGGTCGTGGCCATACACGAATATTTACCTTCCTTGCCTTGGTTCGTCTATAAATATACCCAGGCACCTATCCATATGCTCGTTATGTTCTTGTATCGGAAGCATCTCGAGCGTCTGGTCCGCCTTAAGAAGCAGTCCGGTTTACAAATACCACAGCTTGCGACAAAGCATTGAAAAAAGGCAGCACATAATGTGCTGCCTTTTTCAATGTTCTACACTAGAAAGCTGCTCACACCGTGTATCAGCATGAAAGTTACTGGTACCAAAAGAGTGAATAATCGTTCATAGTAGAGGCGTGGCCCAACTGGCGCAGCATTGCAGAGACATTGCCCCGGTGATAGGTACCATGATTGACTACATGCAGTACAATTTCTGATAACCGAGTTTCTCTTGTTCCAGCATATGGGTTCTCGAGCAGAATAGTTCGCTCCAAGTCGTCCTGGTCTCTTAACCATTCTTTGTAATATTCCGCTGACTGCGCGAAGTCGTTTGCAAATTGAACTGCAGAATGCAGAAGATTCTCCTTTTCAAGTGGCATACACATTTCCAGAGCTTCCTGCATTCGATCACCATTTAAAACCCTATACCAGACACTTTCCACTGCATAGATATGACTGAAAGCTTGGGCAATAGTAGGAAACGCGGTGTTCACTTCCTCGCGCAGTACATTGGCTGGAAGCTCCTTGATCCGGTTTAGGAGGGTTTGATTGGCCCAAGAATGGTAGTTAAACATTTGTTCGGGATGATTCATTCGTATCTTCTCCTTTTAATATAGATAGATTAAGGTTGTAACGGATCTCATTATAAAAAAAGAAGTATGACAGCAGTCTGTCATACTTCTTCATAAAGTTTAATTGTGTTTTTCAGTTTCTCTTTTAAAATGACTCGAAGGGCGTGCGGCTGGACGACTTCGACTCCGCTGCTGAAACTCAGCAGAATTGACCATAACCATCGTGCTTTCAACGGCTCATGAACCGGGATTCTCATCGTCATACTGCCATCATCATGAAATTGCTTATCAACCTGGTGAAACTGATCCAACGCTTCCGCCAATGCCTCCGGTCTAACCTTTATTACCACATCAGATACCTTATTTCCCCATTCGTTGTCAGAAGTATAATCCTCTTCCAGAATCTCGTCATGTGGCTGAAACGAATCCTGCGTCAAAGACAGCTTCAGCATCCTGGACAATCGGAACTCCCTATAATCCTTCCGTTTTCGGCAAAATCCATTAAGGTACCAATTGCTATACTTATAATGAAGCTGCAATGGTTCCACATCACGGGTGGTACGTTCATTTTGTGCATTTATATAATCAAAGGAAATAACTTTTCGCTCCGTGATGCCAGAACGTAATTGACGAAGTGCATCCGGCGCCGTCCGATAGCTTTCAAAGTCCACAGAAAGATTCTGATTTTGATTATCCTCCCCAATTGTTTGAAGGCGCTCAATGGTGCTCTGTACACGTTCATCTTCAAACACAGTGGCTAGACTGCGGAGCACCGTAACCAGATAATCAACATCGTATGAACCGAGCAAGCTTCTGTCCATCTTGTATCCGTCCATAATGCCATAGCCACCCTTATTTCCCTGATACGATATAACCGGGATACCTGCAGCACAAATCACATCGATATCCCGGTAGATAGTTCTTGGGGAAACTTGGAACTCTTCAGCGAGCACAGATGCAGACAGAACTTCGTGGTTCAACAGTTTGTAGATTATAGAAATCAAACGCTCCAATTTCATATGTTTTCCACCCTTTGTCCGGATTCGAACTCTTACACATTTCTTTGAATATGGGATGGCACATCGTGCGCTACCCTCTTATTCCCCGCCGCCCCCATCAAACGCGAAAGTACTATTATTATGCAAGACCATATCCATTACAATCATAACAGCAATATACGTAAGCAAATGGGATTCATCCTCTATTTGCATTTCATACGTATCGCCCCAGGTGAACCACTTCTTCGTTACATGCATCAATGGACCATTTTCATCCGTCAGTGTGTACTGATGCGACCAAACGTCGCCATGCAGACTCCAGTTTTGCGGCTTTAACGAGAAGTTAGCTTTGAAGAAGGTGAAATTCTTGGTCACTTCGGCAACTTTTTGTCCATTCTCTTCGATGATATATCTTGGCTTTAAAAAGGCTAGCTGCTGCTTGATTTCAACAAGCGGCTTATCATCAAGGTCGGTAATCGTAAGTCGATCCTGCAGTGAAAAGAGTTTGCTTTTGACACGGTACAGCTCCTGCTGTTCTGCATCGAATACCGAAAAGCTATCCTTAAAGCTGAATACTCTCTGTTTGATATAATAAGTCCCCATTGCCGCACCTCCGCAAATTCTTTTTTCCCTTCATACGAAGATACGGAAGTTTTTGTTCCAATTTCTAAATAAGTTTGGTTTTTTCTTTTGGAGTGACACGCTCAACACTTTCATACCGCTGGCGCAGTGCCATTTCACAGAACAAGATGCCAAGCAGTGTAAAGACAATATAGCTAAATCCCATTCCGTACTTGCCGACCGATTCTCCCATGATGATGCCTGCGGCACCGATCAGCTTTCCGAATTGGAACACAAAGCCGTGAAAAGCCATGTACGTCCCGCGTTTCGTATCATCGACCATTTCAGCCAGCATGCTCTGCCTGGTTGGGACATACATCAGTTCTCCTAAGGATAGAATCAGAACTGCTGCTGCCAAAAGAAATGGGCTGTTGCTGACAGCCATGATGGCAAAACCTGCTCCGAAAAGAATAAAGCCTGTATACATAACCAGACGCTCATTATGCCCTTTGATCAGCTTAGTGATTAATCCGGTGAAGAGCACAATTATCAGTGTATTTTCCACAGTCAGGAGACTGACCAGCCGCAGTCCATCTACGGATAAACTGAAGCCGAAAATAGACATGCTCATCTCTGCGATGTCCTTCTCCATACGAACCGTCAAATAATTGCTTCGCTGGAATTCAAGCGATAGGATGGCGATGCCGCTAAGCACAAACAGCAAAAAGGCTCTATCCTTACCAACACTGCGATAACTCCGGAATAAAGATTTCAATCCAAGGTCTTTCTTTTCTCCAGCCGTTGTGCGTACCGTGTATGTTTCTTGGATGAACATCATTGTAATAGCCATGGTGATGATAGACATGAGCACTAATCCGATAAGCAGCCGGAACATATAATCCTGGAAAAGCCAGCCACCGATCGTGAGACCGATCATCATAGCCAGATTATTTGCCCAATAGTTGATAGCGTACATATAAGCACGAGTTTCCTGTGTACTCACATCAATGAGCATCGCCTCTTGGGCTGGCATTATCATCCCGCTGGCAATACTGATCACGATTAGCATGGCAAAGGTTATGGAAGCGGAAGTGAAACTTGGTGTATTGGCCAAGACCATTCCGATGAATGCTGCTGCTTTTGCCGCTTCACCAAGTACCATCATCCGCTTCCTTCCGATTCGATCGGCTAAGTGCCCGCCATAAAGACTTGCCAGGAACTGAATAATGACGTTGATCATCATGAGTATCCCTGCGATTGCCGCATTCATTTCTTGTACAAAATAGACCGCCATAAATGGGAAGATCATGCTGCCGATCATGCGGCTCATAAATGAAGTATAAATTCGTATTCTAATATTCGGATGCAGACTTCTGAACATTTCTGCTCCCCCTCTCTCTTTTTTCCATTATGTAGAAGTTGAAAAGAGGTAAAAAGTGTATAATTCCATTAAAGATGTCATCTTTTAGGAGGGGAAACGACTTGGATATTAGCTACTACCTCATACGAGCCCATTTATACGAGAAAGAAAAGGACGGACAAGTATCGTGTACGCTGCAGGAAATCGAAGCTATCTGGCAATGCACGAGAAGGCATGTCATCCGCAAACTGAAGAAGCTGGAGGAACTTGGGCACCTTCGCTATCAGCCTGGACGGGGCAGAGGCAAAAAGTCCATCCTCTCGTTTCCGAGCGATTTTCGGGAAGACGTAGAAAAGTATATGAAATTCTGCATTCAGGAAGATAAACCCACTATCCTCTTCCAGCTCCTGCAACTGCCAATCCCCCGTCACTGGTATGCCCATATGTCGGAACTGGAGCAGCTTTTCGGCTACCAGCAGCAGGAAGGGCAGGATACGCTTCGTACCGTGTTCAATCGGCCGATTACAACGCTTGATCCATGCGCAAGCTCGATTACCTTCGAAAGCCATCTGATTGAGCAGATCAGCGACACCCTAGTAATCTACGATCAAGAAACGGACAGCATACACCCCCATCTGGCCCACCATTGGAAAACGAATGAAGATAGCACCGAATGGATTTTTTATTTGCGAAAAGGTGTCCTTTTTCATCATTTACGGGAGATGACTGCAGAGGATATAGCTTATACGATAGACCGCTTCAAACCGGATTCGCCATATTACTGGCTCGTTAGTGATATAGCGCAGACAGAAGTGATCGATCGTTATATCATCCGGTTCCAGCTAGCACAGCCTAATCCGTTTTTCCTTCGTTATATGGCGAGTGTAAGCATGGCAATCCTTCCAAGAGACGTGCCTTTCAATGAGTACGAATGGGTAGCAACGGGACCTTATCAATTGAAAGAAAGAACAGAGCAAAAACTTGTGCTAGAGGTTTTCCCTTCTTACTTCCAAATGCGTCCTTTCCTTGATAGGGTCGAAATGTGGCGTATCAAACCCGGTGAAAAGAAAGTCAATTACAGTTTGCCCGATCAACAGGGACCGACGCAGTCACACTATGAAGTTGAGCAAGGGTTCCGGTTCCTTGCCTTCAATTTTCATCGTGATTCTATCATCCAGGACAGATATTTCCGGGAAGCTATGTATCACTTAGTAGACACAGAGAGAATTTTCACCGAGTTAAACTTGGAGAATCTGTTTGGTAAATTGAAGCATGCAAGCAGCTTCTTCCTTGAGAAATCCGTCGCACCTATGAAAAGTGAACAAAAACTACTGGAAGCGCTGAGAAAATCAGCTTACCAGGGTGAGTCATTAAAGGTGGGTGTCCTGCGTCATAAGTCTGCTGGAATCCAAGCCGAATGGCTGTCGCAAGAAGCAGCTAAGTATGGCATAATCCTTGAACTACGCGAATATGAACTGGACAGTATTTATAACAAAAAAGAGATGCTTGCATTCGACATGGCCTTCATGGGCGAAGTTGCCAATATTGACCGAGAGCTTTCATTCATTGGGGCCTTTAAAAATGAAGCATTGTTATTCCGGACATACTTTAGCCCAGCTCACCTCCAAAAGATTGATACCTATTTGGAAGCTTTCAAAAACGGTAAAACAACGAAGGATAGATATAACATCGCCGATAAAATTGAAGCCTACCTTCATCAGGAACGACTCATCATCTTCCAGAACCATCCGATGAAAGAAAGAACTCATACTGCTTTCTTGCAGGATTTTGAGCTGACCGGCTTCGGCCACCCGAATTTCCGCAAGCTGTGGATTGATAAATTGGCATAAAGCTTTTCTTCTATTTGGCTTGTCTCCTGTTGGGCGTTACAACTAAAAAAAGGACTGCTAGGAGAGCAGTCCTTTATGGTTTCAATATGACCTTGATACAGCCATCTGTTTTTGTATCGAATTTTTCGTAGCCTTCTTTAGCTTGATCGAGCGGAAGGATATGTGTGATGATATCAGCCAAGTCGACCTTCCGATCCTGAAGCAATCCATGCAAATACGGCATCGTGTGGATGACGGGAGCTTGCCCGCTTTTGATTGTGACGTTCCGCTGGAATATATCACCAAAAGGAAACGCATTATAACGGCCGCCGTATACTCCTGTCACTTGGATATTGCCGCCCTTGCGGACACATTGAGCTGCCATGACAAAGGCACCTAATGCTCCGCCCTGAAGCTTCAGCCCGCTGCCGATGAATTCCATTGGAGTCATTTTCCCATCCATGCCGACCGCGTCAATGACCACGTCAGCTCCGCCTTTTGTTATCTCCTTGAGGTATTCACCTGTATTCTCATGCTGCTCGAAATTTACTATCTCTACTTTATTTGTACGCTTCGCATGCTCCAGACGGTAATCAATGTAGTCAACAGCAATGACGCGTTTGGCACCCTTCAGCCAGGCAAATTTCTGTGCAAGTAGGCCGACGGGACCACATCCGAATATGATAACTGTATCACCAGGCTTAACGCCTCCATTATCGACTGACCAGAAAGCTGTCGACCCTGCATCTGCCAGCAGAATCAGCTGTTCATCCGCAACCTCGGAATTTTCGGGTATTTTGAAAGGCACAAAGTTTCCATAAGGCACCCGCATGTATTCCGCTTGTCCGCCGGGGTAGCCGCCATTGTTATCTGAGTAGCCAAAATAGGCACCCATCTGACCATTTTCATTGCTATTGTCGCATTGGCTTTCCAAATCATGCTGACAGAAAAAGCATTCCCCGCAGCTTACGTTGAATGGAATGACAACGCGATCACCTTTTTTCACTTTTGTTACCTCGGGGCCGACTTCCTCGACGATCCCCATCGGTTCATGGCCGATGATATAATTCTCCGGCATATTCGGAATCATCCCGTGTATCAAATGCAGATCAGAGCCGCAAATCGCTGTAGCAGTCAGCTTGACGATGATATCATCCGGTTTCTTGATCGAGGGTGCCTTCACTTCTTTTACACGAACGTCTTTTATCCCTTGATACGTCACTGCCTTCATAACTGATTCTCCTTCGATTCGGTATTGGTCGGCGTCGCAAACATACCGAGACGGTCGGTATCATATTGGAATAAGTCCATACTTACCACATCGATTGCTGTATTGGCAGCTGTTCGGTCGAACGGATACTGGGAATTAGGGTCAGCCGGGAACAGCCAGTTGTGCTGTGCCATCAAGGCAGAAATAGCGCCCTGCATCTCAATCGCTTCATCCAAATGTCGAACAAGGGTTTGCCGAAGCTCTGGATTTACTGCTTCTGTTATAGCGATTGCGTAGTTGTTGACTGCTGATTTTGCGGTAATAAGCATCTCTGTGCAAATGGCGGAATCCATCAGATCAGGCATGCCTTTGGCGTTTTCTGGATCTAGGTAATCACGCATCTGTTTCACCTTCTTCTACGAGCTGGGACTTGCTGTACAGCTCCTCAAGTTCCCGAATTTGGCGTACAGAGGTTTCCACATCTCTCTCCATCAGCTGCTTGATTTTCTGATCGAACACAACACCTTGCAGGAACTTCGCTTTCATAACTGACGTAGTCTTGAAGTTCAGCAGCTCATGAACTTCCATCGTTTCATGCGGGGCCAATTGTTGATTATCATTCATCGTGCATCCTCCTTATTCTATTTCAGCTTGTCCTCGACACATAATTTTATGTATGTATAAAGCAGCCATTTTCTCACAAGATAGTGTTAAAAGAGGAGGCACATCCGTATGCATCAATCCGGTATACATGAAACGATGGAAGCAATGGAGCTTTTGAATACAGCTTGTCTTTCACTGACTAAGTCCTCAGGTATGCGATTCTTAGCGAAGGACGATGGACTCAAAACGCTGCTCACAGCCCAAGCGGATGCAGATAAACGTCATATCCATATGCTGCAGCGCTTCCTGAACCAGGAGGAACAGCATGGATAAGCTTATCGAAATACTGGGATCAGCTCGGGAAATAACAGATCAAGTAATTGTGACTGATTTACTTGTTACCGTTAAAACCGGCATCATCATCACCGCAAAGGCTATAAATGAAACGGGCAATGAAAAGCTGCGCACTGATTTGAAGGCAAAGCTGCATGAACACATCGAACAGCATGAACGTGTTTTCAGCTATATGATGAAGCATGGCTATTACTTCCCGCAAACGCCAACCCAGCAGATTCATGTATTGAATGAAACAGCTGAAACTGTTTTGACACTGAATAAGGACTAAGCAGGAAAGCACGAGCCATACGCTCGTGCTTTCCTGCTTTGTAAGCTGTTCTTTTGCTTTCTGTTCTTTTACCTACGTATAATATTCCGTAGAGCATGTAAGTCGCATGACGAACGAGGAGGCTATTATGAACGACTTCATCAATCAATTGCACAATCACCGTTCCGTACGGACATTCACTGATAAAAAACTGACACAGGAGCAATTGGATGCCATCATGGGTGCCGCTATCCAAGCTCCGAACTGGATCAACGGCCAGCAGGTTTCTGTTGTCGTCGTTACTGACAAAGAGAGAAAACGAAAGTTAGCGGAGCTTTCCGGTAATCAGAAACATATTGATGACGCAGCTGCTTTTCTCGTTTTCTGCATGGATTACAGCCGCGCCAAGCATATAACAGATCTACACGATAAGGAACTTGAGGTTATGGAGAATATCGAGGCTGTCCTAGTAGGCTCTACTGACGTTGGCATTGCACTCGGTACTGCTGTTGCTGCAGCAGAATCCATGGGAATTGGCACCGTACCGATCGGCAGCGTCCGCAGAAGCCCAGCCGAAATTTCAGAGCTGCTTGAGCTGCCTGAGCTTGCTTTCCCAATCTCTGGTTTGGCCATCGGCTACCCGGCAGATCCGCTCCCAGCACAAAGCCCGCGAATTCCAATGGAAGCTTTCTATCATAAAGAAACATATGTTCAAAACCAGCAGGAAGCTGTCGAAGAAATGGACAAAAGACAGCAAGACGCTATCAAAGCCCGAACAGGCGAAACAAAAGCTCACCCTTGGTCAGAAAGAATTGCTGCTTTCTATTCCGAACGATATAAAGAATACGGAAAAGTGACAGACGTTCTGAAACAAAACGGATTCGATTATAAATAATAAGAAGCAAGCAGAAAGGAAGTATGAATGATGACCAGAACACCTTTATCGGTTTTGGACTTATCACCTGTACCAGACAATAAAACACCAAAAGAAGCTTTCGAGAACAGTAAACAGCTGATTCAGCATACAGAAAAACTAGGGTATAACCGTTACTGGGTTGCGGAGCACCACAACATGCCGAGCATTGCGAGCTCTGCAACTTCTGTATTGATCGGCTATCTTGCTGGACATAGCTCCACTATCCGCGTCGGCTCCGGCGGTGTGATGCTGCCGAACCACTCACCGCTAGTCGTAGCGGAGCAATTCGGGACATTGGCAACGATGTACCCAGACCGCATCGATCTTGGTTTAGGTCGTGCACCTGGTACAGACTATATGACAAGCCGTGCTTTGCGCCGTGATGCTCACACAGCCGCGGAAAGATTCCCAGATGATGTTCAGGAATTGCTGCAATATCTTGGTGATGACAACTTGCCAATCAAAGCACATCCAGGTCATGGAACGCACGTACCGGTTTACTTATTAGGTTCCAGCACATTCAGCGCACAGCTTGCTGCGATGCTCGGTTTGCCATTTGCATTCGCCAGCCATTTTGCACCAGGAGAGCTGCACAATGCATTGCGTCTATACCGCGAACGATTCCAGCCTTCTGTTTACCTGGACAAACCGTATGCAATGGTCACGGTGAATGGTATCGTTGCGGATACAAATGAAGAAGCGGAATTCCTTTCCACAACATTGAAGCTTAAATTCCTAAGCATCATCCGCGGCCGCTCAGGTTCTTCCACTGCTCCAGTCGAGAGCATGGATCATATCTGGAACGAGCATGAAAAGCTCCATGTCACAAATACGCTGACTTACTCCTTCGTCGGAGATAAAGAAAAAGTAGCCAGTGAGTTGGAAGCATTCCATGCGAAAACGCAGTTTGATGAACTCATCGTTTCAGCCGACATATTTGATCAGGAAAAACGCAGAAACAGCTATACATTACTATCCGAGCTTTGGAAGTAAAATAATGTTTTTATAAGGATCCCGCATATTAGATATATCTAATATGCGGGATCCTTTTCCATTTGTATCTTTCTGTAATTTTTAAATATAACTTGAAGGCTTTGGCTTCATATTATATTTATAAATGTAAAAATGATTTGACATTTCCAAAGCCAATACATACAATGATTATTGTCAAATACTTTTTACATTTCAGATGAGGGGTGAATTGAAAATGGATTGGGTTAAAATTGTGTATTCAGTCATTTTGTTAGTTTGCGGAATTTTGATTTTCGTTGCAGCATCTTCTCAAAAAGGTGATGAAAGAAGGAAGTTTATCAAGTCGAAAGCTCAATCATATGCGTTTATTGTAGTTATGGGTATGCTAATCTTAGATGTTGCCCAGTCAGTTTATCTAACTATTCAGGGGAATACTTCTTATAATGGTAATTGGATTTCACCGATAATGTTTCTGACAGTGATTTCAATTATATATCTGGTAACATTGCTGATTTACAGGAAAAAATATGGTGATTAAATGAAAAACAACATTAAGGAATTACGAAAATCAGCGAAGTTATCCCAAGAAGAACTGGCTAAACTCTGTAGAGTTTCCAGACAAACAATAAATGCCATTGAAAATGATAAATACGATCCTACGTTACAATTAGCGTTTGATATAGCCTTTGTATTGGATACCACAGTTGATAAACTCTTCATCAGTGATCCCATCAAAAAGTAATACATCGACCTCATTTTAGAGGTTCTTTTTCTTTGTTATGTAATAATCGATTGATGTCCCTCTGTATGCTGGCTTGCTTCAGCACTTTGCGCTGCTTTAAGTATCTAAGGTCAGAAATATTGTCATACGATAACTGTATATAGAAGTAGTTTATGTACTCCAATATAGCGAAGACATATATAAATAACGCTATAAAAAGTCCGCCTATAGGAAACGGGGAATGCAAGCGGAGGAAATCATAGATAAATGCAAGAAGCGGAATGGCTATCAGCAGCACATTTACTTTCCTGAGTTTTATTAGTTTGTGTACTGCATATGTGGGAGTGATAAATGTCTTCTCATTCCTGAACCTTTTAAATTTTATATACCAATACATGGAGCCTTGCAATAATAGGAACTCCAAAAGAAGAAATGCTGTCCAAAATGAAAAAAGGGAATAGAGCTTCAAATCTGGATAGTTATGATTTATAAGCAAGCTGAGAATCACAAAACAAATTACGGCTATTAATTCGCCAGAGTAAAGATATTTCAATCTGTTTTCTATATGTCTTTTCACCTGTAAACCTCCTTAGAATAATGCTCTCTAAATCTATACCTAAGTAAGTGTACTTTTAGGAAACAGAAAAAGATTCGCCTTTCTTCATATTGCTCAATAAAAAAAGACCGCTAATTTAGCGGTCTTCCTTTAGGTTTTAATTATAAACTTCTTCAACTGGCGTTTCTCCAGCAAGCAGGGATACAATCTTTCCTTTTGCTTTCTCATTACCGATTGCTGCGACAATTGCACGCGCCACATCTTCTCGCGGAATCTGCGTTGTTTTGAATTCGGATGGGTCTGTTGTAACTTTGCCAGTTCCTGCATCATCAGATAATCCACCCGGACGCAGAATTGTATAGTTCAGCTCGCTGCCTTGAACGATTTGATCCGCATAATGCTTCGCGATGTAATACGGCTTCATGCTTTCGCTCCACTCTTCCGGAGAATCAGCGTGAATGGCACTCACCATGATGAACTGCTTCGCCCCTGCTTTTTCAGCAGCTTTCACTGATTTAGCAGCTCCGTCTAAATCGATCGCTAACGTCTTATCAGCTCCAGTGCTTCCGCCGGAACCTGCTGTGAATACGACAATATCCGATCCTTGGATAGCGTCTGTGATCGCGTCTACATTATCCTCCAAGTTCAAGTAGACCGGTTTTACACCTTTCTCTTCAAAGTATCCGAATTGCTCTTCCTTCCGCAATCCAACGGATACGTCATGCTCCTTCTTCTCGTTCAGGACGTTGACTAGGTTTTTTCCTACTTTGCCGTTTGCTCCAATAATGAATACTTTGCTCATGCTGATCCCTCATTTCTGTTTATTTCAAAAAGCTATCGTAATCCGTCCGTTCATTTTGGACACCGATCCATTTCGTTTCCGTGAATTCCTCCAACGCCCACTTGCCGTTGAATCGGCCAAGACCGGATTGCTTCACACCGCCAAATGGTGCTTGTGGTTCGTCATTGATGCTCTGATCGTTGACATGAATCATGCCTGTTTCAATTCGTTTTGCAATCAATTCCCCGTGTCCGACTGTAGAATGCACTGCACCGGAAAGACCATATGGATGTTCATTAGCCATCTCCACTGCTTCGTCTTCCGTTTCGAACGTAATGATTGGTGCGATTGGTCCGAATATCTCTTCGGCTGCGAGCGGTGACTGGTTGTCTACTTGATTGACGACTGTAGGCTCTAACACATTGCCATGGAAGCTGCCGCCTGTAAGAACATTTGCACCAGCGTCGATCGCACGCTGCAGCTGCTCTTTTATGCTGTCCACTTGCTGCTCATTTATAATAGGACCTACTTGTGTGTTTTTATCTGTAGGGTCACCGTAACGTAATTCTTTGACTTTTTCAACGAACTTGCTCGTGAATTCCTCTGCTACAGATGCCTGAACGAGTATGCGGTTAAGCGCAATACAAACCTGCCCTTGATGATAGAATTTACCGTAAACAGCAGATTCTACTGCCGCATCGATATTGGCATCTTCCATCACGATAAGCACGTTGTTGCCGCCAAGCTCCAATGCCGTACTTTTCAGTTCGCCAGCAGCAAGAGATGCGATGTGTTTGCCGACTCCGGTAGATCCTGTAAAGGAAATCATACGCGGAATCGGATGCTTCACAAAAGCATCGCCAATCTCGGAGCTCTTACCGCTGACAAGGTTGATCAGTCCTTTCGGTGCTCCAGCCTCTTCGAACAGAGCTGCTACAAGTGAGCCTGCTGTCACGGTTGTATCCTTGGAAGGTTTGATAACGACCCCGTTACCTGTAGCCAGTGCAGCTGCCACAGAACGCATTGTCAAATGAAGCGGGAAGTTCCACGGACTAATAACACCGATTACTCCTAACGGTTCCTGATAGACTTTATTTACCTTGCCTGGAACATGGGAAAGAAATACTTCCCCCTTCATCCGGTTCGGATAAGAAGCAGCTTCTTTCATGAAATTAACCGCGGTTGTTATTTCCCCGACAGCTTTTCGGTACGTACTTCCTGCTTCCTTGATCAGCCATTCGATGAATAGCTCTTTTTCGCGTTCAATAACCTGGATAGCTTTCTCAATCAGTTCCCGCTTCACTTGCGGTGGCTGCTCAGCCCATTCCTTCTGTGCTCGTGCTGCTGCTTGATAAGCTTCACCCACATCCTCTTCGTTCGCTCCTTGGATTGTAAGCAATGTCTCTCCTGTATATGGATTGATATTTTCAAACGTTTCTTCGCTATTCCCTTTTCGCCATTCTCCATTTATATAAAGTAAATCGAACTGCTTTTGCAAGATAACGCCTCCTTACGATTTGTCTCGACTTAGAGACAATTCCCCCTTTGAATGAGATTAAACAAGTCATCTGTGAAATGTCTCCTTCTTTTCTCAGCGTTTTCTAATTTTCACTTCATGTTGTTCTAAGATGCGTTGGATATAGTAGTACCATAACAACGAACAAGGAGATGGATAATATGAAAAGAAAGAATTTAATAGCAAGCGGTTTGGCGATTACATTGGCAGCTGGATTAGGCCTAGGTTTCCAGCATGTAAGTGCGGACGACGATAAAGTACCTGCTGATACAAAAGTGAATTTGAATCAAGCCATTGACAATGCAAGCAAAGAGCAAGCAGGAACAGTGACTAGTGTCGAACTTGATACTACACGCAGCGGTCAGGCTTATTACGAAGTAGATGTAAATGACGATAAAGCTGAATACGATGTACGCGTGAATGCCGATGACGGAACTGTTGAATCACGAAAAGATAATGACGATGACGATGATAACCAAACACCACAGCCAAAAGTAGACATCAAAACGGCAGCTGAAACAGCTCTCGCACAGGAAAAAGATGCTGTACTTACAGATATCTCCCTTGATGAAGATGACGGCAGACTGGAATATGATGTGGAGCTTCGTACTGATAAGGATGAAATCGAAGTGACTGTTAATGCAGAATCCGGCGAAGTGACGTATACAGAAAAAGAATCCATCGATGACGATCAAGATGATGATGGTGATGATGACTAAGAATGACACGAGTCTCCTATAGGAGGCTCTTTTTTTATGTTTCAGATTCCCCAAACGGGTTATTAGTTAGGAGAACCAGACATCCGAAAGGAGCAATCGAATCATGAGCGAAAATATTCAAGATAAAGTTGTCATTATCACAGGTGCATCAAGCGGTATTGGAGAGGCAACAGCTAAAGAATTGGCGCAGCATGGTGCTAAGGTTGTCCTTGCTGCCCGACGCGAAGAGCGTTTGCAAGAGCTGGCAGATTCCATCAAGCAGGATGGCGGAGAAGCTATCTATCAAGTCACAGACGTAACAAAACAGGAAGAGGTTGAACAGCTGGCACAGCTGGCTTTGGAAACGTACGGCAAGATTGATGCCATCTTCAACAATGCCGGTCTAATGCCGCTATCCTACCTGCATAAAAAGCAAATCTCTGAATGGGATACGATGGTAGACGTTAACATCAAAGGTGTATTGTATGGCATTGCTGCTGTGCTGCCGCATATGCGTGAGCGCAAGCAAGGCCATATCATCAATACATCCTCTGTTGCGGGGCATAAATCCGGTCCGGGAACTGCTGTTTATTCCGGAACGAAATTCGCTGTACGTGCCATCACGGAAGGCTTGCGCCAGGAAGAAGCAGAAAACAATATCCGCACAACAATCATTTCTCCAGGAGCCATTAAAACCGAACTCCCGGATAGTATCACAGATGATGAAATCCGCGAAAGCATGGGCGAGACATTAGGAGCAGCTGTTACACCTGACAGCATTGCACGAGCAGTCCGTTATGCTTTGAGCGAGCCGGATGATGTCGCAGTCAATGAACTGCTGATTCGTCCGACGAAACAGAAAGGCTGAGTTTTTCCTACAATAGAAAAGCACCTCCCCGGATCAGCCGGAGAGGTGCCTTTCTATTAATCGCTCAATTTACCGCCATTCGTTTCAATGACCTTCTTATACCAATAGAAGCTTTTCTTTTTTATCCGTTTAAGAGAGCCATTCCCATCGTTGTCCTTATCAACATAGATATAGCCATATCGCTTTTTCATTTCCCCTGTACTGGCGCTGACAAGATCGATCGGTCCCCAGCTGGTATAACCAAGGATTTCGACGCCATCTTCAATTGCTTCACCCATTTGTTCCAGGTGTTTTTGCAGATAGTCGATACGGTACGAATCTTCCACTTGACCTTCTTCATTGACTGTATCAACCGCGCCCAGTCCATTCTCTACGACAAACAACGGTTTCTGATATCGATCATAAAGCTGATTCGCAGTAATTCGGAAACCTGTAGGGTCTATTGTCCATCCCCACTCCGATTTCGGCAAATATGGATTTTCCACAGAACCGAATACATTTCCTGCTGTCGTTTTGCCGAGTACTTCCGGATCCTTACTAGTCGTGCGGCTGGCATAATAACTGAACCCGATATAGTCGACAGTATGACGGAGGATAGCTTCATCTTCTGGTTCCATCTGAATATGGATGTTATTGTCCTTGAAAAAGCGCTTTGCATATCCTGGGTAAGCCCCGCGAGCCTGAACATCAATAAAGAAGAAGGAATCTCTGTCTCGATCCATTGCATCCAGATAATCAGCAGGATTTGCCGAGTACGGGTAAGTTGTACCCGCCGCCAGCATACAGCCGATTTTTGCTTCAGGTATGATTTCATGGCAGAGCTTCACTGCTAACGCGCTGGCAACCAACTGATGGTGAGCTGCCTGATATTGAATTTGTTTTCTGTCATCACCTTCCCGAAAGACAAGACCTGCTCCTACAAACGGCAGATGCAGAAGCATATTAATTTCATTGAAAGTCATCCAGTACTTTACTTTACCTTTATATCTTGTAAAGATAGTTTTAGCGTAGTTTTCAAAGAAAGATACGAGCGCCCGGTTCCGCCAGCTTCCGTATTTCTGTACAAGATGGACTGGAACATCAAAATGCGCCATCGTTACAACTGGCTCGATCTTATGCTTCCGTAACTCATCAAACAGATTATCATAGAATTGCAGCCCTTCTTCATTTGGCTGTTCTTCATCCCCCTGCGGGAAGATGCGTGCCCAAGCAATCGAAACCCGTAACGCCTTGAACCCCATCTCCGCAAACAATGCGATATCCTCTTTGTAGCTATGATAGAAATCAATCGCCTCATGCGAAGGATAGTACGCACCAACAACTGGTTCCAGTGTTTCAATATTACCTTGCATGATTGAAAATCTATCTGCTCCTATCGGCAGCAAATCGACTGTCGTCAACCCTTTACCACCTTCACGATAAGCACCTTCTACTTGATTGGCAGCTACGGCGCCACCCCATAAAAAACCTTCAGGAAATACACTCATATCGTCAGCTCCCCTCTCTCTTTATATCTACTGATCAAGCATTTAAATATTCAAGGTAAGGAGCGGCTCTCCCCATTTCACTTGCTTCTCCTCTGTTGCCGCAACCAATTTGTAACCCCTTACATCCGTAACCACAACTGGTGTCGTAATATCGAAACCGGCACTCTGGATACTTTCCAAGTCAAATTCTATTAGCAGCTGGCCTTTTTCCACGTGATCTCCTTGCTTCACTTGAGCTTCAAAGAATTTGCCGTCCAACTGAACCGTATCCATTCCGATATGAATCAGGATTTCGGCCCCGTTATCCGTTGTGATGCCAATTGCATGTTTCGTTGGGAACAATACCGACACAACTCCAGAAGCAGGAGCATATAGCTTCCCTTCTGATGGAATGATTGCCACACCCTTGCCGAGTGCACCTGTCGCAAACGCCTCATCCTTGATTTCAGATAAAGAAACGATAGAACCTTGGAATGGACTGGCAATCACATCATTACCAATAGCGAGCTTTTCTTCTTTTTGAATCGGTGTTGTTGGCTCTTGTACTGTGTCTGGTTTGTTGTTTTCCTTGGTGAATCCGAATAGCATTGTCAGTACAAATGCAGCTCCAAACGCTACACCAATTGAAACGAATGAACCCCAGAATCCCATATCAAAACCATTTGGTCCAATGAATGTAGGGATCTGGAATATACCCAATCCTCCCGTCATGTAGCCAGTTGTTTTGAAAATACCTAGAACAGCTCCACCTAAAGCACCACCGATACAACTAATGATAAATGGTCGTTTCAGCGGCAACGTAATACCGTAAATCGCCGGCTCTGTCACACCAAAGATTCCAGAGATAAAAGCTGGTATGCTCAATGTTTTAAGCTTTCTCTGCTTGATACGGATCCAAACAGCCAATACTGCACCGATTTGCGCAAAGGAAGCAGCAAAGACGAGCGCTAACACAGGGTCTCCGCCGTAGACGGACAAGTTATTGATCGAGATTGGTACAAGTCCCCAATGCAAACCGAAAATAACGAATATCTGCCAGAAGGCTCCTAAGAACAAACCAGCGATGATTGGGCTTAAGTCGTAGATGCTAAGTGTCGCTTGCCCGATAAGCTGACCTGCCCAAGTCGCAATCGGACCGATAATAATGAATGTCAACGGTACAACCACTAACAATGTCAAGAACGGTACAACAAAGGTCTTGATAACATCAGGTACAATCTTTGCGAAGCCTCTTTCAACTTTTGCTGCAAAGAACGTCGCCAGAATGATAGGAATAACAGATGATGAATAAGTCATCAAGATTACTGGCATCCCCAAGAATGTAATATGCACTGGTGATTCAAACAGCGTACCACTAAATAACGTATACAGTGGATCGCCTGTTGTAAGACCGGAGAGTGTCGGATAAACGAGTGCAGCCCCGATAGCCATCCCGATAAAATGACTTCCGCCGAACTTTTTCATTGCAGTGTAGCCTAAGAAAATAGGGAAGAAATAGAACAAAGAATCGCCAACAGCATTAAGGATCTGATAGGTACCAGATTCTGCTTTTAACCAACCAAAGGCAAGAAACATTGCATTGAAACCTTTGATCATACCAGTTGCAGCTAATACACCTAATACCGGCGTAAAGATACTAGAGATAATATCGATAAACTTATTGAATGGATTTGTATCCTTGTCTTCCTCTTGAGACGCTTGCTCGTTACCAGTGAACCCGCCAACATGCGCTACTGCTTTATATACATCCGGCACATGATTGCCGATGACAACTTGATATTGTCCACCGCTCTTCAGAACGGTAACGACATCGTCCATGTTCTTCAGTGCTTCGGTGTTGGCTTTATTTTCATCCTTCAACTTAAAGCGTAAACGAGTGATACAATGGACAACGCTGTTAACATTTTCGCGGCCTCCGACTTGCTCGATGATATCTTTGGCCAGTTGCTCATACTTCATCTTAATCCCACCTTTTATTTGGAATTTGGCAAATAAAAAACCTGATCAGGTCGGCGCACGAAATCGTGCAGCCAAGCTAATCAGGTTATGCCCTATTAAGGTAACATTCCTTCGAAGGATATTCAGCTGATAAGTAAAATTTAACACCTTCGCCCCAAAATGTCAACGCTTACATTTACAATTTATTTACTTTTATTTTTTCTGCGACTGTTCTGTAAGGCGATGTATATGGACAGTCAGATACAATTGTTCATCCTGTGTAAGTCCAGAATCAAACTTTTCCTTCAAGTAAATATCCATTCTTTCTGTACATTGAAATGCATGCTTGTACTTCAGCCGCACTTGATCATAAAGGAATGATTCAGCCAGTTCAGGTAATCTCTCATCCCGCAGAAAACGTACTGCAAAAAAACGCAAGTGTGTCAGGAATCTCTCATAATTGACCGAGTTCTCATCTACATTCCCTTTCAAATAGTAAGTAACTATATTCAGCAGGTTGCTGACTATTTCGGTTACTTGTACAGCCGTCAGCATGTGCTCGCCTGTCAGCTGACTATTGACCAAATGTAACGCGATGGATGCAGCTTCATCTTCCCCTAAATGATAGCCTGTATCCTCTTCGATGATATCCAGCGCTTTCCACGCAATCTTATATTCTTGCTTATAATATTTTCGTATTTCCCAAACAAGCGGGTTCTTCAGGGTGATACCCTGTTTCTCTCTGCTGATCGCAAAACTAAGATGATCAGTCAATGCTACATAAAGATATTCATCCAAGTCGTACGGGAGATGACCGCGAGCATATTCTACTATTTTAGCGGCAATAGAAAGATAAAAGGGAGAAACATCCCGCAGAAGAGTCTCTAGTTTATCGGCCACGCCTGATTTTTCCAAGATGAATTTCTTCTCAATCTGAGATACATCTATCGGATCTCCAATCTTCTTCTTGAACGCCAAGCCTCTTCCCATCACGACCAGTTCCTGATTTTTATCATTCCTTGTAACCACAACACTATTGTTCAGGATCTTTTCTATCTTCATTGATTTCCCCCTCTTCCTTAACAGAATGAAAAAAACCCAAATTCACACATAGCAGCTGGCTGCTTGTGTAAATTCAGGTTTTGCCCGCAATGCGGTAACAATCCTCGTTCACTTGTAAACGCTTTATATAGAAAATATCATAACAGATATTCCCTGTCAATCTGACTAAAAGAGGCTGCACTTCACTTTCTTTAGTTTAACTATCGGTTATTTTAATTATAAAATGGGAATTACAAGCCAATTAATCGCTTTCCTCCTCTGCTGAAAGGTATAATCGAAGCTGGTATAGAAATCTACTATTAGATATTTACATATAACGAAGGGATGTAAGAGGATGAGTAATCTAAGAGAAGATGCACTGAGAATACACCGAGAAAATAAAGGGAAACTGACGATGAAGTCGAAGATCCC
>NZ_NPBF01000027.1 GCF_002272135.1 Virgibacillus sp. 7505 | reverse complement strand
CTTTTCCACCCTCAAAGCTTACTTTACCGCCATTGCTTGCTTCCAGACTTCCGTCTACAAAGCTTAAGCCTTCCGGCAGCTCATCGCTGATTACGAAGTTTTCTACCAGACTATCAGAAACGGTATTGCGAGATTTGATTGTATACACAATCGTGTCGCCTACTTCATACCCTTCTTTGTCTCCATCTAAGTTCGTTGCTGTTTTCTCGGATTCGAGATCCGGTACACGCGGGTATACCTTCACTTCTTCTTCTGGTTTATCTGGTGTTTCAATATTATCCCCAGATACTGTTGCTATATTCTGGATATCCTTGCTTGCTTGGCCTGGCAGTAATATTACTTGGAACTCTACTGTGTGCCATTCTATATCGGTGATATCACCGAACGTACCAAGGATATCGCCATTCACTGCTTGCCCTTTGTCCTCATCTTCTTCATCCGTCACTGCTTCTCCGTCTACTTTCAACGTTCCCGCAATGTATTCCAATCCTTCCGGAATGGTATCAGTGATGCTTAGATTCTGGATCAAGCTGTCTTCGATGGTATTGCGCGTCTGAATCTTGTACGTTAGGGTATCTCCCACTTCCGCATGTTCTGCGTCCGTGTTCCCTTCCCCTTTTTTAGCAATGCTAAAGGATTTATCGGACTCTGTCGCAGGGTCCTTCGGATCCACTGTGATATCCGTCTTCGGATCATCTGGTGTTTCCACGTTGTCTCCTGTTATTGAAGCCACGTTTTGGATTTCCTTGCCGGACTCGCCAGATTCAATCTTCGCTTGGAATGTCACGGTACGCCATTCGGTGTCACTTACGTTACCGAAATTGGCCGTGATTTTTCCATTCTCAAAGCTTGCATTACCGCCTTCGCTCGCTTTCAGACTTCCTTCCACGAAGCTTAGGCCATCTGGCAGCTCATCGGTAATGACGAAGTTCTCTACCAGACTATCAGAAACGGTGTTGCGGGATTTGATTGTATACACAACCGTGTCTCCCACTTCATACGCTTCCTTGTCTGCTTCCAGGTTCGTCGCTGTTTTCTCGGATTCGAGATCAGGTATTCGTGGATATACCTTCACTTCTTCTTCTGGTTTATCTGGTGTTTCGATATTATCACCAGATACTGTTGCCACGTTCTGAATATCCTTGCTTGCTTGTCCTGGCAATACCTTTACTTGGAATTCCACTGTGTGCCATTCCGTATCAGTTATATCACCGAACAAACCAAGGATATCGCCATTCACTGCCTGTCCTGTGTCCTCATCTTCTCCATCTGTCACTGCTTCTCCGTCTATGATCAACGTTCCCGCAATGTATTCCAATCCTTCCGGAATGGTATCACTGATGGTAAGATTCTGGATCAAGCTGTCTTCGATGATATTACGTGTCTGGATTTTATACGTTAGGGTATCTCCTACTTCCGCATGTTCCGTATCCGTATTTCCATCTGCTTTTTCAGCAATACTGAATGATTTGTCGGATTCCAGTTTTGGTTCCTTCGGATCCACTGTTATATCCGTCTTCGGCTCATTTGGTGTTTCCACGTTGTCTCCTGTTACAGAAGCCACGTTTTCGATTTTCTTGCCGGACTGGCCGGATTCAATCTTCGCCTGGAATGTAACGGTACGCCAGCCGGTATCCGGTACATTCCCAAAATTGGCAGTGACTGTGCCATTCACTGCATTACCGACACCGTTATCACTTACAATCAGACTACCATCAACGTATGTCAACCCTGCCGGAATGACATCGGAAATCTTAAGATTTTCTGCCAGACTATCAGATACTATATTCCGTGTCTGGATGGTATACACAACTGTATCTCCCACTTCGAAAACTTCTTTTTCAGAATCTAGGTTCATAGAGGTTTTCTTTGACTCAAGAACGGGTATACGTGGGTATACCTTGACTTCTTCTTCCGGTTTATCCGGTGTGTCGAGGTTGTCCCCGGATACAGTGGCCACATTCTGAATATCCTTGCTCGCCTGTCCCGGCATTACTTTCACTTGGAATTCAACTGTGTGCCATTCCGTATCGGTGACATCTCCAAACGTACCAAGAATGTCGCCATTCACTGCCTGTCCTTTATCTTCATCCTCTTCATCCGTCACTGCTTCGCCGTCTACTTTCAGCGAATCCGCAACATATTCCAATCCTTCCGGAACTGTATCTGTGATGTTCAGATTCTGGATCAAGCTGTCTTCGATGGTATTACGCGTCTGGATCTTATACGTTAGGGTATCTCCCACTTCCGCATGTTCCGCGTCCGTGTTCCCTTCCCCTTTTTCAGCAATGCTAAAGGATTTATCGGACTCTGTCGCAGGGTCCTTCGGATCGACTGTTATATCCGTCTTCGGCTCATCTGGCGTATCTACATTGTCTCCAGTTACCGTTGCGATGTTCTCAATTTTCTTACCGGACTGGCCGGATTCAATCTTCGCCTGGAATGTAACGGTACGCCATTCGGTGTCGGTTACATTACCGAAGTTGGCAGTGATTTTTCCACCTTCGAAGCTTCCGCTTCCTCCGTCACTCACTTCCAGACTTCCGTCCACAAAGCTTAGACCTTCTGGCAATTCATCAGAGATGACGAAGTTTTCTAACAAACTGTCAGAAACAGGGTTCCTCGCTTTGATTGTATAGACGATTGTGTCGCCCACTTCATATACTTCTTTATTATCAGCCAGATTTTTCGCTGTTTTTTCGGCTTCGAAATCCGGTACACGCGGATATACGTTGACTATTTCTTCTGGCTTATCCGGTGTTTCAAGATTATCCCCAGATACAGTGGCCACATTCTGAATATCCTTGCTTGCCTGTCCCGGCAGTACTTTCACTTGGAATTCCACTGTATGCCATTCTGTATCGGTAACATCACCAAAAGCACCAAGAATGTCACTGTCCACTACCTGTCCTTTATCTTCATCTTCTACATCCGTCACTGCTTCGCCGTCTACTTTTAACGTATCTGCAATATATTCCAATCCTTCTGGGATGGTATCAGTGATGGTCAGATTTTGAATCGTGCTGTCATCGATTGTATTACGTGTCTGAATCTTGTACGTTAGGGTATCTCCTACTTCCGCATGTTCCGCATCCGTATTCCCATCGGCTTTTTCAGTAATGCTAAATGATTTATCAGATTCTGTCACAGGATCCTTATAGCCAATCGGCGTTGTCACTTCATTGGATTCTGTCGATTCTGATTCGTTAGTCAATAAGTTTTGGTACTGGATATTTGCTTTGTTGGCAACGGTCTCGCCTGCATGGCTGGACAGTGCTTTGACTTTGAATTGAACGGTGATGCCGTCAGGTGAGGTTGTGGTGTTCTGTACGTCACCGAGTTCAACTTTTACCTTACTCCCGTCGAAGACACCTGCATCATCATCATCCGCATCTGTCAGACTTACAGTATCGGAACCATTCACAAGCTTCAAAGATCCTGGAACATATTCTGTTCCTTCCGGAATGGCATCTTCAAAGACAGCATCTGCCGCAACATCTCCGCCGCTATTTTTTGTCGTTACTTCATACGTCAATTCGTCTCCAGCGTTGACTTCTCCCTCGGGAGCAACGGATTTTTCTGCCACGACACATGGTTCTGTTCCTAGGAAGATATCGTCTAAAAAGTTACCTGCTGCAATGTTCCCGCCAGCGCTACTTATAGCTTCGAACCCAAAACGTGTTACAGTTTGTCCTGCTGGAACTTTATACGTTCCAGTATATGTCCCCCACGCCGTGTTACCATCTGTCATTTGTTCTTGTGCCGTTGCATCATAAGGACTATCGGTTGCAGCACCAATGCGAAGTTGCATCGTGTCTACTCCCAGTCGGCCCATATGGGACAATCGCCAATAAAGCGTTTGACCAGGGGTGGTTTCTACATCCTGGTATAGCATACCGGCTTCATACGCATTCAATTCTGCATACCTATTCCCATCTGGTGGCTTAGGATAAGTACGAACAGTATTCGCTGGATAGTTTCGTTGGTAGTCCCAAATTTCAATTAGCTTTTCACCTCTGGCATCATCTGTAGTCAGCCAGCCTGGTACCTCAGCTTCACGGAACCCAAAATTCCCATTGTAAGAACCATAATCTGGTCCTTCTTCAAAACTACCATTAAGCAATGCTACCGGTGCTGCACACGTATCAGGGAATTCTGGATTTTCCAATATGTTAGTTGTCACTTCGTTGGATTCCGTCAATTCTGATTCGTTTACCAGTAAGTTTTGGTACTGAATATTTGCTTTGTTGGCAACGGTCTCGCCTGCATGGCTGGACAGCGTTTTGACTTTGAATTGAACGGTGATGCCATCCGGTGTGTTTGTCGTATTCTGTACGTCACCGAGTTCGACTCTTATTTTATTCCCGTCGAATACACCCGCATCTTCATCGTTCGCATCTGTTAGGCTCACTGTATCGGAACCATTTAAAAGGTTCATAGATCCTGGAACATATTCCGTTCCTTCCGGAATAGCGTCTTCAAATACAGCATCTGCAGCAATGTCTCCACCATTGTTTTTCACATTTACTTCATACGTTAACTCGTCACCAGCGAAAACATCTCCCCCTGGTGAGACTGTTTTTTCTGCAACGACACATGGCTCTGTTCCTAGGAAGATGTCATCCAGGTAATTACCGAATGCCAAAGCCCCAGTAGATGTGCTAATTGCTTTAAATCCAAAGCGCGTCGTTGTTTGTCCAGCTGGAACAGTATAAGTTCCTGTATAAGTTTCCCAAGTAGTACCAGTTGAAATTCTCTTTATTTCTGGGGTGGTATTGAATGGATCGGCCGTAACGGATCCAATATTAACACTCATTGTATCAACACCACTCCACCCTCTATGTTTTATACGCCAATAGATGGTTTGCCCTGGTGTGGTTGGTAACTCTTGGTACAACATGCTGTTTGTATCAGCATTTAATTCCGCAAATCTACTCGTAAGATTTTCCTTATTCGGAGTATTTGATGGTATTGTACTCGGTCGGGCCGGATCCATTATTTGAATAATTCCTCTTGGTGTACGATTGACATCAGTCGTTTGCCACCCTGGAACAGTATCCGCATAGTAATAACCCCCACCTGCTATCGAGTTATCATAGGTACCTGGTCCTTCCGGTTCTTCAAAACTACCATTTATAAGGGCCATCGGTGCTGGACAGGTATCTGGAATTTCAGGATTCTCTGCAGCAGCCTCGATGGTGTTGCCAGATTCTTGAGGCGCAACCGTTCCTTCTGCATAAACAGGAGCCGAAGAGAAATACGGAAAAATTCCACTAACTGCTAACAAGATGATAAAAAATCCAATTAAACTCTTGTTAAATGACTCTCTGATGCGTTTAGAAAGTTTCACTTACTTTCCTCCTTTTATTTTATTACAAGAGATTGCATTAAATGACATAATTTCGCAATCTTCGTTGTAATCGTATTTTACTATATAAAGATATATTTAAAATGCATATTTTAATGCTCTTAGTAAAATAGATAATATTTTCCTGTTTAAATGACAAAGGCTTACATAGGTATATCTGAATACTTTTTTTAAAATAGTTAACCCAATGTTTTCTTAGTAGACAATGTATCAGATCAATAATAAAAATATATATATCATCATCTCTCGACATTTTTAGTGAAAATGACACACTAATTAATAGAAATCTACAGTTAATTAGTGTGAAAGTAAGATTTTAAAAGTTAAGTGTAGTTAGAATACCTTTATAATATAAAAATGCCTCCCCATATAAGGGAAGGCATTTTCTATTTGGCTAATTATTCTATATAAAGGGAATTAAAAGGATTTATATAAACATCCAGGTAAGGATTTAGAAACCAAGACTACTGACCATAACTCCTAAACTTTTTGCAAAAGATTCACTACCTTCTAATCATTCATCTGTTCAATTATCCCGACACATTTTTGTCTAATTTTTCTTTTATTTTCATCATTGATACAAGAATTTCATCAATCTCACTTTTAGTTAGTCCTTTTAACAAGTGAATTATCTGTTTATCTGATAGAATGTTAATTTCATCCAGCAATATCCTTCCTTTTTTTGTTAAAAAGAGAAGATTCTTTCTACTATCTGCTGATGAGCTTCTTTTTTCTATTAATTCTTCTCTCTCTAATTTACGTAAAATTCTGCTGACATAACTTCTATCAATATCAAGTTCCTGCACAAGCTTGTTCGCAATACAGTCAGTTCTCTTACTTATTTCAAATAGTATTCGTGCTTCAGTTAGTGAATAATCTGTATCAAGAATTTGGTTATCAAATAAGCCAAGTACCTTTGTATAGAATCTGTTAAATTCTCTGATATCATAAATGTAATTTTTATCCATACGCTCTCCTTTAGTTGACTAAGTCCACATTTATCACTAATATAAATGTATCTCTTAAATATGAACTAAGTCAACATATTAGGGATACCATTTTCAGCATTCCAGTATTTAATCGTAAGTAAGCCTAATGGAAGGAGTTAAGATTATGATTATTAGAGAAATTAAAAAAGAAGACAACGCAATAGTAAAAGAAATAATCCAATCATCATTGAGGTCCCTTGGATTAGCGATTCCTGGAACAGCCTACTTTGACCCACAACTCAACGATCTTCACCAATATTATAGCAACTTACAACACGCAAAATATTGGGTGATAGAAATGGAAGGAGAGGTTGTAGGAGGAATTGGAATTGCACCACTTAACGAACATGTGAATGTTTGCGAGTTGCAAAAGCTATACTTAAGTGAAAAAGCGCAAGGTTTAGGGTTTGGTAAGAAGCTAATGGAAACGGCTCTATCATTTGCCTCCAAGCATTATTCAAAGTGTTACTTAGAAACAATGCATGAGTTAAAAACTGCATGTTTATTATATGAAAAATTTGGTTTTACACTTCTAGATGAGCCTTTATCAGGTTCTGACCATTCTGCTATGGATACATACTATTTAAAATATTTGAGGTGATCTTAGAGTAGTTCTATATGTATAGATTGGAAGAAAAGGAGATAAATCAAAATAAAACAAATAGAGACCCGGGAATTCCCTGGTCTCTATTTGTTTTTTAGGGAGTTTAATTTACAAAGAAATCTTACATAATAACTAATTCCTTTTTTTGTAAAAAACAAAGTAGCTCTTGCTTGTAAATCTCAGACTATTGTCTAATATCAATCCACCAACGATCATCAGCATTTAGATCCTCCGTTGTCCCAGACCCAGAGTAGTTAAAGGCATCAAGAAAAATGGAATCCAGTTTATCTTCATCTACAAAATAACCTAAGTTAATCTTCATCGTTTGTCCTGGTTGTATACTGCCGATATTGTAATAGGACTTACCATTTCCGTGGGGTTCTAGGTAATCGACTTCCCCAGTCATAATGCTGTCTTCTGTAAATGTATCATCTTCAGCATAATTCCACGTATTTTTTCCCGATTTGAGCACATGTAAAGATGGGTGCATGTATATTTCTTCCGTTGCCTGTTTACTAGTATTTTTAACTGTTGTAGTTAGATAGACAAACTTTACATTAACTACTTGTGAATCAACTAATTCGTCAACGGTATTTTTTCCATCTCCTAATTTATATCTATTTCGTTTGTAAGAAAGTAGGTTCTTTTCCTGATCTAATGCGTTGGAATCGTTAAGCAAATCTACTCCTAAATCATTAAAGTTCGCTTGTTTAAAATCTTTAATTGAATCAAAAACTTCAACATTATCTACAGTAAAATCCAAACTTTCCAATTTGGTTGTAGTTTTTCCGTTTTCATCGACCAATTCTTCTATAGTTACTGGTACCACTTCACCTACTTGAAAAAGTCTGTTGCTGTCTTTTTCCAAAGGGATAATCTTGGATTCTGGTTGCTCATCGTCATTATTCATTTGAGTTTCCTCGTAATCGGAAATGGGTGATGCCTTATCCTCTGATGTCTGTTCTAGTGAAATACTTCCTAAAACTTCCATCATTAAGTCCTCGCTTACATCGGAACCAACATAACACTCTAACATGACTCCTTCTCGTTCAAATAAGAGGTATACCTGTCTATCGAACGCCATGTTTTCATTTCCTGTGTCTTTATTGATAATTACCGCCTTTCTGCCGCTGATCTCTTTCTCTTGATATTCATTCACATAAAGAGACTGGAAATCTGATTTCTCCCCTAATTTCGTTAGATTAAATGAAAATCCACCTTGTGCAAAATTATCCTTAAATGAATATTTCATGCCATCTGTATGAGGGACTTCTTCCATCTTATCCGGTAGTTTTGCAATCTTCAACTTATACCATAGATCCTGTTTAGCTGAGTCCGTATTTGCTACAGAAACGTCAACCTCATAATTCTGTTTTTGTACAATCATATTATAGGCTTTTACAGCGCCAAAAGCAGTCGTAGGTATGCCAATCAATAGACAGGCAGCCACAATTAATAGACGATTCTTTTTACGTTTGACCATTTTGTGTTCCTCGTTTGCCTTGATTTCCTCCATGAACAATTTCTTTTTTTGCTTATAAGTATCTGAGAATTCATGTTGTTTAACTACTTTATCGAAATCATCCAAAGCAATCTTTTCGGCTACTTCATACATTCTTTTTGAGTTCTGCGAATTCGTCATTTTGCCTACCTCCAATCAGACTATGTACACGTTTTCGAGCACGTTCGAATTGCTTCCGAACATTGCCTTCCGTTAATCCCATTAACTTGGAGATTTCCAGATATGATAAGTTATAGAAAACCTTATATTTAAAAACCTGCTTTCCGGACTCATTTAATACTGTTAACAAAGCATCGATTTGGTTTTCAAATATTAAACGCTGCTCCCACTCCTCTATATTTTCATTTGCAGTTTCTACAAACTCATGTTGATATTCTTCGAGAAGCACACCATGCCGTTTATTTTTTCTGTAGTTATCAATTGCTTTGTTCTTTGCAATTTTTAATATGTAGCGCTTAAGCTCGCAATCATCCAAACTGTGCAGTTTTTCTATATTGTTATAAAGTGTAATAAATGTCTCCTGGACAGTGTCTTCAGACTGCTGAATATTATTCAGTATAGAATAAGCTGCTGAATAAACTTTTTGCTCATACAACTCATATAGTTCTTCTATCTTTTTATAATCTTGTTTAACTTGCTTTATTTTCATCATCTTATCCCCCTCTCACTTTATATAACGAACGTGTCTAAGCATTTGTGACAAATTAGTAATAATTTTAGATTAGCATACTCGAGATCCCCAAATTAATTAAGAATGCATTTTTGTACTCCCTTTAGTGAAGCCCTTGGTTTTATTTTTCTTTATACAAAATAATCTCAATTGGTTTAGAAATTCAGTGGCAAAAGCTTAGTATTCGTCACTTTAGACCCTACAGACTCTGGTTCACTCTATACCAGTAAACAAATAAGCTTGAAACCCTTGTGGTTAGCACCTTTATGGTCAAAAATCAATATCTTCAACACCATATGTCATAAGTAATTATGTTCCAGCTTGAGCTCCCGAAGCTCCACTGGATGCTGCATTATTATTTGTGGTGTTTTCGGGCATTAGGAAGAATATAAATCATATAAAGAAGATATTTCGTATAAATGATTGAGGAGGACAACAAGAATATGCTACCTACAGAAAGATATTTCGGTAAGTTAGAACTGGTTTATGCATTTTATGGCGCTATGCCTACGGGTGTTAGTGTGTCAGAAACTGGTCGTATTTTTGTTTGTTTTCCGAAATGGGGAGACGATGTTAAATTTACAGTGGCAGAAATCATTGGGGATAAACTGGTTCCCTATCCTAATTTACAAACCAATTTGGTTAACCCCGAGAATATTACAATGACTTTCATCAGTGTACAAAGTGTAGTTGCGGATGGTTTGGGCACGCTTTGGGTGTTAGATACAGGGGCACCTAATTTTTCAGAACCAATTAAAGGTGGGGCAAAATTAGTCGCTGTTGATTTAAAAACCAATACAATTAGGAGGGTATATACCTTTTCGGAAGATGTTGTCCTGCCAACAACTTACCTGAATGATATACGATTTGATTTTCGTGTTGGCAACGCAGGTTATGCCTATATCACGGATTCTTCTTCTAGGGGTCCAGGAGCGATTATCGTTGTAGATTTAGAAAGCGGAACAGCGTTTAGACGGTTAAATGGAGCAAATTCAACTTCACCCGATCCCTATTTTATCCCGAAAGTAGAAGGCCAAATTTTAATGAATCGATACAAAGACGGTTCAACTTCTCCATTTAGATTGGCATCTGATAGTCTGGCGATTTCCCCAGAAGGAAAGATATTATATTTTGCTCCACTAACCAGTCGGCAATTGTTCTCTATCTCAACAGAAGCCCTGAGAAACAGAATGATACCGGACACGGATTTACCTTATCATGTGGAATTTTGGGGAGAAAAGGGTGCATCTGATGGAATGATCACCGACGCAAAGGGAACTGTTTATGCTGGAGATTATGAAAACAACAGTATCCGTAAAATATTGTCAAATGGCATTATGGAAACTATCGCTCATGATCCGAGAATTTTATGGCCGGATACTTTCTCAATTGGTCCGGATCAATATTTGTATGTCATTGTGAACCAATTACATCGGCAGGGAAGATTTCACTATGGCAAAGACCTGAGACAAAAACCTTATAGTTTACTTCGAATGAAAATTGATGAATTTCCTGCTCCTACAAGTTAAAGAAGGGATTTAGAAGGGGACATAAAATTAGCACCTATTAAGGTTTAATAGGAACAGTTTTGTAAACTGTTCCTATTTTGTTTTTACAGAGTGGGTAATTTCAGTGCTGTATCGATATTATTTAAATCTATATTGATTTGTTCGTTTGTATCCCAAGCATGATACCACCCTTTTTCTTCCATATATGCTGATATACTTTCATGCATATCTATAGCCTCTATTAAATGGCGAGTTAGGATTTCCTTAATTTCAGGCGTTCCTGATTCAGTAACTGCCATGGCATAATTTCTAACACCACTTTTAGCTGCAATCAATAAATCCATTGCAACCACTTGATCTGATAGTGCATCCATGCCAGTTAGATTTTCAATGATTGGATTCATTTTCATTCACCTCCTGGTTTACTGCTTACAATTGGAAAGTATAGAAGCATATTCTTGTAATTGTTTCGTAGATATATCAATGTCTTGCTGCATAATATTCTTTAATTTCTGGTCGGTAACTAATGCTTTCATTGTTTTCGACTTAGTTAGATAATTTGTCTTAAATGCAGCCATCTCATGAACCTCAAGAACTTCATGCAAGGCGTAGTTCATTTTTATACCTCCTTCTTTAAGGTTTCAACACGCCATAAGAGAGCATGCTATGGATTGGGAATAATTAATTGTGAACATAAAAAAAGGAAGCAGATTTGACTCTGCTTCCTCTTTTATAATCTTTAAATGTACTTTTATTATGAGTTAACCATACTTATAAATGTCTTTTTTTAATTATGATAGTCAAACATAAAGTATAGACCCCAATCTTGATCGTTGGACCATGGATCGTAGAACCCACCTGTTATTCCATTTACTGTATACGGGGTTATTTTTGCACAAGATGCACTTCCATCTGATGAAAATAGATTTAATACACTTCGAAGAGAAGCCTCTGCTTTTTTATAGTATTCAGGATCGTTAGTTATCTCAGCTAAATTTTGATATACACGTCCCGTATAGGCACTCCAATAATGCGGAAAAGTGTCCCCATACAGTTTACTTTTTCCGAACCAATAACCATCCCAATGCCTTATGGCCGTTTCGTAGAGATGATAGTCGGGCTGTAGACCGTTGAAAAGCTCTAAGATTTTCACATGTTTATTTGCTTCAATAAGAAATTTATTATCATCCGTTAATTTATACATCTCTAGTAAAAGATTTGCAGCGGGTGCTACAATGCTCTGTTCAAAGTTGACTTCTGATTTGGGATAGCTAATTCCATATTGATTGATAATATTTATATGCTCTTTAAAGTAACCAAAAATATTGTTTCTTTCAGTATCTAATTTGGCTTCCTCTAATAAGGTAAGCATTTCAAACATTGGCATTTCAATCGGATAAAAATTAGCTCCGCCATGCTTATAGTATGACAATAATACTTTAGCCATATCCTTTAAGTATGTTTCGCTCTTCCATGTTAGATATAACTCCTTAAACAGGACAGCCAACCAAGAATAGTTATATAACCGATGAATATCGTTATTTCTTTTTATATCGTTATATACCATACCTGTCTTTTCATCGTAAAGTTCTCTTCTGATATAACTTATATACTTTTTCAAGCTTTCTTCTACTTGCTCATTCTCATTGTTTCTCAGAAAACGAGCAAGTAATACTCCCATTCCAACTCTTTCTCTGCCCCCGTTATGATCATGGTAATGAGAATAAAACATTTGATGATCTTCATTATCATAAATTAGGTAGGCACCATCTAGGTGACTATTAATATTATGGTATTGTTGCATATTTACGATAAATTCACATCTGCTTTTCGTAACTTTTTTTATTTCAGGCAGTACAAATATCTTTGCTTCCGCCATAATTCCACTGATCTTTACAGAATAGCAATACTCTCCAGGAGACAAATCTTCCTCTCTGATTTTTAGAATATTTTTTTCTTTATTAAATACAATTGGCTTTCCATCTCTTGATATTTCAACTTCATGGTTTATTAGATTTTCATGATGAATTATATCTATATGGATCGCTTCATTTTCAAATAGAGTATAATTTTCAGCTTGTATATGTACATAGTTGGGATAAGTTAAAAGTATATTATAAAAGTCTTCTTTTCCTTTATGCCAAAATAGTTCCCATTCGATCATGTAAGATTCTCCAGGCGCTAACTGAAACGGAGCTATATGTAATAAAAAGTCTCCGCGATCATTACTCATCAATGATAAATCACGCTCAACACTGTATGAATTTAAACTTCCTCTTGTTAAGATTAATCCTAAATGGGGGGCTTCCCCTCCCATTCTCAATCCCATAACATAACTCACTTCTCCGCCACACCAAATATGAGCATGACATTTATTCACCATACAAATATCTGCCGCGTCATAATCATCATTAAAGGTTGTGTAAATTGAGGTATCTCCTAGCTTAGAAAAGATGTCAAACTCCGTATTATTCGTAAACTTGTAAACTTCCTTAAAAGTATTATGTTCAGTTAAATTGCGAATTACTGTAGTCTCTATTCCTTCTGGTGCTTTAATAGTTCCCCACAATTGGGTTCCTTCTACCCAGTTCATCTTATATGGGTCATTGATATGCGATATGGAACTAATGTATTTTTCTTTATATTCAATGGAGAAAGAGCTGTCCTTTATATTATCCGACTTTCCTATCTTCATTAACTCACCTCTGTCCATTGCTTTAAAAATCTGACCTCTACATCATTCCATCCCATTTTTCATGCATCTTTTAAATGATTATATTTAAAATTCCAAAAATAAAAAACTAAGAATTCAGTTTATTTTGTTTAGAAAACAGAGTTTTTAATCGCCCCAAACTCCTCGAAAGGAGTCTTTTATCATCATTTCAAAACGTGCAACCAGTGGAAATCCATTAAACAGACAGTATTAGTGAAAGATTTAAGTAAGTCCCAAAGTCCCTCCTCTATCGGTGGGGTTCTATTTATTTAGTAGCTTCACGCTTATTTGATTACAAATAATTTAGCGTTACTTTTAAACATACTGGTTATTTTTAAGGAGCTATTGATTCGGTTAGAGAAACCAAGTTGATTGAAATTAGCAATATCATTGCGTAAGAGAAAAATATTAGCATTTGTCCCATTACCGCCCTTGAATCACTTTCTACCAGAAAAACAAAAAAGCTTGAAACCCTTATGTACCAATGGTTTCAAGCTTTTTTCAATTAGTGATTCCGACTGGACTTGAACCAGCGACCCCTACCCTGTCAAGGTAGTGCTCTCCCAGCTGAGCTACGGAATCGATATGTAATGTAACGTCTTGTATTATTTTATTAAAGTTATATGGCCTTGTCAACGCTTTTAGGAAAAGTCTTTACTGATACCTTATACAAATGGATGTGACACCATGATAGAAAGCAATATACCCTCAGTATAAAAAATCGGGCAAACTAATAGGAATATCTAATGAAATACGAAGCCTTTAACGTAGTTATTGATTTTTAGATAAGTATGTATAGCCTTCTGCTGTACAGCTGTGTAAAATTAGAATTATCAATCAATTTAGAGGTGAAGTTAATGTCTTTGCATGTCAGTCTCAAACAAAAGCAGCAGCTAGCCCTTACTTTGACACCATCTCTTAGGCAATCCATTTCTATTTTACAATTCTCATCCGCTGAGCTTAATGAATATATACAGGATCAGATTCAGTCCAATCCCGCCCTTCAATTAGACGCATCCCCTTCCAAAGACTGGGAATCCAACAGGTCAAATACTTCCGCTGCAGCTGATACATACGACAGAATGGTATCAGAAGAATCTTTGACAGAAAATCTGAAGCATCAAATTTCTCTATTAGCCATTTCACCTGATGTAAGAGCCGTATTATATTATCTAATAGGAAGTTTAGATGATAAGGGTTATCTGATTCTGGATAGGTTACATGCTGCTACTTCATTACGTATCAAGAGTGAGAAATTAGATGATGCAATTGCTATACTTCAAACTCTAGATCCCCCAGGGATTGGAGCTAGAGACTTGCACGAATGCCTTCTCCTGCAAATAAAATCCGATGATTCCCTTGCCTATAAGATTGTGGATGAGCATCTGGGACTGCTGGCAGAAAAAGAATATGAAATACTTTCAACCTTACTCGGTGTAGAACTATCTGACATCTATGAGGCAGAATTGCAAATCAAGTCACTGAACCCTTATCCTGCTATGAACTTCCATACAAAGCCTACTCATTATATTGCAGCAGATGTGATTCTAAGACAAACAGACAGTGGCATTAGCATTATTGTGAATCAAGCGCATTTACCAGTCGTAAAACTTGACCCCTCCTTTTCAGCCATGCTTCATAACGACCCATCAAATGAAGTGAAACGATACGCAAGAGAAAGTATCTATGCAGCCTCTCAATTGATTAAAGGACTGGCACAAAGGCAACAGACTCTCTACAACATAACGAAGGAGATACTTGCATTCCAACCAGATTTCTTTAAAGAAGGTACAACTTGCTTAAAGTCCATGACGCTAAAAGATATTGCAAACGCTGCGCAAGTCCATGAATCAACTGTTAGCAGAGCAACTAGCAATAAGTACCTGCAAACACCCCTCGGTCTCTTTGCTTTCAAACAACTCTTCTCCAAAGGAGTCTCTAGTACGAAGACGGATGCTTTCCATTCCGTACATCAGATAAAGGAGAAAATGAAAGAATTACTTGAAAATGAGCGGAAATCCTCTCCTTTATCAGATCAAAAAATTACAGCCTTACTCCAGAAGCACTCCATCGCTATATCCAGGAGAACAGTCGCGAAATATCGAATGGAATTAGGATTTGAGGATTCTAGAATTCGTAAAGAAAAATGAAAGCATCAGAGAAATAACTCTTGATGCTTTCATTACATTTAACTGATAGCTTTCACAGACACTCCTATACTTTCTCTTTCCATCAACTCACATAATGCTTGAAACGCTTTCCGTTCATCTTCTCCTTCTGTCATAACTTCAATAATCATTCCTTCTGTTATTCCAAGTGTCATGATACCAGTAATAGATTTCATGTTGACTTTTGTTTCCTCAAACCCAAGGTGAATATTAGATTTAAATTTATTTGCTGCTTGAACTAGCTTTGTTGCAGGACGAGCATGAATACCCATTTTATCTGTAACTGTAAATTTCTCTAAGAGCATACTATCTCCCTCTCTACTCTAATAAACAAAGGATTCGTTTCTGATTTTTATAATGTCATAAATGTATCCGATCTCCGACAAGGGAATTTCTACGCCGTAATTCTCTTCGATTCTATAGAATATACGCTTCATCAGATGAACGAACGTTTTGTGTTCTTCCCCGAATTGTTCCATATCAGAGTAATATTCAATAGGGCTTTTCTTGACTAGCCTTTCAACTAGACAACTCATATGAATATATAAACTCATTAAAGTAGGATTTGAGAACGTAATGTTCAATTCTTGCTGAATTTTTCCTAGGATTTCGCTCAAATTATCAATAAGCTTGTCAGGATTAAGAATTGTTAAATGGTGAATAACACTTTCGAGAGAGAAAAGCTTCAGCATTGTTTCATTCAATTCTTCAATCTTTGCAGGCGGCAAGATCCCACTGAATATTTCATTCAGCTTATTCGTATCTTTCTCTGAAATAATGTCTTCCATAGCTACAAAGGGAATATGCGGCACCTTCGGATCAAGAGTACCTACAATCCCCAAAACATTATAACTAGTAAAGACATGTTCCTTAAGCCCATTATTCTTTAAACTTAAGAAATCATAAGGAAGTACTGTGATGTTTTTCGTGTTGCCAATGCCTTTCATAAGGAGCTCTTTAATTTTCACCGCAGTACCCATGCCAGTACCACATGTTGTAATGATAGCATTGTTCTTATTATGTTCATCTTTAATCAGTTTGTAGGTTGGTTTGATGGATGCTGTGACGTGCTTAAGTATTTGATCTATTTTATCTTCACGCAGGATTGATTCTCCAACTTCAATAGCCATGGATGTTGTAATGTTATTTAATAATCCAATAGCACCTGGACCCTTAGGTTGCAAATGGTTTTGCAATTCTGTCAATGAGCCCATATCAACTAGAAAAATGACACCATTGGTCGTATCAATAGCTTCCATATAATCCTCTATCTTAAGAATAATATCAATAGGAGACACCTCTAATGGCATATCGAAAGCCTCGAATATGTTCTCGCCAAGTACACTGTTTGCTACATGGGCTATACTGCTTGCTGTGGCAAAACCATGTGCAACGATGACCGACCTGATTCGGTCAGTCCTCTTGTTTTTCTTTAACCCTGAGAGATAAAGAGCAATAACAGCAATATCCAGTTTGTTAACATATACATCAAAGGTATCCCTGATTTTGTTGACGATCCTATTGGCGTAAGTCACTTCATTCGGCAGCACTAACTGAATGGAATCCAGCACCTGCTTAGCAGTGCCCTCTTCTTTAGCTGTAAGGGCTGAGCTGCATGCTTCGAACAGATAATGTGTCAGCCCGATAGTGAAGCTTCCCGGAAAGATAATTGATTTATCCACTGGTCTATACTCCATGTACGTAGTAATCAGTTGTTTCAGGCTAAGAAATTCGACCTCTTCTATTACTTTTTGGTTGCTGTACATGATTCGGTCAATTTCCTGATTAACGAGGATAGCCAGCTCCGGTATGTCATCCTTAGGATCCGCATTACCGGCTAATCGTTTTATAAGAGACTGATATATATGGTTTCGTTTCCCCGTAGATTGGTTCAAAAAGGGAAAATCATTTATAATTTTTACTGCCGGATGTATGGATATAAATTCATCCGGCAGTTCCAGTACATGTTTTTGTTTATTCAGTAAATAGTATTCGACTATTTCCTTTGGCAAATGGCGTTGTTGTATATGAATTCCATCATCCATAGCATCAATCGATTCTTGATAAGCTTTTGCACAAGACGTAGTAATTACATTCTTTAACTCTCCTACATTCCCTTTTGGACGATAGGCCATCAGCGCACGGATGACATCATGCTGGATACTTAATTTAACACCGATATTCCTGCTTTCTTTTTCATAGAAAAGGTAGATTAAACGAAACTTCTCATCGTCAGATCGTTCCCTTAATGGAGGAATCGATGTGATGATCGGAATTCTCCTTATGAATGTAGGCAGAAAAGTTTCTTCTATTCCTTCTGTAGTTGCAAATAGAAGCCTTACATCTGATCTCTTCCACTTTTGGTTGTCTCCCAATGGATGAAATACTCCTTGGTCCATGAACAGAAACAACTTCTCCTGTCCTTCCGCGGATAGTCGATGCACCTCATCCAAGAAGAGTATCCCTCCGTCAGCAGACTCGATGATGCCTTTCGTATCTTTCACAGCGCCGGTGAATGCCCCGCTAACATAACCAAAAAGATTAGCTGTGACTAACTCTGGGTTATCAGCAAATTCTGCACAGTTCATTGTAAGGAAAGGACTCTCAGGAGCAATAAGATTGCTTTCCAATGCGTATTCATACGTCAATCGCGCCAAATTACTTTTTCCTACACCTGTTTCTCCAGCAATCATGATTGGAAGACCTCTTGGAGGATAACTTATAGCAGCTTTTAATTGTTCTATTTGAGTGGACATGCTTCCTTCTGCACCAATAAATACAGAGAAAGGATCCCTTTTTTTGGTTTCTTCATTAAGCAAGTAGTGAAATAACTCTTCGTAACTAGAAAAGCTTGTTTGAGCGACAGATTTATTATAGTGATCCTCCAAATGTCTCTTCATGTGAAAATAAACAGGCCTAGTGTTGACCTTGATCATATCCCCCGAACGATTAAGTTCGTTTAAATACCTGCTTGCAGCACTTCTGCTAATCTGCATCAATGCTGCAATTTGACTGGCATCAATTCCAATCTGGTCCTTATGTTGATCTGGCAGATTAGCAGACAGATGTAAGATTTGTTGGATTATGTTATCTTTTATCAAATCGATCCTCTCCTATCCGACCTACTGAAGCTCTACCTTTCTATTATATCTATAATTTTCTTAATAGTTAGAAAATATTTAGATGTTAGCCACCTTGCTTCCCATCATTGTATGGAAGTTGGGGAATTTCGGAATTGCTGCATCTATGCCTTTATCAGCTGATAACAACGACGACAAGATTTGAAGCGGCACTATATACTCAAAGGCAGAGAAGTCTTCCTGCTCCTGGAATGCGAAGGCTAAATCCTGATCAGAAGTTTCAAAGGTCCCCTCTTTACCTATTACGTAACAATGATCTGTTATATTTCCCAAGAAGTCTTTCATATTGAGCAGCCTTTCCTTATCTTTGTGCTCTGAGGCCAGAAATATGATGAAACTGTCCGGGCTGATGCAGTTATAAACGCCATGCATGTATTCTTCCATTTCATAACCAACCACAGGAACTCTCGCAGTTTCCAGGAGTTTCAATGCTCCTTCCAGTGCTGTAGCGTAGTTTGTGCCATATCCGATCACAGCGATATCTTTTGCATGGCAGAAGTCGTCCTTAATCTTTTGATACCATTCCTCAGAAACTTGAGCCAGCGTATCAAGGTTGCTGAAAGTAGTTTGCAGTTTCTCTGACAGTTCTTCATCTTGCTTCCCGGAAGCCTGCATAGCGAAGAGAATCAAAGTAAGAATGGTCCCGACATATCCTTTTGTCTTAGCTCCTGCTCTCTCAACCGAACCGATGGATAAAGGGATAAAATAGTCTACCGTTTCCGCTAAATCACTTTCTGCATACTCGGAAATTCCGATAGTAGGAAACCCCCATTGCTTAGCTTTTTCAATTCCATGAATTGTCGATAGGCTCCTGCCACCTTGTGAAATCCCAATAACAAGCTGTTTACCGCCTAAATGCAGTTGCTCCCGCTCAAAATGTGTTGGATACATTACAAATACCTGTTTGTTTAGTAATTTTGATATCGTATCTTTCGCCACTAATGCAGCATGGTAGGAAGTTCCGGAACCTATCACATAAATACTTTCGATATCGTTATTTGTGTAAGCTTGCACGCTGTCCCCTATAATATCTTCCTTACCTTGTAAAATTGATGTGAGAACTTCCTTTTCCTCATGGATAAATTGATTCATTAGATTTGTTTGCATAATGCTTCCCCTTCCTATCAATAGATTTATAGAATTCCAGCCCACTTGCCTAAAATACCGACAGCAATGATACCGATCATAATATAGTTCACCTTAATACCTTTTTTCAGCAGCAAGAATAGCAGCAATGTAAGCCCTAGCGGCAGGATATTCGGCATTATTTGATCCAGCGTATCCTGTAAGTTAACAGCAGCCCCTTGGATGCTGATTTCTAATGGAGTTGTGAATTGTACCAAAGTTCCAGTCATGGCTCCTATTACAATCAATCCCAATATGCCTGCGCAGTACGACACTTTTTCCATATTGCCCTTTTCATATAAAGAGCTAAGGAGTGTTGTCCCTTGGTTGTAACCCCAGAATGTTCCTTTATAACGCAAGAAGAAGTGAGGGATATTGTAAAGCACCAAGAAGAGGATTGCACCAAGTATGTTGCCTTGGGTTGCAAGTGATATTCCGATACCTGCTGCTATGACCCGGAAAGTTCCCCAGAAGAAAGAGTCACCAATCCCAGCTAATGGTCCCATCAAGGCGACTTTTATCGCATTAATGGAAGAAGAATCGAATACCCCTTTTTCCCTTGCATTCTTTTCTTCCATTGCGGTTGAGATACCCATGACGAAACTTGAAACAGCAGGAGTAGTATTGAAAAACTCCAAATGCCTTTTCAAAGCAGCAGCCAAATCACTCTTCTTTGGATAAAGCTTTAACAGGATAGGAATCATCGCATATAGATAGCCTAAAGCTTGCATCCGCTCATAGTTGAAGGATCCTTGAAGGTGAAATGATCTCCAAAAAACCCTTCTCAATGTTTTTTTATCTACTAGCTCATCTTGACCAGCATCCATTTGATGATTCAGCTGTTTTTCCTCCATTAGAGAAGCACCTCCTTGTCCTTATCTGTTGGCATTAGCTGATAAATCACGACCGCAATAATAGCTCCAATTACGGCTACAGGCGTGATATCGAGCCCGAAAAACACAGCTAAACCGAACCCTAGAAAATAGAAGGGCGATAATTTTTTAGTGAATGTCATTTGCAGCAGAAGTGCAAAACCTAATGCCGGGAACATATTCGCTGCAACTTGCAGCCCTTCCGTGATAGTTTGAGGAATAGCGTTCACGATACCCTCCACCACTTCAGAACCTAATAGAATCCCCAAGAAATTTGGAACAAAACCATTCAGGAAAAATAGGCCTACAGCAAGCCAGTGCATCAGAACAATTTTCTTTGTATTACCTTCTTCGGCATATTTATCTGCGCGATGTATGAAAGAAGTGTTGATTGTCCTTACAAGGATGCCAAGAGATTGAGCAAGTATGGCTATCGGAACTGCTAATGCCAAAGCAACCTCAGCTCCGCTGTCAGTCATAATGGCAAAAGCTGTCCCTAAGATACCTCCTGTTGTTACGTCAGGCGGTGTTGCCGATCCTACACCGACAATCCCCATCCATACCAGTTCCAATGTCGCTCCAACAATGATTCCGGTAGTGAAATCCCCCAGCACTAACCCTACCAGCGGCCCCATGACTAGCGGACGTTCAAACATCATCTGTCCGAATATCCTTCCGTCCAAGATTCCAATCGCTCCAAGCAACCCGATGAGTATAGCCTCCAATACCATAAGAACTCCCCCTCCCGTTTAGACGACAGTTTCGTATAGCTTCTTGCTATCCGTTGGTACCTGACGGATTTCCACTTCAATTCCGCGGCTGATTATTTCGTTCAAATTCTCTTTATCATCTTCATCTACTGCAATCGCTCTGGAAATGAGTTTTTTACCCTCTGCCATCCGCATCCCGCCAAGATTGATACTTTTTATACCGGAGTAACTTTCAACCAAAGCTAAAGCATCCTTGGAATTATCAACTAGAATCAGTGCTTTGAATTTAGGATCCTCCAATTTTGGAAGTATCTCGATGGTTTCAGACACTGTTTTGACATAAAGTGTGCTGCCCGGTGCATTTGCTAGATTTAGCGTCATCTTCTTTAACGGATCACTTGCCGCTTTATCATTGGCAACAATAACTGTATTCACATCAAGGTGGCGGGACCAGGCAAAAGCTACTTGACCGTGTAAAAGTCGATCATCAATTCTTACAAGTTTAATCATTGCTGTTCCTCCTATCTATTGAGGGATACTTTTGGATAACAATTCATTGACATACACAATGCCGTTTTTTGCTTGATGCACGCAATGATCTATCAGATCGTTCGTTGTCATTGCATCTTTCAAACTAAGCATTTCCAATACAAGTGATAGATTGAACCCAGTTATCACATGAACATTGGAACTGCTTGTAAATTCAGCACATAGATTCGCGATGCTTCCACCCAACACGTCTGTGAGAATGATATATTCAGAATTTTTATCATCCGCAACGTTTAGCTTTTCACTGATTTCTTCTTTGATTGAATCCATTGTTCTCTCGGAATCCATACACACCACTTCCATTTCATAAGCGTCACCCATGATCATGTGAACAGAGTTCTTAAGTTCCTTTGCAAGATTGCCATGTGATGCGATGATGAATTTTTTCATCCCTTCACCTCCTCACTTAACTAATAAGCAAGAATCATGCCAATTAGTGTGAAGTGTTAAGATTAACGTTATATTCTGCATATCTTTCTTACTGTGTCACACTATTGCTTTCACAATGAGGATTACGAGGGGGGTGTGACTAGCAGGCCATCAGCTAAGTGACAGGATTACTGCTGTTAATCTCTTGCTTCCACTCGGCAATTTAATTTACTTTGGTAACGCTATTAGGAATGGATGGATGGAAGCACGCGCTTTTATGAACTGTTCGTACTGGGATCATGGCATCACCAGCTTTGAATCTGTTTATGATGCCGCTAACTAGAACGCTGGTTGAATGATGAAATTAGTCAATCAGCTCTGTCTTGTTGTTAATGAAGGGAAAAGGCTGCCAAGCAAGTTATCATACCTCTAACTATCCAAATGTATTATAATAAGTAATATACTGGAAAAGAGTGGAGCGAATTTCTATTTCAAAAAAAATAAAAATACTATTAGTAATCATTTGCTTAGTTGCAATTACTGGAATCTCTGTCTATATAGTTTTGCCTTTTTTATCCGTTCATCACGATAAGACCTTGGAAAGAAATCTAAACTACAAGCTAAAAGAGGAGGGTACGAATTCATTGAATCTTGGAGATTATATTGAGTATGATTGGAAGAAAGCTTATATCTTTACTCCTTACACAACTGAAGTAGATATGAAGAAGATATTAGGCCTGACATTCCATGATCCAGTAAATATGTCAATCAGAGATGATATAGAACTCTTGGTTGTAATCAAAGAAGATAATACATTTGAATACATGAGCGTCGATCTTCGATACGGGTATTTGCAGCAAAAAGGAGAATACATAACACCCGACAATGATGTGATTGAAATTACACGCCCTTAACTAGCCATTAAAATAAAATGGACCGACTGGCAACTGCCAGTCGGTCCATTTTACTTAAGCTTGCAACTTGCATTCAGCTTTTTCCCCTTAAGATATGCCTTTTGCGTTCCCATCATACATAGGGCCAAGAACATAGATCCAGGCTCGATCTATTAAAAAATCTTAGCTCACTTAAAATATATACCCTTATTACCTATTTTCATGTTTCATCAATTCTTCTTCAAAGAAAAAAGTACTTGGATATTTATTGACTACATAAGAGTATTTTTTCATGTTTTTCACATAATGACTTTTCAAGACCGTTACTAATTCATTCGAATCTTTTATTTTGACTACTTCTCCATTACGGAATATTCCTGCGCTCATAGCTCTCATCCTCTCGGGTATCAATCCAATATATATTATGTCCGCCTTTATGATTCCCCAAAGAACTTCTGTCAACTCTGGTATTTTTATACCGAAATTTCAAAAGTAGATATAGTATATTTTTTATAGCTAATCAAAGAAATAAAAAAAGACCCCCGAAGGAGTCTCTTTTACTTTAATTAGATTTTGTTAACGTTAGCAGCTTGTGCTCCGCGTTGACCTTGTTCGATATCGAATGTCACTTTTTGACCTTCGTCTAAAGATTTGAAGCCTTCGCCTTGGATAGCGCTGAAATGTACGAATACATCTTCTCCGCCTTCAACTTCGATGAAGCCGAATCCTTTATCTGCGTTAAACCATTTCACTGTACCTTGTTCCATAATTGTTGCCTCCTGTTGTGGGAATTCCCACAAATATATTACTACCCTTGTTCAAACATATTATCTCAAGATATATAATACTTCTTGCAAATCTTACACCGAACAAAAATAACTAAATTCATCATAACATATAGAACTGCATAAAGCAAATACAGAAAAGTAGATAAACTTTAAAAGTGTAAAAACCTGGATTTGCCATGTATATATCCACATTCATTTGTCTACTGTGATATTCAAGTAGTCCCAAATAATACTTGAATTGCTCTATTATACTTTGATAGCTCAGTCAGCATAATACATAAAGGTTGGCAAGACATGTTCGATAATATTTTCGTACCAGGGCTGAATGGCATTGCCACTTTTGTCTTTTGGTACCCATTTGTGATGTCACGGTTTTAGATTGCTGGTACGCTTGTCTATATATGGCTCCGGGATAAAGACCAAAAATTGATTTTGAGAGGGGCGGCTGGCCGCTGATCGGTTTTTGGTCCCTTGTTATAAAGAGAAAGATCCCTGACAACAAACGCGCTATGACTGATCCCCTTAATCATTCTGGTTGTCCTACGCTTTGAACATAACCATTCGCTTTCAACTTCTCTTCTGCCTCACCTACAATAACCCGCCTCAGATCCTCCAGTACCGGATGGAATTCCGTATGGGGTTTCAGCATATAAACCATTTCTTTCTCAATATCCAGCCATGTATCCATCGCTGCTTCATTATGCTGCAGCTGTGCTTCCAGCTTATCTAAAGCATTGGCTACCTTTGCCTCGAATGTTTCCTTTGCTTCGAATTCAAGCCAAAGTATCTGCAGCTCCTGACCTGGCTCTTCTTCCAGCATTGCCCTTATGTTATCCATGGCAGTTTGCTCAGCCAGCTGCTTTTGTTCTTTTCTTTTTGCATCATACAGCGTATCAAAAGCAGGAACATCCATTGCTTCTGCTTCGACTAAATCGTGAATCATGATCATTTTCAGCAACTTTGCCATGTCTAATTTTTCTTCTATGTACGGTTCTATCAGCACAGCCATCAGCCCTACGCGCCATGTATGTTCTGCTACACTCTCTCGCCTGCCGTTCGACAGCCAGCTATGCCGCATTTCAAATTTAAGCTTTTCAGCAAGCTTCAAAACTTGCATGATTCCTTTCATCTGCTTCATTGATATCATCCCTTCCGTAATGATATTACCATAATTTTCATAATGGATATTTGGACTTTGTACGTTATGCATCTCCTTGTTTCTATTTTCTTTTTAGTTTTCCAGCACAGCTCGTGCTCTATTTATGAATCTCCAGAGTCAAATTTATTTTATACTATGAGTACTTCTAAAAGGTAAATTCCACTCCAATGCAGAATGTATACGCACATTCAAATTAAAAAGGAGATAATAATGATTAATCACGTTGGTCAAGTCATGATATATGTTAGCGATCAGGATCAGGCAGTTCATTTTTGGACAGAAAAAATGGGGTTTCAAGTGATAGCGGAAGAAGACGGCGGCCAGGGTATGAGATGGATTGAAATCGCACCTACAAATAATGCGGAAACAAGTATCATTCTCCACAACAAAGAAATTATTGCGAAAATGGAACCTGAACTAAATCTTGGTACACCTTCTTTACTGTTCTTCTCGGATAACCTTGATAGACTGCATGAAGATTTATCAACTGATCATGTAACAGTTGGGGAAATAGTGGCAATGCCATCTGGGAGAGTTTTCAACTTCGCAGATCATGAAGGAAATTACTTTGCAGTCATGGAAAAAAACAAATGATTCCTGGATTACATACACCCCGCTAGATCCATTTCGATTCTGTGAAATGGATCCTTTTTCTATGGGGTTAAAGAGGAAGCAATTCACTCCAAAAGGCTGTACATTACCCTAACATCCTGTATTATTCTTTCTCTTCCTGCCATTCATGGTAAAATGACATCACAACCCTTTCACAAAGCGAGGTTTAGCAGATGAAACGAAATGGTAAGATGGAAAGTACCATCATAGACAGTATCTATTTAGATGAAAGCTTGGAAGTGCGATGGTATAAACCGGAGACCTTTTCTCCCATGTATAAGTATCAGCTATGCATCATGCAGGATGGCAACGATTATTTCCAAATGGGGCGAATCGCGACGTTAAGCGATCAGCTGCATGGTGATGGTCAGATTCAAAATACAGTTTTCGCCGGCATCCATTATCGCGACCGTTACGACCGAATTGATAAATACCATCCTGATGGAAAGAAACACGAAGCCTTTCTGCAGTTCCTTCTTCATGAAGTGCTGCCGGTTTTGGAGGATGATCTGCCGACATTACATATGGGAGCAACCAGGATATTGATGGGTGATTCTCTGGCCGGCACTCTCTCCCTTGTTGCTGCCCTTCGCTTTCCGCATACATTCGGAGGCGTTGTAATGCAGTCTCCATTAATCGATGAAGCTGTCATGCGGGAAGTAAGAGAAGCAAAGCAACTGGATAGCTTGTCTATTTATCATACGATCGGTACGAATGAGACAAAGGTTCCTACAAGCTTCGGGAAAGAGGTTGACTTTGTGGAACCGAACCGGAGCTTGCAGGAATACTTCCGCACAAAGCCTGTTGATTATACGTATCGGGAACTGGATAATGCAGAACATACATGGAAGTATTGGCAGCGTGATATGAAACAGGTCCTGATAGACGTATTCGGCTGAACCTTCGGCCGCATACAGCAGGCCCTGTCTCTGGTATAATAAGAAGCATAAAGCAAACGATACGCATGCTATTCATTCTTAATTGGAGGTATTGAGATGAACTACACTGTAGCAATTTTCCCATCTGAGCAAGTGCAGCAAGAAGCTAATTCGTACCGCAAACGATACGACTCCGCTTACGCACTCATCAAACCGCATATGAAGGTAAGACAGCCATTCACATTGAATGAAGAAGATGATTTGATCGATGCTGTCAGTGAACTGAAACGAATTGCACGCGAAACAGCACCCTTCTCTTATCAAATTGAAAAAGTAAGTACGTTTGCACCTGCTCATAATACACTCTATTTCAAGGTGACACCTTCTGAGGAATTAAAAACACTGCACGAAAAGCTATATCATGGTTTCTTCGAAGGTGAAAAAGCATATGCATTCATTCCGCATATCACGATTGCACAAAATCTTTCCAATGGGGAATATGCCGATTTGCATGGAACGCTGAAGCTGAAGCAATTTCAATATGAAGAACAAGCCACACAGTTCCATCTGCTTCAGGAACAAGAAGACGGGAAATGGATCGTGAAAGAAACTTTTACGTTAGGTGAAGAATAATCATGGAAATATTCGTAGCAGAAAACAGTATACAACAGCAAGATGCTTTCCAAGTAAGGACACTTGTATTCGTTGAGGAGCAAAAAGTACCGGCCGATCTTGAAATCGATGAACTGGAGAATGAAAGTATCCATTTCGTCGGGTACGAGGATGGAACTCCGGGAGCAGCTGCCAGAATGCGATTAGTCGATGAGTATGCGAAGATGGAACGCATTTGCATCCTGAAAGAATTCCGAGGCAAACGTTATGGCAATGAACTAATGTGGGCAATGGAGGAGGAAGCCAAAAAACGCGGCATGCAAAAAGCGAAACTGAACGCGCAAACTCAGGCCATTCCTTTCTATGAACGATTAGGTTATACAGTCGTTTCAGAAGAATTCATGGATGCGGGCATTCCGCATAAAACGATGACAAAAGAGCTGTGAGACTTCCTTTTGGAGGTCTCTTTTTTTGTATAGTCATGATTCCTTTGGGCATGCTTTCTCTTAGAAGGGATGTGTTGCACATGGGAGAATATGGACATATCATCGTGGAAGTAATATTCGGCTTTTTTGGCCTGTTTATCTTAACGAAGGTGCTCGGAAAAACCCAAATGAATCAAATTACTGCCTTCGACTTTATCGCCGCAATCGCTGTCGGAGAGCTATTCGGTAATGCTATTTTTGATCAAGAAGCTGGTATATCGCATATTGCAGTCGCAATCATCACATGGGGTTTATTGATGGTAGTCATTGAGAAAATTACCCAGCAATTCAAAGGTACACGCGGTTTTCTGGAAGGAAAACCTACTGTGATCATCTCCAAAGGCGAGCTCAGGTACGCTGACATGAAAGCCAACAAGATGGATTTCAATCAGCTGATGCACCAATTACGATCAAACAGCATCTTTTCACTCTCAGAAGTTGATTACGCCATTATTGAAGCTGATGGCAGTCTTAGCGTCTTGAAAAAAAGTGCGTATCAAAATCCTACAAGAAATGACCTTGATTTGAAAGAACAGCCCAATCCTCTCCCTGTTTCGTTCATACTAGATGGTGAAACTATAAAGGATAACATTATAAATAGCGGCCAGACTTTGGAATGGCTGGAGAATGAAATAAAGAAACAAGGCTTCAACAGTGTTTCTGAGGTAGCATATGCGGAATGGACGCCTATTGACGGACTATTTACTAAATCGTATTAACTAACAAACTGTGTTAATATAACGCCCTTTTCCGGTTAAGAAGCTATATGTCTGCCCGTCAAATGGTGCCTCTTTGGTTGTTTGATTACGCTTCTGGCGGGGCATGGAAGCAGCTTGGTAGTCCAGCCTATCCTGAACGTGCTGCTCAAATGTATCTTTTGTTTTGTGGGACATAATCGGGTTTGTTCTTTCAATTACATAACGATCGCTTTTTGGACTGTTGACCCTATTTTGATAATCCATATACTGATAGGATGAAACCGGTACTGTCCAACTCATACAATCTCCTCCTTTATGTATCTTATTCTACTTTTTCCCGTATCCTTCCTTGTTTAACCATAAAAAAAAGCAGCCGAGGCTGCTTTTATCAGAACCAGAAGTTAGGGCGTCTTTTGTTATCATCGTCGTCTTTCTTTTTATCATCATGATCATGTTTGTCATCATGTTTATGTTCATTTTTCTTCCGTCGGAAACCGAATATTGGATCAAAATCAAAACCATGATCGTGTTTGTCATCATGATCGTGTTTGTTATCCTCTTTATGATCTTCATCTTTTTTACGGCCGGAACCAAAGAACAAATCATAATCATGTTTATGATCATGTTTCTTATCATCATGATCGTGCTTTTTATCATCATGATCGTGCTTATCTTTATGGATATCGTCGGCATCAAGCACTACTTTGTCAGCTTTGATGATGAGATTCTTCACGTGGATGACCTTTTTTTCCTGCGACATGTCTTTCACTCCTTTTTCCTTGGACTCAAGTCTTGATAGTTTATGTAACCCATTAGGATAAGGTGTGCTATGTACGCCTAATCCTGTGTTTTTTCTTCACTAGCAAATACCTACCAACTTCTTGCATAATGCAGTTAAGTGCCCACACATAACAAGTGACCTCTCATATCTTATTAAAGACGAAACGTCATTACTTTATCATTTCGAGAGGGGTAAAATCATGAGCAATGCAACGCGAGAGCGAGAAAGTTCATCAATCGTTGTAGATATCGTCAGAGAAATTGCTAATGCACAAAGAGATATCTCCAGCGAGTGCTGTGCAACAAGTGCGGAACAATCCATTAATGATCTTCTTGGCAATTTCGGAGGATCTGCTGGTTTCGATACAGTACCAATCATGCTATACAACGATCTCGGTGGAATCTTCCGCGGATATGGTGTAGCACCTGGAGCAACACCAGGAACACTCGGACCGGTAGCTGCAAGCTACTACTTCCGTGTGAAAGCAGTTTACGATGATGACGCTGCTGTATTGGAACTGCTTCGCAGCCCTGCTGACATCACACTCATTCCTGACGGAGTCGATGATCAGATAGTTACCGGCTTAGCAGCAACTGGCCTTTGCTTCACAGTTGATTTAACTAAATTTGCACACATCACTACTTTGCCAGCTATTTCTGCATTCCTTACTGGTACAACTGGCCCAACTGCTTAATCCAGATCAAAACAGGAAAAGTTCAATCTTGATTACAAGATTGAACTTTTTTCTTAGAAACCAAGTAATTTAATGTCCCGAATGTCTTCAATCTTCACTTCCCGTTTAAACGGACGCCGGATGGATTTAAATTGAATTAGATCTTCTTCCCTACCTGAAATGATGCCGATCAAGCTGCCTTCTGATGTAACGATTTCACATTTCATTCTCGGGATTTGAGAAGGAAGATTCAAGAAATACTCAATCTTTTCGACCGTCGTCAATTCCTTGAAATTCACTTTTTTACTGGTTGGTGCTGCTTTCTTCTCAGCTGTCTGTGTTTTCTCCTCTGCACGTGCAGCAGCTATACGTTTTTCCTCTATCTGTGCAGTTTCTTGCTTTTCTTCTTCTGTCAGTACTTCTTTCTTCTTTCCTTTTGCCGAACGATAGGCCTGCTGCATTTCTGCCTTTGGCAAATCAAGCTTGGGCTGGGCTATGAACAGCAATGGCTGCTGTCTCCTTACCTTTTCATTGGACACGCAACGTCCTCCTTTGCATTAGGATTCCTACCCATTATATGCAGCTGATGATAGAGGGTGCCCAATTTGACCAAAAGAAAAAGACTGCCTCCAGACAGTCTTTTTTTGTCACATATTAACTTGTCAGCAGTCCCATAAAAGCTGTCGCCAGCCCGAAATAAATTAAGATGGAAATGATGTCATTAATAGTCGTAATGAACGGACCTGAAGCGATGGCCGGGTCGATGTTCAGTTTATGCATGAGCAGCGGGATGATAGCTCCTGCCAGAGTAGCAATGATTAATGTCGCAAAAATGGATAACCCGACAAGTAGACCTAGGAAGAAGTCTTTCTGCCAGATGGTCACGACTAAGGTGATGACAATACCACAGCTAAGGCCTGTCATAATACCTGTCAGGCCTTCCCGCATAACCATCCGCATTTTTCCACGCTTGGCAACATCACCTGTCGCCATACCACGGACAGCAACTGCCAGAGCCTGGGTGCCGGTATTCCCCCCCATTCCGCCGATAAGCGGGATAAAGCTCGCTAGTATAGCCACCTGGCTGAGCGTATTCTCAAAACGACTGATCAAACTTGCCGTAATCATACCGAGGAATAGGAGTACAACTAGCCATGGCAGCCGTTTACGAGCAGATACGAAAGCACTGTCTTCTCCTCTTTCCGTATCACTTACCCCGGCTAAACGGCTGTAATCCTCATCTGCTTCTTCTTCCATTACATCGAGGATATCATCGACCGTTATGATACCGAGTATATGATTTTGAAAGTCGACAACCGGCAGTGCCAGGAAGTCGTAATCACGCATCATTTGAGCAGCGTGCTCCTGATCGTCACCGACAGCTACACTGACTATCCTGTCGCTCATCACCTCTGAAATGAGCCAGTCTTTCTCTGCTATAATAAGATTTCGCAAGGAAATGACGCCGACCAGCTTCTTATCTTGGTCTACGACATACGTATAATAAATTGTTTCAGCATCCGGTGCTTCGGCTCTTAAATGCAGCATCGCTTCCCGCACCGTATCGGTTGCGCTGACACTGACGAATTCAGTCGTCATGATACTTCCGGCTGTTTTATCCTCATAATGCAGAAGATGTTTGATTTCATCCGCTGATTCCTTTTCCATGATTGTGATAAAACTAGCAACCTTGTTTTTATCCATTTCCTTCAATATATCGACGGCATCATCAGCTGACATCTCGGCCAGTACCTGCGCTGCATAACGTGAGTACATCTCGGTGAAATACAGGTCTGCATTTTCCCAGTTGACGTTTTCCATAATCTCTGCGGTTTCATCTGGTGAGAGATAAGAATAAATCTGCTTTCGTATTTCTTCAGGCTGTTCCTCGAAAACAGCCGCTTGATCATACGGGTGCAATTCTAGGTATTCTGCACGAAATTGGTCGATTTGCTGGTTAGCTAGTGCTTCCCTGATTTTATTTTGGTATAGTAAGATTTCTTGGTTTTCCAAATGATCCATACGTCTGCCTCCTCGCTTGCAAGAACACTCAATAGTAAGTAATATCTTGCCCTTTGTCAACGTAAAAACGGTCGTTCTGTGAAAGGTTTAAGAAACTTTAATAGAGTTCACTTAATTTATCCGTCATTTTGTTGTAAACTGTAACAAGATTATATTCCACTCATTTGCAAAATCTAATCGCTTTTATAGCAGCTAGAGATGCGGAAGGAACGAAAGAAAGGTTTTGTGTATGAATTCTAACAAATTCCGGTTAGATCTAACAATTATATTAGTTTTGATATTGCTTTGTATCGTCTCTTCATTCACGTTATTCGAGCTGCAGCCGACATTATCCGGTATCGCCGCCCAAACACAATATATGCCGCGCCAGATTATGTGGTACGTCCTTGGTGCTGTCGTCATTGCTGTTATGATGCTGCTTGATTATGACCGGCTTCGCCAGCTCGTGTGGATTTTCTACGGAATTGGTATGGTTATGCTGTTGATGTTATTCTTCAAATTCCCAGCTGCCATCATCAATGAAGCAAACGGAGCGACAAGCTGGTTCATCTTGCCGGGTATCGGTTCGATGCAGCCTGCTGAATTTGTGAAGGTGTTTGTCGTTATCGCTTTGGCGCATGTCATCATGTCCCATAACGAAAAGAATACAGTCCGCACAAATAAAACAGATTTGTTCTTGCTTGGGAAGCTGTTTGCAGTAGCCTTGCCCCCTATGGGTCTGATTGCTGTACAGCCTGACCTGGGCGGTTTCCTTGTACTGTGTTCCATTCTTGGAGCTACGATTTTAGTATCAGGAATCAGCTGGAGGCTGCTGTTGACCATATTGGGTGTTATCCTTGGTATTAGTTTATTTGTAGCAATTCTGGCTTATATTTTACCGAACCAGGTCGGTGCCTTCTTGCAGGAAACGATTTTCAAGCACGTCGAGAGCCGATTCCTCGGCTGGCTTTACCCAGAAAAATATCCTGATTCCAGTTACCAGTACAGATTGGGACTGATGGCTATTGGATCAGGAATTCTTTTCGGAAAAGGGGCATCAAATTTTCAGGTTTCCATTCCGGAAAGACATACAGATTATATTTTTTCTGCCATCGCTGAACAGTTTGGGTTTATCGGATCCGCAATTGTGCTCTTCTTATTCTTCATCCTCATCTATCGTATGATTCAGGTGGGACTGGAGAGCAACGAGCCATTCGGCAGTTACTTGGCAGCCGGGTTCATCGGGATGTTCACTTATCAGATATTCCAGAACATCGGGATGTCGGTAGGACTCGTACCGATTACCGGACTTCCGCTGCCATTCCTCAGCTATGGAGGAAGTTCGACGCTCGCCTATATGATTGCAATCGGTATCGTGCTCAATATTCACTCGAGAACACGTACATTCATGTTCGAAACACAGAAATAAGCCTTACGTAAAAAGGGAAAGCTATTATAAGCTTTCCCTTTTTGTATATAGGAGTGATTGATATGAAAATAGATTTTATCGGAGATGTGCATGGCTGCTTGCCAGAGCTTTTCGAGCTATTCAATAAGTTAGGATATGACATAAAGGATGGTTTGCCTGTCCATCCAGAAAAATGCCGGCCATTTTTCATCGGAGATTTGACGGATCGCGGCCCCGATTCCTTAGGTGTAATTGAACTCGTTTACCGGCTTGTCGAAGAAGAGCTGGGATATTATGTACCAGGTAATCATTGTGATAAGCTTTACCGTTACCTGCGCGGTAATAACGTACAAGTGAAACATGGCTTGGAAACAACAGTAGCTGAACTACAGAATTGTGAACCGAATAAGCGCAGAAAGCTATCTAATATGTTCATGCAGCTTTACAAAAAAGCCCCTCTATACAAACAAATTCCGGAATTAGGCGTCGTGGCAGCACATGCTGGTATTAAAGAATCCTTAATCGGCAAGGAAGGAAAAAAAGTGAAAAGCTTTGTTCTTTATGGAGATACGACTGGTGAAATGGATGAACTTGGCCGTCCAGTCAGACTGGACTGGGCTAAGCATTATCATGGGGAAGACTGGATTATCTATGGCCATACCCCGGTTCTGGAAGCCCGCACCATTCATCATACTATCAATATCGATACAGGCTGTGTCTTCGGCAACAAGCTTACCGCCTGTCGCTTTCCAGAACAATCCCTGCATAGCGTCCCGTCCCTGCAGCCGTTCGTCGAAGAGAAATTCCGTTCATTCGATTGAAAAGTCATCCGGAACCGGTGAATGAAAGGTCAGTAAGCGTTTCGTAAATGGATGAATAAAGCGCAGCTGCTGGGAATGGAGCGCCTGTCGGCTGATGACACCCGTACCACCGCCATACAGTGTATCACCGGCGAGCGGATGTCCAAGTGATGCCATATGAACACGGATTTGATGCGTCCTTCCAGTAGCAAGCTTTATTTCAACTAGTGTATGATCAGCGAAGCTGGTCTGACGGCGAAAGTGAGTGACTGCTGTCTGTCCATCAGGCCGTACTTCCCGTTCAATGATCGAGCCTTCCTTCCTGCCGATCGGTTTGCTGATTGTCCCGGATGATTCTTCCATACTGCCCTCCACTAGCGCGACATATGACCGCTGTATTTTTCCTTGCTTTTGGTCTGCAGCCAAAAGCGTATGGGCATAGCGATGTTTTGCAACAAGCATCAGTCCCGAAGTATCGCGATCAAGCCTTGTCAGTATATGGACTGTATAAGCTAGCCCTTGTTTCTGATAATGCCAAAGCAAACCATTCGCAATCGTACCTGACGGCTGATTCATAGATGGAATCACTGCCACCCCTGGCTGCTTATCCAAGACTAATACGTGTTCGTCTTCAAATACAATAGGCAGCTCGAGCGGCTCTGCTTCCATATAAGCACCAGCTTCTTCCTGCGGCAGCTCCACTTCTAAGCTATCCCCTGCTTTCCCTGCATGCCAAAGAGGCGCCGGCTGCTGATTGAGCGTAACCAGCTGCGGCTCCTCTTTAAATGTCTTGAATAATCTTCTTGAAACTCCTTGCGACTTTAGGAAATCCTTGATGACGATTTCCTCCTGCAAGGTCCAGCTTAATTTCATAGCTTTTACCTCTTATCTGCAATAAATGAGTCATGTACCCGTTTCCAGAATGGGAACGGACGGAAACGCGCAAACCGAACGCGCTGCTTCGCAACGGAGCAAGTGATGGACTCGATATCCGAATGATTCTCTGTCATATGATCGATGGCGATCAGGAAACTCTTATCCAACGTCGGTCTTAGTGTGCATGGATGATGGCTCGGCAAAATGAGCGGAGAACCAATCGTCCGAAATACACGATTATTAATGGAAGCTAGTTCCGTCACTTGTATGGATGCCAAAGAAGGGTGAATGATAGCTCCATTCAGCGCCTTGTTATAGGCTGTACTTCCAGAAGGCGTTGAGATGACAAGGCCATCTCCTCGGAATGTCTCGAAATGCTCTCCTTTTATCGATACATCAAGCACAACCGAGCCATCTGGTGTTTTGACAGAGCATTCATTCAATGCCAAATGCTCGTCCACTCTGCCATCTTTATGGGTAATGGATATATCGAGCAAGGGATACTCTACGATATGGTACGGTTTATTGGCGATCTGCAGCAGCAGTTTCTCCAGCTCTTCCGGAACCCAGTCTGCGTAGAATCCTAGATGCCCCGTATGGATACCGATAAAAGCCGTACTGTCCAAGCGATGGACATATGTATGGAAATTTTCCAGGAAAGTCCCGTCTCCCCCGACGGATATCGCGAGCGCCGGCTCCTTATCATCGTACTCGAAATTGAAATGCGCAAGATGTTCGACAATTGTCTCTTTGATCGCATTCGACTTCTCATCTCCCCGTGATAAAACCGTATATTTCATCCCAGCTCACACCCCTATTTATGCTTTTTGATTTGCTGCTGATCGTGATAAATCCGCTGCGCTTCCTGCACTTCATCCCGGATTTTGGACATCTCTTCGTCCAGTCGGAATGCAGCTTCTGCCGCTGTTTTCAACCTTGTTTTCAATTCAGCCGGTATTTGGCCGTCATATTTATAATTGAGCGAATGCTCATTTGTCGCCCAGAAATTCATGGCAAGTGTCCTGATCTGGATTTCGGCTAGCACTTTCTTTTCGCCATGTATTGTCTCCACCGGATATTCGATGATCATATGATACGACCGGTAGCCGCTTTCCTTTGTTTCAACAATATAGTCAATTTCATTTACGATAGTAAAGTCATTTCGTGCTTTTAGCATGCCCACAACCGTATAGATATCATCGACGAACTGCGTCACGATTCTCAGACCGGCAATATCCTGGATTTCTTGATGTAATAGGTCTACCGTTACCTGCTTAGTAGCTGCCTTTTGAAGGATACTGCGTACTGGTTTTACCCGACCAGTGATGAATTCAATCGGAGAATGGCGCGATTCATTTTCGAATTGTGATCGCATTCCCTTCAGTTTCACTTTCAGTTCTTCTACTACCTGTACATATGGTGCTAAAAATACTTCCCAGTTCATGCTCTTCATAGCCCCTTTTCTTCCCAGCAGCGTCTAGTTGTTCCAGATGCATTATATCTGCTTTCAGTGTATCATAAAAGCAGCTTGGCATTACAATGGAATACAGCATATGTGCGCACAGGGGGTATCAGGATGCCGCAAGAAATCGAAATCGAGTTCAAGAACCTGCTTACTGAAGCAGAATTCAACAAATTATACGAAACGTTTGATATGGGAAACGCGCCTGAAATAAATCAGGTGAATCACTATTTTGAAACAAAGGATTTCCAGCTGAAGCAGCATGGTGCTGCACTGCGAATCAGAGAAAAGAACGGAAAATATCAATCCACATTGAAACAGCCGCAAGGAGAAGGTCTCCTGGAAACACATGACTATCTGACAGAGCAGGAAGCAAGTTTGTGGCTGCAAGGTCATATTACGCTCGGCCCTGAAATCAGTAAGCAGCTTCAGGAATTAGGTGTTTCTGCTGCTGAATTGACTTATGGCGGCTCTTTGGAAACTATCCGTCGGGAGCAGTCATATAATGATACAATCATCGTTCTTGATAAAAGTAAATACGGCGATATTATAGATTATGAATTGGAATTGGAAGCACATAGCTTTGCACATGGAGAGCATGTTTTCCGTACGGTCCTTAAAGAAAATGGCATTGTGAAACGCAAGACTCCGAACAAGATCCAGCGATTCTATGACAGCCTCCGAAACAGATAAGTTGCCCAACTTGGCAGGTGGCTGATAAAATAAATTTACAGTCAACCCCACGCGGGGCAGATGTTATGTTGATTGCTCTTTGCATAAGAAAGGAAGAATCAATGAATCAAGCTGAAACATTGTACGATGGTATTGGCGGACAAGCCATATTAGAGCAGCTGGTAGATGCTTTCTACCGACGCGTGGCAAAGCATCCAGATTTAAAGCCGATTTTCCCGGATGATCTGACGGAGACCCGCCGCAAACAAAAGCAGTTCCTGACACAATTCTTCGGCGGTCCGCCGCTCTATACAGAAGAGCACGGCCACCCGAAGCTAAGATACCGGCACCTCCCTTTCGAGATCACACCTACGCGCAAGGATGCATGGCTTTCCTGCATGGCAGCTGCCCTAGTGGAAACTGACATAGAGGAACCTTATAAAAGCATAATATATGAACGACTTGCGTTAACCGCACATCATATGATGAATACACCAGATGAAGAGAAAGGAGAATCGATATGAGCTGGGAATCTTCTAATTCAATACAGCAAAGGCCTGAGGATGACTGTGGCGGATTTTGCGGACTGTTTCCTTCCTCGAAGAAACCCGTGGAGATTTACGTTTTTATCGATCCGCTTTGCGAGGATTGCTGGTCACTCGAGCCTTTTCTCAAGAAACTTACAATGGAATATGGTCAATATTTCACTTTACGCCCGATACTGACAGGAGATTATCAGCCGCTCGTTCGTGAACGAAATGAGTGCAGCTACCCGAAAACGGTCCTGCAGCCGGATAACATCTTGTTAAATAATGCCGTGTCCTTCCCGTGGCGCACGTCACTGGCAATAAAAGCAGCGGAGCTGCAAGGAAGAAAAGCAGGTACCCGTTTCCTCCGTACTATCCAGGAGGCACTGTTCCTGAACAAGCAAGATATCACTGCAGATGAAATTCTGATTGAATGTGCTAAAATAGCTAAGCTCGATTTGGAAGAATTTCGTGAGGATATGTATTCTGCTTCCGCAAAAAAAGCATTCCAGTGCGATGTGAAGCTTTCAAAGGAACTGGAAATCGACGAATCCCCTTCCATTGTCTTCTTTAATGAGTCCGAGGAAGACTCCGGTATTAAAATTTCCGGCTTATATAGCTACGATGTGTATGTCAATGTCTTGCACCAGATGCTGCAGATAGATCCGCAGCCGGCAGCAAAACCGCCTGTGGAAGAATTCCTTTCCAGCTATAAATTTGTTGGCAGCAGGGAGATTTCATTGATTTATGATTGGACGAATGCGCAGACAGAAAAGGAAATGAAAAAGCTACAGCTGAAACAGATGGTAGAGCGCATCCCAATCAAACACGATACTTTTTGGAAATATAATATTACTTCGAAAGCTGAATAACTTATTGCTGCACTTATCCCTGACAGCCGCACTTTATGTGCGGCTGTTTTTCCTTTCCTTGAACTAGAAGTTGAAGAAAGATGTACAGAGGAGGGGTAAACCCAATGAAGCAGCATTACCTCTATTTAAATGGTTTGCAGCTAGCTTATCTTGATAACGGTATATTCACAGCCGACACCTCGATACGCTGTCTTACAATATTGAACAAGTACAGGATGAAAACCACTTCTTATACTACACAGAGAGCGCTTATGGAGCAAAAGACGGCTGCTGGCCATGTATCTCCAAGGGTATTAAAGCGTCGCAGGATTATGGAAAATGCGATTATACAGAAACCTATCGAAAAGTCACATGTTAACATTACTTATGCGCGGCCCCACTCCCCTATCTTATCGAAAGAAGTATGGAGAGAAAGGAAGCAGCTACGGACAGAAGCAGAAACCGGGCAATTTGATACATGCGGTCATAGCACCCATTTTGAGGATTTGGACAGCTTCCAAAAGTGGGAAGCATAACAAAAAGGCCTGCCTTTCGGCAGACCTTTTTGCATGTATAACTTCTACTGAGGGGATGGGAGAACAATAATCCAAACAAAGGGGACTTGTTTGTGATGTTTCTCACAAATATAATGTACCATATCACATTGATAGATGGCAACTATTATGTGCACAATTTCACAAAAAAGTCACAAGCTCACTTAGTCTAGTCTTTTCCAGGCCTGCATAAAGTGATGATAGTCGGAGGTGGTACAATGAAAGGAATCGGAATCCTGTTGATCGCCTGGGTCATCTTTGCTTTATGTTTCAATATTCTCGGTATGCTGCATTTCGTTTCCTTGGCGATTACGTTGCCTTTGTTATTTTTATCCTTACTGGCTGCATGTTTTTTCTTTACAAGAAGAAGAACATTCAAAGGCATGAAAAAACCGACGCGTTAGCGTCGGCTTTCTTTTTACTTCTGCAATAGTTTTTCCATTTCGTCAAGCTTCGCCTCGAATACATCAAGTGCAGAAAGAATAGTTTGTTTATCTGTCATATCTACTCCAGCAGACTTCAGTACCTCAATTGGATAATCGCTGCTTCCAGCCTTCAAGAAACCTACATATTTTTCGACAGCAGGCTCTCCCTCTTCAAGGATCTTAGCTGATAGTGCAGTAGCAGCTGCGTAGCCTGTAGCGTATTGATACACATAGTAATTGTAATAGAAATGAGGAATACGTGCCCATTCCAATCCAATTTCCTCATCGATAGTCAAACCATCACCAAAGTATTTCTTATTCAAATCATAATACATGGATGTCAGATTCTCGGCTGTGAGCACTTCGCCGTCCTGCTGATGCTTATGAATCATATGCTCAAATTCAGCAAACATAGTTTGACGGAAAACTGTGCCGCGGAAGCCCTCGAGGAAGTGATTCAGCAAATACAGCTTCTCCTGCTCATCATCCACATTATTGATCATATATTCATTCAGCAAAGCTTCATTGCATGTAGATGCAACCTCAGCAACAAAGATGGAATAGTTACCATATCGGTATGGCTGATTTTTGCGTGTATAATAGCTATGGACCGAATGACCGAATTCATGAGCCAAAGTGAACAGATTGTTGACGTTATCCTGCCAGTTCATCAGGATATAAGGATTTGTGCCATATGCGCCAGATGAGTAGGCACCACTGCGTTTACCTTTATTCTCCTCCACATCAACCCAGCGGTTCTCGAAGCCTTCCTTCAGGATAGACTGATATTCCTCACCTAATGGCTCGAGTCCTTTAAGGACATAATCCTTCGCTTCGTCATATGTCACCTTCATGTCGACATCTTTCACTAGCGGCGTATAAAGATCATACATATGCAAATCGTCAATGCCCAACACCTTCTTGCGGAGTTCCACATAACGGTGCAGCAGTGGTAAACGCTCATTGACTGCATCTACGAGGTTATCATAAACCTGTTCTGGAATTTTATTATTATCCAGTGCAGACTGACGTGCTGACTCATAATTCCTTACTTTTGCGTAGAAGTTATTCTTCTTCACTGTACCTGAAAGAGTAGAGGCAAAAGTATTGCGGAATTGACCGAAAGTATCGTACATGGACTTGAATGCATCCCGGCGTACACGCTGATCTTTCGACTCCAGGAATGTGACATAACGACCGTGTGTCACATCCACTTCTTCCCCTTCTTCATTCTTGATGCTTGGGAAAGTCAAATCGGCGTTGTTAAGCATACCGAATGTAGCAGAGCCATTATCGGTAACTTCGGAAGCCTGTGCAAGTAATGTCTCTTCCTTTTCAGACAGCACATGCGCACGCTGACGGCTTATTTCGTTCAGGGTATGCTCGTACACCTTAAGATCATCGTTCTCTTTCAGGAACGATTGGATACGGCTCTCGTCAATTGCAAGTAATTCCGGAACAATATAGCTCATTTTGCTTGAGATCTGCGTAATCAATAGCTCCGCCTTTGATTGCAGTGCCTGATAATGCCCGTTCGTCGTATCCTGGTCATAACGCATATGTGCGTATGTATAAAGCTTGCCGATACGCTCAGACAGCTCATCCTGCAGCTTGAACATCTCATACAAAGTGTCTGCGGACTCATCAAGCTTGCCTTGGAACGCTGAGATTTTATCTCCGTCCTCAGCCAATGATTTACGCTCTTCCTCCCACAGTTCATCTGTCGCAAATATATTTTCAAGGTTCCACGTTTTTTCTACTGGTACCTCACTTCGTTTTGGTAAAGATTTAGCTGATTTTGACACGAACATCCTCCTCCAATGCTGCTTACCTATTTCTGTTCCAATTAACTATTTCGTATAGTAGCCGGGAAAATCCTTCAACTATAAGCATTTTCTCTCTTATATTATATATAAAAGCAAGAGAATCATGCGAAGAATTTACCTCAAAATAGAGATAATACCTTTTTCTTCACGAAGGTATCAGCATTAATTTGCTCAAACCATCCGAGCTGGCATAGACGCTGCATATACGATTCCGCCGGATGCGTACTGATAGGCACGGCAAAAGGTATTGTAACGGCTTCCCATTTCCTGCAGGCATACTTCAGCCGATTGAGAGATACGCTTTCCATGACAGATATTTGATCTAATTGCTCAAGCCACAAATCCGTCTGCCAAATATATGGCGTTACAGACATCTGATATTGAGTTTCAACAGGCTGTAAAACAGACAGCGGTATATCTTGAAGAAGCAACCCTGCTTCATACAAGCGCATCACCCAGCGTTTAATAGAAGCAGGAGCATATGTGAGCGGCCTCGCTACCGCTCTTGCTTGGATACTTTGCCACATCTTATGTGTTTCTCCAACATTTTGAGGGAGAACTTGGAATAAATGAGGAAAGAGTAAATTAGAAAGAGGGCGGAAAAAGAACTGACCAACTGTCTGTTTTTTTCCAGTGAGGAGAATGTGTTGGACGTTACAAAATGTTTTACTGTCCGAGCAATAATATAACATCTGCAATGGCATGTTCTGCTTATATTGGGTCAAGAAGCGCTGTTCCCTTTTTGGCAAGTCGAGCATATAAGCAGATGTACGATTCAACCTGTTTCCGCCCAGGATCCATATAGGCATTACTCCATTACGTTCGTATGTCTCATTGCGCCGCAGCAGCTCTTCATCCGATATGGCTGCACATTGATATTCTATTGCCAGCTCTTTTCCTCCAGCGGTACGAAGCAGCAAGTCTGGGCGTCTAGCGGAATCTTTAAGACATTGCTCCAATTTAACAGTGTAGCCTTGCTTAGTAAGCCAACGGAACAGCTGGAGCTTACCTCGCATATGGTATAAACTTTCCCCGGTTCTATTCAGCTCGCAATCGTGGATTTGCTCATGGGCAAAATGAGGAATCAATTTCTTGCCAGCCCTTATGATGACTGACTTTCTGCAGGCAGGACAGAGAAAACGCTGCTTTTTGAAATCATGGATTTGCTCTTTACGATGTGCAGCAAGCAGGATTAATCTTCCATCCTCCAACTGCGCCTGCAACATAGCTATCACCTCCTTGAGGCTAGTATATATCAGGAAACATTCAGTGCTGGTAAACTAATCAAAAAAGCAATTTTAAGCACAAAAAAATAGACATTCTGTAATGAATGTCTATTTACGAGGGAAGTATTGCTTCACGTTAGTAAGTGCGTCTTCAGCGAATATCACCTTGCCGTATTCTTCCAATCGATAAATCGTTGTTTGGGAATCATAGCCGAATTCAAGTATCTGACTTAGAACATCTTCCTGCTCATCATCTCCAAGTACCGAATCATCGAATTCCACATAAAGCATGTATCTGTCTTTATAATGGAATAATCTGTTCTCTATGCCATACGTCTCTTCGAAGTAGTGGCTGAGCTGAATGACGTCCTCAAAGTCTCGGAATTGAATGACGAAGGACAACTCCTCCTCATCCTCTTCTTCTCCATCTTGCTGATGTGAGCCGAATTTCTCTTCCAGAACAGATTCGACTTTTTCCTCTACAGAGGATTGGATCGTTTTATCATCCACATTCAGCTCTAAGCTTTCTCCATCTTTTGATAGCTGAGCCTTTGTTACGACGATTTCCAATCCTTTATCCATGGCCTGCACTTGAATCCAAAGCGGACCATCAACGCTGAAGTCTTCTTTATAATTGACTTCATCCATCATCTGCCAGAACAATTGCTCACTTCTTTCACGGTTATACCAGATATCTTCTTTATCGAAGCCGCGATCTTCAATATCTATATAAGATATATAAAATTTGATTGTATTCTCATTTATTCTTTCTATTTCCATGGTTTTCTCTCCCTCCAGTAAAGTGGCAGGTGAAAAACGCCCTCTTGCCTTTACACTTCCCGTATTCCCTTACCCTCAATCTAACTTTTTCTGTGTGTATTTCTATTTTATGATAAATCCTTCCGTATGGAAAACAGAAAGGCTTAATATTGCCGAAAAAAGGCGAATGACCTTAGAAGGATTCTGTCCATTGTAGCGCATTTCAGATAATTTGTCATCCAAGGGCAGCTGGAAAGAAAAAGGACGCAGATCCAATGGATCTGCGTCCTTTGTTTGTATAAGGTCAGTTGACCATACGCTGTGCTTCACGCAACTGGAAAGTACGCACGGTTCTTGGCAAGAAGCGGCGAATTTCATCCTCGTTATAGCCTACCTGCAAACGTTTCTCATCAAGGATGATTGGACGTCGCAAAAGACCTGGGTTTTCTTGAATCAAGCTATATAACTTCTTCAATGGTAATTGATCTAAGTTCATATTTAGGCTTTGGAAAACCTTCGAGCGAGTAGAGATGATTTCATCTGTACCATCTTCTGTCATACGCAGGATTTCCTTGATTTCATCAAGTGATAATGTCTCGGAGAAGATGTTCCTCTCTGTGAACGGAATATCGTGCTCTTCTAACCAAGCTTTAGCTTTGCGGCAAGATGTACAACTTGGTGAGGTATAAAGTGTTACCATTAAACTTCACTCCTCAATACAGAATATGTTTCTATTTCTTTGCCCATGGAAAGATTTTATTTAAAATAATTTTAATTTAATCTCTCTATGTACAAGTATACTACAGTGGTCAAGTTATTAAAAGACTTCCTGAAAGATACCACAGTTTTTACACAAATATACGTATGCAACGTTGTTATGGTTCCTGTTTACCCTGCCTGCAGGGTTTGAAACCCATTTTAATAATTTATTTCTCATTTTCTTTCAACGTATCAAAAATACTATCCTTTGATGCATCCTTTGAAAATGTCAGCACTTCATCCGATGTCTGATAGGCCTCACCATACAGCTGTTTATCCTTGTACGTATGAATCAGTTCGTACATGTCCCGCATTGCGTCAAATATCTCCTCCTCTGTTTCCCCATTAGGCGCCCAATAGAGGATTTCCATTGGATTCTCCTCAGCTGTGGCAAGGGAACGACGGTTATATCCAATCGTCTGGGCATGCTGGAACCCTTGTCTTTCATAGAAACGGAGACGTTTCTCGGAATCTGTATCATCATACTGAAGTGGCTCCACCTCCAGCAAAATCGGCTTTCCACGTTTCTTCAGTTTATCAATCAGCTTACCTCCAATGCCTTTTCCGCGCGTTTTGGCGGAGACATACACATAGTCAATAAATAGAAAATGGTCGAACTCTGCATACATCAGGACATGATCAGCACTCTCATCCTTGAAATATACATCTGCTTTTTCTTTCAGGAGCAATTCCATATGCTCCTTCGATTTCATTTCTTCTATCGGAAAATATTTGCTTAATTTCTCATACCAATTCATAAGGCATCTCCTTCAGCGGCGTGATAACATAGTTATACCCGCGAACACTCTCCATAAACAAAACAGCCTCCCAAAAGGGAGGCTGTTCCGGATCATGGTGTGAAATCGACACCTTCTGTATAGTTATTTGCAGCATTCCAAATGAGAAATTCGTCGATTCCATTCTCATTTAGCGCACGGATTTGATCTTCTACTTCTTGCTTGCCATATTGTTTCGAAGATACCCATGGCGCTTCAAAGTCCTGAATCCACGGTCTTGATACTGGTTTATTCTCAAGCTTACCTAATACATCATTCTCTACTTTGGCATATTCAGCCGTTAATTCATACGGATGGTCATTCGGAACATCCAATCCAAAATAAGACGTCCAGTGGCTCGGATATATCATCGACGAAATGACATCGACATTGGACGATATTTTGGAGAAGTTCTGACCGATTCCTGGTGCTTCATCCAAAGTTGCAGCGTAGCCGAATATATCAACTGATGTCTGCACATCATAGTTGGATAATTCCTCTCTTGCATAAGCTACAAAATCAGTAACGGCATTGACACGCTTCTGTACATTATCCGTTTTTTCATCGGTGTAATCCCCCAGATCATACTGCAGTTCATCGTCCTTTGTTTCAAATCCTTCCGGGAAACGGACATAATCAAACTGAATCTCCTGGAAGCCCATCATAGCTGCTTCTTTTGCCAGCTCGACATTGTATTCCCATACTTCATGCTGGAATGGGCTGACAAATGCTTCCCCTCGTCCGTTTTTCCATACGCTGCCGTCCGCGTTGCGGAAGGAAAGCTCTGGCTTCTTCTCGGCTAATAACGTATCTTTGAACACCACGATACGCGCAATCGGGTAGATCTTATGCTTTTCTAATTCCTCCAGCATCTTTTGCGGATCGTCTATGTAATTTTGTGCTATGTCATAATATGGTGATTTTTCATCAGGCGTGTATGTAATGTTTCCATGATCGTCTTTGATATCGATGACCATTGCATTAAGATCTGTCTCGTCCACCATCTTCACTAAACTGTCGAATTTTGCTCCCCCTGCACTAGGTCCAGTAACATATATACCTCTGACAGCATCGGGATATTCAAAGGATAAATCGGATGAATATGTAAATCGTTTCATCACCTGCGGTACTTCATACGTATCTACAGTCGAGGAGCGGGCAGTAAGCTGCTTTCCTTCCAATTGTTCCCCTTCATCAGCTGCGAAGACAGCTGTGGGCATTAGCGCTGTAAAAGCAAGTGCAGCCGTCATCATCGACTTTTTAAAATTTCCCATTCTATCAATCTCCTATTTGGTAGTTAATATCATTATAAGGGAGTTATTTGGAAGATGAAACCGGTTTTACCAAGTCCCTTGCGAAATCGCCAAGTTTATGTCGGATTATACCCCCTCTTCCTACTTATCCTAATTTTTCATATAGCAAACCTAATACAGCACAAAAAAAACCCGCAGTCATTGGCTGCGGGTTTGATTATTAATTTGTAACTGGATTTTGTTTTTCTTTTTTGTATTCCTCAAATTCTTTGGAGGTGCACAATACCCAATGTCTTGGGCTGATTTCACGGAATTCCGGCTCTTCACTTGTATCATGCTGACTTGGATCATAAACGATACGTTTACGATTGCGCTCGTAAATTGGATCTGGAAGCGGAATCGCGGAAAGAAGAGAGCGTGTATATGGATGCACCGGATTCTTATAAAGCTCCTCAGCATCAGCAAGCTCAACTAACTTACCGAAGTACATAACACCGATACGATCACTGATGTATTTAACCATGGAAAGGTCATGGGCGATGAACAGGTAAGTGAGGCCTTTTTCCTTCTGCAGCTGCTTCATCAAGTTGACCACCTGTGCCTGAATCGATACATCAAGTGCTGAAATCGGCTCATCGGCAATGATGAATTCCGGGTCCACTGCCAAGGCACGGGCGATTCCAAGACGCTGACGCTGACCGCCACTGAATTCATGCGGATAACGGTTAGCGTGTTCTTTGTTCAAACCAACTGTTTCAAGCAATTCGTACACTTTTGCTTTTCGTTCTTCGGCATTCTTTGCCAAGCCATGAATATCGATACCTTCTGCAATGATATCCATAACTGTCATACGCGGGTTGAGGGAAGAATACGGATCCTGGAAGATCATCTGCATCTGACGGTTGAATTTCTTCAACTCAGACTTATTTTTCTTTCCTTGGACGTTTTCTCCTTTGAAAAGCACTTCACCATCTGTGGAGTTGTACAGACGGATGATGGAGCGGCCAGTTGTGGATTTACCACAGCCTGATTCGCCTACAAGTCCGAATGTTTCTCCTTTATAAATATCAAACGTCAATCCATCTACTGCTTTGACGACGTTATTTCTTCCAAGTTTGAAATGCTGCTTCAGATTTTTGATCTCAAGTAATTTTTCCTGACTCATTATCGCGTCGCCTCCTCAGAATGTTCCATTGACTCGATTCGCTTCTTGACTGACTCAGGCGGCTCGACTTTCGGTGCGTCTTCATGCAATAGCCATGTTGCTGCATAATGCGTATCAGACACTTTGAACATTGGCGGCTCCTCAACAAAGTCAATTTCGAGCGCGAACTTATTACGCGCTGCAAAGGCATCCCCTTTTGGAGGTGCAATCAAATCAGGTGGTGTACCTGGAATCGCGAACAGTTCCTCTTCATCACTCTCAAGTGTCGGCATGGAACCGAGCAGACCCCATGTGTATGGGTGCTTCGGATTATAGAACACTTCATCAACTGTACCAACTTCAACAATCTTACCAGCATACATAACCGCTACCCGGTCTGCCACATTAGCAACAACTCCAAGGTCATGGGTAATGAAGATGATGGAAGTATCTACTTTCTTCTGAATGTCTTTCATTAACTCTAAGATCTGGGCTTGAATCGTTACATCCAATGCAGTTGTCGGTTCATCAGCAATCAATACCCGAGGATTACATGCAAGCGCAATTGCGATTACGACACGCTGACGCATACCGCCTGAGAACTGATGCGGATATTGCTTCATCCGCGCTTCAGGATTCGGAATTTGTACTAAATTCATCAGCTCGATCGCTTTCTCACGAGCTTCTGTTTTGCCCATATTTTGATGCTTGATCAAACCTTCCATAATTTGTGTTCCGACTTTCATAGTCGGGTTTAAGGAAGTCATAGGATCCTGGAAAATCATCGAAATATCCTTTCCGCGGATCTTTTGAAGTTCTGATTCTTTCAATTTCGTAATATCTTTATTGTCGAAGGCAATGCTGCCTTCTTTTACAAAACCATGAGGCTTAGGGAGCAAACCCATAAGCGTTTTAGTTGTTACAGATTTTCCTGATCCAGACTCACCTACGATTGCGAGGGTTTCCCCTTTGTGAAGATCGAAGGTAACTCCGCGAACCGCTTGTACCTCTCCCCCATGTGTTTTGAAGGAGACTTTCAAATCTTTCACTTCAAGAATTTTTTCCATCTCGGTTCACCGCCTTTAATTAGTTACGCATCTTCGGATCAAACGCATCGCGCAGTCCGTCTGCTAGGATATTGAAGGAAATCATAATCAAAGAAATCAAGATAGCCGGCCATAGAATAACGTGCGGCGTAATCAAAATGGATGTGAAGCCATCATTGATAAGTGTTCCCAGGGAAGCATCTGGAGCTGGCAAGCCCAAACCAATGAAGCTTAGGAAGGCTTCAAAGAATATAGCAGATGGTATTGTAAACATTGTATTAACAATGATTAACCCTGAAACGTTCGGTATTAAGTGTTTTCCAATTATTTTTGAATTAGAAGCACCAAGTGTACGCGCAGCCAATACATATTCCTGTCCTCTTAGCTTGAGTACTTCACCACGTACAATTCGGGCCATACTGGTCCATCCTGTTATCGAAAGTGCGATAATAATTGCCCATAATCCAGGATCTAGTATTAGAATCATCAGTATTACGACAACCAAGTTTGGTAAACCAACAATAACTTCCAAGAATCGCATTAAATAGTTGTCTACTCTGCCGCCAAAATAACCAGCAATACCGCCATATGCAACACCAATGACCAAGTCAATTGCAGCGGCGACAAAAGCAATCAACAGGGAAATACGAGTACCCTGCCAAGCACGTACCCAAAGATCGCGGCCAAGTCGGTCAGTACCGAAGTAGTAATATTCATCAGCCATGTCTTTTGCACCATATTTGTCGTAAGTTACCTTAACTTCGGCAGAGTTAGGAGAACCGTTTCCTTCATTTACAACCTCAACATCCATATAATCAGTAGCATTATCATAAGCTACATTTGCTTTTTGTGTTGCAGCTTGTACATTATTACCAACAAAGTTCTTTGTTTCTTTACCATCAAAAATACCCATCTTTTCCAATCCAGGTACGCGCGGTTTCATAAGGGAAGCATTTAGATTCTGCTCTGTATAACTGTGATCAGATACCATTGGTACGATGATACTCATTGCCAGGATAAACACAAGCAAAATAATGGATATCATCACAAACACATTTTTTCTGATACTTCTAAAAGCATCTTGTAAAAGTGTCGTACTAGGTCTTGCTATTTTATCCCCTTGCTCCTCGGGACGGTTTGCCAGCTGAAATAAGTTTTTATCAATATTCTTTTTAGGATTTTCCATGATGTTATTTACCTCCAGCCAGTCTGATTCGAGGATCAATCAATCCGTAAAGGATATCGATAATCAACAGCATTACAATGAAGAATACAGCAAAAAGTAGTGTAGTTCCCATGATAATAGGGAAATCATTTGTTGTAACCGAGCTAACGAACTGTTGACCTATTCCAGGTACAGCGAATACTTTCTCAATAACCAAAGTTCCTGTAAGCAAACCAACTGCTAATGGTCCCAATACGGTAATCAAAGGAATTAGCGCATTACGGATTCCATGCTTGAAGATGATGGCAGAGCCTTTCAATCCTTTCGCTCTTGCAGTTGTGATATACTCCTCGCCAAGCACTTCAATCATCTCAGTCCTGACAAATCTGGCGCAGGTGGCCATCGGGAATATCGCCAGCGCTATGGTAGGAAGTATCGTATAGCTGAAGCCTTCCCAGGTTGCTACCGGGAACCAGCCCAACTGTACAGCAAGTACATATTGAAGCAATGCTGCAAATACGAAGGAAGGGATAGATGTACCCAAAACGGCTACGATAGTTGATGTATAATCCATGAAACCATTATGGTAGATGGCTGCTACTAATCCAAGAAGGACTCCAAGGATCGTACCAATCAATAGTGCCTGTGCACCTAATTGCATAGAAGGTCCTATTCTATCCATCAATATTTCCGTCACACCACGGTTGTCATATTGGAAAGAAACTCCCAAATCGCCTGTTACTAGTCCACCCATATATTTCACATACTGTACTGGCAGCGGATCATTTAAGCCATATGTTTCCAAGATGATTTCTCTTTGTTCAGGTGATAATTTATTTTCATTCGTTATTGGTGTTCCTGGCAGGAAATGCATCAGGAAGAACGAAATGGTAGCAATTAGGAATAAAGTGATCAGCATATAGCCTATACGTTGTGCGATATATTTCCCCATAGCTCTTCTCCTCCTCGAATTTTGAAAATTTGTTATTATCCGACAAAATGCGCATTAACGGTAAAAGAGAGTATAAGCCAATCAAGTTGGATATACTCTCTCTTGCCTTTTATACCTTATTCAGTTAAAAGACTATGAAATTATTATTGTTCAGCAGCCGCATTATCTGCGTATGCCCACTTGTACTCGTAGTCTGGACCAGAAGCGTTTTTGAATACGCCTTGAACCTTCGGACTTTGTAGTGCAGAACGGGAACGCTGATAAAGAGGTGCAATAGCTGCATCTTCCATCAATACTTTCTCAGCTTCGAGGAAGTCGTTCCAACGAGCTTCTGGATCACCAGCATGTTCGCCGTTTGCAGATTCGATCAATGCATCGTACTCTTCACTGGAATAGCTCATACCATTGTTTGCACCGTCAGTCACCCAAAGGTTCATGAACGTGTTTGCATCCACATAGTCAGGACCCCAACCAGCTACTTGTAGATCATAATCTTGCGCATTATCAAGCTCTAGACGCTGTTTGAATGGTACTTGTTTGTTTTCAACTGTTAGGCCAGGAAGGTTTTTCTCCAACTGGTCTTTGAAGTATGCAGAAGTCTGAGCAGCCGTATCGCCGTCATCACCTAGCATTTCGATTGTGATTTCATCTGTACCAAGCTCTTCTTTCGCTTTCTCCCATGCAGCTTGTGCAGCTTCTAGGTCATAAGGAAGAAGGGAACCGTTAGTTTCACGGAAGTCTTTGTTATCTGGACCAGAAACGAAATCTGCCGGCATTAAACCGTCGATTACAGTAGATCCGTTGTTAAGGATTACGTTAACATAGTCTTCTTTATTGATTGCTTGTGCAACTGCTTTACGTACGTTTTCGTTAGCGAATGGTGTATCCTCTTCACCACCGCGTTTTTGGTTCATTTTCAAGTAGAATACAGTTGGTTCTGGCTCTGTAATAAAGTTAGCATCATTGATATACTGATCAACAAAGTCAGCGCTTAATCCTGCTCTGTCAAGTTCACCAGTTTCATAAAGGTTTACACCAGTTGATGTATCTTTAACTACAGTTAGGTTCAACTCTTCAAGCTGAACTGTTTCAGCATCCCAATATGTTTCGTTTTTCACGAATTTCATGCTTTGAGAGTGGTTCCACTCTGTCATTTCGAAAGGTCCGTTGGAAAGGATGTTTTCTGGTTCTAGACCGAACTTATCCCCTTGCTCTTCAACGAATTTCTGGTTAAGCGGGAAGAATGTAGCAAAAGTAGTCATTGACTGGAAGTAAGGAACTTCTTTTTCAAGTTCTACAACCAATGTCTTGTCGCCTTCAGCTTTTACTCCTAATTCTTCAAGATCCATCTCTCCGGATGAGATTTGTGTTGCGTTCTTTACAACGCCGCCCATCATATATGGACCGTACTCAGAAGCTGTAGCTGGATCAACTGCGCGCTGCCAAGCAAATACGAAGTCTTGAGCAGTTACAGGATCACCATTGCTCCATTCAGCGTTTTCTTTGATTTTGAATGTATAAGTAAGACCGTCTTCACTGATTTCGGGCTCCCCATCAGCCATACCAGGAACAGGTTTTCCGTTTTCATCTAAACGGTAAAGGCCTTCCATAACCTCGGATACCCATTGGATCCCAAGAGCATCTTCAACTTTGGATGGATCCATGGAAGGGATCTCATCAGTGATAGGCAAGTTAAAAATCTGATCGCCGTTTGCAGAGCCTGAAGCGCTGTCTCCGCCGCTTTCTCCTCCGCTGCCGCCGGAACCGCTAGAACCGCCGGAACATGCTGCAAGGAAAGAACTTAGAACTAAAACAAGTGCAAGTAATAACCAGTTCGTCTTTCTCATGTGAAAACATGACCTCCCCAAAAATTCTAAATTTTATCACTTTTCTACGAACAACTTGTTCGCAATTAGAATTATACAAGTTTTCTCACAATTTGTGCACCCCTAATTTTATAGCAATTTTACAAAAGTGCGAAAACATTGCATTTTCATAACAAAAAATAGGACTAATTTACTAGTTTGATTTCATGGAATTTGCACAAATTTTATGCTTTTTACACAATTGAATCATTTCAACTAGTACTAAATGCTTTGAGGTGCGGAAGGGAATCTATTTACAAATTATCATTTACCTAGGTATGATATACTTGCTTTTAAAACTATATTGTAAGGCGGGTATTATTTTGGGGAAATTGCATTGGATTCTACTGGTCATCAATTTGCTTATAACTCTTACTGTCTTCCTGACAGGAGAAAAAGATCTTTTTCATCTTATAAATGCAGTATTTTATGTGGCTTTCTTCTATTTTGTAGTCACGTTGATCTTAGTCGTCATTAAAGGACGGGTGCTGGACGGGATTGTTCACAGCTTCCGTAAGTTCGGTAAATTCAAAAGTCGCGGTCTCTATGATTTTGAAGAGAACGGAGCTCCATCTGATTGGGTGAATCGGAATTTCCTTTCCTATATACGTTTCCAAGCGCTGGTACTGATCGGCATCCTGCTTATCCTTCTTGCGATCTACTATCTATTCTGACAGACCGGCTTGCAAACCGGTCGCAACATGCATATAATGAATAACTAACAGGAATATAACAGCGACGAAGAAAATATAGTACGGTACTCCTCTGGTTAAAGAGAGCTTGTGGCTGGTGAGAACAAGCACCATGGGTAGCGGAAATTGGGTTTTTGGAGCTGCGGGATTGTGTCCCGCCGTTTAAGCAGGCGTTAACTGCATCAAGTGATCCTTCATACAGGAGGATAATTAGGGTGGCACCGCGGTCTATTCGTCCCTGCAGCAAATGCAGGCAGCGAATGGATTTTTTTGTGTCTTTTTTTAGGAGGATGATTTTAAGATGAAGACTATTTTTTCAGGTATTCAGCCGAGCGGCAGTTTGACACTCGGTAACTACATCGGCGCTCTTAGCCAGTTTCCTGCACTGCAGGAAGAGAACCAATGCTACTTCTGTATTGTAGATGAGCATGCAATCACTGTACCGCAGGACCGATTGAAGCTCAAACAACAGATCCGTTCACTCGCAGCACTCTACTTGGCTGCTGGAATCGACCCGGAGAAATCCGTTCTCTTCATCCAATCGGAAGTACCGGCGCACACGCAGCTAGGATGGATGATCCAATCCATCAGCTATATTGGTGAATTGGAACGCATGACACAGTACAAGGACAAATCAGATGGAAAAGATGGCGTTTCAGCTGCTTTATTGACATATCCGCCGCTAATGGCTGCCGATATTCTTCTATACAATACGGATATCGTTCCTGTGGGCGATGATCAGAAGCAGCATTTGGAGCTGACTCGCAATGTAGCCGAGCGCTTCAACAACCGTTTCAATAATATCTTCACAGTGCCAGATATCCAGATCACGAAAGTCGGCGCTCGGATCATGTCCTTACAAGAGCCAACGAAGAAGATGAGTAAATCAGATGCGAATCTGAAGGCTTCTATTTTCATCCTGGATGAACCGAAGCAAATCGAGAAGAAAATCAAGAGTGCGGTTACCGATTCCGAGGGTGTCGTACGCTATGATAAAGAAAACAAACCTGGTGTCAGCAATCTGCTTACAATCTATTCGGTTGCCACCAACAAGACGATTGAGGAAAGCGAGCAGGAATTTGCAGGCAGCGGTTATGGGGAATTCAAACAAGCTGTTGCGGATGCTGTCATTAACATGCTGTCTCCAATCCAGCAGCGTTATTATGAATGGATGGAAAGCGATGCATTGGATGAGGTGCTTGATAAGGGCGCAGAACGCGCACAAGCAGTTGCGAACAAAACATTGCGCAAAGCGAAAAAAGCGATGGGATTAGGTCGCGGTAAATAAAAAATAACCGGCAGATAACTGCCGGTTATTTTTTATGAGGTTTTTGCCTGATCATTTTGTTCGAGCTCCCATAGCTTTTCATAGAAAGGCTGGCCTTTTACCATTTTTTCACATAGTTCCTCTTGCTTCTTGCTCCAGCCGACGGAAACTCCGTCATACAGCTTCTGCCATGCTTCCTGAAATTCTAATGAACGATGCTCATGGTACTCTTCAGGTTTCCACTCTGTCAGCCAGTATCTGACCTGCTCCAAATTCTCACTCGTCTCAAGCTGATCCAGCGTCATCATCAGAAGCTGCTTCAGCTGTCTCTCTTTCCTTGTCAGTCCAACCATCAAGTCGGGCTTCAGGGATAAGATATGATATTCCTTCTTTTCCTCTTCTGCTTGCCAGCTGAAGGTTTCGGGATGGGCATCTTCAATCATTTGATAGACGAGCCGCTCCTGACGCGGAATAAGCCTGCTTTTTCTGACCGGCGTGATATAGCCCATCGTATCGATTGCAAGGATTGCTTTTCCGTTCGTTATAATGCAAGCATAATCGATGGCGATCCGCTCTTGGTTCTTACGCAGGAAAGCTTTTCGGTGAATCATATCCAGCATTTGCTTCGGAAGCTCCCTTAAATCATTCTCGATGTATGCGAACAGCGCATCTTCTATGTAGAGTAGCGGTACCTGATCGAGCAGTTCGATGCCGTCTTCCTTTCGCCATTCATGAAATGAGCATACGTTATAGCCATTTTCTTCTCCTTCAAACCAGTTCACCCAAATATCATGCATAAATAACATAGATAACCCTCACTTTGCTTTTCGATTCTGCTAATCCACTCCGGTACGCACTTGCATGCAGCTGAAACCATTGGGTGTGGGGAGTGCGTCCCGTGTGGCTTGTAGTAGGATACATTATGACCAACCAGCAAAGATTTATTCTTGTATTATATGATTGAAAAAATAAAAAGACCCCCTAAGAATTAGGGGGTTCTCTAAATCACTGATATTGTTTGAATACAAGTGCAGCATTATGGCCGCCAAAACCAAGTGAATTACTTAAAGCAGCGCGAACTTTCTTCTCACGCTTCTCATTCGGTACATAATCCAAATCACAAAGTGGATCGTTCTCCGTTTGATTGATTGTCGGAGGAATCATACCCTCCTGAATTGCTTTGACACATATGATTGCTTCCACCGCTCCAGCAGCACCAAGCATATGGCCTGTCATTGATTTCGTAGAAGAAATAGCTGTCTGATAAGCATGGTCTCCAAGAAGCTGTTTTAAAGCTGCTGTTTCGAATTTATCGTTAAGTTCTGTGCTTGTCCCATGTGCGTTAACATAGTCGATATCTTCTGCCTGCAGGCCTGCATCCTCCATTGCTTGACGCATCGCACGTACAGCACCTTCACCTTCTGGAGCTGGTGCAGTGATATGATAAGCATCACCCGATGCTCCGTAGCCAACAATCTCAGCATAAATAGTTGCACCGCGTTCCAAGGCGGAATCAAGTGATTCTAAAATTAAGATACCTGCTCCTTCTCCCATTACGAAACCATCTCGGTTGGCATCGAAAGGACGGCTTGCTGTCTTCGGATCATCATTGAAGGATAGTGCTTTGGCAGCTGAAAAGCCTGCGAAAGCCATCTTTGTCAAAGGTGCTTCCGATCCGCCTGTGATCATCGCATCTGCGTCACCGCGTTCGATAACCTTGTAGGCATCTCCGATCGAGTTCGCTCCAGATGCACACGCTGTAACGGAGCAAGAGTTGATTCCTTTTGCACCAAGCTGGATGGATACTTGTCCGGAAGCCATATCCGGAATCATCATTGGTACAAAGAAAGGACTTACTCTACGAGGACCTTTCGTCATTAGTTTCTCGAACTGTTCTTCATATGTGCCCATTCCACCAATACCAGAACCGATCCAAACTCCGATACGGTTTGCATTTTCGTCAGTAATCTCCAGTTTTGCATCTTCGACAGCCATCTTACTCGCTGCTACCGCATATTGTGTGAAAAGATCCATGCGTTTCGCATCTTTCTTCTCCATATAATCTTCAGGATTGAAATCCTTTACTTCCGCTGCCACCTTCGCAGGGTAATCATCTTTATTAACACGGGTCAAAACATCAACACCCGATTTACCTTCCAAGAGGTTCTGCCACGTTGTAGCGGCGTCATTTCCAACTGGTGTCACCGCACCTAGTCCCGTGACAACTACTCTTTTCTTTTCCATACGATTGTTTCCTCCTTCTTCAGCAAAAAATCATGCTGAAGCTGATCTGACATGTCCAATAATTATAATGACCATGATAAAGTGCATAATCTGAAATATATTGTAACGTATTTTTCTTGTTCTGTAAGCTCTTAAGTGAAAACAAAATATCTCACTTCCAATAAACTAGGTAATTACATAGACAAGATGCAGACTGCGAACATACTTTAACGTATGGAGGTGCGAAGATGAGAAGAAATGATCGTATGGATGAATTCCTTTTTGGAAAGAGAAGAAATCCAGAGCAGGAACAAGAGGAAATTAAAAAAGAAGAACCAAAAAAAGAATTCAATTTGATGGAGACAGCTGGCACAATCATGGAGACTTATGAGCAACTCTCTCCATATGTAAAACATCTAAAAAATCACGCAGCAAAATACATTAAGAAAAAATGAAAACTGGACTGTGCGGAGCAGGCTTATTCATAAAAGAATCTGAATTGTGCATAGTGTTTGTGTAAAGCCGATAAATCATCCTTTAAATTGCGTGTAAGAGCAATAGTTGCTCGATCTTCCTGCTCCGGACACACCTCTTTTGTATAAAAGCGATAATTAGTCATAGTTCCATCACCTGATAACAGCTTGCTGATGGTTTGCATGACAGGTTTGATAGGCAGCGCATTTTTATGGAAATATTCATCATCAAACAAAATTCGTTTGTTATTCCATTGAATTGCTTCCTCATCTCTTGGCATCCATTCGCCGTATAAGATCGGTAACAGAATCTGTTTTTCAAGTTCAGAAGTATTCTCTGCAGCGTAACTGATATCTACACAAGATTGATTTTCCACTCTTTCATCCGCTGTTCCGAAGAAACTGACATACGCTTTATAATCCGTATCTTGAATTCCTTCACGGAACATGGCATGACGACCAATATACATACTTAAATGTGACTCTTTATCTGTCAAGGATTGCCCATGCAAGCCTGATACTTCATGGCCATCTTCCAGTAATGCCTGGACTAAATGATACCCTTCCCAGGAATAACACTGACTTACGAGGAAATGCATAAATTTCACCGCTCCTATCCATGTGAGGATTTGCACAAGAATCGTTTTCTTTTTGACCGGAACCTGCTATGATAGAAGTATATGTGTGAATGATAGAGGTGATACTAATGCGGTTTGTTGCAACAATTATTTGGGCTTTCGTCCTTAGTGCTGTCGTAGCGTTTGTGCTGACGAGCATGTCCGGTGATCCATACGATATGTCACTTGTTATCGTCATGACAATCATCTTCAGTCTAGGTGTATGGACTGTATCTGCTGTTCTTCCAAAAGGGGAAGAACATGAATAAAAACCTTGCCATCTGGCAAGGTTTTTTCGTTTACCACGGAATAAGGCTGAGTGCTGCCAAGCCTACCAGCGGTAATACCAGCCGGCGGAAGCGACCGCCAGGATATCCATACCCGTATCCATAACCCGGATAACCGTATGGATTGCGGTATTCGTCGTCATCCTCTTCCACATAATCATACTGCTCATCTGCTGGTATTGCGAGATGGACATACTCGTCATCCACATCCAAAACAATCCCATCCAATTGATAGCCATCCATAAGCTGCACAAGGACATATTGGTTTTTATGCTGCTTACACATATTCATCATGTGATGAGACTGCGGATATGTTTGTTCATAAGAATTCGTCACGATGAACCCTCCCCCTTTACACACTCAGCCTATGCCGGGAAAGTGTCCTATGTGCAAAAAAAGCCCTCCTGCTTAAGCAGGAGGACAGTGTATTAATCCGGAATTCCGAGAGCTATTTTCGCATAGCGGGACATGCGGTCCTTGGACCATGGCGGACTCCATACAATATTTACTTTTGTTTCCTTCACTTCTGGAATATCCATAAGGACGCGTTTGACATCTTGTTCGATATGGCCAGCCAGCGGGCAGCCCATTGCAGTCAACGTCATCGTAACGATGCCAGTACCATCTTCATCTATATCTACACCGTATACCAGGCCAAGGTTAACAATATCAATTCCCAACTCAGGGTCGATAACATTCTCCAGTGCACCGAGCATATTCTCTTCCAATGCTTGATCCATTCTTACTCCTCCTCTATACCAGTTCAAGAAACTGTTTGTCTGCATCTATTTAAACATATTTTCGGTAAAATAGAAATAAACTGCTACAGTACCTTCTCCAGCCAAGCTGTTCCGGCTAACATCGCTTTTCTGGATACTTTGTGGCCAGATCCAGCTTCCGTAACATACGTGAACTGCTCCTGATCTGCACCTTCATATTCCAGCGTTTCATAGAAACTGCGGGAATGAATATATGGAACAACAGGGTCCTGATCACCATGCCAGAAGAACATTGGCCGGTCACCGATCGCCTCAGGATGCAGAGATAAGTCAATTTTCTCTAAAGAGGTGAATAGCTGCTCCATTTCTTCCTCTGGTATATTCATTTCGACGCCGGATTTCTTTACCGCATCCACCATTCCGCGCGCGAAAGATGCAATCTTAGGCGATCCCATCATGACCATACCAGCTTTGATCCATTCAAATTGTGTAAGTGCAGCACATGTCGTGATTCCACCCATGCTTGTACCACCGATTGCAAACCGTTCATTCTTTATTAATCTTTTTTCGGATGCGTACTGATGAATCTGCTGCAAATCATACAGATTTTGCTTTACGATTGCGAAAAATTCCATTTGACGCTTGCTGCTGCTTATACCGTCTTCCCGAATACCATGATGGAGCGCTTCTGGCAAAAGTACGCGATATCCTTTTTCAGCCAGCATGTATGCAATTGGCAGATTATGTTCCCTGGCGCTTGTGAAGCCATGGAAATATGTAAACACAGGAAGTTCTTGATCCTCAGTACCTGCTTGCTCAATACGCAGCAACGGTACCTCGTTCCAGACTTCTTCTTTAATGACGATCATTTGCTTCATCCTCTTCTACGTTTTCCATTACCTACTGCTTCATCTTAGTTGTCCAGGCCGCTTTTGTAAATCGATACTCCTTCGTCTTGACGATTTCTTTACAGATGAGAAAGAGAAGGATACACTATAATGTACAATATAGAGGTGATAATAAATGGAAAAACATTTGATAGCACTTGATTTGGATGGAACACTTTTAACAGATGATAAACATATCTCTGAAAAGAACAAGCAAGCCATAGCAGCAGCAATACATGCTGGTCATGTCGTCGTTATTGCAACAGGCAGGCCGCATCGTGCTTCCTTGGCTTATTATCGTGAACTCGGGCTTACTACCCCGATGGTGAATTTCAACGGAGCGCTCATCCATCATCCGGATGATAAAAAATGGGACGCTGTCCACTCCCCGATGCCGGTCCGTACAGCACGAAAAATTGTGGACACATGCAATAAACTTGATGTGAAAAATATCATTGCAGAAGTGATGGATGATGTATATATCGATCGTTTCGACCAATACTTATTGGACTTGTTCCACTTAGAGGAAGAAGATGATCCGATAAAAGTTGGCAGCTTGAATCAAGCGCTGCAGGATGATCCAACTTCCCTGCTCATTTATCCGCATGAAAACCAAGTTGCTTCCATCCGGGAGACACTCGAGAAAGAGCATGCCGAAGTAATTGAGCATCGACGCTGGGGTGCTCCTTACCATATCATCGAAATCATTCGCAAAGGGCTGAGCAAAGCAGTCGGTCTGCAAAAGATCTCCTATTATTATGGTATACCGCAGCAAAATATCATCGCCTTCGGTGACGAAGACAATGACCTGGAAATGATCGAGTATGCCGGTGCAGGAGTTGCAATGGGTAATGCTATCGGGCCGTTGAAAGAAATCGCCAACTACACAACCGGATCGAATATGGAGGATGGCATTGCAACCTTCCTTCATTCTTATTTGAAGCTGGAAGTGCCGACGAATTAACAATTTTTACAAATCATACTTCCTGCGTTCAAGGAGCAAACTAAAAGCGTAATCGGGTAAAGCCGGTTATGCTTTTACTTCTTTAGACGTTCGGAGGGGTAACGAATGAGTAAGAGGAGTAAATCTAAACGGTTCACGAGTCAAGGAGCGCAATCGGTAAGACAGCATGACGATGTTTTCGTCTACCGCGAACGTTTCAGCGATAGTGTGAAGAAGCATCAATCAGAAAGCCATAATGGAGGGTTTTAGGATGGAAAACTTCTTCGAAAAAGCCAAGAAAACAGTGCAGGGCTTGACTAATAAACCAAGCCAGGATGACTCTGCAACAGCGCAAGAGACTATCCAATCTGCCTATAACGATGCGACTGCAGAAGAAAAGCAGCAATTGCAGGACTTCGAGCAGAAGCTCGACCAGTAACACAAGAGGCAGATCCGGTTTTCGGATCTGCCTCTTTCTTATTCCTGTTCCTTTTCAAATGCAATTATCCCTTTGTTACCTGGCTGCAAGATCGATTGCAAAATTACAGTCGACAGCTTATTCGGCGGGTAGGGTTTGATTAAATAATGATTGATTTCATAGTGCTTCGCTTTTTCCATTTCCTGTATAGCACTAGAAATGAAAATAGGGATATGCCGCAGTTCTGGATGCTGTTTGATTTCTTGTATAACATCCCAGCCATCCACCCCCTCGCCAAGCATCAAATCTATAACAAATGCTGCTGGTTTTAATAACGGCAGCTGTTCGATAAGTGCCTCTCCAGTGATGAAGCGGTTCACAGCAAAGCCGGCATCCCTCAGCTCATCCTCCAGAAGAATTGCTAAGCTTCGATCATCCTCCAGAAGAATTATTTGGCGGCTTTGTTCTACTTCTGGCAAGACATGCACATCTGCCTCAACCAAAGGCAATACTATTGAAAAGACACTGCCCTCACCCTCGGCGGATCTGACCATGATTTTCCCATCATGGGCTTCGACGATTTCTTTGCAAATAGCAAGACCCAATCCAGTACCGCCAATTTTGCGACTGCTGGAATTATCGAGCCGATTGAATTTCTGGAACAATCGTCCTAGTTCCTGATCTGGAATGCCGATTCCTTCGTCAGAAATATGGACATAAAGCTGATGCTTCTGCTGTTGAATAGAAACGACCACATCTCCGCCTTCCGGTGAGAACTTAATGGCATTACTAATGAGATTTGTCAGTACCTGAATCATTTTGTCGTGGTCCACACTCACATGATCATATGCACTATTCTGCTGAAGGACGAGATTATGATTAGTGTTCATAGACTGGAAATTCTTGATCACCTGCCCCGCAATCGGTGTGAAAGGCTGTTTTTCTTTCACATATTCCTGCTTCCCGGCTTCCATGCGCTGTAAATCGAGAAAGTCATTGATCAGATTCGTCAGCCTTGTCGCTTCCTGATGAATCGTCTGCAAGTAAAGCTCTTGGCGCTCCGGCTTTAAATCCTTGGTGATCATCAGCTCTGTATAACCAAGTACGCTTGCCAGAGGAGTTCTTAATTCATGGCTGACCGTACTAACCAGATTAGATTTCATTTGATCCACTTCGTATTCCGCTGTAATATCACGGTAAACAAAAAGGGTACCAATTTTCTCATCATGACGTGTAATACTGACGTGATATAGAAGCAGCACTTTATTCTGTACTCCGCTGACACGAAGCCTCAGACCACCCTCTGGCTGTTCCTCTTTGAAAATAGCTTGGTTCACGTATGCCTCGTACGCTTCTTGATTTTCAACGTATGTTTTACTAAATTCCATCCAGCTAGCGTAATCAGTGCAAGCGTCCCGGCGGGATTGCACGGCAGCAAGCTGCAGGTATACCTGCCAATTGGCATTGTACTGCAGTAAATCCCCCGTGTTGCTTACAAATTGGATACCTTCATTCACATTATCGATAATATCCTGATTAAGTTGTCTATTATATTCTGTAAGCTCATACGATTCAATCTTATCCAAGAATAAGCTGAGTCGTTTCAAAATCCAATTCAGTTCTTTCTTTTCTGACTCCCGGAAAGAACGCTGGAATCTCGTACATATAAATACAGCAACTAATTCTCCAGCCGAGTTATGCACAGGGATATGCAAATCTTCACTCATTCCGCTTTCACGATAACCCGCTTCCCCTTTGTCTGCCCGCCTTTCAAGTACAAATGGTTCCGGATTTTCTTCCAGACGCTGTACCACTGTCTGAAAATATGCAGCTACTGGCGCTTTAAATTGTTTTGTGATTCCGATTGCAGCATATTCCGACGTCTCTGCCATAAAAATGACGCCTTTATCATACTGATAAAGAGCAGACAGTTCTTTTATCGTTGTATCCAGAAGGGCTTGCTTTTCCATCGTAACGGATAATGTATTATTCATACGATTCATTCGTTCGATGCTTTGTTTTGTTTCCTCAGTCTCACGCAAAGAATCCCGAAGCATCCTTTCTGACTCTACGATTCGCGTAATATCCTGTTCAATTACAATAAGCTGTTCCATAACCTGATCTTCATTTGAATACGGCACAATTGTTGCATGCACCCAATAGCTTGTTCCATCTTTCTTCCGATGCTCCAGTGTTCCGCTCCAAGCCTGCCCTTGAAACAGCTCAGGAAAAACTGTTCTGATATCTGTCCTATTCGCCTCTAGCGCAATAATATTGAGAAAATCCTTTCCGATAAGCTCTTTCTCCGGATACATGGAAATGGAACTGAAATTCTCATTTACTTGTTTGACAATCCCTTTGTTATCCAGAACTATCACCATCGAGGATTCATTCAATGCCCAATTCAAGTTACGCAGATCATTGACATAGCTCTCCAGCTGTTCTTGCTGATCCGTCAGCTGAGCGTTCTGTTTAGAAAGATTTTGCTCCCGATTTTGAATACGTTTAGTCATATCACGGAAAGCATCCGATAGAATACCGATTTCATCACTTCGTTCAAGAGGCGCAATGGTCACATTTTTCCCATGTGCAACATCATAGGAAGCAGTTGATAAATCATACAAAGGCTTCCCGATGTTCCGCGTGAATTGTCGGTTAAAGAATAATAAAATTCCGAAGATAAGCAGGACAAAGAGCAGCAGCATATAAGATTCCCACGTGTTATCCTGCATAAATTCATTATGCAGCTCGGATATAGCATCCTCGTTATGCTGTCTTAGGTTTTCCGTCACATGCAGAATTTCATTGATTTCATCTATCCGTTCATCGACTACATCATCCGCAAATCCTTTCAGATTATCCGACTCGATAGCTTCCTGCAGCTCTGGATAATACGTATCCCAATAAATATCCTCAAAACTTTGGAGACGTGTCAGGTTATCTCTTTCTTCCAAAGAAAGATCGAACGCTTCCAGCTTGTCCAGGTTATCTTCCAAATGTGCATGAGAACTTTCTGCATTTTGTCTTTCCTGGTCATTTGTATAAAGAGCGTAGCCCCGCATATGGAATACCATATCACTAAAGTCGGATTTAATATTCTGCAGAACTCCCCGCTTTTCAACAAGAACATCCCGCTCCTTCTCATATTGCTTATTAGTGGAATAATGCATATAAAAGAAGGCAGCAACACCTAGCATCGTGGCCAGCAGTACAAAGAAAAGAATATAAAGGAACTGCCGCCTGATCGTTTTTCGAAAGTAATTAGGCATCGAGAATATCCTCTACTAATATAATCAATTGAGCGGGACTAAATGGTTTAGCCCTATAATAGGCAATGCCCGCTTTTTTCGTTTCTTCGATATCAGACTGCTGTGTCTTTGCTGTCAGCATAATGATCGGACATTTCTGCTTCCAATCCTCAGACAGCGACTGAGCCACCTCGATACCTGTCTTGCCAGGCATCATATTATCCAGAATCACCAAGTCATAGTTTTCTGATTGCATTTTCTTTAGAGCTTCATTTCCATTAGCTGCATTCTCAATCTCGTGACCTTCATCTTCCAAAGTATCTGTGATTAACATACGCAATACTTCCTCATCATCCGCCACTAATATCTTTGCCATCTTATTTCCTCCTCTTAGGTGCGGAGCGTCAGCCTTTTGATCCTGGCTGCCACTTCTTCGACATGAAATGGCTTAGTCATATAGTCATCCGCTCCAAGCTCCAGAGCTTTTACTACATCCTGGTTATCCTGTCTGCCTGTCAGCATCATGACAAACAAATTCTTTTCGTTTGAATATGTACGTAAAGCTGTCAGCACCTCTAGCCCATCCATATCCGGCATGACTCCATCAAGCAGAACAATATGCTTGCCCGCTTGTCTGATCCAATCGGAGTCAAGCAAGGAGCTTCCGTCTGCAAAAGCCTTTAGCTGTACACGATAGCCATCCATCCGCAAACCTTCCAGACTATCATGAAGCAATGAACGAATGATGGTATCATCATCCACTACAGATAGATAAAGAGATTTATAAGGCTTCTCATCCATATTATGATGACAAGCTTCATAAACATTTACTTGCTGTTTTCCATTACGTTTCCCGAAATACAGGGCTTGATCAGCTTGTTCGATCAAATGATCCAGCGAAAATTGCTCATCTTTTCCTTTCGATGCTATACCTGCTGTAAAGGATGTATAGATTGTTGTTTGAGCCAGCTCATGCTGTTGCTGTTTATAGCCTTCCAGAATTTCACGTAAGCGGCTTGCTGCAAGTTCATCCGTAATTCCCGGCATGAGCAGAAGGAACTCTTCCCCTCCATACCTGATGATGTAATCCTCTTCTCTCACAGCACCTTTAAAATATGCAGCAAAATTCCGCAGCACAATATCACCGCTTGCGTGACCATATGTATCGTTTACTTGTTTAAAATTATCAATATCAAGCACGGCACAAGTGAGCTCTGCCTCCCGGCCAGCTGGGAAGCCAGCTAAGAATGAGCGGTTATAAACTTGCGTTAATGGATCGACAACGACTCGCTGTTCCAGCGTATCCAAAAGCTTCAAACGGTTAAAGATGAGTTCAATTACCAACTCGTCCACTTCATGCTGATCAATAATATCGGTTATACCATTGCGGAAGAATCGCTGTTTTTCCTCGAATTTCAAATTACCTCCAATGAACATGACAAAGGAAAACATCTTCTGTTGAACATAGGATATATCTTCCTTCTTTAAATGCTCACGCCACCTGCCATCTATCAGCGTCATAAGCGGATGCGCCTCGTAAAGATGCGCAATCGCACGTTCTTTGTCTGCGGCTACAATTACTTGGAGCCCTTCCTTCTCGATACGTTCCCTCGCTCGCATGAGCCAGTCATTATTGCTGGATATAAGCAGCACAGGCTCCTGTCTGATGAATTCCCGCGGTCTGACCGGAAGTTCAGCTTGCTGCTGCAATTCTGCCTCGATAGCTTCTATTATTGGCATCCAGATGTCCTTTGACAGACGTTCCTCATCTATTTCCGTTATACAGAGCAACTGGACTTCTGCAACTTCAGACAAGGTATTAAGACCTATGGATGCTCCTGTTCCTTTTATTTGATGGATTAACTGATATAAATCCCCTTTTCGTATCGTCTCCTGCTGCTTGAACATTGCAAAACTTTCATTAATTCTTGACATAAATATCTCTTGGTATTTCTTCAAACTTTACACCTCTATTTTTATTAAGCACTTAACTCCTGGTGTATTAGCTAAGATTGCAGGTTGATTATATCACAACAGCAACCTTCATCTTTGTTTCCCTAAAAATTTACTATTATAAAATAAATCGGTCAGTTTTACTACCAGAAGACCATATAGTAAGTGACCGGTATACCAGATTATAATAGTCAACCAATCATCTACAGCTGGTACTGACTGTTTAGCAAGAATGGATAATGGAAAATATACAGAGGCCGCACAGAGGCTTAGACCAATACTACTCAACCACTTGCCTAGTCCAATCTTATTTACCAATAAGAAGAAAACAAGGACAATTGCCCAGGAAATAATAATGTGAAAGATGTTGAGCATAAGTTCATTCCAATCCACCTGGCGAAAATAGGGAATGAAATCGACATTCAGCAATAATGTATACACCTTACTGCTAGTTAATTGCTGCCAAAGATACATCCAGACTGATAGTGCAATGCCCGATATACTGCCAATGCAAAAAACACGAACCACCACCCATATCCCTCCTCTTCACCTTATTCACTACCCAAACCTGTTTCTGTTTAACCAAGTTATCTCCCGCTTTTTAAATCGTCCGCTATCTGCTATGATAGTGGTAAGTATGGATGCAAGGAGGCCAATAGCATGAGTATTAGAGTGGAAAATACCCCAAATCCGAATGCAAAGAAATTTACAACTGATAAACTTATCTTTGAAGGCAACGGCAGCGTATCTGTCATGCCTGGACAAACGAGCGAATACGACATCATGAATCAGCTGATGACAGTTGAAGGTGTCGATAATGTTTTCGGTTTCCAGAATTTCATTACAATCAACAAGCTGCCGAACGCAGATTGGGACGAGCTTTCTGCGAAAGTCGTCGCTGTCATGGAAGAAGCAGGCTATTAAAAAGAGCTGAGGAGCTATAATGCTCCTCAGCTTTTATTTATCTTTACGGAAGAATCCATAGATACCCGCTGTCTCTACGACATTCATGAAGGCTGATGGATCCACTTCCTTGATAATGTGCTCCAAATCATATAATTCATAACGAGTGATGACGAGCATCAGCATATTTTTGTCCTGCTTTGTGTAGCCGCCTCGAACAGGAATGATCGTAATACCCCGTACCATTTTATTATAAATCGCTTTTGACAGCTCGTCCGCCTTGGTAGTGACAATCATTGCTGTCACCTTCTCATAGCGTGTATGGATCGCATCGATTACTCGAGTCGATACATATAGCGTTACCAGCGTGTACAAGGCATTGGCTGGTTCATTCAAGACACCGGCAAGAAGGATGATGACTCCATTCAAAAGCAGGAAGTATGTGCCAACAGGGCGATCCTTCAGACGGGATAAAATCATGACGACAATATCCATTCCTCCGGTAGAAGCTCCCCATTTGAGTGTCAGACCAACACCAACACCTGCAATGACGCCGCCGAATACGGCATTCAGGATGATATCATCCGAAAGAGCATGAATAGGAAGCAGCTCCAGCATGACTGTCATACAAGCAACTGAAAAGAGACTATAAATCGTAAAGCCTTTGCCCACCTTCATCCAACCAAGGATAGCTACTGGAACATTCAATATGAAAAGCCAAATCCCAGTACCGATCGAGGTGATGCCAAGTACTTGTGCAAAGAAATCGAATAAAAGCTGGGCAGCACCGGTAAAGCCGCTGCCATATACACTTGCAGGTATCAGGAAGAAATTCAGTGCCACTGCATTGAGCAAAGCTCCGAAAATGACGACCACGATACGTTTTACTTCAAAGTAGAACAATTATGTACCTCCTCATAAGTCCCATACATTAAAAAGCTTGCGCAGAACGTTCGTAAGCTATTCCTGCGCAAAGCCCGCGAATCATTATAGCCGATATCACTCCGAATGAAAATACTTTTCTTATGTAAGGAGCCTTTAGCAGCTCCCGAAGTCAAACACGAATCTTCACATCATGATGCCGCAGCCAAAAGTCGATCTGTCCCAGATGTGCCAGCAGCTGCGGACCGGTCATCAATTGACCGAACCAAGGAGCAGTTACATCCTGACCTTTGCTTTTGACAAGTGCATCAATGGCCTTCCGGTCGAATAAGTCGAATAAGCGCGCATCATCATCCCGGAGAATCTCTTCCATCCACTGAACGACAGCAGCCGTATAAACTGGATTATGTGTTTTCGGATATGGACTCTTCTTCCGATAAAGCACTTCATCCGGCAGGATTCCTTCGAGTGCTTTTCGAAGTATGCCCTTTTCTTTATTGCCGTACGTCTTTATTTCCCATGGGATGTTCCACACATATTCCACCAATCGATGATCACTAAACGGAACCCGGGCCTCGAAGCTTGCTCCCATGCTCATCCGGTCCTTTCGATCGAGCAGCGTCGGCATAAACCAATGCATATTCAAATAAAACATTTGTCTCCGTTTTGCTGCTTCTGCTTGTTCACCAGGCAGCATTGGTGTTTCATCAATAGTCTCTTGATATCTATCCAGCATATAGCCATGCAAATCAAGATCATGCTGCCATTCTTTCTTCAGCAAGCCATTACGGACTTGAGCTGATCGGATCCAAGGGAAACCTTCTCTGTTCAAGTCATCCTCCCGGTAAAACCACGGGTATCCACCAAAGATTTCATCTGCGCATTCACCTGATAATGCTACCGTAACATTCTCCTTGATTCGTTCACAGAACCAAAATAATGAGGCGTCGACATCCGCCATACCAGGCAAATCCCTAAGAATCGCTGCTTCTTTTAGCGAGCCAGCCAATAACAGATTATCCATTACATATGTCTTATGGTTCGTTCCAAAGGCTTTCTGCATTTTCTCAACAAAAGTCTGGTCGCTTGCCGGCTGGAAATCGCTTTTCTTGAAAAACGTATCGTTCCCGTCAAAATCAATCGAGAATGTTGAAAGCTGCCCTTTGCCTGTTTCTTTATAGTGATTCGCAGCAATTGCGGTTATCGCGCTGGAGTCGATGCCGCCTGACAGAAAGGTGCCAAGCGGCACATCTGATACAAGCTGTCTGATGACGGAATCTGTCAGAAGTTCTCTTACTTTTGCAGCAGTTTCTTCTATAGAATCTGTATGTTCTTTGCTTTCCACGTTCCAATATCGAGTCAGCTTCAAGCCATTCCGATCGAATTTTCCAATGTGTGCTGCTCGTAATTCCTTGATGCCTTTAAAGACGCCGTGGCCAGGTGTCCGTGATGGACCGAGTGCCAATATCTCCGAAACGCCTTCCTTATCAAGTACTGCTTCCACTTCTGGATGAGCAAGGATTGCTTTCAGTTCTGACCCGATCAACAGCCCGCCATCCTGTTCCATAAAGAAGAGTGGTTTTACGCCTAATCTATCCCTTGCAAAAAAGAGGGTTTCTGTTTTGTCATGCCAAATGGCGAATGCAAATATCCCATTAAATTTCTCGACACACGCTTCCTGCCACTCAATATAGCTTTTCAGCAGCACTTCCGTATCGGAATGCCCTTGAAAGGACCATCCACGCTGCTTCAATTCCTTCCGAATATCTTCTGTGTTGTAGAGCTCCCCATTGTAAATCAATGTATAAGTCCCGCGCTCATCAGTGTGCTGCATCGGCTGTTTGCCTCCTGCAGCATCTACTACAATCAGTCGCCGGTGACCGAACAGGACATGTGGTGCGCCCCAATCGTTGTACTCATCCGGACCTCGTTTCGATAATGTCTGAGCCATCTTCTGGATCACAGGTTGCTCCTGCACCAGATTTCGTTTGAAATTAACCCACCCGGTAATACCGCACATATGCCCGCTCTACTCCTTTTCTCGCCTATGTCATATAGTAAGCCGTTACTTCTACAACATATGAAAAGCGGCGCTAAACGTGAGCAAAAGAAAAAAACCTGCCTTTATAGGCAGGTTTATGGCAGGAATCCCATCGGAAGGATGCCAAAGCCAAGCAGCAATGTAATGACGAGTGCAATGAAGAAGATAATCCACCAAGCTTTTGCGGACTTTTCTTTCTTCAGTTTCACGAGAATCATCTCCATGCAGACGATGACGATCAACCCGGCAATACCTTTGATGACTGCTTGGACAGTAAAGGAAGAACCAGATGCGTCAAAATATCTCCATAAAAGTACAAAGCCAGTATACAAAATAAGCAGATAATCTAGCCGAAGGATCATATGCAGAATCGTTGCCTGCTTTATTTTCTTCTCGCTATAAAGAACAAGCGCAAAGAAGAAGAGCAGAAGACCGAGTCCCCAGCCGATTATATGTGTAAGTATCATTCCGTCCATGGTGCGCCTCCTTTTGTTATGTACCCGTACATCATACCATGTTTCCCATTATTGCAGCATCAAGACACTTGCTGTTCATTTTTCTTCCGAAGCGGCTGAATTTTTCCATACGTCAGTATGCGCCACAGCCATTCTATAGGTCCGAAGGTGAAATATCGGAACCAGAGGCGGCTCAAGATCACTTGGATTACGAAGACACCAATGACAAAGCCAATGAACCCTGCTAAAGAGAACGTCCCATATAATCCGAAACCGATATCGTAGAACAAGACGAACATCAATACAGACTGGAATAAGTAGTTTGACAAAGACATGCGTCCGACACAGCTTAGCTGACGTGCGATCCAGCTGAAGACAGGGACGTTTGACAGGAGTGTTATCAAAGAAAGATAAAACAGCGCACATGCAGGGCCGCCAATCGAATCCTGAACAATGCTCAGCCAATAAGGTGCTCCAATCAAGTACGGTCCCGCTTTGAAGACGACGAAAAGAAATCCGGTTATAGCAGTAAACCAAATCAGCTTGCGACGATTGGCTACTGGATCATGAAACAGCTTCGTACGGGCGATATACGCGCCGAGCATCAATAATGGCAGCAGCATAAATACATTGAGGAATATACCGCCGGCCCCATTGGCTGTCGACCAGTCAATTAGATTCTGCTGCAGGACATCCGTATAAGTACCATTACCATAAGCGGCTAGCTTACTGGGTATATCCATCGTGCTGTACATTATTTCATTTATTCCTTCACCTAGCATTGATGCGGCCAGAGCTAACAGCGTGAACAGCAGAACCACCGGAAGAAGCAAAACAGGAATCATTGTCAGCAGAACCCATCTTGGGGTATATAGGAATGGAATAAGCAGTAAACCAAGAATTGCATATGTAAAGAGAATATCGCCATGCCAAATAAGAAATGCATGGATTGCTCCTAGTCCGAGCAGTACCAGCATACGTCTGCTCAGGAACCAGCCAGGCTTGATGCCGTCCCGTTTCCGACTATCAAATATCAGCTGCATACCGAACCCGAATAGTATGGAAAATAACGTATAGAAGCTGGCTTGGAAAAATATATCGATACCGCCTAGCAAAAAGTTATCAAGTGGTGAATCCCATTCCGGAGAGTCAAATCCCGGCATATAAAAGGGAGATCCGAATGATGGTGCGTTCACCATGAAAATACCAAGTATAGCTGCCCCTCTTGCTGCGTCGATCCAATGCAGCCGTTTTGTCTGTGGCATAGGTCTTATTCTTTCTTTCATCTCATTCCGCCTTTCATTAGTACAGATGCACCATTTACAGAAAAAATATGGATGCACTCTGTCAAAATTGCTAAAATTAGTATATCACATGCTACATAGCGGAAAGGGTTAAATTATGTTTAAGAAACTAGCTTCTGATGCTCTGGGTCTATCTGATATCGGCAAGATCATTCCTCCCAGTGACTATGATAAGACAGATGCCGATGATTATGTCATGAATGAAGATAATGAAAAAATTTATTTCCTGATTAAAACGAGGCAGGATGAGTATTGCTTTACGAATCTCGCTATCATTCATGTTGACGGCGAAAGCGCTGTTTCTTCCAAAAGAACTCTCCGCCGTTACCCATACATGCAGCACCGTATCAGCAATGTCTATTTAGAAACAGCCGGTAAAGTGGATCTGGATATTGAAATTAAATTTTCTATCGATAATCAGGTTATCAGTATCGATGTGAAGAAAGATCAAATCGATCAGCTGAAAGATTTGTATAAGGCTCTGCTGCGCATTTCGGAAATCAATTATGAAAACAGTATATATACGGATATGGCGCATACAAGCCTGGATAAAGCAGCGGCCATTCTTCAGCAATCCCGTTATACCGACGGTACGCTGGACGAGACATACAAAAAACTGACTGAATTCGGCTTCGAGTGGCTGACCGCCACAAAAGATAAATATCATGCACATGATTTCGGTGCAGTTTACGAAAAATATATCAACAATTAAAAAAGAGTGACTCGCAGGATGCGAGTCACTCTTCCTTATAGCGGGCCTTCCCAAACCCCATCATACTTCTTGTCAGAACTCAGAATCTCATGCGCAAAAGTACATACAGGAACAATCTGTTTCCCTTGTTCCTTCGCATAATCAACGACTCGATTAATCAATTGCTTTCCAATGCCTGCGCCTTGCTTATCCTCTATCACCATCGTATGTTCAATGACAATATCATCAGATTCCCTGAATGTCACCTCTGCATCCGGCTGGTCACTATTTCCGATATAAAAGCGCCCTTGTTCTTGTTTGATGTCTGCCATAGTACCAACTCCTTCCTTTCCCTACTTTACCCGCATGATCAGCTAGGTATTCATCTGGCTCCCAGGTGTTTGCCGCTACCAAATGTAGGGTAAAATCCAATGATCACTCCCATTAGAAAGGCGTCCTATATGCTTATCAAATTACTACCGCGACCTATACGAAAATATCTACATATGACAAAGCGTCAGCGCAAGCATGAAGCGCAGCTAAATCTCTGGATGATGCCCGCCATCTATATAGTCGGAGCCCTCGTGCTTGTAACAATACCGCTATTATTAGACCTTTACTTGGATTTACCGACTAAAACAACAGGATTTTTCAATGCTTCCGCCTCGAATACCGGTACCCTTGTTAGTGTGCTAGTCAGTGGTACGCTGCTTCTGGCAGCTTATACGTTGAACTCGATTTTAGTAGTCTTAACAAGCTTCAGTTCAGAGTATTCACCACGCATGCTATTCAACTTCATCTCTGATCGAACGACGCAGCATATTCTAGGACTATTCTATGGAAGCTTTGTGTTTATGCTCGTCTCCTTTCTGTTCGTCACGAACAGTTCCCGGGATTATTTTACGGCTGTGCCGATTGCCAGTACGCTTGTTACACTGACAGCCGTTATCGGTTTTGCTGTATTTGTTAACCACACGACAACATGGATGCAAATGCATAATATCGTGGATGCTATGAAAACCGAGTCTGAAAGAATTATCCAGTCGACGTTGATTGATGAACTCGAGCCGTATCGTAGTGATGAGTCCGGTTATACATTCGAAGATTATACTGGATACACTTGTAAAGCATCTAATTCGGGGTATATCCAGCTGATCAATTTTGTGGACATGATCAAGCAGGCTAAAGAAGACAATGTTGTTGTAAAAATGAATGCCAAAGCAGGTGATTTCGTACTAAAAGGCAATCGCTTGTTCAGCTATCGCGGACCAGGTGCACAGGATGTACAAATCGAAAAGTACAGCAAACTCATCCAAATTGGACATAAGCGATCCGAGATTCAGGACGTGGATATGAGTATGAACAAACTAAGTGAAATCGCCATTAAGTCGATCGGAAATGATGATCCAACCTCCGCTATCAATACTTTCCATCAAATGGCGGACTTGATGATCAATATCGATGCGTCAACGACGCTTCATCCCTATCTGCAGGATGAAGAGGAACAGACACGCGTCGTGTATAATACCGTCACTTTCTCTACCTATCTGCATGAAGGCTTCGGAAGGATTCGGCATTATACACAAAAGGATTATCTATTAATCCTGGAAATGATTCTCGTTTTCATCCGGATGACTGATTCTATATCTCAAAAGAACTTCCCGATTATATGGGAGTTCGCCAAAGACACAATCCTCCACATCTCGGATTCTGCTTACTTCCGTGCTGACCGGATTCGCTTACTTGATTATCTGAAGCAGTTAGCGGAAATCACAGGGAATGAAATGGATTATTATGAATTGGAAAGACATTTACAGCCAAATTAAAAAGGAGACAGCCCACGGTGGCTGTCTCCTTTTCTCATACTTGTCGCAAGAGACCTTTATCAAAGAAGTAGAGATACCTTTCCTTGACCGGCTTCTTCCAAATCCGTTCGATTGCTTTTGCGTATAGCTCGATCTGTACCCGATACTTCTCCGTCAGAATCTCAGCTCTCCTATTCGGATCTTCTCCATAAAGTGAATCCGTTTTGTAATCCAGGAGTACAAGTCCATCATCCTCCACTAGAATTTGATCCACCACTCCTTGAACAACTACTCTGTCAGAAGCCGCACCTGTCCAGTCATTGTACAGTTCATTCGCCGGCAGTGCCAAAGTAAACGGTGTTTCTCGATAGAAGTGCTTAGCTCGGCGTATGCGATCTGCTATTGGAGACTCCAGGAAATCCAGTATCCGCTCCACATCAATCGATGCGGCAGCTTCCTGCTGTAAAAATTCCTTGTCTACCAATTCAAACAGAAATTCCTCCAGCTTCTTCTTATCCCATTCCCTTCGGATATCAAGCTGCTGCAGGACAGCATGGACCGCACTGCCTCGCTCTGCCGGTGTAAGTTCCTTCGCTTCCTGCAGGAAACGCGGTCTGCTTGAGATCGGTGCTCTTTGCTGGATACGGTTCACTATACCACTATCACTATAGCTGTCCCGTATTTCCCGCTGGCGCTTGATTTCCGTTACTGTCTGCTTTGCCCGGAACCTTGTGGCTTCTGTATGCGGGTAATGATAAGTCAGCCGATTTTCCACTTCTTCCTTCCAATCCGGATCCTCTTCACCCGGATTCCAGTCAGTGATACGTTGAAGCAGCTCTTGGTTAGCTTCTTCTTCCTGTTCCTCAGAGGTTAGATAATCTCTGCTTTCTTGGATACGGATTAGCCACTGGGATCTATCTGCTGTGATTTCTGCCGGCAAGTGCTGTGATAGCTCTTCTGCTCTCAGTTCCATTGCTTGTTCATGACGCATTAGCGCAGGTGCTACCCAATCCAAATAGGATGTTGCTTCCAGGCGATAATGCGAAGGCAGTACCCAAGACGGATGATCCGCCACCTGACGCCACTTTTGCAGCTTTTTCTCTAATGATGCGACATTGCCGACCATCACCAGTTTTTCTTTTGCACGTGTCAAAGCAACATAAAGTACGCGCATCTCTTCTGCTATTGATTCCCGCTGTTTCTCTGCCTTTAATGCATGGTAAATCAATGTAGGATACATAAGCCTTTTCACTGGATCAATATATTTACTGCCAAACCCTAAATCTTTATGCAGCAAATAGCGTTCTCTCAAATCCTGCTGGTTGAATGTTTTATCCATCGCACCAGTGATGACGACTGGAAACTCAAGTCCCTTACTTTTATGAATCGTCATAATCCGAACGACGTCTTCCTGTTCACCTAAAGCCTTCGCAGCTCCTAAATCATCTCCGCGTTCTTCCATACGTTCGATGAACTTCACAAAGCGGAACAATCCGCGGAATGATGTATTTTCATAGTTTCTAGCTCGATCATAAAGGGCACGAAGATTCGCCTGACGCTGCCGTCCGCCTGGTATGCCGCCGACAAAATCATAGTAGCCTGTCTCCCTCATGATCGACCAAATCAATGCTGACAATGCTCCCTGTCTTGCTTCCATTCTCCAAGAGCGAAGCCATTCCAGCAGCCGTTCGATTTTGATGGAAATCTCATCATTCGCAGTTCGAACATAGGCCCTAGCCGCTTCGTAATAGCTGCTTCGCTGATCTGCGAGTCTTATTTTGGCAAGATCGTCTTCCTTCAGACCAATGATAGGAGAACGCAAAACGGCAGCGAACGGTATGTCCTGAAGCGGGTTATCAATGATTTTCAGCACACTCATCATCACTTTGATCTCAATGGCTTCCAGATAGCCCGTTGAAAGCTCTGCGTATACTGGAATGCCCCGCTGCTTTAGTTCTTCCACGATTGCCGGTGCCCATGTCATAGATCGCAGCAGGATGACAATATCCCGATACTGAATATCACGCTGCTGCTGTGTCGATTTATCGACAACCTTCATCGCATCGTGGCCATCGTGACCGATCCATTGCTGAATCATCCTGCTGTATGCACGACCTTCCAGCTGTGCCTTCTCCAGGTCCTCCACCATTTCGGTGTCCGTGTCAGCATCTTCAGCTTCTTCGGTACCGTCGCGATTGATGATGACTAGTTCGACGTCGGTATCATCCTGTTTCAAATCATCATACATTTTATTTGCATAGATGAGTTCCGCTTCTTTTTCGTACTGCATTTCCCCAACGTCTTCTGAGAAAAGCTGCCTGAAAATATAATTCGCTCCGTCCAGCACTTGCTGCCTGCTGCGGAAGTTACTTGCCAAATCAATGCGCATAGCAGGATGTTCCGGGTCAGAAAAAGACTTGTACTTATTCAGGAATAATGTAGGTTCCGCATGACGGAAACGGTAGATACTTTGTTTGACATCTCCAACCATGAACATATTACCGCTTCCTGAACGGTCAGAAATCAATGTAACAAGTGTTTCCTGTACAAGGTTTGTATCCTGGTATTCATCCAATAATAGTTCCTTGAACCGGTTCTGATAGCTTTCCGCAATGCTTGAGGGAATGATCTGTTCCGGTGTGCTGTTTTCATCGATCAGCACCTCAAGGCAAAAATGCTCCAGATCTGAGAAATCGACTAAAGCCCGCTCCCGTTTCTCCAACTGATAACGGCTGCGGAATTGCTTGACGAGCAATGCGAGCTGCTGGATTGACGGATAAAGCTCGAGCACATCCGTCAAATAGACTTCGAGCTTCCTAGCAAACCAATCACCAGCAAGCTTGCCCCATCTCTTCTTATAAGAATCTCTCAGCGCTTTTGCCTGCGATTTTTTCATATCATCACATTCAACCTTTTTACTGGAAAGTCTGCCGAATGATTGCTCTTTGATGAAACTTACAGCGTCATTCCAGCTGCCTTCCACAAGTAGCTTCGCTTCGGCGATGAACTTTCTTTCAGCCTCGAACGTTTCTGCGTAATGATACGGCCCATCCGGTTCGCGTGTGAGCGCGAGCCCCTGGTCTGCTTCCTGCAGCATCGCCTGCAGCTGATCGTTTGCTTCGCGCTTCAGCACTTGCAGCCAAGGCAGCTCATTCTCATCCTGTATAGCAGACACATTATACAATTCTGCCATCTGATCGAGCCAAGCTTCTGGGTATGGATTCTGGGTAGCGAAATCATATAATTTCAGAATGAGATCTTCCACTTCCAAGTCATTGCGGTCATTACTGAAACGATCAACAACGCCAAAGAAAGCTGCTTGCTCTTCGCCTTCTTTACCGTACCATTCCTCCAGCAGCTCCCCAATTACTTCCTGACGGATCAAATCTGCTTCCAAGTCATCTGCAATACGGAAACCTGGATCCAGATCCAGCAAATACGCATATTTACGTACAACGTCCAGGCAGAACGAGTGGAGCGTGGAAATGGAAGCATTCTGCAGTAATGACAGCTGCTTGCGAAGATGCTGCGAAGAAGGATTCGCCTCCAAAGCCTTTTCGAGCGCCGTTCCGATCCGGCTGCGCATCTCTTGTGCAGCTGCATTTGTGAAAGTCACGACTAGCAGCTGATCGATATCGACCGGGTCAGTTTGATTCACAAGCTTTTGGATAATCCGTTCAACGAGAACAGCCGTCTTCCCTGAACCAGCTGCAGCCGCGACTAAGATATCATGTCCTTTGGCGTCAATAGCAAGCTGCTGTTCATCAGTCCACTTTACCATGTCGTTCCACCTCCTTTTTGATGCTATTCAATACATCTTCATCCTTCATATCTTTTATTGCACGATATTTATTGCCGGCAAGTGATGCGTCAAATTGGCATACTGCCTTGAAATCACAAAATGTACAAGCACTTCTATCGTGATGGCGGTATGGATTCAAATGCACACCGCCATTCGTGATATCCAGTCCAGCTTGCTCCATTAGAAATCTAGTATGCTGCTGCAAAGCCTGGAAAGTGTCTCGGTCAGCTGTCTGCGAACCAGCACGGAATGCACCATCTTTTTTCAGACCAGCGGGAATGATCTTACTCATTCCTGATTCCAGTGATGTATCCATCATACGGGCAACAGATTCGTTCTCCAGCAGCATACCTTGCATCTTGAATTTCTTGAATATCTCGTCCTCGATATCCACCTGTGATCTGCTCGATTGCGAAATCAGCGGATTATGCACATGGAAATACAATACACCTGCCGGGGTAGCTTTAAGACCGAGCCACTGTTCTGAATGAGACAGCACTACATCCAGATAAGCGAGCATCTGGAGTGCGAGACCATAGTAGACTTCTGTAAGATTCAGCGCTTTGCTGCTTGATTTGTAATCGATGATGCGAAGAAACAGATCCTCCTGATCGATCGCTTTGTCGACGCGGTCAATTCGTCCTCTCAGCTGTACATCATAGCCATTTGGCAGCGTGATCTCAATTGGTGGCAATGTCTGATTTTCCCCAAAGTCAAGCTCAAGCCCGACTGGGGAGAACTTGCTTTGCCGCGCCTGTTCACTCAGCGTGTAGGCAGCACGTGCGATGATTTCCTGAAGCTTTTGCTGGATATACTTGAACCGGTTGGAGCTATGGAGAATCTGGTTTTGCAATACAGGTGCCAGGTTGCCCATCGCCCGTTTTGCATATCCAGTTGCATCTTCCTTATTCAGCTGCGCATAATTCCGTCCTTCCAGCTGTACCCAATCCGTGATTTGCTTTAATGCTTCATGGAAAAGCTGTCCGATATCCGGGGCATCCAGCTTGTATGTCCGTCTGTTTTCCAATCCAAGGCTGTACTTGGCAAAATGCTGATAGGAACAGCGATAGTAGGTTTCCAAACGCGATACACTTGCTTTTACTTTTTTCGGGAAAAGCTGCTCCTTCGTCTCTTCCGCCAAATCCTCTGTTTCGTTCCGGTAGAAGAGGCTTTGGAGTATTCTACCTGTCAGCTCCTCTGCGCTCTCATGGCTGATGAACCAGTTCAGTACGCTATCCCAAACAGGATGAACTGGATATCCCCGCATTTTACGTGCAAGCTGAGTCGTAAGCGCAGACCGGCTCTGATCGATGGTAGCAACAAAACGGGCCGTATCCAGGCTGTCCTCCGGATCCTGAAGCATGCGCTCGTCACAGCACCAGTCGAATAAGTCCTTCATGCGCTGTACGAGCGAGGAAGCCATTTTCGCTTTTCCTTCCTGGTCACTGATCGGATAGCTTACCCAAAGCCGCTCACTCGCTGCCGTAAACGCAAGATACATGTAAAAGCTCTCATCCAACAGCTGACGCTTGCTTCCAGCCGCAAGCTGTAAGCCATATACAGCCAGTACTTCCCTGTCCTCCTCACTGATCAGTCCATCAGGCTTCGGCTTCATCGGCCACACACCTTCGTTGACTCCCAGCAGGAAAGCACATTTCAATCCGCTTACTTTACTATGGTCGATCGTACCGACAATAACCTGATCCAAACTAGGCGGGATATGGGCGAATTCAAGCGATTCAAAACCAGTCTCCATTGTGTGGCGGAAAACTTGCAGGGAAACACGCTCATCCCCGACAATCTCCACTGCTTCATCCAACAGCTGAAGTACGCTATCCCATACTTGGTCCTGTTCCCTTGCTCTTTCCAGCTCCCCGCGATCGTCGAAAATGACTTGCATTTCCTCAAGGCGCTGCGGTACCTTTAGCTGTTCCAGCCAATTGTAAACCGCAATCGAGCGCTCACGGAATGTCTTGCCTTCCCGCAGCTTCCGATCAAATTTCTTCATTGCATCCGCTACTTGACGGCGATAGTGATTGATCCGTTTCTGCGTTTCCAGTTCCTTATCGGTTTGCCGTGTCGTATCAAACCCGCGGAACCGCTGGAAAATCCAGTCTTCTTTCTGCAGCCAGCGATCTCTGGAGCGAATACCATATTCAAGACAATAATTCTCCAATTCATCAATTGCTTCCTCAGTCAGTGGATAAACCTCATCAGTCGATGGTATGAATCCGGTCTTTAAAACACGGAATACAGCCTCATAACGCCAATTCCCGTCAACGACTTCCATCCCTGATCGAATCAGTTCCAGCAGCGGGTGATGAATCATAGGCTTCTTTTGGTCAATAAAAACAGGGATATGATAATCCGCAAATACTGTTTCAATCAGCTCATGATATACATCTGCCTGCCTGAGAAGCAAAGCAATATCCTGATAACGGTAGCCTTTCTCCCGTACGAGCTTGACAATCTCCTGTGCCGCACCTTCGACTTCTGCTCTTGGATGGACTGCCTGTGCCAAAGTGATTGGTACTTCCTGCTTCAATGATGGTGCTGGGCGCGTCTCTAAATGCTTCTCTAAATGCAGAAAGGCAGGGTTATGTCCGAAACGACCATCGGCAGGGTTGAGCTGCTCGATGGAAGTGACTGGTACATTTCTTTCCTGCGCCGTCTGTTTAATTTGAAGGAATGTTTCATGCGTGCGTGCAAACAAATCCAGCTCGTCCACATCCTGGCGGTTTGCCCCGTCCAATGTGAGTGTCACTGTCACTTGCTCCGCTTCTGTCATCAATGCACCGATTACCTCCAGCTCCTGCGGCGTGAATTGGTGGAACCCATCCAGGTAAATCTCTGACCCTTTGACAGAACGCGACAATGGTATTTTTGATGCCAGCAAATGCAGCTGGTCCTCACTGTCAATATACTTGTCCCGTAACAGCGCGGTCAGTCGATCGTAAATGTAGCTGATATCCTCCAGCTTATCCCGAAGTGTAACTTCAGGGGAGTGCTGCTGTTGGAACTGCTCCATCTCCCGAATTTGGGCATGCAGAAGCTCCGGCGTAACACGATAGCGCTTCAGCTCTGTGATCATGCTTTCCAGCTGCCCCATAAAGCCGTTTTTCTCGATCGCTTTCTGGAAAACATTCCAGTCAGATTTACGTTCCTCGGTAATCTTACGGAGCATCATCTGAATGCCTGTCGAGGTAACGAACTGCTTGGTTGCGCCGCCTGTCTCCTGCAGGACATACCAAGCCAGACGCGATAGACTGTATACCTGTGCACGGATGCTTCCTTCTACACCGGTTTGCCTGATCAGCGCCTGCTCCTGCTGAAAGGTCATCTGGTCCGGAACCAGATAAAATATATTAGATCCCATCGGATCACTTTTTAATTTAGCTGCAATCTCATCGAGACATGCACGGCTTTTGCCTGCTCCGGACCGGCCGATGATAAAACGTACACCCATTCTTAGCTCCACTCCTGTCTTCCAAACTAGTAATCTTATTCTATCATGTCCAGCGGTTTAAGGGAAAACAGATGCGCACGTTTGTTCGCTTGTATATACTGGAAAAGCTCCTTATCAAAAGATAAGGAGCTAAACTCCAAGTCCAGATGCGGACACCGGCCAAAAGTGGGCATCCACCTTCCCGACAACTTGTTCAATCGGGATGAATCCAAATGAGCGGCTATCAAGGCTGTCTCTTCGATTATCACCCATTACGAACAGCATTCCTTCCGGTACTGTCGTTCGCCCGGTAACGTCTTCCAATGTGAAATCATACGTCAGCTGACCATCGACATCATCTTTATACGTTTCCAGATAATGCTCCGGTCTGTATTCATCGTTTACGAACAGTCTGTCATTTCTAACTTCTACTGCATCCCCTGGCATTCCAATGACCCGTTTCACATAATCCTCATCCTCTGTTGCGTGAAAGACGATGACATCGAAACGCTGGATACTATCTGCGTCGTTCATGAACTTGTTCACCATCAGGAAGTTACCGTCCTGCAAGGTCGGCTCCATTGACTCCCCTTCCACTCGATAATCCGCAAAGATTAATTCTCTGGAAAAGAAAATCAAAAGCACGATGCCGGCAAACAGGAAGAAAAACTTCCAACGTTTATTCTTTTTCATGTGCTTTCCTCCGGTGTAAGTGTTTTGCAACACTTTACCCCGGCTCGAATAGCTTTAATCCTTATGTGACTGTTCCTGCTTCTCGTTCTTCTTCTTCAATCTTCCTTCCACGTATTTACCCACCATCCAGAACAGGATGATTGCAACAGCTACGACTACAGTCTTGATCGGGTTCTCCGCAAAAGAGGTCAGACTGTCACCGACATAAGCAATTGAGAAAATCATCAGCGCTTTACCGAGAAATACCGCCAAAGCGAATTGCTGCACACTGATTCTCGATAATCCGGCTACTACATTGATGATAGCCGAGGGCGAAAATGGAAAGCATAAAAGTAAGAATAACGGACCAAAACCATGTCGATCCAGCCATTCGGTTATTCGATTTACTTGTTTGTTATGCCGCAGCCAATTGATCACACGTGTATGCCGATACCGACGTATCAGCCAGAAAACAGTAATTGCACCAAGTGACGTACCGAGCCACGAATATAGGAAGCCCCATAGCAGGCCGTACGCCACGGTGTTCGTCAACACGAAGACAACAAGCGGCAGAAACGGCAGGAATGCTTCCAGAAAGGGGAGCAAAATGCCGGGTATAGGACCCAGATTCTCATATCGATCAAGCAGGGACTTCACATAATCGTCCCAAGTTCCATTGCGGAACATTTCCATTAAGTCGTTCCAACCAACGCCTAAGACCATCTAACCATTCTCCTATTCCCAGCAAAAAAACATCTTTTATCTATTTTAAACGAAAAGCCCAAGCATGCAAAGTCTGACAGGATGTCCCCTTCTTTTCCTGCATTTGGTTAGTCATTTGAAAATTACCTGTACTATCCTGTTTTCACTTTACATAGCTTAGGGTATAATGGAACACATGTTCGTATCTAGGAGGAAAGGCATATGCGTTGTCTTAGTGAGTCGGAATATAAGCTGGGATCCCGCTTTCTGTTTCTATCAATGGCCATTGTTGTCCTGCAGCAGGATATCCGGATTGTAGAAGAAGGAAAGCATAAGATAAAAGCGCATCTGTTACATACATTACAATCGATGGAGAAGACTGCATTGGAGGAGCGGCGCCAGCTGCGCATCCAGCTTCGTCAGCATAATATGCAGATTGTGACAGCAGAGAAAAACGACGCCTTCACCACATTCCTTTTCATAACGAAGGAATGTGAGGAAAAACGTAATTATTTCAATCCGGCAATACGGAAGAAAGTCGAGGCCATTCTGATGGAGCTTACACAAAAGGCTCCGCAATCTGGTCCCCGCCATACTTCCACAAATGCCTGATCCGCTTATCCAGCAAAAATCGGTATTGTGCAGTACGCTGGACCTGGTTCATCATGGATCCATACGAAACATCAAGGATTAGTGTACGGCCGTTCTTAAAGGTGAGGGTTGTTCGCTGATGCGGAGCGGCTTCGATCCGCTTGATGTGGGAATGAGAGATCCAGGAGCATGCATGGGAGAGCGGTGAAGAGGTGGGAAAGAAATACATACCGCTGACAGGGTCTATCGATATCGGGGCCTTATGCGTGATTCCGCAAATATCCTTCACCCCCGCCTGTCTTCCTTTCAAGCTGCTTCCATAAAACTTGCAGGCCAAATCGATGAATCTGCTTGGAGAGGTGCGAAAGGTAAAACTATCTTCTGACTCGATAACCTCACAGCCTGGCTGACCGTTTTCGAGGAGTTTCGGCAGTACAGCCATCGTAAGCGGCGTGAGTTCTGCCATGGTTGGATTTTGTTGCATCTGCTGCATCTGGAACATCCTTTCTGATGCAAGAAAAGAGGGATTGGTTCTACAATAGCAAAATCTCAGGCGCAAAAACAGGAGAATTCCATATTCTTAATAGAATCCTTACAAAACAGGTAGAGCGCAACTGTCTCTACCTGTTTTCTTGATAAGATTCTATAGTTTCGATACGCTCCTGATTGGATGGATGTGTGGAACGCAGCCATTCGAACAGCGGCCATGGGTTCGGATCACCTTTGGAAACCTGCTGCATATTCTGAAACATTCGAATGCCTGCTTCCGTATCAGGTGCATGCTCAAGTGCATAATCATCCGCCTGCCGCTCCATTTCCCGCGACACATAAAGTGACACAGGCTCGCTCGCAAATTGCAGCGAGCTGATAATAAGCAGAAAGAGCGGCACCGCACGCAGCTGATGAGCACGTATTTGTCTTTTAGCCAAAAACTTATCTGACAATCTTTTGGTCACCCATAGGAGGACAAAACCAAGAACAAGAAAACCCGCCGTTCCCCAATATACATGATGCAGCACATAATGGCCGATTTCATGGGCGACGATGAAAAGCACTTCGTCTTGAGACAAGCCGTCGACTGTCGTATCATACAGCACCACACGAGCACTGCCGAACAATCCTGTTACATATGCATTATACGTAACCGTTTTTGCGCTTTGATCTACTTCCAGAAGTGTCGCATCTGGAATTCCTGCCTCACTAGTCAGCTGCTCGATTTCCGTACGCAGCCCTCCATCAGGAAGGTGATAGAAATCTTCATAAAGCGGATCAATCCACATCGGCTGGACATAAACGATGAAAATCGCACTTGGTACAAGCAGAATCCATAGAAGTATCCACCAGCTTTTACGGAATCTTTTCATTAGAATCTGTGATACAAAAACAACTGCGGTGACAGCTAAATAAAAGAAAACTAAGCTGAGCACGTATTCTCCTGCCCAGTCTCCGAATTTCTGGACACTTATCTGTGCTTGGCGCGCATTCCAATAACCCGCCAATCGGAATGGCAGCTGAACAATCCCGTAGAAGACAGTCAGCATAAGCATATATCCAGCTGTTGCAACTAGTTTAGGCAGTCGCTGTTCCATGGCAGCAGCGGTTTTCTGCAGGTTCTCGTTCCTCCAAACTGCATAAAGGAATAGCGGTAATAGCGGCAGCCTGGAAAAATAGACTGCATGACCGATACTTGCATATGTGCTTACATCCACATTCCATTCTGTATAGATGAATGGAAAGAAAATCCAGATGGCTAAAAGATAGATAATATAAGCAAGAAGCACCCGTTTCATCCGATTCCTCCTCCTGAAAAAAAGAGACGGCCCGAAGGTCGTCTCATAGATAATCAGTACATAAGATCAATAAAGTCATCTTTCTCAATCTTACCTAGGTAATGGCTCACATTCACATCCGCCAGCGCTTGCTGAATCGACTCGCGCTCATAACGGACACCTTTCAGTTTTTCCTCGAGTTCACCGACTTCGCCGACACCGAAGTAGTCACCGAAGACACGGATCTGTTCGATGATTCCGTTCTTTACATCCAGGCGGATATCAACATTGCCTGATGGGAATTTATGTGTTTGCTGGATATTGAAGCTAGGTGATTTACCATAGTTCCATTCCCACTTCTGATAACGTTCTTCGCTGATTTTATGGATTGCTTTCCAATCCTCTTCTGTCAGCTTGTAACGGGGTACATCCTTCGTATCCTCCACATCGAAGATATAACGAAGCAAGATATCCTTGAATTCTTCCATAGGAATTTTGTTATCCATGAATTCCGAGATATTAGCTACACGGCTTCGGATAGATTTGATTCCTTTGGATTCGATTTTTTCTTTCTTCACCTTCAAAGCCGACACGACATGTTCAATCTCTGAATCGTACATCAGTGTGCCATGGCTGAACATCAACCCGCGTGTAGAGAATTGCGCATTTCCGGAAATCTTGCGTTCACCGACAAGCAAGTCATTCCGCCCCTTCAACTCTGCTGGTACACCAAGCTTGTTCAATGCATCCGTAACCGGCTTAGTGAATTTGGCGAAATCCTGGAAGCTGTTACCGTCGTCCTGTGTGATAAAGCTGAAATTCAAATTACCCATGTCATGGTATACAGCTCCGCCTCCTGATAAGCGGCGTACGACCTTGATGCCATTATCGTCTACGTACTTTGTATTGATTTCTTCAATCGTGTTCTGATTCCGGCCGATGATGATGGATGGTTCATTGATATAGAAAAGCAAATATGTATCGTCTTTGCCGAAATTTTTCAGGACATACTCCTCGATCGCAAGGTTAATCCTCGGATCTGTAATACCTTCATTATCGATAAAACGCAAAATAAAGACCCCCAGTGTCAGAAATTGTTTATCCTAGTAATATTCTACCGAATCCTCAGCATGATAGCAATTCAGACAAATGGGAAGGTATTACCCCTCCCATGTCAGCCCTTCATATGCGAGCTTTACTTGCCCGCTGTATACGCTGCTTGCTTCCTCCAACAGCTGCCTGTGTTCTCCAAAATGCGGCAGATGACTGAGGAAGAGATTTTTCACACCAGCCCGCTCCGCAATGCCGCCTACCTGCAGACTGTTCATATGACCGGCAGATTCCCCATCCTGATGCTGATAGAAATTGCAATCAGTGATAAGCAGATCTGCATCCTTGCTGAACTCCGCCCATTCCTCTAAGTAACTGGAATCAGCTGTATAAACAATGTCGGAAAAACCATCTGAAATCCGCATACCATAGCACGGCACTGGATGCTTCGTTTTCATGAAAGTAATCACGAAAGGACCTATGCTAAGAATTTCATCCTGCTTATAGGCAATCCCTTCGGTGAATTTATGTTTTAAGCTCTGGAATCCTGCATCGTCCTCTTCATGGCCATAAATCGACAGCACATCATCTGTTCCTTTCAAGCTGTTTTGTACTTGCCAAACATGCTGCAGAGCACCAATGTCCGCTATGTGATCAGGATGATAATGACTTACGACAACCGCATTCAATTCCTTCGGATCAATGAAAGCTGGCATCCGCGATAACGCACCGCTCCCGCAATCCAGCAGCAGAGCATATCCGTCCTTCTCCACTAAATAACAAGAGCTGGCACTTCCCCTGCCTGGATAAGCTCCCCAAAATCCTATAACTGTCAATTTCATACTTTCTAACACCTCTCCTTCTATTGTTTACCTTTACCGAATTCCTTGCATGTAAACCACCTAATCTTTAAGGAGTGCTCCCCTTCAGGGGGTGGTCTCATTTATGCATATATGACATAATATAACAAAAAGAGAGAAAAACGCATGTGGGGGGATATAACTTGAGACCAGAATTGACTCGTATGACGAATGCAGATGATTTTCTAGATTATTATTGGCTGAAAGAAGAACTTGTCCAATTCTGCCGTGAGAGTGAATTGCCTGTCTCTGGATCAAAAATGGAGATTACAGCAAGAATTGAAAGCTTCCTGCGGGATGGTCTCATTGAAAAACCAAAACAGAAACCATCACGCAGGAGAAAGAAATCCAATGAACCGCTCAGCCGTTCTACCATTATTACAGAAGATCATCGCTGCAGCCAGGAAGTACGAGCATTTTTCAAACAGGAAATTGGAGAGCATTTTCATTTCTCTACTTACATACAAGACTATTTTCGTGCAAACATTGGTAAAACATACGAAGATGCTATTAATGCGTGGCATAAAGAAGAATATCGCAAGCAAGATCCTGCTTACAGGAAAGATATTGCCCCTCAGTTTGAGTATAATCGATTTATTCGTGAATTTTTCTCCAATCCTATAAACAAAGGAAAGACACGCAGCCAAGCTGTCGAGGCATGGAACAAGAAGAAAAGCAAGCCTTATTCCCATAGTACCTGACTGCTCCAAGAATGATAACTGCTTCCATAATATCTTTGAATAACAAGGCACAAAAAAGCTTCTCCCTTAGGAGAAGCTTTTTTCACGCAAGTAAGCAAGTACGTTTTGTACGGCTTGTTCGCCGCTATCGATACAATCCGGAATACCAATTCCATCATAGGAACCACCCGCAAGGAATACACCTGGAAGGTGAATCGCCATATTGGCGCGCACATCAGCAACACGCTGCAGATGGCCGACTACGTATTGCGGCATTGCTTTTTTCCAGCGGCTGACCACGGAAAAGAGCGGCTTGCTTTTTATTTTCATAATTTTATTCAAGTCTTTTAAAGCGATCCGGACGATTTCCTCATCAGACAAATCCACTATGCCGCTGTCATCTGGCCTGCCGACGTAGCAGCGCAGTATGACTTTGCCTTCAGGAGTGGTGCCTTCCCATTTTTTATGCGTCCATGTACATGCTGTAATCCGGTACTTACTGTTGCGGGAGATAACAAAGCCTGTACCATCGATATCTTTCTTGATCGCAGAAGCATCGAATGTCATCGCTACCGTTGCAACAGATGTCGCCTTCATCTCTTTCAGCTGCTCCATGAAATCATATTGACTCAGCATACGCTGAACTGCAAAGAAAGGCGAAGCAAGTACTGCGGCGTCCGCTCGGAATACCTCTCCGTTGCCTAGCAGCAGATGATAATGATCTTCTTTTCGTTCGATATGATCCACACTTGTTTCTAAATGGACAGTGCCTGGATCAAGCTTTGCTTCCAAACCTTCCACCAATGATTGCAGCCCGTTCTTCAAGGAAAGAAATGCGCCTGGAGGCTTCACATCTTTCTTTTGTTTCAGCGGCTTCGGCATCGTCGCCTGCAATCCTTTGATCACACTTCCATACTGCTGTTCTACTTCATAGAACTTTGGATATGTGGCCATCAAACTTAAATCATCAATTTCACCTGCATAGACACCGGACAAAAGCGGTTCGAGCACATTCTCTACCAATTCATCACCGAAGCGCCGGCGGAAGAATAATCCCATGGATTGGTCTTGAGCTTCTTTTCCTTTCGGCAGCATCGGTTCAACACTGATTCGCGCTTTCGCTTTAGTGGAAAGAAGACGCGATTGATAAAATGGCTTTAATTCTGTCGGTACACCCATAAAGGCACGTTTTGGCATTTTATGTAGCTTCTTGCCAGCTAAAATGTAGGATTGTCCTGTATTGTTTCGGACGAGATCCTTTTCCATGCCAATGTCATGTATCAGACGGGATGCGGACTCCTTACGTGCTAAGAAGGAATCAGGGCCGCGTTCTATCACGAATCCATCTTTTTTCAGCGTGTCGATCTTTCCGCCAAGATGGCTGGAGGCTTCAAACAGCTTCACTTCATAATCCAGACGGTATGCACGGATCTGCTTCTGAAGATAATAAGCAGTCGTCAGGCCGGCAATACCGCCCCCGACGATCGCGATCTGTTTTTTTTCAGCCATGGCGCTCAACTCGTGCCTGCTGCTCCAATACCACCTTCGCCAATGTATCGATGAACTGCTGGTCCGTGTTCGGCATTGCCGGACGGTAGTATTTTGCGCCTAATTCGTCACAAACGACCTTACATTCATAGTCATTATCATACAATACTTCCAAATGGTCCGCGATGAAGCCTACTGGTGCATATACGAAGGAACGATAGCCCTTTTTCTCGTAAAGCTCGCGAGTAAGATCCTGTACATCCGGTCCAAGCCATGGATCAGGAGTATTACCTTCACTCTGCCAGCCAAGCTCCACGTTTTTGATACCAGTCTGTTCCTGAATCAAATCAGCTGTACGTTTCAGCTGATCCGGGTACGGATCACCATTTTGAAGGATTTTTTCCGGAAGACTGTGCGCAGATACGATCAGCGCTGCTTTATCACGCTCTTCTTTGTCCATGCCAGCAAAGATCTCTGAAATATTATCTGACCAGTATTTGATAAAGCCTGGTTCGTCGTACCAGCTTTCTACAGACGTAATTTGAAGATTACCAGCTTCTGCAGCGGCTTTATGAGCACGCTCGTTGTAGGATTTCACACTGAATGTGCTGTAATGTGGTGCCAATACGAGTGAAATAGCTTCTGTAATACCGTCTTTTGCCATTTCGGCAACACCATCTTCAATGGAAGGCTCAATATGCTTCAAACCAAGATAAGCCTTGAATTCGATAGCTTCCTGAGAGTTGTTCAAAGCTGTTTCGATAGCATCAGCTTGTTCCTGTGTAATACGCGCAAGCGGGGAAATTCCGCCGATTGCTTTATAACGGCTAGTCAAATCCTCCAGCATTTCCGGTGTAGGCTTTCGTCCGTGCCGGATATCTGTATAATAACGTTCGATGTCTTCTTCTTTATAAGGCGTGCCGTACGCCATAACTAGTAAACCAACTTTTTTCTTTGTCATGTCTTACACCTCGGGTCATAAAATTGAGTTTTGTTTAGCGGAATACGAATGGATGAAGGAAGTCAGCTTCTTCAGCACACTAGGGCTTATTTCCGGTGTCACACCGTGGCCAAGGTTAAACACATGCGGTCCAGCTTCCCGGCCCTGATCCAAAATCGATTTAGCCCTTTCTTCCAGCACCTTCCAGTCACTAGTCAGGAATGCTGGGTCGAGATTGCCTTGAAGCGTCTTCGTGATGCCTTTTTCTCTTGCTTCCTTAATAGATAGCCTCCAGTCAAGCCCGATGACATCTACCGGCAGATCATTCCATTCCATGATCAGATGACTAGCTCCTACACCGAATAGGATGAGCGGAACTTTTGTATCACGCAGTTCATTGAAAATACGTTCCATTGTAGGCTTGATGTACATACGGTAATCTGCTGCATTCAATGCCCCTACCCATGAGTCAAAAATCTGAATGGCTGATGCTCCGGCTGCCACTTGTGCTTTTGCATAAGTGATGGATACCTCCGCAAGCTTATCCATCAGTGCGAACCATGCAGCAGGGTCACTGTACATAAGCGATTTAGTCTTATGGTAGTTTTTGGATGGTCCGCCTTCAATCATGTAGCTAGCCAATGTAAACGGCGCACCAGAAAAACCGATCAGCGGTACTTCCAGCTGTTCCTCTGTCAGGAGCTTGATCGTATCCAGGATGTATGGGACGTCACGCTTTGGATCCAGGGTTCCAAGCTTCTCCACATCATGAATGCTGCTGATAGGGTTGGCGATCACTGGACCGATTCCTGACTTGATATCGACATCCACGCCAATGCCTGGCAGTGGTGTCATGATATCTTTATATAAAATAGCTGCATCGACATCATACTGTTCGACTGGCAGTCGCGTCACATAAGCTGCAAGCTCAGGCTGATGCGTTATTTCAAACAGGGAATATTTCTCTTTAAGCTCGCGATATTCTTTTTGCGATCTCCCGGCTTGGCGCATATACCATACTGGCGTATAATCCGTTGCTTCTCCACGAAATGCACGCAGTATAGTATCGTTTTTGATGTTAGGCATAATCGTTCTCCTTCGTCTCCTCATTATCCGTTCCAACTATACGAAATTTCATGAGCATTTGTATAGCATTTGACTCATAAAAACCCCATTTTTTGATGAATTGTGTCAGAGTCGTGAAAATCGTCAGAATCCGAAACCGGATAGGACTGTATGGTTGGATTCAGCACCGCTTTCATCTGTCAGCGGGTTGAATGGAACTACATAATAGGAAGTATCTTTCAGCGGATTGACTTTATCCACTGTAAAGGATCCCTTTCCTTGTACTTCACCGATTTTCTCTGCTCCATTGTCTGTTTCTTTGTAAATATGATAGATGATTCGCTTGTCTTCGCTTGCTGTCCAAGTCAAATCAGCATTGACGATCCGCAGGCCGCCGAAACCATATGAAATCGAAGCATCTGTAATGGTCGGCAATTCAACCGGACCACCGATATCCTCTGCATTTTCCGGCTTTTCGAAGCTCGTGGACATTGTCCGATACTGGGAAACTTGGCGCAAAATCGATTTCGTCAGAGCAGTAGGCATCGAACTGCCGCTCTCCAGATAGTTTTCATCGTTTGTTTTGTCATACCCCATCCAGCTTACCGCGACATATTCCGGTGTGTATCCGGCAAACCAAGCATCCTTATCTGCATCATCCACAGTCGGATGCTGCGTCGTTCCCGTCTTACCAGCCAAGGCACCATAATAAGTACCAGCCGTTCCGGTACCGCCGGTGATGACTCCTTGCAGCATACGTGTCATATCCCAGGCAGTCTGTTCCGAGAATACATCTTCTGTTTGAGGTTCTGCCTTGAAGGCTGCTTCCCCGTTGCGGTCATAAATCGCGTTGATGGACTGTGATTCGATCCATTGGCCCTCATGGGCGAACGTACGGAATCCCTCCGCGACTTGCAGCGGTGTCAGTCCTTTCTTCAAGCCGCCAAGGGCAATCGATAGACCTTTATCCTCCGGCAGGTCGATGTGCATCTTCTCCAAATACGATTTGCTTGTTTTGATACCGATTTGATCAAGCAGCCAAACAGCTGTCGTATTCTTCGATTCCTGCACGGCTTCATACATCGTGATATCTCCCTCATACTGATCGTTATGGTTAGATACCGTGTAGTCATCATCGTAAGTCTTCTTCTCATCCGGCAGCTCACTATACGCATTGTAATCTCCTGTATCCAATGCTGGTCCATACACCGCAAGCGGCTTCATCACAGAGCCTGGCTGTCTCTGGACTGTCACACGGTTTATGTCGCCGTATTGGAACTCACGCGCCCCCACAGCTGCGACGATTTTACCGGAATTTTGATCAAGCATGACAAAGGCCCCTTCAATGCTATCGGTCGAGCCATCGAAATACGTATCATCCTGCATTGTATTATAAGCTGTGCGTTGGATATCTTCATCCACATTCACTACGATCCGGTAACCGCCAGTACGCAGATTTTCCAGAGATAAATCATATTTCTCCTGCGCTTCTTCTGCTACCAAATCAATATAGCTTTCGATCCAAGGACGCTCTTGCTCTTCTTCAGGCTCAGTCACACCAAGTTCTTCCGCCTGCGCAGCTTCCTTCTCTTCGGCTGTAATGTAGCCCTGTTCTTCCATCTCGTCCAGCACGAGATTACGTCTTTCCTTCGCCAGATCAGGGTTATTATTCGGCGAGTACGTATTTGGTGCTTTTGACAGAGCTGCAAGCATCGCACTTTCCGAAAGTGTAAGATCGCTTGCGCTTTTATTGAAGTAATAATTCGCAGCTGACTCTATTCCATAAAGACCATGAGCAAAATAAATTTCATTCAGATAATATTCGAGTATCTGCTTCTTCGTGTAATGCCTCTCCAAGTATATAGCAGCCATCGCTTCCTTCGCTTTCCGGGTAAAGGTCTTATCATTTTTGAAAAAGAGATTTTTGGCGGTTTGCTGTGTAATCGTACTTCCGCCCTCCACTTTGCTCATCGCCAGAATGTCACGGTACAAAGCTCGCGCAGTTGCTCGAAGATCAATGCCATGATGACTGTAGAACCGGGCGTCTTCTATGGAAACAAAAGCGTTTTTCACATGTTCGGAAATCTCATCGAATTTGACAGGCTCCCGGTTTTCTTCATAGAATTCCGCTATGACTTCCCCATCCTGGTTCTCAACTGTCGAAGCAGCTTTCAATGTCAGGTCATCTTTATCGATAACGAGTCTTCCTCCGAAAAATAACAGGATATAGGCAGCGGTCATTCCTGCCAATATGATACCCGCCACGAGAAGATATAGAGTCTTCCGCCGCATCCGTATGTGCTGCTTATGTTCTGATCGTTTCATAACGTTTCTTTCACCTCTAACGTATCCCCATGTTCATTCTATATCCTATATTATACGACAAAAAATGCCATTTACCCATCTTTCTATCGAATGGAGTCCTAGCTTGCATTGCACAATACGTAATTGCTACACTGACTTTAACATACTGCCAGGAGGTTGAATACAAATGATCGTACACTTCACCAGTGGTACTACTGAATTTCTTCGCCAGCTAAAGGCGAAAGATAAAGCAAAAATCTGGGTGTTCGAAGGAGCAGAGGGAGCCCTCGCTTATACAGAAGAACCAAATGCTGCTAAATTCACGGCGCCGCGAACCTATGAACAGGTAACGGGCACAGGCAGCCTTCCAGATAAAGGTTATATCGCCATCAACAATATTCCGGTCACAGACGAAGGCCGGCCGATTTTTGAAGATGTATTCAAACGCAGAGCCGGCAAAATCGATCAAACTCCCGGGTTCAAAGCGCTCCGGGTGCTTCGTCCTCAAGAGGGAAACACGTATCTTGTGCTGACAGCATGGGAATCCAAACAGCACTTCGAGGATTGGAAGAAATCAGAAGCTTTTCAGCATGCTCATAAAAAAGATGCCGACCAGCCGAAAAAGCCGCCATTCAGTGGCGGACCAGCATATGTCACCACTTACCAGATCGACAATGAATAAAAAAGGCCTGTCCGATTACACGGACAGGCCTTTTTTTCTGCTATATCAATAAGAGCGCACTTTTTCTCTTTTTCCAAGCTTGTGCTGCAGCCATTTATATAACAAAATCCAGATGACCAGAAAGATCATTCCGTACGCGAATCCGGCCAGTACATCAGTCAAATAGTGGACGCGGAGAACATACCGGCTAAAGCCAACCAGCAGGACGATAATAGCTGCTATGCAGCCAGCGATATACCGCTGGCTGCTTTTAAGGTAATGCCAAAGGAAATACAGGATGATGCCATATGTAATAAAGGACACCATGGAATGGCCCGATGGAAAACTGAATCCCTCACCATCCACTAATGCCAGAATCGTCGGGCGCTCCCTCTCTACCAATTGTTTAATAAGGAAATTGAATTGATAACCTAGAGCGGTAGCCGTAAATACAATACCTGCTCCAATAAGATCTCGTTTACCAATAGCTAAGAATAAACCAAATAAAAATGCGAGCACGCTTAGTACAATGCTCGAACCAAGCTCTGTAATCCAACGGAATACTTCATACCAAAATGTTCCCTGCAATGATTCCGCAAATGGAGCTGTCCATTGATCCAGCAGCGGATCTGTATGGAGTCTTACATCGATCGTGAATATAGTTGCTGCGATAATCGCAATTGTAAATAGCAGTATGTATCTTTTTCTATTCGTGAGTTCCATCTTGTCACCTCTGATTGATTGTACTATGGCACTTGTTTAGAAAACAAATACCAGGGGAATATACCTTACTAGATAGCCAATCAGAAAGGATGATAAACATGGCAGACAATGTTAGAAAAATCAAGGACGACTCTCAACTACAGGAACTTATTGATGGCTTGAACGTAGACTTGGCAAATGAATATGCCGCTTCCATCATGTATACAACATACAGCTCTGCAGTTTCAGGCCTATATCGTGCGTTTTTGAAACCATTTTTCGAGGATGAAATCACGGACGAAATCGGACATGCAAAATATTTAGCAGATAAGATTGTAACACTCGGCGGCGTACCATCCACTGTTCCAGCTGAAGTTCCATATCACACCGATGTAAAGAAAATGCTAACAGAAGCACGAGATGCAGAACAGGATACGATCGACCGTTATGAAAAACGCAGAAAACAGGCTGAAGAGCTTAACTTGACAGAGCTTGCCACCAAGCTGGAAGATATGATTGCTGATGAAACAAACCACCGTGACGAGCTCAACCGTCTTTTGAGCGACTCCCGCCTATCCTAAAGTATCAAACCCATAACCATTCGGTTATGGGTTTTCCTATGCATTTTTCTGAATAAATCAATAATTATTAATAGGAAATGTGCTATACTGGTCTTATTTCATATGAATAAGGAGGCTGGTGCAGCATGCTAGCGAATTTTTTTACCAAAATCGATGAACTGTATGAAGATATGGTTGCCACAAGAAGATACCTTCATCAGCATCCAGAACTGTCCTTTAAAGAAGAAAAGACAGCTGCATATATTGCAAATACATACGAGGAACTTGGTATTCCCTACGAAAAGAACGTTGGAGGTAATGGTGTAGTTGCCACTCTCAAAGGCGGAAAGCCCGGTAAGAAGATTGCCTTGCGTGCAGATTTTGATGCATTGCCAATCCAAGAAGAAAATGATGTACCTTACAAATCTACAGTACCGAATGTTATGCATGCATGCGGTCATGATGGACATACAGCTACTCTGCTTGGCATCGCCAAAGCAGCCAAAGCATTGCAGGACGAGTTACCAGGAACGCTTGTTTTCGTCCACCAGCATGCAGAAGAATATGCACCAGGCGGAGCGAAGCCGATTATTGAAACTGGTATCCTGGATGACGTGGATGCCGTGTTCGGAACCCACCTCTGGTCGAACACGCCGCTTGGCACAATTGAAACAGCGGATAAAGAATTCATGGCAGGAGCAGATCGATTTGAAATTGAAATCATCGGTAAAGGCGGTCATGGTGCTCAGCCGCACCAGACAAAGGATGCCGTGCTTATCGGATCTCAAGTCGTAACAGCGCTTCAGCAAATTATCAGCCGCCGCTTGGATCCATTGTCAACAGCGGTTATCACCGTCGGTACTTTCGAGGCTGGCGCAGCTTTCAATGTAGTTGCCGGAACAGCCAAGCTTACTGGAACAGTCCGTACATTTGACACTGCGGTGCAGGAACAGATCAAAGTGGAAATCGAGAATGTACTGAAAGGTATTACAACCGCAAACGGCGCAAGCTATAAATATGACTATATCGAAGGATACCCGCCAGTAATCAACCATCCAGCCGAAGCTCAATTGGTACTGGATGCTTCGAAACAAGTCGAAGAAGTCAAGGAAGCTAACAAGGTACTGCCTACGATGACTGGTGAGGATTTCTCTTATTATCTGCACAACAAACCAGGAGCTTTCTTCTTTACCGGTGCTAAGAAAGAAGATCATTATTATCCGCACCACCATCCGAAATTCGACTTTGATGAAAGAGCTATGAGCATTGCTGCCAAGACATTACTCAGCACTTGCATTGCTTACCAATGAAAAAAAGATCAGCGTGATTTTTCACGCTGATCTTTTTTTATGTTAACATCCGGATGCGGTATGCATGCATCGCAGCTGTACCTAACTGTTCAAGGAACTTCCCATTAATGATGGCACCGACGAAAGCTCCGACACCTGGCAGCATCTGTACCATTTTGATCAAATCAATATGGTCACGGTATTCTTGCTGCAGTACCCTCCAATTCACATCCTCGATAGCACCGGTAACTTTGTTCCAATCACGGATTTCTTCCCATAGCTTAATCCTCGTTTCACTGCTTGAGAAAGTGGCACTGAAAATCTGCAGCAAGAAAACACGTTCACTGAAAGCTGTCACATCAAAACCATAGATTCTGCCAATATCGAATAGGCATTTCATTTTGATGCTAAGGAGAAGCGGAAAATCGGCCATTCCTAAGAGGATACCTCCAGCGCCAGTACCGGCACCTTCCAATCTCGCCGTTGTTTTATAACGATTGATGACCTTCCGAACCTCTTTCTCACGTTGCTCGAAACTCCATTTCTGTTCGACCTTGATTGGATAGATGTAGTTGGAAGACGTCAGGCTGAGTTCTATCATTTGGCGGATAGCTGTCGTAATTGCAGTATGAACAGCTGCCGGAATTTTATCTGTAATAGTATCCTGTGTTCCTTTGGAAAGCCGTTGAAACCTGCCGCCGCGCCTCTGCAGGGAATGATAATAAAACATCGCTTCCTTCAGTTTTCTTTCCTTATAATAGTCATCCACCATCCGAACCCCTCCTATTTCAACCGTTTCGGTACATACATACGGACAAACCCGATACCGAAGACAAGTCCAGCAACAAGTGCCAAAGCAAAACCGACCACATCGACGCGGAGAAGGAATACTAGACTAAGCAGCACTGCTTGTATAATGGCCAGCTGCTGAAGAAGGGATAACAATGCACGCTTACGCGTATCACCCGCCACCGGATAAAGATCCATCCAAGCGATTGTCCGGTGATGCTTCCACATTCCAATAAGCTGGAAACCGGTCAAATAAAGGAACAATAAAGCGAACGCCAGCTGCACCCAAAGATTCGGAATGAAGTAGATGATGACGCCAGCAAGAATCGTCAGCCGAAGAAAGAGACCGAAATAGTCCCCTCCTCTGACAAAAGTGATCCGGAACAGATAATCATAAGTATGCTTCTGTTCGAACGGAACTCGACTAGTGAAGAGGTTGACGAGGGATTGCCGCTTATGGACTTTTGTCTTCAAGTGCGGTACATCAGCAAATTGGTTAGCAATGCGGTAGAACGCCTGCATTCGTGCTTGGTCTTTTTCGATCAGCAAGTCCCAAGCGAGACCACCCTGCTTCCGGGTGAAAGTATAGTCCACAAAAAGAAGTACGACGAATAGAACCGTCAAAACTGCCGCCGCAATAAGATTGCCTCGTAAAAACAGCCAAAAGCTTCCGACGTTCAGCACCAGCCGCAGCGTCTGTTCTATTCTTCTGATGTTGACATTCCGTATCTTCAGCATCCACCAATTCATATGAAGGTTCCAAAGCTTGAAAACGAGAAGAACAACAAATACAAGCAGATAGGATGCAAAACCCTCTCCTAGATCTGCCGCGAAGAACAATGGCGCCAGTGCTGCTGCAGCCAATATTAATAAGTAAAGCTGCGTAAAAAAGCTATACCCGATGGTTAATTTGAAATAGCGGTGCAGCTTTGGCTCAAGCGGAAGCATGAATATCATATCTGCTTCTTTCAATAAAGTCCGCACAGGGCTGTAGCTGGCCAGGAGACCGAATACAGTACCGATCAAAAGCGCCGCAGGAAAGTCCGGAGTTAATCCCTCTAGCCACTGCTGATAATAATAAGCGAGCCCCGAGATCAGGAACAGCATCGCTATCATAAGATGCTGGTTGAATATGTACCGCAAATAGCGATTCATTTCCTTCATGTGCTCGGTAAGCCGCTGTTTGAAAAATGTTTCTGCATTAAACATGGCTATCTTCTTCTTTCGTCAGCTGTACATATAAATCATCCAGTGTGGCATTTCGCATATCGAATTCATTGCGCAGCTCTTCCATCGTACCAGCTGCCCGCAGCTTTCCATCATGCAAAATGACAATGCGATCACAATAGCGTTCGGCTGTCGCCAAAATATGCGTGGACATAAGGACGCCCGCTCCATTTTCCTTCGCTTGATTCATCAGCTGCAGATAGGATTGAATACCGAGCGGATCCAGTCCGACGAATGGCTCGTCCACGATGTAAAGGTCAGGTTCGACAAGGAAAGAACACATGATCATCACTTTCTGACGCATCCCTTTCGAAAAATGGACCGGGAACATCTTCAGTTTCTTTTCCAGCCGGAACTCTTTCAATAAAGGCGGAAGCCGCTTATCGAACTCCTCCTTTGACAGATCATATGCTTGCGCAGTAAGACGAAGATGGTCGTATAACGTCAATTCATCATACAGTACCGGCATTTCCGGTATATAGGAAAAATTGCTTCGATAAGTTTCAGGTGATTCAGCAAACGTGCTTCCATTGATCTGGATACTGCCGCCCTTTGGCTGCATAAGACCAATGATATGCTTGATCGTCGTACTTTTTCCTGCACCATTTAGGCCGATCAGCCCGACAATTTCCCCTGCATCAACTTGGAACGATATATCGTGCAGGACATTTTTATGTGTATACCCACCTGTCAGTGAATTAATATGTAATAAAGGCTGCATTACCCTTTCCCCTTTCTAAAGCACGCTTCTGCTAAAAGTTTACCAAAGCACGCCGTATTTGCCAAAATAAAACGGTTATAACCTCTGACAACCTGCACATACTAATTTCGAAGCAAAGATGTTGCCAAGGGGTTTCCAAAGCAGGACCCATTCTTAATATAATGAGGTGTTGGTAGGAGATACAGACCGCTACGTCCGAAAAGTAAGCTGATTTACATTTGCAAGCAAGCTGAAAGTGTACTGGCGCAAACCTCGTAAGCCGCTGTACAGTTCGAAATGGTTTTACTCTTGGCAACCTTGCTTCCAAGGCAGACACTCCCAAAACGCGAAGAATTCCAACATTCCGGCCGTTACGGGATGTCTGCCTATTTTATTCGACTTACTTTACAAGCATGTCCATTCCTTTATACAATATGTATACACGTTAAAGGAGTGATCGTATGCACGAAAAGGATTGTATCTTCTGTAAAATTGCTGCTGGCGAACTGCCATCTGCGAAAGTTTATGAAGATGACCACGTACTTGCTTTTATGGACATCGGCCAGGTGACAAAGGGACACACCCTCATCATTCCGAAAACACATACGAAGAATATTTACGAAACACCGCCCGAAGTGGCACAGGAAGTTTTTTCTCGTGTACCGCTGATCGCAAATGCAATTAAAGAAGCTTTCCAGCCCGCTGGTTTGAACGTATTGAGCAACACGGAAGCGGCAGCAGGTCAGACTGTTTTTCATCTGCATGTGCATCTAATCCCGAGATACGGCAAAGACGACGGCTTCCACGCTACATTCGAACAGCATGACAATACTGCCAGTGAACAGCTTGGTGAATTGGCGGAAGCAATCAGCAGTAAAATCCAATAAGATTGTCCTAACAGGTTTCACTGCTACATAGGAAGAGAAAATAGTATAATGAAGTAGGAAGGAGTGGAGACGATGGCAAGTGGCAAATCAATCGCTTTAGGTATACTTGTAGGCAGTACCGTCAGCGCTGCAATTACATTGCTGACAGCACCATCCTCCGGCAGTGAACTGCGCGCAGACGCTAAACAGCGCAGTGACGAATGGAAGGTTACATTCAATAATTTGAAGAATGAAGGTACACAGCTGAAAGAACAGATCGCCAGAACGTCCAAAGAAGGCGCTGCTATGTTCAAAGAATTATCAGCTGAAGTGAAGACTTCCATAGACAGCTGGAAACGTACAGTTGAACCACATCAGAAAAACATCCAGAAAAGCTTGGCTCAGATTGAAAAAAGCTTAAAAGAACTGGAAGACAAAGCGAATCAGAAAAACGGCAACGAATAAAAAATGCTCTCCGTTATGGAGAGCATTTTTTATTGAAGAAAAACCTCTTCCTTGAAGGAGAGGGTTTTCAATCATTCCATTATTTCGCTTCAAGATCCTCAATTGAATCCGCATCTACATAGCTAGGTACGACTAAGCCCGTTTTCGCACCTTCCAGGTTAGGTCCAAGATCAACTACTTGATCTTTGTATTGCTCATACAAATCACCATGTGTCGTCGGCAGCCAAGCTGCTACCATGGCATCAGCTTCTCCATTAGCAACGGACTGCCACATAACCGCGTTATCGAGAGGAGTGATTTTGGCATTGTATCCTAGATCATCCAGTACAACTTTCATGACATTGGTAGAAGCAACTTCAGAATCCCACTCTACATACGTAAGGCTGACTTCTTGTCCAGTACCTTCCTCGGCTCCATCTATCCACTCAGCTACTTGATCAGCATGTCCATCAACCCAATTTCGTGCAGCTTCTGCTGGGTCGGTACCCTCACTTACTTCCAACATGACTTCTCCCATATCATCCGTAGACCAGTTGAATTGATCAAGCACTGTGTTGGCACCCGGTACATCGTCAGCAAATCCCTGGCGAGTCATGGTATTGATTGTTTCTTCACTTCCAAATGAACCCTTCGGATCTTCCAGGTACTTTAGATCATATTTACTGAACATCCAATGCGGTGTCCAGCCAGTGATAATGATTGGCTCTTCATCCTTGACAGCCTCGCCTAAAGTTGTAGCCATTGCACCACTGGAGGATGGCTGCAATGTCCAGCCATTCAGCTGGTCATAATCTTCGATTGCTCTTTCTGTTGCACTCATGACCCCAGCTCCAGCTTCGATACCAGTAATCGTGTAATCGACTTGTTCGCTGAAACTGTCTGAGCTGGAGCTGTCATTACCGCACCCTGCTGCCACCAGTGTCAATGCTAGTCCCGCTGCTGCCCCTAATGTTTTCCACTTTTTCATGTAATCGAACTCCCCTTTTTCTTTAATTAGTAAAAGCCTATTTAAGGCGAAACACTTATTTGGATTTATCTTTGTAGATGTTCTGCGTAAAACGGTCAATGATGATTGCCAGTACAACAATGCTAAGTCCCGCTACAAAACCAGGACCAACCTGTGCCCGCTGCAACGAAGATAGTACTTCACGCCCAAGACCTGGTGCACCGATCATGGATGCGATTACGACCATGGAAAGCGCCAGCATGACTGTTTGGTTGATACCTGCCATGATAGTGTATTTCGCCATCGGCAATTCCACTTTGAATAGCTTCTGCGGTCCAGTTGAACCGAAGGCATCTGCCGCTTCTACCAGCTCCTCCGAAACTTGTCGGATACCAAGGTTCGTGAAACGGACAGTTGGCGGTGTTGCAAAGATCAGGGAAGCAAAAATACCCGGTACAACCCCGATACTGAAGAAGGCAACTGCCGGAATTAAGTAGACGAAGGCAGGCATTGTTTGCATGAAGTCGAGAATTGGCGTAATGATTGTTTGTGCGATTTTACTCTTGGACATCAAGATACCAATCGGGATTCCGATGATAATACACAAAATACTGGAGGTCAGTACAAGTGTGAACGTATCGATCAGCTGATCCCATAATCCCTGATTCCAAATGAACAACAAACCGACAATACTGAATACTGCTAATCCGAATTTCTTACCTGTCATGAAAAAGGCTAATATTGCAACTAGCAAAATGAAGATGACAGGAGGGATGGCATCGAGACCTGATGTAATCAGATCCATCAAATCGCCTAGTCCATCCTTGATTGGATCGAACAAGAAAGCAAATGTATCAGTGAGCCAGCTAACAAAATCCGTTGTCCAATCTGCAACCGGCAAAGCCTCTACGTTTTCCATGAAATTAAGCATTCACATTCACCTCCCCCTCCCCAGCAAGTGCTCCGATAACAGCACCTCTGACGATAATTCCTAATAGCTTTTCGTTTTTCGTAACTGCTAACGGAACTGGAGAGTCATGGATGACTGCGAACAAATCATGCAGCGGTGTATCCTTCTCTACTGTCGGCACATCCCGCTGAATAATTTGCGATAGGTTTTTCACGTCATTCTTTCTGGCTTCATTCGCTGCATCGGCAGTAATGATACCTTGCAGTACACGTTTGCTATCCACAACCAGGATGCTGGACAGACCTGCTTCCCGCATACGTTCCAACGCCACTCGAGGCCCATGTTTTTCTATGTTTACAGTTTCTGGTCGTTTCATGATCTGCTGAGCAGTAAGTACTTTCGCACGATCCACATCCTCGACGAACTTCTCGACATAGCTATTGGCCGGATTCATGAGGATTTCTTCAGGAGTTCCGATCTGGACGATGTTTCCGTCTTTCATCAACGCAATACGGTCTCCGATACGGAGCGCCTCGTCCAAGTCATGCGTGATGAACAGTATCGTTTTTTTCATTGTTTCTTGCAGATCCAATAGTTCATCCTGCATATCTTTCCGAATGAGCGGATCCAGGGCTGAAAAAGCTTCGTCCATCAGCATCACTTCTGGATCGTTTGCTAACGCTCGTGCCAGCCCCACACGCTGCTGCATCCCTCCGGACAATTGACCTGGATATTGATCAAGATAGCTACCGAGACCAACAAGCTCCAAGGATGTCTTCGCTTTCTCGCTTCTCTCTTGTTTGCTCATTCCTTGCACTTCCAGACCATATTCTGCGTTCTGCAAAATCGTTCTGTTTGGAAATAATCCGAATCGCTGGAATACCATACTCAGCTTTTGTCGCCGTACCCGGCGAAGCTCCTTCTTATCCATCTTCGCCAAGTTTTCTCCATCAATATAAACATCGCCTGTTGTAGGTTCGATCAAGCGGTTAATCAGACGGACCAACGTAGATTTACCACTACCTGAAAGCCCCATGATGACGAAGATTTCACCAGCTTCTACTCCAAATGATGCACGATTGACTCCAACTGTGCTTCCTGTCTCTTTTAAAATCTCTTCTTTCGTCTTACCAGCTTTTGCTAATTGCAATGCAGCCCTCGTGTTTTTCCCGAATACCTTAGAGAGATTTTCTACTTTAATAATCGGCACAGCATTCACCTCTTTTTTCTGTAACATGATTGTCATCATTAAGATAACTTCCTGTAACAATGACTCGACTAAATTTATGTTATAGAAAAAGTTCATACAACACAAACTCTATAAATTGTCGTTTCAGTCCATAAAGTTTGTACAGAATATACTGAACAAACTTTAACAGCACTTTTCCTTCTATTTCCTCCTTTATGCTCCAAAATACTATGTAAGGAAGCAATTCCTTTAACCTTTTATATCGTGTAAGCTTGGTACAACTGTATAGGTAAGGGGAGGTAACAACTATCGTGAATGAAAAGATTTCATCATACGAGACACTTATAATGGAATTGACGAGGACGGGGGAAATGTTTCATTTGTCCGCAACCGAAGCTCGGCTGCTCGCAGTGTTATATATTGAGAACCGTTCACTTACCTTGGATCAAATGGCAAAGTTAATCGGAAAAAGTAAAACAGCTGTAAATATAGCTATCCGTAATCTATCTCACTTGGAACTCGTTGATCGTGTATGGGTTAAAGGCTCGAGGAAGGATTTTTATACGAATGTCGAACCCTTATACAAAAAGCTGATGACACTACAAGTCAAACAATGGCATACGCAGACAAACCGTCAGTTCGAGGCTATGGAGCAATTAAAAAGGACCCTTCCAGAAAATGATCCGGATTGGAAGCATATGCAGGAGAAACTATCCAGCAGTCTTCAATTCCATCAAGAAGCTGCTGCTATACTCGAAAAAATAACCGCTACCAGCTCGAGCTGATAGCGGTTCAATTTGAAACGAAATTTCATTTCCTCCGATAGATGGCATTCCTTGTATTCATACATAAGAAAAACCCCTTCCAAGAGGAAGAGGTTTCCTTAATTAATTTTTAGGCTCCAAATCTTCGATAGAATCTGCATCTACATAACTAGGAACGACCAAACCTGTTCTTGCACCTTCGAGGCTGGCTCCTAGATCGACAACCTGGTCCTTATATTGCTCATAAAGATCACCATGTGTCGTAGGCAGCCATGCTGATGCTGTTGCATCAGCTTCGCCCTGCGCGACTGCCTGCCACATGATCGCATTATCAAGCGGTGTAATCTCTGTTTTATAGCCTAAATCATCCAAGACGACTTTCAAGACATTTGTAGATGCCACCTCGGAATCCCATTCTACATAAACAAGACTTACTTCCTGTCCATTACCTTCCTCAGCATCTTTTGTCCAATCAGCCACCTTATCAGCATGCGCATCTACCCATTTCCGAGCTGCTTCTGCCGGTTCTGCTCCTTTATTAATCTCGAGCATCACTTCTTCCATATCCTCTACACCCCAGTTAAACTGGTCGAGGACCTTATTGGCACCAGGTACATCATCTGCAAAACCTTGGCGTGTGAGTGTATGAAGGGCTTCTGCTCCGCCATAGGAGCCTTTCGGATCTTCGAGATACTTCAGATCATATTTTGCGAACATCCAGTGTGGAGTCCAGCCTGTGATAATAATAGGCTTTTTGTCCTCGATCGCATCATCCAGCGCAATTGTCATGACACCACTTGAAGATGGCATGATCTCCCAGCCATCAAGCTGATAGTCATCAAACGCCTTCTCCGTTGCTTTCATGACACCGGCACCTGCTTCGATGCCTGTTACCGTGTAATCCACTTGCTCGCTGAGGCTGTCTGAGCTGGAGCTCTCACTGCCGCAGCCTGCTGCTACCAGTGTCATTGCCAGACCAGCAGCCACACCTAGTGTTTTCCACTTCTTCATGTAACCGAACTCTCCTTTTCCACGTAACGGAAAGCCTGTTACAGGCTTTATCAGTTATTTAGATTTATTCTTATAAATATTTTGTGTAAAACGGTCAATGATGATGGCCAGCACAAAAATACAGAGTCCAGCTACGAAACCGGGACCAACCTGCGCACGCTGCAGCGATGCCAATACTTCGCGACCAAGGCCAGGTGCACCGATCATGGATGCGATAACGACCATGGATAGAGCAAGCATAACCGTTTGATTGACACCTGCCATGATAGTGTATTTTGCCATTGGCAGCTCTACTTTGAATAACTTCTGTGGTCCAGTCGATCCGAAAGCATCCGCTGCTTCGACTAACTCATCGGATACCTGGCGAATACCAAGATTCGTAAAACGGACTGTTGGCGGTGTTGCAAAAACAAGGGAAGCAAAAATCCCCGGAACAACCCCAATGCTGAAGAAAGCAACAGCTGGAATCAAGTAAACGAAAGCAGGCATTGTTTGCATAAAGTCCAAAATAGGTGTGATGATTGTTTCTGCAACTTTACTTTTTGCCATCAGGATACCAATCGGAATACCAATGATGATACAAAGGATACTGGCGGTCAGCACAAGTGTGAACGTTTCAATCAGCTGATTCCAAAGATCTTGGTTCCAGATAAATAATAAACCGATAACGCTGAATATCGCTAAACCGAATTTTTTCCCAGTCATGAAAAAGGCCAATACAGCAACTAACAGTATGAAAATAACTGGAGGAATGGCAGACAAGCCATCAGTAATGAGGCCCATAAAGCTTCCCAAACCTTCCTTGATCGGATCGAACAAGAAAGCAAATGTATTAGTCATCCAGTCGACGAAAGTAGTCATCCAGTCTCCAACTGGTATTGTGTTTAAATTCTCCATGAAATTAAGCATGGCCATTCACCTCACCCTCCCCAGCAAGCGCACCGATAACCGCACCTCTGACGATAATTCCCAATAACTTTCCGTTCTCCGTAACTGCTAACGGAACAGGAGAATCATGGATGACTGCAAACAAATCATGCAATGGCGTATCCTTTTCCACTGTCGGCACATCACGCTGAATGATTTCTGATAGGTTCTTAACTTCATTCTTTCTGGCTTCATTCGCTGCATCAGCAGTAATTATCCCATGCAGCATACGTTTACTATCCACAACAAAGATACTGGATAGACCAGCTTCCCGCATACGCTCAAGCGCAACACGAGGGCCGTGCTTGTCTATATTTACAGTTTCTGGTCGTTTCATGATTTGGTGAGCAGTAAGCACTTTTGCCCGATCGACGTCTTCAACAAACTTTTCAACAAATTTATTGGCCGGATTTATAAGTATTTCCTCAGGAGTGCCAATCTGGACGATATGACCGTCTTTCATCAAGGCGATGCGATCACCAATGCGGAGTGCTTCATCTAAATCATGCGTGATGAACAGAATCGTCTTCTTCATTGTTTCCTGCAAATCCAATAGTTCATCCTGCATATCTTTCCGGATAAGCGGATCCAGAGCAGAGAAAGCTTCATCCATCAGCATCACTTCTGGATCATTTGCCAATGCACGTGCCAAACCTACACGCTGCTGCATCCCGCCGGATAATTGGTCAGGATATTGGTTAAGATAGCTTCCCAACCCGACAAGCTCCAAGGATTCTTTCGCTTTTTTTGTTCTTTCTTGTTTACTGATTCCTTGAACTTCCAATCCGTATTCTGTATTCTGCAAGATCGTGCGGTTTGGGAATAACCCGAATCGCTGGAATACCATGCTCAGCTTTTCCCGTCGCACACGACGAAGTTCCTTTTTGTCCATCTTTGCCAGATTTTCTCCATCAATATAAATGTTACCTGTCGTTGGCTCTATCAGACGATTAATCAGTCTTACCAAAGTGGATTTACCACTTCCTGACAGACCCATGATAACAAAAATTTCACCGGCTTCTACCTCAAATGATGCACGATTTACACCAACTGTGCTCCCTGTTTCTTTTAGAATCTCTTCTTTTGACTTACCCGCTTCTGCTAATTGCAGAGCAGCCTTCGTGTTTTTCCCAAACACCTTAGAGAGATTTTCTACTTTGATAATCGGCACAGTATTCACCTCTTTTTCACTAGTCTTCTGTAACTTATCTGTAATAATCAGGATTATTTTCCTATCCCTTTGTTTCGACCCTATTAATACTAAACATAAAAAACAAACAAATCAAACGAAATGAATCGTTATATCTGAACATATAGTACGTACAGTATATACTGTACAAAGCATAAGCTTGTTTTCCTTCTATTTCCGCCAAGATACTCCTAAATACTTTGATATGGAGCATAATCATTCTTTACAGGTTCCCCTAGGCTCGAGAAAATAGTTACATATAGACAAAAAAATGATAGCACTTCATTATAGGAACTTAACATAGAGCTGTCGTGCTGCTGGCTATATTATATGTAGAAAAACGTCCATCACTCTGAAGCAGAGGGTAATTTTGATTAAGAGGAATATCACATAGCTAGCCCGAGCCGTAAGTTCATAACCAGATAACAGAGAAAAAACCGCTATCAGCTCATGCTAATAGCGGTTTTTCATATCCAGTAAAATCAATTCATCAACCAGACCCTTATATGTATCGTCCTGTTTTTCTTCACGAAGTGCCAGCAGTACATCCCAATAATACAGCTTCTCAGGCAGCATCCCGACGAATTCCAGAAGCAGCGACGTGTAATCGAGCAAGCCTTCTTCCTTTTGCTCCTTATATAAGCTATTAAGCCGCTGGAGCATTTTTAGGACAGCAGCATACTCCTCCTCATTTATATTCCGTTCTATGAGGAGTTTACGGAAAGGGTATTTATCCAACACTCCAGTCTCTGCAATTAAATGCAGATGAAAAGACAGCGTACTCTTTTTTTCTTCCTCCATAAAAACGCTTCCTTTGCCTTTCAAACTGACCGTTTCATACAAACGGATCTTGTTCTTATATTTTAAAGTAAAATTTCCAGGAAAGCTATTGATTTTCCCGCCCAAACGTACTAATATCTCTTAAGTGAAGAAAGCTGACCCTAACTTTAAGTCAACTGAAGGGAGCCACTGGACATGAATTGCTGGAGAAGTGTCGATGCACAGAAAGATCTCGGTACCAATCGTATATTCCTTATTTCCACAATGATAGGTATATTGACATTCATCATTCTTTATCCGATGCTGACGCTCATCCACCCAAAAATGAAATTAGAAGAAACTGGTCTATTACTATCAATAATTTCCCTATATATGCTTCCGCTCATCCACGGTATCACACATTTGATTCCTTTTTGGATGACAGGGAAGCGCTGTGAATATAAACTGCAATGGAGCAGACAATTCATCCCGACCGTGCATTTCAAGGTTAGAACCAAGACAAGCCGGATTATTCCGTTTCTTTCCTTAATTATGCCGACTATACTGATTACCCTGCCTTTGCTGATTGGAGCGATTCTCATGGATACGATGCCTATCTATTATATCCTTCTTGTCAGTGTGAATGCAGGCATGACCTTCTCAGATGGCTTCTACCTTTGCAATTTATTGCAGGCCCCGCGCAAGTGTGTCATTGCAGGGACAGATAAAAGCTACGATATCTTGGTCAAATGACGCTCCCCCTGGAGCGTTTTTACATATGGAAAAACTGTGGAATTGCCGTCACAGGTTGCCTTTTATCCTTGAATATGTGATATATTGTCTTATGGGGAAACGGCGGACAGGCCGCCAATCAAATATAAGTGGATTAGGAGTGTTTGTTTTCATGAAGAAATTGGCTATCGCTGCAGTATTCGCGACAAGCGTTGTCGCACTATCAGCATGTGGTTCCGGTGAGACAGTGGTAGAATCAAAAGCTGGGGATATCTCCAAAGAGGATTACTATCAGGAACTAAGTGACAAATACGGTTCTCAAGTATTACAGACAATGGTTCTGGAGAAGGCCCTTGACGATAAATATGATGTGGACAAAGAACAAATTGACGAACAGGTCGACAAATTGAAGGATCAGTATGGAGATACTTTCGAATCTGTCTTGCAGCAAGCCGGCTATGCAGATGAAGATGCCTTCCGCGAATCCGTGAAAACAAGCCTTCTTCAACAGCAGGCAATTGCAGACGGCGTGGACGTTTCTGATGAAGAAATCCAAGCTCGCTATGATCATATGAAAACAGATCTAAATGCAAGCCACATTCTTGTTGCCGATGAAGATACAGCGAAAGAAGTTAAAAAGAAGCTTGATGACGGAGAAGATTGGGACAAGCTTGTTGAAGAATACTCTACAGATACTGGTACAGTAGAAAACAAAGGCTCTCTCGATTGGTTCACTGCTGGTACAATGGATGCTGCCTTTGAAGATGCAGCTTATAAACTGAAAAAAGGTGAAATCAGTGATCCAGTAGAATCCAGCTTTGGCTGGCATATCATTCGCCTGGATGACACTCGCGATACAGAACAAGAAGTAGGTTCCCTTGATGACGAACGTGACCAAATCAAGACAGAACTAGCTATCCAGAAAGTAGACTCAGCTAAACAGCAAGAGAAAATAAACAAAATATTAAAAGATGCAGACTTTGATATCAAGATCGACGAATATAAAGATCTAATTGATGATATGACTTCTACATCTACAACTTCCGGCTGATAATAAAAAAGACCGAAACGAATTCGTTTCGGTCTTTTTTTTATTACTTTTTAACTGCACGTCTCGCTTTTTCTTCCTCGATACGCTCCATATAAACATTTCCTTCCCGCTCGATGAACTGCTTCTCTGTTTGATAATCATGCCGTTGCGTCCGGAATGCCATGAAGCCGCTGCCGATCATGCAAAGAAAAATGAGCATGACCCACAATGGGATGTCCGGCATTGTAATACCCCCTTGTCCTTGTTGTGTAATATCTATGCAAGTGGACAAGGATTCATGACAAAGATCAGGACGCTGCCCGCTGTTCCTTCTGGTAGCGTTTGAACATCGCGTTATAGACGAAGGCACTCACTAGAGCCAGCAAAGCAAGAATCGTGAATGTGAGCTGATAGCTCATATAGCTGACGAGCACAAGGCTAAGCGGCGCAAGTAGCTTCCCAAGTGTGAAGCGAAGACTTGCTGCAGAAAAGTATTGCCCTCTGCTTTCCTCTGTGGCCAGCGATGCGACAAAACTTTCCTGTAAGCCAACTACCATAAGCTCCCCGATTGTAAAGAGAATGATTGCTACCACAAAAATCCAGAAGCTTTCCGTCATCCCGTAAAGCCATATACCTGCAGCATAGGCAATGCTTGATGCGACAAACACTCGGGCAATCCGGAATTTGGTGACAAACTTGGATGTAAATACTGTGAATATAGCTACTAACAAACCATTCAAAGCCAGGATAAGTGAAAATGCTTGTTTTCCATCCACCTCTATGCGGAAATCACCAAGTGCAAAAACGGTTTGATTGGTAATGACTTCGCTCGTATAAACAGCTATCAGGATATCCAGCTGCATGAACGTCTGCGCAACCAGCACACCCGCCACGATGAAAAGGAGGAAAGTTCGGTCTTTAGCAATGATGCGATATGTCTGGAGTTCTTTCCAGACAGCTTTATACCATGCTGCATGATCTGCTTTCTCTTGCTTCTTCTCTGGCACTGTTTCACGAATGAAGACTTGCATAATGACAAATAAAATGGCAGTAAGCAGGAATCCAGCCAGCAGCATTTGAAAACGGTACGAATAAAATAAAACGGTCCCAATCAACGGCCCTACCACTACAGCTATATTGAGGCTTGTATAGAAGACCGCAAAAACGGCAGTTCGATCTTTCTCCTTAACCACATCGGCTACCATCGCATGTGATGCTGGCCAATACAACGCACTCCAAATACCAAGGAAGCTAAACGCAAGGAAAGTCAGGGCTGATGATGTCAGCCAAGGTGAATTCGCGTATGCAAACACGAGGAAGGTGACGGATTGACCGGCAACCGCAATACTCATCATCCTTCTTCGGCCAAAGCGGTCAGCACAATATCCCCCTACTAAGCTTGCAAGTACGGAAAGCGCTTGGGATAACATGAGCAGCCATCCAGCTCTGTCCTTCCCGAAAGCGTCTTGGAAAAAGATCGTCATGAACGGGAAGTAAGCCCAGAACAGGAAATTCATCATTGCTTCCCCAAGCAATCGGATCTTTAAATTGCGATCCCAATCCTTCCATCTCATATAATTCCCTCTATTCTATTTTTCTCTCTATTACTTTCACTCGCGCTCGAAAGCAGGTTTATAAAAGCTGCGGTTCTCCAAAGAGAAGACGCGCTCCGAAAAGTCTCCCGGCGCTACTTTATCCATGACGCGCTGCAGTGTATTCATTTTCGCATCAATCAGGTCGATCATATGCAGGAGCTCCGCTTCACGCACGAGCGGCGGCTTCGGACTGCCCCATTCCCCTTTGCCATGGTGGCTTAAGATCATATGCTGTAAAATCATCACTTCTTCTGCCTCGATTTGCAATTCCCTGGCGGCCTGGGCGATTTCATCTGACATGATCGAAATGTGACCGAGCAGCTTCCCTTCTACCGTATAAGTAGGATTCGTTGCACCTGAGAGTTCCCGTAATTTACCGATATCATGAAGAATGATTCCTGCATAAAGCAAATCCTTATTGATCTCCGGATACAGATTTTTCAATTCGCGAGCAATCCGCAGCATCGATACAACATGGAAAGCCAGCCCGGAAACAAATTCGTGATGATTACGTACTGCCGCCGGATAAGCAAGCAGCTGCTCTTGATAATTGGATAGAAAATACCTCGTAATTCGCTGTAAATTCGGATTCTCCATATCAAATATGAATGATGTCAATTCTTCCAGCAGCTGTTCCTTCGAAAGCGGCGCACGCTTGACAAAGTCATGCGCATGTACACCATCATTCGGTTCTGCCACCCGAATAGCCTGTATTTTAAGCTGCAGACGACCGCGGAATGCGTTTACCTCACCTTGGACTTTAATTACATGGCCAGCTTGATAGCGCTGTTCATCCGCAGGTGATGCATCCCATAGCTTCGCCTCGATATCCCCGGTATCATCACCTAATATCAGTGTCATAAAAGCTTTACCATTACTTGCAATAGCTTTGTCTGCTTGTTTAATCAGCAGAAAGCTATCGAATTTATCGCCTACCTGAAAATACCCAATACCTTTTTTCAACGCTATTCTCCTCCCTCATAAATACAGCCCTTACTATTCAGCAAGGGCATCATGCTCCAATGCCCTTTATCTCTTTGGCGGCTTTGGAACGTATTTGAATATTTCTCCTGATTCGACCACATTGATGAACTGCAGGAGCCACGTGTAATAATCGCGAGCATATTGAAGACGGTCAATATCTTTGTCGATTCTCTCAATTAATTCTGGATCCTCAACATCTTCCTTCAAATGCTTCAGTTCCTCAATCGTCTCCTCAGCTTCCTCCAGATTCGATTGCGTACTTTTCTCCCATTTATTTCCGAAGAGCGACGTAAAAGATTTGTACCAGTCTTCCTCCGATTTATATAGATCCTTCCGCATACCTTTTTTATATGCAGGCTCTACCATTTTCATCTCAGCTAATGCCCTGACTCCTGTTGACATGCTTGTTTTACTCATCTCCAAAGCATCTCTCATATCATCCAATGTCATTGGTCGATCCGCAAAATAAAGCGCACCATATAGCCGGCCAACAGATGAGGTGATTCCATATAAATTCATATTCTTGGCAATGACCTGTATGAATTTTTCGATAGATTCCTCGTATTTAGCCCAATTTTCTTCGTTACTCGGCACTGCCCGACCCTCCAGCTTACAATAATCCAATTTTTATCTTAACCAGTTTACCATTATTGTCACCTTTTTGCGAATGCTAAAACGCTACAACGAACCAGTTTTCTGCGTTTTTTCAAGCTGAAGCAATTTAGACTGCTGAGTCCATTCAGGTGCCGGTTCTTCCCACGTGAATAAAATGATCTGCTGCACATCCGCGGCAGCCTGAAGTATAGGAAGAAAGCGTCCTCTTCTTTCAATATCTGTATGGCTGAATGCGTCGTCAATCAATAACGGAAAGCTCTGCTGCATACCAAGATGTCGGGAAAGTGCCAGCCGCATGCAAAGATAAAGCTGCTCAATCGTGCCTCTTGAGAGCTGCCCCAAGGCAATGTCCCTGCTGTATCGATCTTTCACAACCAAACTACCCGCTTCTGTCAGTGCCAGCCCGCTATACTGATCTGCTACCTGAGAAAACAAACTGCTCGCTTCTCTAAGGACTTTCGGAAATCGTTCTTCCTGAAACGTTCTTTTTGTTTGTGAAAGCATATCGTAAGCAAGTTTCCGTACAGCCCACTTTCGTCCAGCCGCTGTCAGCACCTGCTTCTGCCGCTGCAGCTCATGATAAGCTGCTGATGCTGTTGTGTCCGATTCAAGGTCGGCAAGCTTAACTTGCAGCGTGGCGGCGTGCTGTCGGCATTTATCCAGCTCCTCCTCCACAGCCTCTTGTTCCGTTTCAAGTTTGGCAATCACTTGCTCCACTCTATCCTGTTCATATTCCACTTCTTCTGATCTGTACTTTCCGTCTGGCAGAATGGCTCTTATCTGCACATGGAAATGCTCCAATTCTACGAGAAGCTGCTTTCTTTTCCGATATTGCTCTGCTGCGTGCAGGAACTGATGGTAGTCATTAGCTCCGCCTTCTTCAAGCAAAATAGCCTTTTGTTCCTGTAACGGCTTGAGCTGCTTATCCAATTCTTGTAAATACCGCTGTATCTCCTGCTGTCGTTCAAAAAGCTGTTCCTTTGCGTGTCTTAGCTTTTGCTGTGACTCGATTACATATTCTGCTTGCTCTATTATTTCCTCTGGCCGTGCACCAATTGTTACATCCATTATGTCACCCAGCCGGTCAATAGAATCCGTATAGCGCTGCTGCTCCTCTTCAAGCTCTCGCCTTACCCTGTTCTGCGCCTCTGTCAGCTGCTCTTTTGCTTTCCACTCGTGGACCGCTTTCACCCAATACACTAGTGGCACGTCCGTTAAGAAAGGAAATTTCTCTATCTGAATAGCTATCTGTTGCTCCAGATACTCTCTCCTTATTACTTGCTCAGACTGTTCTTGCTGTAACTCCATAAGCTGTATTTCCAACGGGTGGCGCTGCTCCTCCAATTGACGCCATCGGACTCGCAACTCCTTCTGTTCTGTGAGTTTTTCGGAAATATAGGAAGAGCTCTCAGAATGACCTCCGGGCTGATGCCCAAGGCGCCAGTTCAAACCAGCACCAACCAGCAGAAAAATGCCACTTCCAGCTAAGAGCCAATTTGCAGTCAAAATACCAATACCACTTAATAGTCCTGCAAAAACAACCAAAAGGGTAATAGGTGAAATTGTCCTCTTACGTAAATCATTTCCTCTATGTTTTCTGTCATTCTTGTTGTGAAGTTCCCTATATTCCTTTTCTGAAAGCAAACTCTGATGGATCCTATTTTGCAGATGATCCATTTTATCTATTTCCTGTCGCTTCTCAGCAATAGACTGATGAATTCGCTTACTCTCTGCCTGCAAAATCATCATTTTTTCCTGAAGCGGACGCCATTCCTCGGCAGCTTCCGCCATATGTGAATTCCAGGCAAAATCTTCTGGATACGGATAGCTGAGATGCACACGAGCTAGCTGATTTCGAAGTTTATCACGCTCTTCCTCCAATAGCTCGATACGTTTCTTCACAGCTGTCCAGTCTGTCCTGGCGCCCAGTTCATACAATTCCTTGTATAAGTCATCTTTCAACAACTGCTCTTTTGTCGACACCAAATCCTTTTGTATTAAAGCAGATTCCTTCTTGTGGACATGATATTGAGCTTCCAAAGTCTGAAGCTGATACTGGATTTTCTGCATCTGTTTGAATCCTTCAGAAGGAAAACCTTCCACATGTGCCAGCTGCTTCAGCTGTTCCTTCGCGAAAGAGGCCTTCTTTTGCCATGGAATAGCTTGCAGTACTTGTTTCTGGACACGGATCTGAGCGCGAAGCTCTGCCTTATGATTTTGCAGCTCATTTGTTTTTTCAAGTGTTGCGCGCAGTTTCTCTTTATCCGGCTGATAAGCCGCTTCCTTATCTGCTAGCTCTTGTACAAGGCGTTCCTGTTCTGAGACGGTATGCAGCATAGCATTGATTCTCGGCTTCCTTCCTTGAGGACGGAATAGCTGCTGCAATTCCTGCTGCAGCTTTTTCTCCAGCTTATGAACATCTGCTGATCCTGTCTGACCTGCATCCAAAAGGACTTGCCCCAGGTGCTCTTTGTCTGTCAGCTGCAAGGAAACAAGTGATTCCGTATCCAATGTGAAAACCTGGCGGAATACGGAAGCATCCATACCGCCAAGCTGGTCCTCCAGCCACTGCTGATCTTTTTGTTCAGAACCTATATAGCAGACAGCTTCACCATTATGCCGATCCAGGATCCGTTCGACAACTGCTTGTCCACCAGGTAAACGGAGGGTGAGTCTTCCGCCTGGAGTACCCCCTGTCCTTGGTTTATAAGATTCCAGTTCCCGCGTACGCATCCCAAATAGTATGTAGATAAGAAAAGCTTTTAATGTGGACTTACCAGCCTCATTCTCCCCCTGGATGATCACAAGGGAGCTCTCTTGGAAATCGAAAGTATAATCATGCCATTTACCGAAATCATAAATATGTCCGCCGCTGATTTGCATCGTTATTCTACCTCCAATAAAGTTTGGAGCAGCAGTTGTTTCGCTTCACCGAGCAGCTCCTGTAATTCCTCCTCGGAATAAAACTGCTGGATCTTACGGTATTGACGATTTCCCATCAACTCCTCCAAACTGCGTGTCATTTCATCAGCTGAATAGGAAGTGGTGTACAGCGCTGCAGTGAAGTCGTTACGTTCCAGAAGCAGCTCTTCCTTCATGTCAAGGGTTGCCTGTACCGTGAAACCTGCAAGTACAAGCTGGCTGCCCAGATTCTGCTGCTGCTCATTGATAATTTCAAGCAGCTCCTCCAAGCGCTCCTCCTGGCTCCATCGCATCAATAGATGGGCAGGACCATGGAAGATCACGTGAAGTACAGCATCCCCAAATGCTTCCTCCCATCGGAGACAGCTTTCCAGCAAAATCTGTTCCACATCATATAATGCTGATCCTTCTTTGACATCCACGTCCACTGTTTCAAATCGGATATCCTGCAAGGGAAGAAATGACATAACACAGGATTGGCCCTCCAACTCCACTAAATAGCAGCCTTTCTCCCCAGACTCTTTGCGATGTCTGCCCTGGATATTCCCCGGGTATACAATAGGCGGCTGCTCTGACAATACCTCGCGTTTATGAATATGCCCAAGCGCCCAATAATCAAAGCCGGTATGCTTCAGCTCATCTACACTGAAGGGAGCATAGACATCCGCATCTCCGCCTGTCCCCAGACTGCCATGGAGCATGCCTATCTGGTAAATCCCTTCTCCTTTGACTTCGTACTCCAGCGCCTTTCGAGATTTAATATGTCTTGTCGTATAGCTGAACCCGTGGATCGCCGCTGCTGGCTCACCATTTTTCTCATGGAAGAATGTTTCCACTTTTTCGGTTTGAAAAATATGTACATTGTCCGGGTAACTCATCATTGGCTGTTTTCCTGTAAAATCATGATTTCCATACTGCATGTACACATCGATACGGTGCTCTTGCAACTCTTTACAGGCTTCACGCAAGGCAACAAGTGCTTTTAGAGATTGCCTGTTAGCATCAAAGATATCTCCAGCCAGTAAGATAAAATCAACTTTTTCAGATATTGCACATTGTACAAGCTGTTTCAAGGCCTGGAAAGTGCTTTCCTGCAGCCGGCCTTTCATAGCAGGATGCGCAGCAGTCAATCCTTCCATTTGGCTATCCAGATGAAGATCGGCAGCATGAATGAATGTTAGTTTAGGCAGCATAGAAGGTTCCTTTCTTTAGTCGTCGTTTGCTTCTATAGTAGCATGCACCTCTTGCGAATGCACGTTCGGTTTCAAAACAAAAGAAAACCCCCTTGCCAAATGGCAAGGAGGTTATTGCTTACGCCTCTGGCTGTCCGTAAAGCTCTTCCAAAGGCTTCGTGATGATTCTGCTGATATCATTGATTGCGATGTTCAGACGCTGTTCTTGTTCCATCAATTTTGCAATTTGTTCGTCCTGCTGCACTACTTGAACTACGCTTTGTGCTTTTTGAACTTCTTCTTCTGTAATTTCCTGTCCTTGCATTTGTTTTTGCTGCAATTCAAGTTGGATGTTACGGAAGTTTTCGAACATCTGCTTGGATGATGGATCATTCATTACCGTATCATAAGCGGCTTTCAAGCCTTTGAATTCATCACTTTCACGGATTGCTTTTTCTAAGTCATACGCATGATCGTACATATTAGCCATGGGTACGTACCTCCTCATTTTTACTCAAGTTCCACTATAACAAACCGATAGAGCGCTGTATAGTTCGAACCATCAGATAAAGAGCGCGATAACTCCCTGAACGATCCCGATGATACCACCCAACAGGAATCCGAGGTATGTAATCAGCTTGAATTCTTTATTAGAGATAGCCAGGACAAGCTCTTCCACTCGTTCCAGAGGAAAACCGGATACTTCTTTCTCGACCATCTTGGAAAGCTCCAATTGTTCCATGATGACCGGCACCTGCTCAGATAGACGCTGTAGCACTCGTCCGACAAGCATGGTCAGCTTTTCTTCTATTACATGGTCTTGAATATCTTTCGTATACACCTGGATTGGTGTGTCTAGCAGCTCATCAAATGGGATCGATTTCCTAACCACTTGCTGAATAGCCTCATCCACTGTTTCTGGACCGATTGTTTCCGTTACATCGCCGACTGTCTTGCTCATCAGCTTATTCAGCTCACTAGCAAGCAGCTGCTGCAGCCAGCGACGGGTGCCTTCTGACCCGACAGATTCGATGATAACAGGCTGAATTTTATCGACTGCACTGCTAGGATCCATAAAAGAGGACAGCATACTGCCAAGAAAACCCCTGCCTTGCAGAAAGCTTTGGACAAGCTCCTGTATTTTGCGACGGCCATCGTAGCTATCTACATAAGCTGCGAGCATCTGCTGAATATGCATTGCTGCTCTGTCAGCAGCAGCCTCTGTCTTTTCTTTCAATTCCTCTGGCAACAAGCTGCCTAGTTCTCTTTCTGCTTGTTTCTCCAGCTGTGTTTTTAATAATTCGGCAGTCTTTTGGTGCAATATATCCGTATCCACAGCTACATTAAAATCTAACAGCAGCTGACGCAATGTTCGTTCTGAACGCAAAAAACGGAACACTTCACGTTTTGCCCAACTGTTGACCTTCCATTGGAAGCCTTCATCAACCAGCCTTGCTTGCATGCCCTTCGGCGTAAGAAGATGGTCAACGACCGTTTTTCCAAGCGAACGGGCCAAGTCACTTCTGCGTTTTGGTATTAATCCCGGAGTAAATGGGACTCGCCATTTCCCTATATATATAGCGCGATGAGGCTTAAACAGCATCTTTATCGCTAAGTAATTCGTGATACCGCCAATCAAGGCACCAATAAGCGCCATGGATAAAATCAACCAAATATCTCCACTATTCATGTTGTATCGACCTTTCTGTTTACTTCGGTTTTAGTATAATACAAATAACACCAATTACAAAGAAACAGATTGTATGGATAGGAGAAGTGCGTATGAAGGAGGAACTGGAAAGACTATTTTCGGGTATCATAACGGCAGACAGCCTTAATGGACTTGATACGAATACATACCATTGGTTTCGATTGGAGAATGGGGAGATTATCGGTTTGCCAGCCAATCAGCTGAACGAACGCGAACTTGCCTTACTTCATCACTTTGGTTCACCTGTTACAATACCAACTGGCAGCAGTACAGATACAGCCTGGTATCAACTGCTGCACAGCGGAAAAACAGCGGATGAACTAACCGAGAATGCTCTATATTCGTCTGGCTGCCGCTTCATTTTCTTTACTGTAGAGGGGCTTGTTAAACCCGAGGTGTTCAGGGAAGCAATGGATAGTCTGACTGATCATCCGCTTGCATGCCTGTGGTTTACGAAGCAAACAGGCTTACTGATCGAGAGCCGTCAAACAGAACCTATTCTTTATGAAAAAGTCATCGACATGCTTATGTATGATTTATCTGTCCCGCTCCGGCTATTTGTAACTCCCTGGCTGCATTCAGTAAAACACGCTTCTGAACAATATGAGTGGCTGCTGACAGTGTACAAACAGATTCCATTCCATTCAGCCAACCACGTGCTTCATTTCCATGATGCGTTACCGCAATTGATCAGTATGCTGATGCCGGAAAATGACCGAAAATATATCATGCATCACATCCTGCAAGGATTGCAAGAAGACGACGAACTGCTTCGGACAGTGAATATGTATTTCACTTGCAATCAAAATCTTACTCTTACAGCGAAAAAGCTGTACATACACCGCAATAGCTTGAATTATCGTTTAGACAAACTAACAGAGAAAACTGGCCTCGATATACGGAAATTCCAGGATGCGTTTGCCCTATACTTGGCCCTGCATAACCTTCCATAAAGAAAGAGGCACCGAAACGGTGCCTCTCTTGCCATCAATATTCAATTAGAATTGACCGCCGCTAAGCTGAGACTGTGCAGAAGCTACAAGACGTTTAGTGATCTCTCCACCGACAGATCCGTTTGCACGAGAAGTTTCGTTGCCATCAAGACCTACACCGAATTCTTGTGCGATTTCGAATTTCATTTGATCAAGTGCTTGTTGTACGCCAGGTACTAGCAATTGGTTTGAGCTGTTGTTGTTCGCCATGTTTGTTCACCTCCTATGCCTATAGTTTGGGCAAGAAGGCGCTTTTTATCAGGCTTACTTATTGGAACTCCTGGTCAAACATGGCAGTTACTTCGGATAAGTCATTTCTTCTGGTTTTATATAGGAATCGAATTGTTCTTCTGTCAGTAATCCGCTTTCTATAGCTGCTTCTTTCAATGTTTTATTTTCAGCAAAAGCTGTCTTAGCAATCTTGGCAGCATTTTCATAGCCGATATGCGGGTTCAAAGCTGTCACAAGCATTAAGGACTCTTGAAGATTTTTTGCGATTTTTTCCCGGTTTGGTTCAATTCCGACTGCACAGCGATCATTGAATGAAAGCATACTGTCGGCCAGAAGCTGCGCAGATTGAATAAAGTTATAAGCAATTACGGGTTTGAATACGTTCAGCTCAAAATTTCCTTGGCTGGCTGCAAATCCAATTGCAGCATCATTGCCCATCACTTGCACAGCTACCATCGTCACAGCTTCACTCTGGGTAGGATTCACCTTGCCAGGCATAATGGAGCTTCCAGGTTCATTTGCCGGAATTTCAATTTCACCGATTCCGCAGCGCGGCCCGCTTGCGAGCCAGCGCACATCATTAGCGATTTTCATCATATCTGCCGCAAGACCCTTCAGCGCCCCATGTGCATACACGAGCTCATCATGACTTGTCAGAGCATGGAACTTATTCACAGCTGAAATGAATTCTTTTCCAGTAGCCTCAGATAGTTCACGGCAAACCTTCTCAGAGAAATCAGGATGGGCGTTCAAGCCGGTTCCTACTGCAGTTCCGCCAATTGCAAGCTCCTTGACAAACGGCAGGCTTGTCCTGATCATCTGTTCCGATTTTTCCAGCATACGATGCCAGCCGCTGATTTCCTGTCCAAGTGTTAGCGGTGTTGCATCCTGCAGATGCGTACGGCCTATTTTCACGATATCATGAAAAGCATCTGATTTTTCTTTCAACGTTGTTTTGAGCTGGATCAAAGCAGGCAATACCACATCTTCCAGCTGTGTCACAGCAGCTATATGTAGAGCTGTCGGGTAAGTATCATTGGAGCTTTGAGACTTGTTGACATCATCATTAGGATGCAAACGCACTTCTTTTCCTTGTTCTTCAAGCCACTTGTTTCCGACATAAGCAATAACTTCATTGACGTTCATATTCGATTGTGTCCCGCTGCCTGTCTGCCAGACAACTAGCGGAAAATGATCATCCAGCTCACCGCTTATAATTTGATCCGCAGCATAGCCGATTGCATCACTTTTATCTTTTTCCAATAAACCTAAATCATGATTGGCCTTTGCGGCACTTTTCTTAAGCAAAGCGAAAGCGTATACAATTTCTTTCGGCATTCTTTCTGAACCAATCGGAAAATTCTCCCGGCTCCGCTGTGTTTGCGCTCCCCAAAACTTATCTGCAGGCACCTGAATTTCACCGATAGTATCTTTTTCCACACGAAATTCCATTTTACTTCCCCTCTCCAAAGTCTTCATTTGATAAGGCATCTTTATTGTAACAAATAATCTCTAATTTTGCGGCTATCATCTTCGGAAGGTTGGCCATCTTTTCATTTTTGAAAAAATTTAATAATTTCGCTACCTTTCCGGTTTACAATATGTTAGAATCGAGTTGAGTTAATAATCAATCAATTTTATTTCGTGCAGCATTTATAAGCACATTTGGACAAGTAAGTCTTAGGCATACCTTCTATGCCGCTAAATCTGTATGTGACCTCCCATCACATAAATTGGAGCCACTGCCCATTAGGACAGCGGCTCTTTTTCAGCTCTTAAGATCGGACTCCATTTGGAAATGCTCCTCCAATGTCGTTCCTTCTTCATAAATTTGCTTCGCCAGATCTTTTCCGACATATCGGATGTGCCATGGCTCATAGCTGTAGCCAGTTATATCGGACTTCCCTTCTGGGTAGCGAATGATGTAACCATATTCATGTGCATGTTCTGCCAGCCATTCCCCTTCATCTGTATCGATGAAAGTCTCTTCCAGCGCTAATGCCATCTCTGCAGATGTCAAATCGATAGCGAGCCCTGTTTGGTGCTCACTTCTGCCTGGTCTGGAAGATACTTTATCCGTCTCTTCCTGCCCTTGGGTCGCTACGTTATTCTCATAAATTTCCTTTTGCCTTGCTTCCGATCGGTACCCGCTTGCAGCCACAAGTTCCATCCCGTCCTCCTGGGATGCGTCGAACAGCTCTTCCAATGCTTCCGCTGCTTCTTTACGCATTTTCCGCTTCTCCAGATGCTCACTGAAGTAAAACGGTACGTCAGGCTCAACTAAGTCCTTCGGTTCCCAGCCATCCGGAAACTTTCTTGTTTTGTTCACGACAACTTCGATACTATCCGGATTATCAACCGTCACTGGTTTCTCGATTGTCCCTACTACATCTTCTGCTTCTTCCTGATGCTGGTCAGGCTTTGCCTCAGCGGTTTCATCAGCAGCAGTATCTTCTTCCTTTACTTGTTCTGCCTGCTGATTGTCGGTCTGCTTCTGGGCAGTTTTATTTTCATTTGTGTCTTGATTCTGGCTTGTTTGCTGGTTTTGACATCCAGCTGCAACTAACACAGCGCTAAGCGCAGCAAACAGCATCAAACGCTTCATTTCTAAAATCTCCTCTTCGTACATCTAGTTTTGAGGATATTATAGCATAGGTGCTAATTATTTTCGCACGTAAAAAGACCTGCCTTGTCCGGTGACAAAACAGGTCCTATAAAAATTTTATGTTATTCCAAAGTATAGGGGCGGTAAGCTGCACTTAATTCCTTGAATCGTTCCGCGTCTTTTTGGTCGATACACTCATTAATCTGTGCTTCCAGTTTATTCTTGTTCCAGTTAAAGTAAAATTCATCCAGCATAAGTCTTGTGGCCAGCTTCACTTCAAACGAAATTTCCCGTTTAGCAGTAACATAAGCACGCTTCCTCTTCGTTCTTTGCAGACGATAGACAACTTTATGCTTTTTCATGGAACGATTCCCCCTGGTTCCTTTTTTCCATTATGCTGGATTCACATTAATTTTGCAACAATTTTCTGATTTGTTCGTTAAATTAATGTAAATGCGGAACGGGGTTATGTTTTTGTTCATTCGGATCAGGCGGTTTGACAAATTTCAATGTCAGTAATGCTGCAACAAAGGCTGCTCCAGCAAATGTAACGATTAACCAAATAAAATCCACTTTCAACAAAATGGCTACAGCAGGCGGACCAGCAGCAACACCTACGTAGCGCATGGCACTCAACAATGATGTGATTGTCCCGCGAACATCCTTTTCCATATTGCTTGTAACCAAAGAATCCAAACAAGGCAGACCTGCTCCGATTCCTACGCCCGCAACAAGGAATACCGACATCATGAAGAAAATTCCCTTTGAGAAATAGAGAGTGATTGTTACGACACCCGCAACAAGCACACCCGTGAATATAATCCACTTCATCAGCTTCCCGTTATTTTTGATCCATTTACCTGTCAGATAGGATGCCAGACATAATGCTGCCAGTGGTATAGCCAAAACCGCACCCTTCAGTATGCCGTGCATGCCGTACTTCTCTTCCAATACCGTGCTCAAATAGAATAGGATACCGAAAAGAAGAAACATAAGAATGGCCCCAATCAGGAAGGTAGCTGTAAGCCAGCCGCCATGTTCATGAAATGTCGCCTTCGTGTTTTTCAAGAATGTCTTAAAATCATTGCCTTTTTTATCATCTTTCGGCTTTTTAATAAGAAAGATCACCAATAAGAAGGAAATTGCACAAAACACAGGGATCGCATAAAATGGCAAATACCAAAGGAACCCCGCCAGCAGTGCTCCAAGCACTGGGCTCAATACCTTCCCAAAAGTATTAGCAGTTTCAACAATACCTAGTGTGGCACTGACGTCCTCTTCTTTTTCAAACATATCTCCGACTAGCGGGAGTACAACTGGTGCTGCACCTGCAACACCTATCCCCTGCAGGATCCTTCCTATCAGGATCCATATATACGGATTATCACTGCCAACAGCAAATATCCCAGCTATCAGTCCGCCAGCTCCAGCTATAACCAACGAAGGCAAAATAACTGCTTTGCGTCCGAAACGATCGGATAAGAAGCCAGCAACCGGGATGAATATGATAGCTACAATGGAATAGAATGTAATGATAAAACTTGATTGCAGTTTGGTTATATCCAATTCCTTTTCCATCAGCGGAAGCACGGGCAGCAGCATGCTGTTCCCAAGTGTCATGATCAAGGGAATGGATGCCAATGCTACAATTGCCCAGCGCATATCCTTTGGTGATTTTCCTGATTTACTTGTTGAAGCATTTTTTTCACCCATACGTCGTCTCCTGCCTTTCACAAACTACTTTCATTTTCTGCAAGACAGGAGTTTTTTATCCAACGAAAAAACCCCAGACGAATCTGGGATTAATTTGCCTGCTGCAGCAGGGCTTCTTGATCTGCATAAGTCCAGTAACAATTGCGCCAGCCTTGTTCTCGAGCCAGCTCCTCGAAGTTCTCTGCCTCGCTACCGTAGAAACGGATGATCGCTCGCTCTGGTGTATCTTCCTCGGGACCGATCACGATATCCAGTTCCTTGTAAAACCGTACCCCTTCCAAGCTGCCTTCAATAATGATCTTTTCCTGGCTCATTTTTTTCAACCCCTTCGTATAATGATGAATCAGAAGAATATAATGTACTATCTTGTACCCATTCTGGACATGCATTAACCGTTCCTGCTCCAGAATCAGATCGGAGGAAATTTTACATATGGGCCAGTATGATAATCTGAAAGCTGGTGAGAAAGGAGCTTTGCTCAGCATAGCTGCATATTTGCTGTTATCCTTTATCAAATTGCTTGTCGCCTATCTCGGTGATTCAGATGCCTTGCTTGCCGACGGGCTGAACAATACAACAGATGTCGTAGCCTCCGTTGCCGTATTAATCGGACTGCGCATCTCCCGCAAACCGCCTGACACTGACCATAGATACGGTCATTTCCGGGCAGAGACAATCGCATCTTTAGTTGCTGCCTTCATCATGATCACCGTTGGTCTTCATGTTTTGTTTGATACACTGGAGCGTTTAATGGAGCCGGATTATGTCCAGCCTGATATGCTGACAGGCTGGACTGCCTTAGGCGCAGCAATCGTTATGATGCTTGTATACCGTTACAATTCCACCTTGGCTAAACGAATCAAAAGCCCCGCACTTATGGCTGCTGCACAGGACAATCGATCAGACGGGTTGGTCAGTATAGGTGCTTTCGTAGGAATCTTCGGAGCTCAGTTCGGCTATTACTGGCTGGATCCTCTGGCAGGCTTCATCGTAGGAATACTGATCTGTAAGACAGCATGGGATATCTTTTATGATGCAACCTATTCCCTTACGGATGGATATGACGTGGACAGGTTATTAAAGATCCGTCATAGCATCCTCGAGGATAAAGATGTTTTGGAGGTTGTCGAAATCAAAGCTAGACTGCACGGTAATCAATCCCTCGTTGATGTCATCATCCGAGTCGACGCATCTCTCAATGTAAAAGAAAGCCATGCCATCACGGAAAGATTGGAAAGGCTCCTTATCAAGAAGCATGATATATTCCATACTTTCATCCATATCGAACCATAGAAAAAAAGCCTATACCAAGCTGGTATAGGCTTCACTTTATTCTTCGTCTTGATTTGTCAGGATGACTGGACCATCTTTTGTGATGACGATTGTATGTTCATATTGAGCGGATAAAGAACCGTCGACTGTACGAGCCGTCCAGTTATTATCATCCATTTGGCTGCCCCATTCACCGATATTAAGCATCGGTTCAATTGTGATGACCATACCTTCTTTCAAGCGTGGTCCTTTATTCGGCAACCCAAAGTGCGGGATATGCGGATCTTCGTGGATAGTAGGACCGATTCCATGTCCTGTGAAGTCCCGCACGACTGAAAAGCCTTCTGCTTCTGCGTATTCCTGGATTGCATGGCCGATATCACCGATTCTCGCGCCAGGCTGCGCTTTTTCAATTCCTTTGTACAAGGATTCTTTTGTTACTTCAAGTAATCGCTGTGCCGCTTCACTGATTTCACCGACTCCATAGGTCCAGGCAGAATCCGCTAAACCGCCATTTAAATTAACAACCATATCGATTGTTACGATATCGCCATTTTTCAATGGCTCGTTTCTTGGGAATCCGTGGCAAATTTCATCATTTATAGAAGCACAAGTTGCATATGCGTAGCCATTGTAGCCCTTCTGCTCGGCTGTTGCGCCATGCTTGGCCAAATACCCTTCTACGAATTGATCAATTTCCATTGTTGTAATGCCCGGCTTGATCATGTTACGGATTTCTTTATGAATATCAGCAAGCAGCTGTCCAGCTGCTCGCATCATTTCTATTTCACGCTCACTTTTGCGATTAATCATATATTTCTCTTCCTTTCTGACGACAAAGCTTACTTTTCCACTATAGAGTGTATCATATTATGCCAAAACGTTTAAATCGTTACGCTGCTTATCTTATTCAATCCAACCGTTCATTGTCCTTCATATTGGAATGACTGGCAATCAGCAAAGCGAAGACAAGCAGGACTATCGCCAACGCATACAGAAGGATTGTAAGAGGATTTTCATGGTCAATGATAATCAGCCGAATGATTGCTGTAATCCCTATGTAGATAAAATAGCGGAGCGGAAAATGGTAGTCATGTGTGAAGTACTTGATGATCAAACTGATGAACTCAAAATAAAGGAAATAAACGATGATGCCTTCCGCCAGATAAAAGTAGCTTACCTCTTCATTGCGTATTAGCAGTACATCGAAGATGAATACTGTTTTCTTCAGAAGGAAGACGACAAGTATCATTGCTAGGATGGTCAAGGTAATATTCAATACTGTTTGGAGAAATACGGCAATAAATGCCGTTTTCTTTTGCAGATTCCGCATTTTTACTACCTCCTATGCTTGTCTTAAATATACTAGTAAGAGCGACATGTTATGCGGAGGGATATAGCCTTTTTTTATGGCAGATAATCTTGAATATTTGGCAAGGAAAGCCCAGAATGGAAGTAATAGACAAGGAGGTCCTGCAGTGATACAAATCGACCATGTACATAAGCAATATGGAAATAAGAAAGCTGTGAGCGATGTCAGTCTGATAGTCCCAAGCGGCAAAATATTCGGTTTTCTAGGGCCAAATGGTGCTGGTAAATCGACAACGATCAAAATGGTTACCGGTGTCTTGCCGGTTGATTCAGGGACCATCACCATTAATGGGAAGAACATCACTTCGGATACAATTGCTGCGAAGCAGGAATTCGGCTACGTCCCGGATAGCCCAGATTTATTTTTGCGGTTAAAGGGATTGGACTACCTCCATTTCTTAAGTGATATTTATGGGATTGCCGCGGATGTTAGAGAGGCTAGAATTGAGGAATACAGCAAGATGTTCAGCATCTATGAAGCACTAGGAGATCAAATCAAGACTTATTCGCATGGAATGCGGCAGAAGCTTTTTATAACCGGCATGCTTGTGCAGCAGCCCTCTGTCTGGATTCTGGATGAGCCAATGACAGGCTTGGATCCCAAATCCTCTTATCAACTGAAGGAACTAATGCGAAATCACGCAGCGAATGGCAACACTGTCTTTTTCTCCTCTCATGTGCTAGAAGTGGTGGAACAGCTTTGTGACGAAGTGGCCATCATACGGAAGGGTGAGCTTCTTTTCCAAGGTACTCTAACGGAAATGCGGGAAAGATTCCAATCCGATGAAAGCTTGGAGCATATCTTCTTGGAGCTGACTCAGGATGTATAGGCCGATCCTCTCCCTCGTCCGTATCCAGCTGAAGATGCAGTATGCCAACGTATTCAAGAAACCAAGTGTAGTTATCGGATTAGTATTTGGGATGATTGGATTACTTTTTATCGGCATGATATTCGGCGGGTATATGCTGCAGATCATTGAGATGATGTACAGCTTGCTGGAACCGTCAGGCAATACCGAGGCCATTTTAGGCTCCTTATTCTTGATGAATTTCTTTCTCATTTTCATCTTATCGTTCATGCTGATCATGAATACGTTCTATTTCACGGAGGATATTTCGTCATTCCTTCATCTGCCGGTCCACTCTTATCAGCTGCTTATCGCCAAGTCGATGAATCCGCTGATTTATGCATATTTGCTTACAGCTGCCATGTATTTCCCTGTCAGCATTTACTATGGCATATTAAGCAGTGCTGGCTTTATGTATTATGTCTTTGTCCTGATTCTTTTCTTCCTGATGCCAACCATACCTTATGCATTAGCGGCAGCTGTAGTAATGTTCGCCATGCAGTTTGTCAATAAAGGGAAGAACAAGGATAGAAGTAAGGTCATCGGTGGTATTATCGGATTTATTTTGCTCATCTTACTGAATATAGTCCTGCGCTTACAGCAGGATCCTGAACAAATCGCACAAGTGATAGCTGATAATGCCGAAAAAGGCGGACTGCTGCAGATGGCAACAATGTACTACCCGCCTGCTTCACTGATGTCACATATACTTACAACTGCAGGAGGCTGGGAAAGCCTGCTTTACTTAGTCATCGTGATGTTGCTTGCAATTGCCGCGGGGCTTCTCTTCTTTGCAGCTGCGCAGAAATTCTACTTGAAGGGTGCATTAGGCCTTAATACTGGTTCGGGTAAAGTATTCAGCGGCAAAGGTCTAGCTCGCAAACCGAAGTCAATAATCAGTGCATATCGTTCAAAAGAAATACAAACCATTTTCCGAACGCCGACATTCTTCCTGCAATGTGTCGCTGGAGCTTTTGTAATGCCTGCACTACTGGTTGTGATTTTCCTCATGGGGGATTTTGCTTCTGCCACAACCATGTTGGAAGGAATCAGCGGCAGCATGTTATTTGTGGTCATCCTTTTCGCGAACGTCTTTTCAGTCGGGCTGAATCCGATCAGCATCGTAAGCTTCTCAAAAGACGGGCAAAGCTGGGAAGCACATCTCTTCCTGCCATTAACCATGAGACAGATTGTCATTGCCAAACTGCAAGCTGCGTTCCTTATTAATTTACTCCCGCTCACCGTTTTATTTGTGATCGCTGTACCCGTGATACAGATGAATGTATGGGAAGCATTGATATGGGTGGTTATAGCTTTGTTAGTTAATGCCGCAGTTACTGTCGTCGGAATGGTCAGCGACTTACTTTATCCAAAACTCGGCTGGACGGAAGAGACAGAGCTATTTCAAAATAGGCTGGCAACTCTAATCTCCATCGTAATAACAGCGGGGGCATTCGTTTTCCTTTTTGCTCTGCTGCTCATACTGAAAATGTCTATGCTTGTTTCATTCATTGTTACAGTGCTGTACATCAGTGTGGTTATCGTTTTCCTATTATATTTAGTCAGCAGGCTGCTGAAAACTGCTGACCGAGCAACTCTCTCCAGATAAAAAGAAGCTTTGCACGATATTGTGCAAAGCTTCTTCATTTATAAATTAATAGTGGCAGCCGTAGCCATAGCCATAATCGCAGCCACCTACATAGGATGAACCGACAATAATCAAAAGGATGAATAACACAACCAAAAATGCGAAGCCGAAGCCTCCCTCATTACCTTTAGACATTTTACTTCCTCCTTTTCCTACAGGATACTGCATTGTATGTGCAGAACCCAGAAAGGAGCGGGCGCATACCTATTCCATCTTACACATAATCCTTCACTGCATAACGTTTCCCATTTTCAATTTCATTTCCGGTCAGAATTTCGGCCAATACACCTGCAACAAACATTGGATCCCTAAGCGACTTGTTCGTCACATAATCCTTGAACTTCTGAACATCCTGGAATTGTTCTGGTTCGCTCGAACGTATATCTGCCTGCATATCCGTATCCATGATACCGGGATTGTAAGCAATAGCGATATTACCAGTATCAGCTTCGGCCTCTTCAAGAGCGACAGTTTCCGTGTAGCGGTTCAAACCAGCTTTTGATGTGCTATAGGCGCTCCAGCCATGCACAGAACGTTCCGCTGCACCAGAAGTGACATTCACGATGATAAGCGGGATATTATACTTTTTAGCATATTTGAGGAAAATTGAGCAAGCCAGCATTGGTGCAGTCAAATTAATTGCCATATGAGCTTCCCACTCCTGCAGACTGTATGCATCAGCAGTTGCAATCGGACCGACCACACCTGCATTGTTGACTAAATAAACAGTATCGTCGGCTTTTGTGAAAATGTCTTCTGCTAATTCCTCGAAAACGTTCGCACACGCCGCTGTATCCTGTAAATCACCATAGCGGTACGTATAACCAGCATTATCCTTTCCTTCAAAGGAAGGAAGATCATCACTATCCTTTCTTGCAACTCCTATTACTTGAATGCCTTTATCCATTAGTTGCTTGGCAATTGCTTCCCCCAATCCGCGGGAAGCCCCTGTTACTACTGCTGTTTTCATTTTTTCTCCTCCAATTCCCGTAGTATAGCTGGGATTTCTGCATAGATACTGACGATTTCTTTTATCGGCATTCGCACCAATCCGCTCGATGACGGAGCCACAAATTCTGTAACATCTTGCGTCACCGAAGCTTCCTGAATACCCCAGCCAGTCTGTTTTACCTTGCTGTATTGCTGGTAAACGCCTTTGCCGACAAAACATGCCACCTGCGGTCGGTAATAAGCTAGTTTTTCCCGGAGCATCTTCGCTCCTTCTATGTATTCTTCCTTGGTTATATCTGCTGCAGCCTTGGTTGGTCTGGCTACTATATTCGTAAAACCTATTCCCTTACCCAGCAGATCCTGATCTTCAAAGGGTTCACATTTTCTCTCTGTAATGCCAGCTTGATATAAAATATTCCAGAATCGGTTATTGCGATTTGCATAGTGATGACCGGTTTCGCTTGAGCGTACACTTGGATTGAAGCCGATGAACAAAAGCCGCAGTCCTTTTTTAATGTGATCCGGTATTGGTTCAAGTTCCATTTCAGCACCTCCGCTCTTCCTCCATTGTAGCTTGAGGGACCTCAAGACGCAAAAAAAGCACAGTTTGACTGTGCTTTCCCTTAGTTATTGATATAAATCGCCTGACTGCCAAGCTGCTCCCAAGCCTTCTCGAAATTCTCGCGATCCACTTCCTGGTCTTTCTGGCCATATGGGTTATTGATGAACACAGTGTCTTCTGTATAACCTGTAACTGCGACGCTATGGACACTGTAAGTTACGTCAACTGCTCCATTTGGTGTGTCCCATGTTTGTATATCATTAACCGGAGCAAGAGTCGCAGTTGTGATGATCCAAACCGGATTGCCATTATCCAAAGGTTGATAAATAGCCTCTTCGACTGATTTACCAGTCATGTCAACTGCCTTATCACCTGCTACTTGTTTCGCTACATCCATGACTGGTCCATGATAAACACCAAGTCCTGGCCCATTCCGCATGTCTCCGACGAATCCCTCATTTGGATCGCCATGCAGACCGTTGTCATAATTCAGAGGTACGTTTTCAATTTGATCGGCCAAGTCATTCTTTGTTACATCATATTCTGCATACTGCAGGACCATCGCTAAACTCGTTACCTCACAGCCATTATATAGCCGTGGTGCGTCCATTTGGTTAAGAAGCGGCACATCCAAGGGCCCGTCCTCAACCGCTGATAACTGCAGCACATCTTCTTTGTGCGCAATCTCTGTTTTCCTCGTTGCAGTATCTGATTCCGCGCGTATTTCATCCGAACGGTTCTGGTAAGTCAAAATAGCAAATATAAGAGCCAGGGCTGCCAAACTCACTAAGATGATAACATATTTATTTTTCATTTTTTCTCTCCTGTTGAATAGCTAGTTGAAAGGCATGATACTAATTATAAAGTAGCCCAGCTTACTATGACAATATACATCAATCTTTTAATAAAAATAAGGACAAATGCCATACTAACCAGGAGGTGATTGGAAATGAGCAGAAAAAAAAGCCAGTATGAAAAAGCAGCTACCAGTGTAAACAGACAAGGACTATCAGAAGACGCAGCAAATCAGGAACCGAAAAGCCAGCTGGAGCAGCGCGCTAAAAAAAAGAACACGAAAATATAAGAAATCCAGCCTCACTTGAGGCTGGATTTTCATTTTTTCCGTGCTACGACGAACCAAAGCTGGGCATCCTGTTCTGCACCTGCTTTAAAATCCACTCGCTGTTTATGAAGTGTCATCTCGACAACTTGATAGTCATCATCAAGCAGCGCATACAATTCTTCTTCCTGGAAGAAATGCGCAATCCGGTCATGCACGAGGAATGTATCCTTTTCCATCTCCACTCCAGAACCATATAGCTTCTCATCTCTTGCTGACAGGCAAGAGAAAATCAATAATCCATCCTTGCGCAGCAATGATGTGAAATGATCAAGCAGTTGTTCACGCTCTTCTTCTGTGTACATATGAAGGATACTCGATAGATAAATGCCGTCAAATCTCTCTGTCGAAGGAAACGGCAAATTTAAATAGTCTCCTACGAAATGATTTACATTGGCTAATCCAACTGCCTTAGCATGGCTGCTGGCACGCTCGATAGCCACTTCTGATATGTCACACGCTGTCACTTCAAATGCATATTCCCCAAAGAAGTTGCTATTCCTTCCATATCCGCATCCTGGTACGAATAACTGCTTCGCCTGATCCGCAGCAAAATATGGATAAGCCATGACAGCTGATGGTGTTGCTTCCGTTCCCCAAATGTCCCCTGCTTCAAAACGACTATTCCAATATGTTTGTAACATCATACTCATAGCGCCATTTCCCCCAGCATAGAGTTATATATACTTTTGGTAAATTATTTTACAAAGAATTTACTATGCATAGTGTAACATGTTTGGACAAGGATGAAAGGGTTATTTCTAAAAAAGATTGTAAAGAAATACTTATTATAATTTGTGCATTTCTTCACTTATTCCCACTCTTCTCGCAGCAGTCCCATACGAATGGAATCATAATATTCTCCATTATAATATCTGCATTTTCTCATACGGGCTTCCATCGTCATACCAAGCTTTTCTCCGAGCCGCACCATCCGTTTATTTCCTGACCAAGTTGTATAACCTACCCTAACAATCGGCATCGCCTTGAATAAATGTGATATCCATTGCCGGAGGGCCTCTGTCCCGTAACCTCCATTCCAATAGGCAGGATCATAGATTGTGATGCCCATCTCCAGCCATCTGGAAGGTTTATGTTCCCAGTAATAACTTACTGTTCCAATGATAGCTCCATCTGTTTCAATCACCCATTGGTCTGGAGAATCTTCATCAAAGCGATAGCTAGCCAAGAATTCTTCCTTCGGCACGTGAACCAAAGGAAAATAAGGTGCGTCCCACTTTTTCCAAACTGGCTCCTTTTCTCCATATTTCAGCTTCCATAACACAGGTCCGTCCTCTTCTTTAGGCGGTCTGATTTTCAGATCAATCACCCTGTCATTCCTCCATTCGAACATGCGGCCACAGCCGCTGCCAGTTTTTCTGTTTTATTCTTTTCAGATAGATAGGATAATAGCTTGCGGCCTTCACGTATAATGGAGTCGGCGCAATACGGCAAGCCAGTAAATCATCCACTCCATATGGCGCAAGCAAACGTAGCTTCTCTCCCTCAAAAGTTACACCAATACTGGTAGCTGTTTCCGGATAGCATTCAATAGCATGCTCCGTATCCCGAAAAGCAGGCATCCTATTGACTTTATGCATTCTGGCCTGGTTTTTCACGGACCATGGTATATCAGGTATCCTCTTCCGCAGCATATTTTCGTATCTTTTTTCTGTTGCTTTCTTTGTATCGGAAGCATCAAAATACACAACATCAACATCCGGAAGCGGAGTTCTTCGAGTATACCCATGTTGGACATCCCAAACCTTTGATCGGACAAATCCGGCGCTTATACAGAAATCAGGGAGGTGTAGCATTGCTGCTGCGCTGAGCACTTCCATCATCCATTTGTCTTGTTTGATTGCTTTTAGTATATCTTCTTCTGTTTTAAGCATCAGACACATTCCTTTTTAGCTATTCAGCGTGTATCTTATTTAGGCTCATACCGGTGCACCTTCAAATCGATACGTCCATTCAAGATCTCCAGCCCTTCTTCATACAATCTCTCCAGCTGTTCGTTTCGTGTCTCTTCATCTTGAATTTTCAGTTTTCCATCGGCACTGATGACGCGATGCCACGGAAGATCATGTTTTCGGCTCATGCTATGTAATATTCTTGATACTTGCCTCGCTCCTCGTGCTTTACCGGCTGCGGCACCGATTTGCCCATAGGTCATGACCTTTCCTTCTGGTATTGATCTAATGATTTGAATCACTTTTTCGGTGAAGGGATCCATCACATACCCTCCTTTTTTAGAACTATCTGACAATTAGTATAGCAAACTTCCAGTCGCTGTGAAATTTATATGAAAATATGATAGACTCGTTCTAAATAGTCTAGCAGATCAACTTCTGTTTAACATCATGCTGGACGGGCTATGTAGTAAACGAGAGGAGAATGTGTGATGAAGCATATTGTATTTTTTGACGCAAGCTGCCCACTTTGTTCAACTGCAAAGCAAGTTATCCAAAAATTGGATTGGCTGGATAACGTGAAATGGATCCCGGTACAAAATATCGAGAATTACGAGCGTTTCCGTTTCCTTGCCAAAGGTGATGTGTACGACCGAATTCATATGATGTCTTTCAAAGGTGATATCTACAAAGGACATGAAACTGTCAAGAAGGTATTGACACTGCTGCCAGTTACCGCAGTATTAGGATGGATCCTGCATCTTCCATTCCTTAACCCCTATTTGGAATCCCTATATAAATGGGTATCCGATAACCGCCATGACTGGTTTGGCACAAAACAATTAAAAGCAATTTAAAAAAGAAGGGGCAGCTGCCCCTTCTTCTTTTATAGGTATTTCTTTAGAACTCGTTTCCCTTCATAGCTGAATAACACATGTTTTCCCTCAATATACGTTTCCATATGGACGAATCGACCCCATAGCTGATAAAAGTACGGCAATGTCCGCTCCAGATAAGTCAAATCCAATTCGACACCTTCATAATGATGCTTCAGATACAGCTCACCATTAGACATATAATCGCCGTCTGTTACGGTCAAATAAGGAAAACCTCCGTTTACCCGCATCGTAATCAGCTGATCGCGGACCGCTTCCCAGTCTTTGTCTGTGATTTTATATTCATTTCCTTGCTTCTGGAACAAGTACATATCTTCCCGGTGCACAAGGTCTTTTGTCAGGTAATTTCGCAGGAAGGATATATCCGATTCTATTTCCCGGACCTCGAACATTTTTTCCCTTCCGGAGCCTGGCTTCACGCCATACCGTTTCATCTCTTCGGTCGGATTGTCAAACCGGTCTTCGATATCTTCAAAAATCTTAATACCAAGATAATAGGGATTGATTTGTGATGGAGACGGCTGCACGACACCAGCGTTGAGTTTTGCATACTCGATTGCTTCATCACTCGTCAAATCCATTTCTCGGAGAATACGAGCATGCCAGTACGAAGCCCAGCCTTCATTCATGATCTTTGTCTCAAGCTGGGGCCAGAAATACAGCATTTCCTCCCGCATCATTGTCAGTATATCCCGCTGCCAGTCTTCTAAGGTCCGGCTGTATTCCTCTATAAATAGAAGAATATCTTTTTCCGGACGAGGCGGGAATGCTTTTCGTTTCCTTTCTTTCTTATCTTTTGACTTTCCGCGATCAACAAACCAAAGATCATCATATTCCGTCGACTTTTCCGGACTTTCATCTGTCTCATCGTCATCAATATCCCAGCCGAGCTTCGGCCGCAGCAAGGATGGATCAATATGCTCCTGAATTGCCAGCACAGCATCGAGGAAATCCTCGACTTCCTTCTTGCCGAATTCTTTTTCATATGCAGCTATCCGTTCTGCTGTAGCTGCCATACTATCGACCATGTTACGGTTTGTATTTTGGAATCGAACATTATTTTTAAAGAAATCACAATGCGCAAGCACATGAGCCACAATCAATTTATTCTGAACAAGACTATTGGAATTTAACAAGAAGGCATAACAAGGATTGCTATTGATTACAAGCTCATAAATCTTGCTCAAACCAAGGTCATATTGCAGCTTCATTTTATGAAATTGCTTCCCGAAGCTCCAATGTGTGAATCTTGTCGGCATACCATAAGCACCGAATGTATAAATGATGTCAGCAGGACAAATTTCATAGCGCATCGGGTAGAAATCAAGGCCAAAGCCCTTTGCGATTTCCGTTATTTCCCCAATAGCCCTTTCCAATGCATGTGTATCGGATTGCAGCACGGGCTTTCTCCCCTTTGTACGTAATAGTACTCATACATATGCTGATAAGACAGAAAAAAGACACCCTTTCGGATGTCTTTTTTTCACTCGCTTGCTTTTTGATAGTAATAAACCAGCGTCTCCATTCCTTTATCAAAACTTTCCAGCGGGAAGCTTTCATTCGGGGAATGCAATCTGTCCTCAGGTGTTCCGAAACCAAGCAGAACCACTGGCATTTGATAAACCGTATCAATCCATTCGACAACCGGAATCGATCCTCCCATACGAACGAAGACAGTTTCCTTACCGAAGGCCTGTGTCAGACTTTCCGCTGCTTTTTGGATCAGCGGATGATTCGGATCGACTTTGTATGCTTTTGCTTTGAAAGGTTCCGGTCTCACTTCCACACGAACGCCAGCAGGTGCATGTTTTTCGATGTGTGCCGTGATTTTCTCCACGATATCCACTGGATCCTGTCCAGGTACGAGACGGCTGGTGATCTTCGCTGTTGCCTCAGCCGGGATGATTGTTTTCGTACCTTCCCCTTGGTAACCACCATACATACCGTTGATTTCCAAGGTTGGACGAGCCATTGTATGTTCCTTGGCAGTGTAACCTTTTTCGGAAACTGCTTCAGGCACACCGACTGTCTGAACAAAGTCTTCACCTGGTGCTTGCGCAATCAGTTTACGCTCTTCTTCAGGCAATTCCTCTACACCATCATAAAAACCTTCTACTTGAACGACTTCTTCTTCATCCTTCAAGGAACTTAGGATATGCGCCAATGCCTGAAGTGGATTACGGACAGCACCACCATACATACCGGAATGCAGATCGCGATCTGGTCCATACACAGAGAATTCAAGCGCAGCTGCACCTTTCAAGCCATATAGCATAGTCGGCTGGCCTGCTTCGACCATCCCGGAATCGCTGATGATAGCGAAATCGGCTTGGAATTGCTCTGTCTGCTCATGCAGTACAGCATGCAGATTCGTACTTCCGATTTCTTCTTCTCCTTCGATACATACTTTTACATTGATCGGCAGCGCGCCTTCTGTTTTCATGAATGCTTCGAATACTGCCAGGTGCATGAATACCTGACCTTTATCATCACTCACGCCTCGTGCATAGATCCGTCCGTTGCGTTCTGTCGGCTCGAATGGCTCGCTGTCCCAAAGCGGAAGCGGATCTGCCGGCTGCACATCATAATGTCCGTAGAAAAGTGCAGTCGGTTTATCCGGACCTGCACCAAGCCATTCACCCGTTACGATTGGATGACGCTCTGTTTCTTGGATGGTCACTTTATCGAAGCCGATTTCTTTCAAATACTCAGCCGTAAAGGCGGCTGTCTTTGCAACATCTTCCTTGTATGCACTATCTGTGCTGATACTGGGAATCCGAAGATATGTATAAAGCTTCTCCAGCAATTTCTCCCGATTTTCCTGTAAATAAGCGACAACTTGATTCGTCATTTGCGCCACCCTTTCCTTTTCTTACTAGTGTAGCATAAATCGGCTGATTCTTGTTTAGCTTGTACCTGCTGGTGGAAACTAAATAGAAATACACAGTCACGTCAGGAGGAGAACAATGGGTAATGTATTGATTATCGCAACGAATCACGACAGCCTGAAACAGACACCCCACACAACAGGACTCTGGTTCAGTGAACTGACGAATTTTTACGATAAACTAAAGACGCGTCATGTCATGACGGTTGTCAGTCCAAAGGGCGGAAATATACCAATAGATCATCGCAGTCTTACAGGGCTGTTCAAAAGCCATAAGCTGCGGAAGTATTACCGGGCTCCGGGGTTTAGGAGATTATTGGAGAACAGCCTGTCCCCGAAAGAAGTGAATGCGGCCGATTATGATGCCATTTATTTCACTGGAGGTCACGGGACAATGTGGGACTTCCCTGAAAATAAGGAGCTGCAGCAGTTGACTAGGGAAATCTATGAAAACGGAGGAATTGTTGCCGCCGTTTGTCACGGCCCTGCTGCATTGCTGAATGTGAAGCTGTCTGACGGGACTTACTTATTGCAAGATAAGACAGTCACTGGTTATTCCGACCGCGAAGAAACTGCTAGCCTGAATAAACACGAAATTCCTTATAGCTTGGAAGAGCAGCTTAAAATACGTGCACTTACCTACCACAAATCAAAAGTGCCTTTCAAAGGACATGTAGAAGCAGACGACAGACTGATCACCGGGCAGAATCCAGCCAGTGTCAAAGATGTAGCGAAAGCAGTCATCAAGCGAATTGAACAAAAAGATTTTGAAGAAAATCCTCGTTCTTTCCGCGCTGTGCTGCGAATTCCAGAGGAAGAACAAATTTTAAGAAGAAAGCCAGCTCCGTAAACGGAGCTGGCTTTTTATCAATCTTCCATTGCTTGCTTCAAGTCTTCGATCAAATCTTCACTATCCTCGATACCAACACTGATTCGGATCAAACCATCCGTAATACCCAATTCTGCTCTGCGCTCCTGTGGAATGGATGCATGCGTCATTTTAGCAGGAAGGGATATGAGGCTTTCGACTGCTCCGAGGCTTTCTGCCAAGACGAAATATTTCGTTTTACGCAGTACTTGATCTGCTTTTTCACCACTGCCGACATCAAAGGATATCATACCGCCAAAGCCCTCTGCTTGGCTTGCAGCAATATCGTGTCCTTTATGCTCAGGCAGACCAGGGTAATAAATCGTACTCACTCCTGGATGAGCTTTCAGGAAGTCGACTAGCTTAACACTATTTTTCTCTATAGCTTCCATGCGGATACCAAGTGTCTTGATTCCGCGAAGAAGCAGCCAGCTGTCTTGCGGTCCAAGAACAGCACCAGCAGAGTTCTGGATAAAGTGCAGCTCATCAGCAAGTTTGTCATCATTTACGACAACGAGCCCTGACACGACATCGCTATGACCGCCAATATATTTCGTTGCACTGTGAAGTACGATATCTGCTCCCAAATCAAGCGGATTCTGCCAATAAGGTGTTGCGAACGTATTATCGACAATCAGCAGAACGTCATGTTTCTTCGCGATTTCCGCCATCTTTTTGATATCAGTAATTTTCAATAATGGATTGGTCGGTGTCTCGACATAAATGGCTTTTGTTTCTGGTTTGATTGCCTGCTCAACCTCTTCCGGCGAACTGGTATCTACAAATGTGTGCCCAAGCTGATAGCGATTCAGTACTTTTGTCGCTAAACGGTAGCTTCCGCCATACACATCGTCAGTCATGACAACATGGCTGCCTGCTTCAAAAAGCATCATCACAGAAGTGATGGCCGCCATACCGGAACTGAATGCAAAGCCTCTTTTACCATTTTCCAAAGCTGCAATTGTTTCTTCCAATGCATGCCTTGTCGGATTCCCTGTACGGGAATATTCATAGCCTGTGTGTTCACCAGGTCCTGGCTGTTTGTACGTACTTACCTGGTAAATAGGCACACTAACTGCGCCCGTTTTTTCGTCCGATGTAATTCCACCGTGAATCATTTTTGTTTTCCGTCTCATCGTAATCCTCCTTGGTAGATCTGCTGGCTGAGGTAGCGCTCACTGCTGTCAGGGAAGATGGTCACAATCGTCGTCCCTGGCTTAGCATGCTCTGCTTCTTTAAGTGCTGCAGTGAAAGCAGATCCGGAAGAACTGCCGACAAGCAGCCCTTCTTTGGCAGCCAACTCTTTTACGTAATAAAATGCATCATCATCTGAAATCGTATGAATTGCATCAAAATATGCTGTATCCATATAATCAGGTAAAAACTCCATGCCTATACCTTCTGTACGGTGTGATCCTGGAGCACCTCCGTTCAGGATCGAACCCTCCGGCTCAACAATGACTGTCTTCACTTCAGGATTCTGATCCTTCAAGTAACGCGCTGTACCCATGAACGTTCCGCCTGTGCCGCCACCAGCTACAAAGATATCCACTTTACCTTCAAGGTCACGCCATATTTCCGGACCTAGCGTCTTATAGTAAGTCTCCGGGTTAGCAGGGTTAGCAAATTGCTGCGGGCAATAGCTGTCAGGGATTTCATCCAGCAGCTCTTTCGCCTTTTTAATTGCTCCTGTCATCCCTTCGGATGTTGGTGTATTGATTACCTTTGCCCCAAGCGCCCGCATCAGCTCCTGTTTTTCCTGGCTGAATTTCTCTGGTACGCAGAAGATTACGGAAACCCTGCGTTTCAAGGCAGCCAGTGCAATACCAATACCGGTATTACCCGCTGTCGGTTCAATGATCGTACCGTTTTCCTTCAGTTTCCCTGTCCGAAACGCCTCATCGATCAAATTGACACCAAGCCGATCCTTCACACTGCCACCAGGGTTATAAAACTCCAGTTTCGCAAATAAACGAACTCCCTCCGGAAGAGAAAAGTTCGTTATTTGTACAATAGGTGTATTTCCAATCAGTTCGTGTACTGAATTGTAAACAGCCATTTTCTCCCTCTATTCAGCGAAAACTTGACGCCATTCATCTTTTTTGGAAAGCATTTCTTTCGCGATCTCCTGTGCACCCTCAAGACTATGGTTAGCTGCCCAGCCGCATTGCACTTCATTGCAAGCAGGCACTTCTGTTGCATCGAGCACATCTTGCAATGTTTTTTCCAAAGCGACGAGGATGTCGTCATAGCTGTCATTATTCAAAATGGAAACATAGAAACCTGTTTGGCAGCCCATTGGACCGATATCAAGGATATTGTCGATATTATTGCGGATATTCTCAGCCATTAAATGCTCCAAGGAATGCAGACCTGGCATTTCCATATACTCTTTGTTAGGTTGCTTGAAGCGGATATCGTATTTGTATACTTTGTCTTGTGCTCCCTCTGTTGTGCCGACTAAGCGGACATATGGTGCAGCAACTTTAGTATGATCAAGGTTGAAGCTTTCTACGTTCATTTTCTTTGTCATGATTGTCTCTCCCCTTACGCTTTTTCTGCTGTGATCAAATAGACGAAGCGGTTCATTTGCTTAAATGTAACATGAAATCCGTGCGTTTGGAAAATGTTACGAAGCACTTGCATCGTCGTATAATATTCGGTTGTTAAATCCTGGACAAGTCTGTCATATCCCTTATCCTTTTCTTCCTGAATAAGCTGAGCACGACCTTCTTCACTTGAGAATACCGTATCAGCAAATATTACTTTTCCGCCTGCTGGAAGCAGCTGTGCATATTTCGAAATTGCCTGCTCCTTCTCCTCATCTGTCAGATGATGGAATGCCCACGTACTTACGATGGCAGAAACCTCATGTTCAGGCTGCGGAAAGGAAAGAAAATCACCGTCTACTATCTGAAGCTGCGGGAATTTCCGGGATGCATGCTCGCGCATCTCTTTGGAAGGTTCAATTCCAGTTACATTCAAACCTTTAGCTAACAGCTTTTCAGAAAGGTTGCCTGTTCCGACACCGAACTCCAGTGTGTTTCCTTCTGCAGCATCCGCGACAGTTTGCAGGATTTCATTGTATTTATCAAACACTTCTTTATATTGTGGATCCTGGCCAGTAACCGTATCATCATACGTCTCTGCCCATTCATCGAACATATCGATAAATTCGCGGCCCATTTCATCACCTCAAGTGTAATATCTCAGATATCCAAGTAAACTAATAAGGATTATCATGTTTATGACAGAAGAATACCATAGTACCTCAGTTTATTCAATGAAAAGATACGATGCCAGTCATAAATTCCACTTTTTAGGAATACAAAGTCAACAACTATAAAAATAGTGGAAAAGTTACAAATTCATACTATATAATAAGATGGAGAGGAGTGGTCGTCATGATCGATCTGCGTAGTGATACGGTCACCAAGCCATCAGAAGCAATGCGAAAAGCTGCTTATGATGCAGAAGTCGGAGATGATGTCTATGGAGAGGATCCAGCTGTAAATGAGCTAGAGGAAACGGTTGCCGATTTACTTGGAAAGGAAGCCGCACTATTCGTGCCGAGCGGTACTCAGGGGAATCAAATCGCAGTACTTTCTCATTGCAACCCTGGTAATGAAATCATCTTGGAAGAGGAATCCCATATTTTTCTCTATGAAGGAGCTGCTACATCCATTTTTGCAGGAGTGCAGACACGTACACTGAAAGGGGAACGCGGGGCGATATGTCCGGAGGGATTAGCTGCTGCTATCCGCAAGGACGATATCCATTTTCCGGAAACAGGCTTGATTTGTCTGGAGAATACGCATAACAAAGCAGGCGGAGCCGTCATCCCGATCGAGAATATGATGGTGATTGCCCAAATAGCCCGTGAACATCGAATTCCGATTCACTTGGATGGCGCACGTTTGTTCAATGCATCCGTCGCTTCCGGTATTAGTGTGGCAAAATATGCGCAGCTGACCGATACTGTCCAGGTTTGTTTGTCCAAAGGCTTAGGAGCGCCTGTCGGTTCTGTTCTGGCAGGATCTGCAGTGTTCATTGCTAAAGCTAAAAAATGGAGAAAACGTCTTGGAGGCGGCATGCGCCAAGCTGGCATATTAGCAGCACCTGGCCTTGTTGCCCTGCGTGAAAATGTGGAACGTCTCGCAGACGACCACGAGAATGCTAAGCTATTGGCAAATGGCCTAGCTGAAATTGACGGTATTGAAATCATGAATAAGGTTGAAACGAATATCGTACTTGCAGATGTGCAAGGTACCGGTATGACAGCAGATGCTTATGTGCAGCTGCTCAAGGAACAGCAAGTATTGGCAAATGCTTTCGGTCCTTACAGTGTTCGTTTTGTCACACATTATGACGTTGGTAAAGGTGCGATTAAGAAAGCTTTGGCAGTTGCTTCATCTCTTTCGAAACAGCCAAATTAAAAAGAGGCTCCCGTATGGGAGCCTCTTTTTTATCTTTCGTTATTAGGGAACACACGATTTAGCATATTGCCGAATTCTAAGAAGAAGCCTTTTACTGGCTGACCTTCATCAATTTTGTTGTTGTAGTCTTCTGCCATTCCCAAAAAGTCTGGATCTGCGGATACATATACATTATCGATATCTTCATCGACTGATTTAACTGCTTTTTCCACATCTTTTTTCATCTTATCTGTTACTTCATTATTGTCGTTATTACCAGTAGCTGTGTTGCCCATTCCGTTGTTGCCTGTGTTACCGTTATTTTCGTTATTTCCATCGTTTCCGTTGTTACCGTTGTTACCGTTATTGTTATCGTCCTTCATATCGACAGCTACATAAGCATTGTTATCTGTTGTAAATACATACGCTCTATCTACACCTTCAACTTCTTCCACTTTTCTTGCTACGTCATCTGCAACCTGGTAACGCGGCTGTTGGTCATCACCATTTTTCTGGCGATCATCCCCATCTCTTGTATTGTCAGTATTACGGTCGACTAAATTATTGTCCGTATTATTGAATCTAGTCGGTTCTACATTACCCATGCCAGTGTCATTGTTATTATCGTCATTCTGACAAGCTGTAAGCGTAATCGCAGCAAGGGCAGCCATGCTGATTAACTTCCATTTTTTCATTGGTGTTTCCTCCTTTGATTTGCCATACTGCGCTTAGTATGTACGGATTTTTTCACCCTATACAAAGGAGGCAACAGTGCTGCTTATATCTGCCAGCAATGTTCCTGCTCATTGGAGAGATACTATCTATACCCTGACAGGAAGGGGATAGCGCAATGAAAGTCCAGGATTACGAAAAAGCACTGCTATTTACAATTTGGGGTCAATGGGATGATCTGCTTGTCCTCATGGTACGCACGAAGGATGATCTGCTTTCCAAGCGGATTGAAATCTTTCTGCATGCCTTTCATTATCCCTCCGAACAGCACGCTGTCGTGAAATCACATGAAGAGCTGATTCAATATATCGATCACGCGTTAGGTCATACAACCCTATATGCTTTGGACATGTAAAATAGACTCGAGCATTGCGCTCGAGTCTTATTTAATGAATCACTGATCATCCGGCGTTTCGCTCTCCAGATTCTTAAACCTTAATTCGAAGAGATCTTTGCGGCGATCATGCAAATGACGTACTGTACCAGTCTTCCGCTGGCGCTGCAATATCTCCAAATCAACATCGCCAACAACAACTGTCTCAATATTCGGCGGACATTCTCCAACAATTCCATCACGCGCAAATTCAAAATCAGAAGGTGTGAAAATTCCAGACTGTGCATATTGAATATCCATATTTTCTACTTGAGTCAAATTGCCAACCGTTCCTGCGATGACAGTATACACTTGGTTTTCGACTGCACGCGCCTGTGCACAGTAGCGAACTCGCAAGTAGCCTTGCCGATCATCCGTACAGAATGGTACAAAAATGATATTCGCACCTTGATCCACTGCATAGCGTGCAAGCTCTGGAAATTCGATATCATAGCAAATTTGGATTGCAATTCGGCCGCAATCTGTATCAAATACTTTTACTGTGTCCCCAGGCTGGATTCCCCACCATTTTCTCTCATTCGGTGTAACATGTATTTTATATTGCTTCTCAATTGTGCCATCCCGGCGGAAAAGATAGGCAATATTATATATATGCTCGTCCTCTTCCACAAAGTGCGAGCCTCCGACAATATTGACATTGTAGCGGACAGCCAGACTAGTGAATAGCTCGATATACTGCTCCGTAAATTCAGATAGTTTACGGACTGCTTTAGAAGGAACTTTTTCTTCAAGGAAGCTCATGAGCTGGGTTGTGAAGATTTCGGGGAATACAGCAAAGTCAGATCCAAAATCATAGGCGACGTCAACATAATATTCGACTTGCCTTGCAAACTCCTCAAACGATTCGATTTGCTTCATCATATATTGAATAACCGTGATTCGCACCGGATAAGACGTTTTGAAATGACGTTTCGTTTTTGCATGATATTCAATGTTATTCCACTCCATTAAGGTAGCGAAAGTTGCGGATTGCTTGTCATCAGGCAAATAGTCACGATTAATCCGCATCACGCGAAATCCGTTCATCATTTGGAAAGTAAGTACGGGATCATAGATATTCTGTGATTCCACTTCCTCCACATACTCCCGTGGTGTCATTTCATCTTTGTACTTATGATAATTTGGGATTCTTCCGCCGATGATGATGCTTTTCAAATTCATCTCTGCGGCCAGTTCCCTCCTCGCTTCATAAAGGCGCTTCCCAATCTTCATGCCACGATAATCCGGATGCACCATGACCTCAATGCCATACAAATTGAAACCATCCGGGTTATGGTTTGTGATATATCCTTCATCCGTGATGTCATCCCACGTATGTCGATCATCGTATTCATCAAAATTGACTATCAAACTGGAACAACTGCCAATGATCTTACCGTCAACTTCCACACAGAATTGGCCTTCTGGGAATATATCGATATGACTTTTCAAATGGCTTTTTTTCCACGGCTCCATGCCTGGGAAGCACACTTTCTGCATGTCCAGGATTTGATCAATATCTGCTTCCGTAATATTACGTAAAACAACCTTTTTCTCAAACTGCGACAAATCAAGTTCAGACATAGTAGGTATCCTCTCTATTCAGCAAAGTTCACTATTGTTTTTACCCTTCCTGATATACATGTAGTCCTATTATGAGCTAAAAGCCTGTCTAAAATCGATACTTCCCGGCACAGATTACCTATTTCATCCTAAAAAGGTTTAGTTGTCGTCATGATTTCCATGTCTTTCATCATCACGTGAATCTCTTTTATCATTATTATCTCGTTCATTTCCTTGCTCTCTCGCAGATGAATGTTTAGATTCTTCGGATTTATTTCGATTATCTTTTTCATTTTCTTTTTGTCTATTCGACTCTTCTTTTTCCATCTGCTTTTCTTTCGCTTTGGATTCCTTCTGAGCTTCCCTCAACTGCTTCTCAGCTTCTTTTGCTCGCTTTTTTTCATCCTTGGATGGCTTAGCTGCTTCTTTTGCTTTTTCTTTATCTTCCTTCATTGCTTCTCTTGGACGCACAGCTTCTTCGTTCTTTTTTTGTTCACTTACTGCTTTTAGCGGTTTGGCTTCTGCCTGTTCCGCCTTTGCTTTCGCTATATTTGCTTGTTGATCCGCTTTCTCCCTCTTTTCAGCGGATTCTGCCACAGCATGTGCAGACTGTGAATCAGGGTCCTCACTTGTCTGAAGGGAAGTCTCTTCTGCTTCTGCTCCATCTTCTTCCACATCATTTTTATAAAAATCTTTAATAATAGCTGAATCTGATTGTGTAAGAGCAGGTACAGACTTAGATGAGTCTTCATCCAGGATGGACTCTGCCATAATTTCATTCATGGATTTTTGCTCGTCCTGGGCTGTTTCACGTACCTTATCAGGTACTTGGTAGGAAGCAATATGTAATGTATCGTTGAAACCAATGATCGATCCTTCTAAAATATTGGTCAGCTGCTTGTCCTCTTGCTTAGTGTCAATATAATTCACACCAATAATAATACTTTCCGAGTCAGCTAAAAGACCTAAGTCACTCGATATTCGCAAAATACTGGCCGCGACCGTCTTAACATCCTCACCTTGCCAATCATCCAGATTAGCTAGGACTGTTTTCGCATCTTCGTTCAAAGCTGCCACAGAGACGACATCCATACGATTATTCACTTTCAATTCAATGCTCGGATTGAAATCCAAACTGACGTAAGCGTATGCTTTATTGCCGTTGTACCAGGAATAAACCGGGAATAATGCCAGAACAAATACAAGCACCAGTACAGCAACCCGCATGAAATTTTTCATGGAAGGTGTCCAATGCCTAATTCTTGTTCTCCGAACCAGTTCCTGTGCACTAAATTCGACTTCTTGCCCGATCTCTGCCTGCCCTTGCGCGTTGATTTCCAGGAATGTGCCTTCACTGGTCAACACAATCGTGCTCCGGCGGCTCTGTTTCACGACGACTCCTCTCTTCACTAACTCACCCCCTTCATGTAGTCCTTCAGGTAGATATAATCCTCGCTCAGTATAACGAAAATAGCGAGAATATACTTCCTGTTCCTTTCCAGCGTCTTCTTACTAACTGTTACCTTTTCGACAAGCTGCTTAATCGGGATTTTCTTTTTTCTTATCACATAATCCCGCAACTCATGATCTTGATGAAGAATCTTAGCAGCTTCGATGGCCGATTCCCTCGCATCACGGTGCTTTGGCGCTACACGGATCAGCTCCTGAAAGGATAGCTTGTATTCCTTCAATTTCCTATCATACTCCTCGATTTCAGCACGACGATACCATGCTTCCGTTTCCTGATTATAAGCTGTCTGGGCAGCTTCAGCTTCCCGCGGATTCTCGCTGTCATCTTCATACAGCTCATCGAGCGAAGCAGCCGGAAGGCGGATCCGTTCATGTCTGATATAGTCGATCGTCTTTCGTTTTATCACAAGCTTGGCAAACGAAAGGAACGAGCTTCCTTTGTCATCTGCATATGCAAGCATCGCTTCATTGAAAGCAGAAAGGCCAATGCTGAATTCTTCATCCTTGGTAGGATCGATAAATCTGCGGCATACCTCGGAAACAGATTTCGCAATAAAAGGCTGATAGCTCTCAATCAGCTGATTTTGCATATCGGTATTCCCGGCCTGCACTTGTTTGATTTGTTCTTCTAATTTTCCGCGGTTAGGATCATTAGACTGGCGTAGATACAAGACCTATCACCTCCAGCCTTCTATATTTTTCGTAACATAATTGTAATTTTCGGGTGTAACATGCTAATTTCATTTGTAAATTTCGTATAAGTTCATTCGTAATTTTTTTATATGACATATGGCTTACTCCAATACTTAACCAATATGCCTATCATACAACACCCAGAGTGAAGGGTGCTTCTCAAAATAATTACAAAAAAATTAAATCTCTGCAACAATAACCCCCATAAAAAAGCCGTCCTGTTTAAACAGGACGGCTTTTTTTAACCGGCAGAACGTTTGATGCCGCTCTGCTGCATTAAATACATCTGATAATATTGTCCCTTTTTCTCCAATAGGGACATATGATTGCCTTGTTCCAATATCTTCCCGTGATCCAGGACAAAAATCTGGTCAGCATGCATAATCGTCGAAAGCCGATGCGCAATAACCAATGTCGTTCTGCCCTGTTTGAGTACATCCAAAGCCCGTTGGATAATCGCTTCTGTTTCCGTATCGATATTGGCTGTTGCTTCATCAAGGATTAGGATAGAAGGATTGAAAGCCAAAGCCCTCGCAAAGGAAACCAGCTGGCGCTCTCCCATAGAAAGTGTGGAACCGCCTTCCTTGACCGGTTCATCATACTGTTTTGGAAGTTTGGAGATGAATTGGTCCGCTCCTACTGCTTGCAATGCCTGGATTGCCATTTCCCGAGAAATATCCGGATTATTCATCGTCACATTCGTCAAAATAGTACCGGTGAAAAGGAATGGATCCTGCAGTACAATTCCCATACTGCTGCGAACCTGCTGGCGTGACATTTCTTTTGTATCGACTCCATCGATCGTTATTTTACCCTTTTGGTGATCATAAAACCGGAATAGTAAATTCATGATAGAACTTTTCCCAGAACCAGTATGACCAACAAAGGCTGCTGTCTGGCCGCTTTTCACTTGGAAGCTAAGATTCTTTAAGACATAATCTTTATCATTATATGCAAAGCTGACATGATCGAATTCGATCTCTCCACGGTTTTTCTCCCGTTTAGCCTCCAAATCCACATCTTCACCCGGCTGATCAAGCAGCTGGAATACCCGGGAAGCGGCAACACGGGCCTGCTCTAGAAGCGGCAGCTGGTTCACTGCATCTGTAACCGGATTAAACAAGCGGTTCAAGTAATCTACAAAGGCATACAGTACACCTACGGTAACGATTGAGCCGCCTGTTGCGGCAGCACCGCCGAAATACCAGATGAATGCAACAAAAGCTAAATTACGAAGCACTGTCACTAAGTTATGCGAGGTTAAGGCGCTAAGCTTCATCAGCTTACGCTGATAAGTGAAGTTCCGGGTATTAAGGACTTCGAATTCTGCTTTCGTTTCTTTTTCTCTGTTGAACGCCTGGATGATCGGCATCCCCTGTATCGATTCATTGATACTGCCGTTAATCTCACTTACTGTTTTTCGGACGACTTTATTATATTTAGTACCAAAATACTTATAAACTTTCATCCAAGCCCAGAAAATCGGAATGACGAGCAAACAGATAGCAGCAAGCCGGGCATTCAGGAAGAACATCGCAACGAAAATACCAGCCATATACACGAAACTCGTAACGAAGGTTGCCAGAACCCTTTCATATAGATCACGGATTGCCTCCGTATCGTTTGTGATCCGAGCCACGATTGTACCTGCTGGCCGATCCACATAATAATTGATCGGAACACGCTGCGTATGGGCAAATATATCATTCCGCATCCTGCGGACAATTTTATTGGAAGCCTGCTGGAGCAGGAATGTCTTCCAAAACTGGAATATAGCTGCGATGAATAGAAGTGCTGCATAGACAATCAGAAGTATGATAATCGGCTGGAACTGCGGACTGAAAAATTCGTACAGCTCACCAGCTGATAGTCTCGCAGCTTCTGCTTCTTCAATCCCCACGGGACTTTCAACCGTGATTGTTCCATTCTCATATGATCTGGAACCATCCAAAGGCAAAACCGCATCCGTGAAATAAAAATGCCTGCCAATCTGAAGAATCGTTGCTTCACCGACTGCATCTTCTTTCGTTTGTATTTCATCAGACCGGACATAAGTTTTTCCATCGTAAATTACAGTTTTATCGGTTTCATCTTCTACCTCATACCAAGTAGCTTCAATACCAAGGATATGGTGATCAATGATTCTTGCGGCTATTAAAGGACCCGCCAGCTCCAGTACCACTGCAATCAGCAAACAGACAAGACCGATACTGATCGTTTTTTTATTGCTTAAAGCGTATCGGAACAGTCTTCGTTCCGTGGTGTTTTTCTTCATGAGGAGATAACCTCCTTATCCTCTAGCTGCTGCAAGTAATACTGACTAGCATACCAGCCGTTTAAAGCCAAAAGTTCTTCATGCGTGCCCTGTTCTATGATTTTCCCCGCATCCAGCACAATAATCTGTTCTGCATGCTTAACAGCGGAAAGACGGTGAGCTGCAATGATTGTGGTTTTTTCCTGGCGCTCTGTTTTCAAATGTTCAATAATATTTGCCTCAGTCTTACCATCGACCGCACTCATCGAATCATCAAGGATCAGCACTTCAGGATTTTTTATAAAGGCACGCGCAAGGGCTACGCGCTGCTTCTGGCCTCCAGAAAGCGTTACACCGCTCTCGCCAACCTTTGTATCCAGTCCTTCCGGCAGACTCTGAATATCTGTAAGAAAATGCGCGAGTTCCATTACGCGGAATATCTCTTCATCAGATGCATCATGTTTTCCATACCGGATGTTCTCTCTGATTGTTTTAGAGAAGAGAATTTGTTCCTGCGGCACATAACCGATCCAGCTGCGTGTCTTTTCCAATGTAAACTGATCGATCGGCGTACCTCCCAGAAGCAATCTGCCTTCTCCTGGCGGATATTGCCGAAGCAGCTGCTTGAACAGCGTCGACTTACCGGCACCAGTCTTACCGACAACACCAAGAGTTGTTCCCTGTTTGATTTCAAGGGTGATGTTCTGAAGGCGTTCTGTATCATTCCCTGGATAGCGGAAGCTAACGGAATCGAAAACGATATCCCCTGGCTTTTCCTTATCAGCAGGCTGTGAAGGATCTTTTACATCGGCAGGATAATCCAGTGTCGTATTGACACGGTCCAGGGAAGCATTGCCCCGCTGCAGGACATTGATCAGTTCCCCTACCGCAAACATCGGCCAAATCAGCATGCCTAGATACATATTGAATGACACTAAATTCCCTAGCGTGATCTCATTCCGGAAGACGAGCAAGGCGCCATAGCCGATGCCGATTGTATAGGAAAGTCCAACTAGGATTTTCATTGTCGGCTCGAACAACGCATCGATTTTAGCTACCTTGATATTCTTCTGATAGACATCCTCTGTCATATCCTGGAATCGTTTCTCATCTTGTTTTTCCTGAACGAACGCCCGGGTCACACGAATGCCGCGGATCGACTCCAACACTTCATTATTCAGGTTTCCGAAGGCTTCCTGAGCTTCTGTGAAGCGTTCATTGATCGCTTCCCCGTATTTATGCATCACGATTGCCATGATAGGCATCGGGATAAGAGCGACTAAAGTCAGCTCCCAGCTGATTGAAAATCCCATGATTCCAATGATCATCAGCATGAAGATGCTTGAGTCGACCAAGGTTAGCACCCCGAAACCGCTCGTCATATAAATGGCTCTTAAATCATTTGTACCTTGAGCCATCAGATCACCTACTTTTTTCTTATCAAAAAACGTAGGCGTCATACGGAAGAAATGTCCCATCAGCTTGGAACGCATCAACCGCTCCAGAATTGCGGAACCACTGAAAAGCGTGTAATCCCATACAAAAGAAATGACGTAGTGTAACACGATCAGCAAGAGAAATAAACCGATGACTTGCCAAAGCCTTTCTGTCGTTAATGAGTTATAGTTAATCTCATCGATGGTCTGGCCGATCAGCATCGGCGGAATCAACCCGATCAGACTTGCAATAATAAGAGCGATAATTGCAATCGTATATCGCTTCCAATATTTCAGGAAGAACCAATCCAGCTTTTTCAATACATCAAACATACTTTCCCCAACCTTCTCTCACGAATTTGTCTCAGTCGTTCAGCTAGCCATCATCATTCCAATCTTCTTCCCATGGTCTTGTTTGAACGTTCAGCATAAGCTTTCCTCCTTGTTTTCTTGTTATGATAAAAAGCCGAACAGGAAATCCAGCTTGTATCAACAACTCGTTGAATTTGCGCATAAAAAAAACGCGCACGCCCGCAGACGTACACGTTCTCAGAAGTAAGCAGCAAGCGATATGCGGCAGACTCCGTCCAGATAAAGTTATCCCTGAAAAGATTCCGAACAAAGGAGGAGCTGCCCATTATGAAATTGGCTGATAAAAACTATTTTCCGGTTATTCATTTTGGGCTCCTCCTTTCAATTGTTATTTTATGCATAATAAGTATATACATACCGGTTTAAAAAGGTCAACGATATTTTCAAACAATTTGAGCAATAAGCAATAGATAAACATTTGTCCTTATGTGGTAAACTAAAGAAGATAACTAAAAAAAGGAGTGTCACGATCTATGTTATTAGATGACATCTTGGCTCATAACCAAAAATTCGTAGAAGATAAAGCATATGCACAGTATGAAACGGACAAGTTTCCTTCCAAAAAAGCTGTCATTCTAACTTGTATGGATGCCCGCTTGCTGGAATTGCTGCCTAAAGCAGTCAATTTGAAAAATGGAGATGCAAAAATCATTCAGAATGCTGGTGCAATGCTCGTTGACACTTCTGACAGTGCCATGAAAAGTATCTTAGTAGCAATCCATGCCTTAAAAGGCGAAGAAGTCTTCGTAATCGGCCACAAAGACTGCGGTATGCACCATTTGCATGGCTCTGATATGCTGGAACAGATCGGTAAGCAGGGTGGAGATGTTGAGACATACTTACGTCAATCATCCAGCGAAGATATTGCAAATACATGGTTCGATGGATTTAACAGCGTGGAGGAATCTGTAGAAAGCAGTGCATCCTTGATTGCAAATCATCCATTGCTTCCTAAACAGGTACCAGTACATGCGCTTGTAATCGATCCAGCAACTGGAGAATTGACTGTCATCCGCAACGGATACGAAAAAACCAACTGACATTTTGTCAGTTGGTTTTTTTTGAATGTTCTTTTATGATTTCAATTACACGTTGTTTCGCTTCTTGACTTTCATAATGACTCATATTTCGCAGTATTTCATTTTTATGTTCCTTAAGATCCTGTAAATGCTGAATCAAAGAGGCACTTGTCAAATCTTCTTCTTCCAGTACATCTGCATAGCCTTGTTTTTTAAAGGAGCTTGCATTAAGCAGCTGATCGCCCCGGCTCGCTTTACGAGATAAAGGTACCAAAAGCATGGGCTTACGCAGTGCCAAGAATTCGAATATGGCATTTGAACCAGCACGTGACAAGACAAAATCGGAAGCGGCGAACAAATCATTCAGCCCTTCGTTCACATATTCAAATTGTACGTATCCATCGCGCTTGATTGTATCATCCATTTGATTCTTACCGCAGATGTGTACAATTTGGAATTCTTTCAGTAGCGTATCCAAGCTGGAACGAACGGCTTCATTTATCACTTGGGAACCACCGCTTCCTCCCATTATGAACAGCACTGCTTTATCAGGAGAAAAACCAAGCTGTTCTAAACCAACCCGGCGATTACCCTGAATCAGTTCATCCCGTACAACTGCTCCAACCCATTCTGCTTTCTTGGCAGATACATGTGATACTGTTTCTGCAAATGTCGTCACGATTTTCTTCGCGAATGGCATTGCCAGCTTATTCGCAAGACCTGGTGTGATATCTGATTCATGAATGACTGCCGGAATATGACGCAGCCAAGATGCAAACAAGACAGGAACGGAAACGAATCCACCTTTGGAGAAAATCACATGTGGTTTCACTTTCCCCATGATTCGATACGCCTGCATTGTTCCTTTCATCACTTTAAAAGGATCTTTGAAATTCTCTTTAGACATGTACCTTCTCAGTTTTCCTGTTGAGATACTATGATAGGTCACGCCTTCCATCGGTTCAATGAGGTCACGCTCTATTCCATTCTTTGAACCAATGTAATCGATCTTCCACCCTTCTTGCCTGAATACAGGAATCAAGGCCACGTTCACGATTACATGGCCGGCAGTGCCGCCCCCCGTAAATAGAATCCGTTTTTCCTTCATGTTGTAAATCCTTCCCTTTCCCATTAAAAGCACTTCTCTATTTAATATATCTGTAATTTATTTGTAATGTAAACGAAACATTTAATCGCCTATTCTATCCTAAAGGATATTTTAGAAAAAAGAAAGGGCTTTTTGGCATATGACCAATATATGCTTTTTCGATCTGATTTTTTCCTGAAAACAGAAAAAAACAGCAGTGAAAAACTGCTGTTCAAACGGAAACTTCTGTCTCTTCGTTCGAGAAGAAGCGCTGCATGGCGTAGAAAACATCCGTTTTCTTCCGCAGCACATAATACCGGAATTTCGGATGATCCATCTTACGGAAAATCTGCATAAGCGTGGAATGACGATTATACTGGTTGACTTCTCCGTAGCCGAACATACTTGATTTCTCGATCAGCTGATTGATCAGTCCAACGCAGCGGCTGTTATCAGATGTAAGGTTGTCACCATCTGAAAAATGGAATGGGTAAATATTATAAGCTGATGGCGGATATTTCTCATCTATTAACTGCAAGGCCTTTCTGTAAGCCGAGGAACAGATCGTCCCGCCGCTCTCCCCTTTGGAGAAAAAGGACTCTTCATCGACAACATTCGCCTCTGTATGATGGGCAATGAATTCAATCTCCACTGTTTCGTATTTCGTCCGCAGGAATCTTGTCATCCAAAAGAAGAAGCTTCTTGCCACATACTTTTCCCAATTTCCCATACTGCCGCTCGTATCAAGCATGGCAAGTACCACTGCCTTCGAATCCGGTTTTTCAATCGCGTCCCAGGTTTTGTAGCGTACATCCTCCGGATAAATCGGAGCGAATGCCGCAGTACCGCTTAAAGCATTGCGTTTGAATGCCTCCAGCATCGTACGTTTCTTGTCGATATTACCGACAAGCCCTGTCTTGCGGATGTCATGAAATGCAATATCCGTCACAATCATCTGCTGTTCATCTTTTTGCTCCAAATTCGGCAGCTCCAGCTGACTGTAAAAATTCTCTTCCAATTCCTCAAATGAAACTTCCGCTTCGTAATAGTCCTGACCAGGCTGGTCCCCTGCTTCTCCCTGCCCTTTACCTGGCGCCTTCTGCTGACCGCCGGCACGCCCCAGCACATCTCCTACTTTACTGTCGCCTTTTCCTTGGCCTGCATGTTTATTCTTGTCTTGGCTATAGCGGATCTTGTATTCATCCAATGATCTAATCGGTATCTTGATCAGATCTTTCCCATTAGACATGATAATATTTTCTTCTGTGATCAAATCGGGCAGCTTGTTCTTCAATACTTCCTGGACCTTCTCCTGATGCCGCTTTTGATCATCATATCCTTTTCGATGGAGGGACCAGTCTTCTTCTGACACTGCAAAATGATTGGAATCACTCATTCGCCAGCCTCCTTAAGATAATTAGTCTATCTTATGCGGGAGTGCTGGTATTGATTAAACAAACTATAGAAAAGTGTTAAATTATCTGAAAATTCCGCGTGAACGGATGTTTACAGTCACATGAGGAACAATTTTTATTTCCTTGAAATCCTTTTCCCAATCAAGCTTTTCCCAGTGTGACGGATAATGACCATATATGCTTCGGCCGATTCCGAACACATCGCTATTCGCATCTTGGATTATTTTGATTGTTTCATTTGCTTGGTCAGTTAATGCCTGTTCCAGGTTTTTTTTGACCTCAGGTAAATCTTTCAAAGCAAGATGGTCCTGTGGGTATTCTTGAATCATTACGGTTAAATTCAAAGTTATATCGGTCCTTACTTTGTTCTGCTTATCTGGCTTCGACTTGATTTTACTGGAAAAATCCACAATATTAATGGTCGTATAGTTATCTGGTTTCGGCTTCTTTCCATCAAATATTTTGGTAGTAATGCGAGCTACTTTACCTTTAACCTTCTTCATCAATAAAAAGAGCGTCGTATGTTCGAAAGGAATATCCTTCCCCGTATAACTTGATTTATGGAACAGCGCCAACCCTTCATAAGACACCGTTTTTCCCCCGTCCCCGACTTGTAAGAGCGGTAAGCTGAAGTCTTCCCCCTCTTCATAAAGCTCGGAACCGATCGCTTGCAAACTGGTCTCAAGAGTATTTGTTGTTTCTACTTCCGATTCGACGATACCTTCTATATATTCACTTGGACGCGTCTCGGATTTAGGAACTACTTTCAGCGCTTGTTCTGCATTACCCTTCACTACCACTGGCACCACATCAAGATGCATCCTCGGATCGCGGTAAAAGGCATCCACATATGGATATATGTCTTGTCGGGCAAGCTTATCTCCAAAAAGAACAACATCAAGCTGTGTCGGACTATACGTCGATGATAACCGTCTATCAATGTTCGTTCTTGCTTCCGAGGGAGTATTTCCGGTTGCCGTTAGAAATTGGGTTGATTCCTGTCCCGGTCCTTGTGCGCTATTCTGTACATTCGGTATGAGTATGGTATTCGTATAAACACCATCCTCTGTCAAATCATAGGCAGCAGAAATGCCCATCTTCACTTCCTTGAATTCCCTGGTATCCCAGCAGCCAGACAATATAAGCGTGCAGCTTAGCAGTATCATAGTCAGCTTTTTCATTGTGCTGCCCCCTTTTTCTTATCCTTTCGGCGAAAGAAAGATAGAAGGAATAGTAAAATAGGAATATATATGGTGAAGTATTCTGTAATTAAATCCTGGAAATTAATGATATTTCTGATATGCTTCTCATTTAGTCCTCCCCAGTAGGAAACAGCAAGAACGATGATGGAAGCTGTATATACATTCAGCATCTTCTTCTTCGGCTTCGGTATTTTAGCGAAAGCCCTTTCTGCACCATACAGATACGCTGCAAAAGCTGTCATTGCGAAAACAGTCCACATGGTAAGCACAAAGATATCGATCCTTGTAATAATGACAGAATCCGCAGTTCGAAGCATATAAAGAACAGGCTGTGACAAATGTTCAATCTGATCTGATCCAAAATGTGCAAAAGAAACGATGACTGTATACAGGTAGAATAGGAGCACAAGTAAGTTTGCGCCGATCAATGTCCGCTTTTTTTGTTTTAAATCGCCCTTTGCATAAGGAACAAACAGCAATAACAGTACATAACTGCTAAACGAATAAATCGTGACTCGTATCCCTTCCATATAGCCTGAAAAGGAGGCCTGACCAATCGGCAGCATGTAAATGAACTTTGCATCCACAAAACCGAATAGAAACAATGCGGAAATAATAAACAAAATAACCGCGAAAAAGGTGAATACCTTGGCAATGATAGTTAATCCACCTGAAATAGTATAGAGCGCACTAACGAGAAGGAGCAGATAGAGTACCAGGATCGGTGTTTCCGGTAGCAGCCATTCATTGATCAGTTCCCCGTAAGACGTCAGAAGGTATATCGCAACAACAAGAAAATAAACATAATATCCGAATCCGGCTAGATTGCCTAACGGCTTCCCAAAACTGCTTCTTAAAATATCGAACAAACCTTCACCAGGATAACGGTTGCTGATATGCAACACCATTATTACGAAGACAGTGGAAATCACACCACCGATTAGTAAAGGAATCCAGCCATCCGCCCCAGCTGCTTTATGCAGTACTGTGGACAGATTCAATATATCGACGCCAATTTGACTTTGAATAAAGATATAAGCAAGTTGGGACAAGGTGATTTTCTGCTTCGTATCACTTACTGCCATTTTCATCACTCAGTTCATTGGACTTGTATGGACGCGGTGATCCTAATTGCTCTGGGCGGCGCTTCATTAAAAATTGCGGAACACGTATTACTGTATCTTTTAAATCCCGGAACTGGATAGGTGTAAAGTAGCTGAGTCCCAACGATTCCATCCGGCAAAGATGGATCAGAACCATCAGTAAACCAAAAGCAATCCCGATAAAACCAAGAACAGAGCTCAGGATGATCAGCGGAAATGTCAGTATCCTTAGCGAATCACTCATTTCATTCGATGGCACAACAAAGGAAGCCAGAGAAGTGAGGGCAATGACGATTACCATCAAATTGGATACCAATCCAGCTGTCACAATCGCATCACCGATAACAAGACCACCGACGATACCAATTGTAGAACCGATAGGGGATGGCAGCCTGATACCGGATTCCCGTATCAGTTCGATGACGATTACCATCAGAACTGCTTCTACAATTGGCGGATAAGCAATATCCCGAATAGCACCCAGTACAGGTGAAATAAGTGCTTCCGGAATCACTTCAAAATGAAAGCCTACTACTGCTATATAGAAAGAAGGCAGTGTTATAGCCAGAATAAAACTGAACAAGCGAATTAAACGAATATAAGTTGCTACGAGCCAGCGTGTATTATAATCATCCGGCGATTGATAAAAGGCAAAGAAAGTAACCGGAGCAATTAGACATGTCGGATTGTTAGCAAAAAGAATCGCAATTCTGCCTTCCATCAATTGTGCAACAGTTTTATCGGGTCTTTCCGTACTCAAAAATTGCGGAAAGATACTATACGTGCGATCTTCAATATATTCACTGAAGGCCCCTGCACTCAATAGTGCATCACTGCTGATATTTTTCACCCTTTTTTCCAGTTCCTTCACTACATCTGGATTTACTATGCCCTCCACATAGACCAAGGCAATTTCAGATTCTGTGTAATCGCCAACCGTCTGCTTTTTTATCGTCAGGCTCCTATGCTGAATACGGCGGCGAATGAGATTTATATTCTGCTTGATATCTTCATTGAAACCATCATGCGATCCTTTGATAACCTTTTCGTTCATCGGCTCCATGATAGCCCGGGTCACATTTTGCTGAACATTGAAGAAGTAGCATGTAGCATCCCCTTCTACTAAATAGACAGCTTTACCTTCCAAAAGTGCAGAAACGGCTTTATTGAGATCTTCACTTTCTTCCCGATCTTTAACTCTTTGAATATTCCCATCCATTTCCATTAGCGGTACGAATATATATCGTTGTATTTTATCCGGATCTGTAATGTCATCCAAGTAAACCAACGCTTGTTTATTGCCTGGAAGCAGCCGTACTTTTAGATCAGCCGAATTCTTCATCTCTTCCTGGATATAACGGATGTTCTTCTCTAGTGATACTGTGGATTGATGCGGCGGCATCTTGTCTTCACGTATGACTTTTTCTTGTACTGGCTGGTTCTTCTTCTGTTTGAAAAAACCCATGGCGACGCACCTTTCCAGTTTCATTTTTGTTAGTTTGTGCAGGTGCAGGAAAGATATGTAGAAAAAGAGCACACAAAAAACCGCCCTCATAACGAGGGCGGTTTTTATAGTTTAACCTTCCAAAAGGAGATCGTATGGATCTTCCAGCAATTGCTTGATACGCACAAGGAACTGTACCGCATCTTTTCCATCGACGATACGATGATCGTAAGATAATGCAAGGTACATCATCGGGCGAATCTGGATTGTATCATCCGGCATCGCGATTGGACGTTTTTGGATCGTATGCATTCCCAGGATACCTACTTGCGGTGTGTTCAAGATCGGTGTGGAAACGAGTGATCCGAAAATACCACCGTTTGTGATAGTGAATGAACCTCCGTTCAGTTCATCCAAGCTAAGCTCTTTGTTACGGGCTTTCTTACCTAGTCGGGAGATCTCGCTTTCAATGCCAGCAAAGTCCAGTCGATCTGCATCCCGCACAACTGGAACGACAAGTCCATCATCGGTAGATACAGCGATACCAACATCGTAGAATTTCTTCAAAACGATTTCATTACCCTGGATCTCTGCATTGATATAAGGGAATTCCTTCAATGCCCCGACAACAGCTTTCGTAAAGAAGGACATAAACCCAAGCTTCACATCATGTTTTTCGAGGAATTTATCCTTGCGTTCACTGCGAAGCTGCATAACTGCTGTCATATCGACTTCATTGAAAGTAGTCAGCATTGCCGACGTGTGCTGTGCTTCCACCAGCCTGCTCGCAATCGTTTGACGACGGCGAGTCATTTTTATCCGCTCGACAGGTTTCTCGAATTCTGCCTTTGCAGATTGTTTTTGTTTATCATCTTTTGACTGCTTGGCAGGGTTTTCTTTCGGTTTCGCTGCTTCCTCGACATCTTCCGGACGAACTCTGCCAAATGGATCACGTGCTGAGATCTCATCCAGGCTAATACCTAACTCACGAGCACGTTTACGAGCAGCCGGCGTTGCCAGCGTATTTTTATTGGAGGCAGCCGGTTCAGCCGCTTTGACTTTTGTCTCTTCCTTCTTCTCTTCAGCTGGAGCTTCTGCTACAGCTGCCGCTTCTGCTTTCGTCTCTTCTGCTGCAGATGTGTCTGCCTCACCGCCAGCCTCGCCATTCTCGTCAACTGTAGCAATGATATCGCCTACTTCTACATCATCGCCTGCTTCCTTCAGCAGTTCCTTTACCACACCGCTATATTCCGCGTTGACTTCCACATTTACCTTATCTGTTTCCAATTCGAGAACCGGATCCCCTTTTTCAACATGGTCACCTGGATTTACTAACCACTCGGAAATCGTTCCCTCTGTAATTGATTCTGCCAGCTCTGGTACTTTCAGTTCCTTCATACGCTAACTCCTCCCTTGGACAGCTTTAAGGCTTGATTGATGATCTGCTTCTGTTCTGTTTTGTGTACAGCAGGCTTTCCTACTGCAGGTGATGCACGATCCGGTCGGCCGATATATTCAAGTGTTTGACCTTCTGAAAGAATTGATTCAACTCTTTCGCGGACGAATGTCCAGGCTCCCATATTACGCGGTTCTTCCTGAACCCATCTCACTTCTCTGATAGAAGGGTAGTCTTCAAGAATCTGCTTGATTTTCTGGGAAGGGAATGGATAAAGCTGCTCTACACGGACGATATGAAGCTCTTCAAATGCACCCGCTTCTTTTTCCATCGCTTCTTCCAGATCCACCATCACTTTTCCGCTTCCTAATACAAGTGTTTTAGCTGTTTCAGATGTCGCCTCGTTATTAGGCTGAACACGCAGCGACGAAAAGCTTCCTTCTGTGAATTCTTCCAGGTTACTTGCCAGACGAGCACTTCGCATCAAGCTTTTCGGCGTCATTAGCACAAGAGGTCGAGCCTCTTCTCTTCCCCCCAGTTTCGCTTGTCGACGAAGCAGGTGAAACAGCTGAGCAGAACTTGTCACATTCGCTATAATCAAATTATTCTCTGCTGCAAGCTGAAGGAATCTTTCTACCCGGCCGCTGGAATGCTCCGGTCCTTGTCCTTCGTATCCATGCGGCAGCAGTATAGCCATATTGGACTTTTCGCCCCATTTTGCACGGCCAGCAGCGATAAACTGATCGAATAGGACCTGTCCTGTATTGGCAAAGTCTCCGAATTGCGCTTCCCAAAGAACAAAAGCATTCGGATTGTGTACGCTATAGCCATATTCGAAGCCGATAACGCCTGCCTCTGACAGCGGACTATTATGAAGGGCAAATGATTTTGCTTCATCCAAGCCATGCAGCGGAGAATAGGTTGCGTCTGTTTCGACATCATGCAGCACCGCGTGCCGATGGGCAAATGTGCCCCGTTCTGAATCCTGACCAGTCAGACGTATTGGTGTGCCTTCCTGTAAAATGCTGGCATAAGCCAGAATCTCACCGACAGCCCAGTCTGCTTTCCCCTCTTCCTCGAATGCCTGATGCCGTTTAGAAATAATCTTGATCAACTTCTTGAAGACTTGGAATCCTTCCGGTCTCTTCTGTAGCTGTCTATTAAGGGAGAACAAAGTATCTGCTGGGACACTGGTCTGGATATCAGGCAGATCACATTTCAGAGCTTCCGGTTCTGGTTTCGGCAGCTTTTCCTTCGCATCTTCTTCCTTCATATTCTGGAAGATATCCTTCAGATATTCACCGACTTGCGCACTAAGAGAGTCGTAGCCTTCTTCTCCTGTGATGACTTTCTCTTCTTCCAGTTTCGCAGAGAAGATTTTAGCTACCGTATCATGCGCATCGATATCCTGATAAAGGATCGGCTGTGTGGAACGCGGCTCATCCATCTCGTTATGACCATAACGACGGTAGCCTACAAGATCAATCAGAATACTCTTATGAAAACGCTGGCGGTAACGGAAAGCAAGCAATGCAGCTGCCACGCATGCAAGCGGGTCGTCAGCGTTCACATGAACGATTGGGATTTCAAAACCCTTCGCTAAATCGCTTGCGTATCGGGTTGAACGTCCATCGCGGCGATTTGTTGTGAAGCCAACCTGGTTGTTTGCGATAATATGCACCGAACCAGCAGTCGTATATCCCGGTAAATCCCCTAGGTTAAGCGTTTCAGCTACAACACCTTCCCCAATGAAAGCAGCATCACCATGGATAAGGATACTAAGCGCTTTCGACGGATCCTGATCCGGATACCCTGCTTGTGATGTATTGTCCTGGGCCGCTCTTGTAAATCCTTCTACGATCGGATTGACAAATTCCAAGTGGGAGGGGTTGTTAGCCAATGTAATAGTTGTATGCTTTTCCTGACCTTCATGGTGTTCCGCTACAGCACCGAAATGGTATTTTACATCACCAGTCCAGCCGCCATGCAGGCCTCTAGAACCTTCTGAAGGAAGCAACTCTTTCTCACCTGTGTGATTGAATTCAGAGAAGATAAGATCGAAAGGCTTGCCTAATACATGTGCTAGTACAGATAGCCTTCCTCTATGCGCCATGCCAAGCATCACTTCATCAGTATCAGCGAGACACGCTTCTTTAATGATAGAATCCAGCATCGGAACCATCGCTTCAAGACCTTCGATGGAGAAACGTTTCTGACCGACGAAAGTACGCGCCAGGAAGGATTCGAAGCCTTCCACGTCTGTAAGCCGTTTCAAAATTTCTTTTTTATCGGCTTCAGTCCACCCTGGAATATAGGATGCAGTCTCAATCTGATCCTGAAGCCATTTGCGCTCTTCATGGTTGCCGACATGATCATACTCGAAGGAAGTGGTGCCTGCATATCTTTCCTTCAGTAGCTGAACGGCTTCCAAAGCCGTATGTACATCATTCGGAGCCTCTTCCCAGACAAAGCTTGCCGGTATATCCCGTAAATCAGATTCAGTTAGCTGAAAATCCTCCATCTTGGTCAGTACCGCAGTTTCCGTATGCTCTCCGCCTACTGGGTAGATATCTGCTTCCAGATGCCCATAGCGGCGAATTGCTTCTACAAGCTGAATTGCCGCAGTGATTTTCTTTATGGATGCTTCGGACATTCCTGTTGATGGCGTGTCTTCCCCTTGACGCCGCATCACCCTCGGCTCTCCATACGTATCGAATAGTTCCTTCAATGATGCTTCCACTGATTCCGGATCTTGCCTATAATTGTCGTATTGCTCCTCCACATAACCCATATTCGGTCCATGGAAGTTCTCCCAGAATCTTTCGCTAGATTCCTTTTGTCCCACGACTGTTCCCCCCAATAGAAGTAACTTTTTTTAAAATAGCAAAGGCTTTGAAATTGGAAATTTTTTTAAGTGGCTTGTTGCGATTTCACACTCCCAATATACCGTAACAAAACAAAACTTACAACTAAAACAAGAAATTTTTTAAAACGCTTTCTTCATTGATATATAAGGGTTTATATTAATACCTTTCATA